>NZ_BANR01000004.1 GCF_000332975.1 Gordonia aichiensis NBRC 108223 | reverse complement strand
GCTCCTTTGTGGGGTTCCATTGAGGGCGGTAACGACTCGACTGCACTCACCGATGCCAGCGGACCCGCCGCACGCTCGTACTCCATCTGGAGTAGCCGTCTGTTCGGATACTGGCGCTTAAGGTACTCCGAAAGGGTGACTTCTTGTGCTTGATGGCTTCGGTCGGCGTTTTGTAACACAGCGGGCACGCCAAGCGGATCACTACTGGTCGACCTGAACGAAGAACTCTCTGGAAGTGACGAGACTCGCCCGTCTTAGACGGGTGGCCGTCTCGATACAAGCTGAGGCTCCCCCGAAAAAGTGGACACGGTTAGCTTGATTGCTGACTGGTCAGTGACTTGATCTCGAAGGCGATGGGCGAGATCATTCCCAGCGAGCTGTGCCTCCTGTCATGATTGTAGAAGCGTACGTAATTGTCAAGTCCTGCAGTAAGATTCGTGTAGCTGGTGAACGCGTGCCGCTTGTAGTACTCGTGCTTGACCGTTGACCACAGCGACTCGGCGCCGGCGTTGTCCCAGCAGATCCCCGTCGCGCCCATCGAGCGCTTGAGGTCGTACTTGCCGCATGCTGCGGCCATGTCGTGGCTGGTGTACTGGCTGCCGCGGTCGCTGTGCAGGATGGTGCCGGCCACTGACCCCCCGCGGGTGAACACCGCGGCGTCCACGGCCGTCTCGACCAGCTCGGTGCGCATGTGATCGGCCAGTGACCAGCCCAGCACCCGCCGCGAGTGCTCATCACGAATCGCACACAGATACGCATCCCCTTCACCGCAGGTCAGATACGTGATGTCGGAGGTCCAGACCAGGTCGATGCCACCCTGGTCGAACACCCGCCCGACCCGGTCCGGTGGGAACGTCGCGGTCGGATCGACCTGGGTGGTCTTGACCTTGAAGGTGCGTGGGCTGATGCCCTCGATACCCATCTCGGCCATAATCTTGGCGACGGTGTTCTCCGAGACCGCGACACCCTCGGCGTGCAGGTCGGCGGTGATCCGCGGTGAACCATAGGTGCGCGTGGATGCCTGCCAGTGGGCGAGGATCTTCACCTCCAAATCGCGACGCCACTGCTGTCGCGCTGTCAGTTCAGTGCGGCGTTGCCGATCCACCCACGCGTAGAATCCGGATCGTGAAACACCGAGCAGTTCAGTGAGTTTCGTGATGTCGTGGTCGGCGCACTCCGCGGCGATGAGCTCGAACTTGCTCACCGATGTTGCTGCGCCGCAAAGTACGCCGATACTTTTTTCAGGAACGCTAGATCGCGATCCTTCTCGGCGAGCTCCGCGCGTAACCGGGTCAACTCCGCGTGCTCACCAGCCGACAGATCCCGGTCCGGTGGGGCATTGCGCATCTCGTCGGCGACACCATCGCGCATCCGTTCAGCGCGAACCCATTTGCCCAACAAGTTCTCGTGCACGTTGAGTTCACGTGCGACCTCGGTGACCGGCCGTCCCCCGTCGATCACCCGACGAGCAGCCTCCGCCTTGAACTCAGGCGTAAACGACCGACGCGTCCTGGACATGTAGACATCCTCCCAGCAGGACCCTTCGCCCCGCTATCTCAGGTGTCCACTCAAACTGGGGAGGTTCAAGCAGCATGAAGGGTGACGGGGCAAGACGCCAGTTCCGGCCTCCGCCTGCGAGCGGTTCGCCAAGGAGATCGTGTCTAGCACTCCTGTCGTCCGACTAGTCGGCGGGTGGTCGCGTCATACCGGTAGTGAACGATCTCTCCCGAGATGATCAGCTCGATCGCTTGGTCAATAATCCTGCGCGGCACGACAAACCACTCGGAGGGATCATAGTTGCGGCCGTTCTTGTCGATCTGGGTCAGATTCAGACGGACGTCGGCAAAGACACGATGGAGGAGGTTCTCCAGCGCTGAGGCGCGCGTGTTATAGATCCGGTAGGTCGCGACAACCTCAACCGGCGCCATCAGATATGTGGGCGACTTGTCGGCGTTCTTGATCCTTGTTTCGACCGGCCCACGCGAGAAGCCAATCTTATGCAAGTCGGCGATCCCGGCGATCTGCGGATCGGAGCTCTGAGAGCGCAAGACGTAGATGTAGCCACTGACCTCATCGTCTGTAAGGATGTCCGGTCCCAGCCGGGGCACAACAATCTGGCCATCCTCATCACCCAACCGAATCGCCAAGGATTGGCGGTACATCCGTGATTCGGTGCCGTTCTCGAAGATGCAGCGGAGGCGTTCCCGCTTGTTCTCGCGAACGGTCGACTTCTTGTACTCAGTCTCGCCGACTTCAGCGATGAACAACATTACTCCGTTGAGGACGAAGAAGGCACCTGGTGCGATGTGCTTCAACCCGGGATACGGCAGTAGCTGGCTTGCGCCGTTACGCAGCTCGTCATGCTTCTGCTGAAACAGCGGCGCGAAATCTGCGAAATCGTTCGCGGGCTGGCGACGTGCCGTTTCCTCGGTCTCGAAGTGCTGCTTGCGGACGGGCAGGGTGGAGACGTCGAAGATACCGGTCTCGTCATCCAAAAGATCGAGTGGATCGCCCTCAAGGAGTTCGTCAATTGAGCCAGGCGCGGCGGGTACGTCGAGAAGGCCGAACTCGTCAAGATGCTTGAGTGCCTCGATCTTGCTGTCGTCAGCAAGAATACCCTCCAGACGTGCTCCAAGTTTGCGCTCAGAAATTTCCCTTGTGGTCGAGCTCGGGAGCCGGGCCTGTGCCCGTCGGAACTCCACGATCTCTAAGAACGCTCGCTCCAACCGATCACTGGACGTGATCTTCTTGGCCTTTTCCGGCGTGTCCAGAAGGCCGTCAATATCGGCGTCAAGGAGCTGCTGGAACGCGTCAGGCGCTGGTTGATCGTCGCCTCCTGCGGTCTTGTCATCCGTCGTCATTGAGCATTCTCGATTGCTTGTTTCTGGGCCAGCCGCTGCTGCTTGAGCCGTTGCAAAAACAGCAGCGCTTCGGCGTACCGCTTCTCTGTCGGATTGTCTGAGCGCACGTCGGGGCGTCGACCGTTGACCTTGACCCAGCTCTGAATCTTAGGGAACAGCGCGAGCGCCTCCTCCTCGCTGATCTCCACGCGTGTGCTCGTGATCGCGTCGGAAATGATCTTGAGTACCGAGGGCGTCACCGACTTCGACATCACCTCGAAAGCTCGTTGGAACGGATTGACCCTGTCGATCAGGTTGATGCTGACCTCATCGATGTTCCTGAACGTATCGCCCATCTTGATGAACCGCTTATCGCCGACCTCACGAACCTCGCCATTCTTAATCACCGAGTCCACCACAACGTGCTGCCGAACCTCCTCGACCTGCTCATCAGTCAGGTCCGGGTAGCGTTCGCGGATAATCTTCGGGATCAGGACCTTGTTCGTGGTCTCCGGGTCAACGCTGCCCGCCGCGGCCTTGGCGAACGTGTCGTCCTGCAGAATGTTTGCTTTCAGATCGTTCAGGTCAGTTTCGACGATCTGCTTGACCCGCTCGCTAGACGGCTCCTTGAAGCCCTTGATCTTGATCGTCCCCGGCTCAGGCGCGTCGTCGTTGCCTCGTTTGGCCTTGAAGTTGAAGTTCGGTGCTAGCACTTGCTCCATCAGCAGCGACGCGGTGATCGCCTTGAGCATATTGTTCACCGATACGGTCACCTCACCCCGCTCAGCATCGGGCTCGGCCAGCAGGTTCGTGAACTGCGCATGCGTCTTACCAGGGCTGTCGCGGGTGACCCGGCCGATAATCTGGATAATCTCGGTCAACGACGCCCGATACCCGACGGTCAGAGCGTGCTCGGCGAACGGCCAGTCGAAGCCCTCCTTCGCCATCCCCAGCGCGACGATGATGTCGACGCCGTCACGGTCCTTCGCCGCGACGGTCGACAGATAGTGCAGCGTGTCGGCGCGCTTCTTCTGATCGGTGTCGTCGACGAGATCAGCCACCCGCAGCACCTCACCAGTGTCGGTGCGGCGAATGCGGATGATTCCGGTGTCGGGTTCGGTGTCGATCACGTCGCCGATCGTGTCGATAATGAACCCGACCTCTTCGATCTTGTCTTTGGTCGACTCACCAGAGTTCACGCTTGGGATGTGCACGATCGTCTTCTTGTCCAGGTCCAGCACCTCGCCAATCGCTTCGGTGTAGCGGCCCTGATAGAAGTGGTGCCCGATCCCCAGCGACTTCAGAAACTGGTAGCCGTTGAGCTGGTCGTAGTAGTTGAACGTCACCGGCGTGAACTGCGCCTCGTCCTCGGACGAGAGGACCGGCACCGAGTCGCCACGAAAGTACGAGCCGGTCATCGCCACTATGTGCACGTCTGAGCCGACCATAACCTCCTTCAACAGTGCCCCCAGACGGGAATTCTCGGTATCGGCCGAGACGTGATGGAACTCGTCGATCGCCAGCACGGTGCCGTTGAACTCATCCGGCGCCAACCGCTCGAACGCGAACCTCAACGTCGCATGCGTGCACACCAGAATCGGATCAGCGCTGCTTAAGAAGTCGACGAACGCATCGACCTTGCCCGCCGACGACCCAGGCGTGCACAGGTTTCGCTCTGGCTTGACCTCCCAGTCAGCAAAGAAACCGTGCGCGGTCAGCTTTGTCGTCGAGAAAGATGCCCCGATCGAACGCTCCGGGACAGCGACGATCACCTTTCTGCGACCCTGGTTGTATAGCTTGTCGAGACCCACGAACATCAACGCCCGGGACTTGCCCGAGGCCGGTGGAGCCTTGATCAACAAGTGCTGGGCGTCCCGCTTGGCGAACACGCGCTGCTGCATCTCCCGCATACCCAACGCGTCAGTGTTCACCGATGCACCGGTCTGCGCGTACGTCACGTCAACGACATTCACCGTGCTACTCACTTCTTGCTCCTCTTCGCCGGCTTTGCCGCCTGCTCCGCAGCGGCCATCTCCTCATACATAGCGAACAGGTCTGACAACCGCTCCTCGTCCGTCTCGTAGCCACGCTTGGAATAGATCGAATCCACCAATGCGTCAACCTCAGCGTGCGCGGCCCGCAGATCATCGGGCATCTTGTCCGGATCGTAAAGTTCGGCCAATGTTTTCTCGCAGTGATACTCACGGACGTCCAGTATCCGCAATGCCGCAACTGTCAATTTCTCCTTCACTTGCGCAGACAGTTCAGGAACAGGAAAATTATTGTAAACAATTGTATTAGAATACTGATATCGATTCTCAAGACGTCCAGAAACGGACCGCATCCAAATCATATGCATTAATGAAGTCGTCAATGCAAAAGCCCAGAAATTGGTCTCGGTCATGACTAGTGCCTTATTGGAGCCAATGACATCGGGGCCGACATAACCAATGGGAATATACTCCCGTCGCTCTGAGGAGATGCTGGGAACAATTAATGAGTCCGAATCAACATGTGCGAAGTAGTAGAATCGATTCGGGCTTGACGCCAGTGCATTGGTCGACTTTTCAGTGCTCCTTAACCGGTGCTCCCTTGTCCGGTCGAGGCGATATGCAAGTTCCGGAATATTGTAAGCCTGTCGCAGATGGTCGTCGGGAATTACCAGACACCATCTAGTCTTACCTTTAACGAACTCATCAGACCCACAATACCCCCTAATGTAGCGCTCCACTTCCGGATGGCTCTCCAGGAGTTTATTCTTTTCCGAATCCGATAAGATCAGGTTTCCTCCATCATTGGGCATTGAGCCGTATCCAAGACGGGGCATCTGAGGACTCAGAGGGTTTCGGCGACGCGACAGCCAGACCATTGGACCGCCAGCAAGGTAAGCGTTTATAGTATCAACACGGAGTCGAAATTGATCTGTATACAGATACTTAGCATCTATGGACTTATTCCGAAGTGAAATTACAACACATGTGACGCCCGCGGAATTTCGTGCTTTATTCGCCCATGGAAATGAGGTATATGCATAAGAAATCTCTAAGTTATCCCCCAATACCGCCGGCCAGAGGAGTGCCACCTGCTCTCCTTGCGTAATGGAATTGGTTGTCACCAACGCGAGTCTTGCCCTCGTTCCGCGTATGTACTCAGCACCCTTAACTACCCAACCTGAAACATAGTCGAGACTCTTATAGTTTTTGGTAATGGTGGCAAGATCACGTTTGTGCTTCGCCGACTGATTCCTACTCCCAAGATACGGCGGATTACCGAGCACATATATTTCCTCTGCTCCTCTATTCGGGCAGATTTCAGACCATTCGACAGTCAAGGAGTTTCCCTGATTGATCTGACCAGAATCACGCAGGGGAATGAGGGGGATGGAAACTCTGAATTTCTCCCTAAACTCTGCGTTCATCTGATGCTTGGCGAGCCACAAGGACAGGATTGCCACCTCGACGGCGAAATCATCGATCTCAATGCCATAGAAATTCTCGATGTCAATTTTCGACACGGCGTACAGCACTTGGTGTTTGGGGCTCAAGTCGGCAAGTCGTTCAAGAATCGCGTGCTCCAGGCGTCGCAATTCCTTGTAGGCGATGACCAAAAAGTTCCCCGACCCGCAGGCGGGGTCGAAGACTTTGATCGCGCCGATCCGCTCCAGTAGCTTCTCCAGCTTGCCGACGCTGCTGAAGCCCGCGTCGAACTCCTCCTTCAGTTCATCGAGGAACAGCGGCTCGATCGTCTTGAGGATGTTCGGCACCGATGTGTAGTGCTGCCCGAGGTCCGACCGCTTTCCCGGGGTGACGATCGCCTGGAACATTGACCCGAAGATGTCGGGGTTGATCTCGCTCCAGTCCAGAACTCCCAGATCTAGAAGCAGCCGACGGGCGGACTTGGTGAACGCTGGCACTACGTGCTGGTTGGTGACCTCGAACAGGCGACCGTTGACGTACGGGAACGCTGACAGGTAGCTCGCCTTGTCCTCGGGATTCTCGGTGTCCAGGGCGTTGAACAGATCTGTCAGGAACTCCTGCACGTCCGACCCGTCGGCCTGGGTGTGCGACCCCACCGCGGTGGTGAACTGACCGTCGTCGAAGATCCCGGTGTCCTCGGCGAAGAAGCAGAACAGCAGTCGGGTGAAGAACACGTTCAGCGCATGACGGCCATGCTGCTCGTCGATGAGGTCCGGGTTCGCCTGCAACAGCTCGTCGAACAGCTTGCCCATTCGCTCGGCGGCCTTGACGTCGGCGTGGGCCTCGGAGGTGTACTGCGCCTTCTCCATGCCAGCCCAGGGAAGGAAGAACGTGAAGTGCTTGTCGATGTCGCGGATCGGGAAGACCTTGCTCTCGCCGGTCTTCATGTCGACCGCGACCAGCTCGTCGTAGTCGGTGGCGATTACGAACCGTGGGTTGTACCGAACGACGTCCGGTGATGTCCGCAGCTCCTCGACGTCAGCCAACGGCTCGCGGTCCGTCTCGCGGAAGTAGACAACGTTCTTCTGTGCGATTTCGCGACTCGGATCGGCCGCGACGTTGAGCGACCCGTTACGCAACCGGGTGACGTTACCCTTGGGCTTCCCATAGGCTAGGAGTAGATCGAAGATGAATTCGCGATCGTAGGATTCGCGCCGCGCGAGCGGGGCCACCCGCTCTTCGACCGCCTTCAGGTTCAGTCTCACCACGCGCGTTAACCCTCCTCGAAACCACTACCAGTGCGATAAGCATTCCACTCCGCGATAGCTTCGACAGCCAGTACCCCATTCCCAGGTCGGGGCTGGAGGACTTGGTGACATTCGTTGGGCAGCTAGGTCGGCCGCTGAGGTGTTGCGACCAGCCGGACACCTGACTGCGTCGGATCACGGCGCTGTTGAGTCCAGCAAGTGCCAGCTGAGCCGACACTTCATACGTAAGTCGCTATGGGCCGAGGTTGATCCGGTTGGTGAGGTCGAGAGATGCTGCGTGGCTCGACATCCGGTTAATCCTCGGGCGGCCTAGAGACTCTGCGGACCGAACCCGCCGCTTCGGAACGGACCCCCTCAGCCAAGCGTCCGCGTATCGAATCGAGCGCTACCTCGAGTTCAACGGCTGATCGCAGCAGCGGCCGATCAGTCCGCAGTCCGACCCTCTCAATCGCATCGTAGACCGACCTGTTCAACAACCTCATGTTGTCTAGCAGCAGAAGCGTAGGTTCTTGGGCGTGCTCCGGGGTCATCCACCGCTGACCGTAACCAGCTGCAACGACAACGTTGGTGAGGAGTTCAAAGTAGAGCTTGAAGGCGTTCTCGACCTCGGAATTCAGAACACCACCGCAGCCCTTCAGCGCGGTCATCAGCACTTCCACCTGTTCTAGCAACTGGTCACCGGAGTCAAGGAATCGGTAGGCACGTTCGATGTCGTAGTTTGCGACTCGACGGCGGACCCCTGTTGCTGACATCCCGACACTGCTCGCGACGGCCTGCAAGGAGTGCCGGTACGTACCGACCGCGATGCTCATCACGGAATCTGTGAGGTCGCGCAAATCGCTCTGATGGTCGCGAAGGCTACTCAAGAGGGCGTCAAGATCCTCCGCGCCGTTATCGCGACTTGATTCGTTGCCTGTATCAGCCAGTTCCGCGAATCTGGCGCGCAGGTCTCCAACAGTACGTTGGTGCCGTTCTAGCGAATCAGTGTACGAATCGAGCTGCGCGACCAGCGCTTTGACACTATTAGGCCGCAGAAAGAGGTCTGCTGCGTCAGCTACGCCTTCATTGACCGCAGGCGGAGGCGACGTAGCGTCCGCACGTTTGACCCACCTACGAATCGTCTCCGCGGGCACCCCCGTCCGGTCGGAGACCTCAAGCGCCGCCTGTCGGTCCGACTTGAGCCCTGGTCGCAACTCACGCCACAGGTCGATCACCTGCTCCTGACGCTCACGCGAGTAACCCACAGCACGCATTATAGGCAGCCAACCACTGGGCGTTGATGCACAGTTTAGGTGGTTCATTTTTTTAAGCGTGGTATTATCACAACGTCCCGTGGATCTCATGAGACGTCCAGCAAGAGACGGAGGTTAGAAGCGCATGGCTATACGCGAACTCACCCAGGTACCGGTCAATGCGGCAGGATGGGAGATCGAAGTGAGGGTCATTCGCCCCGCAGAGAAGCAACGCGACACTCCCAACGGTCGCGTGCGAGAACCCAAGATGCGCAACGGAATTCAGGGAATCGAGTTGGAAGTACTGGTGTGGTGGCCAGAACTCGATGAAGAGCGACGAGCGAAACTCACGACCTACCAGGCCGACCCACCCAAGTTAAACCGTCGAGATCTGATCCGTGTTCGTGGGCAACTCTATGCGGCCGCGTGGTCAGCGAATGGTTCCAGCGGTCTATGGTTCGACGCACCCGAGGGGATCGAGTTGGCAGCCAAGCCCGCACAGACGAAGGCGGCCGTCCAATGACCGGGTACAACCTCAGTTTCAAGTCGCGGCGTATCCGCTGTGACGACACGCACATTCTGCACGAAGTAGGCCGCACAGCCACGCACGGAGTCAAGCGCCGCGCTGAGTCCAGCGTCGAAAGGCAGAACCCCGCATCATCCCAGGGGCTACACGCCCCCGCAGAGCGGGCGGAGGTTCTAGCATGATCTCGTTCCTTGTTGTCCTAGCGATCTTGGCAGTAGTCGCCGCCATCGTCTGGTCCGCGTGCGCAGTCGCTCTTGAAATGGCTGACGAACTTACCGATGAGTCTCCAGCGGAGTCGTCATGGATGCGCGGCTGGCGCTCTGTCGATTGGGCAGCTCCTGGTCTGGAGTCACTGTCATACCCCTCGCCGAACGCGATACCTCAACATCCTCGAGTCGATCGGATATGGATGTCACCGACAGGGCCTCGCGCGAAGATCGTATTGCCTGAAGGTGTTTCGGGTTCTCATGTAGACCTTGCCGCCGTCCACCGCCTTGAGGGCTTGCTACCCGGAGCCGCGCCTATGGCGGTTGTCGCGTGTGATCGTCGATCCGTCACCTTCGCACTGGAGTCACGAGACCCCCTCGCAGATGTTCAGCGTTCGTCGGCGCACTCGGGATCCGCCAGTTCCTCCAGCAGGCCAGATCCAGTTGCCGATCGCATCGCGTTTATGGAAGCACTGGCGAAAGTACGGCGCGACGGCGGTGCGCAATGATTACCCCGGCGATAGCGTTTGCCGTCGATGCACAGGGACGTGGCGTGCACATGCGACTTGACCAGCACACACTGATCGCCGGTGTGACTGGCTCGGGAAAGTCAAGTGCGACATACGAGATAATCCGCCACGCGGTCGGAATGCCGAGCGTTTGTGTGTGCGGTGTGGACCCGACCGGCATCTTGCTGGGTCCTCTAGGGACTCACCGCTGGATCTCTATCGGATCGTCCAAAAAGCAACTACTTGCGGCAACCGCGGCGCTGTCCGCTATCGAGTCAGAACTAGACAAGCGACTCGCGGCCCTAGCCGAGGTGGGAATCGATCTCATTCCCTCCTCCTGGCTCGGGCGTGACTTGCCGCTGGTCGTAGTGGTGCTCGAAGAATGGGCGGCCCTACAGCTGCAGTTGGCGCGGGCCGAACGACTGGAAGCGGAGCGGATAGTCGCAAGAATCGGCATGGAGGGCCGCAAGGTGCGTATCAACCTGCTGATCAGCGTCCAACGGCCCGAGGCGAAGCTTCTCGAGGGGGTGCGATCGCAATTGACTCAGATCATGTGCATGGCTCAGACCGACGCGATGTCGATCAAGATGGCGAGCGAAGTCATCTTCGAGGACAAATCGCTCGTGTCGATGATTCTCGGCGCGCGGCCCGGACAGGGCGTTTTGGTCGGCGCGGGCATCGCTCCGACCCCTTTCAAGGCACGCCATCTCGACTACGCCGGATACCGCGAAGCCGTATCTCAAGCGATATTCACTGCACGGGGAACCAACGCCGGTGTAGCTACGGCGCGGCTCAGAGGTAGTGAGTTCCAATGAGCCATACGACGACTGAGGTCTTGTTGACGGCCAAAGAAGTGTCAGAGGTCTGTGGTGGCATTGGCGTGAGCACGCTGCATAAATGGGCGGCTCAGCGCGAGGCCGGATTGCCGGCCGAGGGGCCACCACATCTACGCCTGTCTGCACGCCATCGTCGGTGGGCACTGTCCGACGTGCAGGCCTGGATCGCCCAATCGACAGTGAAGTAGGACGCATTGAGTATCCGAAAGAAGGTCACGAGCAAAGGGGAACCGCGCTGGCTGGTTGAATGGCGGCTCCCCGACCGACGGAAGGTTACTAAATCCTTCCGGACGGAGCGGGAAGCCCGTGTATTCGAAGCAGAGGTGGTGGCCGCGAAGAGCCGCGGGACCGTTTACAACCCGCGACTCGGAAACACCATCACGGTGGCGTACGCGTACAAGTCGTGGCTGTCGAGCCGTCAAGATGTGACAGCGAAGACTCGGCGTGGCTACGAAGACAACTGGCGCAATCACATCGAGCCAGCTTTCGGTGCCTGGCCGGTGACGAAGGTGGATCGATCCAGCGTGCAGAACTGGATCAACTCGATGTCGGTGGGCCCGCGCACGAAACGGTGGCGCCATACGGTCTTGCGGATGGTGCTTGAGCACGCAGTCGAGGAGGGCTGGCTCGCGCGTAATCCAGCCACCAAGACGATCTTCCCTCCCCTGGCTCATCCAACGCATACCTACCTCACCGCGTCGGAGGTGGATCGCTTGGCGAAGCTGTGCGGCGCTCAAGGCGACATCGTCATGATCCTCGCGTACACCGGGCTTCGGTGGGGTGAACTGACCGGCCTCAACGTGGAGGATATCGACCTGGACCGGCGGCGCATTCACGTTCGACGGTCAATGACACAGGTCGGCGGAAAACTCGTCACAGGTGCGACCAAGAGTCGGGCAGGCCAGCGGTCGATCCCGATCCCCGCTACCGTTCGCGAGCTGTTGAGGGCCCGCATTGCGGGTCGTGGGAGAACCGAAGCTGCGGTGTGCTCGCCCATGGGTGCTCGCCTTAGTCGGGAGAATTGGGTTCGATCGGTCAGGTGGAAGAAGAAGGCGGCTGAGATCGCTCGTCCGTCGCTGCGGGTCCATGATCTTCGGCATACCTATGCCTCTATGGCACGATCCGCAGGCGCTGACATGCGCCTGCTCCAGAAGACAATGGGTCATTCGTCGATCACGGTGACGGCGCACACTTACGCCGATCTTTACGACGACGAGCTTGATTCGGTGGCCGATGCGCTCGACAACTTGAGCGCTCGCCTTGTATCCGATGCGGACGACACGTCCATCGATGGCCGACCAGCGGCCGACTAGAATAAATCTGCAATCAATGTCAACGAGCTATCCCTCAATCGAGAAACAGCGTATGACCTGCGTAAACGTCCTCGTGGCCAGGGCCGGGATCGAACCGGCGACCTTCCGCTTTTCAGGCGGACGCTCGTACCAACTGAGCTACCTGGCCGGAAGGTCCGGTGCAAAACCGGAAACCTTTGGCGACCCTGACGGGACTCGAACCCGCGACCTCCGCCGTGACAGGGCGGCGCGCTAACCAACTGCGCCACAGGGCCATGTTCAATTTTCCTGCTCCCCCGTAGGGGCTCAGTTGTACCCCCTACGGGATTCGAACCCGCGCTACCGCCTTGAAAGGGCGGCGTCCTAGGCCGCTAGACGAAGGGGGCCGGTTCTCCGTTGGGAGCCGACTCAGCTTAGGACACCGCTCGCGCAATTCACAAATCGCCTGTTCAGACCGCATTTCGCGCGAGATGACGCCCTCTGGATACCTTACCCGGTCGCGACCCGAACGGCATCGACAATTCGACTCGGACCGTCAGCGCACCGCCGCCGGATCGACCTGTAAACTCTCATCCTGCGTCGGCTACAGCGTCGAGGCATCCGCCCCTATAGCTCAGTTGGTAGAGCTACGGACTTTTAATCCGCAGGTCGTAGGTTCGAGCCCTACTGGGGGCACTCGTCATCGCGAGGCGCTCACTACGCCGGCGTTCCGCTGAACGCCCTCACGCCGCCAAGGTCCTCGTCGTCGAATCGTCGCGACTGCCGGCGGCCTGCTTGAACCTCCACGCGGCGTACAAGACCTCGGTCGTGTATCCGAGGTCGAGCCGTCCGGGGTTCTCGGGCACCACCGCGCCGTCGGCGATCGCTGCCGGCCGCCATCCCTGAGCCGCACTGATCGACGACGCCCGCTCGATCACGGTCCCATCGATCTGTCGATGAAATGTGAACTGCTGCAATGCATGCGCCTCGATCGAGAACTCGCCTCGGTGCAGCGCTCGGTGATGCGATGAACACAGCAGCACCAGGTTGTCGGGCGTCGTGGCCCCGCCACGCGACCAGAACCGGACGTGATGCGCGTGCAGGTGCCGTGTCCGTCCGCATCCCGGGTAGCGGCACCCGCCGTCACGGTCCAGAATCGCCCGCAAGGTCCGCGTCGACGGCACCCGCGTCCGACGCCCCCACGACGTCACCGTCCCCCTCCGATCATGGCGGACGTCGGTCGTCGTGCCGGAGCACGACACCTCTGCCGCCTCCGCCGCCGACAGGGCCGGACCACCCTCGACGTGCGCATCGGGAGCGACTGCCGCGGTGCGGTCAGCTACGCCCTCGCCGCGCTCATGCGTGTGGACGACCACTTCGGCACCCGGCGTGAACGTGGGCACCTCGATCGCTGACTGCATCGTCTCGGCCATCAGCACCACCGCGGGTGCGATGTCCGCAGGCGTGTGGCGCCACAGCCGTCTATCCGCAGGCTCGAGACCGGCCTCCTCGATGTCGGCTTCGCGATCTGCCCCACCGGCTCGTTCGATCTGTGCGGCCACGAGATCGGCGACGGTCGGACCGCGGTCGTCGGACCCGGACGTCCGCGTGCGCTCGTACTCGGCGCGGACCGTCGCCGCCATGAACGACGCCCCGTCTACCGCCGACAAACGCATCCGCACCGACAGGGTGCCGTCGGAATTCCACTCCCACGACGCGGTTGATTCGACCTCACCCTCGGTGGCCTCGCGCTCCCGCTGATCTATGGAGCGGATAGCCCGGACCACCCGCTCGAGCTGAGCGGCGTCGGCGGACAACGCGACGTTGAGCAGTTCGTCCTCGCGGTCGGGTGTCACGACGCGAGTCAGTGCACGCACTTTCGAGTACGACAACCGCCCCTGCGCGAACGCCACACGTATCTTCGGCAATTCGTCGAGGGTGCGTGCCACCCGCACGTACTCCTGCGCGGTTCGCGTCGACAGCCCGGTCCGCAACGTCAACCAGTGTGCGCACGAGATGATCCCGTCACCCGACCAGCCGGTGCGTCGGTCGAATTCTGACACCAGGAGCAGGAACCGGGCAGTCATACTCGCGATCTGGCCCGCGTAGCCTTCCAGCCGGTCGGCGATCTCCCCCACCGCCAGCTCGCACGGATCAGCCTCGTCGAATATGTCTGTGCTGCCGCCGGCCATGGCCACCCCTGGAGATCGATGATGTGTTCGATAAGGGCATCGTATCGGCGGGTACTGACAGGGTTTCGGAGTGAACGTTCCGCTGAACGCCGACAAGGCACAAGCGTTCAGCGGAACGCCGCGACGTCGTAGCGCGCGCAGACGAATCCATGGTTACGCGCAACGTCGAGCAGTTCGAGATCGCACCGCGCCGTGAACAGCGGACGTCCAGAGCCGAGCAGGACCGGTGCGATCGAGACGATGAGTTCGTCGAGCATCCCCGCTGCGAAGAGCTGCGCGGCGAAGTCGCCGCCCCCGACGACCCACACATCGCGACCGGCCGCCGCGTCGAGCAGGGCCTCGCGGTGAACACCGGGCGCCCCAGACACGATACGAACGCTCTCGGCGACGGGAGTCAACTCGCGCGTACTGAACACGATCGCCGGGATCTCGTACGGCCACGGATTACCCTGTTCCACTTCGTGTTCGACGATCCACTCGTAGGTGGTCGACCCCATCACCAGGCAGCCGACACCGCCGATGAAGTCGGCGTAGTTCATCGGACCGTCGTCGTCGATCGGTTGAGTGAGCAACCAGTCGAGCGAGTCGGAGGCGTCGGCCAGGAAGCCGTCGAGACTCGTCGCCGTGTAGTACCGAAACCGCGTCGTTGCACTCATTACTCTCCTCCGGTTTGCCTGCGCTGCCACGTGATCGGATCGGGGTCGAGTTCTGGTGCCGAGGTATCGATCCCCGCCTGGGCGAACATGGTTCGGGCGAGTTGCCGACGATGCGCCGAGAACGTCAGCACGTGCCCGACGATCTGGGCGAGCACGAAAGACTCCGGCGGATCACAGAGCGCGTCGATGATGCTGTCCGCCCACGCGTCGCGTCGGTCGATATCGCGGACCGCCGCCAGCCACCGCGGACCGATCTCGTCGTATCGGTCGGCGAGTTCCGCCGGGCCGTACCGTATGTCCACGTCGGGCAGATCGTCGCCGTCGATACTGGCCATCCACGGCAGCGTGGCGAACACCAGGTGGTGCAGGACATCCGACAGTGACTCGTCGTACCCGTCCCAGCTGATCGTGGTGTTTCCCGGCAGACGCACTCGGTCGAAGTCCTCGTCACTCAGCGACTTCGCGACGTCGAGCAACGCGGCGATGTCGTCGACGTCGTGGCGGACGAGCAGCGACACCAGATCACCACTCGACGCCGTCGTCCCATCGCCGAACGTGCTCGACCCCGCAACGTAAAGCACTGTCGGCGAATGGAAGTGGATTCCGTTCGGTGCGGGCAGCCAATGTCCCCGCCCCTCGACGCCCGGAGGCATCGCACTCGGCGGGTGACCGTACGCACGCGCGAACGCACGGCTGAAACCCTCCACGGATTCATACCCCGCGGCGAATGCGGCATCGGTTACCGACGCGCCGTGCCGCACCTGCCACGCAGCCCGTTCGAGGAGAACGCGGCGTCGGAGCGCGGCCGGGGGTTCCCCGACGTCGCGTGCAACTCGCCGACTGAAGTGAAACGGTGACGAGTAGGCGCTGGCAGCCATACTTCCGAGCGTGGCGTTGTCCTCGTCGAGGACCGCATCGAGGAGTTCGCGGAGTCGATCACGTCCGTGTGCGGGCATATGGTCAGTATGGGACCCGCCGACTGGTCAGCACCCGACCGTTCTTGCGCTCCTGACGATTGCAGGCCGACGGTCTGGTGGCACCGTCAAGCTCCGTCCAGCACCGCTGCGATCCTGTTGGCACACACCTCGGGCAGCAGTCCGTCGAGTCCCATCGCCTCATCAACGCGAATGAGGGGAAGACCGAGGAGTAATGCGCTGCTGATCAAGTGGAAGGTCATGTTCTCCACGGGCGCGCCGACCGCCTCCTCGTATCGTGCGACCGTCTCAGCAGGCAACGGAACGCCGGGCGACGGCGCGTGACCCTCGTGCGGACTGCTGATCCAGTCGGTGGTCAGCATCCAGGCGATGTCTGCGCCCTGGTCACCGAGATAAGCCATTTCCCAATCCAGCGCGGCAATCGGCTCGAACCCCTTGTTGTACAGCAGGTTCGACATGCGGGCATCGCCCCAGCACAGTCCTATCCGCCGCGGGGAATACAGGTGCGAGTCCAGCCAGTCGAGCCCCGCGAGCAGGCCTGGATGGGTCGCTGCACCGGCGTAGGCCCACTCGATCGACGTGCGCAGATAACTCGCGAGATCCGCGGGAGCAGAGGACGGATCGGGCGAGAGCGCCAGAAAGCCGAGGCGGTAGCGCTGTGTGTCCACCCGATGTATCCGCGCAATCATGTCAATGCATCCGTTCCACAGCCGGGCGCGTCCCGCATCGTCGGTGTCGGCGAAGACACCCTCCTGGTGATAGGAGGGCACGTCGCCGACGGTGTGCGCCGAATCGAGATAGTCCATCACGAAGTACGGGGATCCGAGTTCAGTGACTCCTGCCTCTTCGAATCGCACGCGTGGGACGGGCACGTCGGAGTCGGCGAGTCGCTGCATCACGAGGAATTGTCGACGAAGATCGTAGCCGGGCAGGATCGGCAGCAGCGGGGGCCGTCGCAGCACGTAGCGGGCCGTCGTCGACTCCGCGCCCGGATGGTCGACGCCCGCTACGGTCACGATGAATGTCTCCGTCGAGAACCCGGTCTCGGTCCGTACGCACGAGACGACCTCGGTACCTCTGGCCTCCGGAAGTCGTTCTTGCAGAATGGGTGTCAGCAACGTGACCAGTTCGTCGGCCGTCGGCCTCTGATTCTCGTCGTGCGCCATCGCCGTCACCACCCTGTGTAGCCATAGCGCGGATAGGCCCCGAGGAAAACCATCTCGACCAGACCGTGACCGACTTTGCCGTCCATCTCGACCTCGCAGAGAGTTTCACTGAGCATGGTGGCCGGTCGGATCTCGTCGACGTCGCGCGTGTTGACCGTGAACCCGTCGATGACATCCTTACCGCGCCAGTACCCGCTCGCGTAGCCGCGATACTCGTCGTAGCCCGCCAGCCCCGGCCAGAAGTCGGTGAGCGGCTTCACGTCGATGCGAGATCGGGTGCGGTCGTCGCGGACTATCGTGAAGCTTCCGCCGCTCACCACGCGAAGGTCCTCACGGAACGTGAGGTCGTGCTCGACGTCGATCACGGTACCCGGGGACCGGTGGGTGTCGATCGGGAACAGTAATTCGCCCTCGAATTGCGTTCGACGCCCCGCGCTGTCCTCCCGCAGCGCGAAGTGAACCAATTCGTCGTCGAATTCGAAGATCCCCATGTAGTACAGCACGCCGTCGGGGATCTCGGATGGCTGGCGCTCGGGGCCTTCCGAGATGCTGCCGCCGCCCCCGCCGTGCCGCACGCCCCACGAGTGATCGCGGCCGAACCACCAATTGCGCGAATCGATCTCGAGGCGTTCGTCGCCGATCTGCAGGAAACCCTCGACGATCCCGTTCTGGTAGAAGCGTCGAGCGTCTTCGAGAACACGTCCGCGACTGCGGTGAAATGCGGGCGTCTGCTCGTAGGCATCGAATCGGCCCCGCAATCGAAGGTCGAGCGATATTGCGGTCTCGTTGGGCTCCAATCGAACTCGCACCGACCGGAGCGGCTCCTCGATCTCGTAGGTGAACGGCCCGATCCGGTACACGCCGAGAGCCCCCTGCCCCTCCGGCTGCAGTTCCGTCGACATCCGGGCAACGTGGGCGGTGCCGTTTTTCCGCGTGATCATGGCGTAGGCGTCGGTGACATTGCGGTTGGGGTATCGAGCCATACCCGTCATCACGTTGACGTCACCGGAGATGTCGAAGCCGTACATGACGATGCGCTCGACCCAGCGCAGGTCACTCTGTCCCACGTGGTCGAACGTCGTCGACAGTTGATGGCACAGCATCTCGTCGTGTGGAACAAGCATCGTTGACACCCTTCGTCGCAAAGCCGTCGGAGATAGTTTCGTTAGAGAGTTGCACGTAATTGAATTACACGGGGCCGTTTCCGATAAGTTCTCCTCATGACGTCAGCGTCCAGCGGCATCGGCCGACCCCGCGATCCGGAGAAGGACGCCGCGGTGATTGCGTCGACCAAGCAACTGTTGCTCGATGAGGGATACCGCGGTGCCACCGTCGCGGCGATCGCGCGGCATTCGGGAGTCGGCGCACCGACGATCTACCGACGGTGGCCGCGCCGCGAGATGCTCATCGAAGACGCGGCTTTTCGCCAAACAGAAGCCATCTCGCTGCCCGAGCGCGGTGTCGACCTAACCGCTGACCTGCAGGAATGGCTGGGAGTTTTTCTGTCGACACTCGCCGATCCGGTGACCCGAGCTGCTCTGCCCGGTCTGATCGCCGACTACCAACACGATCCGGAGATGTACCGACGACTTCTCGATCGTGCCGATTCCGGTGCCCGGTCGGCCTTCATCGAGCGGCTGACGCCTCATCTGGACTCGACGAAGCCAGACGATGCCGCGCGCCGGCTCGACGTCGCATTCGACGTCCTGGTCGGCCAGACACTGCTCCACGCACTCACCTTCGGCGACACCGGTCGTGCGGAGTTCACCGATCGCACCGCGCGGGCGCTCACCGCCATGCTGCTCTCGCAGAGTTGGGCGTGACGTCTCGGCCTCACCGCACCACCTCGCGGTGACCGGAGTCGAGGCGTCTCGTCCAACCGCGGGCATCGAGATGCTCGAGAAGCGGGATTGCGACACGTCGGGTGGTTCCCAGCGCCTTGCGCGCCTCGCTGGTGGTAAACGGTTGCTCCAGCCCCGCGAGCACCCGCATGGCCAGCGCCGGAGAGCGCGGCGACACCACGATCCCGTCGCGCAAGCGCAGTAACCGCCCGAGTCGCTCCGCCGCGGCCAACTGCTTGTGGCCCAGACCGAGTGCCGAGAGGTCGTCGGCCTCCGGTGCGGCGAAAGCGTTGTCGGCGAATCTGCGCTCGAGTGCCGCCACCGCCTCCTCCGCGTCGCCGAGTCCGCAGAGGACACCCTGCTTCGTGAGATAGCCATCGGCGTGGTCGAGACCAGAGTCAGCGATGAGAGCGGCAACCAGCGCGTCCGACGGCAACCCGACCGCGCCGGCCACGCTCGCCCTCGGTAGTCCCCGCGACAACGAATCCTCAACGGCCACAGCATCGACAGCAGCTCGCAGCCGCTTGATCCAGATCTTCCAGGCAGACTCGTCGACCCACCAGTCCCCGACGACCCGCACTCCGGCAGGCGCACTCTCGCCAGCGGCGACGACGCCGAGTCGCATGAGGTGGTCGACGGTCACCGCACCGCGACGAACCACCTCGTGGAGCGCGTCGCCGTCAGTGCTCATGTCCGACAACGCCTCTGCTCGACGCACTGCATCACCACGCCGCCGCAACTCGGGAGGTTCCGCGTCCAGCACGACACCCCCGCCGATGAGTCCACTGCCCGGGTCACGCAGGACGATACGGTCGCCGACGATCACCGGCAACGCACGGTCGAGTGTCATTCGCGCATGGTCGGCGTCGAAGGGGCGCACGCGACCGCGCGGCGCGGCCGTGCCGATGTGGACGCCGAGACGTGTTGGCACAGAATCAAACCCGGGACCACTGATCCTGCGCACGTCGACAGTGTCGGTCAGCCGCCACACGCCGGGGGTGAGCAGCAGGTCACCGCGGGCGATGTCCACTGCGGACACATCCCTGAGGTTGACCGCCACACGACTGACCGGACCGACGCGTTCATGCGGCGCGTTCTCACTCTGCACCCCACGAATCCCGACGGATCGTACGTCGTTGTCGGTCACCAGATCGAGTGTGTCGCCCCGACCGAGTGTTCCTGCCGACAGCGTTCCGGTCACCACCGCACCTGCTCCGGTGATGCTGAACGATCGGTCGATCCAGAACCGAACGGGCGCAGCGTCGGAGGGAACCGGTCCGGCCTCGAGGACGTCTGTGAGCCGATCACGCAAGGCGTCGATCCCGTGCCCGGTGTGAGCGGACGTGACGACAACGGGAGCGTCGGCCAGCCCCGTTCCGTCGAGCTCCTCGGCCACCTGGGCGACGACCTCGTCGATCCGTCCCCTGTCGGCGAGGTCGGCACGCGACAGCACCACGACACCGCGGTCGATGCCGAGCGCAACGATCGCGTCGCGGTGGTCCGACGATTGCCTGCGCCACCCCTCGTCCGCGGCGACGACGAACATCACGACCGGCGTCGGCCCGAGGCCTGCGAGCATGTTGCCGAGGAAGCGCTGGTGGCCCGGCACGTCGACGAAGGCCAGATCTGCGCCGGATCGCGTTGTGGTCCAGGCGAACCCGAGATCGATGGTGAGCCCTCGCCTACGCTCTTCCGCCCATCGATCGGGCTCGATACCCGTCAGCGCGCGTACCAGCGCGCTCTTGCCGTGGTCGACGTGACCGGCAGTGGCGACGACGTACACCTAACCGTCCGACCCTGACCCGACTGAGTCGAGAGCACGTCGCACAGCTGCGGCGACCGTCGCATCGTCGGCGTGCGGGATACAACGCAGGTCGACCAGACACGCACCGTCGTGGACTCGCGGCAGCACTGCGGGAACACCGGTACGGAGGGCATGCGCGGCACGCTCGGGAAGTCGGATCGCCCAGCCGGGCAACGGCACACCCGGTGCACCACCACCGCCGACCCTGCCGTCGTGCGGAACCACGTCGACGCCCCCGATGGCTGACGCGACACTCTCGGTCCTGGCGCGCAACCGATCCGGGTCTGCATGCAGATACTCCGTCACCGGCGGCGCAGGCCCGGTCAGCGTCGCCTCCATCGCCGCAAGAGCCAGCTTGTCGGCGCGCACGGCTCGCGCCAGCGGGTGTGTGGCCAACCGAGCGATGAGCTCGAGGTCGCCGAGCAGAATCCCGGCCTGCGGTCCCCCGAGTAGTTTGTCTCCGCTGGCGATCACGAGATCGGCGCCCGCGGTCAACGCCGACGATGCGTCCGGCTCGTCGGGCAGCATCGGGTCGGGTACGAGTAGGCCGCTACCGAGGTCGGCGACGAGCGGAACACCTGCAGCGGCAGTCGCTTCGGCCAGGTCGGCGATGGAAGCCTCGGCGGTGAAGCCGCTGACCCGATAGTTGCTCGGGTGGACCTTGAGGACACAGCCGACGTCGCCGTCTGCTAGGGCTGCAACGTAATCACGCAGATGGGTGCGGTTGGTGGTGCCGACCTCGCGCAGCCGTGCACCGGTTGACTCGATGAGATCGGTCAGCCGGAAGCCGGCGCCGATCTCGATCATCTCGCCGCGGCTGATGACCACCTCGCGCCCGGCAGCGAGTGCGGTCGTGGCCAACACCATCGCCGCGGCCCCGTTGTTCACCATCAGCGCGTCACCCGCGGCGGGACAGGCACGCAGCAGCGCCGCCCGGGTGGCACTGCCGCGGCGAGACCGCGTACCCGACACGAGATCGAGCTCGACATCGACGTAACCGGAAGCGTCGAGGACGGCGTCCCGGGCCGCAGGCGACAACGGCGCCCGGCCGAGGTTGGTGTGCACCACCACCCCGGTTGCGTTCAACACAGGCCTACCGGAGCCGACGCGGCGTCGGGCAAGTGCGTCGCGTACTGCATCCTGCACGTGGTCAGGGTCGAGTTCGCCGCGTCTGGCCGAGTCCTGAACCTCGCGCACGACGTCGCGGATCACCTGGTCACCGAGTCGTGCTGCGGCCGAGGAGATTTCGGGGTCGGACAGTAGGTGGTCGGTACGCGGGATCCGCCGCCGGGGATCGGATCGGGTCACCGCGCCTCCTTCGAGTACCCGCATGGGTGCTGACACACTGTGGCGGAGGCGGACGGGAATCGAACCCGCCAGGCCGAGATACTCGACCTCCTCGGTTTTGAAGACCGGGGGGACCACCAGGAACCCTGACGCCTCCTCGGCGACCATACCTCCGATTACCCTCGATCAGATGAGCACCGTCGACACGAGTCAGAATCCGCAGACCCCGACGATCAGGCTGACCGGATACGCCCACGGCGGCGGGTGCGCCTGCAAGATCCCACCGGGCGAGTTGGAGGCCGCGGTCGCCGGGCTGACCGGACAGAGCGGCGAGAACATCCTCGTCGGTCTCGACGACGGCGACGACGCCGCAGCCGTGCGAATCCGTGATGACCTCGCGGTTCTCTCAACCGCCGACTTCTTCACCCCCGTCGTCGACGACGCCTACGACTGGGGGCGCATCGCGGCCGCCAACGCACTCTCCGACATCTATGCCATGGGCGGATCACCCGTCGTCGCGATCAACCTCGTCGGCTGGCCACGTGACGTCCTGCCCATGGAATTGATGACGGAGGTCCTGCGTGGCGGACTCGACGTCGCCGGACTCGCCGATTGCCCGGTGATCGGCGGCCACAGCATCGACGACCCGGAGCCCAAGTACGGCATGGCCGTGACCGGGATAGCTGCCCCCGACGCCCTGATCCGCAACGACTCCGCGACCGTCGGGCTGCCGATCACACTGACCAAACCGATCGGCGTCGGAATGCTCAACAATCGACACAAGCAGACCGGCGAAGTATTCGACGCAGCGATCGATGTGATGACGACGCTCAACCGCGACGCGGACGCCGAAGCCCTACGCGCAGGGGTCCGCGCGGGCACCGACGTGACCGGCTTCGGCTTGCTCGGCCACCTCCACAAACTCACCCGCGCCTCGGGCGTGCGCGCGGTCCTCGACGCCTCCGCGGTGCCACTGGTCGAGGGCGCACGCGACGCGCTCGACGGCGGTTACGTCTCCGGCGGCAGCCGACGCAACCTCGAGTGGGTCCGCGATCACCTCGACGTCGGCAGCGGCATCGATGAGAACGATCTGCTGATGCTCGCCGACGCCCAGACGTCGGGAGGTCTGCTGCTGGTCGGCGAAGTCCCCGGATACCCCGTGATCGGCGAGATAGTTGCAGGTGCAGGGATCGAAGTTCGCTGACATCGAAGCGCGGTCACTCTATTCTCGTGGACGACGGGCCTATTTCTAGGGGGGATGATGTCGCGTCAGCGCCCCGGCTTCGCCGTCTCGACGTGGTTTCGCGATCGGCAATCTCTGCAACGCCGCGTGCCCGTGTTCGAGCAACTCGGTGGGCGAACGCTCAAACGACTCGTCCTCACTCTCGGAACAGCCCTGCTCGGTTTCGCAGCCGGAGCGGCCGCGACATCGTCGAACTCCGACTTCGCCCCGTATGTCACGCAGGTCTTGGTGCTGACCACTCTGGTCACGGCGAGTCTCGTGGTGCGCTGGTGGGTGCTCCCGTTGCCGAGCAGGTTCGAGAGTCTGACGGTGCTCCTGTTCAGCGACGCGGTGATCGCTGTAGCGTGCCTCGGGCATCACGATCACATGCTGGGCGTCGCAGGTGTCACGATCTTCTCGATCATGAGCGTGTTCGCGATGTTCTTCTGCACCTCGCGTGCCCACGTTCTGCACGGCGTGTTCGCCTCGGCCGTCACCGTGCTGCTGATCGTGTTGGTCGCGATCGATCGGGGGCAGGACATGCTGCTGGTCGCCCTCTCGAAAGGCATCGCGCCGTTTGCCCTTGTCCTGGTCATTCTCCCGACCGTCCACTACTTCCTGTGGGTGCTGGGCACCAATGCCTCCGACGCCGGGACCGACGCGCTGACCCGAATGGCCAATCGGCGCGGCCTGGAGCGCTACCTTGCCGGCCTCGACAACTCCCGCACGGTCATGTCGGTGATCATCATCGACATCGACGGATTCAAGGCCATCAACGACACACACGGCCATCACATCGGTGACCTCGTGCTCGTGCGCGTCGGCGGTCGGATCACGCAGGCAGGTCATCGACTGGCGGGAATCCGCAACCTGGTTGCCGCCCGCACCGGCGGCGAGGAGTTCGCGGTCATCCTCGACGACGAACTGCGCACGGCCCGCTCGCTGGCCGAACGTATCCGGGTCGGCGTCGCTGCCGACACCTCGCCTTCTGTCACGGTGAGCATCGGCATCAGCGCATCCTCCGGCGACGGCTCGAAGGACATCGACAGGCTCTTCGAGGCGGCCGACGCCGCAATGTACGCAGCGAAGCGCCAGGGTGGAAACCGGGTTGTCGTCGCCGACCTCGGAGACGACCGGCCGCTTGCGAGACACGCGCACCGCACGCAAGCCCGACTCAGCAAGCTCGGGTGACGCGGCGAGCACCCAGGCCTCAGTCGGCGGTGGTGATCGAGTCGTCGGTGACACCGGCAGCACGACGGGCGGCAAGGCGACGCTTCTGTGGCTCGATCGTGTAGCGCGGATCCTTGGCCGACTCGATGCCCGCATGGAAGACACCGAAGCGCGTGCACGCCGACGCCGCGAGCAGGGCTATCCCTGAGACCGCGGACGCGATCCGCGAGCGGTCACTGAGCAGCGCACCCACCCCTCCCGCGACAGCGAGACGTTCCGCCCAGCGCATCAGTGTGCCCGGTGTGCCGTGGTGGAGTGGTTCAGCGGCGACGGGGTCCATGCGCGATTCCATCACCCGGGTCGCCGCCACATCGCCCACCACGCCGAGCACAGCGAGGGTCCTGGCGGGACCGACCTCGTCGAGCGGTGTGGCGACAAGCGCGAGTCCGCTCGCCGCAAGACTCGCAGAACTCACGAACACGAACGGGAGGTCGCGGTGCATCGCATTCCACGTCGGAGTTGCCGTGTCGCCGAGCAATGCTGCCGTGTACACGGCGAGCAACGGCCCGAACGCCCCACCGACGAGTCCGGCGGGCGCTTCGGCCACGCGCAGCACAGAACGTAGCGGCCCGAGCGGGAGTCGCTCTCGGAGAAGACGATCCACCTCCGCCGCGGCCGCCACGCCGATGCCCCCGGAGAAGCCGGACAGAATCCACGAGCCGACGCTCATCGGCGACGTCACCTTGAAGGTGCGCAGCATGTTGTAGAAGCGGTCCGGGCGGCCCAGGTCGGCGATGAGGGCAACCCCACCGAGTCCCGCTGCCGCCAGTCCGCTGATGCGGGCGTTGCGGCGCAGCACTTTCCGTCCCGTCAACTGCGCCCCGGCAGCGAGCACACCCGACCCTCCCGCGACACCGCCGAGGAACAGATAGGTGGCCACCTTGTCGTCCCAGGGTGGAGGCTTGACGACGTTGTGCCCGTAGTAACCCGCGTGCCCGTCGGCGTCGACCTTCTCGAACTCGACGTCGGGCACCATCGACATCTCGCGTCCACCGTCGCCCTGACCGAAGAAGTTACGTCGACGCCCCTTGCCGCCCTTACGCTTTCGACGCCCCGGTGGTTCCGGTGGGCGTAGCGAATCGTAGTCGGAGGTCATCGCTTCCTACCGGTCAGAAACGACACCGTCGCTGCGGCGACCATGCCGAGGGCGGCGGCGCCTGCACGGCGGTACATCGTGGGAAGGTCGGCCGTGCACACCCGCGGGTCCGGCGGGAGACCGTACACCTCTGGTTCGTCGAGCAACAGAAACACCGAGCCGGTGCCCCCGACCCCGTCGTTGGGGTTCGCACCGTAGAGGCGAGCCTCGGTCATCCCCTGTTCGTGTAATTGCGCGACGCGCTCGCGTGCGGTGTCGACCATGTCGTCGTGATCGCCGAACTTGATCGACGTCGTCGGACAGGTCTTGGCGCATGCGGGTGTCTCGTCATCGACGAGCCTGTCGTAACAGAGTGTGCACTTCTGCGCCACGCCACGTCTCGGGACGGGTGGCTGCTCACCCTTGCACTGCCCCTCTCGCGTCGTCGGCTCGACGGTTCCGTCGGAACGACGTTCGACGACCCCGAAAGGGCAACCGGCAACACAGGTTCCGCACCCGTTGCAGACGTCGTGCTGCACGACGACGGTCCCGAACTCGGTGCGGAACAACGCGCCTGTCGGGCAGACGTCGAGACAACCCGCGTGCGTGCAGTGCTTGCAGACGTCCGATGACATCAGCCACCGGAACTCGGGGGTGTCGGGCGGAGAAGTATCGGGTGGGGAAGTATCGGGCGGGGTGGTGTCCACTTCGGGCTGTGGCTGTGCGCCGCCCGGCATCGTCGGCATCCCCAGGCCGACCAGGGCGCGCCCGGATTCTCGTGCCTGCTCGATGCGTTCGCGATCCTGCTCGATGAACGCAACGTGGCGCCAGGTACTCGCGCCGAGCGCGACGGTGTTGTCGTAGGACATGCCGGTCAGTTCGAGGTCGCCGTCGCGCGGATTGTGGTTCCACTCCTTGCATGCGACCTCACATGCCTTGCAGCCGATACAGATCGAGGTGTCGGTGAAGAAGCCCTTGCGTGCACGCTCAGCGTCGCCCCAGTGCGCGTCTGCACTCGGGTCGGTGGGACCGGACAGTTGATGGCTCATCTCGCACTCCTCACCATCGGGTGAATCCCTCTCCGTCGGTGTCGTCGGAATCGGTTGGCGGATAGATCGTCTCGTGCTCCGGATCGGTGATGCGCACATTGTCGGTCTCGGTTGTCACGCCTGCGCGCTGCTGGTAGTCCCGCACAAGGTCGAGAAGTGCGCGTCCCTGTGGTCGACGGCCTGCGATCACCTCGCACGACCCGACCTTGGACTCCTGGATCTGCACATTGGGATCGAGTGTGACTCCGAGAAGATCGTTGGCGGCGTCGCCGCTCACCACCGCATCGCTGCCGACGCCCCAATGGTAGGGCAGGCCGACCTGGTGGACGTCACGCCCGTTGATCCGCAACGTCTTCATGCGATCGGTGACCAGTACGCGCGCCTCGATCGCAGCACGGGGCGAGACGATCGTCGCCCAGCCCTCGTTGACCAGACCGCGCTCCGCGGCCAGCGCCGGCGAGACCTCGCAGAACATCTCCGGTTGCAGTTCCGCGAGGTACGGCGACCACCGGCTCATCCCGCCCGCGGTGTGATGCTCGGTGAGGCGGTAGGTGGTGAAGACATACGGGTAGACCTCGACGCCCGCGTCGCCTGCGCTCGGAGCGTCGAGATTATCGTTGCGCGCGAAGATGATTCGTGCGGGTGCCTGCTGCTGCGGGTAGAGCGCGTTCGCGACCGGGGACTCCTGCGGCTCGTAGTGCGCGGGAAGCGGGCCGTCGACGAGTCCTTTGGGCGCGAAAAGCCAGCCCTTGCCGTCGGATTGCATGATGAACGGGTCATCGCCCGCGAGTCCGTCCGCGCCACCGAGATCGGGATCGGGGCGAGCGTCTGGCGCCTTGTCGACCGGGAAGTCCGGCACGTCGTCGCCAACCCACTTGCCTGCCTGCGCATCCCACCAGATGTAGCGCTTGCGTTCGCTCCACGGTTTGCCCTCGGGGTCTGCCGAGGCTCGATTGTAGAGAATTCGACGATCTGCCGGCCACACCCAGCCCCACTCGTGCTGGCTCACCGAGTCACCGCCGTGCGGCACGCGCCGCGCCGCCATGTTGGTCGAGTGTGCGTAGACGCCGGTGTAGATCCAGCAGCCGCCCGCGGTCGAACCGTCGGCCTTCATCTGCGTGTAGCTGGTGAGGTTTTCACCCGCGTGCTCGCCAGATGTGACGTAGCCGTTGATCTCCGAGAGCACTGCCTCGGGCTCGGGGTTGCCGTGGTCGTCGAGCGGGTAGTCCCACGTCATGTCGAGCAGGGGCCGGTCGCGCGCGTCGTCGGAGTCCTTGAGCCGCTGCCGGATTCGCTTACCGAGCTCGTAGAAGAAGTCGAGTTCGCTCTGCGCCTGACCCGGCGGTGTGACCGCCTGGTGTCGCCACTGCACCATGCGCTGGGTCTGCGTGAACGAACCGGCCTTCTCGACATGCGTTGCGGCGGGCATGAAGAAGACCTCGGTACCGATATCCTCGGTGCGCAACTCTCCGGAGGAGATCTCGGGACCCTCCTTCCACCAGGTGGCTGACTCGATCATGTTCAGATCGCGCACAACCAGCCACTTCAGGTGGCTCATCGCCAGACGCTGCTGCCTACCGTTCGCCGACCCGACCGCCGGGTTCTGACCCAGGACGAAGTAGCCCTCGACCTCGTCGTCGAGCATCGACACCGTCGTCTGATACGTCCCTGCGGGACCGTTCAACCGGGGCAGATAGTCATAGCACCAGTCGTTGTCGGCCGTCGCGGCGTCGCCGAACCACGCCTTGAGCAGGCTCACCATGTAGGTGTCGGCGTAGGCCCAATAGCCTTTCTGCGCAGGCGAACCGACGGCGTCGAGGTACTGCTCGAAGGTGTCATGCTTACCCACCGAGGGCATCGGCAGATAACCGGGAAGCAGGTTGAACAGCGTCGGGATGTCGGTGGATCCCTGGATGCTCGCGTGTCCACGAAGAGCCATGATCCCGCTGCCGGGGCGGCCGACATTGCCCAGCAACAACTGGAGGACGGCGGCTGTACGGATGAACTGCGCGCCGAGGGTGTGCTGGGTCCACCCGGTCGCATAGCCGAAACACGTTGTGCGGTCGCGACCCGAGTTGTCGGCGATCGACTCGGCGAGGTAGGCGAACTCGTCGATCGAGATGCCGCACATATCGCGGACCATCTCCGGGGTGTACCGGGAGAAGTGCCGTTTCAGGATCTGGAAGACGGTGTGCTCGTCGGTCAGCGTGTCGTCGCGCAGGACCTTCGCATGCTCGAGCGGTGGCCCGCCCGAACCGTGCTGGTCGCCGGCAGCACGCGCTGCCGCCGAGTCGCCATGCTCCTCACCGCCGGGCGACTCGATCCGGCCGTCCTCCGCGTCGGCATACGCCCACGTCGACGGATCGTATTGCCCGGTCTCGGGGTCGAACCCGGAGAACAGCCCGCCGAGGTCTTCGGTGTCGCGGTAGTCGTCGTTGACGATCGTCGCGGCATTTGTGTAGGCGACGACGTACTCCCGGAAGTACCGCTCGTGAGTGATCATGTAGTTGATCAGCCCGCCGAGCAGTACGACGTCGGAACCGGCACGGATCGATATGTGCTTGTCGGCGTTGGCCGACGTTCTCGTGAACCGCGGGTCGACGTGGATGACGCGCGCTCCGCGGGAGCGTGCTTCAACGACCCACTGGAATCCGACCGGGTGCGCTTCGGCCATGTTGCCGCCGATGAGCACGATGCAGTCGGAGTTCGCCATGTCCTGTAGTGATTGCGTTGCGCCGCCGCGTCCAAATGAGGCTCCCAGACTGGGAACTGTTGCGGAGTGTCATATACGCGCCTGGTTCTCGATCTGGATGGCGCCTGCAGCGGTGAAGAGCTTCTTGATCAGATAATTCTCTTCGTTGTCGAGGGTTGCGCCACCGAGCGAGGCGATGCCCATGGTGCGACGCAGCACGCGGCCCTGGTCATCTGTGTCCTGCCACGTCCGACGCCGCGACTCGACGAACCGGTCGGCGATCATGTCGATGGCGGTGTCGAGATCGAGATCGGTCCACTCGGTCGCATACGGTGCGCGATAGCGAATGGTGCGCTGCCGCATCGGGTTGTTGACCAGTTGTTCGCTCGAGGCGCCCTTCGGGCACAGCCGACCGCGCGAGATCGGCGAATCGGGATCGCCCTCGATCTGAATGACGCGATCGTCCTTGACATAGACCTTCTGCCCACAGCCGACAGCGCAGAACGGGCACACGCTCTGCACCACGCGATCGGCGGTGGCGGTCCTCGACTCCGTGGCGCGGGTGCGCGGAGACTGGACGGCCGGACCGCGGCCGTACTTGTCGCCGGTGCGCAACTGCCGGAAGACCGGCCACTCCAATGGGCTGAAGGAGGGCACGATGTCGACCCTACTCCAGATGGCTCACAGCGAGCCCTTGTCGGGATCTCCGGCGGGCACGGCGTCGAACGTTTTGATGTCGAGCGGAGCGGCGAGCAGATCGTTCAGTGCCGCCCCGAGCTCGGCGAGCGCCGCGCCCTTCCCGTGCGTGGCGAGCGCGTCGGGCGACTCCCACTTCTCGATCATCACCAGATCGGTGCCGTCTCCGGCGGCCTCGTGCAGCGCATAGAGCTGGCATCCCGGTTCCGACTATGCACTCCTCTGTGGCGTTCGGACGTGTGGCGGTCCGGTGTGCTCGACGTTACGGGCCGAGTGCGTCGACTGTCCCGGCGTTCAGCGGAACGTTTCGGACGCGGTGGTCAGCCCCGACCGGCGAGTACCGGAGATGCGAGTGCGGCCGCATCGACGGCGGCGACGAAGGGCGGGAGGAACTTCTCGACGCCGATCACGCAGCAGGCGTGGCCGCCATCGACGTCGAATCGGCGTGCGCCGGGAATGCCGTCGACGAGCAATTGCTGCCGCTCCGGCTCGACGGTGTGGTCGCGGGTGGAGACGACGACCGACGTGGGGACGTCGATCTCGCCGAGCCATGAGCGGGAGTCGAAGTTGCCGAGGCCCTCCCCGAAATCGCCTGCGTGCGACAGCGGCGTCGACAAGAACTGCTTGAACGCCCACACACTGGTGTGCTTGGGCCGCTGATCGAGGCTCTCTGACGACGGGCGCGGAAGCGATTCGTAGATCGGGCGCAGGACACGACCGATGCGGGCGTCGCGGCCGCGCCGATGCGGGTCCCGTTCGCTGAAGAACGGTCCGGTCGAACACAGAACAAGTCCCGACACCCGGCTCGGGTGTCGACGCCACGCGAGTTGTGCGATGCCGCCGCCCATGGAGAACCCTGCGGCGACGAAACGGTCGATGCCGAGGACATCGGCGAGCGCGACGACGTCGTCGGCGCAATCGCGCAGATCGAACCCGGCCGCCTGGATTCCGCGCCCGTGCCAGCGCTGGTCGAGTGTGATGACCCGGTAGCGACCGTTCAGCTGCGGGATCGACGGATACCAGCAGAGCAGCCCTGTGGTGAGTACCGAGTGCAACAGGAACACCGCGGGAGCGTCCTTGGGTCCGGAGTCGGTGACGAATGTGGTTCCACGGCCGGGCAATTCGACCATCTGACCGACGGGCAGATCACGAACGGGGTAGGGCGTGGCCACGTGGCGGACACCGCGGATGATCCGTTGAATCGACGTTGGCGTCGAGGCCTGCGTTGCCGGGGAAACGTCTGCACTCACCCGAACAACGGTACGCCGTCACGCTGGCGTTTTCCGTCCGTGCGCGCTCAGCGAACATCCGTGCTGAACAGGTGGTGTTCGTCGGGTATGCCGGTTTCGGTCATGGCGAGAACGCGCGCGACGTTCTCGTGGTCGTACTCGGTCCAGCGGTCGCGGTGCTGACGCTGATACTCCGACCACGACGGCACCACGAACTGCTCGACGTAGCGGTTGTCGGTGTCGGCACTGCGGTACAGCCGCCAGTTACGCGCCCCGGTACGGCGGCGCGATCGGCCGACGGCGGGCATGGCGGCGAGGAAGTCGCTGTGGCGGTCGGCTGGGACGTCGTAGACGGCGCTGACCTCGACGGGGCCGTCCGTGGGAGTGGGCTCGAACACCAGAGTCGGCACGGGCCAGGCCATCGAGAGCTCGCGGCTGAGTGTCCCGGTCACCGGCGACGGCGGCAGGAGCCGCACGCTCGCGGCGGTCAACAGCAGACAGATGCCCGCGATCACCAGCGCCCACCGGGTGCCGAGTGCCGAGCCGACCGCGCCCCACAGCAGCGCACCGATGCCCTGCGACCCCATGAACACCAGCAGGTACGCGGCCATGCCGCGGGCACGGACCCACTGCGGGAGCGTCAGCTGTGCACCCGCGTTGAGAGTGGTCAGTGTTGCGATCCAGGCGATTCCAGCGAACAGGAAGAACACCAGGCATGGCCAGAGCGGCAGGAAGGCCGCGGCGATTGTCGCCGCTGCGAAGACCACAGCCGACGACGCGAGGATCACCGCAGCGGAGAGGTGGGCTCGCATCCAGGGCATCAACGCCACCCCGATCAGCGCGCCGATGCCGAGCACCCCGAGTACCAGCCCGTAGCCCGACGACCCGAGATGAAATGAATGCGCGACGACCAGCGGCAGCAGCGCCCACAGCGCCGACGCCGGGACAGCGAACAGCGCCGATCGCAGCAGGATTCGACGCACGATCGGGGCGGCCGCCACATAGCGCAGCCCCACCCACAGCGAATCCGACAAACGTTCGGGCACGACGTCGGAGCGCTGTCCCGACCGTTTCCACATCAGCAGGGCCACCACGACGGCCAGGTAGGAGACGGCGTTGAGCAGAAACACCAGCCCGGGACCACCAAGTGAGAAGAACACACCGGCCAGTGCCGGTCCGATGGCCCGAGCGGCGTTGACAGAGACACTGCCGAGCGATGCGGCGTCGGGTATCTCGTCGCGCGGAACGAGTTCCGGCTGAATCGCCTGGAACGCGGGTGACGACAGCGCGGCACCGGCGCCGAGCAGGAACGTCAGGATGAGCAGCGTGGCGGGATTGAGGTGTCCGGTGAAGGCCAGCACGGCCATCAGCACCCCGATTGCGGTGGAGTACACCGACATCACCACGAGCAACCACTTGCGGTCGAGGCTGTCGGCGAGGACACCCGCCAACAGCGAGAACAGCAGAGTGGGGGCGAGGCTCGCGGTCTGGACGAGTGAGATGACAGCGGGACCGGCGTGCTGATCGACCAGGAACCACTGCGCACCGACCGACTGCATCCACAACCCGACGTTCGACACCAACTGCGCGATGAACAGGTTGCGGAAGACGGAACTCTTCAGGGGTTGCCAGGCGGAAGCCACCAATCAACCATGCCCGCATTCCGCGGCGACGGCACCCCGTGCGCGCGAACCCGTGCCGAGGACCCGGACTCCCACGGCGGAGTCGATCGTGAGATCCTGGTCACATGATCGACGTGGATCGCCCGAAGATCGAGGGCTCCGTGGCAGTCGGGACATCAACGCTCGACCACAAGAAGCGCCGCATCGGCTTCGCGGAGTTCGGTTCGGCATCCGGGCGCCCGATCCTCTGGCTCCACGGCACTCCCGGTGCCCGACGGCAGATCCCGATCGAAGCGCGCGAGTACGCCGCGGCCCGCGGAGTGCGGCTCATCGGCATCGACCGGCCGGGAGTCGGGTCGTCGACGGCACATCCCTACGAGTGCGTGCGAGATTTTTGCGATGACCTCGTCGATGTGCTCGACGCGCTCGGAATCGACGAGTTCGGGGTCATCGGGGTGTCCGGCGGAGGCCCGTATGCGCTGGCCGTCGCGCATGAGTTCGGGCCGCGGGTGCAGGTGGCAGGAATCGTCGGTGGTGTGGCACCGACCGTCGGCCACGAGGCCATCGGTGGCGGTGCCGTGGCGCTCGCCCGGCGCGCAGCACCGATCCTCCCGTTCGTCGGCGCACCGGTCGGGCAGGCGATCAGTACGGCGTTGCGATTCGTACGTCCTATCGCCGAACCCGCGATCCTGCTCTACGGCAGGCTCTCCCCCGCCGCCGACCGCGAGTTGCTCAGCCGTCCCGAGTTCCGCGCGATGTTCCTCGACGACCTGCTCAGCGGCGGATCACACCGCATGGAGGCGCCGTTCAACGATGTGCGGGTGTTCTCGCGCGACTGGGGTTTCCAGGTTGCCGACGTCGTCACCCCGGTGCGCTGGTGGCACGGCGATCACGACCACATCGTCCCCTACGCCCACGGTGAGCACGTGGTGTCCCTGCTGCCGGACGCGAAACTGTTCAGCCTGCGCGGCGAGAGCCACCTGAGCCTGTTCGGGATGTCGACGGACGTGATGGACGAACTACTCGCTGTGTGGGATCAGGAGACCGTTCCCACCGCGAATCACATATAGGGGTTTCCTCACGGCCCGTGAGCCGACGGGTGTTTGTGGCGCTCGGTCGCGCGTGGTCGGATAAGACGATGAGTACGTCGATCGTGGTCACCGGCCATCGCCAGCGCGAGGCATGGGGTCGAAAGGAATTGCCGCCCGTCGAACAAGTGCGTCCCGGACTCTGGTCGATTCCGGTACCCATGCCCGGCAACCCGTTGCGCTACATCCTCGTGTACGCGCTGGCGACGGCGGACGGTCGATTGGCACTCATCGACACGGGGTGGAATACCGACGCGGGGTGGCAGATGCTGGTCGACGGCATCCACGCGACCGGGCACGACCTCGGCGACGTCTCGCACGTCTTCGTCACGCACCTGCATCCCGACCACTTCGGACTCGTACCCCGACTTCTCGAGCACGTCGATCCACAGGTCGCGATGCATACCGCGGACGCCCGCCATCTGCGGTTCCACTCCGAGGCCGAGCAGGCCCGCGAGTTCGAGGAAGCCCAGCAGGACCTGCGCATCCTCGGCGCACCAACCGACGTCGCCGACACCGGACTCCTCGAGTTCGTGCGGCTTCCCGACGGCCGCACGATGGATGTCGAACTCGACGACGGCTCACCGCTGGACGTTCCGGGCTGGAATCTGCGTGCGGTGTGGACGCCAGGTCACACCGCGGGCCACCTCTGTTTCGCCGACGACGACGCCGGGGTCATCTTCACCGGCGACCATCTGCTCCCCCGGATCAGTCCGAACGTGTCAACCAATTCGTTTCAGACTCCGAGTCCGTTGGCCGACTACCTCACCTCGCTCGCGAGGACCGAACACATCGGCGATCTCGAGGCGATGCCCAGCCACGAGTACCGGTTCCGCGGACTCGCCGACCGCGTGACCGACCTTCTCTCCCATCACGAGGAGCGTCTCGCCGAGATCACCGAAGCCGTCTCCGACCAACCCGGCGCGACAGCGTGGGACGTGACGCGCACGGTGACGTGGTCGCGACCATTCTCCGAATTGTCGATTCCCCTCTCACGCATGGCATTGCGCGAAACACATGCGCATCTGCTCGTACTCGAGGCGCGAGGTGTCATCTCGTCGACAGGTCACGAGCCGGTCCGCTGGAGCATCACCGACCCCCGGCCCGCCGACGACGACGTCGAATCCGCAACCACGAGAGGAATTCTCCGATGACCCCGGTGCACACCGAGTTCGTCGACGGCGTTGCCGTTGTCACCATCGACCGCCCGGACGCGCGAAATGCCGTCAATCAGGAGGTCGCGCAACAACTCGCTGCGGCAATGGACGAGTTCGAGCGCCGCGACGACATCACCATCGGAATCCTCACCGGCGCTGGCGGAACCTTCTGTGCCGGTATGGATCTCAAAGCTTTCACACGTGGCGAACTACCCAGCGTCCCGGGACGTGGATTCGGCGGGATCGCGTCGGCACCGCCGAGCAAACCTCTCATCGCGGCCGTCGAGGGGTGGGCGCTGGCCGGCGGATGCGAGCTGGCGCTGTCTGCGGATCTGATCGTCGCCGCCGAGGACGCGAAGTTCGGTCTGCCGGAGGTCAAGCGGGGACTCGCCGCCGCCGCGGGCGGTCTACTGCGTCTGCCCAAGATCCTGCCGTACCAGCTGGCAATGGAGATCGCGCTCACCGGCGATCCCATCAGCGCCGTCCGTGCGCACGAGTTCGGCCTGGTGAACACCGTGACGCCGTCGGGCGGAGCACTGGACGGAGCTCGCGAACTCGCCGGGCGGATCGCCGCCAACGGTCCCCTGGCCGTCCGCGCCACCAAGCAGGTCGTCAGTATGGCCATCCGATACACGGATCCCGATCTCTTCGCAGCACAGAGCGGCATCCTCGACCCGGTGTTCGCCTCCGACGACGCGCAGGAAGGAGCACGGGCATTCGCCGAGAAGCGCGCACCAGCGTGGACGGGTCACTGACCCGGGCGTGGTGACGCAGCTCGCAGACGCTCGCCTACGATCAGGTGGTGGACCTGCATCTCGCCACCTATTTCGTCGCGGTCATCGACCACGGCGGGATCACCAAGGCCGCGCAGGCCCTCTACATCTCGCAGCCGTCGCTGTCGCAGGCCATCCGCACCCTCGAACGCCGCCTCGACGCGACACTGTTCGACCGGACCGGGCGTCGACTCGAACTCACCGAAGCGGGAGCCCGCGTCGAGGTGATCGCACGTCGTGTCCTCGCCGACGTTGACAGGGCACGTCGTAGAGTCGCCGCAGTGCGCGAATTGCGCTCCGGCACTGTTGATGTGGTCACCGATTCGACTTTCGCGATCACTCCGTTGGTATCGATCGTGCGCGATTTCCGTGCACGGTTCGACGACGTCGTCGTCCGCATCCTCGCCGCCGACGGGCCTGCAGGCATCGTGAACCGACTCCGGCGCGGCGAGGCCGAGATCGGTCTGATCGACTCGGCAGCCGACCACTCGACATTCGTCTTCGCACCGCTCGGTACCCAGGAACTCGTGCTCGCGGCATCGCGGTCGCTATCGGTGGACACGACAGACCATGGAGTGGCCCGGGAGTCCGTGCGGTCGCTTCCGCTGGTGGTCGACCTCTCCGACCAGGCGATAGGCACGCTGCTCACCGATGTCATCGCCGACGATGCCCACAATGTCGTCGCCGACTGCGCGCACCCGCCCACCGTGCGTGAGCTGGTCATCCGCGGTGTGGGCGCGGCCATTCTGCCGCGGGAATCGGTGGCCGAACAGATCCCCGACGCGGTGAGCTACCCGCTGACGCCACCCCTGTGTCGCGATATCGGCATGCTCACCCGCTCGGGCCAGCCATCGCCGGCCGCCGCAGCGTTCATGGCCGTCGCACGCCGAACCTGCGGCGCACCGGGACCAGTCGACGACGACGCGCTCGGCGCGTCCGACCTCGGATAGGACGCGCCACCGCATGGAACTTCGTCAGATCGAGTACTTCCTCGCCGTCGTCGAACACGGCGGTATCGGTGGGGCGTCGGCAACACTCGGGGTGACACAGCCAACCGTCTCGCAGGCACTGCGGGCTCTCGAGCGGGAGTTCGGCGTGCAGCTGTTCCATCGGATCGGACGCGGGATGGTGCCGAGCGCCGCCGGTCGCGCGCTGGTCGGTTCGGCGCGTCAGATGGTTCGCGACGTCGGATCGGTGCAGGACGCGTTGGCCGTCGGCGCCGAGGAGATCACCGGACGGGTCGACATACTGGCGTCACCCTTCATCGACGGCGCGACCCTCGCCGATCTGCTCACCGCATTCGTCGCCGAGCATCCGGCGGCGCGTGTCCGTGTCCGCGACCTTCACGACGAGTCCGCGGCGTCCACCATGATCGAAGAAGGTCGTTGCGAATTCGTCGTCACCCACCTCGGCACTCTCGACGCACGAGCCGACGGCCTCGAAGTGATCACGTTGGGAGAGCAGGAGTTCTGGCTCGTGTGTCCGCCGGGTACCGACCTGCCCGACGGGCCGATCGACATCGCGGACCTGCCGCGGATTCCGATGGTGTTCGTGCCCCGCGGGGGAACCGTCGCCGACGAGATCGAGAGCGCGATGCGCGAAGCCGGGGTACGCCCGCCCGTTGCGGTGCTCGCCGAACACCGCGAGGAACGCCTCCCGATGGTGTTGGCGGGCGTCGGCGCAACGCTTCTCGAGCGTCGCGTCGCCGAATCGGTCGCCGACCATGCGACCGTCCGCCCCGTCCGCCCGCGTTTCGTCCACTCGCTCGTCCTGATGTACGACCCGTCTGCGTTATCGGCTGCGGCGCAGGCCTTTCTGACGGTAGCCCGATTCGTCGCGCCGACACCCTGACGGCTCAGGACTCAGTGCACCCGCTCGAAAACCGCAGCGAGCCCCTGCCCACCTCCGATGCACATTGTCTCGAGACCGTACCGGGCATCACGTCGAACGAGTTCACGCGCGAGCGATGCGAGCATCCTGCCACCGGTCGCGCCGACGGGGTGCCCGAGCGAGATCCCCGAACCGTGGATGTTGGTGCGCGCGAAATCGGGGCTGTCGGGGGAGAATCGCCCGAACCCCCATTCACGCGTCACCGCGAGCGCCTGGGCGGCGAACGCCTCGTTCAGTTCGATGACGTCGACGTCGGACAGTGAGATCCCGGCCTTGTCGAGAGCACGGGCGGTCGCGGGCACCGGTCCGATCCCCATGGTCTCCGGCGGCACCCCGGCCGATCCCCACGAGACCAGACGGACCAATGGCTGCAGGCCGTACCGTTCCGCGACGTCGGAGCTGGTGACCACACACATCGACGCGGCGTCGTTCTGTCCGCTGGCATTTCCGGCGGTGACCGTCGCATCCGGGTCGTCTGCGCCCATGATCGGGGTCAGGGCGGCGAGGGAACCCATCGAGATATCGGCGCGAGGGTGCTCGTCGGTATCGATGAGCGTCTCGGATCGCTTGGCGCGCACCGACACCGGGATGATCTCCTCGGCAAGTACGCCGTCCTTCTGGGCACGAACCGCACGCAGATGCGATTCGACAGCCAGCTCGTCCTGCTCCTCGCGGGATATCCCGTACTGCTTGCGCAGGTTCTCCGCGGTCTCGATCATGCCGCCGGGTATCGGGTGATCACGTCCACCGGCAGTCGACCGGGCACGAACCAGGCTGTCGTGCATGGCTATTCCCGTGCGAGCGCCACCCCACCGCATGTCCACCGAGTAGAACGACGCATTGCTCATCGACTCGGTGCCGCCCGCGATGACGAGATCGTTGTCGCCACTGCCCACCTGGTAGGCGGCCTGGATGACCGCCTGCAGACCGGAACCGCACCGACGGTCGACGTGCATGCCCGGCACCGTCGTCGGCAGGCCGGCGTCCAGTGCCACCACCCGTCCGATGGCCGGTGCTTCGCTGTTGCCGTTGCAGTGTCCGAGGATGACGTCGTCGACTGCTTCGTGTGGAAGCCCGGTGCGCTCGAGTAATCCGCTCAACGCCGCGACACCGAGGTCGACGGCGGTCACCGACCTGAACATCCCACCGTACCGCCCGATCGGTGTGCGTACGGGTTCACAGATGACGATGTCACGCATGGTGTGACGGCTCCTTCGCTGTCGAGACCAATTCCCGCAGAGCAACCTTCTGGATCTTGCCCGCTGCCGATGTCGGCAATGCGTCGACGGTGAAGACGTCGCGGATCTTCTTGTACGGCAGCACTTTCTCCGCAACGAATGTCATCACACTCTGCGCATCGACGTCGTGGCCTTCTTCTGCGACGACAAACGCCACCGGTTCCTGACCGACCGGGCCCGCGTCGCGCGCCACGACCGCCGCCGACGCGATGTCGGGATGCGTGACGAGAACCTCTTCGAGCTCGCGGGGATACACGTTGTACCCCTTGTAGATCAGCATGTCCTTGGCCCGGTCGGCGATGTAGACGTAGCCGTCCTCGTCGCGGTAGGCGATGTCGCCGGTGTCGAGCCACCCGTCGACGAACTGCTGCGCAGTGATGTCGGGGTGATGCGGGTAGCCCGCTGTCACCTGTGGGCCACGAACCCAAAGTCCGCCACGCTCACCACAGCTGACCGGAGTCGTGTGGTCGGTGAGTGACCGGATCTCGACGTCGGTGTCGAAGGTGGGTACACCGACACTCCCAAACCGATAACCACCGAGCCCGTCCTCCTCGGTCGCGACGAGCGGTGCAGACGTGACCAGGCAGGTCGCCTCGGTCAACCCGTAGCCTTCGACGACCGATCCGTGCGGAAATGCCGTCGCAAGCCTGTCGAGGGTCACCCGATCGATCGGAGCGGCACCCGACGACACCACGGCCACGGAGCCGAGGTCGCGGGTGGCGACGTCGGGATGAGCGACGAGAGCTGCCCACATCGTCGGACTACCGGTGATGTATGTCGCCCTGTGGATCTCGATCAGCTCGAGCATGCGGCCGGGATCGAACCTGACACCATGTCGACCTCCGGCGAGCACCTGGGTGGCACCACACATCAACAGGAACGACATGTTGATCAATGCGTGGGCGTGGAACAGCGGCGACACCACGATCGTCGCTGCATCACCCGGCACGACGCCGCGGTTGGCGCTGCAGCGCGGTTCGAGTGACACCAGTCCCGCATCGTCCTCACGAACAGCGTGACCCGCGCGCCACGCGATCATCTGCGTCATATTGGCGATCACGTTGCGATGCAGCACCGCAACCCCTTTCGACACACCGGTGGTACCGCCGGTGAACGCGAGGTGAGCAACGTCGTCGGAGGTGATCGTCAGCTCGGGCGGGCCGGGCGTCACGTTGTCGGTCTCGATCTCATCCAGAGTCGTGTGCTCGTCGGGCGGACCGTCGACGACGATCGTGAGGAGCGACTCGTCGCCTAGCGCATCACGGAGCACATCGAGGCGCCCGCTCGAGGTGAACACCGCCACCGCGTTCGTGTCGTCGAGTTGGGCGCGCAGGCCCTGGGGTGGTTGCGCGGGGTTGACCAGCGTGACCGTTGCACCGGCGCGCAGGGCGCCGTAGTAGGCCAGGACGAACTCGATGCTGTTGTCGAGGTGCAGGGCGATGACGTCTCGCTCCTCGACACCTGCACTGCGCAGACCCGCTGCCACCGCCGCCGTCCTGCGGTCCAGTTCGGTGTAGCCGAGCACTCTGTCGCCGTCGACGACGGCAACCCGGCCGGGGTACATCGCTGCCATACTCGCCGGAAGAACGTCCAGCGTGACCTCGGGATAGTGCAGTTGTGTCATCAGCCGAGCAATTCGAAGATCGTTGCATTGGCCATTCCGCCTGCCTCACACATCGTCTGGAGTCCGTAGCGAATACCGTTGTCGCGCATGTGGTGAACGAGGCGTGTTGCCAGGATCGCGCCGGACCCGCCGAGGGGATGCCCGACGGCTATCGCACCGCCGAGCGGGTTGAGCGCCTTCTCGTCTGCGCCCGTGTCGATCTGCCATGCCAGCGGCACCGGCGCGAAGGCCTCGTTGACCTCGAATGCGCCGATCTCGTCGATCGAGAGTCCCGACCGTGCAAGCGCTTTGGTCGTGGCGGGGATCGGGCCGGTCAACATGATGACGGGGTCATCTCCCGCGACAACGGTCGTGTGTATTCGCACCAGTGGTGTCAATCCGAGCGCCGACGCCGTGTCACTCGACATCACCAGCAATGCTCCGGCACCGTCGGAGATCTGCGATGCGTTGCCCGCGTGGATGACGCCGTGCTCGTCGAAGACCGTCTTGAGCTTGCCGAGGGATTCCAGCGTGCCACCCCGGCGAATGCCCTCATCGCCCTCGAGAACTCCGGGCAGTGTGGCGAGCTGGCCGTCGAACGCACCTGAATCTGCAGCGGCAGCGGCGAGTTCGTGCGAGCGCAACGAATACTCGTCCAGCTGGGTACGATCCAGGCCCCAGCGTCGAGCCACCTCCTCGGCACCCAGGCCCTGACTGAAGCGGTCGACGCCGAATCGGTCGAGGACTGTGGCCGGTTGGCTCTCGCCATTGGGGGCCGCGGTGCCCATCGGAACCCGACTCATCGATTCCACTCCGCCCGCGACCACGACGTCGAGCTGCCCCGAGATCACAGCGGCCGCTGCCATGGCCAGCGCCTGCTGACTCGAACCACACGCACGGGTGATCGTCGTGCCGGGCACCGTCGTCGGCCATCCTGCTGCGAGCACAGCCGTCCGTGCGATGTTGCCCGCCTGTTCGGAGTGCTGGCTGACGCAGCCCCACATCACGTCGTCGATCGCAGACGGTTCGATCCCCGTCCGCTCGACGAGTGCCTCGAGCACGTGGGCCGAGAGGTCGGCCGGGTGGATCCCCGACAGCGCGCCGTGACGACGACCGATCGGAGTGCGCACGGCGTCGACGATCACTGCATCTGACATCGGGGTTCCCTTCGTTCCGCCGCCGGTGGGTGCGTCCATCGCGCGGCTCCTGCTGTCACTTCCGAGCCGACCACTTCGCCTGTGTAATCACAAGTAGATTCGCGTTCACGGGGTCATAGCCGCGGCCTATGGGCCGTGACATTGTCTTGTCCTATCGGTCTGTTAGCCGATCTCCCCGTTCCTGCGGGCCGGGTCGTTGGTGCACCCTGGGAACATGGCACGTCTCGCTGGCACCCTCGGTCTGTCCGACACCCAGGAGGAGATCGTCGCCACGGTGCGGCGGTTCGTCGACACCGTGATCATTCCGACGGCGCAGCAACTCGAGCACGACGACGCCTACCCGCAGGAGATCGTCGACGGCATGCGCGAACTCGGATTGTTCGGATTGATGATCCCCGAGGAGTACGGCGGGCTCGGCGAATCGCTGCTGACGTACGCGCTCTGCGTCGAAGAGCTCGCCCGCGGCTGGATGAGTGTCTCCGGCGTGATCAACACGCATTTCATCGTCGCGTACATGCTGCGTCAGCACGGGACCGAGGAGCAGAAGCAACGGTTCCTGCCGCGGATGGCCACCGGCGAGGTGCGGGGCGCATTCTCGATGAGCGAGCCCGACCTCGGCTCCGACGTCGCCGCGATCTCCACCAACGCCAAGCTCGCCGACGACGGATCGTACATCGTCAACGGAGCCAAGATGTGGTTGACCAACGGTGCGTCGTCGACTCTTGTTGCGGCACTTGTTCGTACCGACGAGGGCGCGGACAAGCCGCATCGCAACCTGACCACGTTCCTCATCGAGAAGCCCGCCGGCTTCGGTGAGGTGATGACCGGACTGACCATCCCACGCAAGATCGAGAAGATGGGCTACAAGGGCATCGACACCACGGAGATGATCTTCGACGACTATCGGGCTTCGGCCGACGACATCCTCGGCGGTCTACCCGGCCATGGCTTCGCACACATGATGGATGGTGTCGAGGTGGGGCGGGTCAATGTATCGGCGCGTGCCTGCGGAATTGCACTGCGCGCCTTCGAACTCGCCATCGACTACGCACAGCAACGCTCCACCTTCGGCAAACCGATCGCCGAGCACCAGGCGATCGCGTTCAGTCTCGCCGAGATGGCCACCAAGGTCGAGGCGGCGCACCTGATGATGGTGAACGCGGCGCGGCTCAAGGATTCCGGTGAGCGCAACGACGTCGCCGCAGGCATGGCCAAGTACCTGTGCAGCGAATACTGTTCCGAGGTCACCCAGGCGTCGTTTCGCATCCACGGAGGTTATGGCTACTCGAAGGAGTTCGAGATCGAGCGACTCATGCGCGAGGCGCCGTTCCTGCTCATCGGCGAGGGCACGAGTGAGATCCAGAAGCAGATCATCAGCAAGGGACTGTTGCGCGAGTACGCACTCCGCTGAACGCAGCACCACACGACAGTACGCACAGACGAAGGGAAACCCGTGCAACGCATCGTATTCAACGAAGATCATGAGGCGTTTCGAAAGACGATTCGCGACTTCATCGCCAAGGAGGTCGTGCCTGTTCACCATGAGTGGGAGAAGCAGGGGCATCCGCCGCGCGACTTCTACCGTAAGCTCGGCGAACTCGGAGTTCTCGGCATCGAGGTGCCGGAGGAGTATGGCGGCGGCGGCGTGCACGACTTCACGTATTCGCTTGTCGTGTCGGAAGAAACCGCTCTCGCCGGCGTGACGTTCGGCAGCGAATCGGTGCACACCAATCTGATCCTGCCCTACCTCATGGAGTACGCCACAGACGAACAGAAGCAGCGCTGGCTGCCCGGATTCGCCTCGGGCGACATCATGTTCGCGATCGCGATGACCGAACCCGGCACCGGATCCGACCTCGCGAACATCTCGACGACGGCCAAACTCTCCGAGGACGGCAGCCACTACATCCTCGACGGCGCAAAGACGTTCATCACCGGCGGCGCTCTGGCCGACCGCATCCTCGTGGTCTGCCGCACCGCTCCCTTCGATGCGAATAATCGTCGTGCCGGACTGTCGATTCTCGTCGTCGACACCACATCTGAGGGCTTCGCAGTCGGACGGAAGCTGGAGAAGATCGGCCTCAAGGCGTCCGACACCGCGGAGCTGTCGTTCACGTCGGTGCGCGTGCCCGTCGAGGATCGGCTCGGCGAAGAGGGCAAGGGCTTCTCCTACCTCACCCACAACCTGGCGCAGGAGCGGCTGAGCATCGCCATCGGGGCGTCGGCAACCGCGAATGCGGCGCTCCAGCATGCCCTCGCCTATACCCGTGAGCGTGATGTCTTCGGCAAGCCCGTCGCGTCGTTCCAGAACACCAAGTTCGTCCTGGCGGAGTGCTCGGCCGACGTGGCCGCGGTACAGCAGTTCGTCGACCAGGCACTGATCCTGCACAACCGGGGTGAGCTATCGGTGGCCGACGCCGCGCGCGCCAAACTCTTCGCGACCGAGACCGCGGGACGGGTCATCGACAGGTGCCTGCAACTCCACGGCGGCTACGGGTACATCACCGAGTACCCGATCGCACGGCTCTACGCCGATACGCGCGTCTCCCGGATCTACGGCGGCACCAACGAGGTGATGAAGACGATCATCGCCAAGGACCTGGGGCTCTAGGGCCGCCCTCAGCGCCCGTGGAGCTGGTCGAGCCAGGTACGGGCGGAGGCGTCCGACGGCGAGCGCCAGTCGCCGCGCGGCGAGAGCGACCCGCCCGAGCCGATCTTGGGTCCGTTCGGCATCGCGGTGCGCTTGAACTGGTTGCTCATGAACCGCTTGAGGAACGTCGACAGCCAGTGGTCGATGGTCGCGGCGTCGTAAGCGTTGCGACGTTCCGGCGCGATCAGTTCCGACCACGCGCCGCGATCGCGGTCGCCCCACGCCTGCCCGGCCAGGTAGGCGATCTTGTCGGGACGATAACCGAAGCGGGTGAGGTAATAGAGGAAGAAATCGTGCAGCTCGTAAGGGCCGACGGTGTCCTCGGTGCTCTGGATCGCGCCGTCTTCTCCCGGCGGCACGAGCTCGGGCGAGATCACGTCGTCGAGGATCTCGGCGAGGGTGTCGGTGGTCTCCCGCGAATACTGACCCGTCGAGATCATCCAGCGAATCAGGTACTGGATCAACGTCTTCGGGACCGACGTATTGACGTTGTAGTGCGACATCTGGTCGCCGACGCCGTAGGTGCACCAGCCGAGAGCGAGCTCGGACAGGTCGCCGGTCCCGAGGACGATGCCGCCGTGGAAGTTGGCCAGGCGGAACAGATGCGACGTCCGCTCACCAGCCTGGACGTTCTCGAAGGTCACGTCGAAGACCTTCTCGCCTTTGGCATACGGGTGCCCGAGGTCGGCGAGCATCTGCTCGCACGATGGACGGATGTCTAGCTCGGCGCCGCTGACGCCGAGCGAATCCATCAGCACATGTGCGCGACGCAGCGTCGCGCCGCCCGTCGCGAAACCCGGCATCGTGTAGGCGAGAATGTTGGTGCGCGGCAGGCCGAGTCGGTCGAAGGTGTCGACGGCGACGAGGAGCGCGAGCGTTGAGTCGAGACCACCCGAGACACCGATGACGATCTTGTCGATGCCCGTGGCGCGCAGTCGCGCGGCGAGGCCCTGCACCTGGATGTCGCGCACCTCGCGACACCGCTCGTCACGGTCGCCAGCGTCGGCCGGTACGAACGGGAAGCGCGCAACCGAACGGCGTAGATCGTCGTCGACGTCGAGGTCGCCGAACTCGAACTCGATGTGACGCAACGACGTCAACCGATCCCTGAGGTCGCTCACCTGATCGTGGAAGCTGCCCATGCGGATACGTTCCTGGCGTAACCGGTCGAGGTCGACGTCGGCGACGATGAGTTGCTCACTCGTCTCGAAGCCCGTACTGCGGGCGAGTAGTCCGCCGTTCTCGGCGATCAGCGCATCACCGTCCCACGCGAGATCGGTGGTGGATTCGCCGTACCCGGCGGCGACGTAGATATAGGAGGCGATGCACCGGGCGGACAGACTGGTGCACAACGACTTCCGATATGACTCCTTGCCGATCGTGACCGGCGATCCGGAGAGATTCGCGAGCACCGTCGCACCTCCGAGCGCCGCCCAGGTACTCGGCGGAATCGGCACCCATGCGTCCTCGCACACCTCGAGATGCAGGGCGAAACCGGGAAGGTCGACGGCGTCGAAGATCAGGTCGGTGCCGAATGGTGCGGTCTGCCCGAGGAGCGTGACGGTGTCGGCGAGGGCATCGCGCGCGGCACTGAAGTACCGCTTGTCGTAGAACTCGCGGTAGTTCGGGAGGAACGCCTTCGGCACGACACCGAGGATCCGCCCGTCACGTAGCAGCACCGCACAGTTGTACAGGCCGGCGTCGACGACCAGCGGTAGCCCGACCGCCACCAGGGGCCGCAGGCCCTCGCTCGCGGTCACCACGGTCGCGAGCGCCTCCAGCGCGGCGTCGATCACCGCATCCTGCTGAACGAGGTCGTCGATGCTGTACCCGGTGAGTCCCATCTCGGGGAACACGACGAGCGCCGCGCCCTCCGCTGACGCCTGCCGCATCAATTCGACGGTGGCCTGTGCGTTGGCAGCGGGGTCGGCGATTCGGACGACGGGGACGGCGCCCGCTACTCGGGCGAATCCGTGGCGATAGATGGACACAGCCAAAGCTTAGTGCCGGTCAGTCACCGCAGACCTCCAGCAGTGTCTTGAGCTGCTCATCGAATGCGTGGCCCAGGACGTCGATGTCGGGGATCTGGTCGGTACAGCCGAGGATGCCGACGTTGAGCATGCCGTCGGCAGAGAACACGGTGATGTTCAGTCCGAGGCCGTGGAAGATCGGCCCGAGCGGGTACACGCCGGTCACACGCGCGCCACAGAAATAGACGGGGATGTCGGCGCCTGCGACGTTTGACACCGTCACGTTGAAGATCGGCGGATGCTTGAGCGACAGCTTGCGGTCGCCGTAGAACTTCATCAGCGTCGACATCGTGGTTCCCGGCGCGAACTGCGCCCATGCCCGCAGGATGTTCGCGTCGATATCGGCATGGTGGGCTTTGGCCTTGCGCGAGAACTCGGCGGCCCGCTCGATCCGTTCGACGGGATCGTCGACGTCGGAGGCCAGCTGGGTGAACATCCCCGACACCTTGTTCGTACCCTGGACCATCAAACCGCTGTCGTCGGCCCCGTGTACCGACACCGGCACCATGGCGACCAGTGGGCGGTCGGGAAGTTCGTTGTGCGCCAACAGATATTCGCGCAGCGCTCCCCCGGTGATCGCCAGGACGACGTCGTTGACCTTCACACCGAAACGGTTCTTGACGCGCTTGATGTCGGCGAGCGAGAGCTGCGTCAGCGCAATCGAGCGGTGCGGGCTGATCGGACCGTTGAACCGGGTCCGCGGCGCCTGGAACGGCGCAGGCATGGCCTCATGGGATCGAGCTCGTCGCAACCACGCGATCGGCACCGCCACTGTCTCCGGCAGCAACCGGGCCATCGCGATCGGTCGTCGGATCAGGTAGTGGACCGCGCCGGTCGCCGCGAGCATCGCGTGCGACGACCCGCCCGCCGACTGATGCAGGAGATCGGCGTCGAGGTCCGGCTGTTCCGGCGAGAGCGAACACAACTGGGCGAGCACCTCCGCGCTGCCCACGCCGTCGACCGCGGCATGGTGCATCCGGAGCATGATCATGATCCGGCCGTTGGAGAGTCCCTCGATGACCCACAGTTCCCACAGCGGCTTCGCGCGGTCGAGTGTCTGACCCGCCAGGTGGCCGCAGAGTTCGGTCACCTCGCCGATGCCGCCCGGCGCTGGGACGGCGACGCGATGGACGTGCCGGTCGATGTCGAAGTGTTCGTCCTCGATCCACGCCGGATGATCGATGTTGATCAGCGAATTGTCGAGCTTGCGTCGGAACTTGGGCGTCGCGCGGACGAGTTGGCGCATCTGATCTCGCACACGACCGAACGAATACCCACCCGGAATGGTCGACGGATCGACCTCGATGAGACCGATCACCTGCATCAGTTGCGATCGCGTCTCCATGTACAGGAACGAGGCGTCCAGACCGCTCAGCCGCTCCATCGGCATCCTCCACATTCTCTACCCGCCCGCACCGTCGCGGAAGCCACGTGTCGATCATCCTCGTGGACGGCCATCGACGCAGTCGAAGGGGTGAAACGCTCTCACCTACTTCCTCATCGATAACGCCTCGCGAGCCCCCGGTGGTTCCCTACGATCAGCCCGATGCGCACCGACAACGCCGTACCTGCCCGAGATGCCCGATCCGCAGACTCACGTTTCTCGCCGACCCCGTTCCCGCTCGGCGAGTTGTCGGAGGCCTTCGAGGTCTTCGAGGCGACCGTCGCGCAGATCGCTGCCGAGGCACATTCGGATCGTGCTGCCGGGCCCGCGGCGTGGGCACGCTTCGCCGACCTGTTCACCCCGGACGCCGACTACATCGAACACGCTCTCGGCACGATGCACGGACGCGAGGAGATCCGCCCATGGATCGTGAAGACGATGACGAGATTCCCGGGCGACCACATGGTGGCGTTCCCCAACCTGTGGACGGTCTTCGACGCCCCGACCGGGCGCGTCATCTTCGAGGTCGACAATCCGATGTGCGACCCGGGCGACGGCAGCGTCATCACCGCCACCAACATCTCGATCGTCACCTACGCGGGCGACGGGCTCTGGCAGTGCGAAGAAGACGTCTACAACCCGATGGAGTTCGGCGCGGCGGCGATGCGCTGGTGTGACAGAGCGCGCGAACTCGGTACCCTTGACGACGACGCTGCTCAGTGGGCGTCGACGTTCGGCCGAGCGTTTCGGGGGTAACGCTTGCGAGCCAAGTTACGACACCGTAAGTACGTACTTGGGTAACGCCTGCTCGGTGCCGTACCCTAGCTGACTGACTGTGTCCATGTCGGTCACCGAGCCAGGCATGACAACCAGAGAAGGCGGTCGGAGCACTGATATCCGACCCACCTCTAATGTGGACCGTTCGGAGGAACGAACTATGGCACGTGAGCTCACTCAGCTCGATCTGCTTCGCGAGTTGGCACCGGTTGCCGAGGAGAACGTGAACCGGCACCTCAAGATCGCCAAGAACTGGAACCCCCACGACTACGTCCCGTGGGACGAGGGCCGTAACTTCGCCGCACTCGGCGGCGTCGACTACGAGCCCGAGCAGTCGCAGCTCGACGAGGTCGCCAAGGCCGCGATGATCACCAACCTGCTGACCGAGGACAACCTGCCCTCGTACCACCGGGTGATCGCCGACAACTTCTCCATGGACTCCGCGTGGGGTTACTGGGTCGGCCGTTGGACCGCCGAGGAGAACCGGCACTCGATCGTCATGCGCGACTACCTGGTGGTGACACGCGGCGTCGATCCCGCCCAGCTCGAGGCCGACCGCATGGTCCACATGACCAACGGCTATTCGCCGGAGGCCGCCGCGGGCGACCGCGTCGAGGAGATGATGGAGAAGGGCGGCGAGATGGGCTTGCTGCACTCCGTCGCCTACGTGACCTTCCAGGAGCTCGCCACCCGCGTGAGCCACCGCAACACGGGCAAGGCGTGCAACGACCCGATCGCCGACAAGATGCTGCAGCGCATCGCCGCCGACGAGAACCTGCACATGATCTTCTACCGCAACATCTGCGGGGCGGGCATGGACATCGCGCCTGATCAGACGCTGCGGGCAGTCACCGACATCGTCACGAACTTCCAGATGCCGGGTGCAGGCATGCCCAACTTCCGCCGCCACGGCGTGTTGATGGCCAAGCACGGCATCTACGACCTGCGCCAGCACCTCGAAGAGGTCATCCAGCCCGTCCTGCGCAAGTGGAACGTCTTCGATCGCGACGACTTCTCCGCAGAGGGCGAGCAGACCCGCGAGGAGCTCGCCGCGTTCCTCGAGCAACTCGAGAAGGACACCATCAAGTTCGAGGAGATGCGCGACCGCGCACTCGCCCGCGAAGCCAAGAAGCGCGAGCGTCAGGCGTCCTGACGCACCCATCGGCTTGACGACGACGATCCGCACCCCAGCCGCGCCGGCGCCCTCCACGATCCACGAGGGCGCCGGTGCGCTGTCGGCTGCGCACTCTCCCTCTGCACACACGCCCTCTGCGCACTCTCCCTCTGCGCGCACCACTCCGTTGCGCATCGGCAGCATCGAACTCGCGAGCCCTGTGGTGCTCGCGCCGATGGCGGGCGTCACCAATGTGGCGTTCCGCACCCTGTGCCGCGAACTCGAGCGTGCCCGCACCGGCACGGTGTCGGGTCTGTACGTGTGCGAGATGGTGACCGCCCGCGCACTCGTCGAACGGCACCCGGTCACCATGCACATGACCGCCTTCGGACCGGATGAGAACCCTCGGTCGATGCAGCTGTACACGGTGGACCCCCGCTACACCTACGAGGCCGCGAAGATGATCGTCGACGAGAATCTCGCCGATCACATCGATATGAACTTCGGCTGCCCGGTCCCCAAGGTGACCCGCAAGGGCGGGGGCTCGGCCATCCCCTACAAGCGCACCCTGTTCCGGCGAATCGTCGCGGCGGCGGTGAAGGCGACCGAGGGCACCGACATCCCGGTCACGGTCAAGTTCCGCATCGGGATCGACGACGAGCACCACACCCACCTCGACGCCGGCCGTATCGCTGCGGGCGAGGGTGCGAAAGCCGTTGCGCTCCATGCACGTACAGCGTCGCAACGTTATTCCGGCGAGGCGGACTGGACCGAGATCGCACGCCTGAAGGAGCACGTCACCGACGTCCCGGTCCTCGGCAACGGAGACATCTTCGAGCCGCGCGACGCCGTGGCGATGATGGAGCAGACCGGCTGCGACGGCGTCGTCGTCGGGCGCGGTTGCCTCGGCAGGCCATGGCTCTTCGCCGAACTCGCGGCCGAACTCAACGGGCTCCCCGCCCCTGCCGCGCCGAATCTCGGCGAGGTGGCACAGATCATTGTCAGGCACGGCGAACTGCTCGCCGATCACCACGGCGAGGACAAGGGCATGCGCGAGATGCGCAAGCACGTCGCCTGGTATCTGCGCGGGTTCCCTGCGGGCTCGGAGATCCGTTCGCGCATGTCGCTGGTCGCGACGCTCGACGAGCTGCGCGACCTGGTCGGATCGCTGCCGGCCGACACACCGTTCCCTGAAGACGGCCACGGCCCACGCGGGCGGCAGGGATCGCCTGCCAAGGTGGCACTTCCCGACGGCTGGCTCGACGATCCCGACGAGGACGTCGTCCCCGCGGGCGCAGAAGTCATGCACTCCGGCGGCTGAGGCGCTTCTCAGGACCCATCAGTACTATGTCCGAAGGTCCCGCAGGCGGGATCTGAGTTTTTCCTGCGCGCCGCAGCGTTCAGCCCCGACGGGCGGCAGCGTCACCACGGGGTACGAGGATTTGTGACGTGAGTCGTTGGACACCCAAGCCGCGCGGCGACGAGCCGGGCGATCGGGACGACGCACGGTCCTCCGAGGGCTCATCGGCGGCACGTCGCCGCAATTCCAACAGAGACAGCAATCCCAACAAAGACAGAAATCCCGACGACCGCAGCAATCCCAACGACGGCAGACTGCGCGAACCCCGCTCCGCCGACCGCTATGTCCGCGGTCGCACCCGGATGACCGTCCGCGAGCTGATGGAACAGATGAACGCCGACGACCCCGGCGCGCGCTCGCAATCGCAGTCCGTCACACCACCTCGTGGCGATTCCGCCCCGACCGAGTCCATCCCCCGCGTCAGCGGCCCCCGCGTACGCCGGGCACAGCGGGCCGCAGCGGATCGCCCGCCGCAGCGCCGTCCCGATCAGCCGGGCGCCAACGAGGTCACGCGCAAGATCCCGATCGTCGGCGCCACGCCAGAGCCCGTTGTCGACCTGAGTGACCGGGCGACCACGGAGCGGGTCGTCGAAGAGTCGCGAGCCCAGGGCCCGCACCTCGACCCCGCCCCCCGCGACAGCACGCCTCTCGCCTCCGCGGCCGACGCCACGGCCGGGGAGGCAGCGGTCCCCTCTACCGCAGAGCCCTCTACCGCAGAGCCCTCTACCGCAGAGCCCTCTACCGCTGAGCCCTCCGCCACAGGACCCGACAAGAAGCCCGCGCCCCTACCCCTCGAGCCGACGCCCGACCTCACCGAGACGATCGCGCTGCGTTCGCGACCGCAGCGCGTGGGGCGTCGGCGGCACGACCGTTCGACACGTCAGAACGTCACCTTCACCGGTCGCATCCTGGTCGCCGTCGCATGTGTCATGGCACTGGTCGGAACCGGGTTCGTGTGGGGGTATCTGAAGTCCAAGAACAGCGATTGGCGCACGATCGCCGCCGTCGACCCCGACGACGCCAACATCCGCAACAAAGATGCACAGTACGGCGACGAGAACTACCTGATCGTCGGCACCGACACCCGCAGCGGCAAGAACGGTCAGGTCGGCGCGGGCACCACCGCGGATGCCGAGGGCGCACGCTCGGACACCGTGATCCTGGTCAACATCCCCGCCAACCGCAGTCGAGTCGTCGCCGTCTCGTTTCCGCGAGATCTTCAGGTCAACCGGCCGCAATGCCAGGACTGGGACAACGACGCCGGAACCTATACCGGCGACCTCCCAGCCGCCGACGCGGTGAAACTGAACAGCGTCTACGCCGACGGCGGGCCCAAGTGCCTGGTCAAGGTGCTCACCGAGATGAGCGGGTTGAACATCAACCACTTCATCGGGATGGACTTCTCGGGATTCGAGAAGGTGGTGCGCGCGGTCGGCGGCGTCGAGGTCTGCTCCACCACACCCATCTACGACTACGAACTCGGCCAGATCCTGTCCAAGCCGGGTAAGCAGACGATCACCGGCCGCAAGGCGCTGAATTACGTCCGCGCCAGGACCGTCTCGACGGAGGGCAACGGCGACTACGGCCGCATCAAACGCCAGCAGTTGTTCATGTCGTCGCTGCTGCGCTCGACCCTCTCGGGCAACGTCCTGTCCAACCCGTCGAAGCTCAACGGCATCGTCAACACCTTCATCAAGAACAGCTACGTCGACGGCGTCGACACACAATCACTGCTCAAGCTCGCCGACTCGATGCAGGGCATCGAAGCGGGCCGCGTGACATTCCTGACCGTCCCGACCTCCGGCACTGCCACCGACGGATCAAACAACGAAATCCCCCGCACCGACGACATCAACGCCATCTTCAACGCGATCATCGACGACGATCCGCTCCCCGGCGAGCAGGCCGCGAAGAAGAAGCAGGGCTCGTCGTCGACAAAGAAGCAGACCACCGCCGCAGGCTCGACGACGAGCACACCGGAAACGCCGTCGACGGTCTCGGCGACGGCACAGAACCCGAGCAACGTCGGCGTGCGCGTACTGAACGGCACGGGCAGGGCGGGTCAGGCCTCCGACGCCTCCGATCAGCTGACGGCCCAGGGCTTCGACGTCCGCGGCATCGCGGACGCCTCTGAGAACCGCAGCGACACCGTCGTGCGATACGGGCCGGGCGAACAGGATTCGGCGGCAACACTCGCCGCAATGTTCCCCGGGGCCAAGATCCAGAGCGACAAGACGGTGAGGTCGGGTGTCGAGGTGATCCTGGGGAGCGATTTCACCGGCGGTGTCGGGAGTCTCCCTGCCGTCGGCGAAACGCTCTCGGCGCAGGCACTTCCCGCCGCGACCAACTCCAGCAACCTGCCCAACGACCTCGCCGTGACCAACGCGGGCGACACCACCTGCTCCTGACGAGGTCACCGCGCCGAGCCCAGGGCACAGCTACTCACCGCGCGTTCACGGTGTGTTCACCACGCGGGAGATCGTGATCTGGCGCACGCACAGTACCCTTGAGGGTATGCGTACCGCGTATCAAGAACAGCTGCATTCACTCAATGCGGTGCTCGGAGAAATGTGCGATCTGGCCGGTTCTGCGATGGACCGCGCCACCCAGGCTCTGTTGCAGGCCGATCTCGCCATTGCCGAGGAAGTGCTGTCGGAGAACGACAGACTGTCAGAGTTGTCCGCCCGGGCCGAGGAGCAGGCGTTCGCGCTTCTCGCGCTCCAGGCTCCCGTCGCCGGCGACCTGCGCGGGGTCGTCAGCGGGTTCCAGATCGTCGCCGACGTCGACCGCATGGGGGCGCTCGCACTGCATGTCGCCAAGGTTGCCCGACGTCGCCACCCCGCCAAAGCGCTGCCCGAAGAGGTCAACGGCTACTTCGCCGAGATGGGCAGGCTCGCCGTGGCGTTGGCCGCCAACGCACGCGAGGTGCTCGACACACAGGATCCCGAGGCAGCGGTCCGTCTGCAAGAGGACGACGACGCCATGGACGATCTGCACCGCCATCTGTTCACGGTGCTGATGGACCGCGACTGGGAGTACGGCGTCGCCGCGGCTGTCGACGTCACCCTTCTCGGCCGCTACTACGAACGCTTCGCCGACCACGCGGTGTTGATCGGTCGTCGGGTCGTCTTCCAGGCCACCGGGCAGACACCCGAGCAGTTTCAAGACGCATCCTGACATCCTTCAGACAGAAACGTCGGTGGGTCACAACCAAGTCCGGTTGTGGCCCACCGACGTTCTTGACCGCAGTGCTTGATCACTGATGAGTTGAGCGCTCTTTCGGGACCAAGGCCATCCTGACTTCCGAGTAGTGGCCGCGGAGTCTAGGGTTGAGCGCCATGGGCGTGCACTATCCGGCGGAACCCGATTTCAACGCCGCAACCGACGACGACACCGAGCGGCATTCCGGCCGTCGGCAACTGTTCGTCTACCTCGGTGTGACTCTGTCGCTCGTCGCGCTGTTGGTCATCCTGTTGCTCAACATGTGAGCACGACGCACCCTCAGCCGAATCGGCCCGAGATGTAGTCTTCGGTCTCGCGCTTGGTGGGGTGCGTGAAGATGGTCTCGGTGTCGCCGATCTCCACCAGTTGTCCCGGCTGGCCGATCCCCTCGAGATTGAAGAACGCGGTCTGGTCACTGACACGAGCGGCCTGCTGCATGTTGTGCGTGACGATGACGATCGTGTAGTCCTTCTTGAGCTCGCCCATGAGGTCCTCGATCGCGAGCGTCGAGATGGGGTCGAGAGCCGAGCACGGCTCGTCCATCAGCAGGACGTCGGGCGAGACCGCGATCGCACGGGCGATGCACAGTCGCTGCTGCTGACCTCCGGAGAGTCCACCGCCGGGCTTGTCGAGGCGGTCCTTGACCTCTTCCCACAGGTTGGCACCGCGCAGGCTCCGCTCGGTCACCTCGTTGAGCTGCTTCTTGTTGCGAATGCCCTGCAGGCGCAACCCTGCGACGACGTTGTCGCGGATCGACATCGTCGGGAACGGATTCGGCCGCTGGAAGACCATGCCGATCGTCGTGCGGACGCTCGTCGGGTTGACCTCTTTGCCGTAGATGTCCTCGCCGTCGAGCAGCACGCTACCGACCGCATACGCGCCGGGGATCTCTTCGTGCATCCGGTTGAGCGTGCGCAGGACCGTCGACTTACCGCAGCCCGATGGGCCGATGAATGCCGTGATGCTGTGCGGTGGGACGGCGAGGGTCACGTCCTTCACAGCGTGGAACTTGCTGTAGTAGATGTTCAGATCTTTGATGTCGAGGCGCTTGGCCATGGCACTACTTTCTGGTGCTGCTGGTGGATTCGACGGCGGTCTCTACCTGGATTTGGGTGCCAGGTACTTCGCGAGCAGTGCCGCGACGATGTTGAGAACGGCGATGATGATGATCAGGGTGAGAGCCGCGCCCCAGTAGTAGAACGACGACGCCGGCTGGCTCGCCGCCCACATGTCCTTGATGAACAGCGGCAGCGAGTTCATCCCGCCTTCGAAGGGGTTCGTCTTCACCAGCGAACTCGCGGGACCGGCGAGGATCAGCACCGGGGCGGTCTCGCCCATGATGCGCGCGATGGCGAGGAAGATGCCGCTGAGCATGCCCGACAGTGCCGTCGGGATCACGACGCGCATGATGGTCTTCCACTTCGGGATGCCGAGCGCGTACGACGCTTCGCGCAGTTCGTCGGGAACGAGCTTGAGCATTTCCTCCGACGACCGCACGACGATCGGGATCATCAGCAAGATGAGAGCGAGACTGACCATGAAAGCGCTCTGCCCCATCGACAGACCGATGACGAACACCGTGAAGATGAACAGGGTGGCGACGATCGACGGGACGCCCGCGAGGATGTCGACCATGAAGCTGACCGGCTTGACCAGCTTCGACGTCGGATACTCGACCAGCAGGATTGCGGTGAGCACGGCGATCGGCACGGAGATGATCGTGGCGACGAGCGCCTGGATGATCGAGCCGACAATCGCCGGGGCGATCCCGGCGCCGTAGTTGGTGGTGGTGTCGACGGCATAGGCGTCACCGAACCACCAGTGCGGGTCGGTGATCGCGCTCGCACCGTTGGAGATGACCGTCCACAGCAACCACACGAGCGGGATGACCCCGAGGACGAAGCAGAGGAAGAACGCGCCGCGTGCGGCGTTGTTGCGGATTCGACGGCTCAGCGAGATCTCGCGGAACGCCGACGGGTGTTGTTTGACCGGGCCGCCGCCTGCGCCCTTGTCGAGTGCGATGCTCATCCGTTGACCTTTCCGCCTGCGACCACGCGGGCGACCGCGTTCACCACGAACGTCAGGAGGAACAGCACCAGCCCCGCCGCGATGTAGGCGCTCTGGGTGTTCTGGCTACCGACGAACTCACCCACATCGCGGGCGATCTTCGACGCGAACGTGTCGCCGCCCTCGAACAGCGACCACTTGAGGCGACCGACAGCGGCGCTGAGGATGATCATCACCGCGATGGTCTCTCCGAGCGCACGACCGAGCGCGAGCATCGCCGCAGCGATCATGCCCGAGCGACCGTACGGGAACGAGGTCATGCGGATGACCTCCCATTTCGTCGCGCCGAGGGCCAGCGCGGCCTCCTTCTGCCCCGGAGGCGTCTGACGCAGCACCTCTCGGGTGATCGAGGTGATGATGGGGAGCATCATGATCGCGAGCACGATGCCCGCGGTGAAGATCGTGCCTCCGCCGCGCACCGAGGTGCTGCCCGCGGAGAAGAGGAAGAACCAGCCGAGCGAGTCGTTGAGCCAACCGGCGACCGGTGCGATCACCGGGGCGAGGATGTAGATGCCCCAGAGTCCGAAGATGATCGACGGCACCGCTGCGAGGAGATCGATGACGGCGGCAAGCGGTCGGGCGATCTGCCGGGGGGCGTACTCGACGAGGAAGACCGCGATCCCGATGGCGATCGGGGTGGCGATGATCAGCGCGAACAGGGAGCTCAGGACCGTTGCGCGGAACAGTTCCCAGATACCGAAGCGCACGGTGTCGTTGTCGAAGTTCGACGAGCCGACGTCCCATTGGGACGAGAAGACGAAGTTGGCGTGATTGGCCACCATCGCCGGTATGGCATTGATGATGAGGGCAATGCCGATACCGGCGACGAGGACGACCACGAAGAAACCCGTGCCCCGCGCGAGGTAGGAGAAGAGTTGGTCGCCGACGGCGCCACGGTGGCTGCGCAGGCCCGGGTGGAGCTGCTCGTCGAGTTGCTCCTCGGATTCGGGAGGCAACTGGTCGGGCGATTCGGGGGGCTGCGCGCCGGGTTCGGGCGGGGTCTCCGCCTTCCCCCGGCCCACACCGGTGGTGTCATCCACAGACATAACTCATATCGCTTCTCAGTCGGGATCTTCGTTGGGTTGCTACTGCACGACCCTGATTACTGCAGGGCGCTGATCGACGACGACAGCTTCTGCTGGAACTCGCTCGGCAGCGGGATGTAGCCCGCATTGATGAGCTCCTGGCCCTGGTTCTGCGGTGCAGACGCCACCGACAGGAACGTCTTGACACCCTGGCCGACCGAAGTATCAGCGTACTTCGAGCACACGATCGAGTATGTTGCCAAAACGATCGGGTAGGCGCCCGCGGTGGTCGGCTTGTAGAAGGACTCCGTGTCGATGACCATGTTGTGGTTGTCGGGGCCGTTCTTGAGCTTCGCCGACTCGATGGTCTTGCCGCCGGTCTCGGCCGTCAGTGCGACGCCGCTCTTGTCCTGGTCGGTGATGATCTTCGCCATCGACAACTTGTTGGACTGCGCGTAGGCCCACTCGACGTAGGCGATTGAGCCGGGGGTCGGCTTCACCGCGGAGCCCACACCGGGATTGCCCTGCTTGCCCTCGCCGACGCCGCCGTTGAAGGTCTTGCCCGCACCCTTGGTCCAGCCGCCTGCGGCGGTCAGGTACTTCTGGAAGTTGTCGGTGGTACCCGACTGGTCGGCGCGGTAGATCACGCTGATCGGGGTGGCGGGCAGGGTCTTGCCGGGATTGTCGGCAGCGATTGCCGGGTCATTCCAGGTCTTGGCCTCACCGCTGAAGATCTTGGACAGCGTCGGAGCCGACAGCGCAAGGTCGTCGACGCCGTCGACGTTGTAGGTCACCGCGATCGGACCGAAGACGAGCGGGAGCTGCCACGCCTCCGAGCCGCAGCGCTGTGCGGCCTTCTGGATCTCCTCACCCTTCAGCGGCGAGTCGGAACCACCGAAGTCGGTGAGGTTCTGAGTGAAGTCGGACACACCCTGGCCGGAGCCGCCGCCACCGTAGGCGAGCTCGTGACCCGGGCAGGTCTTGGCGAACGAGGTGGAGAAGATCTTCATGGCGTTGGCCTGGGCCGTGGAACCGCTCGCCTTGAGGGACTCCTTGCCCTCGCACTTGATGTCGGTCACCGCAGAGGCGGGTGCAGCGCTGGTGCCGCCCTTGTCCGCATTGCTGCTACACGCACCGAGAACGAGGGCGGAGCTGGCCGCCATCACGGCGACGGCTGCTCCTGTACGACTCAATTTCACTTTCTGGTTCCCTCCAGCATCAGAACATGGCAGTCCCGCCAAGCGGCGTTGCCCGGTCGCACTGACAGTAGGGGGCCGTGGTGGACGGCCCGGACACCGAAGGTGAACGGAAGATGAATTGGACATTCGAGACGGGCCGCGCTAGTTAGGTAAGGCTTTGTTAAAGTCTGCATGTAATGAGCTGCCCGGCACCCCGACTCGACACTGCGCGCCCCGTGACGGGCGCGGCCATCGACGTGCACCACGCGTCGCGGCGAAGCGCTGTCGTTCTCGGACCGCTCGCGCTCCCGGACGCGCGCACCGCGACCGCTCGACTCCGCCGCTTCGCCGAACTCGGTCCGCACACCCGGATCGGACTCCAGCCGTCTGCCGACCGTCGCACGTGGCTCTTCGCACCCGACGCGCTTGCAACCGCCGTTCACACCGCACCGGCAACCGGCGATCCCAGAACGCTGCTCGACGAGTTGTCGTCGCGCGCGCCGGGACACCTCCGTGTCGTCCTCAGCGACGATCACATGGCTATCGACTACGACCACGGGCTCGGCGACACCACCCTGGTCAACACGATCGTCGACGTCCTCCTCGGCGTCGACGACGTGGACGTCACACTGCTGCCACGGCTTCGCACGTCCACATCGGCCCTGGCGATCGCAGGGGCGTCAGTCCTGTGCGATCCGCGAAGGGTCGTCGCGCTCGCGCGCATGCATCTCTCCCGCGACTTCCGTCCACCGCACCCCTGCCAGATGGTGGCAATCGATCGGCCCGGTTCGACGACGAGCGTGATGGTTCGGTTCGACACGAAGGTCGTCGAATCGATGCGCGCCCAGCGAGTAGTACGCGCACCCGATGTCGGAATGTTCGCGATCTACACCGTCGCACTGGTACGAGCGTTGACGGCAGCGGGCCTGCGGGTCAATCCGATGGTCACCCTTCCGTTCGACGCGCGGGCCTACCTACCGCGCTCGGTGGGCACGATGGCCAACTTCGCGGCAGGTCTCGACTTCGCTGTACTCCCGGATACATCTCCCACGGCTTTGCAGGCCGAACTCTCGGCTGCGTCGACCATGGGGCGACCGGTGGCGAATCTTGTTGTGACGGCGATCAAGTCGAGGTTGGCGCAGCGTCGAGGAACCAGCGGGAACGACGCCCTACGGTCGTGGACACCCGCGGGCGAGGCCGCGATCGATCTGCTCCACTCCTCGGGTGGCGTCGTCCCGGGGCGTCGTGGGCGGTGGACATTCACCGACCCCGACACCGCATATGTCATCGGCGTCGCCGATCCCCCTTCGCCCACCGGGATCACGGTGACGAGTACGTCGGTCACCGGGAGTCTCTGTCTCACAGCAACCTTCCGAGACGATGTCTTCGCCCCCGATGCGGTGGCGGCAGCGCTCGACGACGTCCCGTCGCAGGCGTCGGCAGCGCTCGACGAGACGGTCCCCAGGTCGGGATAGCTCGGGTCGAGATCCGAGATGTGACCATCGCTTCTTTGGTTAGCCTTCCCTAATACATATGGGTTAGGCTACCGTCGTCCGCCGTCCCGCATGCAGTCCGGAGTCGAAGTTGCCGCACCTCTCCTCGCAGCCAGCTGCGCCCACGCTGTCGGCGATCATCTGCTGCTACACCTGCGGCCGCGCGGACCTTCTCTCGCGCGCGATCGCCGCGACACGCGCCCAACTGCACCCGGGCGACGAACTCGTCGTCGTGGTCGACCACAACGACGAGCTGCTCGCGATGCTGACATCGCAGCTCGGTGTCGACGATTCCGCGGTCCGAGTCAGCCCATCCACGCAGGCGCGCGGTCTTTCTGGCGCGCGGAATACCGGCACCCGTATGGCGCGAGGTGAGGTACTGGTCTTCATCGACGACGACGCCGAGCCCGACTCCGGGTCCTTTGACGCCATTCGAACACGCTTCGCCGACGACGAGATCAGCGCATTGGGTGGTGCGATCACACCCAACTGGATCCTCCCGCAGCCGACGTGGTTTCCCGAGGAATTCGGCTGGGTCGTCGGCTGTGACTATCGCGGTCTACCCGAGAACGGTGCACAGATCCGCAACCCGATCGGGGCGGCTATGGCGGTACGCCGCGACCGGCTCGAGGTCATCGGAGGATTCTCCACCGCACTCGGCCGGCACCGTGACCTCCCTGCGGGGTGCGAAGAGACGCTGATGGGAATTGCACTGCGCCAACGATTTCCACACTCGAGGATCGTGCGCGACACCGGCTTCCGGGTCCGCCACGCGGTGTCACCCGACCGAAACAGCTTCACCTACTTCAGCCGCCGCTGCTATCAAGAAGGGCGCTCGAAGGCCACGCTGGCGCGCTTGACCTCGGCCGACGCCGCGCTGGCCGCCGAGCGCGGATACGCGACCCGCACTCTGCCGCAGGGCATGTGGCGCTCCCGACACACACCGACCCGGGCCGTGGCTCTCCTCGCCGGACTACTCGTGACGTGCACGGGGTTCTGTGTCGGAATGGTGACATCGATCGGCCGTGCCGCACCAGTCGTGGCCGACCACTCCCGCAGAGGTGATTCCCACCGCGATGCCTGCCCCAGAGAGGCCAACCCGATCCGATGACAATCCTCCGACTCCTCCGTGACCCTCGTATCACCCTGGTCGCCGCGCTCATCGTTCTCCAGTTCTTCGCCGCCGAGTGGGTGGTCTCCGCGACATGGCGGGGACACTACTCGTACCGTGTCGACCAACTCGGACCGCTAGGACTCGAATTCTGTGGACCACAAGGTCGTTGGCCCTGCAGCGCGCTCTACCCCGTGATGAACGTGAGCCTGGTCCTCACCGGCCTCGCCATCTCGACCGTTGCGGCGAGCTGGGCTCTACGACGGATCGTCACGTTTCCCCACGCCGGCGCGTTGCTGATCGCCGGATTCGGACTGGCGGTCAGCGGGATCATCACCGAGAAGACCGACTATCAACATCATTCGGCCGCACTCACGACGTTCTTCGTGCTCGCTTCGGTCGGGGTCGCGATGATCGGATTCTCCGGTTCCACACTCTTGACGCCGGGTATCCGCGCGATCGTGGCGCTTGCCGGGATCATCGCGACGGTCGCATTCATCTCCTACGCAACGGGTCTCACCGGATGGTTCGGCTCGGGCGGCACCCAGCGACTGATCGTCTACCCGATCCTCGTCGCTGTCGTCGTCGCCGGGGTGTCGAGTGGACGGGTACGCGCTCCCGGAGACCGGTCGGACGACACGTCGGACTTGGGGCAGATCGAACCCGCGCCGGTGACCAGCGGATGAAACGGCAACTCGTGTGCGCGGTCACCGGCGTGCTCGCCCTCTCACTCACGGCATGTGCACTACCACGCGGAAACGCAGATCCCGCAACGAGCACCGCCGATACGCACGTCGTCTCAGACGAATTCGACGGTCCGGCCGGCCCCATCGGCGGAGTGTGGACCGCCGAGACCGGAGGTGGGGGCTGGGGTAACAGAGAACAGCAGGTCTACACCGACAGCACACGCAACGTGAGACTCGACGGCAAGGGACACCTACTGATCACAGCCCGACGCGACGGCGACACCATCACCTCGGCCCGCCTCACCACCCGCGGCAAGTACTCCCTGCTCTACGGCACCGTCTCTGCACGCATCTCGCTTCCGTCAGGCCAGGGACTGCACCCGGCGTTCTGGCTTCTCGGCGACTCCCTCGACGAGGTTGGCTGGCCGCGCGCAGGAGAAATCGACGTGATCGAGACACTGAACGCCGCAACCGATTACCACACCGGAATCCACACGCCTGCGAACTCCGACCCACGCGGCCAGAACCTCTCGGCTTCGGGCCCGGCCCCCTTCCCGCTCGCCGACACATTCCACACCTACTGGATTCGCAAGGCGCCCGGTCGCATCGTCACCGGCATCGACGACCGCGAGCTGTTCTCCGTGACACCGTCCGATCTCGCCGCGGGCTCCCAATGGGTGTTCGATGCCCCCTTCCATGTCTTGCTCAACGTCGCCGTCGGAGGCGACTGGCCCGGCCCGCCGTCGGCCGACACCGCCTTCCCCGCCACGATGACGGTCGATTGGATTCGGGTGACCACAACCGAACGGAGCTCCGGCACATGACCGATTTGTTCACGGCGCCAGTCGAATTGCATCCTGTCATGCCCAGCACAGGAGGACCGGAATGGCCCGATGCGACCTGGGTCGGGCAACTCGACACAGCAGAGCTCGCACGCATGCGTCGATCGGTCGGCGACACCGTCGTCTGTCGTCCGGTCGACGCCGAAGGGTACACCCGTGCGCGAATACTCATCCGCAATTCCGGTGTGCCCGTACGTTTCGCGGAGACGCCGCTCCGGAACGGGCTCGCGACCGTGACGATTCCACCGGCGATGCCGGCGAGTACCCCCGCGCTACGCGATCAACCGGTGTCGATCGTGGTGTGCACGCGCGAGCGTCCCGAGGATCTACGATCCGCCCTGGAATCGCTCATGCGCCTTCCACATTCCCCACTCGAGATCCTCGTCGTCGACAACGCACCCGTGACCGACGCGACCGCTCGGGTCGTGAACAAGTGCGGTGACGAGCGTGTGCGCCTGGTCACCGAACCTGTGCCCGGTCTGTCGGCCGCACGGAACACAGGGTTGTTGGCGGCCTCGCACGAGATAGTCGCGTTCACCGACGACGATGTGGTGGTCGACCCCGGCTGGATCGCGGGCCTGCTGGCGGGCTTCGCGCGCGCAGACGACGTCGCCTGCGTGTGCGGATTGGTCCCCAGCGGTGAGTTGCGCACGCCGGCACAGGCGTACTTCGACTGGCGGGTCTCCTGGGCCGACAATGTCACCGCACGTCGGTACTCCCTGGACGATCCGCCAGAGGACATCCCGCTGTTCCCGTACCAGGTCGGGATCTACGGGACCGGAGCCAATTTCGCGGTCGACCGGGATCGCATCGTGCGCCTCGGCGGGTTCGACGAGGCACTGGGGACAGGCACGAAGACGATGGGCGGCGAGGATCTCGACATGTTCCTGCGCGTTCTCGTAGCCGGGTACAGCCTGGTGTCCGAGCCGTCGGCGATAGTCTGGCACCGACATCGCAGCGACAACGACGCCCTGCTCTCGCAAGCGCGCGGATACGGAGCAGGACTCGGCGCGGTCCTGACCAAGATCGCTTGCGACCGCACGCACCGCCGTCTCGCATTCTCTGTGTTACGCAGACGTTTTCGTTCGGTGTTCCGCGCCTCGGCCGCCTACGGCGGTGTCTGCCGTCCACCCGATCACATGCTCGTCGACATCTCTGCGTCAGTGGGTCGACTCGAGGTCTTCTCCGTGTTCCGCGGTCCGTGGGCACTCGCCCAGGAACGACGGGCGGGCAAGCAGGCGACTCCGTTGCTGGCAGCACGCGAAGGGGCGACCATCACTACCGGAGCGACCCTGTGACCACGAGTGCACCGCCGGATTCCCTCGACGCCACCTCCGACACAGATGCGCAGTCGTCAGCGCCCACTGCCGAAGCGCTGCTCCCACAACGGGTCACCTACCGACTCGCCGATGTCGCGCTGATCTCCTCCGTGATCGGACTTTTCGGCCTGATCCCGCTACCTGGTCCCATGCGCGCGGTGCTCGTCGCCGCGTTCGTGTTCGTCGGTCCCGGAGCCGCGATCACCACGTGGGTGCATGTCCCGCGCAGGCTTCTCCCCGCGGCCGTCGTGACGCTCAGCATGTCGATCATGACCATCATCGCGATCGGTGCGATGTGGTCCTACAGGTGGCATCCATCGGCGATCCTCGTGGTCGAAATCCTGGCAGTCGCAAGCAGCAGCGTGTACTGGTACGTTCGCGAACATTCCGTACCACCGGTGCGTTCGTGGCCGTCCGACCTCGCTTCCCGCGCGCGTACCTCGCTGCGCGGCGTTGGCTTCGACGTATCGCTCGTGTTCCTCGCGCTCGCCCTCGTCCTGTGGATCGCCGCGTTGGGCATCGGGCTGCCTGGCGTCGACGCCGGCTTCTACGGCCTGCTGTTCTCCGGCGCGGGCATGCTCCTCATCCCCGCGGTCGTTCTCGTCGCCGTCGCCTTCGTCATCGCGATCGCGCGACGTCGCGTTCCCGTCGCGGTGGCGGCCCTCCTCACGCTGATCGTCATCGAACGCGGGACCACCTGGCTCGGAACGGAAGTGCCGCTGTACGAGTGGACGTACAAACACATCGCCGTCGTGCGCTACGTGATGGCACACGATCTCATCCAGCCCAACGGCACCGACATCTATGCGCAATGGCCGGCGTTCTTCGTCACCTCCGCATGGTTCTCCGATGTCACCGGGTTCGACCCGATGTCGTTGGCGCACGTGTTCGCGCTCGTCATCCACCTGTTGATCGCGATCATCGTCTACTCCGCGGCACGCACGATCGGATCGTCGACTCGCGTCGCGATCACCGCGGCCTTCTGCGTCGAGATGGTGAACTGGGTTGCCCAGGACTATTTCTCGCCACAGGCATGGAGTCTTGTCATCGCCTACGGCCTTCTCGCGATGCTGATCGCCTCGCGACATCATCGTCAAACGGGGATCCTTGCCATCGTTCCGTTCGCGGCGATTGTCCCGACACATCAACTCACCCCGTTCTGGGTGCTCGCCGCCGCCGTCGCGCTCGTCATCTTCCGACAGATGCGTCCGTGGTGGGCGGTGGCGGTGATGATCGGTATCGCGGGCGCATACCTCGCCCTCAACTTCGACGCCGTTGCGCCGTACGGGATTCTCTCGGGAGGCAATCCGGTCAGCAACGCCACCAGCAACGTCACCGCTTCCGGCGTGCCTGCCAAGGAGATCACCTCGCTGATCTGTCGGGCCCTGTCTGCCGGCGTGTTGCTCTTCGCGGGTCTCGCCGCCGTCGTCGGGTGGAAGAACAAGCGTCCGTATGTGATCGCCTGCGCGATCGTGGCGTTCTCTCCTCTCGCACTCCTGCTCGGACAGAGCTACGGAGGCGAGGCCATCTTCCGCGTCTACCTGTACTCGCTACTGGGGTGCGGACTCCTCGCCGCTCCGTACATCGTTGCGGCCCTTGATGGTTTTCGCAGACGCGGACGCCGCGCATTACTCGCATGGGCGAGCAGTCTGGCCGTCGTGACAGCCGCACTTGCGGGCGCCTACGCGTATGTCGCACTGTGGCCTACCGTCGTCGAAACCAGAGCCCAGGTCGACGCCATCGACCGCATCACCGCATCCGCGCCGCCCGGCACGCGAATCATCATGCTCTACGGGGCCGGGCTTCCCGCTCGGGTCAATGAGAACTACGCGCCGCTGACCCTCGCCAATCCGTACTTCGACTACCCGCTGTCCTTCGAGTTGGCCGACACCCGTGGTACTTTCCCGACACCCGAACAACTCGGCTGGCTCGAGTGGAAGGTCGGCGAGACCGACAAGCCGACGATCATCGCCTTCACCACCCAGTCGCGGCGGGTCATCGAGTATTACGGCGAGTACCGTCCCGGCGCTCCCGCCGAGTTCGAACGAATCATGCGCGAGACGCCCGGCTGGCGGACGGTGTGGGAAAACCCCGACACCCTTGTGCTCGAGCACGATCCGCAGACGGCGCCTCGTTAGTCCTGGTTCGTTCCAGTCTTCTGCTGGTGGCGCTATGCCGGGTCGACGACCTGTGCGCGCGTCAGCGCGCGGTGCGTGCGACGCTCGTACCCGATGGTGCGCAGCACGCGAAAGCCGTCGCTGAACGCATTGAGGTTGCTGCGTCCATGAATTCGGCAGCTCTCATGTGAGCCGACCTCCTTGATGGTCAGACCACCACGTGCCATACGCACATTGATGACCGTCTCGATCTCGAACCCATCGCCCCACTGTGGTTCCGCCAGGGCGACGTCGGGCAGGTCGAGTACGGATACGTGATGACGCCAGAAGGCGTTGTAGCCGTAGCAGAGATCGGCGAACTCGGTGTGGAATATCCGGTTGACGAGGAAGTTCAATCCCTTGTTGCCGAGGCGTCGGAACGTCGTGATGTCGTCACTGCCGCCACCGTGCGAGAACCGGCTGCCCTTCGCCAGGTCGGCGCCACCGACCAGCGCTTCGACGAATCTGGGGATCTCGGCGGGATCGGTCGAACCATCGGCGTCGATCATCACGATGATGTCGCACGTCGCGGCGGCGAAACCACAGGCGAGGGCATTGCCCTTACCGCCGCGTGTCTGAGGGATGATCACCGCGTCGGGCCACAGCCGACGCGCCACGGCCATCGTGTCGTCTGTGGAGTTGCCGTCGACGACGACGATCTCATCGACCACTGGCATACGCTCGGCAACGTAAGGCAGATTGAGGGCTTCGTTGCGGGCCGGAATGACCACTGTCACCGTCGGTTCGCGCGGCCCTTCCGCATCTGCGTCATCTGGCGTTTCCGGCTCGAATTCGTGCTCGAACTCGGTCATTTCGTCGTCTACCGCGCGCGGAGTGTCCCCGTTGTACGTGTCCGTCACCGATCTCCCCTTCGTATGAGGTTGCCATCGTCATCGCGGTATCGGCACCAGACCGCACTCCCGGTCTCCCGGTTCGCCCAACCGTACTAGATAAGGGTAGGCTTACGAAACCTGCAGAGATATCTGATCGGTGCGACCGTCCTCACAGTTGCCAACCGATCCTTCGGCCGGACGACACAATAGGCGAGGAATGCCGTGAGAACAGTTGATGTATCGCGAGATTCGACGCGGACACAGGTCGCGATCATCGGCGCAGGGCCCGCAGGCCTGACGTTGGCACACATGCTCGCCGCCCAGGGCATTGATGCCCTGGTCCTCGAACATCAGACAGAAGACCATGTGCGGTCCCGTGTCCGCGCCGGCGTCATCGAGAACTCAACCGTCGATGTACTCACCGAGCTCGGAGTTGCCGACCGCCTTCATCGCGAGGCATTGGTGCACAAGGGTTTCTACATCCGTCTCGATCGTAGGACTCACCATCTCGACTTCCACCGTCTCACCGGCCGTAACGCCTACGTGTACGGCCAGGCCGAAATCGTCGCCGATCTCATCGACGGGCTCCGTTCCCTCGACCGTGCGCCGGTCTTCTCCGCCGACGATGTGTCCCTGCACGACTTCGAGGGCAGCACACCGTCGGTCGAGTACTCCGTCGACGGAGTACGGCATCGCGTGGACGCGGATGTCATCGCTGCCTGTGATGGCTTCCACGGCGTCGGACGAGCGACGCTGGCACCGTATGTCGAGACCTTGCAGCGCACATATCCTTTCGCCTGGCTGGGTATTCTCGCGCACTCGACCCCGGTGACCGAAGAGGGGATGTACTGCGCTCACCCGGACGGTCTGTCGGTACACAGCATGCGGGGGCCTCGCCTCAGCAGGCAGTACCTGCAGGTTCCAGCCGGTACCCGACTCACGGAGTGGAGCGACGATCAGATCTGGAGTGAACTCGCCCGACGCAGTACCTCCGACGACCACCCGCCCCTGGAAACCGGTGCGATCATCAATCGCAGCCTGGCCCCCTTGCGCAGTGTCGTGACACAGCCCATGCAGCTGGGTTCGTTGTTCCTACTCGGCGATGCCGCGCACATCGTTCCGCCGACGGGGGCCAAAGGACTCAACCTCGCCGTGTCGGATGCCTGCGTGCTCTCCCACGCTCTCGGCGCGTTCTATGCGACCGGCAAGCGCGAAGAACTCGACGCCTACACCGCTCGCGCACTGCCGAGAATCTGGCAAGCTCAGTCATTTTCGTGGAATCTGACGTCACTGCTCCATCGCGTCACCGACGATCCGTTCGACTGGGAGCTCCGCCGTGCACGCCTGCAGCGGTGGACGTCGTCGGACGATGAACAGCGGGCCCTCGGCGAGGTCTACCTCGGGCTCCCTTTCCCGACGCCCTGGAGGTTCTGATGAGTACCTGCGGTCAGGGCTGCAACAGGTTCGTCGAGATCGATCCCGAACAGGCTGCGCAGCAGGATGATCGAGTCTCGCATCGTCACGTACTCGGTGACCCGACCGCCGTCCGGTGTCGTGGTAACCAGTCGATAGCCGCTTTCCTCACGACGCGAGGTCAGCGTGTAGCGGTGCACGCCGTCGTCACGGGTGCAGATCACCGATCCGGTGAACCGCGACGCGGGATCGGTGCTGTGCCATCGCGCCATTCCTGCGAACTCGTCGAGGTCCCGCGGAACACCGTCGAGCACATACGCACCGTCACCACAGGCGATCTCCCACGTGTGCGGGTCGTCGAGATCGACATCCGCGGTGGCCATCTCACCACCGAACCCCACGTCGACGAGTCGACGTCGTCTACCCCGGCCGATCACGACCGCCATGTGCCCGAGCGGCAACCCGAGGCCCGCGTCGATGCGAACCTGCGCGCCGATCGCCTGTGCATCGATCCCGAACTCGCGGAGCGCGAGCAGCAGCAGTCCGTTGAGTTCATAGCAGATTCCGCCACGGCGTCGGATGACCAGCTTGTCGACGATGACACCCGCGGCCACGTTCACCACGAGCCCGCGGTGGATGTCGAGGTTCTCGAAGGGGATCGTCCGATGCTGCTGGCGTGCGAGCGCCTCGACTGCGTCGGGATCGTGCGCGGCGAGCGCCGGCCGTCGGTGGGCGACGCCGATGCGCGTCAGGTAGGCATCGGTCGGAAATCTCACACTCGGCTTGGTCACAACACAAAGGATAGGCTAACCTCATCTTGATCACCGGGGGTGGTCCGCCGCCGCCTACGTGATCTGCCATCACGATCGGAGTACCAGCATGCACGACCGCCGTGGGGAAAGACGGGAAGTTCTGTCCGGCAAAGCCCTTCGCATGGCACGCTTGTTCTCGTCGCCATCCCGGCGCGCGCTGGTCGTGCCGATCGACCACTCGGTCACCATCGGCCCGCTCGGCCGCGCAGATCATGCCGACGAGACCGCGGCCATGCTCGCAGAGTCGGGCGCCGATGCGCTCATCGTCCACAAGGGCAGGGCGAGGACCATCGATCCGCGCCGATTCACCGGACTCGGCCTGATCGTGCATCTGTCGGCAGGCACCAGCCTCGCTCAGGACGCCACCGGCAAGGTGCTCGTCGGTTCCGTCGACGAATGCCTCGGTCTCGGTGCCGATGCCGTCAGCGTCCACGTGAACGTCTCCTCGGATACCGAACCCGCCCAACTCGCCGATCTCGGCAGAGTCGCCAGAGAATGCGAGCGTCTCGGAATCCCCCTGCTGGCAATGATGTACGCACGCGGCGCAACCACCTCGCCGGTCTCGACGTCGGCGCAGACGCTGGCGCACCTGGCTGCCATCGCCACCGACCTCGGGGCCGACATCGTGAAACTCGATTACGCGGGAACCACCGAGGCGATGGATCAGGTCGTCGACTCGTGTCCGCTGCCGATCCTGGTGGCCGGCGGGCCCTCCGCCGCCTCCGACGACGCCGCGATCGAACTCGGCTGCCGTGTCGCCCAATCACGCGTTGCAGGGCTGAGTTTCGGTCGTCAGATCTTCGACGCCGATGAACCGTCGCAGGTGGCCGGAGCACTCGCCGCCCATCTGCACGACCACGACCCCCGCGCACTCCAGTTGGCCTGAGCGTCGAGCGATCCCCAGGGAGCCCGGCGCGACCCACTCCCCTTCACCATCGAGGTAGATATCCATGAGCAACACCACCGACATCGTGACCGACGACATCACCCCACTCGGTGCCAGTGCCGACAACGTGTCGCCCGCCGCACGGCAGACAGATTCCCCCCGTGAGCATTTCGCCTGGGTGGACCTACGTGCAGCACCCGCGGGGAGCGTCGACGCCATGGTGCAGGCCGCGATCCATCAGCGTATCGACGGGATCGTCTCCGACGACGTCGAGCTCCTCAATGGGCTGCCGCCCACTGTGCGGCGGGTCTACGCACCACAGCGGTCGGCATTCGACACCTCCGACGAACAGATCTCGTCCGACATCGTGTTGATCGCGCACGGTGATGGTGAGAGCGGCGCACAGATCAAGACCGGTATGCCGGGGGCGGAAACAGCTGTGCACGTGGTGGTCTCCGATGCCGACACCCTGCGTGACGCCTGTGAGACCGTGCGGCGCGCTCCCTGGACACTGCTCACGTTCACCGATCCCACCAAGATTCCTCTCGAGATCGTGATCGCGGCAGCGGAGAACTCCGGGGGACGCACCGTCACCGTCGTCAACGACATCGAGGATGCCGAGATCGTCAAGCTGGTGCTCGAACACGGCTCCGACGGACTTCTGCTCGCACCAGCGAGCGTCGACGACATCTCGACGCTCGCGCAGGTGATACGCCCATCAGCCGAGCGCATCGAACTCACGGAGTTGACCGTCACGAAGGTCGAGCACATCGGTATGGGTGAGCGGGCCTGCATCGACACCTGCTCGCTGCTGCATCAGGACGAGGGGTGCCTCATAGGCTCCTTCTCGACCGGCATGTTCCTCTCCTGCAGCGAGACCCACCCACTGCCGTACATGCCGACCCGACCCTTCCGGTGGAACGCCGGTGCCGTGCACTCCTATGTCCTCGTCCCCGACAATCGCACCCGATATGTCAGCGAACTGGCTGCCGGGCAACCGATCCTGGCCGTCCGCAGCAACGGCGACGTCCGAGAGGTGCGCATCGGTCGAGTCAAGATCGAGCGTCGCCCGTTGATCTCGGTCAGCGCGACCGCACCCGACGGCCGCACCATCAATGTGATCGCACAGGACGACTGGCACGTTCGTCTTCTCGGTCCGGGCGGCTCGGTGAACAACGTGACCGATCTGGTGCCCGGCGACCGTCTGCTCGGCTACGCGCCCACCGAATCACGTCACGTGGGACTGCCGATCACCGAGTTCTGCGACGAGCGATGAGTGGTCCCGACGTCCTGTGGTACATCAACCCCACCGACGGCGACGTCCCCTGGGAGCCGGAACACCGTAGCGCCCCGACCTTCGAGGCTCTGCGCCATCAGGCACGCACCCTCGACCGTCTCGGCTACTACGGAGCACTGACCACTGCCCGCGAGGCGATATCACTCGTCGGCGACACCGCACACCTTCGTTTTCTCATTCCCGAGTACCCGGGGGTCAAGCCGCCCGTGTTGATGGCGGAGGAAGCCCAGGTGTTCGACCTGTACTCCGGTGGGCGCCTGATCTACAACCAGGTCAACGGTGCCGACGCGGTGCTGCATCGGTACGGAAGATTCGAGTCCAAGGCCGACCGCTACCGCATGTCCGCCGAATTCTGGACTCAGGTGAAGCGTCTCTATCTCGACGACACCGAGGCCTTCGACGGCGAATTCTTCTCGTACGGAACGCGATACAAGCCCGCGATCCCCGGACCCCGACAGCCTGGCGGCATCGAGGTGTGGGGCACTGGGGCGTCGAGCGAGGGCATTGCACACGCAGCCGAGGTCCTCGACGTCTATCTGTCCTTCATGTCCGAGCCGGGTTCGCTCACAGCCCTTTTCGATCGGGTGCGGACTGCAGCGGCCGAGCGTGGCCGAGCACTGCGGTTCGGTGTGCTCGCAAGCGTGATCGTCCGTGAGACCGAGGACGAGGCGTGGGACCGGTTCTCCGCGCAGTTGGCGCGCACTCGTCCGGAGACGGTGCTGGCCACCGCCGATCGTAATCTGCGCAGCTTCGGATACCCCGGTCTCGCCGAGATCACCAGTACGGACCCACAGGTGCAGGGCCGGATCGATGCCCTACGGGCAGGACGGATTCCCGGCAGGGAGTTACTGGAGTTCGCCCCGAACATGGCCGCGGGACTGACCACCTGGACCGCAGCCGAGCCGCCCTTCGACATTGCGGGCAAGGGCACGGGCACCTACTTCGTCGGCAGCGCCGACAATGTCGCGTCGGCGATGTCGGCGGTCGCCGAACAAGCGGGCATCGACATCTGGATTCTGTCCGGATGGCCACTGGCGCGCGAAGCCGAGATCACCGCGGAGCTTCTGCTCCCGCTCCTGGCATCCGACTGCAGCACTGAACCTCTCGACGCCGCCATCGCACGGTGACCACCACCGACAAGCGTGGTCTCAGCCACCGCGGCCTGAACCTCTTCCGCGACGACAACACCGGCGTCGGTATCAACATCGTCGCGGTCATGACCTCGAGCGTGGCAACCGGCGCCTTGGGTTTCGTGTTCTGGACGATTGCGGCACGCGGCTACTCGACCGCAGAGGTCGGCCGGGCGTCGGCGATCATCACGTCCGCGACGCTGATGGCCACACTGTCGAACCTGAGCCTGGGCAGTCTGTACGAGCGATTCCTGCCGATCGCCGGCTCGAAAGCACACCGTCTCATCACCATCGGACGCTCGGTCATCATCGCGACCGCCGTGCTGTTCGGGATCGGCTTCGTCGTGCTCGGACCGCGGGATGCACTGTTCACCGCTGCCGCCGAACCGTGGCTCTATCCCGTCCTCGTCGCGGTGCTCGGGGTGTTCGCCGTGCAGGATCAGTTGTTGATCGGACTCGGGCGCTCGCGCGCCGTCGCGCTGAAGAACGTCACGCAGTCGACCATCAAGTTGATTCTGGTCCTGGCGCTGATCCCCTTCGCGTCGGGCTCGGCTATCGTGGCCGCCTGGGTGATTCCGGCAGCCATCATCGCGTGTTGGATCGGGCTGCGCTTCGTGCGGCCAACCGCACGCGCCATGACCGGTCCCGGCACACTGCCCCGACGTGGCGAGATCGCACACTTCTATGCGGGTTCGCTGGCGATGACCGCGGTGGGAGTCGTTGTGCCGCTCGTCGTTCCGCTGGTCATCGTCGCGCAGCTCGGCACCGAGATGAACGCCTACTTCTCGGTCTGCTGGCTGATCATCAGCACGGCAGCGATCCTCCTCAACGCCACGTGCGCACCGTTCGTGGCGGCGTCTGCCGAACCCGATGTCGATCTACGCGCCACCACACTGCGTTTCATTGTTCTCTGCGGGGGCGCAGCCGTCATCGGATGCGTACTCCTCATCGCACTCGCACCGTGGATTCTGTCGATCATGGGGCCGCAGTACGCCCGAGAGGGTACGGACCTGATCCGACTGATGGCGCTGACCCTGCCGACGGTGGCATTCGTGGTCGTCTACGGCGGCCTCGCACGAGTGCAGCGCAAACTCACGCTCGCTGTGGCAACGCAGGTCGTCTTCGGCGTCGTCGTCGTGTGTGGCATCGCCGCCGCCGCCGACCGCTGGGGCATCATCGGCGTCGCCTACGTCTATCTACTGGCCGACGTCGCCGTCGTGCTGTTCCTTCTCGTGCCCGGTGTTCGTCTGATCCGCCAGGCCCTGGACCCGAGAACCACTCTCGCATCGTTCACCGGAGCCGACTCGTGACCACTTCCGCCGACCCCACCCTCACCGACCCCGTCCTGTCCCGTTCCGTTCGCGCAGCCATCATCGCCGCCGCACAGCGCTTCTCCGACCGCACGGCCATCCAGATGGCGGGGCAGAGCATGACCTACGAGCAACTCGTCAGCCGCGCGGGCGTCGCGGCGGCGTCGATCGGCACGCGCACAGGCGCGACGTCGAATCCCATTGTCGTGCAGGTCGGGCTCTCGCCTGATGCGGTCGCGCTCGTCCTCGGCGTGTTCTGCTCCGGGCACCCGATCGTGGCGCTCGATCCGCAGCTTCCCGCCGACCGCGTCTCGACGATCCTCGGCGAACTCACGTCGCACGGCCGACCAGCCGATCTCATGATCGCCGACGCCGAGCACCTCGACGGTGCAGGCGCTGTGGCCGCGGCCCATGACCTCCCGGTGTCTGATCTAGCGGCGATCACGACTCCCGTTGGCGCGACGATAGATTCCACGGAACCGGGCACAGGCCCCTCCGACCCCGCCGACAGTACTGACGCGGTGACAAGCATCCAGTTCACGTCGGGGTCGACGGGTGCACCCAAGGGCGTGCTGCATCCGAATGGCATGTGGCTGTGCGATTCCGAGCTGATGCGGACGGGATTCTCCATCACGCCGGGCCGCCGGGTAGCCCTCTGCCTGCCGATCAGCTTCGGCGCCGGCCTCAACGTCCTCATCGGATCACTGATCAACGGTGCGGACATCACCGCCGTCGACCCGCGTGACCGCACGGCGTCGACAGTGCTCGATGCGCTCGCCGAGTGCCGCGCGGAGGTGGCATTCCTCGCACCCGCGCTGTTGCGTGCCCTCACGAGCGCCCGCGAGGCGACCGCCCATCCCGCGTGGATGTCGTTGCGCCGCATCATCACCACGGGTGAGGCCCTGACATCCGAGGTCGCCCAGGCTGCTCTGGGCCTCGCGCCTGCGGCCACGGTCACCAACTGGGTCGGCTCGTCGGAGACGTCGGCGATCGCGTACTTCGACCTGCGTGTCGGCGAGACGGTAGCGCCAGGTCCTCTCCCGGCAGGTGTTCTCGCACCGCACAAGTCGGTGACCATCGCCGACGACGGGCGGGTCGTGGTGTCGTCGCGCTACCTTGCACGCGGCTATCTCGACCCCGCCTCGGACGAGGGCCGCTTCTCCCGTGATGCCGACGGCGTGCTCAGTTTCCGCACCGGCGACCGGGGATCGTGGGACGGCGCCACACTCACCCTCACCGGCAGGGTCGACGACGCCGTGAAGATCAGGGGGTACCTGGTCGAGCCCGCGGAGATACATCGCGCGATCATGTCGGACGGCGATCTGACCGAAGCCGCGGTCATCGCACGAACCGATCCCGACTCGGGGCGCAGCGAGTTGGTGGCCTACGTGGCGCCGATACCCGGCTGTCGCACCCCACCGGTCGCCGAGATCCGGACCCGGCTACGACAACGGCTGCCCGAGTGGATGATCCCTGCTCACGTCATTGAGCTGGCCGCGCTTCCGAGAACTGCACGCGGCAAGGTCGACCGGGCCTCGCTCCCAACACCGAGCAGACGAATCGACCCGCCGGTCGGCGACCTCGAGACCTCGGTAGCCGCGGTCTGGGCCGAGGCGCTCGGCCTCGACGGCGTCGGGCGTGACGAGAACGTCTATGCGCTCGGAGCCGATTCGTTGACGGTGGCGCAGATCCTGGTCGGACTCACCCGCCGCTTCGGCGTCGCACTCACCCAGGCCGACGCCGCGTCGGCACCGACCGTCGCCGCGATGGCGCGCACACTACAGTCTCGACTAAGACCGGAGCCCACCGACGCGCCCGGTGATGGGCTCGCCCCGACGACCGTGCCACTACATCGCGGCGTCGGACAGACGGTGTTCTGCTTCGCAGGCGCGGGGGCGTCGGCTCTTGTGTTCGTGGCACTGGCAGACCACCTGACACGCGATCCGCGAATCGGGTCGATCTACGGTTTTCAGCCGCACGGCCTCGAGAACCGCGGCTTCCCCGACTGGACGGTCGGAGTCGCTGCACGCAGGCACCTGCGCGACCTTCGTCGCATCCAACCCGGTGGACCGTACGTGCTGCTCGGTCATTCGCTCGGCGGACTGATCGCGCTCGAGGTCGCGCGACGGCTGCGTCGCGCGGGCGAGGAGGTCGCCCTGGTGATGACACTCGACACGTTCGTGCCGCAGCAGACCGCGCGGGCTGTCGGATCGTCGACGCAGACGCGCGCTGCCGACTCCCACGCCGATCCGGCGCTGTCACGGTCAACGCTGTGGCGCAACCGGAGTCAACTGCTGCGCGCGGGATTCCTCGTCGACCGGCCGGTCGACTCAGCGCGCGCGATGGAGCAGGTCGGTTGGCGCGTCGGCAGATTCCACCGCCCCGCCCCATACCACGGTCGGGCGCTGGTCGTGCTCGGCGCCGACAATCACCACGACGTGCGGGTGTGGACCGAGCAACTCACACCGGGCGACATCACGATCACGCGAATCGACGCCGATCACATGTCCATTGTGCGCGAGCCGCACATCAGCGAGGTGGTCGAGCACTTCCTCAACTGCCTCCCCTGACTGTCAACCGCTTCCCCGATCAGCTGCGAACCACCTCATAGATGTCGTGAATCATCTGTGGCGCAACGCCTTTGCGTAGCACTGCGGCTGGGTCAACATCGCGATGGCGAACAGGGCCGAACGCACCTGACCCGACGCGAGCAGCGGAATCACATCCCGGCACGAGACGCGGGACCGGGCAACCTGCAGCAACTCTTCGGTGACGGGACCGGATCGGCCGTCGTGCTCGGCGCGCATCGCCATGTGCGCAGCGGGAATCAACACCTCGCGGTAGACGAACGTCCGTGCGGTCACCCGCCATTGTCTGGTGTCAGGCACAGTGTCGAGCATCTCGAGTACCTCGTCCCCCATCTCGAAGATCGCGCGGGTGTCGGCGGTGACCCGATGCGAGACCGAATCATCGTGCAGCCGATACCGATAGAGAGCCTCGGGCACCGTCGCCACCGTGTGCGAGCGCAGGGCCACCCGGGCGATGGCCGACAGATCCTCGTACGCGCGTCGCGATCCCCACGGCTCGTCACCGAGAACATCACGGCGAAAGAGCTTTCCACTGGAGTACGACCGAGCCCTGCCGCGCAGCAGCAGGCGAGCATAGTCGTCACCGGCAAGGGTTCTTGTCGCCAGCACCGGCGTCGACGCCCCCGTCGGAGAACCGGACGCATCCGCGAAACACGTTGTGCACGTCGCGAAATCCGCATCATCCGCGAGCATCCTGTCACGCATGCGGGTCGTGAACATCGGTTCGGCGATGTCGTCGCTGTCGAAGAACCAGATGACGTTTCCCGACGCCGCGTCGAGGCCCGCGTTGCGCGCAGGCCCCACACCGCTGTTGTGTTGCATGCGAACGACGCGGCAGGCGACCCCGCCCGATGCGAGCACTCGTCGAGCGATGTCGATCGAGTTGTCGCCGCCGCGGTCGTCGACGAGGACCACCTCGTCAACCGGCGTGACCTGACCGACCAGCGAACGCATGCACGCCTCGATGTAGCGGGCACTGCGATAGACCGGCACGACAACGGATATCGAGGTGTTTCGCGTCGTCAGCCGCGCGCGGCTCGTGGCGGATCGGTACATCGCGCGATGCGCTCCCCTCACAACTCGTCCGCGCAAGGGTAGCCTAAGGAGTTTCTCGGGTGCGCACCGGACGACCCTCAGGGCCGCACCGATGCGATCACTCCGTCGTGATCGGAACCGGGCAACTCGACCCGATGAAAGCTCGTCGGTACCGGGCCTCCCCGCGTCATCACGCGATCGAGTGCGAGTACCGGCGGGACATGTCTGTTGGCCGGGTACGTTGCGACGATCCCAGACCCGAGGTGCTCAGCGGCGTCGATGAGGCCCGGTGGACTCGCGAGCAGTCTGCGGAAGCGCGCATGATCGTACGTCGAGTTGAAATCGGCACCGAGGATCAGGGGAAGTCGCTCCTCGGCGAGCGTCCTCGACAAAAGATCGATCTCGTACGCCCAGCGCCACGCTGGTTCGGGCCATGGCGGAATCGGGTGCAGAGCGTAGACGGCGCGACGCCCGGCCCCGGGAATGTCGACGACAGCCCGGAGATTGGACATCGCCATCTTCCCGATCCGGAACTCGTCGGACAATCGATAGCGCGAGTAGATCCCGGCCCCGCCGCCACCCGATCTCGGCACGACGAACCGATACGGCAGAGTGCCCGCGATACCCGCGGCGTCGAGCCTGTCGATCGCGGCGTCGGTGAGCTCGACAACGGTCAGGATGTCGACGCGGTGCTCACGCACCTCTCGCACGACCGACGCGGCGTCGGCCTGCCCGAGATAGATGTTGGCCTGCATCACGGTGAGGTCCGACGGTGATCGCGCTTCGCGCGTACCCACAAAGAGCGGCACCTGGGTTCCTATGCCGATGACGACGATGACGGCGGCAACAACGGCACACATCCAGGCGCGCGACGCGACGAGCAGCACGAGCCCGACGATCCCGAGTGCGATCAGGACGGGGGTGCCCGCGGCCAGACGGGCCCAGGTGTTGCTGACGAACGGCACCGCGTGTGCGATCACACCGACAAGACCAGCCGCGGCCAGTAGGCAACCGACGATCGTCACCGCTCGACGCAGTCGGCCGGTGTCAGCCGTACGCGACGTCGACGGCGTATCGGGCAAACCCGAGCCTCTCGTAGGTGTGCAGGGCTGCGGTATTGTCACCCTCGACGTAGAGCATCACCGTGCCGATCCCACGATCGGCGAAGTAGTGCAGACCCGCGAGCGTGAGCATTCGGCCCAGCCCCCGGCCCTGCGCAGCCGGGTCGACGCCGACGATGTAGACCTCGCCGAGATCGTCGGCCTGCTTCTTGGTCCAGTGAAACCCGAGCAGCGTCGACGGATCGTCGACGTCGTAGGCGAGAAACAACCCGGCCGGATCGAACCAGTCGGCCGATGTGCGCTCGTCGATCTGCTCCGACGACCACCCGCCCTGCTCCGGGTGCCACGCGAACGCTGCATTGTTGACGCGCAGGATCTCCGCGTCGTCGTCTACTCCCGCGTAGGTACGCAACTCGATCGACGGGTCGACGACGAGTGGCGGCAGGTCCGACCCGTCGGCCGCGACGTCTCGTCGCAGTTGCAGCAGTTCACGCTCCTTGCGCAGACCCATACTCGCGGCGAGCGCCTGCGCCCCCGGCAGATCCCCGTGCGCCCACGCCCGCGGCGTCGGACCGTCGGGGTCGGAGACCGAGCGCGCGGCCTCGAATGCGGCGTCGAGCAATGCCCTGCCGTGTCCGCGACGACGCTCGTCGGGGTCGACGACCGCCTCGATCATCGCCGGCTCGCCGTCACGGCCGGGCGTGATGTTCGCGTAGCCGGTTCCCGAGAGCACGTGACGCACCCTCGCGCCTGCATGCGGGACGGCACCGATTGCCGCGACGGCCTGCTCGGAGAGCGGAGCGACGCCATCGACATCGGTCGCAGCGGCTACCAGTCGGCGTGCGTGCGCGACTGCTTCGTCGTCGAGTCGATCGGTGACGGTCGGGGTGTCTCCGATCGCGTCAGCTTCCGCTGGCACTGAACTCCTCACCGACTCCCGACGTATCGAAGGAGTCGTCTGTCGTGGACTCGGCTGGGTCGTCGGCCAGATCGTCCCCGTCGAAATCCGGATCGTCGGGGATGTCGCCCGCAGGCATGTCACCGTAATCGTCTGCGGGCTCGGTGGCCGCGCCGCGACCGCGCGTCGGACGTACCGCCTTGTATCCGACGTTGCGCACGGTCCCGATGAGCGATTCGTGTTCGCTGCCGAGCTTCGCCCGCAGACGTCGGACGTGAACGTCGACGGTCCTGGTGCCGCCGAAGAAGTCGTAGCCCCAGACCTCCTGGAGCAATTGTGCGCGGGTGAACACCCGGCCGGCGTTCTGCGCGAGGTACTTGAGGAGTTCGAACTCCTTGTAGGTGAGATCGAGTGGACGTCCACGCAGTCGCGCGGTGTAGGTGCCCTCGTCGATGACGAGTTCGCCGAGCGTGACCTTGCCCGACGCCTCCTCGGTACCGACTCCGCGCGTGCGCACGACGAGCAGCCGCAGCCGCGCGTCGAGTTCGGCGGGGCCTGTCGCCGGGAGCAGGAACTCGTCGAGCCCCCAGTCCGCGTTCACCGCCACGAGGCCGCCCTCGGTGAGCACCGCCGCGACCGGCACCGCCGATCCGGTACTACCGAGCAATCTGCACAGTCCGCGTGCCGCGGCGAGGTCGGTTCTCGCGTCGACAATGGCGACATCGGCGTTGCCTGCCTCCATCAGCGACGACACCTCGGTCGGTGCGACGCGGACGGTGTGCGCGAGCAGCGAGAGGGAGGGCAGCACCGCTTCCGGATTCGGATCGGCTGTCAACAGTAAGAGATCCACGTGATACTCCGATCTCGTCTTCCCACCCTGAACACCACAACCGCGACCGTCGGGGAGGAGTTCGCCGGGACGCAACCATCACGCACGGACGAACTCCATTGTTTACGTCGGCTTACCGCCATGTGCGCGATAGATGACAGAATAGCCCCAATGTCGCGTTCTGCTGTTAACAAGGCAGCCGATGGGGACGGCGACGCGGCAACGGGGCACCACCGACACGGCACACTCCGCGCCCGTCGCACGCTCATCGTCGGCGCCTGTGCCGTCGTGGTCCTGCTGGTCGGGGCGTTCCTGGCCGACCTGGCCGTGGCTGCACGCGGCGAATACCGGCTGTCGCGATCGTTGCAGGTCTCGCCGAAGATCACCTACGACCCCGAGGTGACCCTCGGCGGAGTCCCCTACGTCGTCCACGCGTCACGCGACGAGTTCTCCGGAGCCACCATCACCGCGCGCGGCGTCGCAGTCGCCGGCTGTGCGATCCGGGGAGGCTGTACCGCGGAACTCGGTGCCCGACTGGGAACACTGCGCGTGCCCGACGGCTGGAACATCGGACCGTCGGATGTCATGGCGACCGAGTCGGTCGATGCGTACACACGACTGGACTCGGTCAATCTCGGTCGATTCCTCGGCATCCTGGACCTCACCGTCAACACCCCGGCACCCGAGGACAAGGCAGGCGGCGGCGGTCCGCAGGACGGCCTGCTGCATCGATCGTCGGGCGTTCTGCTCACCGGCACCGTCGCCGTGCCGCCCTCGACGCACCCGGTGCCGTCGACGGGATCACAGACCACCCCGGTCCCAGCCGACACCCCGTCGGCGTCGGAGTATCGGGGACGCAAGGCAAAGGTGAGCGTCAGCGTCGACCTCACGGTCCACGACGGTCGACTGCACCTGCAGGCGACCGGCTTCTACGACGGCCCGGAAGAGCACGAGACCTCGAGCGAGCTCGACGGCCCCGGCAACGCAGGGCTACGCACCGAAGTACTCCACCGCTTCTCCACGACGCTGCCACCGCTGCCGCTGCCGTGGGGCCTCACGCCGACCGGCGCACACAGTGAGGGCAGCGACATACTGCTCGTCGCCGACACGGGTCCGCGCGAACTGCGCCCGAGAGACTTCTGACCTCCCGGCCCGGCGTGACCCCCGGTGTGCGCTCGGCGCCAGGGGCCTTGCGATCACGGGGGCCGCTAGTGAAGCGCCACAGGGTGGCTGTTGTACCCTCGTTGGCATGCAACTGCGCCGTGAGCTCCTGCTCACTCGTCGGCGGGCGATCGACTTCTGTCGCGTCGCCGACTGTTGCTGTCTCTAGTCCGGTGATCGCGCCGCCTCGGCACGTTCACCACAGGTGACAGCCGGTATGTGCAGTGTGCGCGCTCGTGACATCGCAGATCCGCGTCTCTTCAGATGCCACTGTCATCTTCTCCACCGATATCCACACGACGTCCGGCCACTCTCGACATCTCCGGTGACCGGACAACTCCACCGAGAAAATCCACCTCTGGAAGGAACCAGACATGGCACGTTCCGACGTCCTGGTCAGCGCCGATTGGGCTGAGCAGAACCTCAACAACGACAAGGTCGTCTTCGTCGAGGTCGACGAGGACACCAGCGCTTACGACGGCGGCCACATCGAGGGCGCCGTGAAGCTCGACTGGAAGACCGATCTGCAGGATCCGGTCCGCCGCGACTTCGTCGATCGTGAGCAGTTCTCCAAGCTGCTCTCCGAGCGCGGCATCGCCAACGACGACACCGTCGTCCTCTACGGCGGCAACAACAACTGGTTCGCCGCCTATGCGTACTGGTACTTCAAGCTCTACGGCCACCAGGACGTCAAGCTGCTCGACGGTGGACGCAAGAAGTGGGAGCTCGACGGACGTCCGCTCTCCACCGACACCGTCTCGCGTCCGGCAACCGAGTACAAGGCCGCCGATCCCGACAACTCGATCCGCGCGTTCCGCGACGAGGTCGTCGACGCCATCGGCACCAAGAACCTCGTCGACGTGCGTAGCCCCGACGAGTTCTCGGGCAAGATCCTGGCTCCCGCACACCTCCCGCAGGAGCAGAGCCAGCGTCCCGGCCACATCCCCGGCGCCATCAACGTGCCGTGGAGCAAGGCCGCCAACGAGGACGGCACCTTCAAGTCCGACGACGAACTCGCCGAGCTGTACTCCGAAGCCGGCCTCGACGGCTCCAAGGAGACCATCGCGTACTGCCGCATCGGTGAGCGCTCGAGCCACACCTGGTTCGTGCTGCAGGAATTACTCGGACAGAAGAACGTCAAGAACTACGACGGCAGCTGGACCGAATACGGTTCGCTGGTCGGCGTGCCGGTTGAACTGGGAGAAGGTAAGTAAGTATGTGTGCTGCACCCAAACAGGGACAGAAACTGCCCGCGGGCGTCGACGTCGAGAAGGAGACCGTCCTGACCGGTCAGGTCACCGACGGCTCCGGCAACCCGGTTGCCGGCGCGTTCGTGCGGCTGCTCGACTCGACCGGTGAGTTCACCGCCGAAGTCGTCGCCAGCCCCACCGGCGATTTCCGCTTCTTCGCCGCCCCCGGCACCTGGACGCTCCGCGCGCTCAGCTCGCAGGGCAACGGCGACGTGACCGTCAGCCCTGAGGGCCCCGGCGTGCACGACAAGGACATCACCGTCTCGAAGTAGCGCAGCTACTCGCGGGATTTCAAGGCCCGGTTCCCCTTCGGGGGTGCCGGGCCTTGTGCCGTCCCGCACCCTCGAGGTTCGACGGTTGGTCCGAACGGACGAATCTGACTCCCACCGAGCCCGTGATCGCATCCCGAGTGTGAAAGCGGTGCTAAGTTCTGGCTGAATTCCGTTCGGACAGGGGGGTTTACAATTTCTCGCAACAAGCTCACACGTCAGATCCTGGCGGTGGTCCTGCTTGTGCTGGCCGCCACGGCATCCCAGGTCGGACCCGCACACGCCGCACCGTCGCTTCAACAGTTCGCACGTCAGGACGTCGTCGTCGGCACGTTTTTCAACAGCGACAACGACCTCACTGACACCATGTACTACTCGACAGACGGTAAGACGTTCAGGTACCTTTCGACGCCATATCGCCGGGGACAGAACGGGTTCAGCGATCCGTCGATCATCTATCACCGCGGCTACTTCTGGATGCTCGCCAACTGGCCCCGCAAGGACGGCAAGTTCTGGCCGATGATCGGCGTGTCCAAGGACGGCCGAAATTGGTCGCGCCCCGAGGGCAAGATGTTCAACAGCGGCGCCTACGCAGGCATCCCGCTCGTGCCCGCGCCGGGCGGAGGCGACATCGTCGCACCGGACTGGTACCGGGCACCCGACGGCAGCATCTACATCGTCCTCAGCGCAGGCTACTTCGGACACTTCCGCGGCCAGGTCGGGGCAGATCGCATGTCGCCCTACATCATTCGAGTCAACCAACTCGACATCAATCCGGCGGGGCGTGGTGGCGCCGTCCCCGTCGGCAAGAACATCATCTTCAACGGAGGACCTGCGACGCGCATCAACCTCGCGCCCGGCGCCGCGGACAGGATCGACGGTTCGTTCTTCCAGCAGGGGAGCACCAAGTACCTCACCATCAAGCGCGACGGCACCTGCAACGAGGTGTGGCGGTCAGGCTCGTTCAATGGTCCGTGGCGACGCGACGTCGATTGCGCCGCGCACATGCAAGAGGGCCCCAGCATGACGCGCGTCGGCGGACGCTACTTCCTGTACACCGACAAGATCTACGGTGAACGCAAGATCTACTACTCCACCGCACCGTCGCCGAGCGGACCGTGGTCAGAGCCGACCCCCATCACCACCGTCGGCGGTCCTGGCCGGACGCGACACGGCACCGTGATCCGACTCGACGACGCGGGCGCCAAGTGCGCCGTCTACCGGATCGTCTACGGACCCGGCTGCGCGCTGCCGTCCGGCCCGAGCGGCCCAGATCTGGGCAGCGTCACAGGGTTGTTCGGAAGCTGAGTTCCAGTTCGGTAGATAACCCGCTCTGTAGAGAATCGGCGGCGATCGGAGTAATCCGGTCGCCGCCGATGACGTTTCACCCTTCGAGCAGCTTATTAGCTGCAGCAGCATGTTCGGTTCACTTGTTCGTATGAATTACTGCGCCACAGCCACTTTCGGATAGCACCCGATTCGAGAACCCTGTTAGTTTCCTGGCAATCGCCAACTCGATAGGGGCAGTTCAGTGACGAAGCGCGCGATGAAGAAAATGACCGCCGGACGCCGCCTCGCGGTATCGATCGGCATGGGTGCCGCGGTGCTCACGGCGGGAGCTCCGGCAGTCGCTGCGGCAGATACTCCCGATGGCGGCACCGGATCGAGCGCCAGCACCGCGACAGACGGCTCACCCGTGGCAGCATCATCCTCGGAGTCCGCCGGAGCGAGCAACGGCACGAGCCCCGTGAGCACTCCCTCAACGACCGCCCCCGGTTCGACAAGTGTCACCGTCGACAGTGCGGAGGCGACGGGGAGCGGGGCACCGTCCTCTGCTGCCACAGCGGACTCCTCGGCTCCGGCAGAATCCACACCGTCGAGCGCGCCGGGTACTTCCTTGGACGCCGCCCTCGCGACCGGGACGCCTTCCCCGGGCTCACACCAGTCACCCACGGTGACGGCTACGCCTCCCGTCGATACGCCGGACCAGCCGTATGGAAGGCACGCAGCACCTGAGCCATCGTCGACGCCGAGCGTCGTATCTGGGGCCGAGTCCGCGCTGGTGACGTCCCCCTCGCCCGCTCCGACCATGCCTGAGGGTGCGACGGCCGACGTCACGGAGTACACGCCATATGTCGACTGGCGCAGCGACGCCGAGGTCACGAGCCTTGAGTCCATATCCGGCAAGGAAGCCGTCGTTTCAGAGGCGCCGGTTGAGAACGAGATCTCTTCTACCGGAACAGCTCCGGTCGCGGCGACCGCCTTGGCACTGACGACGATGGGCGCAGGGGCGGCAACGACACGGCCACGTCTGACCGCGAACTCTACCCCCGAAGAGATCGCTGCGTACTACGCATGGATCGAGGAGACCAAGACCGCGTCACAGGCCGCAGACGCCACCAACGAGTACTGGAACTACGGGGACGACGACTGGACCGCGGCGTGGAACACCGGCGACCCGACCGCGGACGGTGCATTCATCAAGACCGGTGCCCCAGCCGGACTCACCTACAGCGTCGACGACAGCCGAGTCACTCTGCATAACAACAGCACAACCGATGTCGCAGTCGTGGGATTGCTGTATCCCGACTACTCGTCACAAGGTGTGACGGTCATCAGAGCTGGCGAGAGCTACACGATCGAGGAGTCGGGCAGCAATCCGCTGGGCGTGAATGGCTACATCGTCCAGACGGCACGCCAGGACGGCAAACCAGTGCTCATTGGTCAGATCACGACAATGCAGTCGTCGTTGATGCCGTTCAGCGTCACGGTGGCGCCCGTGACATCGACCCACCAGCAGTCCGACTACATTCTGTTGCAAGGCACTTCGGTCATCGATCCATCGCATGCCGACCCGGGCGACCGCTTCGTCGACCAGAACGAGTATCTCGCGTCGATCGGTTCAGACGGCTCGCCCAGTCTCATTCGACACTTCGTCAATCCCGAACCCGCAGGTGTCAGCTACTCGAAGAACTCTGACGGCAGCACCACGATTTTCAACGACGGGACTGACGACATCGCGATCTCGCAGTCCACCACCGGCGGCCAGATTCTCGCCTTTGACATTCTCAAGCCGGGTCAGCGCGCGACGTACACGACAGTCACCGGTTCTCCCGTCAGTAGTGTCGAGGTGCAGGCACCACGCAGCCACAGCAACGAGTACAACGTTCTCGGCGCCGTGACTTTCGCTTACACCGTTACCGGCCCGGTCTCTTCGTCGCCGGGGAATGGAATCCCAGCCATCCCCGTCCACAATGCGCCGCTGCCCGAAAACCATTCTCCCGGTGGGACTTTCGAAGCCCAACAGAAGCCCGCCAACCAGCGCACGATGGACTACGTCGCGCACGTAAGCGACATCGACGGCGATAGTCTCACGTACACGATCGTCAAACAGCCAACCAACGGCGTCGTCACCAACCACGGCAACGGCACGTTCACCTTCACACCAACTGATCCTGCCGACCTGCACGACGGCGTCGTCGGTAAACCCGTCACCGCCTGGGACCTGCTGGCCGGCGACTTCACGACGATGCCCGACAACACCTTTTTGGTCGAGGTTTCCGATGGAAAGGGCGGATCATCACGTATCGGCGCGATTGTCTACTACATGTTCACCGAGGAGGACAACACGCCTCCAGTTGTCACGGTGACCGGAGGACAAAGCGGCGTCGGTGAAGGCGCGTGGAGAATCTCGATCAACGACGCCGACGGCGACCGCACAACCTACTACGTGGGCACACAGCCCGCATTCGGACATGCCTCCAGTTCAACGCCGTACACGACCGAGAACGGCGTCGTCCACGACGACCATCTGATCTTCTACACACCCGACCTGGTTCGAGCCCATCAGGGCGCCTACGATGACACGTTCACCGTTACCGTCAACGACGGCCACTACGGCGGGCTGGCGAGTACACCGGTCAGCGTGCACGTGCCCTTCCACAACTACGCACCGACCGTGGACGTCTACCCGGTCGACACCCCCGCGCGGGGGCACTCATTGACCTATTCGGTGTCAGCCCATGACGACGATGGCGATCCACTCACCGTCACAGCCACCACCGCAGGAGGTGGGTCGGTGACAATGAAAGACTCCACGGTCACCTACGTCCCGCAGGCGTCGACTTCGCCGATCTCCTACGACAAAATACGTGTCACAGTGAGTGACGGTTTCGACGCGTCCTCCACCGAAACGACAGTGATGATTGTCAATGTCTCCAAAGTCGTCGGAGTAAGCGGGGTCGATGGTTCAGACGACGCTTTACTCGTCGTCGATGCCGATTCCGACACGGCGCGCAACGTGCTCGAGGCCACACACAACGGCGGCAGCTTTCTCAGTGGCAACTCCTACGACGTCGACGGCGCCCAGCTGTTTGTCGCCGCGGTGTCGGCCTACTTCGCAAAGCAAGACATCGATGATGTGATATCGCAAATCAAGACCGTGAATAAACGCGTGACACTCGGGCGAGCAATCGGCTGGGGCGCCTTCGAGTCTTCACTCTTCACCACGGAGGAAATGGAGACATACCACAACCGTCTCAAGACAGTTGAGGGTTCAGCGCTATCGCCGAGAGTGCGGGAGTACTACAAAGAGCAACTGCGGCAAAACGCTCGCGCCGAGTTGAAGGCGCGCGTCGTTGCACGCGAGACAGCACACCCGGTCAAAGCATACTTGGGATCAGCTCTCAAGGTCCTCGGTGGGGCCATGGTCGTATACAGCATCGAGCAAGCTGCCGATGAACTCATGAACGCAAAGACCGACGAGGAAAAGAGCGTCGCAACGATGCATTTGGTCTTCGCGAGCGCACCCGTGGTCGGAGCTGGCGTCGGCTGCGCCGTTGGCGCCGTAGGCGCCGGGTTGATCTCGGCCGGTATCGGCTCAGTCGGCGGCTGTCTGCTCGGGGCACGTGCGGGTTACGCAATAGGTAGTGCAGTGTCAACCGCGAGCGTGCTCACTGAAGGCATTTACAACCTGGCAACCAACCCGACAATCCAGCGCGCAGTGTCAGAAGCCGGTACTGAGGCTTGGGACTACGCGACCAGCCACGCGAAGTCTAGCGGCGAGGGTGTCGCGAGGGCGATGCGTTCTGGCGAGCAGCAAATCGAACAAGGCGCCAAGTGGGCTACGGATACCTCCGACAAGTTCTTCAACTGGGCCCACAACACCTTGCCGCACTGAGAACATCCGATCCACTCTCCGGTACGTCGACCTAGATGGTCGTTCTCACGAGCCAGAGGGCTACAATTGCCATCGTGGTCATCTTCTTCGAAATCCTGCTGGTCCTCGCGGCCGTTGCGATCACCTGGTTCGCGCTGTACGTGCTCTACCGACTGGTCACAGACGAATCGTGACCTCCCCGGAGGACGGACAGCCAGACGACGCCGTCGCCGCCCGCAGATCGGGTGACGAGGCGATCAGCCAGGCCGATTCGCGGGCTGCCGAGTCCGGTAGCCGTGAGCGCAATGTGCCCGCATGGGACGACCTGCCGCTCAAGGCCGACACCGCCAACCTTCGGCTCGGCGCAGACCTGCATCAGGGACTTCTCGCGCTGCTCCCCCTCGTGGGTGTCTGGCGTGGCGAAGGCGAGGGGCACGACCCGGTCACCGGTACCGACTACCACTTCGCGCAACAGATCGTCGTCAGCCATGACGGGCAGAACTTCCTCAACTGGGAGTCGCGGTCATGGGTCATCGACGAGGACGCGAACTTCCTCCGACCCGACCAGCGCGAGACCGGGTACTGGCGTATCACCGAGGACGATTCCATCGAGCTACTCCTCGCCCACGCCGAAGGGTGGGTCGAGCTGTTCTACGGCAGGCCGCTGAATCAGACGTCATGGAATCTCACCACCGATGCGGTTGTGCGCTCGGAGACGTCGGCGCCTGCGGGTAATGCGAAGCGGCTCTACGGCATCGTTCCCGACGGCGACCTCGCCTACGTCGAAGAACGCGTCGACTCCGACGGCGACCTCACGCCGCGTCTGTCGGCCAAGCTCCGTCGGTTCGTGGGATAGTCCACACCGCAATGTTGCGCGATCACACCGGTGCCCCACGCTCACTGCCGGTCTACTTCGCCGTCGTCTGGCTTCCGGTGCTGTCGACACTGCTGTTCGGTCAGGTCTCCACAACGCTGTTCGCGTCGATCCTCGCCGCGCTGGTGATCGCCCTCGTCGCAGGTGATGCCCAGGTCGGCGCGCGTACGCGTCGACTCATGGTGCAGGTCTTGACGATCCTGCGCTCGGTGCAGCCGCGAACGCCCCACACCACCAGCCCTCCGCCGCGCCGCGACGACACGAGAATCTCACTGCGGCAACACATTCACACCCTTGGCGCGGTAGCACCGCGCGCTCCGGCCGTCCTCTGACGGCCCGACGCCTCGCACGTCCGGGCCAGATCTGCCCGCTCTCCCCTACGTGTGAAGGATATCCCTCTCGTGCTGTCCATTTCGGGTGCTCGACGCACCCTCGGTTCCCAGACCCTGTTCGACGACCTCGATCTCGAGGTGAGGCCCGGGCAATGTGCATGCATCATCGGCCCCAATGGCGCGGGCAAATCGACGCTCCTGCGCTGCGTCGTCGACGACGACCGACTCGACTCCGGAACGATCGACGTGTTCGGCCTGCACCCCGACGATCGCTCGCCGCGGTTTCGCGGTCTCGTCTCCGCCGAGATCGGCGACGAGGCAACGTTCTTCGATGCAACACTGATCGAGCACCTCCACCTGCTCGCTCGTACACATCGCATGGACTCCGCCGACGTGGAGGCCGCACTCGACGACGCGGGTCTCGGCGATCTCGGCGACCGCTATCCGCATACGCTCTCCACCGGGCAGCGCCAACGATTCGCATTGGCGGCAGCACTACTTCGACCCGCGCGCCTGCTCGTCCTCGACGAACCCGAGCGCGGACTCGATCTCGTAGGACAGGAGTGGGTGGCCGATAAGCTGCTGGCCGCCAGACAGTCCGGTCTCGCGGTGGTGGTCGCCACCCACAGTCCCACATTGGTCGAGCGCTGTGCCGACATCGTCGTGGAGATCGGCCGATGAACCCGACCACCCGATCACGCCGTGTCCCCGATCTCCGCTTCCGGTGGATGCGACGCTACGACTTCAGCTGGGTCGAGCTCATCTTCTGCGCTGCGGTCCTCAGTGGTGGGCTGGTCACACTGTTGACCCCGTCACGGGTGGCGCGGGTCGTCGAACTGTCGGGACCCGCCGCCGACAACCCCACTGCCGCACTGATCCTCACTGTTGCGATTGTCGGCGTGCTCGTACATCACTGGTCGACGATCTGGGGACCGGTGCGCGTCGGCCGGGCCACGGCACGGTGGGTTCTGTCCGGTCCCGACGATCGCACCCGTCCACTCGCCCGACGCCTCGTCACAGTCGGCGCCGCGATGGTCGCATGCTGCGCAGCGACGTCTGCGATACTGGCGACCCTGCATCCCGCGTCGATCGCGGCCGTGCTGTCGGCCGGTGCAGCAGTGGGGCTGCCGGCGCTGGGTGCGGCGTACGCCCGTCAGCTGCGTGAGGATCGACGGCGGTCGCCGCGGGAGCGCGGACTCTCACCGAAACACCTGCACCGCAACAGCTTCGCACCACACGACGGGTATGCGGATGCGCTGCAGCTTGCCGCGAGCATGCTCGACACCACGTGGCTGACCGACAATCGCGTGGCGCGGTGGCAGCGGCGACACATGGTCGCACCGAGGCGAAGGCTACCGGCATCGTGGTTCGGTGCTGCCGTCGAACTCGATCGGCGACGACTGCTCCGCCATCCCGATGCCTGTGTTCGCTGGCTGATCTGTACTGCGACGATCGCTTGTGTGCCGCAGCTGGTCACCCTTCACCAGGGTGCGACACTCGTCGTGGCGATGCTGGTCTACAGCGCGGGCAACAGCCTGACCGGCGGCCTTCGCTCGGTGGCAGGCACCCCGGCACTGCGACGGTCTTTCGGTCCCGCAGATCGACCGATCATGGTGGCACACATGGCGATACCGTCGGTCGGAGTCATCGTGTCGTGCGGCGTGGCCGTTGCGGCCTGGCAACTCCCACTGGCCTCAGCTGCACTCCTGTTGTGCGGCATACTGTTCGCGGTGTATCGACGTGCGACCCGACCGCCGCTTCCCTACGATTCACCCGCGATCAGCGAGCCGTTGGTGACCGGTGCGGTGATTCAACCACAACTTCTCACCTCGATGATGCGCGGGCCGATTGCCGTGCTCGCGACCGCCGCGGCCGTCGGATTGCTGTGACCGAGCACCATCGACTCAACTCTGCAGTCGCGGGGTCGGTCCGTCGAAGAAGAAGCGGGGGCCGAGCGGGCCGTCATCGACGATCTCACCGACCAGTACAGGGCGCCCGTCATGTCGCTCGCCCTGCACGATGTGGAATCCGGTGTCGGGCAGGATGCGCGACGCTCCGCTCGGCAGGAAAGTGAACAATGCGCCGCCGGTGCCACTCACATCCGGCGTCGAGAGAACGGCGAGATCGTCGTCGCCGCCGTTGTGCAGCACCAGATGTCCGATCATCGAGCCCGCGGCGCCGAACCTGCTGTACCCGAGGCGCTCGACTCTGCCGATGATCCAGTTGGTCGGTCCGTCGTTCGTCCACTCGGCATCGTCGGGCGTCAGGTATCTGCCGCGTATCGCGATGGTGCGAATCGACGACGCGTGCATTCGTGCATGCAGTGACCCGACCGCGCCGGCTGTTCTTTTCATCGGCTCGACCTTTCTGCAGGGCCCTGCGCTATGCACGCGATGACGTCTGCCACCAAGTCCACCCGCTGCCGCTGACGTCCGCACGCGTAGCGCGCTACTCGTTGTCGTCGACCCATCCGGACCCGGACCCCGGGGATACCCGCCCACGACACGGAACGACCCCCGCACCACCCGTCGTGGACGGGCACATCGACCGGACCGGTCGGGTGCGGGGGTCGGGTGACCATCTGGTATTCGCCAACGGCGAAAGTGCCTAAGTCACAGGCGGTCCGCCGTCAGCGGATGGCCACCTCACGTGTCCGTATGTCATACAACTTCAGACCACCTCCTTTCTCGTGTACGAACGAAAGTACGCTCGCACACCATGGTGCGCAACGGATTTTTCGCGCCGGCGCCAACCGCTGTGCGCTCGGGACACTATCCGAGGGCGTCCAGCGGGGTCAGATCTACAAGGTGTGCGTCGAGCGCTCCATACGCATCCGCGGGCAACTGGTGCGTCACCACGACAACCGTGCGATCGGGCCCGAACATGCCTGCGTCGGTGGCGAGCATGTGTCGGAGCAACTGTTCGGAGTCGTCGGCGTCGAGATGCTCGGTGGGTTCGTCGAGCAGCACGATCGGCGCGCGGTGCACCAGTGCGCGGGCGAGGAGCAGTCGCCTGCGCTGCCCTCCGCTCATCGCCTCGGCTCCGCCGGTCAGGACGGTGTCGAGCCCGTCGGGCAGACCGGCCATCCAGTCGCCGAGACCGACAGCGACCAACGCCTCGCGCATCTCGTCGTCGGTGACATCGCCGCGCGCCACTCGCAGATTCTCACCGAGAGTCGTCGAGAAGATGTGCGCTTCCTCGGCGAAATAGCATGCCGCAGAACGTAGCGGAACCGGTGCTCCGTCTGTGTCCGATGCCGTCACACCGCCGTCGCGTGGTTCGAGCAGCCCGGCCAGCGTCAGGAGCAGCGTCGACTTTCCGATGCCGCTCGGTCCGACGACGGCCACTCGCGATCCTGCGGGGAGCACCGTGGACAGGCCCGTGGCTGGGCCGAGGATCGGCGGTGTGTCATCGGCCGTGGCGGGCCAGCCCCACCTGAGGTGATCGAGCCGCAGCGTCACCGGTCCCGAGTGGATCGGCGCGTCGATTCCGTCGGCAGCATCCGGGGTGGCGTCGGCAGAATCCACGGCGCCGTTGGCGCGCGCACCGTCGACGAGCGCCATGACCCGCGCTGCGCTTTGGCGACTGCGTTCCAACTGGATACCCGCCTCGGTGAGCGGGGCGGTCGACTCGAATGCCGAGAGGGGCAACAGGATCAGCACGCCGAGGATCATCGGAGTCAGTCCGTGCCCGCTCGCGATGTCGGCGAGCGACCCCGACGTCGACGACGCGAGATGGATTCCGATCACGCAGGCGGCCAGCAACGACACACCGAGCGCGAGTGGCGTGGCTGCCGCCGCCACAGATTGCACGCGCACACCACGATCGGCCGCGGCGATGGCATCCCGGTCCGCTGAGCGGGCGTCGGCCAACACCGCGTCGCGCCGACGTCCGACGATGAGTTCAGGTGCGTGCCACAGTGCTGTGGCCGCAGTCTCTGCGGATCGCGTGGTCGCCGCTGCGCTGTCGGCGATGGCACGCGCCGATCCGCGGGCCGCGAGCCACGGCGCGACACCACCGCTGACGATGAGCGCCACTGCCAAGACCACTGCAGCCCAACCGGATACGAACGCCATGATGATCACCGCGGCGACCGAGGTGGTGAATCCGACGCCGATCGGGATCAGTCCACGAATCAGCGCGTTGCCGAGTTCATCGATATCGTCGCCGGTGCGGGTGAGTAGATCCCCTCGGCGCAAGGTGACCGAGTACGCGGGTGACCCCGTGGCCAACGCGAGGTACAGCCGCTCCCGCGCGGTCGCCATGCCACCGAGCGCGAGGTCGTGCGTCGCCAGTCGCTCCAGGTAGCGGAACACACCGCGCGAGATCCCCAACGCGCGTACGGCGGTGATCGCGACCGACAGGTACAGGACGGGCGGCATCTGCCAGGCCCGCGTGATGAGCCATGCCGACAACGCTGCCAGTCCCAATGCGGCAAGCGCCCCCGCAATTCCGAGAAGCAGCGACCGCGCGACCGGCTTCCACCTCAGCCCGAGGAAGCCGAGAGCGCGCACGAGTGGATCGTCGCGCCAGTTGTTCGAGGTGTCAGCCAACGCCAACCACCTCCGGGAACTCGACGATGCGGTCGGCGTAGGCCCGCGCCACCGGACGGTGAGCGACGAGGACAACTGTGTCACCTGCCGACGCACGCTTTGCGATCGCGGCCAGGACGGAGGCCTCCGACGCGGCGTCGAGGTGGGCGGTCGGTTCGTCGAGCAACAGCAGCGGTGCAGGCGAGGCCAGTGCACGCGTCAATGCCAGCCGTTGTCGTTGGCCTGCCGACACACCCACCCCTCCCGCGCCGAGTTCGGTGTCGAGGCCGTTGGGCATCGAATCCAGCACCGCGTCGAATCCGGTGGCAGCCGCCGCCGTCGCAAACGCCGACGGCGGCAGCGGCCCGAACAGCGCGAGATTCTCGGCGACAGTGCCCGGGACGATGACCGGTTGCTGCGGCAGCCAGATCACCTGCTCGTGGTAGGCGGTCGGTTCGAGTTCGGCAACCGGAATCGAGCCGACCAGCACCGACCCGTCGTCGGGTGCGATGAGCCCGAGGATCGCGGCGACCGCCGTCGATTTTCCTGCGCCATTCGGACCGGTGAAGAGGGTCAGGCGCCCAGGCTCCACCGTGGTTGTCAGGGCATAGGGCGCCCACCCGTCACGCCCGTGCACGCCGACGTCGAGTAGCCGGATCGGCTCACCGGCAACTGTGCAGGTACGCGTGCGCCGGGAGGCCGTTGCCATCGTGGAGTCACCCGACTCGATCAGCTCCATCACCTCGCCCGCTGCGGCGACGCCGTCGGCCGAGTTGTGGAACTGGGCACCGACCTGACGCAGCGGCAGATACGCTTCGGGCGCGAGAATGAGCGCGAACACACCGGCATAGAGACTCATGTCGCCGAACACGAGACGCAGGCCGATGCCCACGGCGACAAGAGCGACACAGAGCGTTGCGAGGAACTCCAGCACACCGCCCGAGAGAAAAGCCACGCGCAGTCCGGACATGGTGCTGCGCTTGTGTTCTGCGCCCAGTTCGGCCACCCGCCGCGCAGGAGCCTCGGCGCGGTTGAGCGCACGCAACGTCGGCAGACCGGTGATCAGATCGAGTACCTGTGAATTCAGCGTGCTCATCGTCGTGAGCTTGCGCTCGGTGCGTTCGCGGGTCATCAGTCCGATCAGGATCATGAACAGCGGGATGAGCGGCAGAGTGACGATGATGATCAGCGCCGACGGCCAATCGGCGAGTCCTATCACGATGACGACGGTCGGGGTCACCAGCACCGTCACGATCAGGGCGGGGACGTATCCCGACAGATAGGGGCCGAGTGCGTCGAGTCCGCGTAACAACACTGTCGAGGCATGCTCCCTGCGACGCAACAACTCCCGCGTCGGCGTGCGGTCCGGATCGGTCAGCACGGTGAGTGCTCGCGCACGCAGTTCCGCGATGGTCGACGCCGACGCCCGGTGCGCGTAGCGGTCGTGCGCGTAGGACATCAGCACGCGTACCGCCAATGCACAGACGAGGATCCACAGATGCGACGACTGCGCCGACATCGACCGCCGTGCCGGATCGACGACGATCTCTGACAGGATCGACGCTGCCATCGCCGCGGCCACGATCATCGCGACGGTGGTGATCGCCGACGACATCGCCGTCACCGCAACGTATCTGCGCGTCGTCGGCGAGTATTTGAGAAGCCGGGGGTCGAGCGGTGGGCGACCGCGACGCGCAGTGCCCGCTGCCGCCTGTGGGCCGCCCCGACCATCGGCCGGGGCGCCCACAGGATCTATTGCCACGCCTTCAGCGACGACAAGCCGATCGACTCGGGGATCTGGTCGACGGACAGCCGCTTGCGGAACACCCAGTACGTCCAGGCCTGGTAGGCGATGACGATCGGCGTGACGATGACCGCGGCGATGGTCATCACCGTGAGCGTGTAGTCGCTCGACGACGTGTTCTCGACCGTCAGGTTCCACGCCGCATTCGTCGTCGATGGGAGCACGTTCGGGAACAGGCACGCGAACAGCGACGCGACCGTACCCGCGATCGCGATCGCGTTGGCGGTGAACGCGATGCCCTCACGCTCGGCCTGGGTGGCGATGACCATGACCACAGCCGAGATCGCCGCGATCAGCACCGGAATCCAGGTCCACCCGTTGCCGTAGGCGAACTGGGTCCAGAGCAGGAAGACTGCAGCGACGACAAGCGTCGGGATGGCCAGCATCTTGGCGTACTTCTTCGAATCCTCTTCCAGCACACCACCGGTCTTGATACTCAGGAAGATGGCCCCGTGCGTGAGGAACACCAGCAGCGTCGTGAGCCCACCCAGCAGCCCGTAGGGGTTGAGCAGGTTGAAGAACCCGCCGGTGTACTGGTGCCGCTCATCGATCGGAAGCCCACGAACGACATTGGCGAACGCGACACCCCAGAGGATCGCGGGAATCCATGACCCGAGCCCGATACCGAAGTCGCACCACTGACGCCACTTGGGATTGTTGATCTTGCCGCGCCATTCGATCGATACGACGCGCGCGATCAGGCCGACAAGGATGAGGAACAGCGGCAGGTACAGCGCTGAGAACATCGTCGCGTACCACCCGCCGAATGCCGCGAACAACGCACCGCCGGCTGTCAGGAGCCACACCTCGTTGCCGTCCCAGACGGGCCCGATGGTGTTGAGCAGCACCCGACGTCGCTTGTCGTTGTCGGCGGCGTCGTCCTTCGCCGACACCTTGCTGTCGCCACCGGTGTGGCTTCGGCCGAGGAACGGCATCAGCATGCCGACACCGAAGTCGAAACCTTCGAGCACGAAGTACCCGACGAACAGGATCGCGACGATGATGAACCAGAGATTTCCGAGCATGTCTCTTACTCCTCAGTACGCGAACGACAGTTGCTTGGGGCCGTCGGCATCGGAGTCGGAGACGTCCTCATCGACGATCGGCGGAACATCGTCATGCGGACCGGGACCCTCGATGATGTACCGACGCTGCAGCAGGAACCACACGACGCCCAGCGCACCGTAGAGAACGGTGAAGCCGATCAGCGTGACCCACAGGATCGGTGGCGTGTGATTGGAGACGCCGTTCTGCACCAGCATGTGGATGCGGGTGGGGTCGAGGTTGTCGGCCCAGTTGGGCACGACCACCCAGGGCTGACGTCCCATCTCGGTGAAGATCCAGCCGGACGCATTGGCCAGGAACGGCGTCGGGATCATCCAGAGCGCGAGCAGACCGAACTTACGCGACGAGATCACCTTGTTCTTGCGCGTCAACCACAACCCGCCGAGCGCGACGATCACCGAACCGAGCGCCCAGGTGATCATCGCCCGGAAGCCCCAGTAGGTGACGAACAGGTTGGGCGCAAAATTCTGCCCGGGTTCCACACCCGGCGTCCCGGCGAGTCTCTGCGTGTACTCCTCCTGTAATTGGTTGACGCCCTTGACCTCGCTGTCGAAGCGGTGATCGGCGAGGAATGACAGCATGCGCGGGATCGTGATGACGTGCTCGATGTTGTCGCAGTTGTTCTGTCGCCCGACTGCCAGTACCGAGAACCCGGCAGGCTGCTCGGTGTCGCACAACGACTCGGCGGCGGCCATCTTCATCGGCTGCTGTTTGAACATCAGTTGTGCCTGCATGTCACCGGTGATGATGACGAGCACACCGGCGACGATCGCGAACCAACACGCGAACCTGGTGACAGGCCGCCACATCCGACGCGCGTCGCGCTCGAGATCCGCCGGGGTGGCGTCGATCTGACTGGGCGATGTCGTCTTCGGCATGTCGGAGGCGTCGCCGGTCTCGATGGCAGCACTGAGCTTCTTCGCCCGAATCATGTTGCGCGTCATCCACCAGGCGCCGATCGCGGCGACGAAAGTGGCTGCGGTGAGCCACGATCCGGCTATGACATGCGGAAAAGCGACCAGGGTCGTGTTATTGGTGATGACCGCCCAGAAATTGTTCATCGCAGGACGCTCACGCACATCACTCCACGCGACCCCCACCGGGTGCTGCATGAAGCTGTTCGCCGCGATGATGAAGTAGGCGGACGCCGTCACACCGATCGCGACCAACCAGATGGTCGCGAGATGCACACGCCGCGGCAGCCTCGTCCACCCGAAGATCCACAGGCCGAGGAACGTCGACTCGAGGAAGAAGGCGATCAATCCCTCGAGCGCCAACGGTGCACCGAAGACGTCGGCAACATAACGGCTGTATTCACTCCAGTTCATCCCGAACTGGAATTCCTGCACGATGCCGGTCGCCACACCGAGTGCGAAGTTGATGAGGAAGAGTTTTCCGAAGAATTTGGTGGCACGCAGCCACTGCTCATTCCCCGTCCTGTGCCACACCGTCTGCATGATCGCGACCATCGGCGCGAGGCCGATCGTCAACGGGACGAGAATGAAGTGATAGACAGTCGTGATCCCGAACTGCCATCGTGACAAATCCAGAGCGTTCATCGCGTCTCGAATCTCATAGCCGCGCCCCCGGGCTGGGAGACGCGTCCTGGTACGAAAGCACGAGCGTGCTACGACAATGCGTAGTAGCCCGTTGTCGACGACGCTACGCTGGGCCGATCGTGGGGACAAGCAGCCAAAGGTCCCGTCGTCGGGATGAAGTTATGAGCTGTGTCTCAGAATCGCGTCGGTCTCCGAGGGGACGAAGTCACCGACCTGCTCATTCTGAGTCATCGCCTATCGCACGGTCCACCAAATCGGTGAACTGGTCAGTATTCGACGCCACGGGCGTCGCATATCTGTTGAGTGAGGTGACCCGCGCAGCCAAGGTGACGCTACTCACGAGCCAAAACGAATCGGCGGCGATCAGATCAGCCGTTCGCAGAATCCGCGTCTCCGTGCCCCACCCCTCCTTTTCCGCCAATTCGAAGGTGGCGCGCGCGGTGGTTCCGGGGAGAATTCCCGCCTCGATAGGAGGCGTGACCAAGGTCTTGTCGTACACCGCGACGACCGTCGAGCGCGGACCCTCGAGGACTGCGCCCTCGGCACTGAGATAGATGACATCGTCGAAACCCTGCGCAGTCGCGTGCCGCAACGCCGCCATGTTGGTTGCGTAGCTGAGCGTCTTGGCACCGAGCAGTTGCCAGGGCGAACTCGCCGCCGCGTCGATCGAGTACCCACGATCAAGCGTGACCACCGAGACACCGTCACGACGAACCGCGGTCACCCGGTCAGCGACCGGGCCGACCGTCAGATAGGCGGTGGGAGGGCCGTCTCCTGCCGCACTCTCGCGACCGCGCGAATACACCAGCCGCAGCATGCCCTCGGCACCGCGCGGCGCGTCAGCGGCCCACTGCTCGGCCGCGACGTCGATCGCCTCGCGCCACGCGTCGACGTCGGGCTCGGGGAGTTCGAGCATCGCCGCGCTGCGCGTGAGGCGCTCAAGGTGCAGGTCGACGCACCGGGCGCGTCCGCCGCGTACGAGCAGGGTCTCGAAGATTCCGTCGCCGCGCACCGCGGCGAGGTCGTCGGCGTGGAGAAACGGTTCGTCGGGCTCGTGGCGCTCACCGTCGAGGGTCATCAGGATCGAGTGCGACATAGTCCACGAGGCTAGTGCGTCGACTGCGTAGAATCGGTGAGGTGGCGCCCTCCCCGATCTTGACCAGGTACTCCACGAAGGGCGCGGTCGCCGACCCGCACTCTCCCACAGATGAGTCGTCGACGACGCTCGCGTGGCACTACGGCGATCCGCTCGGCGAACAGCGGGCCGCGGTGCGCGGCGCCGTCGTCGTCGACCGCTCCGATCGCGCTGTGATCGAGGTACCCGGCTCCGAACGACTGAGCTGGCTGCACAACATCAGCAGCCAGCACGTCAGTCACCTACCCGACCGACGCAGCGCCGAATCTCTCTCGCTGGACATGAACGGTCGCGTCGAAGACCACTTCGTCGTCACCGATGTCGATGAGGTGATGTGGATCGACACAGAAGGCCATCGCGGAGCACCCCTCCTCGACTTCTTCACCAAGATGGTCTTCTGGGCCGACGTCGCCCCCGCGGCACGGCCGGACATGAGGGTTCTGACACTGATCGGCCCGGACGTGCTGACGGGTCCGATCACCGAGTTGCTCGAAATCGACCCCGATGCACTGCCCTACACCGCCGGCGATCTCCCCGAAGTCCATCACGAGGAGGAGCCCCTCGGTTTCTGGCGCATCATGCCGCCGCTCTCCGAGGGCCCGCACGCAACCGGGGCCCTGCCCGTCGTCGACCTCGTCGTGCCTGAATCGCAACTGGTGGGCTGGTGGGACACCGTGATCGACGCAGGCGCACGCGCCGCCGGGAGCTGGGCTCTCGACGCACTCCGCGTGGCAGGTATGCGTCCCCGCCTCGGCGTGGACACCGACGAGCGCACGATCCCCCACGAGGTGAACTGGATCGGTGGGCCCGGGGAGTACGGCGCCGTACACCTCGACAAGGGCTGCTACCGCGGGCAGGAGACGGTGGCCCGCGTCCACAATCTCGGCAAGGCGCCTCGACGACTCGTCCTGCTGCATCTCGATGGGAGCGCCGACGACAAACCCGATACCGGTGCCGTCGTCACCGCGGGCGGCCGGAACGTCGGGCGGGTCGGGACCGTCGTCGACCACTTCGAGCTCGGGCCGATCGCGCTCGCACTGGTCAAGAGCAGCATAGGTCCCGAGGTAGAGCTCGAGGTCGGAGATCGGATGCCCGCCCGCATCGACCCCGACTCCATCCGGGCCGACGACCGGGTGCAGGCCGGACGCGCGGCGATCGACAAGCTGCGCGGCCGGTGAGCGTCTCGACATCCGGGCAGCCGCAGGAGTTGCTCGGGCGAGTGCTCGCGGTCTGTGTCGCCGAACACGACGTCGAGCTCGACTCGATCGGGGCCAGCGCGATCGACAAGCGGCCGCAATCCGGCAGGGTGACGGTCGGCGACCTCGGCCTCGTCACCGATCACGTCTGCGATACGAAACACCACGGGGGACTCGACCAGGCCGTCTACGCATACGACCACGCCGAAGCACACCACTGGGCTTCCTCGCTCGGACGTGAGCTTCCTTACGGCTGGTTCGGCGAGAACCTCCGGGTCACCGGCCTACCCGTGACCGACGCGCTGGTCGGCGAGCAGTGGGCTGTCGGAGACGACGGTCTGCTACTGGAAACCACCATTCCGCGCACCCCGTGCCGCACCTTCGCGGCGTGGGCCGATGAGCCCCGATGGATCAAGCGCTTCCTCGACCGCGCTGATGTCGGCACCTACCTGCGGGTTCTACACCCGGGAACCGTCGGTGCAGGCGATGAGATCCGAGTGGTCTCTCGCCCGCAGCACAGCGTGCGTGTGCGGCACCTGATCACCGGTACCGACGCCGAGTCACTGCGCGAGCTCCTCTCCGACGACCAGCTGGCCCCGAAGGTCCGACGCGAGGCAACCAAGAAACTGGCCCGCGCCTAGAGGGTGTGGCATCCGGCTCCCGCAACTCACCGCGGGCGGCGTCGGCGTGGCAAGGCAGGGCAATCCACAGAATCCGTTCGGGCGCGCTAGACTGGTTGGCACGACAGATTCACTACCTAGAGAACGGGGCCGCCACTAGTTTGGCCGCCCCGTCATTGTGCGAGGGGGTCCCATATGGGCCGCGGCCGGGCGAAAGCAAAGCAGACGAAGGTTGCTCGTCAGCTCAAGTACTCCACTCCCCACACCGATTTCGACAGCTTGCAGCGCGAGTTGTCGGGGTCGGGCGATTCGGCAGATCGTCCGGATCCTGTGGATGAGTGGGCCGAAGAGGAGGAGTGGAAGCGCGCCTGACGCGTATCTCCTCCTGCGGTAACCCGCACGACCTTCACGTCGGTGATGCGCTCGGCAGTCCCGAGCGCATCACCGACGATGTTTACACTCGGACATTCTGGCCCAGAATGGCACTTACCGCTCCGGTGTGATGTTCCATTGCGGAGCGATGTTCAGGCCGCAGAGTCCGGCCCCAGCACGGGATGGACCGGACGTTCGCTCAGAAGCGCGGATGCTCGCCGACGACCGTCACCTTGGGGACCTCGTGACTCTTCGGCTCCGGTGAGCGCTTGATCGCGCCGAGTACCCAGTTGTCGACGTGGCGCGCGGTGAGCACCGCGAGCGCACGGTCGGTGTCCTCGGGCGCCACGATCGCAACCATTCCGACCCCCATGTTGAACGTGCGCTCCATCTCCGCCTGCTCGACCCGACCACGCTGGGCGATCAGAGCGAAAATCGGTGCGGGAGTCCATGTTCCGCGTTCGAGTTCGGCGACCAGTCCGTCCGGGATGACGCGTGCGAGGTTCTCGGCGAGTCCACCGCCGGTGATGTGGGCAAAAATCCGCACGTCGGTCTCGGCAGCGAGCGCAAGGCAATCCCGCGCGTAGATCCGGGTCGGCTCGAGCAACTCCTCGCCGAGTGTGCGACCGAACTCCTCGACGTGACCACCGAGGTCCATGTGCCCCCACTCGAGGAGCACCTTGCGCGCGAGCGAGTAACCGTTGGAGTGCAGTCCCGACGAACCCATTGCGATCACGACGTCGCCGGCGCGCACCCGTTCGGGCGAGAGCAGTTCGTCTGCCTCGACGACCCCCACCGCAGTCGCCGACAGGTCGTAATGGTCGGGCAGCATGAGTCCTGGATGCTCTGCCGTCTCACCGCCGAGCAGCGCACATCCTGCGGCCACGCAACCGTCTGCGATACCCGCCACGATCTCGGCGACGACCTCAGGAATCACCTTGCCGATCGCGATGTAGTCCTGCAGGAAGAGTGGCTCCGCCCCGCAGACGACGAGGTCGTCGACGCACATGGCGACGAGGTCCTGACCGACGGTGTCGTGCTTGCCGACCGCCTGCGCGACAGCCAGTTTGGTTCCGACGCCGTCACTCGACGCCGCGAGGACCGGCTCACGGTAATTCCCCTTCAGCGCGAACAGGCCGGCGAAGCCGCCCAACCCGCCCATGACCTCGGGCCGGGTGGCACGCTTGGCGTGTGGGGCGAACAGTTCGACGGCCCGCTCACCTGCGTCGATGTCGACACCAGCAGCCGCATACGACGCTCCGGTATCCGTCGGCGTCGAGTCGCCCGTACTCGGTTCGTTGGCTACCGAATCCTTCTCGGACATGTAGGCGCGCACCCCTGTTCGCAATCGCTGATGGTCGGGTCACACGCTACCGGAGAGCGTGCGGGCAGTCGCCACAGGCGGTGGTTCACTACCCGGTCGACGGTCAGGGGCGCAGGACTGCGTTGGCGTTGTCGTTCGGCACGGTCAACGGGTCGATTCGGCTGTCGCCTGCGGCACTGGCGAGCATCTGCTCGAGCACCGCCTTCCCCATCGACGTCTCCTCGGGCAGTTCGATCGGGTAGTCACCGTCGAAGCAGGCAGCGCACAACGACGACGCAGGCTGCTCGGTGGCGGCGATCATCTCGTCGATGCTGATGTAGCCGAGAGAATCGGCGCCGATGGCCTGCCGCACGCCCTCGACCATGTGCTCCTCGGATTCCATACCGTTGGCGATCAGCTCGGCGGGCGACGCGAAGTCGATCCCGTAGAAGCAGGGCCAACGGACGGGGCTCGAGGCGATGCGCACGTGGATCTCGGCGGCGCCTGCCTCGCGCAGCATCCTGATCAGTGCGCGCTGGGTGTTGCCCCGGACGATCGAGTCGTCGACGACGATGAGCCGCTTACCGCGGATCACCTCTTTGAGAGGGTTGAGTTTGAGTCGGATGCCGAGCTGCCGGATCGTCTGCGAGGGCTGGATGAACGTCCGCCCCACGTATGCGTTCTTCATCAGACCCTGGCCGTAGGGGATGCCCGATTCCTGCGCGTACCCGACCGCTGCGGGTGTGCCCGACTCGGGAACCGGGATCACCAGGTCGCCGTCGGCGGGGAACTCCCGTGCCAGACGTCGACCGATCTCCACTCGGGTCGAGTGCACCGACCGACCGTGGATCACGCTGTCCGGGCGGGCGAGGTAGACGTACTCGAAGACGCAACCACGCGGCGTCGGCTCGGCGAACCGGGAACTGCGCACGCCGTCGGCGTCGATCGCCAGCAGCTCACCGGGTTCGATGTCGCGGACGAATGACGCGCCGACGATGTCGAGCGCGGCGGTCTCGGATGCGACGACCCACCCTCTGTCGAGCCTGCCGAGTGACAGCGGGCGCACACCGTGCGGATCGCGCGCCGCGTACAGGGTGTGCTCGTCCATGAAGGTCAGGCAGAACGCGCCGCGCAACGTCGGAAGGAGTTCCATCGCGGCTTGCTCGATGCTGCTGTCGGCAGCACCGTGCGCCAGCAGTGCACCGACGATGTCGGAGTCCGACGTCGCCGATCCGCTGGCAATACCCAGCTCACGTGCACGACTGGCGAGGTCGGCGGTATTGACCAGATTTCCGTTGTGTCCCAGCGCAACTCCGCTACCGGCGTCGGTCGTACGGAAGATCGGTTGGGAATTCTCCCAGGTGGTCGATCCTGTCGTCGAGTACCGGCAGTGCCCGATCGCGACGTGACCGACCATCGCACCGAGCGTCTGCTCGTCGAAGACCTGACTGACCAGGCCGAGATCCTTGAAGACAAGGACCTGCGAGCCGTCACCCACCGCGATACCCGCGGCCTCCTGGCCGCGATGCTGCAGTGCGTAGAGGCCGTAGTAGCTCAGCTTGGCGACGTCCTCGCCGGGAGCCCACACACCGAAGACACCGCACTCCTCGCGCGGCTCGTTCTCCGGTTCGTCGATCGCTTCCCGTGCGGGACAGGCGTGCTGGGTAGGAGCCAGCAGGTTGGTGCTTGTGATCGAAAGATCCGGCATACGACGAGCTCCCTGTGCTGGACGTGGCGGCGCGGGCCTGGTCTCGGTAACCCGAGCTTACGTGCCGGTAGGCCCACTTTTCCAATCGTGCAGCGGCGTGGCACCTGCGGATATTCCGCGTGTGAGCCAGCGCACCGAGCGTCGGTCGAACATCGGAGGCATCGCCCCCGCTCGGTCAGACACGGACGAGCGGCATCCAGGTGGCCACCTCGCCTGCCCTGCTGCCCGACGACGAGACCTCCCCCTGTGCGACGAGATCGTCGAATTCGGCGTCGCCGACAGCGAGGAGCAACCACGAGCGCGGGTCGGTTTCGACCACATTCGGCGGGGTGCCGCGGGTGTGCCGTGGCCCCTCGATGCACTGCACCGCGACGAAGGGCGGAACTCTCACCTCTACAGAGTTACCGGGCGCGATGTCCTCGAGGGTCCGGGCCGTCAGCCGTACCGCTGCGGCGAGCTCGGCTCTGGCAGGTGCGGGAAGGGAGTCGTCGCGCAGCCAGGGCGCGACCGCGAGGACCGCTGCGCGGGCGGCTGCGGGATCGATCGGTTTTCGCGCGGGCATCACGTCATGATGCACCTGTGCGGTGAGCGCGATCGCGATGCCCTCGGTGTGCATCCCGTTCACGACAATGAACCCCGATGCGCGCACCCGACCCCGTCGGTTCGGGCACCATTGACCCCATGGGAACCGACGTGCCCGATCAGAAGTTCACCGGCGCCGACCGCGTCCGTTTCCGACGCCAGGTGTCGCGTGGCACGGAGGCGATCGCACGCATGCTCGCCGACGGAGTGTTCACCGATCACGGCGCGCCGCCCCAACCGCTGCTGGGCATGGAGGTCGAGCTCAATCTCGTCGACGCCGCGATGAATCCGGCGATGGCCAACGCCGCGGTCCTCGATGCGATCGCCGACCCCGACTACCAAACCGAACTCGGCCAGTTCAACATCGAGATCAATGTGTCTCCCCGGCCGTTCACCACCGACGACACCATCTCACTCGAGCAGGCATTGCGCACCTCACTCAATCGTGCCGAGAAGAAGGCCGCGGCGGCCGACAGCCATCTTGTGATGATCGGTATGCTACCCACCCTGCGCACCGAACACTTTGCGCATCATTGGATTTCGGCCAACCCACGGTATGACCTACTGAACCGGCAGATCTTCGACGCCCGCGGTGAGGACATCGAACTCGACATCACCGGGGTCCCGCTCGACGAACACCACGACGCCGAACACCTCTCCACCGCAACGGATTCAATCCTTCCCGAGGCGGCCTGCACGTCACTGCAGTTGCATCTGAGGGTGGCCCCCGAAGACTTCGCTTCGCATTGGAATGCCGCGCAAGCGATCTCCGGCGTGCAGGTGGCAGTGGCAGGGAATGCGCCATTCCTCGCCGACACCGCGCTGTGGCACGAGAGCCGCATCCCCGTCTTCGAGCAGGCGACCGACACCCGCCCGCTCGAGCTGAAGAATCAGGGCGTGCGTCCGCGTGTCTGGTTCGGTGAACGCTGGATCAACACCATCTTCGATCTCTTCGACGAGAACACCCGATACTTTCCGGCGCTGCTGCCCGTCTCATCCGACGAGGATCCGCTCGCGACGCTCGACGCCGGCGGAATCCCGACGCTCGACGAACTGCGTCTCCACAACGGGACCGTCTATCGCTGGAACCGTCCCGTCTACGACGTCGTCGACGGCCAGGCCCACCTGCGGGTCGAGAACAGGGTGCTGCCCGCGGGGCCAACCGTCGTCGACACCATGGCCAATGCGGCGTTCTACTACGGGGTCGTACGCGGGCTGGTCGAGCAGGATCTACCGCTGTGGTCACAGATGTCGTTCGACGCCGCTGCCGAGAATCTCCACGCGGGCGCACGGTCGGGCTTCGACAGTCAGCTCTACTGGCCGGGTGTCGGATGGATACGTCCGGACGAACTCACGCTTCGACGCCTCCTGCCGCTGGCCGAGTCCGGGCTCCGCTCGTTCGGCGTCTCCGACAAGGCGCGCTCGCGGTATCTTTCCGTGATCGAGGGACGCTGCATCACCCGACAGTCGGGTTCGGTATGGCAGCGTCATGCGGTGGCCGCGCGGGAGTCCGCAGGCGAGAGTCGCGACGCCGCACTGCACGGCATGCTCGCCGACTACGTCGCCCTGATGCACGAGGGTGAACCCGTGCACACCTGGCCCCTGTGATGATCGCCGGTACGCCGGGGCGCCGCCGAGGTCCGGCGGGAATCGGCGGACGACGTGACGTCACGGGGCGGGCACGACACGATGAGCAGCTCCCGCCACCAGCCCACGCCCTGTGACGAGCGGCAGGTCGAGCGCGGTTGCGAGGCCCGCGGGAGCAGCGACGACAGCTGGTACGGCATTGACCAGGCGCATCGCCGTCACGATCATGCCCGAGACATTGTGATCCCCGTGCTCGCCGTGATGGCTGAACTCGACCTGCATATGTGGTTCACCGGAAACGACGATGCGATACGAGCCGTCACCCTCGGCGGGTTTCGGCCACTGCGGACACTGATCGGGATGCGTGCGGGTCACGTGCTCGAGCACGATCCTGTCGACGCCGTCGACCTGACCCGCGACCTCGAACCGCAGCGCGGCCATCGTGCCCTTCGGCACGTCGACCGACACCGTCGAGTAGTCACGATCGGCGGCGACCCGTTCGACGCGCTCGACGAGCGGTTCGTCGAGTGTGATGCCCAGTCCGGCCGCGAGCTGCCGTACGACGCTCCCCCACGCCATGCCGAGGACACCGGGCGTCAGCAACACCGGCGTGTAGTCCAGGGGTTGGCCGAATCCGAACAGGTCGCGCATGACCACCGGCTGGTAGTAGGTGGAGTAATCGGCGATCTCCATGCACCGCACCTCGTCGATGCGCTGCGCGAGACTCGTCATCGACAGCGGCAGGACGTCGTTGGCGAATCCCGGATCGATGCCGTTCACGTGCAGTGTCGCCCCACCGCTGTGAGCCGCCGCCTCGATCTGGTCGATCATCGACGCAGGCAGGATGCCGTGTGGGAACTGCAGCACCACCGGACCGCTCGACACCACGTTGACCCCCGCCTCGAGGAACCGCGTCAGGTCGCCGATCGACTCCACGACACGATCGTCGGTCATCGCGGTGTGCACTATGCAGTCGGGGGCCAACGCCAGCAGTTCGTCGACGTCCGACGTCGCCGCGACTCCGAGATCGCGACCGAGCCCTGCCAGTTCCCCGGCGTCCCGGCCGACCTTCGCCGGGTCGGACACCCACACGCCGACCAGTTCCAGATCGGGATGGGCGTCGATCCCGGCGATGGCATGCCTACCGACGGTTCCGGTCGACCACTCGATCACTCGCAGACTCATGCCACCAAACTAGAACACGTTCCACATCGGTGGGACAGGTTCTGGCCAATGGCCTTTCGGGCGTAGTGTCGGCACCGATGCCGAGCTCCGAGAACCCCGCCGCATCTCCTCCCCCGATCGCGGTCACACACGCTGGACGTCGAACCCTGCTCAAATGGCACCGAGCCCGACGGCGCCCGTCGGACACCCCGTTCACCGCGTCGCGCATCGTCGAGGCATTGCGAGTCGGCGCGAGCGTCGAGGTCGATCTGCTGATCCATGCCGACCGCGGCTTCGCGATGCTGCATGATCGCGACATCACGCACGCCACCACCGGACGCGGTGACATCGCGCAGGCCTCGGCGTCGTATCTACGCGGGCTGCGGTTGCGTGACGCCACCGGAACCCCGACCGACGAGAATGTTGTCCTCCTCGAAGACCTCGCGACACTGCTCGACGACGTGGACGTAGCCTCGCATGCGATGCTGCAACTGGACTTCAAGGAGGACGCCGCAGCACTCGACGAGGCAGCCGTCGACGTGTTCGCCCAGGCCGTCGCACCGTTCGCCGACAACGCGATCCTCTCGTGCGGCGACGCCGACGCGGTGAGGGTTCTCTGCGACGCTGCGCCGGGTATCCACGTCGGCTACGACCCCTGCCACCGAGGCGCGGCCCGTCGTGCCCTGCGCTCGGAGGATTTCCGGGGCTTCGTCTTCACCGCGTGCCGTGACTCGCCGCGCGCCGAGATGATCTATCTCGACCACGGCCTCGTTCTCGGCGCCGCGGAGCTCGGCGCGGATGTGATCGCGGCGTTCCATGCGATGGGGCGCCGGGTCGATGTCTACACCCTTCCGCACGCTGACAACTCATCCGTGGCGCGCCTTGTGCGCCTGGTCGAGCGCGGTGCCGATCAGATCACCACCGACGACCCGGATGGATTCGTGCAGGAGTGGTACGGCCGGGGGTGATGTGCCGACACGACACCGGTGTCACACCCGCAGTGCGTCGAACGGGGCGACCGGGATGTTCCGGATCACGATCCACACACCCACCGCGACCAGTGCTACGAACGGAGCGAAACGCAGATGTTGCCAGCTCCGCACCCGTCGGCCCCGCCACAGGCCGACACAGTAGGCAACAAACGCCCAGCCGAGCAAGACGAGAGCGACGACACCGAGTGCGTTGTAGCGCAGCGCCTCTCCGAGGTTGCCGTGCATCAGCCAGTACACAGCACGCAGCGAACCGCAACCGGGGCAATCGATGCCAAGCAGTGCCTTGGTCGGACACACCGGCAGCGGTCCACCAGGGGTCGTCGGATCGCCGAACCAGATCGCGCCTGCGCAGCCCGCGGCGGCCGCGACGACCAGTGTCGGTCCGGCGACGCGATGATGCGAGATCGCGCTCACCGTCCCGAGCACGACACGCTCGATCCGTGCAGGGAGTCTCTCCCGGCTGGGAACCGGATGCAGGTCCGCTGCGGTGTCGTCGGCCATCGGATTCGACGAAGTCAGTACGTCGACGTCGACGGGATGCTGGAGACGAGCACGATCGCGAAGATGACGTAGATGACGATGCCCACGACGATGCTGGCCGCGCCGGCAATGGCACCCCACATCGCCCACTTCTTCGCGTCGTCGGCAGCCTGTTGCGCACCTGCGTAATCGCCCGCGGCCCAGAGTCCGTTCACCGACGTCGACTTGACGATGGACACGATGCCCAGCGGCAGGCAGCAGAGCACCGTGCACAGAATGGCCCACACCAAATTGTTGTCGGGAGGCGTGTTGCCGTAGCCATACTGGGGTTGCCCATACGACTGGCCACCATATTGGGGCTGGCCGTACTGGGGTTGCCCGTACTGGGCTTGGCCGTATTGGGGTTGCCCGTAGGGATCGCCACCGTACTGCGGCTGCTCGCCGCCATAAGGGGCCTGGCCGTATCCGCCGTCCTTCCGCATCGGATCGCCCTGCGGGTCGTACGGGTTGGTCATCGGGATTCCTCTCGAGTTCGGTCGAGTGGAGCGTAGCGGAACCAGCAGACGACGGCCCGACACGGGCCGTTTTCCATTCGATGACCCGACGGCGAACGGGAAGATCATCCGACGCAGGCCCCGATCGACCTCTCAGCCCATCCGGTCCTAGTGGTAGCGGCCGGACTGCGGGTATCCGGGCTGGGGATATCCGGGCTGGGGATATCCGGGCTGGGCCAGACCGGGCGCCGCGCAGTAGGCGGCGGTCGACGGCACGAGGGCCAGGATGATCGCTGCCACGGGGAACACGAGACTGATGAGACTCACCAACAGGGGCGCGTGAAACGTGCTCGAGGTGTTCACCGAGTATGTGGCGGAGAAGAACACCGCGCTGATCAGAGTATCGGCGATCCCCATCAGGATCGTGAGTGCACAGCCCGCGACGATCAACCACCGCCCGATCGCCCTGCGACGCAGCAGTTGCACTCCACCGGTCGCGAGCAGACCTGTGGAGGCGATCACGACGAGGAGGTCGACCACCGCCCACACGAGGAGGCCAGTCGTCATGTGGCTCCCCACACCGACGAGTGCGATCACCGACACCGCGATTCCCACCAGACCGACAAACGTCCCGAGAAGTGCAAGTACCGAGGCCACGATCGCCGTCGCGCCGGACGTCGACGTGGGGACCCGCGGCACCCCGTATCCGGCGAACGGCTGCCCGTACTGGGGTTGGCCGTACCGGAATTGGCCGTACTGGGGTTGGCCGTACTGGGGTTGGCCGTACGGGGGTTGGCCGTACTGGGGTTGATCGAACGGCGGCGGTCCGCCCAACGGGTCGGTGGGATTCGACATGTCGTCTTCTCAGCTCACCCGAACAGTTTCGGCAGTGTGCCCTCGTGCACGGCACGCAGTTCGTCGAGCGTGACCTCGAACTGGTCTTGCACGGTCACGGAGTCCGATCCCTGATCGACGACGCCGATACGCGTCCACGGCATCTGCCGGGCGGTGAGCATCGAGGTGAACCGCGACTCCTCTGTGCGCGGCACAGCAACCAGCACGCGGCCCGACGATTCGGAGAACAACCACACGAACGGGTCGGCGTCCTCGGGAAGCAGGATGCGACAGCCGGTTTCGCCCGCCAGCGCTGATTCGACGACGGCCTGGATCAGCCCGCCCTCGCTGAGATCATGCGCAGCCGAGACCAAGCCGTCGCGTGACGCCGCGGTCAGGATGTCGGCCAACAGTTTTTCGTGATCGAGGTCGACCTGCGGCGGCACACCGCCGAGATGGTCGTAGGCGACCTCCGCCCAGATGGAGCCGTCGAACTCGTCCCGCGTCTCACCGAGCAGGATGAGCGTTTCACCGGGCTCGGTCCCGAAGTCGGTCGGAAGCCGACGATGCACGTCGTCGATCACGCCGAGCACACCGACCACCGGGGTTGGCAGGATCGGCGTCGACCCGGTCTGGTTGTAGAAGCTCACGTTGCCGCCCGTGACCGGGATGCCGAGCTGTCTGCAACCATCGGCGAGTCCGTGAACGGCCTGTTGGAACTGCCACATCACCCCCGGGTCCTCGGGCGAACCGAAGTTGAGGCAGTTGGTCACCGCGCGCGGTGTCGCGCCCGATGCCGCAACGTTGCGATATGCCTCAGCCAACGCGAGTTGAGCGCCCCGATACGGATCGAGGAAGGTATAGCGCCCTGATGCGTCTGTGGCCAGAGCGATTCCGCGACCGGTCTTCTCGTCGATGCGGATCACACCGGAGTCGGCATGTTCTGCGAGCACGGTGTTGCCGCGCACGTAACGGTCGTACTGATCGGTGATGAACCTGCGGCTGCACAGTGCGGGGGACTCGAGCATGTCGAGCAACGTCTGACGCAGTTCGTCGGGGGTCGACGGGCGCTTGAGCGCCTCCGTCGTCGATTCGACCACACCGTCCTGCCACTCCGGTCGGGCGACGGGACGCTCGTATACCGGACCCTCGTGCGCCACGGTTCGCGGCGGGACGTCGACAACGGTCTCACCGTGCCACGTGATGACCAGGTTGTCACCATCGGTGACCTCGCCGATCACGGTGGCCAGCACGTCCCACTTACGGCACACGGCGAGGAAGGCGTCGACGTTCTCCGGGGTGACGACCGCGCACATGCGCTCCTGCGACTCGCTCGAGAGCACCTCGGCGGGGGTCATGCCCTCGGCGCGCATCGGCACCTTCTCGAGTTCGATTCTCATGCCGCCGTCGCCGGCCGATGCCAATTCCGATGTCGCACAGGAGAGTCCGGCGCCGCCGAGATCCTGGATGCCGACTACCAGCCCCGCGTGGTACAGCTCGAGGCAGCACTCGATGAGCACCTTCTCGGTGAACGGGTCGCCCACCTGGACGCTCGGCAGCTTCTTGCGGTTGGGACCGGACTCGCCGGTGTCGTCGAAGGTCTCCGACGCCAGCACCGACACACCGCCGATTCCGTCGAGTCCGGTGCGGGCACCGAACAGGATGATCTTGTTACCGGCACCCGATGCGAAAGCCAGCTGCAGGTCCTCGGTGCGTAGCGCACCCGCACACAGGGCGTTGACCAGGGGGTTTCCGGCGTAGCTCGAATCGAAGACCGTCTCGCCGCCGATGTTCGGGAGTCCGAGTGAATTGCCGTAGCCACCGACGCCACGGACTACACCATCGAGCACTCGCCGTGTGTCGGGTGCATCGGCCCGGCCGAAGCGCAGCTGGTCCATGACCGCGATCGGGCGTGCGCCCATCGCCATGATGTCGCGGACGATGCCGCCGACGCCGGTCGCAGCACCCTGATAGGGCTCGACGTAGCTCGGGTGGTTGTGTGATTCGACCTTGAACGTCACCGCCCAGCCGTCCCCGATGTCGACAACGCCCGCGTTCTCACCGATGCCTGCGAGCATTCCTGCGCGCATCTCCTCGGTGGTGGTCTCACCGAAGTAGCGCAGATGCACCTTCGACGACTTGTAGCTGCAGTGCTCCGACCACATCACCGAGTACATGGCCAGCTCGGAATCGGTTGGTCTCCGACCCAGGATCTGCTTGATGCGCTCGTACTCGTCGTCCTTGAGTCCGAGTTCTTTGTAGGGCTGGGGCTGATCGGGGCTGTCGGCTGCCCGCTCGGTTGAATCCACAGACACGGTCTCCACGGGATCGCTCACCTGCCAGATTCTACCGTCCGGCACCCATCGGCCTCGGACTGTGTCGACCCGGACCCGATCGCACGATGCAACGACTACGGTGATTGATCTACGCGAAGCGGTTCAATCGGACTTCCGCGAAGCGGTTCAATCGGAGTTAGTGGGGGGATGATGACCGACGTCCGCAAGGCGAGGCAGCTCTTCGAACTCGGGGTGCTCTCGCTGGGCATCCCGGTGGAGGGCACCGACCCCGTCGACGACGCAGCACAGGCCGCCAAGGCATTCAGGCGCGCCAGCGAATGGGATGCGAGCATGGCCGACGCCTGGCTCGGCCGCCTGGTCTGCGGCGAGTCGTCGAACGAGGTCCTCCTCGCCCTGTTCCGACACCGCGATCGCATCGGCGCGGAACAACGCAGGCTCGGCATCGTTCCACGGACCCTCGTCGGGCGTTGGTACACCGGCATGTTCCTCGACTATCCGCTGTCCGACGCGGTCGAGGCCACCGCCGCGTATGCCGCAACGCTGATCGCGGGCGATGACTTCACGGGGGCCCGCGACGCACTCGACGCCATCGAAGCCCCGCACCGGACGCCGATCGTGACGTTCATCGAGGCCGTACTCTACTTCCGGACCGGGCGATGGCCGGATGTGTTGTCGACGCTGGCCCGCTCCGAGCATTGGCACGATCCGCACATGAGCACGGTCGGCGACTATCTGACCGGCACCGCGTGCGCCCAGCTCGGCATGAGCGCCGAGGCTGTGCGACGCCTCGAACGCGCCATGACCAGCGCCATTCCGGCGTGTGCAAGTCGCGCGACGTACACCTATGGCCTGGTTCTGCGGGGCGAGGGCAAGGAAGCGCAGGCCACCTCCATGCTCGAACAGGCCTTCGCGGCCGATCCCTCCCTCGTGGCGGCCGCCGAAGCACTCCGATCACCGTCGATGCGGCTCACCGTCACCACCGTCGACGACATCGCAGCGCGGACAGACCCGTGGGACCCGGCGTCCGTGCCGCAGACTCCGCCGACGCTCGCATCGGCGACCGACACCGACGACCAGTCACACGCTGCGGAGAGCCTCGTGGCCGCGGCACAGGCAGAACTCGACGACCAGATCGGCTTGACGTCTGTCAAGGAACAGGTCGCCAAGCTCAGGTCGGCAGCAACGCTGGCGAGGCTGCGCGCCGACCGCGGGCTGACCACGTCGGCGCGCAGCTTGCATCTGGCGTTCACCGGGCCACCAGGGACCGGCAAGACCACCGTGGCGCGGGTGATCGCGAAGATGTACTGCGGTCTGGGATTCATCAAGTCCGACAAGGTCATCGAGGCAACCCGACGCGACATGGTCGGCGAACACCTCGGCAGCACCGCCATCAAGACGTCGACCCTGATCGACTCGGCCATGGATGGTGTTCTGTTCATCGACGAGGCGTATACCCTTGTCCAGCAGGGACTCTCGGGTGGTGATGCGTTTGGCCGCGAAGCCGTCGACACCCTGCTGGCACGAATGGAGGACAACCGCGACCGGCTCGTCGTGATCATCGCAGGCTACGACGCCGAGATCGACCGCTTCCTCGCATCCAACGACGGCCTGGCCTCCCGGTTCGCTCGTCGCATCCGGTTCGACTCCTACACGCCAGACGAGCTGGCCCGCATCGGCGAATACCTTGCACGACGCCGTGATTCGACGCTGACGCCCGAAGCAGTGGCCGCGATCGAGCAGGCCTGTACTCCGCTCTACCATGACGTGCGCGAGACCGGACAGGGTATCCACCGAGGCATCGACCTCGCGGGCAACGGCCGATTCGTGCGGAACATCATCGAATCCGCAGAAGAAGAGCGTGAATATCGGCTATCCGCAGGCGATCTGAGCTCACTCTCGCAGGAAGATCTGATGAGGATCGAGGCACGCGACGTACGCACCGCCATCACGAACCTGATGTCGGGATTGGCGCGGTGACGTGATCCGCTTCTGAGTGGCCCTCCGTCACTCCGCTGCGGTCACTGCGATGATCGTGTCACGCAACTCCGGTCGGCAGATCACAAGGTCGGGGAGGTAGGTGTCGTCCTGGTTGTAGACGAGAGGAGAACCGTCAATTCGGCTGCACCACAGTCCTTGTGCCTGCGCGACGGCCACCGGGGCCGCCGAATCCCACTCGTACTGTCCGCCCGCGTGGACGTAGGCGTCGGCCTCACCGCGCACCACGGCCATCGCCTTGGCGCCCGCCGAGCCCATCTGGAGCACCTCACCACCGATGGCGTCGGCGACGGCCTGCGAGAACGTGGGCGGACGGGAACCACTCACGACGACTCGCGGCTTGTCGCCGCGCGGAAGGTCGGCCAGGCCCTCGGTCGGCGCGACCGGCGTCGGATCGTCGACGTAGGTGACGCCCAATGCGGGCAGCGCCACAGCACCGGCGATCAACGTTCCACCGCCCGTCGACGACCAGAGCGCGACGTGCACGGCCCAGTCCCGACGACCGCCACCGGCGTCGTCGACGTTCCCGTACTCACGCGTGCCGTCGACAGGGTCGACGATCCACACACGCGGGGCGATCAGGCGCGCCTTGTCGTCGGCCGACTCCTCGGAGAGCACCGCGTCGTCGGGTCGTAGCTGCGCGAGTCGGCCGAGGATGTAATCGTCGGAGCGTCGATCACCGGCATCGCCGAGCGCCCGACCGGTCAGGCCGCTGTTCGCACGGATGTCGAGGAGCAACTCCCCTGCTGCGGTTGCCAGCTCTCCCGCCAGGCTTCGATCGTCCACTCGTGATCCCTTTCAACGACACCCTTCGGAGGGGCAGGCGCGCCCGACCCCGCACACGACGACGGTACCGACGCTCGCCGATCGGCGACAACGTCCGCACTCGGACCCGCAGCCACCAAACGCTCTAGCGGTGCCCGCACGTCACAGACCCAGCTGGGCGAGGACAGCCGCGGCGGTCTCCGCGGGCAGACCGTCGGCAGGCCTGATCACGACATCCGGATCCTCGGGGCGCTCATAGGGCGAATCGATGCCGGTGAAGTGACTGATCTCCCCGCGCCGCGCCCGCGCATACAGTCCTTTCGGATCACGGCGCTCGCATTCCTGCAGGGAGGTGTCGAGAAAGATCTCGTAGAACGGGAGTCCGCGTTCCACATGGATCTCTCGGGCGCGCTGGCGCTCGGCAGCGAACGGCGAGATCAGGGAGACGATCGCAACCGAGCCCGAGTCGGCAAACAACGCTGCGACTTCGGCTGTGCGCCTGATGTTCTCGCGCCTGTCGTCGTCGCCGAAGCCGAGGTCGGAGTTGAGTCCGTGCCGGAGATTGTCGCCGTCCATGAGATACGCCGGGCGTCCCTGCGCAACCAGCCGACGCTCGAGTTCAATTGCGACAGAGGATTTTCCAGATCCCGAGAGCCCGGTTATCCACAGCGTGCCACCGCGATGCGGGCGCTGCTCGCGAGACACTTTGCTCGACTGCCACACCACGTTGCGGTCATCCATTGCCCGCCCCTTCCACGTTCCGCTGCCCGACCGACGGATCACAGTGGCATAACGGATCGGATTTCCTGCTAACGAAACGTCCGCTTTGCCCGGTGTAGACAGTGAGTCGGCCTCCTACCGAAGGAGTACACCATGTCCAGGCGCTTCACCCACCCGACAACACACGACGCCGCCTCGACGCCCGGCCTTCACACCGGGTGAGGCAGGGCGGGGCGCGGTCAAGATCTCGCTCCGGTCGGTCAACCGCAATGCGCTGTGGCCCATCCCGGCCACGTCGTGCAGCGGCACCTTGGTCCTCAGCTGACACGCTGCGCCCCCAACACTCACGAAAGGAACACAGACATGATTCGCAATCGAATTCGCACCACCACCGCATGCATGGCCGCCGCGGCGATCGTGGCCGGAGGAGCCACCGGTCTCGCACACGGAGCGGGCACAGCATCAGCCGACTACAACCGCTCGTTCCCGCTCTCGCAATGTTTCGGACTGAGTCCGAACATCATCGACGTCCCGTTCGCGCCCCCTGGCATCAACGTCACCCAATACGACGGTTTCACCACGCTGCTCGTCACATTTTCGAGTCTGTGGCTCGGCGTGGGCTACGTCTCCGACGCCACCCTCACCTGGAAACACCTCGACAACGGGAAGCACGGCACCATGCGATCGCATGGTGTGGCGAAGCCGCCCAACACCGGGACCCTCGGATTCGGCTTTCCACGCAACGAACCCGGCAAAGGACGCGTGAAACTGACGCTGAGCGCTGTGAACAGCAACGGCCTCTGGTCGATCCCCACGAACTCCTGCACCGCCACCATCAACATCCCCTGAACCACGTGCGCCGGTCGGCTCCCGCGACCGGCGCAGCCGGAAGTGGGCGCGCTCGCCGAGACGGTCGAGGCTACCAACCAAGCATTTGCTAGGTTAGGCTCGTGAGCATGAGCGATGCCGTGATCCCCACCCCACTGGGCCCCGACGACCTCGGCCCGGACACGTCTCCCGTCGCCTACGAGGTCGGCGGACCCAACGGCGCCGTCGCGTACGTGACGCTGAACCGGCCCGAGTACCGCAACGCCCAGAACTCGGTGATGACGTACTCGCTGGACGCGGCCTTCCGCAGGGCTGTCGACGACGCCGCCGTCAAGGTCATCGTGCTGCGGGCCAATGGCAAACACTTCTCGGCCGGCCACGACATCGGCACTCCGGAGCGCGACTTCGACACCTACTACGACAACGTCGCCGCCCTGCACTGGGATCACACGGACAAGACCGGGGCCGATCAGCGGCTTGCCCGCGAGACCGAGGTCTATCTCGGCATGTGCCGTCGGTGGCGGGAGATCCCCAAGCCGATGATCGCAGCGGTGCACGGAGCGTGCATCGCCGGCGGCCTGATGCTCAGCTGGGTGTGCGACTTCATCGTCGCCTCCGACGACGCATTCTTCTCCGACCCCGTTGCGCGCATGGGCATCCCCGGAGTCGAGTACTTCGCACACGCCTACGTGCTCGGACCCCGCCGCGCCAAGGAGATCCTGTTCACCGGCGAGCGATTTACCGCCGCGCAGGCAGCGCAATGGGGCATGGTCAATCATGTCGTGGAGCGAGAGGCACTGTCCGACAAGGTCGACGCGATCTGCGAACAGATCGTCGCCATGCCGATGCAGGGGCTGTTCCTGTCCAAGAAGGCGGTGAACATCTGCGAGGACCAGATGGGCATGCGCACCGCGATGGATTCTGTGTTCGGGTGGCACCACTTCGCCCACTCGGCGAACGCCGAATCCTCCGGTGGCGACTCCCTCGGCGGCATGGACGCGAAGTCCATGAAGGCGTCGGCCGGTTCGACGTCGAACAGGAGCTGATCGATGGACCTCACATTCGACGCCGCCACGGAATCATTTCGCTCCGAGGTCCGAGCCTGGCTCGCCGACCACGTTCCGGCACAACCGCTTCCGTCGATGGATACCGCGGAGGGGTTCGAGGCCCACCGCGAGTGGGAGCGCACCATGGCAGCCGACCGCATGTCGGTGGTCAGTTGGCCGGAAGAATTCGGTGGACGCGACGCCCCGCTGCTGCACTGGGTCGTGTTCGAGGAGGAGTACTACCGGTCGGGCGCTCCCGGGCGAGTGAGCCAGAACGGGATCTTCCTGTTGGCACCGACCCTGTTCGAACACGCGCACCCCGACCAACTTGCGCGCATCATGCCGCGTATGGCGCGCGCCGACGACATCTGGGGCCAGGCGTGGAGCGAACCCGAGGCGGGCAGCGACCTCGCGTCACTTCGCTCGACGGCCACCCGCACCGACGGTGGTTGGCTACTCAACGGACAGAAGACATGGAGCTCACGATCGAGCTTCGCCGATCGGGCCTTCGGCCTGTTCCGCACCGACACCACGGCGCAGCGGCATCGCGGATTGACCTACTTCATGTTCGATCTCCGCAGCCCGGGCGTCACCGTCCGACCCATCCCCCAGCTCGACGGTGAGCCGGGATTCGCAGAACTGTTCTGCGAGAACGTCTTCGTTCCCGACGATCCGGCCGACCCGGGCGCCTCCGGGGTCATCGGCGAGGTCGACAACGGATGGCGGGTCGCGATGAGTACCGCCGCCAACGAGCGCGGACTGTCGCTACGCTCACCCGGTCGCTTCCTGGCAACCACCGACCGCCTCGTCGAACTCTGGAAAACGCAGCGGCACAGCGTCCCCACGGATTCGGATGTCGGTGCTCGCGTCGCCGACGCCTGGATCGGCTCGCGCGCATACGAGTTGTCGACGTACGCGACGGTCAGTCGACTGGCGGCGGGCGGTCAGCTGGGCATGGAGTCGTCGATCAACAAGGTGTTCTGGTCGCAGTGGGACATCGCAGCACACGAAACCGCACTGGACCTGCAGGGCACCGGGGCGGAGATCAACGACGCATGGATGGACGGCTACCTGTTCTCGCTGTCCGGACCGATCTATGCCGGTACCAACGAGATTCAACGCAATGTGATCGCCGAGCGTCTCCTCGGCCTTCCGCGCGGGGATAGGTGAGCGATGGACTTCCTGCTGTCCGACATCCACGACGACCTCGCATCGAGTGTCGACGCACTCCTCACCAAGGCCGACACGCCCGCCCTCGCACGCGCCTGGGCCGCTGGTGACCGCGCGCCCGCGCAGGGAGTCTTCCGACAACTCGCCGACATCGGGGTCTTCGGCCTGCTGATCGACGAGAGCCACGGCGGCGCCGGAGCCGGCGCGGTGGAGATGGTCGTCGCGCTCGAACAGGTCGGGCGTCACGTACTTCCTGGACCGATCGTCGAATCCGTTGCGGTGCTGCCTGTTCTGCTCCGCGGAACCGTGGCCGAAGAACGCCTACCCGCGCTCGCGGAGGGTGCGCTGAGTAGTGTCGCCATCGCACCGATGTCACCGCGCGCCGCGGACGCCGATGTCGCCGACCGCATCTATGTGGTCGAGGACGACAGCCTCTCGACTGCCACTGTGGAGAGCACGGCGCGGTCCGTCGACCCGACCCGGACAGTCTCGACCGTGCGTGCCGCCGAGGCCGTCGCCGAGGGGGTCGACGGCGATCGCGCCGCGCACGCCGGAGCGCTCGGTACCGCAGCACAACTACTCGGACTCGGCGGCGCGATGCTCACGATCGCGTCGGAGTACGCGTTGTCCCGCACCCAGTTCGGTCGCCAGATCGGTTCGTTTCAAGCGGTCAAACATCATCTCGCCGACGTCGCCATCGCACTCGAGATGGCGCGTCCGCTGGTACACGCTGCAGCGCTGGGCGTCGACGGCGCGGTGCCCGAGGGCGTTGACGTCGATCGCGACATCTCCGCAGCCAAGGTCGCCGCAGCAGACGCCGCCTACCTCGCATCGCGACGAGCCCTTCAGGTCCTCGGCGCCATCGGATACACCGCCGAGCACGACCTGTCGTTGTACATCACCAAGACTCGCGCACTGGTCACCGCCTGGGGCACGCAGGCCCAGCATCGCGAGCGAATCCTGGAGTCGCTGTGAGTGCTACAACACACCTGCCGGATGCCATGATCGCGCCGAGTGAGATCTCGCCCGAAGACCGTGCAGCGCTTCGCGGTTCGGTCGCCGACCTGCTGACGAAGCGATCCGGTTCCGTCGAGGTGCGAGCCGCGATGGGCGCGCCGGGGCGCATCGACCACAAGCTCTGGCGCACACTGTGCGACGAGATCGGTGTCGCCGCGCTCGCTGTTCCCGAAGAGTTCGGCGGAGCCGGGGCGTCGTTCGTCGAGACCGCGACGGTTCTCGAGGAACTCGGTGCCGCACTGAGCCCGGTGCCCGTCTTCTCGACGGCGCTTGCCACAGGCGCACTGCTACTCAGCGGCGACGCCGACGCATGCGCACGATTCCTACCCGACATCGCCGCCGGGACACGAGTCGCCGCATTGTGCTGGGCGGGAGCCACGGGGTGGAGTACCCCCGGCGTCACGAGCGAGGCCGGGTTACTGACAGGCACAGCGCATTTCGTCATCGACGGCGAATCCGCAGATCAGTTCCTTGTCCTTGCGGGGACACCGTCGGGCATCACCCTCCACATCGTCGACGCCCACACCGACGGTGTCGGCGTGACCGCACTGCCCACCGTCGACCCGACTCGGCCCCTGGCCCGTGTCACCTTCGACGACACGGCGGCGACGGCCGTCACCGCGGACGGCAACCTGGTGACGCGCCTGCGCACACTGGCCTGGGCGCTCCTGGCCGCAGAGCAGGTCGGCGGCGCCGACCGTGCGTTGACACTCGCTGTGGAGCACGCGTCGTCGCGGACACAGTTCGGGCGGATCATCGGCTCGTTCCAAGCTCTGAAGCATCGTATGGCCGACATGTACATGCTGGTCGAATCGTCCCGCTCCCTCGCCCGAGCGGCCGTCGACGCCGTCGTATCCGGCGATCCGGAAGCCGCTGAGCTGGCGGCGTCGGCCCACGTCTACTGCTCGGAGGCCTTCGCCACGGTCGCGGGTGAGGCGATCCAGATCCACGGCGGCATCGGGATCACCTGGGAACACGACATCCAGCTGTATTTCAAACGCGCACACGGCAGCGCGCAGCTCTTCGGTCAGCCGCACGAGCTCGTCGCCGAGATGGTCGAGTCCGTCCGCTGATCGAGTGAGTCCGCTGATCGGGTAAGTCGAAGGTGCCGGTCACTCCCGGCGCGAGTGCCTCAGCGCGGCAAGGATCTTGTCGGCAGGTCCTGCGAGGAACAGCACCACCAACCACCAGGTCCCCCATTGCGGGACGACCAGCGAACCGACGAGTGCAACGACGAGCGCCACGACGGTGCCCACGTCCGGTGCACTCGCCACCCACTCGTCGACGTCGGGTCCGGTCGCGAGAAGCGCGCGATGCCGTCTGCCCCACTCACCCATCGCTACGAGCGTCGTCACCGACACCAACAGCACCGCGACATAGAACGCGCCGGCCCACTTCAGTCCGTTTCCACTCATCAGCACCGTCGCGAACGGAAGGACGACGATGCTCAGCAGCCACACCAGATGCAGCTCCAACAAGACCCAGTCGTAGCTCTCGAAGTACTCGATCGTCCCGTGATGATTGCGCCAGAGCACCCAGATCACGAAGAAGCTGATGAGGAAACCGATGATCTCACCGGAATGGTCGGAGAACACGGCCGGGACCGTCGTGTCGCCGCCGAGTTCCTTGCCGATCTCGGCCAGAGGCAACACCAGTAGGGTCAGCGCAATGGCGACAACCGCGTCGGCGAACGCGATCAACCGTCGGAAACCCTCGGCGGTGCGTCGACCGTTGGGTATTGCCATGTCCAGACTTTAGAACGCGGCGGCGACCTCCGCCTGTGTGAATCCGTAATCGGCCAGGTCGTATCGATGCTGTGGGCGACGCGCACCGGACCTGCTCTCCGCGTCGAGTGCCACCATCGCGGCGCGCGCCTCGGTCGACACCTCGGCCCCCAGCGCCGCATACACGCGTTCGACGGTGCCGAGCGGATCGGCCCGCAGGTCGTCGAACTCGATATCGAGGAACTGCGCATCGTCGTATCGCGCTCGCGCCTGCGCGAACTGACGCAGACCGCGTGACCACAGGTCGAGCTGGGTCCTCCCGATCGTGTCGCCGACGAACACCGTCGACCATCCGGGCGTGGCGTGCTCGGCGAGGCTGCACATCGACGCGATGATCGTCTCCGGCGCGCGATGTGTCTGGATCACCAGTGCGTCCGGGTAGACGGCCATCAGCGCGTCGAGTGCGAACAGGTGACTCGGATTCTTCAGCACCCACCGCTTGCCCGGCTCGTTCGAGCCGATCAACTGCAGGTTTCGCCGGTGCCGGGCGTAGGCGGGCGTCCAATCCTGCTCGGCGAGCCACCTCGAATAGGTCGGCACGTACGCGAGCGATTCGTACGAGATGGACATGATGCTCTGCCGCAACAACTGCCAGCACTCCTCGACCTCACCGGCGTCGAGATAGTGCAGACCCATGAACTCGGGGTTGTCGACGTGGTGCTGCGCGATTCCGGCGTCGATCTGCTGATAGACCGGATTGGACGCCCACTGTTCGCGCGGCGGGCGTGGCTGCGGAAACTCTGTCAGCCACATCTCGAGTCCCTGATGTGCAGGGTCGGCGGCGAGCAACCGATGCAGGGCCGTCGTGCCGGTGCGGGGCAGCCCGGTGACGAAGATCGGTCGGGTGATCGCGATGTCGGCGTACGACGGGTTGGCCTGCCACGACGCTTCACTCATCAGCCGTGCCACCAGCGCGCCCTTGAGGAAGTAGCGGAACATCTTGCTGCCCAGTTCGGTGAGTCCTGCTTCGTTCGCGTACGAATCGAGCAGCACCCCGAGTGGTTCGAGATAGTCGTCGTCGCCGAAATCGTCGAGACCCGTTGTCCTGATCGCAGATTCGTGAAGGTCGTCGATGCTTCCGACGTTGCGTCGGCCTGCACAGTCAGTCATGGTATTCCCCGCAGTTCACATCGAGGGTGTGCCCGGTGATCGCGCTGGCCGCGTCGGACGCGAGAAACACCACGGCCTCGGCTATCTCGTCGGGCTCGGGTAGTCGCTTGAGGTCGGAGCGTGCAGCGGTCTGTGCATACACATCGTCTTCGCCGATGCCGTACTTCTTCGCGACCTCGCCGAAATACCACTTCAGCTGATCGTCCCAAATATAGCCGGGGGCCACCGAGTTCACCCGTATCCGCTTGTCGCCCAGCTCCGTCGCCAACGTCTGCGACATCGCCAGCAGCGCAGACTTCGCCAGTTTGTAACTGCCGTAACGGGGCTCGGAATGCCTGATCACCATCGAGTTGATGTTGACGATCGCGCTGGTCGCCCGCGGCGACCCCGCCTTCGACGCGGCGTCGGCGAGCGATTCGGTGAAGGCCCTCACCACGCGTAGCGTGCCGAGTACCGTGAGTTCGATACTCGCGCTGATCTGCTCGAAATCTGTGCGTGCCAACGGTTTCATCGACGGAAGCGCGAAGGCATTGTTCACCAGTGCGTCCACCCGCCCGAACTCGCCCACCGTGGCCGACACGAGTTGCTCGACGGCGTCGTCGTCGGTGATGTCGGTGGGCACGACAAGCGACCGGCCACCGGCCGCGTCGATCTCTGCGGCAAACTCTTTCAACCTCGACTCGGTACGCGCTGCGAGCACGACGCGCGCGCCCTGCCGTGCCGCGCCCAACGATATCGACCTACCCAGTCCCGGGCCCACCCCGGAGACGACGACCACCTTGTCGCCGAGCAGTCCGTGACCCGTCATGTCGGTCACCCCAGCATCCTCTCTGCGAAACCACGCTGTCGCAGGGCAATTCGTGACGCCCATCCGGCGGCATCGATCGTGTTGTCGACAAGGTACGGCAGATGGTCGGCGACGTCGCCCGCATCGATGATCTGTGCTATCGGACCCTGCTCGGGTGGAATCGGCACATCTGTCCGCTGCCAACGGAATTGCATGATCCCGGTCTCGTGTCCGGTGGTCTCTATCCAGTTGGCGACGCCGGGATTGCGGTGCGCGACGACCATGCGGATCATACCGTCGGCGTCGACCTGCGCCTGGGAAGAGTTCAGACTCGTCTGGTGATTGACGTAGTCGAGCGAGATGTACCACATACTGCCGAGTTGGAAACCCTGGTACGGCGCTGCGGATTTCGGCACCGTGATGATCATCGCCTCGTCCGGACTCAGTCTGAAATGACCGACCGACGAGTACTGGGTCGACAGGCCGCCGGGTGTGAGGCGCGGAGGTGTGAAGGTGTTCACCGGCTCATCGAGGTAGAACCATCTGGGAAAATTGAACCAGGTGTTCAGCCGCGCCAGAAGCATCTTCCCCGCCGTCGCATAACGTCGACGGACCCGATCGAGATCGAGTACCGCCGGCGCAGTACCGACGGTGTCGACGCGCTCGATCGCGATCTCACCTCTGCGCTGCGTCCAGTCGGAATACACCTCGCGCACCGCCAGCATCGACGCACCGTCGCCGAGCGCGAAGTAGTCGGCTCGCTCGGACGCCGCGACCTGGTCGGGCCCGAACGTGATCTCGAATGTGCCGTCGTCGCCGATCGGTATCCGACGGTCGTCGAACGCGTCGTCGCCACCCGGAACCTGGCTGGGTGTGTAGTCGCCGCGGAGTACCTGGAAGCTCAGGTCGGTTGTGTTGCCGCGCCTCCCCCAGACGCGATAGGTGGCGGTCGGCTCGATGTCTGCGTGCAGATAGAGGGTGTCGGGGTTGTCGAGACCCATCTTGGCACTCGGTCCCGTCGAGGTCACGAAGCCGGGATGCGTCCGGCTGCGCGCCCGCGCCAGCTGCAGGGTCGCCGCGATACTTCCCGCCAGGTAGTCGAATCCCTCGGCGAGATCGGCGTCGGTGTGGGCGAACTCCGCGTGTGCGATCAAGGTCTGCGCCTGCGTGACCGCGTCGGTGAAGGCGCCCGTGACGTCGACCGTCGTCATAGTGCGGTGTCTCTCATAGCCAGGTATCGCCTCCGGTCCACGTCAAGAAGTTGTCGAGCTCGGCCTGCGCGGGCGTGACGCGCGGGTGTTCGGTCGACAGGTAACCACCGCGATAGAAGAGCAGCGGCTTGTCCTGCAACACTTCTCCGAGTGTGAGTGCTCGTCCGACCACGATGTGATGGTCGCCGCCGTCGTCGACTCGCTCGACCGAGCACTCGACCCATGTCAAGCCGTGCCGGATCACCGGCAGCCCCTCAGGCGACGGGTCCCAGTCGATTCCGGCGAACTTGTCGTCGCCCGGCGCACCGAAGGCAGCGCTGACATCCTGCTGCCGGTTGGACAGGATGTTGACGCAGAACTTGCCGTTCTCCTCGATCACCCGCCATGTCCGCGACGTCTTCTGCGGGCAGAACAGCACCAGCGGCGGGTCCAGCGAGAGCGCCGCGAAGGACTGACACGCGAAACCCGACGGTGCTCCATCCGCGGTCAGTGTGGTGATGACGGTGACACCGGTACAGAACTGCCCCATCGCGGTTCGGAACGCCCTCGTGTCGAAATCGGCTGAACCGTATGGTGTCTGAGCCATCTGGACACTTGCCCTTCCGTTCACTGGTTCTTGAATCCGACGGTGAAGTCGTGCCCCCACAGACTCACCGCGGTACTCTCCCGCGCCACCCAGGCACCGTCGTCGACCTGTCTTCCCTCACAGCCGAATTCGACGTCGAAGCCACCGGGCGTCTTCATGTAGAACGAGAGCATCAGGTCGTTGACGTGCCGCCCGAGTGACGCCGACATGGGGACCTTCCGACGCAGGGCCCTGTCGAGGCAGAGTCCGACGTCGTCGGCCTCGCCGACCTCGACCATGAGATGGACGATCCCGGTCGCGTTCGGCATGGGCAGGAACGCGAGCGAGTGATGCCTCGGATTGCATCCGAGGAAGCGCAGCCACGGGACCTCATCGCCCTCTTCGCGTCCCACCGCCTGGGGCGGGAGTCGCATCGAGTCGCGCAGTCTGAAGCCGAGGACGTCGCGGTAGAACGCCAGTGCCGCTTTGTCGTCGTCGCAGGTGAGGACGACGTGACCGAGGCCCTGATCGCCGGTGACGAACGAGTGCCCGTACGGGCTGACGACACGGCGGTGTTCGAGCGCCGCGCCGTGGAAGACCTCGAGGGTGTTACCCGCCGGGTCGTCGAAGACGATCATCTCGTCTACCCTGCGATCGGCACGCTCCTCGTCCTTGCCCTCGCGAAAGATGACACCTGCCGCCGCGAGCCGGTCGCGGACCTCCGCAAGCGCCTGGGCATTCCGGCATTCCCAGCCGGTGCTGCCGAGGTGATCACGGTCGGACGGCACGATGACCAGCCGCGCAGGAAAGTCGTCCATACGCAGGTAGAGCGCGTCGGGTGTGGAACCCTTCCCTTCGATCATGCCGAGGACCTTGAGGCCGTATTCACGCCACGCGGCCATGTCGGTGGCCTCGATGCGCATGTAGCCGAGGGAACTGATCGGGCTGTCGCTCATCGTTTCTCGCGCTCCACTCAGACCATCGTGTCGCCGACGGGCAGCCCGAACTCGCCGTTTCCGAACGCCACGTAGGCGCGCTCGGGATCATTGGCGGCATGGACGCGTCCGGCGTGGGCGTCGCGCCAGAACCGTTGAATGGGTGTGCCGTTCTCGAGTGCGTGAGCGCCCGAGTTCTCGAACAGCGTGTCGATCGACGCGATCGCCCGACCGGTGGCGCGCACCTGGTCGCGACGGGCGGCGAGGCGCAATTCCATCGGCACCTCCTCACCACGCAGGATGTGGTCGTACTCTGCGGCGAGATTTCCCGACAGTTGGCGCCACGCCGCGTCGATATCGCTTGCGGCACCGGCAATCCGGACCTTGGCGAACGGGTCGTCCTTGGCCTTCTCACCGGCGTAGGCGGCACGCACGCGCTTACCCTGATGTTCGACGTGTGCCGCGTACGCCCCATATGCCATACCGACGATCGGAGTCGAGATGGTGCTGGGATGAATGGTCCCCCAGGGCATCTTGTAGACGGGCGCTGTGTTGCGCTCGAGGCCCGGCGCCTGGCCCATACCCATCGTGCGGTAGCTCAGCATGCGGTGGGTGGGTACGAAGACGTCTTTGACCTCGATCGTGTTCGATCCGGTACCGCGCAGCCCCACCACGTTCCACACGTCCTTGATGGTGTAATCCTCGCGGGGGATGAGGAAGCTGACGAAGTCGACGGGCTTGCCGTCCTTGATGACCGGACCGCCCACGAACACCCAGTCGGCGATACCGCTGCCCGACGACCAGGCCCACGAACCGTTGACGATGTAGCCGCCGTCGACGACCTGACCAGCACCCATCGGGGCATATGAGGACGAGATACGCACCGATGGGTCCGAACCCCAGACGTCCTCCTGCGCTTGCTGGTCGAACAGCGCCAGGTGCCAGTTGTGCACGCCAATGATTCCGGAGACCCATCCGGTTGATCCGCACGCGCTGCCGATCCGACGCACGGCCTCGTAGAACGTCACGGGATCGGCCTCGTACCCGCCCCACTGCGACGGCTGCAGCAACTTGAAGAAGCCCGCGTCATCGAGACTCGATACCGTCTCGTCCGGGATCTGACGGAGGTCCTCTGTCTGCTGCGCACGCTGCTCGATCTCGGGCAGCAGCGCGCTGATCTTCTCGAGCACCTGCGCAGCCGCGTCCGCCCGGTCGACGCCTGTCTGCGCTCCCGGCGCCATCGATTCTTGTGCTGACGGCTCATGTGCTGGCATCTGCCCCGGCTCCTACCTGTCGATTCGCGGTCGTGAGACTCTTGTTTCAGATCTGAGATTAGAACAGGTTCTAGTTTTTGTCGAGATCTTCGCCGACACGGGACCTTGTCCCCATGTACTGCTGCGATCGCGTCGTGCACAGTCGAGGTGGACACAAATACTGGAACCTGTTCTAGTATTCGGTGTAGGCCGGATCGCACAGCGTCCGCGCGGCCGTGGCAGGAAAGCCCGCCGTATTCGAACAGCCCTCAAGCCAAGGAGCACCGGAGATGACCGTCACCCCACGACCCGCTGCACACACCGGCTCATCCGGTGGGGTACGCGACAGTGACGTGCGCGAGATCGACACCGGGACGCCCCCGACACGCTTCGCACGAGGCTGGCACTGCCTCGGACTGCTCTCGGAATTCGACGACGGCGAGCCCCACTCGATCACCATGTTCGGCACGAAACTCGCGCTCTGGGTACACGACGGCGAAGTCAACATCCTCGACGCATACTGCCGACACATGGGTGGCGATCTGAGCCAGGGTTCGATTCGGGACGGCAATGTCGCATGCCCGTTCCACGGCTGGATGTGGAAGGGCAATGGACGTTGCGCGGGCGTGCCGTACGCCAAACGCAATCCGAAACTCGCCAAAACCCGCTCGTGGCCGACAATGGTTCGCAACGGGCAGGTCTTCGTCTACAACGACCCCGAGGGCAATCCGCCGCCCGAGGACTGCATCATCCCGGCACTCGACGAGGTCGGCAGCGACGCATGGACGGGGTGGACCTGGAATCGCCTCGTGATCGAGGGGTCGAACTGCCGTGAGATCATCGACAACGTCGTCGACATGGCGCATTTCTTCTACGTCCACTACGCGCTGCCCGACTATTTCAAGAACGTCTTCGAAGGCGAGACGGCCGCGCAGTACATGAATTCCCACGGCAGGCCCGACATCGATTTCGGGAGCGGCTACGCCGAGAGTCGGCTCGAGTCGATGGCCGCGTATTACGGGCCGTCGTACATGCTCAACCCGATGGTCCAGTTCTACGGCGATTTCAAGATCGAGACCATCCTCACCAACTGCCACTACCCCATCGACGCCAACTCGTTCGTTCTCATGTACGGCGTGATGGCCAAGGTTCCCGAGGGTATGACCGGCGACCAGGCGTCGAGGATGGCACACAAGATCTCCAAGGGCGTCGAGGTCGGTTTCCTGCAGGACGTCGAGATCTGGAAGAACAAGACCCGCATCGACAATCCGCTGCTCGTCGAGGAGGACGGTCCGGTCTACCAGCTCCGCCGTTGGTACGAGCAGTTCTACGTCGACTCCGCCGACGTCAGCGACGAGATGACGCAGCGCTTCGAGTACGAGATCGACACCACCAAGGCGGTCGAGAGCTGGAACATCGAGGTGGCCGAGAACCTGCGTCGCAAACAGGAGCGTGAAGCCGCCGCCACGTCGGAGACGTCTTCGGGCGCCACGTCGGAGACGTCTGACACCACGTCGAAGACGTCCTCTGACACCGAGACGCGCGTCTGATCATGACGAGAGCCACCGATCGCGTCGCGACGGACGGGTTGCGCCACGGCGGTTCGTCCGCGACGGCCGGGTGGTCTAAGGCGCCCGATTTCGGCGACGACCCGCAGCGATCGGCCGCTGTGCACGAGTCGACGGCTCGCGACCGTGAGCACTACCTCCGCGGGGGGATGACCGAGATCGAGTGTCGCGGGTGTCACGCGTGCGTACTCGTCAAGAAGACGAGCGCACACCACACCAGCGTGCAGTGGAACCCCGACGCCCGCGCCCGGTGCACCGAGCTCGCCCGCATTCGCGATCAGGGCGGAAACCCGGCACTCGTCCCGACATGCTCACGGTTGTCGGCGAGCATCGATCACGGCGTCGCCGAGGGGATCATTCCGTCGGAGTCACCCGAATCCGACCCCGACGGGTACTGGTGACGGCGTCCGGTGGTGACGACGACGGCTATCACACCGACGAACACGATGATCGCCACGACGAGCACAGCGATCACTCCGTAACCCGGTTGGAGCACCTGCTCGCCCCGGGCGAGATCCAGGGTGTTGGTCACCGCGGCGTCGAGTAGCTGACCGGAGGGGTCTGCGAGCACGATTCCCGCGGCCACGGCCGAGCCGACTGCCGCGAGTCCGATCACGGCCAGCGCCGTCCACCGCAGGCGAGGACGCCACCACCCGGCGAGCGCCGCGAGCGCGATCACCACCCCCAGCACGATCGTGACCAGCGCCGGTCGTTGCGTGTGCGCCTCGAGAAACGCGACGTCCTCGGGCTGCGCGCCTGGCACCGACACACGCCCGACGCCTGAGATCTTCGAGTCGAGGCCTTGATCGGAATCGCCCCACGACACCAGGCTGAACGCGACGATCAAGAGGCCCGACACTGCGAACAGCGGCCACGCGAGTGCACGCACACGGTCTGTCATGGGTCAAGCGTGCCATCCGATGTGTCGCTCCCGCATCGACCTCCGACGTTCGGCGACGCCACCGATGACTTTTCGCGAGGATGGAGGTCAGTACCGGCGTCTCACACCAGCACAGCAGAAGGGCCACTGTCATGACCGAGTACACCGCTCCTCCCGGGGCTCCCGTCTGGTTCGACCTGATGAGCAGCGACACAGCCAAGGCCATCGACTTCTACGGCGACCTGTTCGGCTGGAAGGTCGAGGAACCCAACCCGGATTTCGGCGGGTATCAGAACTTCACCCTCAACGGACACCGCATCGCCGGTCTGATGCCGGTCATGGGCGAAGGGGCAGTACCCAACGTGTGGTCGTCGTACCTGCGATCCGACGATCCCGAGGCGACGCTCGAACTGGTCACAGCCGCGGGCGGATCGGTCATGCTTCCACCGATGGACGTCGGCGACGAGGGCACGATGGCCGTCGCGGTGGACTCTGCCGGTGCCGTGATCGGGTTCTGGAAACCGAACAAGCACAAGGGCTTTGCCGAGTGGGGTGTGCACGGCGCACCCTACTGGTTCGAGTGCGTGAGCCAGGACTACACGAAGTCTGTCGTGTTCTATCCGGAGGTCGTCGGCGCCCGCGTCGAGACTGTCATCGACAACAGTGCCGTCGAGATCGTCGAGCCGGGCAACCCGCTGCGGTACTCGCAGGTGTTCTTCGGCGACATGTCCTATGCGGGAATCATGGACGCCGCCAACCTGTTTCCCCCGGAGCTGCCCTCGTTCTGGCAGATCTACATCTGCGTCGACGACGTGCCCGCCACGGTCAAGCGTGCCGAGGAGATCGGCGGGTCGGTCATGATGCCCGCAACCGACACGCCGTACGGCACACTCGCGACGGTGCACGATCCCAATGGAGCTCTGATCTCGTTGGGGCACCCGCCGGCAGGGATGTAGCGCGGGACGTCGGCCCCCGGACACGACCAAGGCCAGACGCGGCTCGACCTTGTGGACGCGGTCGGTGTACCAGCCGCGTCTGCCAGTTCGGGCCGCGTGTGGGCGCAAGCGTGCCGACGCGGCGAGATCATCCGTGTCGGCCGCGGCGCCTTCGCGCCCGCCGAAAAACGCACACCCGACGATGCGCACCGGCTCACCGTGATCGCGTCGGCAGCGCTCGGCATTGTCGCGGGTGTGGTGACCCATCAGTCGGCCGCCGCGATGCACAGGCTTCCGATGCTCAAGCCCAACTTCCAGCGCCTGCATGTCACCGACGGCAACGCCAACCACGGCGGGCGGACGGCCACCAGGCACACGCACGTCGGGGTGGTCGCGCCCAACGAGATCGTTGAGATCGACGGCGTCCCGGTCAGTTCACTCGAGCGAACAGCCGTCGACATCGCATGCACCACCCCGATGGGCTTCGCGGGCGCACTCGCGGTGCTCGACGCCGCGCTGCGCCTCGGCGCCGACCGAAAGGTGATGCGGAAGATGCTGCGGGCCACGCGGCGCGGCGTCGGCCAGGCTCGCCGCGCGCTCGCGCATGCCACTGCCGACGCGGAGAGTCCCGGCGAGTCATGGTGTCGGGCTCACATGATCGAGGCCGGCCTGCCCATTCCGCGCCTGCAGCACGAATTCCGGGATCAGGACGGATTCGTCGCGCGAAGCGACTTCGACTGGGCGGGCAGGCTCGTCGGCGAGTTCGACGGAAAGGTGAAGTATCAGAAGTACTTACGCGAAGGAGAGGATGCCACCGAGGCCGTGGTGCGCGAGAAGAAGCGCGAGGACCGACTGCGGCGACTCGGCGTCATGGTGATCCGCTGGACCTGGGCCGACCTGGAACGCGGCACGGTCGCCACCACGGTCCGGCAGTGGCTGACCACGCTGGAACTGGGCGCCGCCTGACCTGCCCCACTGCGCGACGGTTCCAGACGCGTCTCGAACTTGCAGACGCGGTCGGTGTACCAGCCGCGTCCGCAAGTTCGGACCGCGTGTGCGAACGCCTACAACCCCTCAGACGCCGGCGTTCGCGTCGATCTTCTTCTTGAGTTCGAGGGCGATGTCGATCAGTTGATCTTCCTGACCACCCACGAGCTTGCGGTTACCCGCCTCGAGCAAGATGTCGGCGGCCGAGACGCCGTACCGTTCCGCGTGGCCCTCGGCGTGTTTGAGGAAGCTCGAATAGCAGCCCGCATAGCCCATCATCATCGACGAACGGTCCACCAGGCACTCCGACGGCATCGCCGGCCGCACGACGTCCTGAGCGGCGTCGGCGATCTTCATGAAGTCGACGCCGGTGGTGATCCCCAACTTGTCGCAGACGCCGACGAACGCCTCGGTGGGCGTGTTGCCCGCACCGGCGCCGAAGCGTCGGATCGACCCGTCGATCTGCTGGGCTCCGGCTCGAATGGCGTTGATGGAGTTGGCCACCGCGATGTCGAGGTTCTCGTGCCCGTGGAATCCGACCTGGGCATCGTCGCCGAGCTCTGCGACGAGCGCCTGTACCCGTACCGTCACATCCTCGAGAACCAGCGCCCCCGCCGAATCGACGACGTAGACGCACTGGCATCCCGCGTCGGCCATGATACGTGCCTGTGCCGCAAGCACTTCCGGCGGCTGGCTGTGGCTCATCATCAGGAAGCCGACGGTCTCGAGCCCGAGATCACGAGCGAGTCCGAAGTGTTGGATCGACACGTCGGCCTCGGTGCAGTGCGTCGCGATGCGACAGATCTGGCCGCCGTTGTCCTGCGCAGCGCGGATGTCGTCCTTCGTACCGAGGCCCGGCAACATGAGGAACGCGATCTTCGCACGCTGAGCGGTTTCCGCAGCCGCCCTGATCAGTTCCTGCTCGGGGGTCTTGGAGAAACCGTAGTTGAACGACGACCCGCCGAGACCGTCGCCGTGGGTCACCTCGATCACCGGCACACCGGCGTCGTCGAGAGCGCCGACGATCGCACGTACCTCGTCGACGGTGAACTGGTGTCGCTTGTGATGGCTGCCGTCCCGTAGCGACGAATCGGTGATCCGAATGTCGAGTTCGTCGGAGTACGCACGTGCGTTCGCCATCAGACCCGTTGTCGTCGTGTGAGTTCCTGCCACACTCATGCCGATACCTCCTGCTTCTGCCGATCCAGCTTGTGTCGCGCGATCTCCTCGCCGACCTTGGTGGCCGCTGCGGTCATGATGTCGAGGTTGCCCGCGTACGGCGGCAGGAAGTCACCGGCGCCCTCCACCTCGACGAAGATCGACACCCGGGCGTGGCCTCCGTTGAGCACGCTCGGGGGATCGAACTGCGGGTCCTGCAGTAGCCGGTACCCGGGCACGTAGGCCTGGATATCCCTCTCGCGCTGGTGGATCGACGCGGCGATGGCGTCGGTGTCGGCATCCTCGGGGATCGCACAGAAGATGGTGTCACGCATGATCATCGGCGGGTCGGCTGGGTTGAGGATGATGATGGCCTTGCCGCGCTGGGCGCCACCGATCGTCTCGATTCCCTTCGACGTGGTGCGGGTGAACTCGTCGATGTTCGCACGGGTGCCCGGCCCGGCCGATACCGAGGCGACCGATGCCACGATCTCCGCATACGGCACCGGCACAACGGAACTCACCGCGTGAACCATCGGGATGGTTGCCTGTCCGCCACAGGTGATCATGTTGGTGTTCGGGGCGTCGAGATGCTCCCGCAGATTCGCAGGCGGGACCACCGCGGGCCCCACCGCAGCGGGCGTGAGGTCGACGGCGACGATGCCCGCTTCCTCGTAGCGCGGTGCGTACTCGCGGTGGACGTAGGCCGACGTCGCCTCGAAGATCAGGTCGGGCTTCTCCGACGACGCCAACAGTTCGTCGGCACCACCACTCATCGTGATCAGGCCGTGGTCTGCGGCGCGCTTCATGCCTTCGGAGTCGGCGTCGATACCGACCATCCAACGCGGGTCGATGACCTCGCTGCGTTCGAGTTTGTACATGAGGTCGGTGCCGATGTTGCCCGACCCGATGATGGCTGCGGTCAGCGTTGCCGCCACGGTGCCTCCTGGGTGTGTGTGGTCATATCTCTTACGAAACTTGGTCCGACTCAGTCGAAGTCGAGCGTGACGGTGCCCAGACCCGCGAACTCCGCGACAAAGTGGTCGCCCGGCGCGATGTCGAAGGCCCGTGTCGCGGTACCCGGGAGTATCACGTCACCCTTGCGTAGACGTACTCCGAAACCCTCTACCTTGCGAGCAAGCCAACTGACCGCATTCAGCGGATGTCCCAGCACCGCAGACGAGTTGCCCTTCGCGACGACCTCGCCGTTGCGCACGAGCGACGCGTCTATGTCGCCGGTGTCGATGTCGTCGATCGCCACTCGCTGCTCACCCAGAATCCACCCACACGACGACGCGTTGTCGGCGATGGTGTCGCAGAGGGTGATCTTCCAGTCCCTGATCCGCGAATCGATCAGCTCGATCGACGGAACCACCCACTCGACCGCGTCGATGACGTCGTCGTTGGTGCAGTCCTCACCGGGCAGGTCTTGACCGAGGATGAACCCGACCTCCACCTCGACCCGCGGAAAGCAGAGTCTGGCGGTGTCGATCGGGGTCTTCTCGTAGTACTGCATGTCATCGAGAAGGTGCCCATAGTCCGGTTCGTCGACACCCATCATCTTCTGCATCGCCTCCGACGCGAGGCCGACCTTGTGCCCGGCGACCTCGGCTCCCCCGCCGAGGCGCTTGCGGATGTTGATGAGCTGGATCTCGTATGCGTCGACCACGTCGAGATCGGCGTGGGCGTCGGTCGGCCGGTCAATCGCTGTCGCGGTGCGCTCCGCCGTCCACAGGTCCGCAGCGATCTGCTCGCGGATCGCCTGGTCAACCGCCATGTCTTCGCCACTTTCACTGTCGATCGCCGGGAGGGATCAGACACCTCACCCGACCTGAGTTGGACCCAGTTTAGAACATGTTCCAGTTTTGCGGCAGCCCCGGGAGAAGCTCGGATCGGCCGACAGTCCGCTCATTCGATCACCGCCGCGCTGAAAGCCGGCGGATCACCGAGCATCGCGCGATGCGATGGCGGTCGACGCCCGTCGAGGTCGGCGATCCCGAACTCGTCGGCGAGTTCTGCGGCGATGAGGACCCGCCCACTCCTCGACATCAGGTCCCCGTCTGCGGCCAGTGCGGCAATCACCCTGCCCACGAACTCAGGCGACTCAGCCCCGGCCACAAGGCCCGCGTACGCGTCGGGATGATCAGCGAATGCCGCGCGGGTGCGCTCGGTCATCAGCAAACCCATCCACAGCGAGACCACCGCAACGCCATACGGGCGGAAGTCGACGGCCATGTCGTGCGCCATCTTGTCGACCGCGGCCTTGCCTGCGCCGTAGGCGGGTCCGTGCATGTAACAGGCGCCACCAAAGGAGGATGTGTTGACGACGAGACCACCCCCACGCTTCACCAAAAGCTGTGCAGCACAGTGCGTCGCCACGTACGTCGAGCGCATGCCGACGTCGAACAGGTCGGTCAGCGACAGCGGCTTGCTCCAGAACGGCCCTTTTCGCGTCAGCGCGTCGGGAAGGGTCAGGGCGTTGTTCACCAGAATGTCGAGTTGTCCATCGTTCTCGTCGGCGATTCGGCCGAAGAGCGCGGCCACGGCATCGTCGTCGGCGTGATCGCAGACGACCGGGATGCCGATACCGCCTCGCCGTGTCACCTCGTCCGCAGTCGAGCACACCGAGCCGGGCAGCGCCGAGTCCCCGTCGTGGCCGGTTCGTCCGGTCACGTAGACCTTGGCCCCGGTATCGCCGAGCGCGAGCGCAATACCTTTGCCCGCACCCCGGCTCGCGCCGGTGACAACTGCCACACACCCACTGGCCTGTCCCATCGCACACTTCCTCTCTGCGCCGAGCACGACTCTCGCCGCCTTGTTCGGCAACACCCTGGCGCCGCATTTCTGAAACGTGTTCTAATTCGTATATAGAACACGTTCCACCGCGGAGCACGAAGGGAACCCGATGGCAGGCGAGCGCGAGCAACAACAACCAGAGACCTACGACGTCGTCGTCGTCGGCGCGGGCGCAGCAGGGCTCAGCGCTGCCATCACGACGGCCGCACAGGGCCTGTCCACGGTGATCATCGAGAAGTCGCCGTACTGGGGCGGTTCGACCTCTCGCTCGGGCGGGGGTGTCTGGATCCCCAACAACTCGGTGCTCAAGCGCGACGGCGTCGTTGACACCCCCGCGAAGGCTCGCGAGTACGTCAAGGCAATCATCGGCGGACACGCACGCGAAGACCGTATCGACGCCTACATCGACCGGGGCCCCGAGGCGCTCGAATTCCTGATGAAGCACGCCCCGCTTGACCTCGAATGGGTCAAGAACTACTCCGATTACTATCCCGAGGCGCCCGGTGGCCGTCTCGGCGGACGCAGCGTCGAGCCTCGACCCTTCGACGCACGAGCGCTCGGCGACGATCTCGACACGCTTCACCCGCAGTACACCAAGGCCCCGTTGAACATGGTTGTGCTGCAATCTGATTACCGCTGGCTCAACACCGGCATGCGCCACTGGCGCGGCCCGCTGCGCATGGCGAAGGTGGGTGGCCGGTTCTTCTGGGCACGCTCGCGGGGCAAGAAGCTCATCGCGATGGGCGCCGCGCTCGCCGCCGAGTTGCTGCTCGGCGTGCGGCGGGCCGGAGTACCGCTTCGACTCAACACCGGACTGGTCGACCTCCTTACCGACGACGGCCGGGTCGTCGGAGTGAGGGCGGAATCAGACGGGCAGCAGGTCGACATCCGCGCCACGCACGGTGTGATCCTCGCCTGCGGCGGGTTCGAGCACAACGCCGAGATGCGCCGCAAGTACCAGCGCGAGCCGATCGGCTCCGACTGGACGACGGGCGCGCCATCGAACACTGGTGACGGCATCAACGCAGGCCTCAAGATCGGTGCCGCGGTCTCACTCATGGACGACGCCTGGTGGGGACCGACGATCCCCCTCCCCCGCGGGCCGTGGTTCGCTCTTTCCGAACGTTCGGTGCCCGGCACGTTCATCGTCAACATGCGCGGCGAGCGGTTCATGAACGAGTCACTGCCCTACGTCGAGGCCGTCCACCAGATGTACGGCGGCGAGTTCGGCCAGGGAGACGGTCCGGGAGACAACGTCCCGGCGTGGTTGGTCTTCGACCAGACCTGCCGGAATCGCTACCTCTTCGCGGGGATCAACGCGCGACAACCGTTGCCCAAGAAATGGTTTGAGTCCGGAGTGGTCGTCAAGGCGGATTCGATCACCGAACTCGCCGACAAGATCGGTGTACCCGCCGACGCGCTGGCCACCACGACCGAGCGCTTCAACGGCTTCGCCGAGTCCGGCGTCGACGCTGACTTCCACCGGGGCGAGAGCGGCTACGACCACTACTACGGCGACATCACCAACAAGCCCAATCCCAGCCTCGGCCCCGTCCGCAAGGCGCCGTTCTATGCAGTCAAGATGGTGCCCGGCGACCTCGGCACCAAGGGCGGCATCGAGACCGACGCCACGGGGCGCGCGCTGCGCGCAGACGGCTCGGTCATCGAGGGCCTCTACGCCGCCGGAAACACGAGCGCCCCGGTCATGGGTCACACCTACGCGGGTCCTGGCGCAACAATCGGTCCTGCACTGGTCTTCGGGTACCTCGCGGCGCTCGACGCGGCGGCCAATGCAGGCGTGACCACACCGTCGTCGACGAAGGCAGGAGCCTGAACCGTGCCCATCGATCCCTCGGTCGCCGTCGGCGCCGAACTGCCCGAGGTCACCTTTTCGTGGACAGCGTCGGACGTCGCGCTCTATCACCTCGCTGTCGGGGCCGCACGTGATCCACTCGACATCGAGGGCCTCCGCTACGTCGATGACGCGAACCCCAAGGTGCTGCCCACCTTCGCGACGGTCGCGGCGACCTTCCACGCGACGCAGGCGCCTGCTGTCTCGTTTCCCGGCATCGACATCGATCTGGCGAAGGTCGTACACGGCAGCCAGCAGATCACCGCGCACCGACCCCTGCCGCCGGAAGGCAAGGCGACGACTCGCAAACGGATCGTCGAGGTCCAGGACAAGGGCACCGCAGCGGTGATCATCTCCGAGGGGGTCACCGTCGACGAGACGGGCGAACCGCTGTGGACCGAGCGGTCGTCGATCTTCGCGAAGGGCGAGGGCGGGTTCGGGGGCGAACGCGGAGCGTCGAGCAAAGTCGCCTATCCCGACCGCGATCCCGACCGCAGACTGTCGGTGCCCACGCTGCCGAATCAGGCCCTGCTCTACCGCCTGTGCGGTGACCGCAATCCGCTGCATTCCGATCCCGGTTTCGCCGAGCGCGCCGGGTTCCCGCGGCCGATCCTGCACGGACTCTGTACATACGGGTCGGTGTGCAGAGCCGTCGTCGACGAGGTTCTCGACGGCGAGGTCACGCGTGTTGCCGACTTCTCGGCGACATTCGCCGGCGTCGTGTTTCCCGGCGAAACCCTCGACGTCGCTGTGTGGGACGAGCCCGACCGACTGCTCGTGCGAGCGTCGGTGATCGAACGCGACGATGCTGCAGCATTGGGCAACGTGGTCCTCGACAAGCGGGGCTGAGTGGCGTCGGGTGCGAGCGGGGTGACAACCGATAAGGTCACTGACGGTCATTCCCGCTATCTGCCGTGGCCCCGCCACGGACCATGAAGGAGATTCGATGAGCGATTCGCTGCAGTCACTACTCGGGGCCAACCGCCCGGCAGTGGTCAACGATTTCGTCGGCGTCATCGACGCCGAGGTGTCGGAGCAGAAAGGACTCAGCGGCACCGCGGTCAAGGCGGCCTATGGCGCCGTTCAGAAGATCAAGCCGGACATCGTGACCCGGGCCACCGATCAGCTACTGCCCGACTTTCTCACTGCTCTGCAACCGTTCTGGGACTCTAAGCCCGCAGGCGTCGCGTTCGGTGACCACCTGGCCGCCAACTCCGACGCAGCGTCCGAAGCACTGCTGCAGGTCACCGACAACCAGGTCGCGGACGCCAAGCCAGCACTGGCGAAGGCGTACAACTCACTTCGCGGCAAGGCGAAAGGCTATGTGGCCGCAGCACTTCCGCGCGTCGGCGCGGTGGTCGAGAAGTACGCGGGCTGAGTCGACGTGATCGCTGGTCGCGCTAGGCCGCGGAGGTGAGGATGAGAACCAACACCACACCGACCGCGATCAGCGCGGCCAGCATCGACAACACCCGCCAAATGTGCAGACGGACAGGGGTCGTGTCGGCTGCTCGTGAAGATGCGACCCGGGATGAGGCCATGATCTCTCACTTTCGATCGTCCGGGGCGCCGTCCAGCGAGCTGGTCAATCACTCCCGGTCTGTTACTACAGTGATAAATGTGTCACATGTTGCAGGAGTTTGGGGTGTTTCGCGTCAGCGTGTCGTGAACAACCGCGATGCAGGACCCACGGGGGTCACATGCCCCGCCTGACACGTACGAGGCTGACACGGGAGAACACGCGAGCCGCATGGCTGATCCTGATCGCCTGCGCGGCGGTCAGCATGGTGGTCGCCGCGATGGCCGCCCTCAACACCGCGCTCGCCGACATCGCCGTCGACATCGGCGCAGACTCCAGCGAGATGACCTGGATCGCCGACGGTTACACGTTGGCCCTTGCGGCGCTACTGCTTCCGGCCGGCGCGATCGGGGACCGATTCGGACGACGCGAGGTCCTCATCGCGGGCCTGATCGTCTTTTCCATCGCCTCACTCCTCGCGATCTGGACCACCAACCCCACCCAGTTGATCGGCACGCGCATCCTGGCCGGTGTGGCAGCGGCACTCATCATGCCCACCACTCTCTCGCTGATCACCTCCGGCGTGCCCGCGGACAAGCGGAGTATCGCCGTGAGCATCTGGGCAGCGGTGGCGGGCGCCGGCGCGATCGCGGGTTTCCTGGTCACCGGCGTGCTCCTCGAATTCTTCTCATGGCACTCGATTTTCATCACGTTCGCGGCCTCTGCGCTCCTGACGGCTCTCCTGTGTCTGACAATCGGCACCTCCCGCGACAGCGATCCCGGGCGCTTCGACTTCGTCGGAACGGCGCTGTCGGTTCTGGGCGTGACCGGTGTCGTCTTCGGTCTCCTCGAGGCACCGCACCGCGGCTGGGCAGATGCACTCGTCCTCGTCGCGCTGATCGGCGGTGTGGTGCTCTTGGGTGCGTTCTGTGTGGTGGAACTTCGCATCACCGATCCGCTGCTCGACGTCCGCTTGTTCACCAATCGCGCCTTCGGTTCCGGCGCACTCTCGGTGGCGCTGCAGTTCTTCGCATCGTTCGGCGCGTTCTATCTGCTGTTGCAACGGCTCCAACTGGTCATGGGCTACTCGCCCCTGCAATCGGCGTTCGCGCTGATGCCGATGGTCGTCGGGGTCAGCGTGTTCGCACTCGTCGGTAACTGGCTCGCTGTCCGGTTCCACTCGCTGCGCTTCGTCCTCGCAGGCGGAATTCTCGTCGCCGGAATAGGAATGCTGTTCCTCGGTCTCGTCGACTACGACAGTTACCCGATGTTTGCGGCCATGACCGGCGTCGTCTCGGTCGGTATCGGACTCGCGACAGCCCCGTCGACGACTGCCATCATGTCGAACACACCGCTCGACAACCAGGGTGTCGGTTCGGCGGTCAACGACACCGCTCGCGAACTCGGTGCGGCCATCGGAATCGCTCTCGCAGGCTCGCTGCTCGCCGCAGGCTATTCCGCGCGCATCGGCGCGACGAGCACGCTCGCACGCGACCAACTCGACGCCGCCGGGCGCCAACGCATCGCCGCGGGCGACACGGCGGGCGGCCAGGCGTTGCTTGCGCAGGCCGACGACGTGTCCCACCGCATAGGTCGATCGCTGGCGGAGGCCACGGAGGTCGCGCATCGCCTTCCCGCACAAGCCGGGAGCCTGTCGAGGGCCATCCTCGACGGCGCGCAGGATGCTTTCATCACACCCATGAACCAGGCATGCGTCGTGCTCGGTGCTGTGCTCCTCACAGGCTCGGCTGTCCTGCTCTGGCTCGCCCCGCGTCGCGTCGTCGCGGTCGCCGACGGTGCAGAACCGACAACCGAGGATAGTGACTTCGGCTGGGAGGACGGCGAACACACGTCGGCCGACCAGACAGCGGACTAGCGGCGTAGGCTCGCTCCGATGATCGCGGCGAGCAGTGCACTCGGCAGCGTGGTCGCGGTCGTCGTGCTGGTGGTGGTGATCGTGGCCACGGTGTCGGCCGCGCGGGTCCCGCCCGCGGTGGTCGCGGTCCCGGCCGCATTGCTGGTAGTTGCGCTCGGCCTCGTCGACCGGCACGCCGCCACGACGGAGATCGCATTCATGCTGCCGACGATCGGGTTCCTCGCCGCGATGCTGGTGGTCGCCGAGATCTGCTCACGCGCAGGAGTGTTCACATGGGTTGGCGTCGCACTCGCCCGGTGGAGCCGAGGCTCCGCGGTCGGACTGTTGCGCATCGTGGTCGTGGTCGCCGCTGTCACGACCGCCGTTCTGTCGCTCGACACGACAATCGTGCTGCTGACGCCGGTGGCCGTGCTGACCGCCCGGCACATCGGGGCCAGGGTCGCACCCGTCGCGTACGCGAGCAATCACATGGCCAACAGCGCGTCGACGCTTCTGCCCGTTTCCAACCTCACCAATCTGTTGGCGTTCAGCGCCGCCGGCGTGACTTTCACTCGCTTCAGCGCCCTCATGGCCGGGCCGTGGGTTGTGGCGATCGTCGTCGAGTATCTGGTCTTTCGATGGTTCTTCGCGCCCGAGTTGTCGACGCAGGCGGGTGGGACGGACGTCGACGACAGACCCGTCACACAGCGGCAGCCGCCTGAGACTGCGGCGCGGGACGATGCACGGGCCGTCGAGTCGGGCATGCGGGCACCGGTCGTCACGCTTGCCGCCGTCGGAGCGCTCTTGGTGGGGTTCGTCGTCGCCGAACCCCTCGGCGTGCCGCTTGCCGCTGTCGCCGGGATCGGTGCTGTCGTGATGCTGGTGCCGTCGCTGTGGTGCGCGCCGCGAGCCACACTTGTGGGTACCGCACGGGCCGTCAATGTCTCGTTCCTGATCTTCGTGGCAGCACTGGGCGTGATCATCCTGCCCGTGCGGAACGGACCGGTCGGTGATCTCTTCTCGACGTTGATGCCGTCGGGTACCGGACTCGTGGCGCTGCTGTGCGCCGCGGTCATCGCCGCAGTGGCCGCGAACCTCTTCAACAACCTTCCGGCGACGCTGCTGCTGGTCCCGCTCGTGTCCGGTCAGCCTGCCCTGGTTCTCGCCGTGCTGCTGGGTGTCAACATCGGCCCCAACCTCGCGGTGTTCGGATCACTCGCCAACCTGCTGTGGCGCGATGTCATGCGGCAGCACTCGGCGTCCACGTCATCGCATGTGTACCTGAAACTCGGCGCCGTGTCGGTACCGCTGACGCTGATCACCGCCGTGCTCGCGCTGTGGGCGGGGCTGCGCGTGTTCGGCTGACTTCGACGCGCCCGATCAGCGGAACTGCTTGGCGATGAACGGGATAGAGTCGACCTTCGACGCATTGACCGTGCCGCTGTGGTCCTTGTTCGGGTAGAACCGGAAGGTCACGGGCTGGTTGTTGGCCTTGAGACGCGACGCGAGCAGCAGCACACCGGGTGTGTTGACGTCGGTGTCGAGGCCACCCTGACCGATGAAGAACGGTCGGTCGTAACCGGATTCGGGAATCCCCATGTAGTCGGTCAGCGTGGCCTGGAAACCGGGAATCTCAGCCAGTGGGCGGCTCAACAACTTCCCGGGGTCGACCTTCTGCGAACGAACCAGACCGCCGAGTTCGTCGTCGGAGTCGCACAGTGTCTCCGCCTTGTCGACCCAGTGGCGTCCATAGGGGGTCAGGAACGAGTTGATGTTCCACTCGGGGAACGATGTTCGCAGCCCCGACAGGATATACATCACGTAGATCGTGGTGTTGGGCGAGAACCCCCCGAGGGGTACCGGTGACGGGCGACCAAGCGCCGCAACCAGATTTTCGATGTATGCCGGTACCCCGGTCCCGACGGCCCCGCGATAGTCGAGTTCGTTGCCGCCGAATTCGGTGGCGTAGCGCGCAGTGGTGATCGCAGCTCCACCGCCCTGCGACTGTCCGACGACCGCCCACTTCCGCGACAACTGCGGGTAGACCGCTCGCGCGGCCTTCACGCTGTCGACGATGCTGTGCGCCTCGACCCGACCGTTGAGATACGGGTGGTTGCCGGGAGTACCGAGTCCGACGTAGTCGGAGGCCACCACCGCGTAGCCCTGCGACATCCACGAGCGCAGATACTCCCAGTCGCGCTCGATCGCGACCGGGCCGCCGATGGAGTAGGCACAGTGATCGGCGAGACCCGTTGTGCCGTGGGCCCACGCGATCACCGGCCAACCGCCCTTGGGGGGCGTACCGGGCGGGAGGTAGACCGCGCCGCTCGACAACGCCGCCGCATCTCGCACGCCCTTGGTCCAGTAGGTGACGCGCTTGGCGTCGACGGCTCCGGGCACCGTGATCCGCGCAGGTAGCGCCTCGGTGGAGACCACCGTGCCCGGAACCCCGCCCGGCGCGGCGTCGGCGGGTGTGCTGCCGATCACCGCCGACACGGTTGTCATGGCGATTGCCATCGCCGTCACGATCACGCCGATCCGGCGTCCGACCCTGCTGCGCTCACTCACGCTGAACACCGTATACATGCACCGACCGACCCGCTCGTCATCCCCGGGATCCACGGCACCGGATCGAACACGCTCGAGCGACTTGGCACCGGGGCCTACACCCCGGCCGACTCCGGAGTGGCCGGAGCGTCGGCAGCAGTGGCCTTGGCCCACTTGTAATCCGCCTTGCCCGCGGGGGTGCGCTTGACCTCGTCCACGAACACCACGACCCGCGGAACCTTGTACCCCGCCAGTGTTTCCCGGCAGTGCGTCTGGAGTTCGTCGAGCGTCGGTTCGGGCTGACCGTCGGCAACGGAGACGACAGCACCGACCTTCTGCCCGTACCTGGGATCGGGCACCGGCACCACCAGCGCGTCGGCGACGGCCGGGTGCGCGTGCAGGGCGGCCTCGACCTCTTCGGCATAGACCTTCTCGCCGCCGGAGTTGATGCATTGCGAACCGCGGCCGAGGAACACGATGGTGCCGTCCGCCTCCACCGTTCCCATGTCCCCGAGGATCGAGACGCGTCGTCCGTCTGGCAGCGTCGGAAATGTCTTGGCCGACTTCGCCTCGTCCTTGTAATAGCCAAGAGGCACGTTACCGATCCGCGCGATGTATCCGACATCCCCCGACCCCGGCTCGATCGCGTTGAGCGATTCGTCGACGACCATCATCTTGTCCGTCGGCGGCACCCGCAGGTTGCCGTTGTCGTCCATCACGATCTCGCCGTCGTTACCCGACTCCGACGCCCCGAAGTTGTCGCGCAGCACCAGATCCGGCTTGACCGCTGCCATCCGCTCCCGGACGTGCTGCGACCAGATCGCCCCACCGGAGGTGATCGAGAACAACGATGACAGGTCGACGTCGTCCCTGCGCCGCTCGAGTTCTTCGACGAGCGGCATACCCATCGCGTCGCCGACGATGAGGATGATCTGGATCTTCTCCTCCTCGATCCCGGACACGATGGCCTCCGGGTCGAAGTCGCGCATCAGCACCAACCGGCCGCCGAGGGTGAGGAAGGTGAACAACGAGTACGACGCTGCGCCGTGCATCAGCGGGGCCGCGATGTTGAAGGCGATCGACCCGAAGTCCTTGACTGCAGCGCCAACCTCGGCCAGGTCCTTGCGCGCCTCACCGTACGGGTTGCCACCGGAGATCGGCTTGCGGAAGAAGTCGTCGTGGCTCCAGATCACGCCCTTGGGGTATCCGGTCGTGCCACCGGTATAGAGGAGGTAGTGCTCGTCGCCGGTCCGCTCCTCGAAATCTCGTGTATCGGAGAGCTTCTCCGAGTCCGAGAACGCGACCACACGCACCGACCGGCCATCGGGCAGTGCATCGGCGGCGGCACGTAGTTCGTCAACGATCTCACCGATGACGAACACCGTTCGCACGAGGGGAAGATCGGGCAGCAAGGTGGCGACACTGCGCTGGTGGTCCGGCTCCTCGACGACGATTCCGCGCGAGTCGGAGTTGTCGAAGATGTAGCTCAGCTCGGCATTGGTATAGCGATAGTTGACGTTGACCGGAACCGCTCGGACCTTCAGCAGGCCGAGCAGGCTGGTGACGTGTTCGACGCTGTTCTTGAGGAACAGCGACACGTTGTCGTCGAGCCCGATGCCGTGTGCGGCGAACAGGTGCGCGACCTGATTGGCGAGCCGGTCGAGTTCGGCATAGCTGATCTGTCGTCCGCCGTAGCTGAGGGCGATCCGCTCGGGGACAGAATCGGCGACCGTCTCGAACACGTCGGCGAGGTTGAATTTCATTGCTCCTGGCTCCTCTTACTGCATTGCTAGTCGACCACTGTCGTTGTCTGTCAAGCGGTTCACGTGCGTGCATACTCGCGACGCTCGGGCAACCGCCGCCGCGCTCCCCTACGCTGCCGTGAGCACCAAACCACTGGTCGGAACACCCGTTCCGGCCGTCACCACGACACGCTGCGCTCCCGGAACCTGGTTCACCGACGTGCCGCGCAGTTGCCGCACCGCTTCTGCTATTCCGTTCATCCCGTGTATGTATGCCTCCCCGAGCTGGCCTCCGTGCGTGTTCAACGGGAGCCGCCCGCCGACTTCCAACGCGCCCGGTTCCCGCACGAAATCCTTTGCCTCACCGCGACCGCAGAATCCGAGTTCCTCCAACTGCAACAGGGTGTAGGGCGTGAAGTGGTCGTAGAGAATCGCGGCATCCATATCGCCGGGCGCGAGTCCCGACTGCTCCCACAGTTGCCTGCCCACCACACCCATCTCGGGTAGCGCTGCGAGTTCGTCGCGGTAGTAGCTCGTCATGATGAACTGATCGACGCCGCTACCTGACGCTGCTGCCGAGATCACCGCGGGACGCTGCCGAAGGTCGCGCGCACGTTCGGCAGACACGACCACGATCGCGACACCTCCGTCGGACTCCTGACAGCAGTCGAGCAGATGCAGAGGCTCGGCGATGTAACGCGATTGTTGGTGATCGGCAAGGGTGATGGGCTTGCCGTGGAAGAACGCCGCGGGATTGGTGGCCGCATGCTTACGGTCGACGACGGCGATGCGACCGAAATCCTCACTCGTGGCGCCGTACTCGTGTAGGTACCGCTGCGCAACCATGGCAACGAAGGCCGCCGGGGTCGACAATCCGTGCGGATAGCTGAATGCGTTGTCGGTCCCCGACGAGTTCTCCTGATTGGCCACGGCCGAGTTGACCTGCCCGAAGCGCAATCCCGAGCGTTCGTTGAACGCCCGATATGCCACGACGACGTCGGCGACACCCGTGGCCACGGCCATCGCCGCCTGTTGCACCGTCGAACACGCAGCGCCACCGCCATAGTGGATACGCGAGAAGTAAGTGAGCTCAGGAATCCCCACGGCTCGTGCAACGGCGATCTCGGCGTTGGTGTCCATGGTGAAGCTGACCAGGCCGTCGACGTCTGACGCGGTCAGGCCCGCGTCGGCCAGTGCCGATTGCACGGCCTCTGCCGCGAGCCGCAGTTCGCTGCGTCCGGAATTCTTGGAGAACTCGGTTGCACCGATCCCGGCGATCGCGGCGGCCCCCGACAAACGTCCCATCAGCGATCTCCCACTCTGAGTGCGACCGTCGAGATCACATGTTTGCCCAGTGAATTGGTGCCCGTGACGGCGACGGTCACGACATCGTCGTCGACCTGGGTCACTTCACCGGTGAACGTCAGCGAGTCGTAGGCATACCACGGCACACCGAGTTTCAGCGTGATCGAGCCGATCCTCGCCGACGGGCCTGCCCAGTCGGTGACGAACCGCTCCACGAGTCCGGTGTCGGTGAGAATGTTGACGAAGATGTCTTTGGATCCCTTGGCCTGTGCCAGATCCCGGTCGTGATGCACATCCTGGAAGTCGCGGGTCGCCAGCGCCGTCGACACGATGAACGTGGGAGTCGCGTCGATGGTCAACGGCGGCAACGTCGTTCCCACCTCAACAGTGGGTATCGCACTGGTGGTCACTCGGCCTCCTCTGCTGTCGGGCGCCACGCATGCAGCGTCCAGGCGTCGGTACCCGACTGTTCGTCGGCGGGAAAGTCGAGGAACATCGCTTCGACGCGCTGCCCGATGTGCACGTCGGCGGGGTCGACATCGCGCAGTTCGGCAAGCATGCGGACCGGTGACGAGTGCGCTGCTCCGCCTCCCTCGTCGACGACTGCCTCGAGTCCGTCGAGTTCGACAAGCGCGACGACAAACGGCAGTTCACGCCCGGGCACCTTGGGCGCCCGGTGGACCACGTAGCTGTACACGGTTCCCGTACCTGCCGCCACGACGTAGTCCGTGGTCGGGACCGTGCCGTCGGGTTGTCGGGGTTTCCAGGTCGCCGGTATCGGCGGATGGCGCAGCGAACCGTCGTCGAGTCGCTGGATACGCAGTTCGTGGGCTGCGATGCCCTCCCAGAAGAACTCTGTGTCGCGGGAGGCGCTGGGGCGCAACATGCGTGAGGGGTCGAGATCGGCGGGCACGTCATCGGTCGCAGGCTTCGCGTTGGTGGAGGCGGTGGTCGACGCGGCGTCGTGCGGCCGGAATTTCAAAATGCGGAAGTCCATCTCGGCGACCACCTCGTCGCCCACCGACCAGGTGTTGCGCGTGGTGAAGAACCACCCCTCACCGAGCGCTGTTTGTTTGGGTCCGACGACGTCGACCAACGCCGCCGACAGTGACACCTGTTCTCCGACAGCGAGGTAGCGATGATAGGTGGTGTCACAGTTGGTGGCGACGACGGACGTGTAGCCCGCCTCGTCGAACAGCTCCGAGGCCCGGCCGAGCGGATCGTCGTCGGTGCGAATGCCGTGCAGCCCGCGCATCGTCCACACCTGCGCCATCGCGGGAGGCGCCACGACGCCGGGATGTCCTGCGGCACGGGCAGCGTCGTCGTCGACATAGATGGGGTTGGTGTCGCCGATCGCCTCCACCCAGTTGTTGATCATCGGGGTGTTGACCGGATCGCGCCCGAGGGTGGGAGCACTCGGACCTGCGTCGATAATCGCCTGTGCTGCGGAACGGATGGTGTCGCTGTCGGTCATCGCGGTGCCCTCGGCAATCCAAGTCCTGCGGTGGCGATCATGTCGCGCATCACCTCGTTGACGCCTCCACCGAACGTGATCACCGCATTCCTCTTCTCCTGCACATCGAGCCAGTCGACGAGTGCTGCCGTGTCCGGATCGGTGAAATCGCCGTATCGTCCGACGATCTCGTCGATCATCCGGCACACCTTCTGCACGCGTTCGGTCGCAAACACCTTGGTCGCCGCGGCATCAGCCATGGAGATGGCCTCGCCGGTCGACGCGACCTGCCAGTTGAGGAGTTCGTTGATCCGCGCGTACGCGTCGATCTCCGCGAGCGCTCGGGCGACATCGGGGTGCTTCGCGATCACCGTGCCGTCCGGCCCCGGCCGCGATGCCCATTCCCTGGCCCGTGCGGCGAGGCCCTCGATGCGCCCTGCGGGTCCGAGCATGACGCGTTCGTGGTTGAGCTGGGTGGTGATGAGCTTCCATCCGCCGCCCTCCTCGCCCACCCGCATCGACACGGGCACGCGTACGTCGTTGTAGTACGTGGCATTCACGTGATGTGCACCGTCGGCGGTGATGATGGGGGTCCAACTGAACCCGGGGTCGGAGGTGTCGACGATCAGGATCGAGATGCCCTTGTGCTTCGGAGCCGACTTGTCCGTACGCACGGCCAACCAGATGTAGTCGGCGTCGTGAGCGCCCGTGGTGAAGATCTTCTGGCCGTTGACCACGTAGTGGTCACCCTCGAGAACCGCGCCGGTGGCGAGTGAGGCGAGATCGGTACCCGCTTCGGGCTCGGTGTAGCCGATCGCGAAATGCACATCCCCGGATAGGATTCTGGGCAGGAAGAGTTGCTTCTGCTCCTCGGTTCCGTGCACTTGAAGGGTCGGACCAACGGTCTGGAGGGTCACCGCGGGAAGCGGAACATCGGCGCGTACAGCCTCGTTGGTGAAGATCTGTTGCTCGATCTCGCCGAACCCCTTGCCGCCGTACTCTTTCGGCCAGCCGACTCCGAGCCATCCGTCGCGGCCCATCTGCGAGATCACGTCACGATACGTCGCGCCGTGGCGCTCGGTCAGCATGGTCTTCGCTGCCTCCGGACCGACCAGATCGGCGAAGTACTCACGCAGCTCTGCACGCAACTGCTGTTGCTCCGGCGTGAGGTCTATGAACATCGGTTCTGTCCCCTGGGTGTTGTGCGCGGTGGTGGTCGGTACGTGCTTGTCGGTCGGATCGCCGTGGCGTCGCTATCGGGCCGACGCATCGGCGAGTTCGTCGAGTCGGGCCCCCGCGCCTCCGACGAGCCGCGCGAGATCCTTGGCGATCGAGAAGTATCGGTGCAACGGATACGTGAGGTCGACGCCGACACCGCCGTGCAGGTGGGTCATCGTTCGCATCGCCGCGGGGATCTCGGCCGCCGCCCAGTACGCCGCGATACCCAGATCCTGCTGGGCGTCACGGCCTTCTGACATACGCCAGGCAGCGGCGGTGGTCGCGAGGTTCAACGACCTGCCGATCACGTAGATGTCGGCCAACTGTTGCCCGACGGCCTGGAACAGCGCGATCGGTTTGCCGAACTGGGTTCGGGTGGACACGTGGTCTGCAGTCAGTCTGGTGGCTCCGGAGACGAGGCCGTCTGCATACGCGCTCAGCGCGAGCCGGTGAAGGTCGCGCAATCCGGAGACGTCGCCACTCAGCACGGCATCGTCGTCGACGTGTACGTCGTCGAATCGCACCGTGAACTCGCCCCATCCACTCGACGTCGGGGTTCGGGTGAGAGAAACCCCCGCGGCGTTGCGATCCACCGCGACGACCCCTGCGTCGCAGGCGACGAGCAGCGTCGACGCACCGTCGGCGTGTAGTACTCCGCTCTTGGTGCCCGACAACGTCCCCTGGCACACGGTGGTGCGCGGCGTCGACGTCAACGAGTCGCCGGGTTCGCCGATGGCGATCGCGTGCCACGCACCTCCGGTCAGCGTCGCCGTGTGACGTTCGCGCGACGCCGGGTCAACGGTCTGCAGAAACAGTGCCGAGGTGAGCGATCCGAGCGCGGGCGTCACCGCTGCCGCCGAGCCCAGTCGTCGGAGCAGCGGCAACAGGTCGAGGACACCGAGGTCGTCCCCGTCGAACGTCGAGGGCAGCGGCAGGGCGAGCACCCCGGCGTCGGTCAGCGACCTCCAGAGCACGTCATCGAAGCCGGCGCGCGATGTCGTGGCCGCCTCGAGTGTCTCGCCCGCCCGCGTCCTCCCGCCGAATAGCGACGTCCAGTCCGGCTCGTGGCGGGAGAGCACGTCGTCCGCCACATCCGCAACCGCTTGTCCGGAGCTGCCCATGCCGAAATCCACCGACGGTCCCCTTCTCACAATCAGCAAAACTAGAACTCGTTCTAGTTGTATCAGACTCGGCGCCCTTGATGGGCGAATTGCGGGTTGATCTGCAGATTCACAGGTCGCGACGTTTGTCAGCCGCGCGGCAGACCGAGAATCCGTTCCGCCGCTGCTGTTCTCAAGATCTGGGTGGTGCCGCCCGCGATGGACAGACACCTGTTCTGCAGTAGCTGCTCGGAGGCCTCACCAGCCGCCACACCGTCGACGCCGAGCAGATCGAGACCGAATTCGGGTACCGACTGGCGGTGTGCGACGCCGATCAGCTTGCGCACGCTCGACACCGCTCCCGGATCGTGGCCCGCCAACCGTCGGGTCACCGCGAGGGCGTCGAGGACACGTCCGACGTGCGCGTCGGCGACCAGCTCACCCAGCCGCCGCAGCTCGTCGTCGGTCAGTTCCCGCTCCATGGACCCGATCTGAGCGAGCAATGCGTCCATCTCCTTGCCCAGCCCCGAGCCGCCCATCGCCACACGTTCATTGGCAAGCGTCGTGCGAGCCAGTCGCCAGCCACCGTTGACCTCGCCGACGACGCACTCGTCGGGAACGAACACGTCGTCGAGGAAGACCTCGTTGAAGTTCGCCTGGCCCGACAGCTCGCGCAGCGGCCGGATGTCGATTCCGGTCGCCGACATGTCGACGAGGAAATAGGTGATGCCCTTGTGTTTCGGCGCCTCGGGATCGGTGCGCGCCAGGCAGATCCCCCACTGCGCGTTGTGTGCCTGTGACGTCCAGATCTTCTGCCCCGACAGGCGCCAACCACCGTCGGCGCGAACGGCCCTGGTACGCAGCGACGCGAGGTCGGAGCCTGCCTCGGGCTCGCTGAACAACTGGCACCAGACGATGTCGCCGTCGAGGGTCGGCCGCACGAAACGCGCGCGCTGCTCGGGGGTTCCGTGTTCGAGGATGGTCGGAATCGCCCATGCGCCGATCACGAGATCGGGACGCTCGACGCCCGCACGTTCGAACTCAGCGTCGATGAGCAACTGCAGGGCTGGGTCGGCCCCGAGTCCGTACGGCGACGGCCAATGCGGGGTGAGATAACCGGATTCGACCATCATCGCCCGTTTCGCAGCAGGTGCGGCCGCCGCGATGTCGTCGATATCTGCCCTGATCGCGTCGCGACGATGTTCCACCGCACTCAGGTCGAGTTCGAAATGTCGACGCCGGCCGAGGATGCCGAGGCGGCCGAGTTGTGCACGCTGAGTCGACGTCGCGGCGGTCGCGGCCCGTAGCGCCAGTGCGGTTCGCAGGTAGAGGTGTGCGTCGTGCTCGAAGGTGAACCCGATGCCGCCGAGCACCTGGATGCAGTCCTCGGCGCTCGCCACGGGCAGCGACGCGACCAGCACGTCGGCGGCGAGCCGGGAGAACGCGAGTTGCTCCCGCGCAGTGTCGCCTTCGGGGTCGCCGGGCGGAGCGGCGAGGGCTGCGTCGACCGCCGCCGCGAGGTCCCAGGCCGCCGCGGTGACCTGCTCGCTGCGGCAGAGCATGTCGGCGCAGATGTGCTTGACGGCCTGGAACGAACCGATCGGTACGCCGAACTGTGTCCGCACCGTGGCGTACTCCACCGCGGTGTCGAGCACCCAGCGCGTCACGCCGCTGGCGTACGCGGCCGTGGTTGCCGACAACGCGCCTGCGATCACGTCGCCGTCGTCGAGTGCGAGCAGGTCGTCGACGCCCAGACCGACTACACGCAGGCGACTGACCGACCCCCTCCCGTCGAGCCCCTGCGCCGGGGCGGCCTCGCGCACGCCCGCCTCTGCCGGGATCACATACCAGCCCTCATCGAGGCCCTCACCGGCGAGTTCGGCCAGGATCACGCTGCCATCGACATACCCGACGACGCTGCCGAGATCGACACAGCCGCCCGTCACCACAGCCGCGCCACCCGCACGGGTGAGAGCTGGGATTACAGCGGATGCCTCGCCCGCCACCAGCGATTCGCGTGCGCCTGCGGCACGCGAATCCGTCGACATCGACAGCGCCAGGGCCGCTACAACGGTCTCCGCGACCGGACCCGGCACCAACCCCGCTCCGCATTGTTCGACCATCGCGGCGGTGTCGACGAAGGAGGCGCCGATGCCTCCCTGAGCCTCGTCGAGCACCGCGGCGAACACCCCCAACTCGGCCAGTTCCGGAAACAGGTCGCGCCAGTGGTCGCGCGGTTTCTCCAGTTCAGCCCGTACGATGTCCGTGGTACGACGACGCGTCGCCCACGCGGAAATGGCGTCACAGACGGCGATCTGTTCGGCGGACGTGGCAAGGCTCACGCTGAAATCCTCTGCATGTCGGTTGTGGCGAAGAATTAGAACCTGTTCTAATGGGCTGAGGGGGTATTTGTCCACCAGATCTTCCGACGCCCTCGATGGCGTCGGCAGGCACGAGATGAGGATGTCGCCTACACATGACCCGGTCGTCTGAAGATGCCGTGCCACAGAAGTCGGCACCGAATCCGAACAAGGGAGCGGCGTCGAAATCTGCCGCCGCCAAAGGCGCTCCCGCGCAGCCCGACACCACGTCCGCGGGACCTGCGCCATCGACGACGGAGAGTGGTTCGGCAGCCCAGCGTGATCGTCGACGCCGCATCCTCGACGCCACGCTCGCCCTCGCCTCCAAGGGCGGATACGACGCAGTGCAGATGCGCACGGTCGCCGAGAAGGCCGACGTCGCGGTGGGCACCCTGTATCGCTACTTCCCGTCGAAGGTGCATCTGCTCGTCACCGCACTCGCGCGCGAGTTCGAGCGCGTCGAGACCCGCGTCGACCGTTCCCAGCTGCAGGGCGACAACGCCATCGAGCGACTTCGTCACGTGCTCGACATGATCACCTTTGCGATGCAGCGCGATCCGCTGCTCACCGAGGCCATGACGCGCGCCTTCATGTTCGCCGACGCGTCGGCGACCGCAGAGGTCGATCAGGTGGCCTCGATCATCGATCGACTCTTCGCAGGCGCGATCGTCGACGACGGTGAACCGAGCGAGGAAGAACTCGCCATCGCGCGCGTGCTCTCGGACGTGTGGATGTCGAACCTGGTCCAGTGGCTCACGCGTCGCGCTTCGGCGACCGACGTGACGAACCGGCTCGAGCTCACCGTCCGGCTGCTACTCAAAGGCCGGGTCGCCGCGGACGCATAGCAGAGCGCACCGCCCGCGTTCTGGAGCTCAGTCCAGGTCGACCGAGATCTCGCCTGCGGCGTCGGCGCGCACCGCGTATGCACGCACTCCTGCACCACCGAAAGCCACCTCGTTGCCCGTGGTCAGATCGTAGGTGTGGTTGTGCAGTGGGCAGACGACGACGCAGTCGTCGATCAATGCGTCGGCGAGCGGTCCGCCGCGATGCGGGCACACCGCGTCGAGAGCGCGCAACGAATCGTCGCGTAACCGGAAGACCGCGATCTGGACGCCGCGGACACCGAACGCCCGTCCCTCCCCCGGCGGGATGTCGGCTATGTTGCCGAGCGCGACCTCACTCATCGGACCGGCACCTGCGGCAGCGGCAGCAACGGCAGAGCCGAGCGGAACTGGCCCGGCGTGGCAGGCTCCTTGCCGTCCTGCCACGGGTCGCGATAGGCGGCGACCGATCGCTGCATGTTGGTATCGAGTTGCTGCGCAATGCCTTCGGCATCGTCGACGACGACGGCCCGGATCTTATCGATGCCGTATCGCGGCACCCAGGCGTAGGTACGCTCGAGCCATTTCGCGTTCTCCCGGTAGTACTGGAGGAATCGGCCCGCCAGGATCATCACCTCGTCGGGACTGTCGACGGTCGCGAGCAGATCACCTTTGCGGATGTGCGCGCCCGCGGCTCCGCCCACGTAGATCTCCCACTTCCCGCCGTCGATCGCGACCACGCCGAGGTCTTTGCACAGCGCCTCGGCACAGTTGCGCGGGCATCCGGTGACCGCCAACTTCATCTTGGCCGGCCCTGCGATGCCCTGATAGCGCTCTTCCAGTGCGATTCCCAGCGCCGTGGAGTCGCCGACACCGAATCTGCAGAAGTCGCTGCCCACACAGGTTTTCACGGTGCGGAAGCTCTTGCCGTAGGCGAAGCCCGATGGCATGTCGAGATCGGCCCACACGTTCGGCAGGTCCTCTTTGCGGACGCCGAGCAGATCGATGCGCTGACCACCGGTGAGCTTGATCATCGGAACGTCGTACTTCTCTGCGACGTCGGCGATCTTGCGTAGTTGGTCCACGCTTGTCACGCCGCCCTTCATCTGTGGCACAACGGAAAATGTGCCGTCGCGTTGGATGTTCGCGTGCACCCTGTCATTGATGAATCGCTCCGCGCGTTCGTCGATGAAGTCGGCCCCCCACATCATCTCCAACAACGACGAGAGACCCATCTTGGAGTTGGCGTCCTCCGTGCCGTCGGGAGCCAGGGCAGCGAAGACCGAACGCACCGAGTGCAGTTTCAGTTCGCGGATGAGCCGCATGAGTTCGGGTTTCTCGTACGGAATCGCGGGCACATACCAGTTCGCGGACGGATCGTCGGTGACCGCATCGCCCGCCGCCCACTCGACGAGCTGGGTCACAAGCCCCTTGCATGAGCCACACCCCTTTCCCGCGCGGGTTGCCGCCATCACCCCCGACACCGACGTGGCGCCCTGAGCGACGCAGCCGACGATGGCTGCCTTGTCGACGCCGTTGCAGTTGCATATCTGCGCATCGTCGGAGAGTTCCGCGACTCCCGTTGCGGCGTCGGGGGTTCCGATGTCGAACATCAGCGAGAGTCGCTCGTCCGGCAGCTCGCTGCGTTGGTCGAACGCCTGCATGAGGAAGGAGACCTTGCTGACATCGCCGACCAGCGTCGCGCCGACGAGTTTGTTGTCACGGATCACGACGGTTTTGTAGACGCCGTGGCGGGGCTCGTAGAACTGGAGATACTCATCGTCGTCGAGTTCCGGTGCCTTGACCCCCATCTGGGCGACGTCAACGCCGGCGACCTTGAGCTTGGTCGACGTCCGCGAACCGCGATAGGCGGCGGATTCATCGGTGTCCGTGATGTGGTCGGCGAGCACCTTCGCCTGTTCCCAGAGCGGCGCGACGAGCCCGTACACCTGTCCGCGATGCTGAGCGCACTCGCCGACGACGTAGATGTCGTCGTCGTCGATCGACCTCATGTGATCGTCGACGACGATGGCCCGCTCGACGGTCAACCCAGCGCCGCGCGCAAGCCCCACGTTGGGCCTGATGCCGGTCGCGAGCACCAGAAGATCACAGTCGAGCCGCTCACCGTCGGCGAAACCCACTGCGGTGATCGCGTTCTCACGATCGGCGAAGGCGTGCGTCGTGCGCTTACCGGTGACGACGTCGAGTCCCGTGGCCTCGATCGCGTTGCGCAGCACGGCACCCCCGGTGTCGTCGAGCTGCGCGTTCATCAGAATCGGCCCCGAGTGCACGACGGTCGCGTCCAGACCACGCCCGTGCAGCCCGTAGGCCGCCTCGAGGCCGAGCAATCCCCCGCCGATGACCACGGCATGGGTCGCGTCGTCGGCGTGCTCGATGATGGCGCGGGTGTCGTCGAGGCTGCGGAATCCGAAGACACCGCCGAGCAGGGTGGTGTCATCGACCCAGAGGCCGTCGATGGGCGGGAAGAATGCCCGGCTGCCCGTGGCGATGACGAGCTTGTCGTAACGCACCCGGGAACCGTCGTCGCCCAGCACGACTCTGGCATACGGGTCGATGCGCACCACCCGCACACCTGCGCGCAGATCGATCCCGTTGTCGCGGTACCACGCGACCGTGTTCAGGTAGATGTTGTCGGGATCATCGGTACCGGCGAGGACGTGTGAGAGGGCGATGCGGTTGTAGTTGCCGTACGGTTCGTCGCCGAAGACCGTGATGTCGAAGCGCTCGCCACCACCGCGCGCGAGGATCTCCTCGATAGCCCGTGCACCGGCCATGCCGTTGCCCACCACCACCAACGAGTGCACGGGCATCAGAACTCCACCAGCCCCAGGTCGATCACCACGGTGCCCTCCGCGCCCGCGGGTGCGGTGAGCGCCAACGACAGGTCGGCACCCTCGATGAAATCCTCGACCAACCGCAGCGGCACGTGCGTGGCGCCCTGTGCGGCGATGGGAAAGTAGCGCACCGGTTCGCCGTTGTGCATCAGCGCGATCGTGATCATCGCGTCGGCGCTGTTGCCACCCCGGAAGTACACGGCCTGGAGTGTGGCGCCGTCGGGAACGGTGATGGTCAGCGATGAATCAATGACATCGAGGGAGTCGAATCCCTTGCCCGCGAACGAAAATCGTCCCTGCAGGAATCGGGGTGTGCTGGTGTCGCTCATGGGCTCTGGTGACCTCTCTGTCGGTGGTGCTAGTAGACGTCTCGGACATACCGTTTCTCTGCCGCAAGTGCTTTCACATACGCCTCGGCACTCGCGCCGGAGAGTTTCCCGTGCTCGGCGACGATACGGGTGAGCGCAGCGTCGACGTCGCGGGCCATGCGGGACTTGTCGCCGCAGACGTAGAAGTAGGCACCCTCGTTGAGCCAGCGCCACAACTGCGCACCCTTCTCGATCATGCGGTCCTGGACGTAGATCTTGCGATCCTGGTCGCGAGAGAAGGCGAGATCGAGATCGGTCAGATGTCCGTCCCTGCGGAAGGTTTCGAGCTCGTCGCGGTAGTAGAAGTCGGTTGCTGAGTGCTGTTCGCCGAAGAACAACCAATTGCGTCCAGTGTGCCCGAGCGCCCGGCGCTCATGCAGAAAGGCACGAAACGGCGCGATCCCGGTACCCGGTCCGACCATGATCATCGGGACCTCGGGGTCGGTGGGTGGCTTGAAATTCGCCGAACGCTGCACCCAGATCGCGACGGGATCGCCGTCTGCATGGTCGGCGAGGTATGTCGAGCAGATGCCGTGACGTGCGACCCCGTGCACGTTGTGTCGCACCACGGACACGGTCAGCTGCACCTCGTTCGGGCTCTCGCGCGGACTCGACGAGATCGAGTACTGCCTGGGCGCGAGCGGGGTGAGGACGCCGAGCCATTCGTCGACTGTCGCGTCGACCGGATGTGTCACCAGCAGGTCGGCCGACAGTCGTCCCCACATCCAGTCGTCGAGGGTGTCGCGGTTCTCCGGGCGCAATAGCGCGGTGAGGTCATCGGAGGGATGTCGCTGCGCGATGAAGCTCAGCAACCCCGGGGTGATCTTCGCGATATCGAGACGCTCGTAGAACGCCCGGTAAAGCAGCATCTCCTCTCCGCCGACCGTGACGATCTGGTCGCCGTCGAGACCGGTGAGTCTCAAGAACTCGTCGACGTAGGCGGGGCTGTTGCGCGGGCGCACGGCGAGCGCATCACCCGCCTCGTAGCTGAGGGTGCCGTCGGGGAGTGCGAATCCGAACCGGCGCACATCCTTGCTCGACCCGGGACCGCTCAGCCGGGTGTTGCGGATGAGTGAGGTCACCAGCGGATTCTTGCGGCCGTACGGAGCAACCGCGCGGTCGGCGGGGGCTGTCTTGTTCTGCGGGGCAACCGTGGCCGGCACCGTCTCCGTACTGGCGGATGAGACTGCGTCGGCCGCGAGCTCTTCGGCGACCGCGTCGAGCCAACCCTGTGCTGTGGACTCGAAATCCGGTTCGCAGTCGGCCCGCTCCACCAGTCGGGTCGCGCCCAGCTCGACGAGTCGGGCGTCGAGCTTCTTCCCGAATCCGCAGAACTCGTCGTAGCTGGGATCGCCGAAGGCGAGCAGCCCATAGCGCAAGCCGTGCAACGGCGGCGCATCGTCACCGCTGAGCGCGTCCCAGAAGGCCGCGGCGTTGTCGGGCGGGTCGCCGTCGCCGGTCGTCGACGTGACGATCAGGACCGTCGCGTCCTGGGCCAACGCATCGACGCCCGCGTCGTCGAGCGTGCGTGCCACCGCCGTGATCCCGTTCGACGACAGCGAGTGCGCCACCACCGGCGCGTAGTCCTCGACAGTGCCGGTCTGGGATGCCCACAGGACCTCGACCTTCGGCGTGGTTGCGGCCTCGGTCTGCCCGTGGGGCGCGGTTTGGTCGGGCGCGGCTCGCGAGAAGGCGCCCGCCAGCACTCCGTTGATCCACGCCCGGTGTTCCTCGGAGAGCGGGGCCTGAGACGGCACGACCGGGACGCCCGCTGCCGCGTCCGCACTGCGCACCCCCGCCAGCATCCCGGACACGTACGCGCGCTCGACCTCGGACAATACCGGTGGCGCCGCATCGGGTGCGATGCCGAGTGCGGAGGCGAGGTCGTTCCCCGAGGGAAGTGCCGCCGGGGATTGCTGCACCGATGCCGACACCTTCTCCACCGCAACCGCACTCACCTTGAACTCCGGTTGCAGCGACGCGGGATCGACGGCGTCGTTGGTCACCGCGTTGATCGCGACGTCGGGGCCGAACATGTCACTCCAGTGGAAGGGCGCGAAGCAGTTACCCGCACGGACCCGGTCGGTGATCACTGCGGGAAGGACCGCCGCACCACGACGCGATCGCACGCGCACCGAATCTCCCTCCGACACACCGAATCCCGCGGCATCCTCGGGGTTGATCTCGACGAAGGGTGTCGGATTGAGTTTGTTGAGCTTGGCGACCCGACCGGTCTTGGTCATCGTGTGCCACTGATGAGCAAGTCTTCCGGTGTTGAGAATCAGCGGGAACTCGTCGTCGGGCATCTCGGCGGGCGGCAGGTATGGCCGCGCATGGAAGACGGCGCGGCCGCTCGGCGTGGGAAACACGAAGTCGGGTGTGGTGCCGTCGGGTCGGATCACCTTGGTCTGACTGTGGCCGTCATTGAGGTAGCGGACCGGATGACGGTCGGCGTCATCGCCGGGCGGACACGGCCACTGCAGCGGCGTATCGCGTAACCTGGCGTAACTGGCTCCGCGAATGTCCCAGCCGGTCTTCGGATTCCAGAACTGTTTGATCTCCTCGAACACCTCTTCTGCGGTCTCGAACGCGAAACCCTCGCCGTATCCCATCTCGGTCGCGATACGACAGATCAGCTGCCAATCGGGCAGAGCATCGCCCGGTGGCGAGACCGCGGGCGCGAAAAGGGTGAGGTTGCGTTCGGAGTTGATCATGACCCCGTCGGATTCTGTCCACAGGGTGGCGGGCAGGGCGACGTCGGCGTAGCGCATGGTCTCGTTCTCGGCGAAGACGTCCTGGACCACGACGAGTTCGCAGCGGCGCAGCGCTTCGATCACCCGCGACCGGTTGGCCACGCTCGCAACCGGATTGGTGCAGATGATCCAGCAGGCCTTGATGGTGCCGTCGGCCATCCGATCGAACATGTCGATGGTGCCGCCGCCGACCTCGGAGCGAATCGATCCGCGCGGCAGTCCCCAGGCGTCCTCACAGAAGTCGCGGTCGGCCTCCGAGATCACCGCGCGCTGACCCGGCAATCCCGGCCCCATGTAACCCATTTCGCGGCCACCCATGGCGTTGGGTTGGCCGGTGAGCGAGAATGGTCCGCTCCCTACGCGGCAGATCGCACCAGTTGCCAGGTGCAGGTTGATCAACGCGTTGGTGTGCCAGGTCCCGTGTACGGACTGGTTGAGGCCCATCGTCCAGCAACTCATCCAGTCCGTCGAGGCCCCGATCCAGGATGCGAGAGTGCGGATGTCGTCTTCGGCGATGCCGGTGATCTCACTGACACTGGCGGGGGTGTACTCGGCGACGAGTTCCGCGGTGGCGTCGAATCCCTCGGTGTAGTCGTCGATGAAGTCATGATCAAGCGCATCGGATTCGATCAGCAGGTGCAACAGCCCGTTCAGGAGCGCCAGATCGGTGCCCGGAGCCACCTGCAGGTAGAGGTCGGCCTTGGCTGCGGTGGCGGTGCGACGGGGGTCGACGACGACCAGTTTCGCGCCGGCCTTGACCCGTTCCATCATGCGTAGGAACAGGATCGGGTGGCAGTCGGCCATGTTGGAGCCGATGACCAGGAACAGGTCGGCGGTGTCGAAGTCCTGGTACGACCCGGGCGGTCCGTCGGCGCCGAGGGACTGCTTGTACCCGGTTCCGGCGCTGGCCATGCACAGCCGGGAGTTGGATTCGATGTTGATGCTGCGCAGGAAACCTTTGGTGAACTTGTTCGACAGGTACTGTGCCTCGGTCGACATCTGGCCGGACACGTACACCGCGACCGAATCCGGACCGTGCTCGTCGACGATGTCGCGCATCCGCCGAGCGGCGAAGCCGATGGCGTGGTCGATACCCACCGACTCACGGTCGGCGTCGCGGGAGGTCCGCATCGAGGCCTTGTCCATTCGTCCCGGCGCGGCGAGCATGTCCGAGGTCGTCGATCCCTTGGTACACAACCTGCCGAAGTTCGTCGGGTGGTCCTTGCGCCCGGTGGTCTTGGTCACCAGCGGGAGGCTGTTGCCGTCGGGCGCCGACACGTGCAGCACCATCCCGCAGCCGACGCCGCAGTAGGCGCAGAGCGTGTCGACGGTGGTGGTCTCGGCCATGACTCCATGGTCGGGCCGCATTGTTTCGAGGTCCGTGACTGCTCGTTACCAGACGATCACATGGTTCTCACACGCGCCGCTCGCGAGCGTGAGGAAGAAGTTCCGAGCGTTTCGGTCACACGAGCGGCGATCAGATCGGCGATCCGCGGATCGGCGCCGAGTGGTGCGGCGACGCCGTGCACGCCGCACTCGGCCAAGCGTGCGTGAAACAGTCCGGGCGCCAACAGGTATGACGCGATAAAGACTCGTCGACGACGTCTACGTACCCGGGCGACGACGTCGGGCACGCGCGGCGTCGCGGTGGCGATGTAGCCGACCGGCACGTCGTCGTCGATCAACTCGGCCAGGTAGCGCGCGGCGGTCTCGACCTCGCGCAACGCGAGCCGATCCGACGATCCGGCCGCGGCCATCACCACCGCGTCTCCGGGACGCCACCCTGCCGCACACAGCCGATCACGCAGTACGACGGCCAGCACCGGATCGGGCCCCATGTTCTCGCACAGCCGTACGTCGCGATGTCCGCTGGCCTCGATGTGGGTGGGGATGTCGTGGCGTACGTGATAACCGGCAGCGAGAAAGGCCGGTACCACCACGGCGGGGCCTGCAATCTGTGCGAGCAGATCCGACGGCGACGGGCCGAGAACGTCGACGAATGCCACGCGCGTGGTTCCGATGCGCTCGCTCACCAGCTCGGCAATGCGCCCGATCGTCTCGACTCCCGACACCGATCGGGTCCCGTGTGCCACCAGGATCGGTTGTGGCTGGTCGGCGGCAGTGCGGTCACGTCTCATCGGAATCGTTCTCGTCGTACTCGAGGTCGACGGCCAGGCGATAACCTCGCTTGACCACCGTCTGGATCATCTTCGAATCACCAAGTGCCGAACGCAATCTGGTGATCGCCATCTCCACGGCATGCGTATCGGTGCCACCGCCGGGCAGTTCGTCGAGCATCGCTGTGCGCGAAATGACCTGTCCCGGAACGCGATGCAGCACCCGCAACAGCGCCATGCTCGCCCCCGTCACCTGTCGGTAGCACCCGTCGACCACCACCCCAGAGGCCCGTAGGCTCAGGTCGTGGCCCGCGACGCGGAGCACACTCGACCGTCGGGGCAGTTCGTCGGCGATCAACCGCACCAGGGCGCCGAGGCGGAATCTGCTGGGCTGCAACGTCGGAACCTGCAGCGCGTGCAACGGCCCCGCGGTGACGTTTCCGACGCACAACGCGGGCACGGCGGTACGCATCGCGTGCAACAGCGGCTCGAGGGCTCCGGTGCTGTGCGCCTGACCGAGCATCGACGCCACGGCCGGTGCGCTGGTGAAGGTGATGGCGTCAAGATCGCGATTGATGACGGCGTCGATCATCCTGCTCATGGGTTCGGTGTCGTCGGGTGGAGTCCATCGATAGACCGGTACCGGCACCACATCGGCACCTGCCTCACGGAGCACGTCACATAGGTCGGGCAGCGGTTCCCAGCTGGTCGTCGCGCCGTGGAGCTGAACAGCCACGCGCAGACCTGCAACACCCTCGTCGAGCAGTTCCCGGATCAACTCGCTCGACGATTCACCCGGCGGCGACCACTGTTCACGCAATCCGGCAGCGCGGATCGCGCCCTTGGCCTTCGGTCCGCGCGCCAGTAGCCGAACGTCGGCCAGCGTGTCCACGAGTTGGTCGGCGAGCCCCCAGCCGTCTGCCGCCTCCACCCAGCCGCGGAATCCGATCCCGGTGGTCGCGACCAGGATGTCGGGCGGTGTGCTGAGAATCGATTCGGTCGCCTTCTCGAGCTCGTCGTCGTCGACGAGCGGGATGATGCGGATCGCCGGGGCATGGACGACGTCGGCGCCACGGCGGGTCAGCAGTGCCGCGAACTCGTCGGCGCGCCGCGCAGCGGTGATGCCGATTGTGAAGCCGGTCAATGTCTTGTCCGGGTTGGCCGTGGGGGATGCGGCTGCGTCGGGCTGGGTCATCAGGGGCCGCACACCTCGACCACGCCGTCGATCACACGGACCGGATAGGTCCGCAGAGCGTGCGTCTCGTCGTCGAGACAGATTCCGGTGTCGAGGGAGAAGACCTGCTTGAGCAGCGGCGACGCCAGTGTCGGGACACTGTTGCGCTCGCCGACGAGTCCGCGGGACATCACAGCCGCGCGGCCGAACGGATCGATATTGTCGACGGCGCGCAGGTCGGGCTCGTCGCCGGCGGACAGCCGGAACACTGCGACCTGAGAGGACCCGACGAGAGCCGCAACCCCGCGACCGACGATCAGCTCGTCGAGTGCACACACCGGAATCCAGGTGTCGGTCGAGGGCTCGAACTGCGTCTCCACGTGTGCGTCGTCCAACGCGGTCATGATGCTGCCTCCTTGAATCTGGTGGGCGTGCCGAGGAGCACCGGGACCCTACGACCCGTCGAGTCGTCGAACGCGATGGTCGGATCGGGCGTGCCCGGCGCGTTGACGAAGGACACGAATCGGCGCAGTTTGTCCTCGTCGTCGAGTACGGCGGCCCATTCGTCGCGGTAGCCGTCCACGTGCCGGGCGACCGCGTCCTCGAGGTCACCCGCGATACCCAGGATGTCGTCACAGACGATCTCTCGCAACCGATCGAGGCCTCCGTCGAAGCTCTCCTGCCACGGCGCGGTGCGCTGTAACCGGTCTGCAGTCCTGATGTAGAACATGAGGTAGCGGTCGATATAACGCACCAGCGTCTCATCGTCGAGTCCTGACGCGAGAAGCTTTGCATGCGTAGGACTTTGGCCACCATTACCACCGACGTAAAGGTTCCACCCCTGCTCGGTTGCGATCACTCCGACGTCCTTGCCGCGCGCTTCCGCGCACTCGCGGGCGCATCCGGAGACACCGAGCTTGATCTTGTGTGGTGAACGTAACCCCCGATAGCGGTGTTCGAGCCGCACAGCCATGGCCACCGAGTCCTGCACACCGTAGCGACACCAACTCGATCCGACGCAGCTCTTCACAGTTCGCAGGCTCTTGCCATAGGCGTGGCCGGATTCCATCCCGGCGTCGACGAGTCTCCGCCAGATCTCCGGTAGCTGCTCGACCCGGGCTCCGAACATGTCGATGCGCTGGCCGCCGGTCACCTTGGTGTAGAGACCGAAGTCCTTGGCGATCTGACCGATTGTGATCAGCTGGTCTGCGGTGACCTCGCCGCCCGGCATCCGGGGAACGACCGAGTACGTCCCGTTCTTCTGCAGATTGGCCAGGAAGTGATCATTGGTGTCCTGCAACCCCGCCTGCTCGCCGTCGAGGATATGGTCGCTCGATGTCGAGGCCAGGATGGAGGCGACGGTCGGCTTGCAGATCTCACATCCACCACCGGTGCCGAAGCGCGCGATGAGTTCGGAGAACGTCCGGATACCGGTGGCGGCGACGATGGCGAACAGTTCGGCACGCGACTGGGTGAAGTGGGCGCACAGGGCCGTCGACAGCTCCACCCCGGAGTCGGCGAGCAGGCGAGTGATCGACGGAACACAGCCGCCGCACGTCGTGCCCGCGGACGTGCAGGTCTTGATGTCGGCGACCGAGCACGCGCCGTCGGCTATCGCCGAGCAGATCGAGCCCTTGGACACGCCGTTGCACGAACAGATCTCGGCATCGTCGGGCAGCGCCGACAGACCGATGCCGGCTCCCTCTGCGCTCATCGGCGCGATCAATGACGCCGGATCGCCTGGAATCTCGCGCCCCACCATCGGTTTGAGCACCGCGTACGCATCGGCATCGCCGACGAGGATGCCACCCAACAACGTGGTGGCGTCGTCGGAGAGGACGAGCTTCTTGTAGCTTCCCGCAACGGGATCGGAATAGACGATCTCCAAGGCGTTCTCGGTGACACCCATCGCGTCTCCGAAACTGGCGACGTCGACTCCGAGTAGTTTGAGCTTCGTCGACATGTCTGCGCCAGGGAACAGCGAGTCGCATCGGCCGAGAATCCCGTCCGCGGCTATCTCGGCCATCGTGTAACCAGGTGCCACAAGGCCGTAACAACGACCCTCGACAGCTGCAACCTCGCCGATCGCCCAGATCGACGGATCGCTTGTACGGCAACCGGTGTCGGTGATGATGCCACCGCGTTCGCCCACGTCGAGCCCGGCCTGCCGACCCAGCGCGTCCTGGGGTCGGACACCCGCGGAGAACACCACGAGAGCGGCGTCGAGAACGGTGCCGTCCGACAGTGTGACGGCCAGGAGGTCGTTGTCGGCATCGGCGATCGCCGTCGTCGACACTCCCGTGTGTACGTGCAGGCCGAGGTTTCCGACCAACGACGCCAGCAGCGCACCGCCGCCCTCGTCGACCTGCAATGGCATGAGGCGCGGCGCGAATTCGACGACGTGCGGCGTCATTCCGAGTAATCGGAGCGCGTTGGCCGCTTCCAGTCCGAGCAATCCCCCGCCGACGACCACACCGGGCGCACCCGCAGGCGCCGCCTCTGCGGTCGATCGGATCGCGTCGAGGTCGGCGAGTGTGCGGTAGGTGAAGCTTCTCGGATTGTCCTTGCCCTCGACCGGCGGCACGAACGGATACGATCCGGTGGCCAGCACCACTGCGTCGTAGTCGATCTCGTGACCGGACGAGGTGGTGATCCGTCGGTTCTCGCGGTCGATCGCCGTTGCCGATTCGCCGAGTCGGAGTTCGACCAACTCGTCACCGGCATACGTGTTGTCCGGCAACGACATCGACGTGGGATCCCAGGAGCCGACGTAGCCAGACAGCCCCACCCTGTCATATGCGGCCACCGGCTCCTCACTGAGCACGATCACCTTGAAGCGATTCGCGGTGTCACGCTCGCGCAGCTCCTGGACGAACCGGTGTCCGACCATCCCGTGTCCGACGACGACACAGGTATCCGTGCTCGTCGAGGTCATTTCACAGCCCCCTGAACGGCACCCGAGGTCGGCTCCGCGGAGTCGGTGGTCTGATCGGTGTCTGCATCGATGTCCGTAGCGGCAGGCGTGCTCGAACCATCGGCGACGGGAATGTCGGTGGTCTCGCGCTCTTCGAGGACGATCTCGCTACGCGCATAGAAGAACCACGTGATGATCGCTGCGACGACGTAGAAGCCGAGGAACACCCAGAATGCCGCTGTTGCGGACTGATTGGCCTTGTAGCTCGAGCGCAGGACGAGGTTGATACCGACTCCGCCGAGCGCGCCGACCGCACCCGCGATGCCGATGAGAGCACCGGACATCTTGCGGGACCAGATGACGCGGCCCATGGTGGTCAGGCCGGTGAGGTTGCGAGCCTTGTGCTCGAAGACCGTCGGGATGATCTTGTAGACCGAGCCGTTGGCGATACCCGAGATCAGGAACAGCAGGATGAACCCGACGATGAAGCCGACGAGCTGTGCGGTGCCGATCCTGTGGTGCGCGTGGGCGTCGGCGGCCATTCCGGAAATCACCAGTACCGCCGACGACGCGATCATCGCGAGGAAGCAGAGGAAGGTGATGCGGCCGCCGCCGAAGCGGTCGGCGAGCTTGCCGCCGTAGGGGCGTGCGATGGAGCCGAGAAGCGGTCCGATCCACGCGATCTGGGCAGCGGCGAGTGCGGCGTTCCCGACACCCGACGACTTGAAGCTGATCTGCAGCACCTGCGAGAACGCGAAGCTGAAACCGATGAACGAGCCGAACGTGCCGATGTAGAGCAGTGAAATCAGCCAGGTGTCACGATATTTCAGGCAATCGACCATCGAACGGTAGCTCGCGGTCTGGTGGTCGAGATTGTCCATGAAGATCGCGGCACCGATGGCGGCGAACGCGAGAGCCACGAGGTAGATGGCGCACACGATTTCGGGATTGTCCGACGAGAGCCAGATCACCAGGAGGCCGATCAACTGGATGACCGGGACACCGAGATTGCCGCCGCCCGCATTGAGCCCGAGTGCCCAGCCCTTGAGTCGGTGCGGGAAAAACGCGTTGATGTTGGTCATCGACGACGCGAAGTTTCCGCCGCCGAGGCCGGTCAGCGCCGCCACGAAGAGGAACCAACCGAACCCGAACCTGCCGGGATTCATCATCAACATCAGCACCAGCCCGGTGGGGATGAGCAACACCACCGAAGAGAAGATCGCCCAATTGCGTCCGCCGAACTTGGCCGTCGCCTGGGTATAGGGAATCCGCAGACATGCACCGACGAACGTCGCCGTCGCGGTGATCGCGAACTTCTGGTCGAGGCTGATGCCGTACTTCGGCGACATGAACAGGACCATCACCGAGAACAGCGACCAGATCGAGAACCCGATGTGCTCGCAGATGATCGACCAGACCAGGTTGCGCTTGGCGATCTGGGCGCCGCCTGCGTCCCACGCCTGTCGGTCTTCCGGGTCCCACCCGGAGATGTGGTGTTTACGGGTGTAGGTATAGCTCATGGGTGGCGCTGCTTCCTGAGGGTGGGCCTGCCGGCCGCGCGCTGCATTGCCGCGAGCCGATGTGTCCACCACGGTAGGAAACCGCTATTGCAGGGAGTTTTCTCTGCGTGACCCTTCCGTCACGGTCTGCTCACCCCGCGGTGCAGCGGGCTGTGAGAAGTCCTGACGCCGCTACTTCTTCGCCGGTGCCTTGGCCGCGGCCTTCGCTGCAGGCGCGGGCTTGGCGTTCAGGTCCGCCTCGATCAGCGGCCAGGTGTCGTGCAGATCCTGCTCCCAGTAGGCCCAGGAGTGCGTGCCGCCAGAGCGGGTCAGGACCTTGTTGGGCACGTGGAGTTGCGTCATCCGCGCAGCCATCTGCTGGGTGCAGTTGTTCACCGCGGCCTCGATGACCCCGCCGAGCAGGACCTGATTGGCCAGGGTGACCGGGTCGCCGTCGATCAACGGCGAATCGAGCCGGTCGTACTGACCGGGCAACCCGGTACCGCTGGTCATGTAGACCTTGGTTCCGCGCAGTTTGGCCGCATTGAGGTAGGGATCGTTGGCCCGCCAGCCGGGGCCGCCGGGGACGCCCCACATGTTCACGATGTTGCCGCGCCCGCGGTCGCCGACGACCATCCGGATGTATTGCAGCCCAAGCGGATCACTGGTACGAGCGCATCCGCTGTAGGCCGCAACAGCCTTGTAGAGCTTGGGGTCGGCGATCGCGAGATTGAGCACGGACGTGCCCGCCATCGAGATTCCCGCGATCGCGTTGGCGCCGGTGGTCTTGAATTCCTTGTCGATCAGCGGGGGTAGTTCTTTGGTGAGGAACGTCTGCCACTTGTTGCGGCCGAGGACCGGGTCATCACGCTGCCAGTCGGTGTAGTACGAGAACGCACCGCCGATCGGGGTGACCACGTTGACGTTCTTGTCGGCGAAGAACTGCGCATAGGAGGTCTTGGCCGCCCAGGTGGCCGAATCCTCGCCGCCGCCCGCACCGTTGAGCAGATACAGGGTCGGCACCGGCTTGCTCGTGTCCTTCGGGTGCAGCACGGTGACCGGGATCGCCCTGTTCATCGAGGCCGAGTAGACGATCAGTGTCGTCTGCAGCGGCGAGTCGTGCACGGCCGTCTGGATGTTCGACGCGGGTGCGACCGGAGACGGATCTGCCGCGGCGACGCCGCTTGTCGTTGCGGAACCGATGATCACAGCCGCCAACGCGGTCAGAGCCGACGCACACCGAACTCGACGAAGTCGCACCATCAGCCCCTTTAGTCACATAAACACCAACAGCCTCACATGCTAGTGCCGCCTCACGCACAGCACCAAATGCTGCGCGAGGCCGTTAGACAGTTGTGACCACGGGATTTGCAGTGGGGCCGGCAGATCCGCGTCAGGATGGTGACATCTCGCCGCAAACTCTATAGACTATTTTTCATAGACCACATAGAGGAGTTCTCATGACCACACTGAGCGTCGAAGAAGAAGCCATCATCAAAACCGTTCGCGACTTCGTCGACAAGCAGGTCCGCCCGGTCGTGCGCGAGTTGGAGCACACGAACACCTATCCCGAAGACCTCATCGAGCAGATGAAGGAGATGGGCATCTACGGACTCGCAATTCCCGAGCCCTACGGTGTCGCGCAGGTGTCGATGCCCTGCTATGCGCGCGTCACCGAAGAACTCGCTCGCGGCTGGATGAGTCTTGCCGGTGCCATGGGTGGCCACACCGTCGTCGCCAAACTGCTCCTGGCATTCGGCACCGACGAGCAGAAGGAGAAGTATCTCCCGCGCATGGCGACGGGCGAACTCCGCGCGACGATGGCGCTGACCGAGCCCGGTGGCGGTTCGGATCTACAGGCGATGCGCACCGTCGCCACGCGCGAGGGCGACGAATACGTGATCAACGGATCGAAGACGTGGATCTCCAACGCGCGCAAATCCGATCTCGTCGCACTTCTGTGCAAGACCGACCCCAAGGCGCAACCCGCCCACACCGGTGTGTCGATCCTGCTGGTCGAGAAGGTACCCGGGTTCGAGGTGTCCAAGGACCTGCCCAAGCTCGGCTATAAGGGGGTCGAGAGTTGCGAACTGAACTTCGTCGACGCCCATGTGCCAGCCGATGCGGTGCTCGGCGGCGTCGAGGGCAAGGGATTCGCCCAGATGATGAAGGGGCTCGAAACCGGTCGTATCCAGGTCGCTGCGCGCGCAACCGGCGTCGCACGAGCAGCATTCGACGACGCGCTGGCCTACGCACAGGACCGCGAGAGCTTCGGCGTCCCGATCTGGAAGCACCAGGCCGTCGGCAACATGCTCGCCACGATGGGCACCAAGCTCGCGGCAGCGCGCAGCCTGTTGCTCGACGCCGCCGATCGCGTCGGCACCGGACAACGCGCCGACATGGAAGCAGGGATGGCCAAGCTCTTCTGCTCCGAGACCGCGATGGAAATCGCACTCGACGCCGTCCGTATCCACGGAGGGTACGGATACTCCACCGAGTACGACGTCGAGCGGTACTTCCGCGACGCACCACTGATGATCGTCGGTGAAGGCACCAACGAGATTCAGCAGAACGTGATCGCCAAGCAGTTGGTGAAGCGCGGCGGACTCGACATCTGATCACCCGCCCGACACCACTGGAGGTGAGCCCGTGCTTCCCCTGTCCGGAGTGACCGTGCTGTCACTCGAACACGCCGTCGCCGCGCCTTTTGCGACCCGGCAACTCGCCGATCTCGGCGCCCGCGTCATCAAGGTCGAACGTCCGGACACCGGCGATTTCGCGCGCGGCTACGACGAATCCGTTGACGGCCTGGCCAGCTACTTCGTGTGGCTCAACCGCTCCAAGGAGTCGATCGCTCTCGACGTCAAGTCGGAATGCGGCGCAAAGCTGTTGCACCAGTTGGCCGATCGCGCGGACGTGATCGTGCAGAACCTCGGCCCCGGTGCCGCTGAACGACTCGGGCTCGGTGCGCACGACGTCCGCCGCCGCGATCCGAAAAAGATAGTGCTGTCGATCACCGGCTGGGGCAGCACGGGCCCGTGGGCCGACCGCAAGGCGTATGACCTTCTGGTTCAGTGTGAGACGGGCCTTGTGTCGATGACCGGAACGCCGGACGACGTCGCCAAGGTCGGTATCTCCATCGCCGACATCGCCGCCGGGATGTACGGATTCTCCGGGGTGCTTGCCGCGCTCTACCAACGGCAGGTCACCGGCGAGGGCGCAACCCTCGAGGTCTCGCTCTTCGAGGCACTCAGCGAATGGATGGGCCAGCCGGCGCATTTCACCGCTGGAGCGGGCCGGCAACCGGGACGCTTCGGTGCGGCACACGCCACCATTTCCCCCTACGGCCCCTATTCGGCTTCCGACGGACACACCCTCCTCCTCGCCATACAGAACGAGCCGGAGTGGCAGCGTCTCTGCGAGATCGTCTTCGACGACGCCGCACTCGCGGCCGACCCGCGGTTCGCATCGAACACCCTGCGCGTCGCCAACAGGGATGCCGTCGACGCGGCGGTGACTGAGCACTTCGGTCGCAGGACCACCGACCAGCTCACCGAACTGCTGAAACGCGCGAAGATCGCGTTCGGCGGCGTCAACACGGTCTCGGAGTTCCTGGATCATCCGGTTCTCGCCGAACGCGATCGCTGGCGCAGCGTCGAGACCGAACGCGGACCGATCCGAGCGCTGTTGCCGCCCATAGGATTCGGCGACGAACCACGCATGGACCGGGTACCAGCACTCGGCGCCGACAGTGCGGCGATCGCCCGCGAGTTGGGAGTCTCCGACGCCGAGATCGACGACCTCGTCGCGTCGGGAGTTCTCGGCACCCTCGATTCGGAACAGGCGCGAAGCGCGGACGCACACACCACCAGCACAGCCCAGGGAGGCAACCGGTGACCGATACGACGACCACCCCATTGAGCAGCTTCGTCGAGGACTGGACGCCGCAACCGGTCCTAGAGCACGACGAGCTCGATCCGGCGCAGGCGACACGACTGGCGGCGACACTCGATCTGACCGAGACCTTCTCCGCAGGTTCACAGTTGCCTACGACATGGCAGTGGGTGTACTTCTCCGAGTGGCCACGCAGCAGCGAACTCGGTGCAGACGGACACCCCACCGACGGGCACTTCCTCCCGCCGATCCCCCATCGCAGGCGCATGTTCGCGGGATCGTCGATGGTGATGACACAACCGTTACGACTCGGTGTGCCGGCTCAGAAGCGGTCGAGTCTCGAGTCGATCGCCGAAAAGCACGGCCGCAGCGGAGACATGCTCTTCGTGACGGTCCGCAGCGAGTACTCGCAAGGCGGCGAGGTCGTTCTCGTCGAAGATCACGACCTCGTGTATCGCAGCGACGCCGGCTCGTCGCGTCCGTTCGCACGGGAGGTTGATGAGCTCGGACCGACCGATGCGCCGTGGACCGCTGAGCCGACGCCGACGGCTCCACTGCTCTTTCGCTATTCGGCGCTGACGTCCAACGCGCATCGAATCCACTACGACCATCCCTACGTGACCGAGGTCGAGGGTTACCCCGACCTCGTGGTGCACGGCCCGCTGCTGGCCACCTATCTCGCCGAGCTCGCCCGTGCACACAGTGGTGGACGGTCGTTGCGCACCTTCGACTTCCGGCTGCGCAAGCCGCTGTTCCGCGGGGACAGGTTCCGCGCCGAGGGGCGTCCGGACGGCGATGCCGTCGACCTCCGGATCGTCAGCGGCACCGACACCGTGCATGTCAGCGGCCGGGGTGAACTCTCGTGAACGCCGACGTGCTGCGCACCGCTCGCACCCTGCTGTTCGTGCCGGGTAACCGACCGGATCGATTCGCCAAGGCAGACGCCGCCGGTGCCGACATCGTGGTGATCGATCTCGAAGACGCGGTGGCGCCCGCTGACAAGGACTCCGCGCGCGATGCCGTCGCGCAGTGGCTCTCCGACGGCCATGATGCGCTGGTCCGAATCAACAGCGCGGACACGCAGTGGTTCGACGCCGACGTCGCCATGCTCGGCGCGTCCGGCGCACCCGCGATGCTCGCCAAAGCTGAAGAACCCGCGATGGTTTCGACCCTCGCTGCGACGGCGTCGTCTGTCATACCGCTGGTCGAGACTGCCGTCGGCATTGTGCGATCGGCTGAGCTCGCCGCGGTGCCCGGTGTCGCACGCCTGGCGTTCGGCGCCATCGACTTCGCGGCAGAACTCGGCGTCGACCCCGATGATCGCGAGGCACTCCTGCTCGCGCGCTCCACACTCGTCCTGGCGTCCGCCGCTGCACACCTCGGCTCCCCCGTGGATGGGGTCACCACCGCGCTGCGCGACGTCGACAAACTCTCCGATGACGTCGGGTACGCCGCGCGAATCGGACTGCGCGGCAAGCTCTGTATTCATCCGAGTCAGGTATCGACCGTGCACGGGTGCCTCGCGCCGTCCGACGAGGAGGTGGCGTGGGCGCAACGGATCGTCGACGCCGCGCGTGCGGACGGTTCTGCGGTCGCCGTCGACGGCCACATGGTCGATCCGCCGGTGGTCGCCCGTGCGCACCAGATCCTCGCCGCGGCACGCCCGTGACCGCGTCACTCACCGACGGACGGCTCACTGGAAGACTGGTGCCCGTGCAGGAGTACCACGAGATCTCACGAACGTCCGATGGCACGCGCCTGGCCGTGCAGGTCCGCGGCAGCGGCCCGGTACTGTTACTCCTGCCCGGACAGGCCAACAACCATCACTGGTGGGATCGCACCCGCAACGACTTCGCCCGCACCCACACCACCGTCACCTTTGACTACCGCGGCACCGGTGACAGCGACTCCCCCGACGGTGACTACAGCACGCAACTGTTCGCGAGAGATGCTCTCTCTATTCTGGATTCGTTGTCGATCGGTCGATTCGACGTCTACGGAACGTCGATGGGCGGTCGCACGGCGCAATGGATTGCCATAGCCGCACCCCGTCGCGTTCGTCGACTGGTACTCGGCTGCACCACCCCCGGCGGAAGTCATGCGCGCGAACGCGATCCGAGTATCCGCCGCGCACTTGCAGGCCCCGATTCCACGCAGGTCATGACAGATCTGATGTACACGCCCGCATGGCAGGCCGCACACCCGGGCCCGTACACCGTGCTCGGCGATCCGACGATGTCCACGCGGGCACGTCGACAACATCTGCGCGCCAGTGACTCCCACGACGCGTGGGCACGACTACACGAGATCACCGCACCGACACTGATCCTGCACGGCTCCGACGACCGGTTCGCCCCCGTGATCAACGCACAGATTCTCGCCGACGCCATTCCCGATGCGACGACACACGTGTTCGACGGCGCGCGGCATGCCTACTTCGACGAGTGCCGCGCGCAGGCGAGCCCACTCGTTCTCGACTTCCTCGACACCACGCCCGGGGTTCACACGACGGGCTAGGTGTCGCCGAGCCGGTGCGCGAGCGCAGCCACGGCATCTGCGGCCGAGGTCAATTCGGATCTCAGCGCCGGTGGGAGGTCGTCGATTCCCGCCACGAGTTGCGCGATGTGCGCCTCCCTGCGTGCCTCGATGTAGGCCTTCCCCGACTCGGTGAGAGCGACGAGCGATGCGCGTCTGTCGTCGGGATCGACGCGTCGCTCGACAAGCCCGTCGCGCTCGAGAGAGGTGATCAATGCCGTCATCGTCGGCGGGGTGACGCCTTCGATCGCTGCGAGGGTGGTTGCTCGCCGGGGACCACCGCGCCACAGCGTGAACAGCGTGGCCGTACCGCCGATACTCAGCTCACGTGTTCTGCGTTCCAGAGTGTGGGTCAACAGATCGAACAGCGCAGCAGCGAGTTCGACGGTCGGGCGAGCTGCTGACATGAGTCGCATCCTATGCGGATTGCACAGAGTCCGTAAATGGCCGGCGGAGTGCAGCCTGGGTTTCGCGGCTCAGCGCTGCGCGGCGAGGAGGTGCCCGGCGTTCCTGATGTGGGCGACCATTGCCGCACGTGCTTTCTCGGCATCACGCGCGCGCAGCCCGGCGATGATGGCCCGGTGATCGGCGGCCGACGCCTGCGGCCAGCCCTCGACCGAGGCGAAGAATCGCCGCGGCGCGTAGTTGAGTGACCCCTTGATCATCCACGACAACTTCGGCGAGTCCGCTGCGGAATAGATCATTCGATGAAAGACATGGTTGAGCCGCTCGACCTCGTCGTAATCGGCTGTGTCCGCCGCCTTTTCGAGATCGGTCTGGATCCTCACCAGAGCGTCGAGGTCGTCGGAACCCATGCGCGAGGTAGCCCGCGCGGCCAACTCGCCCGCGAGCAACGACTGGCCGGTGAACACGTCTTCGATATCGGCGGCACTCAACGGCGCGACCACAAAACCCCGACGGGGCTCGACGCGCAGCAACCCCTCGCTCTGCAACGTCAACAGTCCCTCACGCATCGGTGTCGCGGAGATGTCGAGTTCGGCGGCCATGATCTCCGGTCGGATGAACTGCCCCGGTTCGAGCTGACCGGACACGATCAGTTCACGCACATGCTCGGCCGCCTCGTCGGACAACCGGGGGCGTCGTCTGCGGGAACGTGCGGGAACCTCGGCACTCATGCCGACAATATAGTCTATTGAGTTCAACGTTCCCGCGACTCAGCGCCGCGCTCTAACGGTTCGCCACCGTATGTGCGAATGATTCGACGCGCACGGTCGAGCAGCGCGTCCCTGATCTTTGCAGGCTCGAGCACCTCGACGTCGAACTCTGCAGACCACAGCACATTGATGGCATGTCGTTCACCGACGAATGTCGCCGTTGCGAGAACCGTACCGTCGCCAGCGACCTCGTGGACGACCGTGCTGTACGCCTTCGCCCGCACCGCGCTCAACGACCTGCCGTCGGCACACATCACCCGGACCGACACCTGCTCGAATGCAGCACGGAAATCGGTGCGTCGACGCTCCCAGATCGCGTCGAGATCGACGTCGTCCTCACGCTCGGCCCGTTCGTCGAGAACCTCGACGTCCGACATTCGGGAAACGCGATACATCCGTTCCGCCCCTGCGGAATTGGCGACCAGATACCAGACATCACCCGCGACGACGAGACCTACCGGGTCGACGGTCCGCTCGGATGCGGCGTCGGCTCCCGGTTTCCGGTAGCGCATGCGGATCCGACGACCGTCGAAGACGGCCTGCTGCACCGGTCCGAGAGCGTCGAGCGATTCGGGCGCGCGCACAAACCCCTCGGGTCGCACGAGCACTCGCGTGGCCGCGCGCATGGCGTCGGGCCGATAGGCGTCGGGGATCGCCGCGGCCACCTTGCGCATCGCACTGGCGAGTTCCGGCGAATGCAATCGACTGCCGCCGGCGAGCAACGACGCCGCCTCGGTGGGAGTCAGCCCGGTCAGATCGGTTCGATAGCCGGGGACGAGTGCGAAACCCCCGTGCCGCCCGCGCTCGGCGTAGACCGGAATACCCGACACCGACAGCGCGTCGATGTCGCGCAACACCGTCCGCTCGGACACGTCGAGTTCGGCAGCGAGTTGCGCCGCGGTCATCCTGCCATGCGTTTTGAGCAGCATCACCACCGCGAGAAGTCGTTCGGCGCGCATGAATACAGATTCTCTACGAAATCATGACAGAAGGTGTCGGGTATTGCCCGTGTACTCGAGATACGACGTCGCGCACGGCGACGATCTCCGAACCGAGAGGCACGACATGAACTCCACCACCGACACCGAGAACACCGGCACCGAGAACACAAGCCCCGCTTCCACGTCGACACCGGCCGACCCCCGGCCCGCCTACGCCGTTGCGACGTCGTGGCTCACCGAGATCCTGCGCGGCATCCACCCCGATCAACTCGACGCCCCGACTCCCTGCACCGAGTTCGACGTGCGCACCCTGTCCGCGCACGTCGTGGGGACCGGGCGTCGAGCCGTCGCTCTCGCAAGCGGCGTCGACGTGACGACGATCCCGAGTGTCGCCGACACCCATGATCCGCAGGCGTATGCCGACGCCGTCGCGCAGGCGGTTGAGCTCTGGCGCGATGATGCGAAACTGGCTGCGCAGGTGAAGGTTCCGTGGGGCGAGGTGCCCGGCGCCGGCGCATTGTGGGGATATGTGAACGAAACCATGGTGCACGCATGGGATCTCGCGGTGGCGACGGGCCAGCCTGCCGAGGGCGATCCGGATGTCGCCGCCGCGGCACTCGTCATCGCCCGGCAATTCATTCCCGCCCAGATCCGCGAACTGTCCGACGTCCCCTTCGGCCCGGTCGTCGAGCCGCGTCCGGACGCGGGCCCCACCGAACAGCTCGCCAACTGGTCGGGCCGCCCTGCGTGGCAGCGGTAACGTCGACGGTGTGCGTCTGACAACACTCCTCACCACCGGCCTGGGCACCGCAGCAGCAGCGACCGTCGGCAGCCTCGCATCGAAGTCGGCACTGCAATCGTGGTACCCGAAGCTGACCAAGCCGTCGTATGTGCCGCCGGATCTCGCGTTCCCGATCGTGTGGACGACGATCTATGCCGACATCGCGGTCACATCGGCGATCAGCATCGACGAACTCCGCGAGAACGATGCCGCCGAGGCGAAGAAGTACGTTGCGGCGCTGGGCGCCAACCTCGCACTCAATGCTGGTTGGAGTTGGCTGTTCTTCGGCGCACACCGCCTCGGCGCCTCGGCGATCACCGCGCTTGCCCTGACATTGAGCAGTGCCGACCTAGCGCGCCGAACCGCGAACGTCAACACCGCTGCGGGTACCGCGCTCGTCCCGTACCCGCTCTGGTGCGCCTTCGCGACCAAGCTGTCGACCGACGTGTGGCGCCTCAACCGCTGACCACACAGGCGACGCTCCTAGACTGATCGTCGATGAGAGACGACGACGCGCCACCGCATAAAAGTACGGGCGCGACGTCGAGCACCGTCACCACGCCGCAGCCGGTGCAATCGACCGGGACGTTCGCGTCGCTGTCCGTGCACAACTACCGCCTGTACTTCGGCGGTCAGGCCGTCTCACTGATCGGGACGTGGATGCAGGCCACGGCCCAGGCCTGGTTGGTGCTCACGCTGAGTGGCTCGTCGTCGATTCTCGGCGTGATCGTCGCGCTGCAGGCGTTGCCGATCCTCATCATCGGCCCCTACGCGGGTGTGGTGGCCGACCGCGTCGACCGCCGCCTGCTGATGATCTTCCTGCAGTCGATCATGGGCGTGCTCGCACTGGTGCTGGCGATCCTCACACTCGGCGGCTGGATACAGGTGTGGCACATCGCCATCCTCGCGCTGCTCCTCGGCCTCAACAACGCCTTCGAGAACCCGGCGCGGCAGGCGTTCATCCACCAGATCGTCGGCGAATCGCTCATCCGGAACGCAGTCACCCTCAACTCGGTCATGGTGAATGCCGCACGGGCGATCGGACCCGCTGTGGCGGGTGTGCTCCTCGCAGCCGTGGGTGCTGGCTGGTGTTTCGTCATCAACGCGACGAGCTTCGTGGCGGTCGTGGTCTCACTGCTGGCGATGCGGACCAGCGAGATCGCGCACGAGATCCCCGTCCCGCGCGCGAAGGGACAACTCCGCGAAGGACTGCGTTACGTCCGCAGCAAGCCGATTCTGTGGGTGCCGCTGGCCATGATGGCGCTCGTCGGCACGCTCGCCTACGAGTTCCAGGTGTCACTACCCGTCGCGGCGCGTGATGTGTTCGACGGCGGTCCACAGGCATTCGGCTTCATGACGTCGTCGATGGGCGTCGGTGCTGTCGTCGGCGGGCTCATCGTGGCCGCACGTGGCACCACGGGACTGCGCACACTGATCCTCACCGCAACGGGCTTCGGCGTCACGATCGCGGTCACCGCGGCGGCCCCCACCCTGTGGCTGGCGATCGTCGCTCTGTTCTTCGTCGGCTGGCTCAGCGTGTCGTTCATGTCGACCGGCAACGCGACGCTCCAACTCAACTCGCGACCCCAGATGCGAGGCCGGGTGATGGCGCTGTGGTCGGTGGCATTCATGGGGTCGACACCGATCGGTGGTCCGCTGATCGGTGCGATCACCGAGGCTGCCGGAGCCAGGACCGGACTGGCCGTGGGCGCTGCGTCGTGCTTCGTGGCGGCAGCGATCGGGCTGGTGGTGTGGCGTCGGACGCGGTGAGCGACAATCGCCGGATACTGCGCAAAACGGGCATCGACGAGCCGGTACAGCGGTCTCACAGGAACAATCACAGGATCAGGGAGTACCGTTCCTGGGTGCAGCACACCTTTTAGGGCGACTCACGAGCTGTGAGCGTCGGGTTAACGGAGGGTTAGCAATCGTAAGCCAGCAGACGACACCTCGACTGCCAGATCCCGACGGCGCTCCCGAAACCGGCAATTCGGACGTCGATGCCGACGCCTCCGTCGAGACGCACTCGCTCCGACCGCACACATCCGAAGCGGCGAGCTCCACCCCGGCGCAGACGACCGCTGCTCCCGACAAGCCACGACGCGACCGCCACCTCTATCAGATCGACCTCGTCAGACTTGTGACGTTCGGCGGCGTGATCCTCGACCACGTCATGATCGGGGTGACCGCAGCCACGAGTGTGGCCGCAGGCTCCGTCGAGGTCTTCCTGCGCTACACCCGCTACGGATTCTTCGCACTGACCGGCTTCGTGCTGACCTATCAGTACCGCAATCGCTCGCTCGAACCGATCGGTTTCTGGCGACGGCGTTTCAAGCTCATCGGGCTGCCGTTTGTGACGTGGACGCTGTTCTACTGGGTCTACGGGCGGTATCGCATCGGCGGCCTTGACACGCTGAAAGCAGTTGTCGCCGATCAGCACTCGATAGTGACCGCGGTGAAGAGCATCGGTTACGACCTCATCACCGGCAACGCCATGTATCACCTGTACTTCTTGTCGGTGAGCATGCAGATCTACCTGTTCTTCCCGCTGATCCTCGCAATCCTCAAGCGCACGTGGGGTTTTCACCGCTACCAGCTAATCGCGAGCTTCGCGATCCAGGTGGGATTGATGTACCTCATGGTCCGTCCGCCGCTCGACTTCTTCGCCCACGGAGCCGCAGGCGTCGTCTGGACGCACCTGGTCATCACGATCTTCCCGTACCAGTTCTTCATCCTCGCCGGTTGTGTGGCCGCCATGCACTACGAGGCGTTCCAGGCGTTCGTGATTCGTTGGCGCTGGCCGCTTCTCGCGGCGTGCATCGCGACCATCGCGGCCACCCTCGTGTACTTCCTGCACATCACGTCGACCGGGACCACGGTGGTGCGTGCCACCAACGTCTTCCTGCCGCACAACGTCTACGCGTTCATCGCGATCATCATGATGCTGTACTGCTTCGGCACGATCTGGCAGCAACGGCGCACACCCGGTTCGATCCCCGACAAGGTGCTCCGCACGGCGTCGGACCGCTCGTTCGGCATCTACCTCGCACATCCCCTGGCACTGAGCGCGCTGCTACCGACCATCGCCCCCGCGTCGTGGCCGGGCTTTCCGCGGGTGGTGTTCGCCTATGCGATGACGGTCGCCGGCACCGTGTTCGTGGTCGAGGTACTGCGCCGCAGCCCGATCAGCCTGATCACCACGGGCCGCAATCGCATCGACTGGCGCTCCCAGAACGCGGGCAGGTCAGTTGTCGTGGCAGTGGTCGCGATGATCGGCGGCACGATCACCTCGGAGGTGTTCGACGTCTGGGGCGGCTATCTGTTCACCGCGACGGGCGCTCTGCTCGCGATCTCCGCGCTGCTCGTCGCTTGGCATCAGTGGCGCAACCGCGACCACGAGTTCACCGAGCAGCCTGTCTGACCCCGCCGCACTCCGCAACACGAAAAGGCCCCGACGATGTCGTCGGGGCCTTTCTACCGTTGTCTGAAAAATCAGAGAGCGGTCACGTTTGTCGCCTGGAGTCCCTTGGCGCCCTGCTCGACGTCGAACTCGACGCGCTGCTGCTCCTCGAGGCTGCGGAAGCCGCTGCCCGTGATGGCGGAGTAGTGGACGAACACATCCTGTCCCTGGTCATCGGGAGCAATGAAGCCGAAGCCCTTCTCGCCGTTGAACCATTTGACGGTGCCCTGTGTCATGCAATTTCTTCTTCCTATTGAAAAGCCGTCAGTTCGACGACCCGCTGTCCAGTGTGTCACACATCGGGCCCGACCACGATCCCGATGTCCACAACGGTGCGGACACGTCTTGGTGAACGGCACTGGCCGCACGTGGCGCCGGTGGAGGACACCCAGAGATGGTGTCTGCGGTCAGGCGACCGGGCCACCCACGGAGTCGACGACGAGGTCGGCGACTCCTGCCTTGCCGAGCGTCGTCGGGTGGTACGGAATCGGAGGCGCGAATCCACGTAACCACGGCTGCGCCGAGCACACGGTGTGGTCGGCGCCTGCGATCGACGCCTGCACCAGGTCGGCTCCGGTCTCGTGCGCCGCCAGCGCTGTGACATCGGCCAGCCTGTCGAAGATGCGCACCGTCTGCGCAGCCTCGTCCGGCGTGAGTGGCAGCACGTCGCAGGGCTGCTCTCCAGCGACCGTCAGCGGCGGATAGTCGACGAGGACCACCTTCGCGCGAGGAGCACGAAGCCTGATCTCGAGGACGGTCTGGATCAACGTCTGCTGCACCTTGGCGTAGTCGGCGTCGGAGGGCTCGGCGGCGACGTGACGTCCTGCATGGCAGCTCCGAGCTGCTGGACCGAGTGCCTTGGCGATGCCGCCTGCGACGTTGTTACAGCTCATCGCGAGCAGCCTGCCGATGTAGTCGATGTCGTTTCCGCCGCTGGTGATCGTCACCAGCGCGGTACTCGGGGTTACGGCGTCGATCTGCCGGTGCTTGAGGAACCGCTGCGGCCTGTCGACGATGTTCTCTGTCGTCGCGCCCGAACACGTCGCATCGACCAATCGCATGCGCAGCGCCGCAGCGACCCGATGAGGATAGTTGTCCGGGCTGCGGAAACAGACGTTCAGGCGTGTGGGTACCGCATCCGGACCTGCGGCGTAGGAGCTGCCGAGCGCCACATAGGTCGACGGCGTTTCCGCGGAGGCGCGTACCGCAGGCCTCATCGTCGGCCCCGAGGCACCACCGTCGACGCCCACACCCGGCACCACCACTGCCGCAGCAGCAATCAGCGCACCTGCGGCTATACCCGCGCGGCGAAGGAGACGTCGAGACACGCCTGTGATCTTCCCACAACCGGCCAGGGCGCCGTCGTCACCACATGCGTGGCCGCGGTGACAGCCGTCACTTCTCGCAGACTGTGTCCACGTCAGCGGTGTCGGAAAACCGGTTTGCGCTTGTCCACGAAGGCCGCCATGCCCTCGGTCTGGTCGTCGGTGGCGAACGTCGAATAGAACAATCCACGTTCTGCGCGCACGCCCTCGGTGAGAGTGGTCTCGAACGCACGGTTGACCGCCTCCTTGGCGAGCCCGGCCGCGATCGACGACGAGGCCGCGATCGTGGCGGCCACCTCGGTGGCGGTCGCGAGGCAGTCCGCAGCGGGTACAACGCGCGATACGAGGCCCGCGCGTTCGGCTTCATCGACGTTCATCTGACGACCGGTGAGGATCAGGTCCATCGCCTTCGCCTTGCCGATCGCGCGCGTGAGTCGCTGCGAGCCACCGATCCCCGGGATCACTCCGAGAGTGATCTCCGGTTGGCCGAAGACCGCGTTGTCGCCCGCGATGAGAATGTCGCAGAGCATCGCGAGCTCACAACCGCCACCGAGCGCGTAACCGGTCACCGCGGCGACGGTCGGCGTGCGCAGTCGCGAGAGTTCGTCCCAGGCACCGAAGAACGATTGGCTGACGACGTCACTGAAGGTCTTGTCGGCCATCTCCTTGATGTCGGCACCCGCGGCGAAAGCCCGCTCGGAACCGGTGATGACGATGGCGCCGATATCGGGGTCGGCGTCGAATTGTTTTGCTGCAGCGACGACCTCGTTCATGAGAACGGTGTTCAGGGCATTGAGCGCCTTGGGCCGATTCAGCGTGATGATCCCGACGCGCCCAGAGCTCTCGACGATGATGGTCTCGTGGTCAGACATTCGAATCCTCCTTGGTGTCGAGCATGAGTTCGGTGTCGGCCGGCAGCGCCGCGAATACGGTGTCGAGCGACGCGAGCGCCGACTCGTGGTCCGAGGTCCACGCCGGGCTGCGATCCTTGTCGATGACCTGCGCACGGATCCCTTCGGCCATGTCGGGGTGTTGCAGGAAGCGCAGTGAGACCCGGAACTCCCGGCGCAGGGCATCGGCGAGGTCAGATGTCTTGTGGCGCAGCGAGTAGAGGGCTGCGGCGAGCGCGAGCGGACTCTTCAACGAGATCCTGTCGGCCGTGCGTTGCGCCGACTCGGTGCCGACAGCGTGACACCTATCGATGATCTCGGTCACCGTGTCCACAGCGAAAGCCTCACGTATCCACTGCCTTTCGGCGTCGAGCTCCGAGCGCGGCGGTTCGACACGATGAGCCTGCAGGGCTGCCTCCACGCCGTCGGAGACGATGGCGTCGACAAACGCGTCGAGCGCATCGGCGCGGACGTAGTGATCAGCGAGGCCCATGGCGATGGCGTCGGCACCCGAGAGCGTTCCGCCGGTCAGCGCGGCGTAGGTACCGAGTTCGTCCGGCACCCGGGCGAGCAGATACGAGCCACCGACGTCCGGCACGAACCCGATACCGACCTCGGGCATGGCCAGACGCGTGCGATCGGTCACCACACGCGTGTTGCCGTGGCCAGAGATGCCGACGCCGCCGCCCATCACGATCCCGTCCATGATCGCGACGTAGGGCTTGGGATAGTTCGAGATGTCCAGATTGAGTCGGTACTCGTCGGCCCAGAACCGGCCGGACGGGGAATCGGCCGCGGCTTCGTCGCTCGCACGTCCCCCTGCAGAGAGCGCCGACGCATCGCGGTGGATGGCCGCGATGTCGCCGCCCGCACAGAGCCCGCGCTCTCCCGCTCCGGAGACGACGACGGCGTCGATCGCGTCATCATCGGCCCACGTCCGCAGGGCGTCGTGCATCACGCGGACCATCTCGTGGTCGAGTGCGTTGATCGCTGTCGGGCGGTTGAGCGTCAGGTGCCCGACCCGCCCCTTCACCTCGCTGAGAACCGTCGGCTCATCCGCCATGAGTGTCACTCCTCCGCTGTCGTCCGCGTTGCATTCCCCAGATACTTGCACATCCTAGTATTGGGTTCCAGTGGCACCCGGGTCAGGGCACCACATGCCCGGCCGCGCGGAACAGTTCGTACCACTCGGGCCGTGTGAGCGGGATGTCGGAGCCTGCCGCGGCAGCCTCGACGCGCGCGGGCGTCGTGGTTCCGAGAACCACCTGCATGCGCGCGGGATGTCGTGTGATCCATGCCGTGGCGATCGCGATCGGCTCCACGTCGTATCTGCGGGCGAGCACATCGATCGCGGCATTGAGTTCCGGATAGTGAACGGAGCCGAGGAAGACGCCGTCGACGAAGCCAGCCTGAAAGGGCGACCACGCCTGGACGGTGATGCCATTGAGTCGGCAGTAGTCGAGGACACCACCGCCATCGAGTGTGTGCGCCTGCGCCTGTGCCGCCATGTTCGACGCAGCGCCCTGCGCGATGATCGGCGCATGCGTCAGTGACAGTTGGAGCTGATTGACGACGATCGGTCGCGTCAGGGACGCGGCGAGCAGTTCGATCTGGCGCGGGGTGTGGTTCGAGACGCCGAAGTGGCGCACCTTGCCCGCCCGCCACAGGTCGTCGAAGGCGCGAGCCACCTCGTCGGGTTCGACGAGTGCGTCTGGCCGGTGGAGCAACAGGATGTCGAGGTAGTCGGTGTCGAGAGCCTGCAGGGAGCCATCCACGGCCTCGACGAGGTGGTCGTAGGAGAAGTCGTAGTACGGGCCGTCTTTCACGATGCCGGCCTTCGACTGGAGGATCACCTGCTCACGCTCCGACGAGGAGAACCGCAGCGCGTCGGCGAACCGCTGCTCACACCCGTGGGCGGGTCCGTCCCCATAGATGTCGGCGTGGTCGAAGAAGTCGATACCCGCATCGCGCGCGCTCCGCACCAGTTCGCGGATCTCGTCATCGGAGCGGCGCTCGATTCGCATCATGCCGAGAACGACAGCGGGCACGGAGACGTCGGTTTCGCCGAGGGGAATTCGTTTCACCCCGCCGATCGTAAGCCCGCTACGAGGTCGCCGATCCGGCTATGCGTGATAGTCCGACTATGCGTGATAGCTGGTGTCGGCGTATCCGTCGCCGTTGGTGTCGGTGTACTGGACATCCACGTAGCCGTCGCCGTCGGTGTCGTAGTTCTCGACGTCGGCGTATCCGTCACCGGTGGTGTCGGCGTACTGCACGTCCACGTAGCCGTCGCCGTTGGTGTCGTTCTCCTGCACGTCGGCGTATCCGTCGCCGTCGGTATCGGTGAGCTGCACATCCGCATAACCGTCGCCGTCGGTGTCCTGCAGCTCGACGTCGGCGTATCCGTCGCCGTCGGTGTCGGTCAGTTGAACGTCCACGTAGCCGTCGCCGTTGGTGTCGTAGCTTGCTGTCGCCATGATCTGGGTCCTTTCGAGGGGGTGAATCTGTGGTTGTCGTCAACGCATTCTGCGTTGTCATTACATTGGATGCACCCGAGCCACCGCAATGTTCCCCGGGATCCAATTTTTTCCTCCCGAGCGGAACACCACCGCCACCGGCGGCGCGATCACTACGCGCGGTCGCCGCTGACACGGTCCATACGAAGAAACCCGGCACCTCGAGGTGCCGGGTTTCTTCGTATTCAGTTCTTCGGTCGGCCTGCGATCAGCTCGCGTCGCCCTGGCCTTCGCCCGCCTTGGTCAGTTCGACCGGAGCGTCGGGCAGTTCGCGGGGCTTGTCGGAGCCGGTGAAGGTGAACTTGGCGTCCTCGCCATCGCCTTCGCCGTCCCAACCTTCGACGTCAACCAGCACGATCTGGCCCGCGGTCAGCTCGTTGAACAGGATCTTCTCGGAGAGCTGATCCTCGATCTCGCGCTGGATGGTGCGACGCAGCGGACGTGCACCGAGGACCGGGTCGAACCCGCGCCTGGCCAGCAACGACTTCGCCCTGTCGGTGAGCTCGATCGCCATGTCCTTGTTCTTCAGCTGCGTCTCGACGCGGGCGATCATCAGATCGACCATCTGGATGATCTCGTCCTGCGTGAGCTGGTGGAACACGATCACGTCGTCGATACGGTTGAGGAACTCGGGCCGGAAGTGCTTCTTGAGCTCGTCGTTGACCTTCAGCTTCATGCGTTCGTAGTTCGACGTCGAGTCGTCGCCCTTCGTGAAGCCGAGTCCCACGGCCTTCGAGATATCGGAGGTACCGAGGTTCGAGGTGAAGATCAGGACGGTGTTCTTGAAGTCGACCGTGCGACCCTGGCCGTCGGTGAGACGTCCGTCCTCGAGAACCTGCAACAGGGTGTTGTAGATCTCCGAGTGGGCCTTCTCGATCTCGTCGAACAAGACCACCGAGAACGGCTTACGACGCACCTTCTCGGTGAGCTGGCCGCCCTCTTCGTATCCGACGTATCCGGGAGGTGCACCGAACAGACGCGACGCGGTGAAGCGGTCGTGGAACTCGCCCATGTCGATCTGGATGAGCGCGTCGTCCTCACCGAACAGGAAGTTCGCGAGCGCCTTGGACAGCTCGGTCTTACCGACACCCGACGGTCCGGCGAAGATGAACGAGCCCGAGGGACGCTTCGGGTCCTTCAACCCGGCACGCGTACGGCGGATCGCCTTGGAGACGGCCTTGACAGCATCCTCCTGGCCGATGATCCGCTTGTGCAGCTCGTCCTCCATGCGGAGCAGACGGGTGGTCTCCTCCTCGGTGAGCTTGAACACGGGGATACCGGTCCAGTTACCGAGTACCTCGGCGATCTGCTCGTCGTCGACCTCGGCCACGACGTCCATGTCGCCACTGCGCCACTGCTTTTCACGCTCGGCACGCTCGTTGACGAGCTGCTTCTCCTTGTCGCGCAGGCTCGCGGCCTTCTCGAAGTCCTGCGCGTCGATCGCGCTCTCCTTCTCCTTGCGCGCGTCGGCGATGCGCTCATCGAACTCGCGCAGGTCCGGCGGAGCGGTCATCCGACGGATGCGCATGCGTGCGCCCGCCTCGTCGATGAGGTCGATCGCCTTGTCGGGCAGGAAGCGGTCGTTGATGTAGCGATCGGCCAGCGTCGCCGCGGCGACGAGTGCGCCGTCGGTGATGGAGACGCGGTGGTGCGTCTCGTACCGATCGCGCAGACCCTTGAGGATCTCGATCGTGTGCTCGACCGACGGCTCGCCGACCTGGACCGGCTGGAACCGACGCTCGAGCGCGGCATCCTTCTCGATGTACTTGCGGTACTCGTCGAGCGTGGTGGCACCGATGGTCTGCAGCTCACCGCGGGCCAGCTTCGGCTTCAGGATGCTGGCGGCATCGATCGCGCCCTCGGCGGCACCTGCGCCGACGAGTGTGTGCAGCTCGTCGATGAACAGGATGATGTCGCCGCGGGTGTTGATCTCCTTGAGCACCTTCTTGAGGCGTTCCTCGAAGTCGCCGCGGTAGCGGCTGCCCGCGACCAGCGAACCGAGGTCGAGGGTGTAGAGCTGCTTGTCCTTGAGCGTCTCGGGCACCTGACCGTTGACGATCGCCTGGGCAAGCCCCTCGACGACGGCGGTCTTACCGACGCCCGGCTCGCCGATCAGAACCGGGTTGTTCTTGGTGCGGCGGCTGAGCACCTGCATGACGCGCTCGATCTCTTTCTCGCGCCCGATGACGGGATCGAGTTTGCCCTCGGCGGCGGCAGCGGTCAGATTTCTGCCGAACTGGTCGAGCACGAGCGAGGTCGACGGGGTGCCGGACTCGCTGGACCGACCTCCTGTGCCGGCCTCCTGCGGCTCCTTGCCCTGGTAGCCGCTCAGCAGCTGGATCACCTGCTGGCGGACCCGGTTGAGGTCGGCGCCGAGCTTGACGAGCACCTGCGCGGCAACACCCTCACCCTCACGGATGAGGCCGAGCAGGATGTGCTCGGTACCGATGTAGTTGTGGCCGAGCTGCAGCGCTTCACGCAGCGACAGCTCGAGGACCTTCTTGGCGCGCGGCGTGAACGGGATGTGTCCCGACGGCGCCTGCTGGCCCTGGCCGATGATCTCCTCGACCTGGCTACGCACGCCCTCGAGAGAAATCCCGAGGGACTCCAGCGCCTTGGCTGCGACGCCCTCACCCTCGTGGATCAGACCCAGGAGGATGTGCTCGGTGCCGATGTAGTTGTGGTTGAGCATCCGCGCCTCTTCTTGGGCCAGAACCACAACCCGGCGTGCGCGGTCGGTGAACCGTTCGAACATTGTTCTCCCTCACATTGCTAGCGCCCCGGCCGTCGATGTCTTCAAGCCTCTTGGCGACAACTGCGGTGGTGCCGATAATCCAACTGGATATGCCAACCGGATATACGACGACCAGCCTGGCTTCCACTGTAGTGGTCAACAGGAGTGCACCTGCACTTAACGTCTGCACAGCGTGCAACGAAAACGGATGTCGGCGGGGATCTGACAGCTACAACTCCGCAGGACACGGGCATGTTCCTGGCAGGGGTGACGTGGGCTACGCCGAGAGCGAACGAGATCCTGCCGACGGGCGTACCGGCTCGTAACGCAGCACGACGATGTCGACGTCGAGTTCGGAACGTTCGACGAGGCGCAGGTCGACGTGGTCCGAAAGCCCCTCGAAGATCCTCGGCCCGTGGCCGACGATCCGCGGATGCACGATGAACTCGTAGGAGTCGATGAGGTCGAGTTCGGCGAGGGCCAGAGGCAGCGTCACTCCTCCGGTGACGATCCCGTTGCCCGGCTGCGCCTTGAGCTCGCGCACCGTCGACTCCAATTCGTCACGACGTATCAGTTCTGCGTTCCAGTCGACACTGGTGAGCGAGTCGGAGACAACGAACTTCGGCGCGCGGTCGATGGTGTGGGCGAAGGGAAGCATCCACTCGGGTCGGCCGTCGAGCAGCTCGTCGTTTCGCGCGACCTCACGCCAGCCGGCCTCCATCATCTCGTAGATCACCCGCCCGAAGAGCAGCGCGTCGGCAGCGGCAAGGAGGTCGGCCGAATGGCGATGCATCGCCTCTGTCGGTGTGACGGCCGTGTGGTCGACGCAGCCGTCGACGGTGATATTGATCGAGTAGCGCAGGGGCCGCACGGCGCGAGGATACGACGAACCCGGCGTCGGGTTCGGGGTTGTCACCGGTCTTGCTCCATGAGTGCGATGACGTTTCCTGAGGGATCGGCGAACCAGGCGATGTCGGGCCCGACGCCGTGACCGTGCGCAATTCCACGCTCGTCCTGATCGAATCCGTCGTAGCGCAGGAATTCGACGCCGCGCGCGGTCAGCTCGTCGATGCGCGTGGGGAGGTCGGGGACCGGGATGTTGAGGATCGTGTACGACGCAGGCTGGTGATCGGGCTTCGGGTAGGCCAGGACCGTCGTGCCACGGTTGATACGGATACCGAGTATGTCGCTGTCACCCATGGGGAAACGCAGGACACGCATGCCGAGGACGCCGCGGTAGAAGTCCTCCGTCGCCGCCGTGTCGCGGACGGCGAAACCCGAGTACGCCGATGTCGGCCGGCTCATCTGCGCCTCGTGCTCATCGGAGAGTCGTACGAGCTGGAGCCAGTTGCCGTCGGGATCCTCGACGGCCGCGAACTGATTGCCGTCGCGTTCCTCGAGCGGGCTGATCCAGGTGGCGCCCAGCGAGTCGAGCCGCGCAGCGGTTGCGGCCGGATCGTCGACCTCGACATTGAGCAGCATCCGCGCGCCCTGCGGGCTGCGTCCGGAGATGTCGTCACGCTTGTCGAACATGAGGTAGAAGCCGTCCAGTTCGACAATGGTGTAGCCGGGACTTCCCGGTGTGGTCATCGGCTCGGCCTCGAACGCCGTCGCGTACCAGTGCGCGAGCCGCTGCGGGTCGCCGGTGGACAGGAGCATGGAGGAAATGGTTGCGGTTGCCATGCAGATATCGACCGTCCGGGAGCGACAAAATCATCGGACGTTACACGTCCCACCGATGAATGACCCATGCTAACGACCTGTCCCGCCTCCTCCGATCACACCTTTAGCGGGCCGATCGCACGGTCTGCGACCAGCATCGACTGGTTCCTCGATCGGAAGGCACCACCATGCACTCTCTCGCCACCCGAATTACCCACCGAACCCGACGTCTCGTGGTCCTCGCCCTAACCCTCACCGGTCTGCTGGCGGGGACACTCGGCGCAACCGCACTTGGAACCGGCGAGGCGTCGGCCGCCCCGCCCTACGGCAGCGGTCACGGCCTCTGCTTCGACATCAATTCCAGGCTGGCGCAGTCGTCGCTGTCCAAGATCGGTCGCGACGCCAACGGCGGCGATTGGACTCCGATCTCCGCGAGCAACAATCCACTCAAGAAGGGGTGCAACCTCGACTGGATGTTGGTCAACGGCAACGGAATCGGCGACGCCACCTATCAGTCACGCGTCCTGCTGTTCAAGCACGGTCGATTCATCGGCACGGTTGACCCCAAGCCGTACTCGTACACCAGTGTCGCGAAGTACACCAAGAACTCGGTGACGGTTCGGTATCGCTGGCTCAAGCCGTCCGACCCGTTCTGCTGCGCAAGTGGCGGCCCGACCTATGTCACGGCGTCCACGGTGGGCACTCACATCGTGCGGGTGGGTCACTTCCCGCCGCACCACTGATCCCCTGACCACCCGGCCCGAGCACCGCCCCGCTGCGTTCGCGCTGCGGGGCGGTGTGCTGTGCGGAGAAAGTTCTCCCAACGGCCGTCGGGTTTCGTCCAGCGCCGACGATGATGACTGTGTGAGCGGCGAACACACCGGCCCCGAGGGCATTCTCGAGGTCTACGACGAGGCGCTACCCGCTGTCTACGGGTACGTCTTTCGACGCTGCTCGGATCGGCGGGTTGCCGAGGATGTCACCTCGGAGACGTTCCTGGCCGCGATGGACACGATGCGCCGCGACCACACCACCTCCCCGAATGTCGGCTGGTTGATCGGCGTCGCCCGGCACAAACTCGCCGACCACTGGCGGCGCGCCCAGCGCACACCCGAACCCGTCGACGAACTCCCCGAGCACGCCGACGACGAGTGGGATGCACATCTCGACCGCATGGTCGCACACGCGACGCTGGCGCAACTGGCACCGATCAACCGCGCGGTGTTGACATTGCGCTACGTCGACGATCTCCCCGTCGCCGACTGTGCGCGCATCCTCGACCGCACGGTCGGCGCCACCGAAGCGTTGCTCACCAGGGCCAAGCGCGCGTTCCGCGAGGCCTATCCGCTCAACCAGTCCGCGAAGGGGTGATCACATGAACGCCGACGACGCGAGCACGCCATCGCATGACCCACTCAGCGTTCTGCGCGCCTCCACGACGCCGGGCTGGAACGAGCCAGTTTCTCCTGCAACCGATTTCGCCGACGCACTGCGAAGTCGACTCGAACATGGGGTGTCTCTACCCGAAGGAGTTGACATGAACACCATCGAACTCGAACACGAACTGACTCAGCAGGACTCGACCGATTCGGGCGGTCCGAGCGCGACGCCATTGCCCGTCGAACGTCCGGGAGCGCTGCCGTATCTCACGGTGCGCGACGCACGGTCGGCGATCGACTGGTATGTCGAGCATCTCGGAGCGACGCTGCGCGGCGACCCGATCCTGATGGACGACAACACCATCGGACACGCCGAGCTCGAGATCGGCGACGGAGCGATCTACCTTGCCGAGGAGTTCCCGAATATGGGACTGCGTGCGCCGGCAGCTGGTGCGGTCTCGGTCAGCTTGATGCTGGCAGTCGCAGACACCGACGAGGCGTTACACCGCGCACAACGAGGCGGTGCAGCCGTCACGCGCGAACCATACGAGGCCTACGGTACGCGCACCGCCACCGTCGTCGATCCCTTCGGACATCGGTGGATGCTGACGGGACCGGTGCCGGCGACTGCGGCACCCCACAGTCGAATCCGACACGGCGACATCGGTTTCATCTCGGTCAATACTCACGACGCCGCCCGCGCCCGTGCGTTCTACAGCGCGGTCCTCGGTTGGGAGTTCGACACCGACGAGCGGCATGTGACCACCGTCGACCGCCCGCTGATCGTCTTCGAGACCGACGGACCCCAGACACTGTTCTGCGGCTACGCCGTCGACGACATCGGCGAGGCGCGAGACCGGATCGTCGCAGCGGGTGGACGGATCACCCGCGACCCCTACGACCACAACGGTCGGATGACCCTCGATGCCGTGGACGATGCGGGCGTCGAGTTCTGTGCGTATGAACCGGCACCGGAAGAGACACGTCCCGACCAACATCCGACCGGCGTCGGCGACATGTCCTACCTGACGATCCACACGCCGAGCAGCCAACGCTTCCGCCGGTTCTACGGCGAAGCCCTCGGCTGGACTTTCACGCCCGGGCGCATCGACGACGGCTGGGAGGTCGACAACGCCCACCCGCAGATCGGTATCGCGGGCGGGTCGGATTCCGCTGTGGCCGTGCCGATGTGGAACGTCGACGACATCGGCACCGCCGTCGGACGCGTACGCGACGCAGGCGGTCGCGTGATCACCGGACCCGATCGGCAGGCGTACGGCAACGTGGCACTGTGTGCCGACGACCAGGGAGCACAGTTCTACCTCGGACAGCTGTTCTGACCGTCCGAACGGAAGATCCGTGGGACCCACGGGGGCAGCATGCTCCTTTGGTCCCACGCATCTTTTCCCTCAGCGGCTGTCGTAGCGCTCGCGAGCCTGCTCGACGTCTGACAGGCGCCCCTCGACCAGTTCGATGACCGCCACCAGGCTCTGGGCCACCTCCCGCCCCAGATCCGTCAGGGAGTACTCAACCTTCGGCGGGATCGATTGCAGCACAGCACGGTTGACGAAGCCGTCGCGCTCCAGTGTCTGCAGTGTCACCGACAGCATTCGCTCGCTGACACCCTGCACCCGACGCCGCAGAGCACTGAACCGCAGGTCACCGTCGTAAAGAGCTCCGAGCGCGAGCAGGCCCCAGCGACTCGTCACGTCTTGCAGCACTTCGCGGGATCCGCAATCCCGCGCGAACACGTCGGCTTCGAGCGCCGGGTCCTCTAATGCGGCATCTATGTCGGAGTCGCGCGTCGAGCGGTCTTCTGCCCTGGTCATGACACCAGTGTACTGCACATTGCAGCCAGCACTTCCGCAATTAGTTGCACCATACGAAAAGTAAGTGCACCATGTGGTGGACAGCTTGGTTCACGCGAACGGCAGGAGATCTGATGACCACCTATGCAATCACCGGAGCAACGGGACAACTCGGCGGACTCGCCGCCGGTAGCCTTCGAGCCGCGGGCGTCGACGCCGCCGACATCGTGGCGATCGTGCGCGACGAGAAGAAGGCGAGCACTCTGTCGAATATGGGCGTGACAGTCCGCGTCGCCGACTACGAATCGCCCGAGACGTTGCGCACGGCGCTCGCAGGCGTCGACCGCCTGCTACTGGTGTCCGGCAGCGAGGTAGGACGTCGAATCCCGCAGCACCGCAACGTGATCGACGCAGCCAAGGATGCCGGGGTCTCGCTGATCGCCTACACCTCCATGCTGCGTGCCGACACCAGCACCCTTGCTCTCGCTCAAGAACATCAGGCAACCGAGAAGCTGCTCGCCGACAGTGGAATCCCCACCGTCCTCCTGCGCAACGGCTGGTACTGGGAGAACTACCTTGCGGGCGCTTCGGCCGCGATCGACTCAGGAAATCTGTACGGTAGCGCGGGTGATGGCAAGGTGGCAGGCGCGTCGCGTTCGGACTACGCAGACGCAGCGGCGTCGGCCCTGATCAACGCCAAGGGCGGCGAAATCTACGAGCTCGCAGGTTCGGAGCATCTGACACTCGCCGACATCGCTGACACGCTGGCGAAGGTGAGCGGTCGACACGTGCACTACCAGGATCTCGCTGAGGCAGATTTCGCGGCAGCCCTGACCAGCACCGGCGTCCCCGAGACTTTTGCGAAGATCCTCGCCGACTCTGACGCGGGCATTGCGCGCGGCGAGCTCGACTCCGACTCCACCGACCTCGAGAGCCTCGCAGGCCATCCGTCGACGCCGCTTGCCGACGTCCTCGGCGGCGCGCTCTCTGCGACTGGTTCCTGACGCGACTGGTTCCTGACCAGACCGGGCGCGACCTCACGCGGAGCCGGTCGGGCGCGTGGCGCAGAACGCGGCCGTGATTGACTGTTGGCCATGTCTGCCCGCTCCGCTGTGAGGCGCGTTGCGCAACGCATGCCGTTTGGTATCGGCACAGTCAGCCTGGTGCTGAGTGCACTGCTCGTCGCGGCCGTCGGGATCGTGCTATCCATCGACACGCCGACAGTGGCACGGACCTACGAGAACGCTCAACTGCGCGGCTATGACCGCGAACCCGAGGTCGCCTGGACGGCGTCGAGCGACACGTTGCCCGGCTATAACCAGACCGGGCACATCGAGATCGCCGATACCCACGACGATCAGTGGTTGCTCTCATATCCGCGCGGTATCGGACATGCGTACCAGCTCGTCGACCGGCACAGCGGCGGTGCGCTGTGGTCGCAACCTGTTGTCGCAGGCCTGGGATCGTGCGCCTTCGACGCCACGGGCAACGTCGGGTGCGCCGTCAAGCTCGGCGATCGACCCGACGGCTTCTATCTCGTCGACGACTCCGGCAACCTGGACTCACCCTCGGCGCTCGACGACACCGCACAGGTCGTCGGGGTCGGAGCGAACTTCGTGCGCATCGATCAGGCGGGCTACGGGGTCTCGATGCACACCGCGACGGGCAAGCGGGTCTGGGGCCGCACGTTCGCAGCGGCGGCGCACGCCACCTATGAACATCAGCTGCTCATCATCTCGACCGCTGACGGCAGCAGATTCGTCGTCGACTCGCAGGGCAGGGACACTCTGCACTGCCGACAGTGCGACATCCTGACGTACTCGACGGGACTTGCCGTCATCCACCGTGACGGCGATCAGGAGTCTGTCGACACCTATGCGGTGGTCGGCGGCGCACCCACCGAGCACTCGACGTCGAGGTCGGCCCAGGCACAGGTCGTCGACGGACCCTCGACCCTTCCGGTGCTGACCACGGTCGGCGACGCCGCGATGCAGGCGACGCAGGGCTTCTACCAGGTCCGCGACCCTGCACGCGCCGACGCGCTGTGGCAGATCTCCGATCCGAACCTCTCGAAATCGAACACCCGCCCCTGCGGCTCGATGGTCGCCTTCGCGCGAATGGACCGCTCCCGCGTCATCTATCGCCTCGACGACGGCGAGCGCGTAGGAACCCTGCCCGTACCGAGTATCGACGATCCGGACACCAACCTCGACCTGGTGGGCTGCGTCGGATCATCCGGCGAGAACCTGGTGTTCGCCAGCAGCGGCCAACTCACTGCATTCGACGTCCCCCGGGGAACAGTGGCCTGGACACGCCCCATCCTCGGTCGCGCCACCGACGTCGACGGCTACATCGTGCTCACCGAGGGCACCTCGCTGTCGGTATTGCGGCCGAGCTGAATCCTTGCATCGACAAGGGCCTAAGGACCCCCTGTGCCCGAGATCACAGTGCACGAAACATTCCCGTAACGACCAGCGATATCGCAGCGCGGGTTCAGCGATCACACAGTTTTCGATAACGCTCAGATAACGGTATGGACACGCCCACATGTACGGTCTTTCTCGGTACATCCACCGAGGTACGTGTGAGGATCAGTTTTGGGCAAGCATTCGAAGCCGCGGCAGACCATTCTGCCGCATGCGTTCACCAGGTCGCGGGGGCCGCTGATCGGGGCAGGCCTGATACCCATCGTCGGAGCCATGACGGTGGCAGCGGGCGCCAACGCAGACGAGGGCGCTCTCGGAGCCGCACAGCCGACGCCGACCCACACCCAGGCCGCCGCCGCCGGTCCAAGCACGGCCACGCAGGCGCCTGCGGACCACACCGCCACCCACGCAGAGCCGGTCGTCGCGACCCACAAGGTCACCTCGACACCCCCTCCGCCTCCGCCCCTGCCGGCGAGCGTCACCGACGGTGCCGTCCCGCAGGTTGCCTTCGAGGCCTACCGGCACGCCGCGGACACCATGGCGCACGATCAGCCGCAGTGCGGCATTCCGTGGACGCTCATCGCGGGCATCGGCAAGGTGGAGTCGCATCACGCCAACGAGGGTGACGCCACACCTGACGGCACACTGAAGTCGCCGATCTACGGGCCTGTCCTCGACGGCTCGCTCGCAGGCAATCAGGTCATCACCGATACCGACGGCGGTCGACTCGACGGCGACTCCGTCCACGACCGCGCCGTCGGACCGATGCAGTTCATCCCCGCGACCTGGGAGAAGTACGGCGCCGACGGCAACGGCGACGGCAAGATCGACCCGCAGAACCTGTTCGACGCCGCACTGACCACCGCCCGCTACCTCTGCGACGGCCACCTCGATCTGCGCAACCAGGCATCGGAAGCGACAGCCGTGCTGCGCTACAACAACTCGATGGACTACGTGAACAACGTCCTCGGCTTCGCGCGCAGCTACTGACAGCTCAGCTCGACGCGGTCACTACCCGCTCAGGAACGCCTGCAGCGCAGCCGAATACATCGACACATCGGCTGCTCCCATGAGTTCGCGTGCGCTGTGCATGGCGAGTTGCGGTGCCCCGACGTCGATGGTGAGCAATCCGGTCCGCGTCGCCGTGATCGGTCCGATGGTCGAGCCGCACGGCAGATCCGCGCGATGGATGTAGCGCTGCATCGGCACCCCGGCGGAGTCGCAGGCGAGCGCAAAGACCGCCTCCCCCACAGCATCCGATGCGTATCGCAGATTCTGGTTGACCTTGAGCACCGGACCACCGTTGATCTCGATCCGATGCGTCGGCTCGTGCCGTTCGGGGTAGTTCGGGTGCGTTGCGTGCGCCATGTCGCCGGACACGCACACGCTCGCCGCCATCGATTGCAGGAAGCCGGCGCGAGAGCCGCCCTGCGACAGAACGATTCGTTCGAGTGTCGTCGCCAGGAAGTCCGACGCCGCGCCGCGCTCGGACCCGCTACCCACCTCTTCGTGGTCGAACAGCGCGAGCACCCTGGTGTGCAGTGTCGGCTCACCGTCGAGTAGTGCGTGCATCCCCGCATAGCAGGTGCCCTGGTTGTCAAGCCTTGGGGCACTGAGTAGTTCGTCGTTCGCACCGATGACCCTCGACGGGGTCACGTCGTGCGTCATCAGTTCCCAGCCGAGCACCGCTTCCGGATCGATACCCGCATACTCGGCCACCCACTGCAGGAGCGGCACCGACGACTCGACTCCCCAGATGGCGTCGACGTGCCGCTGCGGATTGAGCGTCACACCCTTGCGGTCCTCGGAGAGGTGAATTGCCAACTGCGGCACTCGGAGAATCGGCTCGGTGATGTTGACCAGCACACTACTGACGCCACTGTCGGCACGATAGGCGAGTCGACCGGAGAGCCCCAGGTCGCGATCGAGCCACGAGTTGAGCCACGCTCCCCCGTACGGTTCGAGCGCCACCGTGGCCAGCCCTGCCGACTCGCGGTCGGGGTTCTGTTTGACACGGAGGTTGGGACTGTCGGTGTGACCACCGATGATCCGGAAGTCCTCGCCGTCGCCGAGATCCCAGGCGATGATCGACCCGCCTCGGATGACGTAGAAGCGTCGACCGGCGTCGTCGGACAACCCCTCGAACGCCATGTCCTGCTCCGACGACCAGTCCTGGTCCTCGAAAAGCCGTTGAAAACCGGCGGATTCGAGTTCTGCGGCTACCGTCGCACACACGTGAAAAGGCGACGGCGAGGCGTCGATGAACGCACCGAGCCCCTCTGCTGTGGCGGACGTTGCCAGCGACGGGGTTGTCATCGGTCTCAGGCGCTGGCGAGTACGGCGTCGATGGCTGAGTAGAACAGCCCGAGACCGTCGTCACTGGGTCCGGTCAACGCTTCGGTCGCATGCTCGGGGTGCGGCATCAATCCGACGACACGTCCGTTTGGGCTGGAGATGCCCGCGATGTCGAGGACGGACCCGTTGGGATTGCTTCCGGCATAGGTGAATACGACGAGCCCCTCGCCCTCGAGCTCTTCGAGTTTGCGTTCGGGTGCGACGTAGCGGCCTTCGCCGGATTTCAGCGGGATGAGGATCTCGGCACCGGCCTCAAAACGCGACGTCCATGCAGTCGTGTTGTTCTCGACCTTCAGCCACTGGTCCTGGCAGATGAAGTGGAGCCCCTCGTTCCGGGTGAGCGCCCCGGGGAGCAGTCCCGCTTCGCAGAGGATCTGAAATCCGTTGCAGATTCCCAGAACCGGCATACCGCGCTGTGCTGCCTCGATCACCGACCCCATCACGGGCGCGAACCTGGCGATCGCTCCGGCGCGCAGATAATCGCCATAGGAAAAGCCGCCGGGCACGATCACCGCGTCGACACCCTTGAGGTCGGCGTCGCCGTGCCAGAGTTCGACGGCCTCTGCGCCGGCGATGCGCACCGCGCGCGACGCGTCGACGTCGTCGAGAGTGCCGGGAAAGGTGATGACACCGATACGTGCAGTCATGTGGTCCTACTCGACTCGATCTCGGGCCGTCAGTCGGCGACGCGGGAGACGGTGAAGTTCTCGATCACCGTGTTGGTCAGCAGTTCTTCTGCAATGCGGCCGAGCGCCACGTCGTCGACCGAATCGTCGACCTCGAGCTCGAACCGTTTACCCTGCCGAACCTGCGAGACGCCGTCGAAGCCGAGCCGACCGAGGGCTCCGACGATGGCCTGACCCTGCGGATCGAGGATTTCGGCCTTGGGCATCACGTCGACCACCACTCGTGCCATCGGCTAGTGCTCCTCTTCTCACGTGACATCCGCGGGTCGCGCGGACCAGCGGATTTTCGACGGCTCTCAGCTTACCGGTCAATCTGCACCGTGCCGCCACAGGCCGCAGATTGCATCAGAGGACGGCTTCGACGGCCTCGATGACGACAGGGTCGGTCGGCTCGGTGCGCGGTCGGATGCGCGCGGTCACATGGCCATCGGCATCGACGACGAACTTCTCGAAGTTCCACTGGACGTCGCCCGCTTCACCGTCGGCGTCTGCCGTCTTGGTGAGTTCGGCATAGAGCGGATGCCGGTCGTCGCCGTTGACGTCTGTCTTCTCCAACAGCGGGAACGTCACGCCGTAGGTCGTCGAACAGAAGGTCGCGATCTCCTCGGCGGTGCCGGGTTCCTGTCCCATGAACTGGTTGCAGGGGACCCCGACGACGGTGAGACCGCGGTCGGCGTACTTCTCGGCGAGTTCTTCCAGACCCGCGTACTGCGGTGTGAGTCCGCACTTGCTGGCGACGTTCACCACCAGCATCGGTCCGGAGAAATCGGCCAGGCTCAGCGGTGAGCCGTCGAGCGCGTTCACAGGGATGTTCTTGATGTTTGTTTCCGCCATGACCTCGACCCTAGTCACCCCGCGATTCGCGGTCGCAGTGGTGTAGATCACGCACATGCGCGCGGTGTTGCATCTCACAGACAGTTGCATTGGCGAGAAGGTTGCATGGTCGTTAGCATTTCACGGTGTCCGCAGTTGCTCCTGTCCAGAATGAGGTCGCGTACGACGCGCTCAGTTCTTTCCTGGAACGCCTCTCCTGCATCGGGACCGCCGAGGCGATGGACACCCTCGCAGCCTCGGAACTGACATTCACGCAGTTCCGTGCCCTGTTCGTCGTCGCCATGCACGACGCTCCCATACCCGTGCACGAGATCGCTCACCGTGTTGACCTGTCGATCGCCACGGCCGGGCGGACCGTCGACCGACTGGTCCAGGCGGGTCTTGTCGACCGTCGTGAGGATCCCGGCGACCGCCGGGTCAAACTGGTCACGATGACCGACGCGGGCCGCGTGGCCGTCGAAAAACAGTTGGACATCAAGCGCGAACTCGTCGGACGATTCATCGACGGGTTGCCCGATGAGTTCCGGGCCGCGTTGACGTCTGCATTACGGGACATCGTCGACGCCGACGTCGACTATTTCGATCTCGGCCGCAGAACAACCTCTGCGGCACCGTCCACCACCGATCTGAAAGCGAAAGCATCCTCATGACGAGTTCTTCCGCAGGGGCGCCACCACACGCACCGGATACCAAGCTCGATCGCCATGTGCTGGTCATCGCCGGCGTGGTCGTGCTCGGCGCCATCATGTCGATCCTCGACGTCACCGTGGTGTCGGTCGCGCAGAACACCTTCCAGAACGAGTTCAACACCGATGCCGCAGGCGCCGCATGGACCATGACCGGGTACACGCTGGCGCTGGCCGCGGTGATCCCGTTGTCGAGTTGGGCTGCAGCACGTTTCGGTACCAAGAACGTCTACATGATGTCGCTGATCCTGTTCACCATCGGATCCGCACTCTGCGCGCTGGCGTGGAACATCGGTTCACTCGTGGCGTTCCGCGTCGTCCAGGGCCTCGGCGGTGGTCTGCTCATGCCGATCGGCATGATGATCCTGACCAAGGCTGCCGGACCTGAGCGTGTCGGCTCGGTGATGGCCGTTCTCGGTATTCCGATGCTGCTCGGCCCCATCGCAGGCCCGATCCTCGGTGGGCTGCTCATCGAGAAGGCCAGCTGGCACTGGGTGTTCCTCATCAACGTGCCGATCGGCATTGTCGCGCTGGTCTATTCGTGGTTCGCGCTGGGCAACGACGACGAAAAGTCCAAGCCGAAGATCGACATCGTGGGCCTGCTGCTGTTGTCCCCGGGCCTCGCACTGTTCCTCTACGGGATCTCGTCGAGTACCGAGGCGGGCACGTTCATCGATACCAAGGTGTTGACGACGTCGATCATCGGCCTGATCCTGATCATCGGATTCGTCTGGCACGCACTGCACACCAACCATCCGTTGCTCGACCTGCGTCTGTTCAAGAACAAGACACTCGCGATCGCGGTCATCACGATGACGTTCTTCATGATCGCCTTCTTCGGAGCCGCGCTGCTCTACCCGCAGTACTTCATCGGCATTCGCGGTGAAAGCACCCTCGCGGCCGGATTGCTGTTGGCTCCGCAGGGAATCGGCGCCATGATCACCATGCCCGTGGCGGGCAAGATGACCGACAAGATCGGCCCCGGCAAGTTCGTGCTCGTCGGCATCGTGCTGATGGCACTCGGTATGGGAACGTTCATGTTCCTCGGCTCCGACACGCCCTACTGGCTGCTCTGCGGCGCCCTGTTCGTCCAGGGACTCGGTATGGGCATGACGATGATGCCGATCATGTCGGCCGCGCTGGCAACCCTGAGCAACAAGCAGGTTCCCGACGGTTCGACGCTGATGAACGTCGTCCAGCAGACCGCGTCGTCGATCGGTACCGCGGTGATCTCGGTGATCCTCGCGACCAACCTCAAGGCGCACGCGGAATCGCAACTGGCGATCGCGTCGAATGCCGCTCCCGAGAAGTACGACCTCCTGGTCAAGGCCGGGCAGGCCCCGCAGAACCCGCCGGGCCAGTGGTTCAGCTGGGCCGCCGAGGCTTTCGGCGCCACATTCATCGTGGCGGTCGCGCTGATCGTGGTGACGATCATCCCGGCATTCTTCCTGCCGCGGAAGAAGATCGCCTCGACGCTCGTCGAAGAGGACGTCGACCGCGCCCCGATCGTCATGCACTGATCGGACGCTCCGCCACACGCCGGTGCCCCTGGCCGCGACGACTGCGGCCGGGGGCACCGGCGTCTCACGACCGAGTACAGCGACCGCGTTTCCCAGGTGTCACCCGATCGAACGAACTTCACTCCGGCGCCCCGACGGTACAGCTCGTCAGCGAGCACTCCAGATGCCGACGATGCTATGAATCTCGCCATGACATCTGCTCCATCCCCTATCCGAGGCCAGCGCTCGACTCGAATGCGATGCGTACTCCCTGCGATGGCCATCGTGGCGCTCGCGGGTGCAGCGGCATGTTCGACACACGGGTCGTCGTCCTCGTCGCCCGCGGCCCCCGCAGGATCCGGCTACGCGGCCGCCAATGGAACCGACAGCTACACATCAACATCCAGCAGCGCTGCATCGACCCCGACGATCCCACTGTCGAGCCTCAAGCCGATCGGCACGACACAACCACCAGAGGTCGGCACCGCGCAGATCGACGGTACGTCCGAACCCGATGCGATCTACCTGGGCTGCGTGGAGGGCTCAGACTCCGAGAAGATCTACACATACAACGTTCCGACTTCGGCAGGGTCCTTCACTGCGGATGTGGCGGTCGGCGACCGCAGTAGCGCCAAGCAGAAGAGTCACGTGGAGTTTGAGGTCGACTCGGCACGCGTGGTTGTGGCGAATCCTGAATTAGGTAAACCCGTTTCAGTGAAAGTGGATGCAACCGGAGTCAAGCAGATTACGATTCGTGAACTCGGTACCGACGTCACGGGTTGCTCCGACAGCAACGGGATCGTTTTGCGCGACGCCGAATTCACCGGGTCGAACGCCCAAGCGTCCCGGCCCACCGACGGACGAAGCAAGTACTTGACCGATCTCGACCCGGTGTCAGAGAAATGCGACACCTTCTACAACCACGATGGCGCCGGCGTTGCAGCACTCGACGGTACGAACGTCTTTCACTCGGTGTATGCCGGGCGAGACGACTTCATCAAGGACCATCAAGACACGTGCACCTTTGAATACGACCTCGGCCGGTCGGCCGTCGCATTGAAGGCCATCGGCGGTGTGGCTGACAACAGCGCGTCGTCATTCACGTGCACCGCGCAGATTGAGGCGGATGGCAAACGGGTCTACAACGGACCCTTTGCATTCGGCAGGACCAACCCGCTAGATGTTCCGCTCACCAATGCACTCCGACTCAAGATAATCCTGTCCTGGGGTGGTCCTGGTGAGGGGGACTGTGTCATCGGCGACGCACGGCTGATCCAGAAGAGTTAGGTGGCCGGCGCACCGGTCTGCTGCAGGATCCAGGCCAGCTCGAAAGCCACTTCTTCCCACTGCTTGTAGCGCCCGCTGACGCCACCGTGGCCTGCCGACATCTCCGTCTTGAGCAGGATCGGAGCGTCGGAGGTGCTCAGCGCCTGAAGTTTGGCAACCCATTTCGCCGCCTCGGTGTACATCACGCGGGTGTCGTTGAGCGACGTCTCGGCCAGGATCGACGGATACGGCTGCGCGGTGACGTTCTCGTAGGGTGAGTACGACTTCATGTACTCGTAGACCTCGGGATCGTGCAGCGGATCTCCCCACTCGTCCCACTCGATCACCGTCAGTGGCAACGACGGGTCCAGGATCGAGTTCAGTGCATCGACGAACGGCACCGACGCCAGGATGCCGTTGAACAACTCAGGCGCGAGATTCGCCACCGCACCCATCAGCAGACCGCCGGCCGAACCACCTTCTGCCACCATCTGTTGCGGCGTCGTCCAGCCACGCTCGACCAGGTATCGCGCCGAGTCGACGAAGTCGGTGAAGGTGTTCTTCTTGGTGAGCGTCTTGCCGTTCTCGTACCAGTGGCGGCCCATTTCGCCGCCACCACGCACGTGCGCGAGAACGAAGACGACGCCGCGGTCGAGCATCGACAACCGCGATACCGAGAAGCCCGGATCGAAACTCGCCTCGTACGAGCCGTATCCGTAGATCAGCAGCGGTGCAGGAGTGGGCTGACCGTCGTCTGTGACCCCGACCCCTTTACGTCGCACGATCGACAGCGGAATCCGCGTTCCGTCTGCTGCCGTTGCCCACTCGCGGGACTGCTCGTACTCGTCGGGGTCGTATCCGCCGAGCACCGGCTGACGCTTGAGCAGGGTGCGTTCACCGGTGTCGACGTCGAGTTCGAACAACTCGGCGGGCTCGATGAAGCTGCCGTAACCGAAGCGCAGGCGCGGCGTCGTCCATTCGCGGTTACCCGCGAGCCCGAGGGAGAACAGCTCCTGCGCGACAGCGACTTCGATGAAGTCTTCGGCCACCGGCACTCCGTCGATCCGACGCAGGTCTGCGATCGAGACCCGCGGAAGCGCATCGGCACGGTAGGACAGGACGAGATAGTCGCGGAAGGCGTCGATGTCCTCGATGCGTACACCGCGTCGATGGCCGATGAACTCGGTTCGGGCAGAGGGATCGTCGACGGGGGCGATGTCGATCGCGAAGTCCTCCGCCTTCTCCCCGTCGCGAATGTCGTTGTGCACGATCAGGAAGTAATCGCGGCCGGAGATCTCGGCGTGCTCCACCGAATATTCGACGCCCTCGACGCGCGGTGCGACGCTGCGGAACTCACCCGTCGGGTCGTCGGCGGCGAGCACGAAGCACTCGGAGGTGATCTTCGAGCCGGTGACGATCATCAGGTACTTGTCGCTGCGCGTGGAGCCCATGCCGACCCAGTAGCGCTCATCGGGCTCGTGGAAGACCTTGACGTCCTCGGTTCCGGCGCCGATGTCGTGGCGCCACACCGTATCCGGGCGCCATGCGGCGTCGACCGTCTGGTAGAACACGTGCTTGGCGTCGAGCGACCATGACGCCCCTCCCGCTGTGTCGGTGATGACATCGGGAAGCAGCTCGCCGGTCTCGAGGTTCTTGAAGCGCAACGTGTATCGCTCGTCTCCGACGACGTCGGTGCTGTACGCGAGCCACTTGCCGTCATGGCTGACAGCCAACGTTCCGAGGCTGAAGAACTCATGCCCCTGCGCTTCGACGTTGGCGTCGAGCAGGATCTCTTCACCAGGCAGCGGGGCGTCGTCGGACACCTCCGGCGGTGTCCAGTCGTCGATATCGCCGATGGGGCAACGACATTGGATGCCGTACTGCTTGCCCTCCTGCGTCCGGCCGTAGTACCAGTAGCCGCCACGCCTACTCGGCACCGACATGTCGGTTTCCTTGGTGCGCGACTTGATCTCCCCGAAGATCGTGGCCCGCAGGCCCGCCAGGTGCGCAGTATGCGCCTCTGTGTACGCGTTCTCGGCTTCGAGGAAGGCGATCACCTCGGCGTCGTCCTTGTCGCGCAACCACTCGTACTCGTCGACGAAGGTGTCACCGTGGTGCGTGCGCTCGGTGCGAACCTTCTTGGCGGCGGGCGCGGTGGGGGCGGCGGCGTTGCCGGGGGTGGTGTCGGTCACGGGTCTCCTATGCGTGGTCGGGCCAGTCGGCGAACGACTTCTGCGAAATCAGTTCGTAGGCTTCGATGTAACGGGCACGTGTGCGTTCGACGACGTCAGCGGGCAGACCCGGCGGCGGGGTATCCGACGAGCGGTCCCAACCCGATGCCGGTGACGTCAGCCAATTGCGGACGATCTGTTTGTCGAAACTCGGCTGCACGTGTCCCGGTGTGTATGAGTCGGCATCCCAGTACCGCGACGAGTCGGGGGTCAGCACCTCGTCGGCGAGCACAAGCGAACCGTCGGGTGTCTGGCCGAACTCGAACTTGGTGTCGGCGAGGATGATTCCACGCCCGGCAGCGAGGTCGGCGCCCCTGCTGTAGATGTCGAGGGTCGCGGTGCGCAGAGCGTCGGCGAGGTCGGTGCCGACGAGGTCCGCGGCCTGCTCGAAGGTGATGTTCTCGTCGTGGTCGCCCTGCTCGGCCTTGGTCGCGGGCGTGAAAATCGGCTGCGGCAGTTTGTCGGCCTCGTGCAGTCCCGACGGCAGCACCACCCCGCAGACCGCGCCGGTCGTGTTGTAGTCGATGAGTCCCGACCCTGTCAGGTATCCGCGTGCGACACATTCGACGGGCACCATCGGCAGCTTGTGCACGACCATCGACCGCCCGACGAGTTCGGCCGGGATGCGCTCATCGTCGGGGCCACCCGCGAGGTGGTTGGGCACACCCAGCGCGTCGAACCAGAAGAAGCTCATCGCGGTCAGGATGCGACCCTTGTCGGGAATCTCGGGCGACAACACGAAGTCATACGCCGAGATCCGGTCGCTGGCGACCATGAGCAGGGTGTCGGAGTCGATCTGGTAGATCTCGCGCACCTTGCCCGAGGCCACGAAGGTGTACGAGTCGAGAGCTGGACGCATGGTTCGACCTTAGATGCTCCGGTGTGGCGACGGCGCATGTGGGACCGTAGAGCGATGGCCCCTCCCGCGATCACCATCACGTACTGCACGCAATGCAACTGGCTGCTCCGTGCCGGCTGGATGGCCTCGGAAGTCCTCAACACCTTCGGCACCGACCTCGGGTCGGTCACCCTGGTTCCGGGGACGGGCGGAGTCTTCCGGATCGACGTCGACGGAACGCAGCTCTGGGAACGCAAGGCCGACGGCGGTTTCCCCGACGCCGCAGAACTCAAGCGACGCCTGCGCGACACCGCACTGCCCGACTGGCAGCTCGGACACTCCGAGAAGAAGTGAAGGGTGTCAGGCGAACCCGACGGCCGAACTGTCTGTTCCGGACGCGGGGCTACAGGATCGGGGCGGGCACGTAGTTCGCGGCCTCCGGGTTGGCGGCGATGAGTTTCTCGGCAGCCGCGATGACGTCGGCGACCTGACGGCCCGCGGCACCGACAAACACCTCTTTGTCGTCGAGCAGCGCATTGAGCTGCTCGCGGTCGAGGGGGATGCGCTCGTCAGCGGCGAGGCGATCGATCAGGTCGGGCTCGCGTCCCTCCTCACGCATCGCGAGCGCGACGGCCACGGCGTTCTCCTTGATGGCCTCGTGCGCGGTCTCGCGCCCAACACCCGCCTGCACCGACGCCATCAACACCTTGGTCGTGGCCAGGAACGGCAGATACCGGTCGAGTTCGTTCGCGATCACGGCAGGGTACGCACCGAACTCGGCCAGCACGGTCAGGAAGGTCTCCAGCATGCCGTCGATCGCGAAGAATGCGTCGGGCAGTGCGACGCGTCGAACGACCGAGCAGAAGACGTCGCCCTCGTTCCACTGCGCGCCCGCGAGTTCAGCCGCCATCGATCCGTAGCCGCGCAACACCACCTGCAGGCCGTTGACCCGCTCGCAACTGCGGGTGTTCATCTTGTGCGGCATCGCCGACGACCCGACCTGGCCGGGCTGGAAACCCTCGGTGACCAGCTCGTGGCCGGCCATCAGTCGGATCGTGTGCGCCAGCGACGACGGTCCGGCACCCACCTGGACCAACGCGGACACCACATCGTGGTCGAGTGAGCGCGGGTAGATCTGGCCGACCGAGGTCAGCGACCGGGCGAAGCCCAGGTGACCGGCGACGCGGGTCTCGAGTTCGGCGAGCTTCGACGCGTCGCCGCCCAACAGATCGAGCATGTCCTGACTTGTGCCCATCGGCCCCTTGATGCCGCGGAGCGGATACCGGTCGATCAGTTCGTCGACGCGCTGCAGCGCGATCATCAGTTCGTCGGCCGCGGAGGCGAATCTCTTGCCGAGGGTGGTCGCCTGCGCGGCGACGTTGTGGCTGCGTCCGGCCATCACCGTCGAGCTGTACTGCGCGGCATGCTCGACGAGACGGGCGAGCACCGCGATCCCATGTGCGTATACGTGACGCAGCGACTGCAGGATCTGCAACTGCTCGACGTTCTCCGTGAGATCGCGGCTCGTCATGCCCTTGTGGATCTGCTCGTGTCCGGCGAGCGCGTTGAACTCCTCGATGCGTGCCTTCACATCGTGGCGGGTGACACGCTCACGCTCGGCGATCGAGGCGAGGTCGATCTGATCGATCACGGCCTCGTAATCGGCGACCGCACCGTCGGGAACGTCGATCCCCAGATCCTGCTGTGCCTTCAGAACAGCCAGCCACAGGCGGCGTTCGAGTGCGATCTTGTTGGTCGCCGACCAGATCTCTGCGAGGTCGGCAGACGCATATCGGCTGGCCAGAACATTGGTGATGGCAGGTTTCGACACGTCGACAGTCTAGTCGTGCAGTAGACAGTGGACAGTTACGGGACCTCGAGCCCCCGCCGGTGTCGACTCAGAGCGCGATGCACATCCCGCCGGAGCCGTAACCCTGATGCACTCGTGCCACCGTCATCGCCGACCGCACGCCGTTCTGCTTGGTGTAGAGGTATCTGTCGCCGATCCGCCGTGGAATCCACCTGATCGTGGCCTGTCCGCCCGAGGGCTCCGCGCTACCGATGAGCCGCGGCGTATAGCCCTTCCTGCCCTCCCAGAACGTCACAGTCCCGCGTGAGTTCACCAAACCCGTCAGCCAATACGTGCATCCGGTCCCGTAGACGACCGACGAGAACGGCACTCCCGGATCCGGGGCCTGCACTGGTTCGGCCGACGCCGCGCCCTGCGCGGACAATGCGCCGAGGAGCACGCCGACTGCAACGACGACGGTCGCGACCGTCCGGCCCGGGAAGCGTTCCACGACGATCCTCCGCTTCGTCAGCGCTTCAGGCACATCGACTCCCTCCCGTGTGTACTGGCATTCCCGTGTGGTCCGACACCGACGCGCCTGTGCCATCCGGTTGGTCATTGCGCATCATCCGCGCGCGGAGCCAGAACGTCGACGACCTCCTCGAGCGCCTCGCGCACAGCGGCGATCGGCGGCGATCCGCGGCCGAGCGCCCCGAGAACGGCGCCGTCCTCGACCGCGATCAGATTCGCGATGTGTTCGGGCCGTGCAGCTCTCCCCGACCTGTCGAGCACCACGAGATGCGTGGCGGCGAGAGTCGCCTGCCGCGCAGCCACGACGTCGTAGAGCCGCGGATATCTCGGGGTGAGCGCGATCATCTCGTATCGAGCAGCCAGTTCGTCCCTCGGCGTGCCCTCGCCGACGAAGACCTCGGCGAGGATCTCGGCGGTCGCATGCCCTGCTCGACGACGTCGCGCAACGGCTTCGCCACGATCGACGATGGCCTGCTCATCGGCCCGAGAGACGAACCCCGCAGCCTCGGCCATGAGATCTTCGAGTGAGCCGAAGTAGTAGGTCGTCGACGCCAGTGGCAATTGGGCGCGGTCGGCGACCGCTCGGTGACGCACGGCGTCGAAGCCACCTTCCAGCAACAACTCTCCGGCAGCCGCAATCAGACGCGACCGCCGACGCTCTCCCTTGGGAGTGGTCGCCGCCGTCATGGCCCCCATGCTGCCAAGCGACACCGATACGCGGTTGGCTTTCGCAAATCTCGGCCTCGCGATCCGCACTCGGGCGCCGTCACCGCAACCCCGAGCTCCTATACCCCCTGGGGTATAGTCGAGTGCGCACCTTCCATCAGCCCGAGGAGAGTCACATGGTCGGCGACGACGAGGCCATCACCGTCGTACTGAACAGATTGCGCCGCGCCCACGGTCAGCTCGCGGGCGTGATCTCGATGATCGAGCAGGGTCGCGACTGCAAGGACGTGGTCACCCAACTGGCCGCGGTCTCGCGTGCACTCGACCGCGCCGGCTTCAAGATCGTCGCCACGGGCCTGCGCGAATGCCTCTCCGGCGACGAGCCGACCACCGAACCGATGACCGAGGAACAACTCGAGAAGCTGTTTCTCGCGTTGGCCTGACGCCACGGCGCCTGCACACCGACCCGCCAGAGACAGGAACCATCATGCAACTCGGCTATTCCACCACCCTCACCACCGACTTCGACGACGCCGTCGCGCGCACCCGCGCGGCTCTGTCCGAGCAGGGGTTCGGAGTCCTCACCGAGATCGACGTGGCCGCGACCTTGAAGAAGAAGCTCGACGAGGACATCGAGCCGTACCTGATTCTCGGCGCATGTAATCCGACGCTCGCCCACCGAGCGCTCGGCGTCGACCGCCAGATCGGCCTGCTGCTGCCGTGCAACGTGGTCGTCCGCGCGAACCGCGAGGTCAGCGGTGAGGTGGTCGTCGAAGCGATGAACCCCGACATCATGGTCGCCGTGACCGACGCACCGGGACTCCCCGACGTCGCAGCCGAGGCGTCGACCAGGCTGAAGGCCGCGATCGCTGCGATCTGACCGGTGCCCACTATCCTGTGAACTCGATGAGCACCGATCACCCCCTCTCCGACGCAACCGCACAGGCTGACACGGACTCCGACGCATCGGCGGCGCAGCCGACCCGTCGGACCCTTCTGGCGTCCGCACTCGGTGTCGGGTCGATAGGCGCCCTGTCCGCATTCTCGCTGTCGGCATGTTCACGATCGGATGCGGTAGCCGTGGAGGAGCGCCGGGCAGCTCCCCGGTCCGCCGACGACGAGCTGCCCGTCGAGACATCCCCTGCCCCGATCCCCGAGGGACCGAAACTTCTGACGGGGAGCTTCGTGTCGGCCAAAATGGGCGGCCGGCCGACACGGTGGGCGGTTGCGCGTCCGTCGGGCGTGACGGGCACGCTCCCCGTCGTGGTGGTCCTCCACGCCCTGAACACCAACGAGCAGTCGATCTTCACCAGCAAGCTCAGCATCCAGACCGTGTTGCAGGATCACGTCGACGCGGGTAACGCGCCTTTCGCCATCGCGGCGGTCGACGGAGCCCGCAACTATTGGCATGCACGTGCTGATGGAACAGACGGCGGCGCAATGGTTCTCGACGAGTTCATCCCGATGCTGGCGAGCAATCGTGAGCTCGATCTGTCCACCGAACGGCTCGGCCTGTTCGGGTGGTCGATGGGCGGGTACGGCGCGCTGCGCCTCGGGGCACTGCTCGGAGCACCACGCGTGGCCGCAATCGCCGTGAGTTCGCCCGCACTGTGGGCGGATCCGCGCAATTACCCGGCTCGCGCCTTCGACAGTTTCGAGGACTACCAACGCAATTCGCTGTTCGGGCAGCAGCGCGCCTTCGACAAGATCCCGCTGCTGATCACCATCGGGTCGAGCGATCAGTTCTACACCTACACCCGCCAGTGGGCGGCGGGACTACATCCGCCCGCGGCGTTCGGTACGGCTGCGGGCGGGCACACCAACCGCTACTGGCGCAGCGTACTTCCCGACCAGGTCGCGTTCCTCGGTCGCGAACTGGCACGCTGAGTCCTCCCCCAGTGGTCAGATGCTGATCTCTCCGTCGAGAGCGGCCTTGCCGATGTCGGAGCGGTGATGTGAGCCGGGCAGTTTGATCGCATCGATCCGCTCGTATGCCTGCACTCGCGCCTCGGCGAGGTCGGCACCGACACCGAGAACCCCGAGCACACGACCACCCGACGACACGACCTGACCGTCTGAGCCAAGGGCCGTTCCCGCGTGCAGCACGCCCTCGCCGCCCGCACCGGTGATGACATCGCCCGTGCGAGGCTTGCCCGGGTAGTTCTCCGCCGCGATCACCACGACGACAGCGGCGCCGTCGGCCCATTCCAGCGGAGGGAGGTCGGCGAGGGTTCCGGTTGCCGTCGCGTTGAGTGCTTGCCCGAGCGGCGATCTCAACAGTGCGAGTACCGCCTGCGTCTCCGGATCGCCGAAGCGACAATTGAATTCGACGACGGCAGGCCCGTCCTTGCCGATCGCGAGTCCGGCGTAGAGCAGTCCGGAAAAGGGGGTACCGCGTCGAACCAGCTCGGCGGCAACAGGTTTCACCACATCGTCGACGATCTGCCGCGTGACGTCGTCTGGCAGCCACGGCAGCGGGGCGTACGCGCCCATGCCGCCGGTGTTGGGGCCGGCGTCGTTGTCGCCCACACGCTTGTGATCCTGGGCTGGGATGAGCGGTACGACGGTCTCGCCATCGACAAGACAGAACAGCGACACCTCTGGGCCGTCGAGAAAACTCTCGAGCAGCACGGGATGGCCCATCTCGAGACACTCGGCGGCGTGACTGCGCGCGGCAGCACGATCGGTGGTGACCACAACGCCCTTGCCCGCGGCCAGGCCGTCGTCCTTGACGACCCAGGTCGGCCCGAAGCGATCGAGCGCGGCGTCGAGTCTGGCCGGGTTGTCGACGACCTCGCTGCGCGCGGTGCGCACGCCCGCTGCGGCCATGACGTCTTTGGCGAAGGCTTTCGATCCCTCGATCTGCGCGGCCTGCGCACCCGGGCCGAACGTCGCGAATCCCGCCTCACGTAGCGCATCGGCGACGCCGAGGACCAGGGGCACCTCGGGACCGATGACCACGAGATCGGCAGCGATCTCCCTCGCCAACGCGACAACAGCGTCGGCCGATGCGACGTCGACCGCGTGAGTGGTGGCGATCGCCGCTGTGCCCGCGTTACCAGGCGCGACATGCAGATCGGTGACCGACGGGTCGCGGGACAAGCCGAGGAGAAGGGCGTGTTCACGGCCGCCCGAGCCGATGACTAGTACGCGCACGCCCATGACTCTAGTGGGTGGATACCGCGGCGAGCAGCACAGGTTGCGCAGGTCCTAGACCGCGGCGTCGACCCCCATCTCCAGCAGCACGCGCGCCCGCCGCGGCACGCGGAACACCTCGTCGACGATCACGACGAACACCGGCGCCAGCGTGACCACCACGATGGCCGCGGTCAGCGACACCCCGCGAAAGCCATCCACACCCCGGCGACGAGAAGGACGACGGCTCCCACCGCGCACAACATCGAGGTCGGGTCAAACTTGACGAGATAGTCGTACATGCCGATCACGGACAGGCAGTAGATTCCCAGCGGTACCGCGACACAGGCGACGACCGCCCCGGCGCTGATGGTCGCCTCGTGTTCGGTCCACAACGCAGCAACCTCGAGTCCTGCCCCGGTCGCCGCGGCCGCCATGAAGATGACCGTGTGTCCGTATCCCCACTGGAAGCACTTGGCCTTGTTGGTGTGCAGGGCGTCGCCGACGGGAACCGTGAAGTAGATCCACCACATCGCAAAGGTCATGACCATGGCAGAGAGACCGAACACCGCCGACGACGTCGTCCAGCCCTCTTCCTCGACGACGGCTTGCAGGACGGCCACGGTTCCGACCACGCCTTCGCCGAGGGTGACGATCGTCAGCAGCGAATACCGCTCGGCGATGTGGTGCGGATGCCACGGCGTGGGTTCCATCTTGTTCTCGGCGATCCACGGACCGAGCATCTCGACGAACGCACACACCAGGATCGCGACGATGGTCGGCCACAGCGCAAGGTCGACAATCGCGACGATCACCCACATGACCTGGGCGATGAAGATCATCAACGCATAGGTCAGACACGTCCTGCGGTACTTTCTGCTCTGCGAAGCGGCTCGCAGCCACTGGGTCAGCAACCCCAGTCGCATCACCACGTATCCGGTCACCAGCACGCGGATGTCGACGTGCTCGTTGTGCTCGATCGACGAGAACACAGGCGCGACGCCCAACGCCAGGATCGCAACGCCGACCATCTGTACCAACACCATGACGCGGAAGAACCAGTCATCGGTGTCGAATGCCGACGAGAACCAGCTGAAGTTGATCCACGCCCAGATCGCCGCGAAGGTACACAGCACATATCCGAAGACGGCTGTACGCCAATGCCCTTCAGCCAGGTAGTGGGCGACCTGGGTCCCGGAGACCGAGAAGTCCACCACGAAGACGAGGTCGAAGAACAATTCCAGGTTGGTCGCCGCGCGTTGCTCCTCGTGCGGGTCGCGGCCCGTCATCCGGCTCAACCGATGTCCGATCGTCACTGCCACGGTGAAGAACCTTAACGTCACCGGACGCCGATGGCAGTTCGCACAACTGACACTGGACCGATCCCAATCTGCGGTTGTCGATCGACGTCTGTGTTACCGCTGAGCTGTCAGGTCGTACACGGAGACTCCGTCAACCGTCGTCGCGGTGAAGTTCTGCTCAACCCACTGTGTGATCTGACTCGACGGCCTGGTGCTGTCAGAACCTCCGCCAGGGAAACCACCACCGCCGATGAAGTAGTGGATCTTCTTGTCCTCCACGAGTTTCTGGAACTGCGCAAGCGTCGGCGACGGATCCGTTCCGTTGAATCCGCCGATCGGCATCACCGAGTGCCCGGATTCGAGTTGGTAGCCCGAGGCCGTGTTCGACCCGACCGCCGCGGCCACCCAGGTGAAGTTCTCGGCATCGGCGTTCACCATCGCCAACATCTGCGCGCTGGGCTTGGAACCGTTGAGTAGTCCGCCCCCGGGGCCTCCTATCCCGCCACGCGCAGATCGCGAGCCCGTACCGTTCTGGGATTGCCCGGGCTGCCACATCTGCCCCTGCTGGCCCGGCTGCCCGGGTTGTTGGCCCACCTGACCCGGCTGACCGGGTTGCTGGGCCGCCTGACCAGGCTGGCCGGGACCGCCCGCCATGGGAGACATACCGCGAGCCCCGCCGAAGCCTGCGCGACCCATGCGCATTCCGCCGCCCGGGCCGAACCCGCCCTCGACGCGGGGTCCCGCACTGATGATCGATCCCTGCTTGGCCGTCGAGATCGTGTCGACGGTGTAGGCGAACGGACCTGCCAGCGCCGCGATCACCGACATCGTGATGGCGAGCGCACCGATGTAGGCGCGCTGCGCGAACAGCATGGCGGCCCCGCCCACGATCCCGAGGAACAACACCACATAGCGCAGCCACGGCACGAAGTCCGACGACCTCGCGAGCAGTGCGAACCCCCAGATCGCGGCGATCCACACAGCTGCGGCCAGCGCACACCGCACCCAGACGTTCTCTCGCGCACGCCAGGCGACTGCGGCCCCGCCCGCGAGGACTGCTGCGACGGCCGGGGCGAGCGCCGCCGTGTAGTAACTGTGGAAGATCCCAGCCATGAAGCTGAAAACACCCATCGTGACCAGCAGCCACAGTCCCCATACCACGAGGTATGCACGACGGGTGTCGGTACGCCTTGCGCGACCGATGATGATCAGCGCGGCGATGCCGAGCAGCAGTGCGGATGGGATGAGCCAGGCGATCTGGCCGCCCTGCTCGGGTTGGAACATACGCAGCACACCGGGTTGTCCCCACATGCCGCCGCGCCCACCCGGGCCACCGGGGCCACCGCCGCCTGCCATCTCGGCTCCCATACCACCCGGCCCGAATGCACCGCCGCCGTAGCTGCTGCCGCGTCCCATTCCTGGTCCGACACTTCCGGTCTCGTTGCCGCTGAGGCGTCCGAAGCCGTTGTAGCCCAGCGTCAATTCCATCACGGAGTTGTGCTGTGAGCCGCCGATCCAGGGACGGGATGACACCGGCCAGAGCGCGACGGCAAGCAGCCACCACCCCGCGCTGATGATCATCGCGCCGAGCGCGGCGAAGCAGTATGCGAGGCGTCGACCCCAGCCACCCGGCCCGAACGCGAAGTAGGTGATCGCGAGGCCGGGCACGATCAGCATCACCTGCAACTGCTTGGTGAGGAAGCCGAAGCCGACAAACACTCCGACGAGGATCATCCACCGAAGCCGTCCTGTCTCAACGGCTTTGAGGCAAGCCCAGACCGCGGCGATCATCAACAGGATGAGCAGTGCCTCCGGGTTGTTGAACCGGAACATCATCGCCGCGACGGGGGTCAGCGCCAGCGTCGCGCCTGCGAGGATTCCCGCCCAATGTCCGAAGTACTTGCGTGTCATCGAGTAGAGGAGCGCCACCGCCGCAACGCCCATCAGCGCGTTGGGTACGAGGATCGCCCACGAGTTGAGCCCGAAGAGCCGCACCGAGAGCGCCGGAATCCACAGCGACGCAGGCGGTTTGTCGACGGTGATCGAGTTCGCCATGTCCGACGACCCGAAGAACCATGCCTTCCACGATTGCGAGCCGGCCTGGATGGCGGCGGAGTAGAACGAATTGGCCCAGCCGTTGGCCGAGAGATTCACGAGGTTGATGATCGTCGTCACGATCAGCAGCGCGCCCAGCGACAGTCGCTGCCACAGGCGGGCGCGGGCCGGTGTCGACGCCTGGTCGTCGACGCGGGTTCGGCCCCGGGAATCCGGGGCCGTCGCCGATGCAGTTGTGGTGGTTGTCATCGTCTCGATTCTGGTTCGGTCGTACTCGTGGGTGTGGGCTGATCTGTCGTGTGTTGCGGTGTCACTCCGGGGCCTGCGCTGTGCGCCGGAGATGCGCGCGGAACACCCAGCGCAGACCGACGAACCGGGTTGTCGTGGCCACGAGGTTTGCGATGATCAACACCAGCAACTCGATGTGCTTGGACGCCCCTGGGGCCAGCGAGTGCAATCCCGCCAACGCGCCCGCGGTGACCGCCCAACCGAACAGGAAGACGCCGAACCCGAACAGTTGGTGTTTGAGTGCGTCCTCACGGCCCTGCACCCCGAAGCTGAACTTGCGGTTGGCCGCGGTGTTGAGGACCGCGGTCACCGCCAGGGCGACAAAGTTGGACACCTGCGAGCCGAGCATCGAATGCAGGAGCAGATAAAGCACCGCGTACGCGGCGGTCGACGCGACGCCGACGACGCAGAACCGGACGAGCTGGCCGACCATACCGTGCGGCACACCCGCGATGTCGGGACCTGCGGCCCGCGCACGACCGACCGTCGAGCGCAGTTCTGTGATCGGTACGCGGCCACGGGCAAGCGCGTAGCCGACGCGTGCGCACCCCTTGAGATCGTCGACGGCCGTGGAGACGATGTCGACGGTGCTGTTCGGGTCGTCGACCCAGTCGACCGGGACCTCGGCGATGCGCAGGCCGATGCGCTCACCGAGTACCAGCAATTCGGTGTCGAAGAACCATCCGGTGTCCTCGACGTACGGCAGGACCTGACGCGCGATGTCGGTGCGCATGGCCTTGAACCCGCACTGAGCGTCGGAGAACTTGGCGCGCATCGTCGTACGGAGGATGAGATTGTATGAGCGCGAGATGAATTCACGTTTCGGTCCGCGCACCACCCGTGAGCCGCGGGAGAGTCGTGAACCGATCGCGATGTCGGAGTGACCTGATTCGAGCGGCGCGATGAGCGGCATCAGTGCGTTGAGATCGGTGGACAGGTCGACGTCGCAGTAGGCGACGATGCGCGCGTCGCTGCGCGTCCACACCGCCTTGAGTGCCCGACCACGCCCCTTCTGGTCGAGATGTGCGACACGGATGCCGCCGAGTTCGCCTGCGAGTTCTGCGGCGATGGCGACGGTGTTGTCGACACTGGCGTTGTCGGCGACGGTGATGCGAGCGGAGAACGGGACGTGCGCGCGAAGGTGGTCGTGCAACCGCCGCAAGCACCGTGCGATGTCGGCCTCTTCGTTGTAGACCGGCACCACGATGTCGAGTACCGGAGCGTCGGGTGAGGTGTCGGCGACGATCGTCACGGGTGCCGCGGCCTGCGGGAGGGCTTCTGTCGTCATGGGTACTAGATTCGGCGGGCAAACTTCATCCACTCTGCGTCAACCCTGCCAGCTTGCTGTGAACGTCTGGCCTGGTGAAAGGCTGTCGTCGGTATGCGCCACTAGATTGGCGGACATGACGAGTACATCCGTAGCACTCTCCGACGACGACCAGGCGGTCGCCGACGCGGTGATCACGAGCATCGCGGGCGATGGCGCCCGCCTGCGTGAGGACCAGCTCCGTGCGGTGGCGGGTTTGCTGGGACCGGCGGCCAGGGTGCCCGGCGCCGGGAGCGGAGCGAGCGGGCCGAATCAACCCGGCGCCGGGAGCGGAGCGAGCGGGCCTCGCGTTCTGGTGGTGCAGGCGACGGGGTGGGGAAAGTCGGCGGTGTATTGGACGGCGACGGCGATCCTGCGGTCGCATCGACGCGGTCCGACGCTGATCGTGTCGCCACTGTTGTCCCTCATGCGTGATCAGGTGTCCGCAGCTCAGCGGGCGGGCTTGCGCGCAGCGACGCTCAACTCGTCGAACGTCGATGACTGGTCGGAGATCGAGGCATCATTGCGGTCGGGCGACCTCGACGTTCTGCTCGTCTCGCCGGAACGTCTCGCCAATCCGGGATTTGGCAGGCGAGTACTCGACGCGTTGTCGGGCGAGTTGGGACTGCTCGTCATCGACGAGGCTCACGCGATCTCCGACTGGGGCCATGACTTCCGCCCCGACTACCGTCGAGTGTCCGACGTCCTGCAGTCACTCAATCCCCAGACGCCTGTTCTGGCGACCACCGCCACGGCCAACAGTCGGGTCACCGACGACGTCGCGGCGCAGCTGAGCGGGGGCGGCCAGCAATCGGAGACGCTGGTACTGCGCGGTCCGCTTGCACGAAGGTCGTTGCACCTGAACGTCATCGATGGGTTGTCACCGATCGACCGATACGGGTGGGTCGCACAGCACCTTCCCGAGCTTCCCGGCTCGGGGATCGTGTACGTGCTCACCGTCGCCGACGCCGAGCGGCTCGTCGACGCCATCCGTGCGGTCCACGGTGACTCGATCGCTGTCGAGGCGTACACCGGGCAGCTCGACGCCGATCGTCGTCACCACCTCGAAGACGCGCTGCTACGCAACGAGGTCAAAGCTCTCGTCGCCACCTCGGCGCTCGGAATGGGTTACGACAAACCAGATCTCGGGTTCGTGGTGCACGTCGGATCGCCGCCGTCACCGGTGTCGTACTACCAGCAGGTCGGGCGTGCCGGGCGCGCGCTCGACGACGCCGTCGTGATGTTGCTGGCGTCGGCCACCGACAGTTCGGTGTGGGAGTACTTCGCGACCGCCACCATCCCCGATCCCGCGAAGATGGACTCGGTACTCTCCGCGCTGCGCACCGCCGGCGAACCGATGTCGGTGCCATCCCTGGAGGCCGCGACCGGTCAGCGGCGCGGACGGATCGAGCTGATGCTCAAACAGCTTGCGGTCGACGGTGCCACTGAACGCGGCCCCGACGGCTGGTCGGCGACGGGTGTGCCGTGGACGTTCGACGCCGCACACTACGACGGGGTGGTCGGGGTCCGGCGCCGGGAGGCCGACATCATGCGCAGCTACATCGCGGGCCGCCGGTGTCTCATGCAGTTGCTCACCGAATCGCTCGACGATCCGCAGGCTGCGCCGTGCGGGCGCTGCTCGGTGTGCACCGGTGCTCTGACCCCGCCGCTGACCGCCGACGTCGATCCCGCGATCGTGCGGACGATCACCGGCAACCTTCGACGCTCCGCCCAGATTCTCGAACCACGCAAGATGTGGCCCGGCGGCGAGTTCGGACGTCGCGGACGCATCGCCGCCGATCTCGCGGCCGAACCCGGCAGGGTTCTGGCGCATGCGGATGCTCCCGAGTGGGCTGAGCTGCTGACGGCAGCCCGCAACAACGACCGGCAGGCGCTCGCCGACCTGGGCGATGCTGCGGTGGCAACGCTGTCGGCGTGGGTACGGCAGTCGGGGCTGCGGCCCGACATCATCATGTCGCTGCGGCTGACCGGCAGCACCCTTGCCGACCAGCTGGCTGAACATCTGCGGGTCGTCGGAAAACGGCCAGGCGGCCATCTGCCTGTGCGGCAAGGTGATCCGCCCGACCGGGACGCGCCGGGCGGCGTCGAGGCCGCATACTGGCGCGATCATCTGGGTGAGCCGCCTGCCGAAGCAGCAGGGCAGAATGTGTTGCTCGTCGTCGACGAGTCGCGGTCAGGATGGGCGATCACCCTGGCCGCCGCGACACTGCGCGAGGCAGGGGCCACCGCCGTCATGCCGCTGCTGATCCACCGGAGCGTCTGATCCGCCCATAACGCGAAGTATGTGGGCGAGTGTGCCGACAGCTACTGCTGTGGCGCGCAAATACACGTGTTCCTGACAGATGCGCGGAGAACTTCACTCGCGCCTGTCGACGACACGTGTATCTGCAATGCACAGGGTCGATGCCGCTTGTGGATAACCGAATTCGACGCTCCGAAAGTGTCGTAGGAGATCGCTACAATTGGCTGCAGGGCACCTGTGTGTGATCGAATCATGTTGCCGGGCAGTGTGTTTCGCTGACATTTCTTACTCCGATCCCTTGACTCGAACACCCGTTCTGCACATAATGGACATATGCCCCCGCTCCCCGCCCTCCTTGAGCAACTCCGCGAGATTCGCCTCGACGAAGACGCCTCCGGCCGCGAGATCTACGATGCGACAAAGACATTGATGACGATGCGCAATGTCATCGACTTCCTGATATCGACGCATGCTGCAGCGATGGACAGACTCAAGGTCGCGGGCCCAGGTGGCAAGACGCGCGTTCTGCTCATGGAGATGGGCGCGGCGCCTGCAACCGCCACCCGCTGGTTGCAAATCGGCATGGCGATGGCAACGTTGGAGCGACTGCCCGGTTACGTTGAAGACGGCGTGTTCTCCAGCGAGCACACGTCGGCGATGGTGTCCGGACTCGCCCACATCGAGAAGCGCTCTGCGGAACGGCTTTCGAATGACGAGCGACTCGACCACGAACGCGCACTCATCGCACAGGGTTTGTCGGGAGCCACACCTCGAGAGATCGCGGTGGTCGCACGCGGTCGAGCGAACGAGCACGTGCGAGAGAATGGTGGCATCCCGGCAGCCGAAGACCGCACCATCAACACTCTCTCGATCACACAGAACAGTGAGGGGCGCACCGAGATTCGTGGCGACGTGGATGTGGTGATCGCCGAAAAGCTGAACACCGCACTCGATTCACTCTCAGCCGAACGCACCGAACCCGACGGCTCACCCGACAGACGTTCGGTCGGACAGCGACGCACCGAAGCCCTCGAGCAGATCCTCGACCTCGCCGCAGCGATCGACACACCCTTCGTCACCGCACCCCGAACCAACCTCGCACTGCTCGTCCACGCCGACACCCCAGAACCGGCCCGCCTGCCCTGGGTAGGACCGATCACCGAACTGACCGCTCGAGCACTCGGATGCGACGCCTCACTCACCGAGGTCGTCATCAACGGCGAGACAGTGCCGCTCGAGATGGGCCACACCAAACGACTGTTCCCACACCACCTACGCAAGGCCATCGTCATCCGTGACGAATGCTGCGTGAAGTGCGGAGGCCCCGCCTCGTGGTCTCACGTGCACCACATCCACCATTGGATCGACGGCGGCGCAACCGATCTCGACAACGGCTGCCTACTCTGCCCCTCCTGCCACGCACACATCCACGCCAGCGACTGGGACGTCGTGATGGGCCACGACCGCCACCCTTGGCTCATCCCACCCGCCAGCGTCGACCCCCACCGCACACCACTACCCGCCTACAACCGACGAACCATGCGACTCGACGACGTCGCCGCCTGAACCCGCCGCCGGGCAGCACACAGCGACCTCCGCCGCCTCACCTCATCGACCCTCACCCACTTGTCCGGCGTGCACGTCGGAGCCGGACACACGACCCTTGAGAACTCCATACATCGCCTCGGATGCAGCGACACGACGGCACGCCTCAGCACGAGCGAGACCTTCAGGTCGACCCGCACTGACACGTGTGCGCTGTCACGCATCCACCGGCCTCGAGTCCACGACCCTGCAAACTTGCAGAGCATCACGTGACGAGCGTCGTCGAGGAGATGCGTGCTGGGTCAGCCAGGGCGACTCGTGTTCTATCACGGGCCGATCGGTGCAGTTGTGGGCGGATCAGTCGGCGACGTACTCCCCGTACCCGGTCGCTCGCAATGCGGCGCGGATCTTCTCGGCGTCGGCGTCGAGTTCCTCGGGGGTGATGTCTTTGCGGGCATTGCTGAGGTCGAACGTCTCCATGCTCTTGGCCGGGAAGACGTGGAGGTGCACGTGCGGGATCTCGAGGCCCGCGATGAGCAGACCCATCCGCGGTGCGTCGAATGCCGCCTTGACGGCCCTGCCCACCTGCTGCGCGACGTCGGCGAGATGGGTGAACGACGCCGTGTCCATCTGCTCCCAGTGATCGACCTCTTTACGCGGTACGACCAGAACATGGCCTTCGGTCACCGGTTCGATGGTGAGGAATGCGACGGCCTGCCCGTCTTTCCACACGAAACGACCGGGTAGTTCTCCGTTGATGATCTTGGTGAATACCGATGCCATGGAGACAGTCTAGGTCTGATCGACGCCGGCCCCGACGTGTTGGCTGCGATCTTGTCGGTGCGGCGTGACATTCTTTTCCTGTGAGTCGTCGAGAGTTCACCGACGCCGCGCCCGCGACGCAGTCTGCACCCTCGGCTGCAGAGTCGTTCGGGGCCCGGCCGATCGGTTCCGCAGAGGTGGTGGCACGCGCCCAACGCTTCCCCCGGTTGCGGTACATGGGCTCCAAGTACCGGCTGCTGCCCCATCTCGAGCGCACATTCGCCGAGATCGGCGGGACCACCGCCGTCGACGCGTTCTCGGGCTCCGGAGTGGTCTCGTATCTCCTCAAGGCGCAAGGGTTTTCCGTCGCGAGCAACGACTTTCTGAACTTCCCGCACATCATCGCCCGTGCGACGGTGGCCAACTCCTCGGTGCGCCTCGAGTCCGATCTGATCGACGAGATCTGCGGCCCCCCTGCCGACGACCGCGATTTCATCCGTTCCACCTTCGACGGCCTCTACTTCGACGCCGCCGACCGCGCCTTCCTCGACTCGGCGTGGTCGCACATCGCCCGGCTGCGCGGATACCGACGCGACCTCGCCATCTCGGCACTCGTGCTGTCTGCTGCCCGCAAACAGCCGCGTGGTGTCTTCACGTTCACCGACGCCACCCGCTATGCCGACGGCAGGCGCGACCTACGCATGTCGCTGCGCGACCACTTCAGACTGCGCGCGGCGTCTGAATACAACTCGACGGTCTTCAGTAACGGGTCCAAGCATCGCAGCACGTGTGGCGACATCTTCGACCTCGACGTCACACCACTGTTCGACGCCGCGCCCGACCTCGTCTACCTCGACCCCCCGTACGCACCGCCCACCGACGACAACGACTACATCAAGCGCTACCACTTCCTCGAGGGCCTGTCGGTCTACTGGGAGGGTATGACCATCATGGAGAACACCAAGACCAAGAAGCTACCGAAGCGGTTCACGCCGTTCGCCTACAAGCGGACCATCGACGACGCACTGGTGCGCACGTTCGAGCACTTCGAGGATGCGGGCGCGATCGTACTGTCGTACTCGTCGAACGCACTACCCGGCGCCGACCGCATCGTCGATCTCCTGGGCAAGGTGAAACCATCGGTGGAGGTCATCGCCATCGACCACAAGTACAGCTTCGGCACGCACGCTGCCGCCACCCGGCGCGACGTGAGCGAGTACCTCTTCATCGGACGAGATTGAGCGACGACCTCTCGATGAGCGACGCACCCGACTTCGACGAGTACCTTGACTCGCTGGGCCAACTGACCCCTCACGTCGATCCCACTGTGGCCACCGAGGAATCGGCCCGGATCGTCGACGCCGTTGCGTCGCTCGGCGAGATGCTCGACACCGACCTCACCGGCTTGGCCGTGTGGGCACGGGAACACCCCGACGAGGACAGCATCCTGCGGCTCTCGGTCGGGCTGTCACAGGAGAAGTTGAACAACCTCCTGCGCCATCGGTTCGGCACGTCGTCGTGGCGCAAACTCGCGCGAACGCAGCCAGTCGCGCTGGTCACGTGGATGGACGAGGAGTTCGACGTCGTTCGGGCATTGCACGCGCAGCTGAACCGCACCTACACGTTCGCCGACATCCTCGTTGCCCGCTCGGGTACCCGGCAGACCGCCACGCGAGCGGGGGCATCTGGTCGTCGAATCGAAGACGAGATCGAGGCCATTGCCGAGCAGCTCGGCTTGACCTACACGGTTCGGGGACGCTTCGTGGGCCGTAACGGTCGCGATGCACCCGCCGACCTCATCGTCGGCGATCCTCACGCCCCCGATATCGTCGTCGCCGCAAAGGGTTTCGACTCCACCGGATCCAAACTGACCGACGCGGTGCGGGAGATCGAGGAGATGGCGGAGGTGCGTCTGCCGAGACAGCTGGTGCTCGCAGTGATCGACGGGATCGGGTGGAAGTCACGTCAGGCAGATCTGCGCCGAATCCATCAGCTGTGGGTCAATCGTCAGATCGACGGCATGTACACGCTGGGTACCCTCGACCACTTCCGCGACGACGTCACCGAGTTCGCTCGGCTGCGTCGACTCGTATGACGCCCAGTCGACGCCCGACAGCGCACGGTCGACCTCTGCAGCGCCCCGCAGTTTCGGCTCAGGACGCGAGTCGGGGTAGCCGCACCCAGAAGCGCGCGCCCTCGCCGGGCGTCGACTCGACGCCGACCGTCCCACCGTGCGCGTCGACGAGCGCCGACACGATCGACAAACCGAGTCCGCTCCCGCCGCCCTCGCCTCGATAGCGCGAGCTGTCGCCGCGGTAGAACCGCTCGAAGACGTGATCGAGGTCGGCGGGTTCGAGGCCCTTCCCCGTGTCGGCGACGGTGATCACCACGTCGTCGTGGCTGCCGACGGCGTCACCGCTGTCGACGTCGACACCGACAGTGATCGACGCATCATCGGGGGTGTGCACCACCGCGTTGTTCACCAGATTGCGGATGACCTGCATCAGTCGTGCGGAATCGCCCAGTACGATCGGCGGCTCGTCGGAATCGCCGTACTGTAGCCGAATACTCCGCTCCGGGGCCGCGACACGGGCGGCCTGCACGGCGTCGGCGGCCAGCGACAGGACATCGACCGGCTCGGAGTTGAGGGGACGGTGGGCGTCGAGGCGCGCGAGAGTCAGCAGATCCTCGACGAGCAGCGCCATTCGGCCTGCCTCGTCGTCGATACGTCGGAGGGCATCCCCGGTGTCGGGTAGCGCTCCGCTGCGCGACAGTTCGGCGAATCCCTTGATCGACGTCAGCGGGGTGCGCAGTTCGTGCGACGCGTCGGCGATGAAGCGTCGCATCTTCTCTTCCGACGCCCTCGCCTGCTGTTCGGAGGCCGCAGTGGTGGCGAACGCATGCTGGATCTGCCCCAGCATGGTGTTCAGCGACGACGAGAGACTGCCGACCTCGGTGTTGGGCGCGGCTGCCGGCACCCGCATGTTGAGATTCCCGGCGGCGATCGCGTGCGCCGTCTCCTCGACTCGGCGCAGCGGCCGCAATGACGAGCGAACGAGCAGGTAGCTGAGCACACCGATCACCAGAACGATAGCGGCGCCGATACCGAACTCCAGCCACTGCAGACGCGAGATGGTCTTGTTCACGTCGGTCAGCGGAATCGCGACCACGGCCTGCCCCTCTGGGCTCGATCGTTTGATCACACGCCACTGCGGGCCGTCGCCGTCCGCCGAGTTCACGGTGAGCGGACCGTAGTCACCCGATGGCAGAGCGGAGATCGCGGGCTGGTCGTCGAAGTCATTGCTGGAGATCACCGTCCCGTCGAACAACGTGCTCTGCACGAAGTACGGCGACGGCGGCCTGCGCGGTCCAGGCGGAGGGCCCGGCGACTCGCTGATCCGCATCTTGGGCTTCGCCCAGGTGTCGACGGCGGTGACCAGGCCGGCATCTGTGCGCGACATCAGATCACTCTTCATCGCCGACGTCACCGCGACCCCGGACACCAACAGCCCGACGGCCACGAGGAGAACCGTCAGCGCCACCAACGAAACGCGTAGCGGCACTCCGCGCTTGGCCCTGGCAACCGCAGAACCCGCCACCGGTTCGGACTTCTGGGCAGTGACGGCTCCGGCGGCGCCGGACTGCGCCCCGACGGCAACCATCAGGTGCGTGGCTCTCGCATCACGTATCCGACGCCGCGAAGGGTGTGGATGAGCGGCTTCTCGCCGAAGTCGAGCTTGCGACGCAAATACGACACATACGATTCGACGACGTTGACCTCTCCCCCGAAGTCGTAGTTCCAGACGTGATCGAGGATGCGGGGTTTGGACAACACAGTGCCCGCATTCACCATGAAATACCGGAGCAGGGTGAACTCGGTCGGCGACAGCGAGACGAGCTTGCCCGCCTTCCACACCTCGTGGGTCTCGTCGTCGAGTTCGATGTCGGCGAAGGTGACCCGCGACGCCTCTTTTGCCTGTGCGTCGAATCCGCTGCGACGCAACAACACCTGTAGGCGGGCGACGACCTCTTCGAGGCTGAACGGTTTGGTGACGTAGTCGTCGCCGCCGATGGTCAAGCCGTTGATCTTGTCCTCGACGGTGTCGCGGGCCGACAGGAACAATGCGGGCGCATCGATGCCGTCGGCACGCAGCCGACGCAGCAGCCCGAATCCGTCCATCCCCGGCATCATCACGTCGAGGATCAGGACGTCGGGTTTGTATGTGCGGCACCTGTCGATGGCCTCGGGGCCGCCCGCCGCCACCTCGACGTCGTAACCCTGGAATTTCAACGACACCGAGAGCAACTCACGGATGTTGGTCTCGTCGTCGACGACGAGTACCCGCGGCCCGGCTCCGGCACCCTTGCTGATCAACTGACTTGTTCCCTGACCCATCTCGTTCACAGATACACTTTCTCCCCCCAGCCTGCCACCAGACTGGAGAACAGCTGGCAGCTCCCTGTGAGCGATGACCTGCACGTTCGGTGTGCGGTCGGCAGCTTTCAGCGAGGCGCACCACGCATGAACGGCGCAGGAAAGGCCGGCCGCGGAGTCACGTCGCCCAGCCAGGCGGCGAGTTCGTCTGCACGTGACGAGAGAGCTTTCGTCGCGGCGCGCGGAAGTCGCTCGAAGGGATGGATCTGCACCGATCCGTCGTCGCAACGCGACCAGCCCCCGACGATCCGGCCGTCCCACCACGCGGTTTGCCCGCCGTTGCCGTTCGAATCGAAGACGTGCGCGCCGTGCTCACGGAGATAGAAGCCGCGCTGCTTGTGACCCATCGTCGTCGGGTCGAGTTCGGGAAGCAGGACCGCCTGGGGTTCGACGTCACCGTCCTGCTCGACGTCATCGGCGTGTACGTAGCCCACCGACCCGTCAGCCAGGTCCACCTCGACGACGTCGAGGTGAGTAAGTGCCGTTCGTACAGCGGTTTTGGTACTTCCGAGCCACCAGACGAGGTCGGTCTCGGTACCCGGCCCGAAGGCGCGCAGCCACCTGCCGATCATGTGCGCGTGCCCGGTCTCGACGTCCGGTGGATCGAGCGGTTCGCCGAGCCACCGCTGCATCGCCACCCAGAGCGGCTTGGACCGGTGCCACGCCGCAGCATTGGGGCCCCGCACGATCTCACCCGCTGCGCTCATCATGCTGAGCAGTCGGGGTGCCATGGAAATGGTTCCGCCCCAAGACCTCCCGACACCGACCGTGACCTTGCCCGCCAGTTCGGGCACCTCGTCGCGCAATTGCGTCGTACTGCGCGGGGTCCCATCGGACAGGAGAGCGGCAACCGCCTGCGCGGCCGCGTCGATCCACCCGTCCGGATCAGGAAACTCTTTGCTACGTCGTAGGTCCCGGAGCATGTTGGTCCGCTCGGAGGCTGCGACGCGCGGCCCGACTGCACCGACGGCGTCGCGCAACGTCGGCCGCGGCATCACGAACATGGTGCGCCGCATGGCAAGTTGGCGGACCAGACTGCGGTCGTCGTAGAGCGCGCGGTCCATGTCAACGGGCACAAAGCCGGGCACGCGTGCCCAGGTCGACAGATACACCGTCGAGGGGGTGGTCGCGTGCAGTCCCACCATGGCGTCGGCCGCGTCGAGCGGTGATCCCGCGTGCGCCCCGTCGATCAGCCGATGGCGCATCATCAGTCGCGCGCGGCGCTGATCGTCGGTGATGCGCGGTCGCGCCGAAGCGTTCATCTGACGGACATCACGTCGCCGGTGCGGCAATCGCCTCGATCTCGACAACTTGCTGGTCGTAGGGCAACACCGTCACCCCAGCCATCATCGCCGGCGGAACGGATTCGCCGAGTTCTGCCACGATGGCCTCCCACGCCACCGCGAGATCTGCCTGCAGGTGCTCGGCCACGTACACGGTCAGCTTGACCAGGTCGGACACGGTTGCGCCCTGCTCGGCGAGAAGTGCTCTCAGGTTCTCGAGGCAACGTCGGGTCTGGCCGACCACGTCGTCGGCGGCGACGATCGCTCCCTGTGTGTCGAGTGGCGCGATGCCCGCGGTGAACAGCAGCGGCCCCGCCGTGACGGTCGCGCTGTAGGGAAACCCGCCGTCGTGCAGCACCGACGAGCCGTTGAGCGTGATTCGGGTCATGAACCGATCGTATGCGTCGCCGCACACGCGCAGCTACCTCATCTGTGTGTAGCCACCTTCGGCACTGCCGTCGGGTAGTCGGGATCGACGATCAGCTCCGCAGCCGCGCGTCGAGCCAGTCGATCGTCTGCATGCCGAACAGGTCGGTGCCCCAGCCGTACATGTTGGTCAGGAAGCGCACCATGCTGCAGTCCGTCGGCTGGTAGTCGACGCGGGTGCCGCCTGCGCGGTACGTGGCGGCCAGCTTGCGTGAGTCGGCGGCGGGCACCAGCGACATCGGCGAGTCGTCTTTGGCGCAGGAGGCGATCAGCACCGGCGCCGACGGCGACCGCGTCCCGAGTTCGTTGTCGCGGTAGACGTGCTGGAACTCGGGGATGTCTGCGGGGCTCTTGCCGCCCTTGAACAGCGTGTTCAACGGCACGAACGGCGTACCGAAGTACGCGGGCGTCTGGCACTGCGTGCGGAACACGTCGGCCAGCGCCTTACCCGCGGGGGTCAGCTTGTCGTCGATCTTCATCTCCGGGTAGCGCGGTTCGAGTCCGAGCAGCGTCGCGAACGCGAAGCCCGACCCCACCGAGCCGTCCGAGGTACGGATGAAGTTGCGCTGGTTGACCACCATGCCCTCGAGCACAGTGCCCTTGATGTGCAGTTCGGGTGCATAGGCAGCGGCCTTCTCGGCACCGAATGCCGCTCCGACGCCGCCGCCTGCGATACCGAAGATCGCCTTCGGCGCGTCCTTCGACAGCTTCGCCGGACGATGCGCGAGTGCAGCGCGCATTCCGTCGAGCAGGGCGTTGCCCCCGAACTTGCCCGCAAAGACACCGTGCGGGTTGGGGTCTCCGTCATTGCCGACGTCGCTGATCATCACCGCGTAGCCCTTGCCGAACATCTGCGCGAGCGGACCGAGCGCCGACCACGACGCACCGTCGAGCGGATCACCACCGGTCCACATCGTCGACGGGTGGCAATACGCTCCGACGCTGTCATTGGCGAACTGATAGCCGACGAGCGGCCGGGTGGCGTTGTCGCGGCCGTCGACCGGCACCATCAGGATCCCGGTGCTGATCTCGGGCTCGTCGTGCAGGCCGCGCGTGACGTACATCAGCTTGTAGGCGTCGAGGTTGCCTGGTCGGAAGCCGGTGAACTGGACGTCGACCTTCTTGGCCTTGAGTACCGTGCCGGGCTTCTCGTCGCCGCGCAGGCGTGGTTCGGCGTAGAACGGGTCCCCGGAGGTGAGGGGCTTGATCACCTCGTCGGGGCTCGCGAGCCTGCCGTTGGTGAACGTGCCGACGACATACCCGTTGAAGACCTCGTTCAGTCCCGGCGTGCGGTTGGGCGGTGCGGCGTGCGCGGCGGGCGCGGACACCAGGGCGGCCCCCAGCGCAGCGACGGCGAGCACCGCTGCGAGCACACCGCGGCGTCGGTTGTGGCGCAGCGTCTTTCGTACGGATATCTGCGAACTCACTGGTATGTCACCTTCGTCGTCTCCAGGGCTGACTGCAGCATGGGCGCGATGTTCCACATCGGCCGGTGGCTTTCGAGTTGCTGATCGTAGGGCTTGCGCAGCGTCGCTTCGAGCTCCGGCCAGTGGTTGTTCACCTGGTCCTTGTACTTGGGCAACAGCTGATCGGTGATGTAGGCCCAGCGCTCGGGGTACACCGACCAGTTCCAATCCGGAAGCGGCACAGTCAGTGTCGCGCGCCGTCCATCCGGGGCAGTGCCGTGGACTTCGATGGAACGAAACGATCGAGGCGGAATGACCCCGGCCACCGATGGCGAGCCCGCGACCGTGCTCGCATACGTCATCGCCTCGCCGACATCGCCCTTGTAGGCGCGGGTCGCGTCCCACTGGTCCTTGATGACCTCACCCTGTTCACGCCGCAGCAGACGCGCGTTGCCTGCCGCGATCGCGTCGGGCTGCTTGGAAGCGATTTGCGTCCAGGCGTTCATGATCTCACCGTTGAACAGGCCTGCGCGGTTCATCTCCTCGAGTGCGGGCAGTCCACCGACCACATAGGCACGGTGCATGGGCATCAGGTCGGAGAAGATGTTCTTCTGCATCACCAGGATGTCACCCTGGATCGTGCGGAGATCGGCTGCCGAGATGGTCGCTCCGACTCGGGCCAGTGCGCGCAGGCCACGCGGAAGCTTGTCGACGAAGACCGGACCGAGAGCCTTGTTGGTCTGTCCGACAATGGCATTCGCGATCGGCTGCAGTCTGGCGAAATCGTAGACGTTGGTCGCGAGCTCGAAATCGAGCAGGCCACCACCGAAGTCGGCTCCGACGAGTCCACCCATACCCGCCCACTGCAGTTCGCGATGCGAGAGTTGCAGGTTCTCATAGAAGCGGTACGAGCGAACCAGATTCTGACGGTTGGCACTTACTCCCGCTCGCGGGTTCCACGAGGCGAGGTCGATACCCGCGGCCTTGGTGGTGTCGGCCAGCCAGTACTGGAAGAGCAACGCCTGATACGACGAGGGGTCGAGTGAGCGTTGACGCGCCTCGTCGAGCAATGTGCGCAGCACAGTCGGATCGGTGGGCAGAGCGGGATTCACGCCACCCGGCCCCTTCGAGGCGTCGCGATTGACGAGCGGCAGGTTGAGGTAGCGGTCGAGACGATCGCTTGCCGACGCCTGCGGCGTCGTCACGAGCATTCCGACAAGGCCGAGTGTGATGACCACTGCGGCGAGCAGCGAGGTCCCCCAGAATCTACGCATTGTTCCCCTCCACGACACGGTCCCCTTACCTGCGAGTAAGAAGTGTCTGAGACGGGAGGTTAATGCCGTCTCAGGCAGGTATGCAAATCCGTTACATGCCCGTTAACGATCGTTGACCTACTGCGGCGGTGGACTCTGTCAGCGGAATCCGAGGACCTCGTCGCCCCAGGCCGCGCGCAGGTCAGCGTCGAGATCGTCGACCACCCGGTCCTTCGCATCGATCACGAGCGTTGCTCGACGGTCCGCGGTGAACGCGGGCCAGACCGGCGCCGCGGCGTCGAGACCGGAGTTCGGGTCACCGTCGCGGATGAACGCTCCCCATCGCGCCTGCATGTCGGCAGACACCCGTTCGCCGGTGCGTCGGCCCCCGAGCCAGAACTGGAAGCCGGCTTTACCGCTCGGGAAATAGCCGAACAGATACGCCAGTTCGGTGGCGTGCGAGGCGCCGAGTCCGATGACCTTCAGAAGCCTTGTCGCCCAGTCGAATCGATACAGGTGCACCGGGGCAACTGTGGCGTGCCCCTCGGCCGCCCACACCGTCGGCATCCGGAATGCCACGTCGCGTGCAACGTCGAGTCCTATGGATTTGGGCTTGCTGCCGGGATACGCGGCGGCGACACGCTCAGGGGTCGGTAGCGAGACCTCGGGGTATTCGGCCGCTATCGCCGTGAACATCTGCAAGATCGCGGGTTCGGTGATCGGCATGAGCGGCGACTTCATGAACTTGAAGAGTGCGGCTTCGTCGCGATTGGTCCCGATGAGCAGCGGCACCTGCAACGATTCACCGTAGCGGAACACGTCGATCGGATGCCGCGGCACCAGGTCGCCGTCGACGACCGGCGCGAACGCGATGGTGCCGGGGCGCGAGTCGGGGATACCCGCGAACGCCTTCATCGTCGCTGCGACGACCTTCTGCGTACTCGATCCCGCGAACGACTCGATGTCGCCGCGGGTGCCGCCGATTGCTGCGGGCAGGCGCTCGGCGACGAACGCCGCGCGCGCTCTGTTGTAGACCGAGGTCACCGGCGAGCTCTGCGCGATGGCCCGGTGGAACAGGCCTCGGGCCGCAGGCGTCGCGAGCAACGTCGTGACGATCCCGCCGCCCGCGGACTCACCTGCCACCGTGACGTTGGCCGGATCGCCGCCGAACGCGTCGATGGTGTCGGCGACCCAGCGCAGCGCGACGAGTACGTCGCTGAGCGCGGCGTTCGACTCGTAGGGTCCGCCGACCACCGCCCCCGTCCGGCGCTCCGAGGTCGGCGAATCCGAGCGCGCCGAGTCGGTAGTTCACGGTCACCACCACGATGTCCTCGGCGACTGCGAGTTGCGTGCCGTCGTAGATGGGCTGGCTGCCGGCGCCGAACACGTACGCGCCGCCGTGGATCCACACCATCACCGGAAGCGCACGGCCCTCGCCCGCCGCGCCCGCTGGAGCCCAGATGTTGAGGAACAGGCAGTCCTCACTCCTGTCGACGTCGCGCGGCATCGGGACACCCGGATTCGGCTCCTGCGGCGACACCGCGCCGAAGCGCACCGCCGAGACCCGTCCCGGCTGGGGCGTGAGGGGCTGTGCACGCCGCCACCGCAGCCCTCCCGTCGGTGACTGCGCGTAGCGGATACCGCGCCACACATCGACGCGATCTGCTGTGTGACCCTGATAGATCGTGTGTCCCGCCACGGCGTCTACGGCACTGTTCACGCGGCAATCATAGGAGCCGACGACGGCTCCGCCTGCCGGTTTGTGCCAGAGGATGATCCGACCCCACACTTACGCGGGAAGTCGGACACGGGGGCCCGGCGCCGAGGAATCGGCCGGGCGTCAGAGCCCCCTGTCGGGATTGAACCGACGACCGCTCGCTTACAAGGCGAGTGCTCTACCACTGAGCTAAGGAGGCATGCGTGCGTGAGTATATCGGGCGCGCTGTCCGCCGCCTCACCGGGACGAGGCAGGCGACGATCGACACGATCGAACCGGGCAGCATCATGGTGGCACCGCGCCGCCCGATCGACCGGTTCGACGTGGGCGCGATCACCGAGGTGCTCGACCTCGCGACGAAGATCGGTGCGGTACTGCTCGACTCGGGGACCGGCGCGATAGACACCTCGTCCCAGATCCGCTTCGTGGCGAGTATCTACGGCGTCGAGGATGTCGACGTCGACGTCACGTACAACACCATCGTCGTCGTCGCACGACGCGGTGCAACACTCCCACCGATCACGACGATGCAGACGGTCCATTACCGGTCCCTGGACTTCACCCGCCTGGCGGCGGTCGACCGGTTGGTGCGCCGCATCCGCGATTCGGCCATCACACCGTCGACGGCCCACCGGATCGTCGACCAGATCATCGCGGCCAAGCACCCCTACCCCTATTCGGTGTCGACGTTCGCGTGGGGCCTGATGGCCTCGGGCATCTCCGTGCTCCTCGGCGGTGACGTCGTCGTGGCGCTCCTCGCCTGGGTGACCACGGTGGTCACGGTCACGTTCAACCGACGCCTCAACAGAATCGGCACGCCGATCTTCTTTCAGCAGGTGGCAGGCGGATTCATCGCCGTTGTCCCCGCAGCCCTGGTCTACGAGCTCGGTCAGAAAACCGGCCTGGAGGCACTGTCGATCACCCCGTCCCAGGTCATCGCGGCGGGGATCGTCGTGCTGTTGTCCGGATTGTCGCTGGTCGGCTCGGTCCAGGACGCGATCACCGGTGCCCCGATCACCGGGGTCGCGCGCTTCTTCGAGTTGCTGCTCATGACCGGCGGCATCATCGCGGGCGTCGGCATCGGGTTGCGCCTGATGAGCTCGGTGGGCATCTATCTACCGACAATCACCACCTCGACGGAGTTCGCTCCGGTCGACGTCCCCATCCGCGTCGCGGCTGGTGCCGTCGCCGCTTTCGCGTTCGCGTTGGCGAGCTACGCCGAGCGTCGAGCCCTGCCGATCGCGTTCCTCGGTGGCCTGATCGGTGCGGGCGTCGCCTCTATCACGGTCTTCCTGCCGGTCGGCGACGTGATCGCCGGCGGTCTCGCCGCCACCTGTGTCGGCCTGGTCGGCGGCCTGCTCGCCCGACGCGCACTGGTCCCGCCTCTGGTCGTCGCGATCGCGGGTATCACCCCGCTGCTACCCGGTCTGGCGGTCTACCGCGCGCTCTACGGCGTGCTCAACGACCAGACGCTCACCGGCCTGACCTGGATGGCTGCAGCACTCGGCGTCGGCTGTGCCCTCGCCGCAGGTGTCACGCTCGGCGAGTTCGTGGCACGCACCCTGCGGCGGCCCCGACTGCCCGTGGCGCCCGACTGGGCGCGGCGTCGTCGTGAGGCGCGGGCAGCTCGACGACGCTGGTGAGGTGTCGGGGTGCGACCCGCTGTGAGCGGGTAAGATCGGGTGTCGCGCAAGACACAACCTCGCGCCACCCCCAGACGAGAGGACGAGATGCCCCCCAAGACCACTGACATCGCCGACGAAGAGCTGGAGCCGGTGGCCGACGAGACCGCCAACTCCGCACGACGCGTTGTCGCCGCATACGCCACCGACGCCGACGAGTGCCGGATGCTGCTGTCCATGCTGGGGATCGCTCCGGGCGAGAACGCCTGAGTCGTGAACCCGGGATCCGACGAGGTATCCGACCGCCCTGGCACCGACGCATCCACCACCGACGCATCTGCCACCGGCGTGCACAACTCGGAGGCCACCTTCGGTGCACGCCACCCCGAGGCGCCAGGCAGGTCCGACCCCGCTGACGGCTCCGACTTCGTCGTCGTCGCCAACCGACTGCCCGTCGACAAGGTCACCGACGCCGACGGCAACGTTTCCTGGAAGCGCAGTCCCGGCGGACTGGTCACCGCGCTTGAGCCCATCCTGCGCAAGCACAAGGGCGCATGGGTCGGATGGTCCGGCTCGGCCGAATCCGACTCCGAAGAAGCCGAGGTCGACGGCATCAGCATCCGGTCGGTTCCCCTGTCCGCCGAGGAGATCGCCGAGTACTACGAGGGTTTCTCCAACGCGACACTGTGGCCGCTGTATCACGATGTGATCGTCAAGCCCGAGTACCACCGCGAGTGGTGGAACGCCTACGTCGAGATCAACCGACGATTCGCCGAAGCGGCGTCGAAGGTCGCCGCGCGCGGCGCCATCGTGTGGGTCCAGGACTATCAACTGCAGCTCGTCCCGAAGATGCTGCGCATGCTGCGTCCGGACCTGCGCATCGGATTCTTTCTCCACATCCCTTTCCCGCCGGTCGAGCTGTTCATGCAGTTGCCGTGGCGGACCGAGATCATCGAGGGCCTCCTCGGCGCCGACCTCATCGGGTTCCATCTACCGGGCGGCGCGCAGAACTTCCTCTATCTCGCCCGACGTCTTGCCGGGCAGGCCACCAGCAAGGGCACCGTCGGTGTGCGGTCCCGCTTCGGCGTGGTGCAGGTCGGATTCCGGACGGTGCGCGTCGGGGCGTTCCCGATCTCGATCGACTCCGGCGACCTCGACACCCAGTCCAAGTCCAAGGACATCCGCACCAGGGCCCGTGAGATCCGCAAAGAACTCGGCAACCCGAAAACCATCCTGCTCGGCGTCGACCGCCTCGATTACACCAAGGGCATCGATGTGCGCCTGCGCGCGCTGTCGGAGCTGCTCGACGAGGGGCGTATCGACCCGCATGAGACGGTGATGATCCAGCTCGCGACGCCGAGCCGTGAACGCGTGGAGAGCTACGTCCGCATGCGCGCGGGCATCGAGCAGCTCGTCGGAAACATTAACGGGCAGTACGGCGAGGTCGGCCACCCGGTGGTGGAGTACCTGAACCGGTCGGTGCCACGCAACGACCTGCTCGCCTACTACGTCGTGGCCGACGTGATGCTGGTGACACCGTTGCGCGATGGAATGAACCTCGTCGCCAAGGAGTACGTCGCCTGCCGCAGCGATCTCGGCGGCTCCCTGGTGTTGAGCGAGTTCACCGGGGCGGCAGCGGAACTGCGCACCGCCTATCAGGCCAACCCGTACGACCTCGACGGCGTCAAGGACGCCATCGTCGCAGCTGTCGAACAGGGACAGTCCGAGGGCAAACGCCGGATGCGCGCACTACGCAGACAGGTGCTCACACACGACGTCGAGAAGTGGGCGAAAAGCTTCCTCGATACCTTGTCGTCGACGACCGAGACCACGTCGTCGGCGAACCGCGGAGTGCGGCTCGTGTCCGGCGGTGCCGCCGAGGACACCGACATCGGAGACGAGAACTCGTGAGCGACACGGGGATTCCCGACAATCTGCGTGCGGCAGTCGCCCGCACAGCATCCGTGCAACGGCTGCTGGTGTCCAGCGACTACGACGGCTGTCTCGCACCCATCGTGTCGCGTCCGGAGGATGCCAAGCCCAATGGCACGTCGATCTCGGCGATCCGTGCCGCAGGCTCACTGCGCGACACCGAGGCGGCAGTCATCTCGGGTCGCTCGCTCCACGACCTGCGCGCGCTGTCCGGACTCGACGACGACTCTGTCACCATGGTCGGCAGCCACGGCAGTGAGTTCACCAGCGGATTCGGCGAGCAGGTCACCGACGACGAGCGCGCACTGCTCGATCGAATCGTCAAGGCGTTCACTCACATCGCCGATACCCACCCCGGGACGACGGTCGAGGTGAAGCCGATCAGCGCCGCACTGCACGTCCGCAACGCCGCCCCCGATGTCGCCGACGATGCTCTGGCCCAGGCGCGGTCGGGGCCTGCGTCGTGGCCGGGAGTGCAGATCACCGAGGGCAAGAAAGTCATCGAGCTCGCCGTGATCGAGACGAGCAAGGGTCACGCACTCGAGGTACTCGAGACCGAGTTCGGTTCGGACGCAACGGTCTACATCGGTGATGATGTCACGGACGAAAAGGCGTTCGCTCATCTCACCGGCGAGTACGACGTGAGCGTCAAGGTCGGCGACGGCCACACCGGCGCTCGCTACCGGATTGCTGACACCGACGACGTCGCAACACTTCTCGAACTCGTCGTCGACTTGCGGCGCAAGGCTCTCTGACGCCGTCTCACGCAGGCGCGGCGACCTGATCGACCAGCGGGTCGTCGTGCGCGGAGCGCTTGTCGGTCTCGCGGATCACCTTGTGGATGAAACCGAGTTTGCCGACGACGGGCTGCGGGATGACGAATGGGTAGAGCGGTCGCGCGCCCATCGACTGATTGACGCGATTGAACATGGTGCCCAACCACTTCCAGTCGTAGAGCAGGCGTTCGATCGGCTGGTCGGCGTAGGACTCCAGCGGGATGATGTCGCGGTCCATCGCGAAGCGCACCTGGTCGTTGACCAGCCGGACGCCGGATTCACGTGCGGTGTCGATGGTTCCGGTGATGTGCAGGTAGTGCGCGAAGCACTCCGCGAAATCCTCCCACGGGTGCATCGTCGCGTACTCGGAGATGTACGAGTCCGCCCAGTCCGCGGGCGCCCCGAATTTGTAGTGACGATCGATGGCGTCGCTGTAGCTCGCGCGTTCGTCTCCGAAGAGCTGTCGGCACCTGTCGAGATAGCGGTCGACGCCGTCGCCGTTCTCCACGAGAATGCTCTCGTAGTAGTGCCCCACCTCGTGCCGGAAGTGCCCGAGCATCGTCCGATACGCCTCACCCAGATCGACGCGCAGTCGTTCACGGTAGGCGTCCATCGTCTCCGAGATGTCGATGGTGACGACCCCGTTGGCATGTCCGATCGTGACCGGCCTGCCCAGTGTCTGGCTCGAGAGCAGATCGAATGCCAGACCACCGTCGCTGCGCCAGAAGGGCTCAACGGGCAGACCGAGGTCGACGAGCTGGTAGATGAGCATTCGTAGGTCCGACAGTGCCGATGGCAGCTTTCCACGTCCGATCGGATCATCGGCGTCGGGCAACTGCCGCAGCAACGAATCAGGGAAGCACCGACCGCGCATGCCCGCGTTCTCCTCCGAGAACTCGGCCGGGGTCATCCAGTTGCAGCCGGAGTCCCAGTTGATGCAGCGCACCCACCTGGTGCCGTCGATCTCGACGCCGTCCTCAGACGCGACGACGAGCGACCTGCTCGGCAGGTGGATGCCGACCGTCGTACCGCAGTTGGGGCATTGCTGTCCGAGAAAACCTGACAGCGCATTGCAGATGGGACATGTCAGCGCATGCATGCGTTCATCGTATGCTGATGCGCTCCTTGCCATCGTCGATGGGCAGATCGCCGCGCACCGTCGCCAACACCTGGTAGTTGTCCAGCGAGATCGAGCCACCGTGATTGTCGAGGAATGCGGTGTCGGCGGCATCACGACCGGTCGCGATGCGGACAAGGCTCTGCCGCGGCGAGAGTCTCGTCGCATCGACGACGACCCACTCTCCTTCGATGAGTGCCTCGGCAACCGCGTGGAAGTCCATCGGGTCGCATCCGGGCGCGTACACGGCCACCAGGCGCGCGGGAATGTTCAACGCGCGCAACAACGCGACGACGAGGTGCGCGTAGTCGCGACAGACTCCTGCACCGGCGAGCAGTGTGTCGACGGCACCGTCGATCGGATCACTGGCGCCGGGGATGTAGTCGAGGCGGTCTTCGACGAAGGCCGTGACCTGATCGAGGAGTTCACCCGCAGGCAACGAGGCGTCGAACTGCCCGGCGGCGAACCCGAAGAACTTGTCGCACTCGGCATATCGACTGGGGCGCAGGTACATCGAGCGGTCGGTGGACTCCACTGCCACGGGATTCGCCGGTGCGGTGACGGCGGCGGAGTAATTGACCGCGACCACGCCGGATTCCACCTTCATCCGATGGATGCGGCCGCCGTGCGGATCAATGATCTCCTCCGGCGTGATCTCGTCGCCGTTGACTGCGACCACGAGTTTCTCGTCGAGTTCGAGTCCCGGCATCCGGGCGACAGCTATCTGCATCTCGAGTTCTGTGGGTGCCGAGACGGAGATCGTCATGGCGGCGGAGACGTCACGCGGAAGAGTCAAGGGGGAAGTCGACATATCGCTCACTGTAAGGGGGATTTGCCTTCGGCGCGCAATCGGCGGTCAGGTGGAGGCCGACGTCTTGCGCGCGGCCCGCCGTCGACGGGTGGTACGCAACCGGAACTGCCAGGTGCTCAGACCCGTCAGGAAGAGCAGTAGTGGCGCCATTCCGAGAACGAACCAGAACAACCGCCACCACGCGTTCACCGACACCCCGTAGTGCAGGGTGGGTTGAGCCCAGTCATCGATGATGGTGTTGGACAACGTTCGCGACTCACCGTTGAACACCGCGATCTTCGTCGGATCGTGGCTGTCGACGCCGACCTCACGATTGGCGTGATAGGTGGCACTGTGCGCCCAGAGGTCGGGGCCGTCGGCCAACACGTCGACCGAGTAGAAGCCGGTGGCATCCGACGGCATGCCCACCCACGTGGCCTTCGACCCCGGGTAGCGCGCGGTCGCCGCGTCGATCGCCTGGTCCACCGACATCATCGGACCGGTACCCGTCGACGGCGGCATCGAGTAGTTGTCCTCCGGCGGCGCAATCCCTCCCGTCGCGCTGTACCAGGTCTTCGCGAGGCCAGGCGTCTCGAAGTTCATGCCGGTGAGTCCCCAGATCAGCAGGGGAATCGCGGCGACGATGCCGATGATGTTGTGCAGGTCGTAGTCCCGAGCGAAGCGCCCCTTGCCGATTCGCACCCGAAAGCGGCTGCGCAGCCGACGCAGTCCGGGCCACCAGATGATCACCCCGGAGATCGCGAGGAACACCAAGAGCAGACCCGAGAGCGCCAGAATGACTGCACCCCAGGTCATTCCGGAGACATACCAGCCCCAGTCGGCGATCGGCGACGGGCTCGCGAGCCACGCGATGTAGCCCGGATAGTCCTCGCAGGTGAGTCCGCAATCATGCAGGTTGACGAGAAAACCGAGCACACCGCCATTGAGGTCGCCGTGTGCGTTGACCTTGCCGCTACCCGCGTCGACGAACCAGGTGCCTGCCCCCGGCTGCGCCGAGGACACGAAGTACACGCCATCCTTGAGGGAGATGTATGCGGCATCGAAGTCGGGATCGGCTTTCTTGACACTCGCAATCGCAGTACCGAAGGTCACCGGGTTGTCGGTCGGTGTCGATGTGAGTTTGTCCGCGTTGGTCATTCTCGTCAGCTCCGGCGCGTAGACGAGTATGGCCCCCGAGGTGCAGACCACGACCAAGACCGCCCCCAACACGATCGACAGCCACCGGTGGGTGACGATGAGAGAGGTGGTGATCGGCTTGCGCCGCCGCTTCCGCCTGGCCGTCTTCCTGCGTACCGCCGGTCTCGTCGTCGGGACATCGGGATCGGCATCGACACGCGGTGAACTGTCCGTTTCGGGCGTTTCTGTTGCTGGACTGTCGGATTCGCGGATTTCCGTAGTAGGCGATTCGTCGGCCGCATCCGTCGTGAGCGGGGTGCCACTGTCCATCAGCGAAGGCTAGCATGGCCTAACTTCGCGCCGGGGCTGGTTGGGTCCGCTACGCGAGCGAGGCCACCGGGTCCGCGTAGATCACGCTGAGCGCCACCACGATTGCCGCACCCTCGGGCACGGTGACGCCGAAGAGCGACGGCATCAGTTCCATCGGCCAGCGGGTCTTCGACGCCGCATCGAACGCCGCCTGCACGGGAGCCAGACCGCGCGGGTGTGCGGCGAAAGCGTCTCCCGCGACGACCACCGAATCCGGGTTCAGCGCATCGCGGAACGTCGCGACGACCTCGCCGAGGATACGAGCGCGCTCGTCGACGATGGGCGACGCGTCCAGCGGTATCCCGAGTCGCCTGGCCGCACGCAACGTCGGTTCGCTGCCGATCACGTCGGAGAGTGTGGCGCCTCTGCCCGGACACAGCACCGGGGCGTCGACCCTCACGTGCGCGATGCTGCCCGCACCCCGGGCCGGTATGTGGACACGGCCATTGAGCGTCATGGCCATGCCGGTGGTCTCGCGCGCGTAGAAGAACAGCCCCGACGCAGCGTCGACGATCGTCTGGCCGAGGAGCAGTTCTGCGGCGGCCATGGCCTCGACGTGCTCGCAGACCGAAACCGGCACTCCGAGGGCATCGGCCAACATCGGCCCGAGCGGCGCGCGGTGCCAACCGAGAATCGGATGGTCGACAGAGCCGGATACGGCATCGACCGACCCGCCGATCGCCGCGCCACCCCAGAGCAGACGACGTCCGGAGAAGCGGCCGGCCAATTCGCTCAGCTGTCCGCAGAGTTCTGCGAGCGCAACGTCGGCGTCGCCCTGCGGGGTCAGGACCGCGTGGCTGTAGAGAGGCCGACCTCCCAGGTCCACGATGGTCAGCAGTGTGCGACGCGCACCGATGTGCATACCCGCCGCACACAGTGCGTCGCGGTCAAGGGTGAGCGGGTTCTTCGGGCGGCCGATGCTGCCGGGACTCACGAGGTCTGGTCTCTCGGTGATCAGCCCCTGGCCAGTGAGCGCCGTGACCTGGCGATTGATGGTTGCCGGAGACAGGCCCGTGACGTCTGCCAGGCGATCACGGGTGATGGGTGCGCCGACCCGAATCGCGTGCAGCACGGCTGCAGCGGGCGTCGAGCCGATCTGCAATGTCGCCGGGACGACTCCATGCAGCATGCGCTGAATGTAGCAGCGCGGCTGTGATCCACCCCAGCCTCCCGACCAGCGACATCTTCCGAGGTGGTCGAACTCGTTAAGGTGAAGACCATGACCACGACTCCCAGCGACCCGACATCCACACGGAATCCCGACGCCGCGTTCAACACCGACGCGAAGATCGCCGTGGTGACCGGGGCGAGTTCAGGTATCGGCGAAGCGATCGCGCGCACACTCGCGGCCCAGGGTTACCACGTTGTCGTCGGCGCGCGTCGGATCGACCGCATCACCGAACTCGCGACCGAAATCGGTGGCACCGGAAGGCAACTCGACATCACCGACGACGAGTCGGTAACCCGATTCGTCGAGGGCCTCGACCGCGTCGACCTGCTGGTGAACAACGCGGGCGGCGCGAAAGGGCTCGACCCGGTGGCCACCGCCGACCTCGACGACTGGCGGTGGATGTGGGAGACCAACGTGCTCGGTACGTTGCGGGTCACCAAGGCGCTGCTGCCCGCGCTGGAAGCCTCCGGCGACGGCCTGATCGTCACGATCACCTCGACCGCCGCGCTCGAGGTCTACGACAACGGTTCGGGGTACACGTCGGCCAAGCACGCCGAGGGGGTTCTGCACCGCACCCTGCGCTTCGAGCTGCTGGGAAAGCCGATCCGACTCACCGAGATCTGCCCCGGAATGGTCGAAACCGACTTCTCACTGGTGCGCTTCGACGGCGACAAGGAACGCGCGGACGCCGTCTACGCCGGGCTGACACCGCTGACCGCCGACGACATCGCCGAGGTCGTCGGATTCGTCGCCTCGCGGCCCGCGCACGTCGATCTCGACCAGATCGTGATCCGGCCCCGCGACCAGGCGTCCGCGCGCCGTAACGTCAAGACCGGCTAGACCTGCAAGGCGGGAGGTGGCGTCAGTTCGGCGCGCCGACCGACGTCGGGGCGCCCTTCGGTGTCGCGGGAGCCGACGCGGTCCTCGGCTCGCCCTTGACGGCCGACATCGACTTCCACGTCGGCCAGTCGTAGGTCCAGTCGAAGATGTCGCCGTCGGCCTCCGACAGGTCGATCCTGGTGCCCGTCACTTCCACCGGGTCGCCGTAGATCGCGGTGTTGAAGTACTGCTGCGCGTTGTCGAGCGAGAGGTTGATGCACCCGTTGGTGACATTCGACGCGCCCTGCACGCCGACGGTTTCCGGATTGGCGTGGATGAACTCGCCGTTGTTGGAGATACGCACAGCCCAGCGCTCGTGGATGTTGAAGTATCCCGCGGCGGGGTTGCTCATGTAGAAGTCTTCGTGCTTCTCGCTCACCACATGAATGCCCGATCGCGTGACGTTACGGTCGACGTCGCCCTGTCCGTAGCTGCACGGCAGCGTCATCAGCGTCGCGCCGTCGCGGACCACGACGATCTGGTGGCTTCCCGCGTCGGCCTTCACTATCTGCGACCGTCCGACGACGTAGTCACTCGTGACGTCTGCGGCCCCATAGGCGCCGTCGCCGTGATCGAGCCCGTAGAGCTTCGCCGACATGTGGATCTTGGTGCCCGGAGCCATGTACTCCTTGGACCGCCAGTGCACCCGCGAACCGTTGTCCTCACCGAGCCACGCCCAGGCGCCCTCGGTCGGCGGCTCGGTGGTCAGCGTCAACGCTCGTTCGACGGCCTCCTTGTCGTCGACGGTGCCGTCGAACTTGAGGATCAACGGTGCGGCGATACCGACTTCCTGACCGTCGGCGATGTTGACGACGACGTTGAGCTGGGTCTTCGGATCGAGCGTGGTGAACTTGCCCTCGACCGGGGTGCTGACTCGGTCATAGCCGGTCGCGCTGCCCTGCCAGGTGTACGTGGTGCCGTATCCGAGTGCTTCGGTGATGGTGAAGGTCGTCCGGTCGTCCGAGATCTTGCCCGCAACAGCCTTGCCTGCCGGGTTGAGAAGCTTCACGTCCGGGTTGAGCACACCGTTGGTCACCTTGACCTCGACCTTCTCGGTCGGATTCGGCGCCTTCTCGTCGGTCAGCGACGGCGTGTACTCGACGCCCACCGTCGGCTTCTTGGGGCCGTCGGCCATCGGGGTGTCGTTCGACCGGCCGCAAGCGGCGACGACGAGTCCCGCAACCGTGGCGAGACCGCCGGTGACGAGCACCGTGCGACGAGTGGGCATTGTGTTCTCGGACATCGAGTACACAATAGCGATTGCATATGTGGCCTCGCCGTCGAAGACCTGTGATCTGCCTCAGAGACGAGCCGGATACCTGGACCTAACGACCGCGACGAGTCAACCGGGCCGGGCCGAGGTGGGCGCGCTCGCCGTCGTGGTCGAAGATCGAGACGATCTCGGCGGGTCCTCCCCGAGCACCGATCGCGTGCGGGATCATCGTCGCGAACTCGGCAGCCTGGCCTGCGGGGATCAGGATCACCCGGTCGCCCAACCAGAGTTCGACCGTGCCCGACAAGACCGTGAACCACTCCCGGCCGGGATGCACACCGAGCGCCTTCGGATCGATGGCGCGGCCGGGATCGATGCGCATCTTCGCGACCGACACGCCGCCGGGAGTATCCGACCCCGACAGCGGCCACACGATCACGCCGTCCGCCGCCGAGTGGGGTTCGGGGCGGATCACGACATCCTCGTCGGCCGCCGGTTCCACCAGCTGGTCGACGGTGGTCCCGAGTGCGCGGGAGATCGCGACGATCTGATCGAGCGCCACACGTCGACCACCAGTCTCGATCCTGCTCAGCGTCGACGGGCTCATGTCGCAGCGCGACGCCAGCGAGTCCAGGGTCCACCCCTTCGCCAGTCGCAGGCCGCGAATGCGCTGCCGGACGACGTCGTCGAGGTCTTGCTCCATACGCAAGAGTGTATGCCGCTACAGCACCGACGCTCCTCGGTCGGCCGGGGATCCCACCGCGGCGGCGTGTGCCCGGCGGCGCGAACGCATCGCCGTCAGCAACCTCGGCAACCTCATGATGGGTAGGCGACGCGGCCAGTCGTCGCGGAGCAACGCCTCCGTCCCGCCGTCGACGGTCAGAACGGCTCCGGCGATGAAGTCGGCGTGTGGCGACAGCAGGAACTCGACCAGCGCTGCGAACTGCTCGGGATCGCCGAAGCCACCGACGGGTACCGGAAAGGCGCGGACTCGTTGCCCTTCCGGGCCATCGAGTTGAGCACGAAGCATGGGCGTCAGCACCGGCCCCGGGGCCACTACGTTGATGCGGACTCCGCACCCGGCCCATGCAGCACTCGCCGCTTGCTTCCGCGCCCAGCGCGTCACCGCCAGTTTCGACGCCGCATACGCGATGGCCGCCGAGAGCCCCTTGCGTCTGCGGATCTGTGCCACCGCGGCGTCGATCTCCCCACGCATGAGCCGTCGCACGGCGCGTTCGGGAACCAATGGCGTCGTCGTCGACGAATTCGAGCCGAAGACAACGACCTTGCCTCCTCCGTCGGCACACAGTTCGGTGCGCCAGCCACCCAACAACTCGGTGACACCGAGGACGTTGACCGTCGCGATCACATCCTCGGCACCCGGCCGCGGTCCGACACCGGCCACCATCACGGCGCCGTCGAGGTGGCCGCCACACAGCGCCAGAACGCCGTCGATCGCAGCTCTGCGTCCCGACTGCGTCGCGAGGTCGGCGACGACGTCGGCATCGTGGAGGTCAACGCCGATCACACGGTGGCCGCGGCCACGCAATCGCGCCGCGACAGCCGCCCCGATTCCCGACGCGGAGCCCGTCACGACGAATGTCGCACCCGGATTCACCAATCAGCCTCGGTGTAGCGGATGACACCACGGATGTTGCGGCCGTCCAACATGTCGTCGAAAGCGTCGTTGATCTGTTCGAGCGCGTACGTCCTGGTGACCATGCCCTCCAGGTCGAGTTGTTGGTTTTGGTAGAGCGACAACAGCATGGGGATGTCGACCTGGGGGTTGGCTCCCCCGAAAATCGATCCGCGAAGACTCTTCTGCATGAGCGTGAGCATCGACAACGTCAGTGTCACATCCGAATCGAGTAGATTTCCGACGCCGGTGAGCACGCAGTCGCCTGCCTTGGCGGTGATCGACATCCACGAATCGAGTTCTGCACCCTTCACGTCACCCGCGGTGACGATGACCTTGCGCAGCATCCTGCCGTGGGTCAGCTCGACGACGGGTCCCATCGCCTCGGCCACGGAAGCGAAGGTGTGGGTTGCGCCGAACTTCTTGGCCTGCTCCAACTTCCAGGGCACAGGATCGATCGCGACGATGTTGCGTGCGCCCGCTCGAACCGCACCCTGGATTGCGGCGGCACCGACACCTCCGATACCGACGACGCCGACATCGTGGCCGGGCTGGATGTCGGCGGTGTGCACCGCGGAGCCGAAACCCGTTGTGACGCCGCATCCGACGAGACAGGCATACTCGAAGGGGATGGTCGGGTCGATCTTGACCACCGAATCCTGGTGCACCACCGCGTACGGCGAGAAGGTTCCCAGCAGCGACATCGGGTAGGCGTCTGCGCCGCGAGCCCGGATACGGAAGGAGCCGTCGGAGATCGACGCTCCCATGAGTAGCCCGGCGCCGAGATCACAGAGGTTGCGGTATCCCTCCTGACACGCCGGGCAGTGTCCACATGCCGGGATGAACGAGAACACGATGTGGTCTCCGGGCACATAGCGGTCGACTCCCTCACCGACCTCGGTGACCACGCCTGCACCCTCGTGTCCACCGAGAATCGGGAACGCGGGCATCGGTGACGCACCGGTCACCAGGTGGTGATCGGAGTGGCAGATGCCGGCGGCTTCCACGCGTACCTTGACCTCACCCTTGCGCGGGTCGCCGATCTCGATCTCCTCGATCGACCACGGTTCGTTCAGGCCCCACAGGAGGGCGCCTTTGGTCTTCACTTGTCGTGCCTTTCTTCGTCTTTCGTCATACCCCGGTGAGTTCTCGAGGCGTGGTGTCGCGTCGGTGCCGCCTCAGCGGGTCGGAGCGAGATTGACTCCCGTCAGGAGCAGATGTCCCGCCTCGACCGGAATGGTCACCCCGGTCACCGAGGCGGCGAGATCCGAATTGAGATAGAGGGCGGTATCGGCGATGGCCTCCGGAGGCAGGAAGGTGGTCGCCTTCAACGCGCCGTAGTGGTGACCGCCCTCCATCATCTGTTCGTGGGTTCCGCCCGATCCGCCCGCGAAGATGTTCCAGGTGTCGGGCTGGTCGACCATCGGTGTCAGCACGGCACCGGGACACACCGCGTTGCACCGCACTCCGTGCGGAGCCAACTCGAGCGCGATGTTCTTCATCAGCCCCAGGACACCGTGCTTCGCCGACGTGTAGTGCGCATAGGTCGGCCCCGGCTCGATTCCGTTGACGGACGACGTGATGACGATGGACCCTGTCTGCCGTTCGATCATGTGCGGCGCAACGGCTTTCGCCGACCGCCACACTCCGCTGAGATTGACGTCGATCATGTCTCGCCACATCTGCTCAGTCATTTCGTAGAACAGTTCCCTGGTCCAGATGCCCGCATTGGCGATGAGGATGTCGATGTGGCCGAGCTCCGTGATCGCCGTGGCGACGGCGGCATCGAGTTGAGACTGCTCGCGGACGTCCGCCGTGATCGCGACGGCCTTGCGCCCCAACGCCTCGACCATCTGCACGGTCTCGGCCATGTCGTCGGCGTCGGCTAGTGGGTAGCTCACTGTCGAGATCTGCGTGTCGATGTCGACGAGGACGACATCAGCACCTTCCCGCGCCGAGGTCACAGCATGCGCTCGTCCTTGCCCGCGAGCCGCTCCGGTGATCAGTGCTACGCGATCGTCGAGGAGTCCCATACGTCTTCTCTCATTCGTGATGTGTGCTTCCGAGGAGTGGCCATGAGCGAAACGCGCTGTACTCAGGAGGGTTTGGGACCCAGGCAGTTGTCGGGGCCCCAGTCGTTGAGCATGCGTACGCCGTGATTGACCTCGACGAAGTGCGGTGCGATGAATGTCTTCGTCACGGCCATGATGCAGATGAGGATGCCGATGGTCGCGAAGCCGCTGAGCATCACGATCGACAGTGGGGTGCGTAGCCCCGGTTGAGTGTCGAATTTCGTGTAGAAGATCAGCGACGAAAAATGCCACGCGCCGTAGACGAGGACGTTGAGTCCCCACATCCCTATCCCGTTGTCGAAGCAGTAGTTGTGCGGCACCGCCGAGGTGTAGGCGAAGGTCTCCACGAGGGGCATCAGAGGCGCGAGAACCAGGCACACCAACCCATGACGGAGAATGCTGTCACGGGCGAGGTAGCCGGACGTGCGGTCCAGTAGCTGAGTGATCACCCGGTACAACGTGCCGAGGATGACCGAATAGAACCCGAAGACCGAGATGGTCATGAACAGCATGAACAGCGGGACGCCATTGGGGTTGACCGCGGTGTTGAATGCGAAGTGCCCGTGGAGCACCTCGTACCAGGGATCGGTTCCAACGAATCCACCGAGCACCGCCCAGATGACGAGGAACACGCCCATCCGGAATCCATAGAGTTCGGTGAGTGGAACCCCCCTGTCCTGCGGTGCGCGAAAGATCAAGGGCAACAGTAGCGTTCCCAGGCCCATGACGAGCGATTGCGCGATCAACGCGACGTCGTTGTAACTGTCGTAGCTCAAGGTCATCACGATGGCGCCCTGGATCGGCACCGTCACGAGAAACCAGATCAGGTAGATGATCTCGGTTCGTCGTTTACCGGGATTGGCCGACAGCCAATGAAAGTCGCGCGAAGCGGACTCAGCCACCTCGGCACGCTCCCCGTGGGCAGGCGCCTGGGTCATGAATGCTCTCTTTCACGCGGTCCCGATTCGACGACAGACCGCCGTCCCGTCCAGATGCGAGGGCCCGAAACGGCCATCAACTTTTGTATAGTTCTTAACAAAGAGTGGTCACGCACGCAAGAGGATCACCCGAACGAATCCAAGAACAGCAGGCGACCGAGTGACTCGCATTTCTAGTTAATCGTCTCTAACTGCATAAACGGCCCGCCCAATAGGAGCGCAAACCTATTGACACCCCGCGATCAATAGCACTAGCGTCCTCGATTAAGTCACTTAACTATCTAGTCGATTCACCCCCGCCGACGTATCTGCCTCGTCGACATCCGACGACCCGTCACCGGCTCCCATCACCGCCGAGAGGACCCCCATGGCCGACAGCATCGAGACCCTCACCGCCCTGGCAACCGCCGACGACCCGTTCGCCACGCCGCATGCAGAACTCGAGGAGTTCTGGGTGGACGCAATCAACCAGCGTTTTCAGCAGTGTCGGCCGCGAATCAAGATTCTCGACCAACTCGCGGAACGGGCGGGAATCGAAACGATCACCTCGCTCGAGGATGTCGTGCCGCTCCTGTTCGCGCACACCGCCTACAAGAGCTATCCCGAGTCCTTCATCGACAACGGACGTTGGGACAGAATGAATCTCTGGCTCGACACCCTCTCGGTCAATCCGGTCGAAGACGTCGACACCGCTGGCATCGAGAATGCAGATGACTGGATCGAGAGGTGTCATGCCGCCGGTCATCACGTGTTCGCCACGAGCGGCACCAGCGGCAAGAACTCGTTCCTCAATCAGAGCGCACATGACGTCGAATTTGCCAATGCCGCAACGATTCCGCCCGGTCTACCGACGGACAACTCACTCCCCATCTTCGTGCTCGGGCCGCGTCGAGCACCCAATCGCGCCTCGGCTACCTTCACCAATCTCGTCTCGGTGTGTGGCCGGCCAGATGCGGTGCATTTCCTGACCGACGCCGAGCTGAAGATCACCGACCTCTCGCAGATGGCCAGAATGCGTCGACGGATCGGTGACGGCACCGCGACGCCATCAGAGATCGCGGAGTTCGAGGCAAATGTGAAGGTGCGCCAGGAGTTCGCCGACGCCATGACGGTCGACCTCGTCGACAAGGTACTGAGTTACCGGAACGAGCCCATGCTCCTCGTGGGCCTGACACCGCAGCTCTATCGCATCGTCGAGACCGCGCGTGAACGTGGTGTTCCCGACGGTACCTTCCACCCAGACACGCAGGTGATCAGCGGTGGTGGAGCCAAGGGTGTGAACCTGCCTGCCGACCACGTACAGCAGATCATGACGTTCCTCGGCATCGATCTGAAGAATTTCACCCAGGGCTACGGCATGCAGGAGGCGAGCAGTGGTGCCCGGATGAACGAGTGGGGCCGCTACGAATTCCCCGGATGGATCGTGCCGCTGCTGCTCGACGACTCCGGGGAGAGACTCCAGCGCGCGTCGAGCGGCACCTCGACCGGACGCATGGCGCTCTTCGACGTCTCGATCGACGGTCGTTGGGGCGGCATCATCAGCGGTGACCGCGTCACCATCGACTACGACGCCAGCCCAACCGGACGCGTCGTACCCGCGGTGACCGAGATCGCCCGCTACTCCGAACTCGAGGGCGGCGACGACAAGCTCACCTGTGCGGGCACCATCGATTCCTTCGTCCGCGGGGCGGTGGGCGAATGAGTTCCGTCAGCGAGTCGTCAACAGACTCCTCATCAGGAGCTACCCGCCCGTTGCGCGTCATCCAATGGGCGACGGGCAACGTCGGACAGGCGTCGCTGCGTGCACTGATCGGCAATCCGGCGTTCGACCTCGTCGGCGTCTACGTGTACTCCGACGACAAGGAGGGCCGCGACGTCGGTGAGTTGGCGGGCCTCGAGCCTGCCGCACTGCGGGCCACACACGATCGAGAGGCCATCCTGGCGCTCGACGCCGACGCCGTTGTCTACAACGCTCTCGGCGACACCGGCGACGCCGAACAATGCGTCGACGACATCTGCGCGCTCCTCGCGTCGGGCAAGAACGTGGTGTCGACCGCGGTGAGCACCCACATCCACCCCGCGTCGATGTCGCCGGGTGTCGCCGATCGGATCTCGTCCGCCTGCGCTGCCGGGAAAACCACATTTCACAGCTCAGGCGTCAACCCGGGATTCGCCTTCGACATCCTGCCGGTCGTGGTGTCGACGATCGGAGACCGAATCGACTCGATCGACATCACCGAACTCGTCGACATGTCGGCTTACGACTCCGCCTCGGTGGTGAGAGACATGATCGGCATGGGCCTCTCCCCCGACGATCTCGCACCGATGGACTTCCTCACCGATGTCACGTGGAGTCCCTACTACGCGTGTATCGCGCTACTCCAGCAAGCCTTTTCGGTCACATTCGAGGACTTCGCCATCACGTGCGAGAAGGCGACGACACCCGTCCCGGTCACCCTGCCGTGGGGCACCATCGACGCAGGCACCGTGGCTGCGCGACGTATCGACATCGAGGGAATCGTCGACGGTACACGACGCCTCGGCTATCACATGGTATGGCGCGTATCGAACGACGTGGCACCTGAATGGCCCTCCGGGGCAGCTCATTACGAGCTATCCCTACTGGGAGACCCCCGCATCGACGTGCGCCTCGACATCACGTCGCCGTCCGGTCGCGGCACATCGATCGCCACCGCGATGCACGCGGTGAATGCCATCGAACCGGTCTGCGCCGCGCGGCCGGGAATCGTCACACGGCTCGATCTCGGGCTGCACGCCGGCGGGTACCTCCGGGGGAGCCACAGTGCAACGCGGGTCACCGAACGAGCGCAAGCAGGCATCTCATGAACGCACCCGCCCACCCCGGAGCCGCAACCGCGGTTCCACACATCATCAAGGGGCGCACGGTACTCGGTGCCGACGTCGAGCACGGCGGGTTCACCACACCCGCGCTCGACATCGATGCGCTGGTGTGGCCGCGCCGCGAGCCGGGGCCGGCGTTCGACACCCCTGTCGCCGACGTCATCGACTTCCTCGTGGAGGTCGGGACACGGCTGCAGTTCGATTCCAACCCCTATCTTCAGGAGGCGCTTGAGCATTCGCTCGCCTTCAACACTCTCGAACGCCGGATCCTGGAGAACACCTATCGGGCGATGCCCCTGTTCTTCGACCGCACGAACCTGGAATTCCAGGTCGCCGCCGACGTCGGCTGGGGCCCGATCGACGGGTGGGCGCCCATCGAGCGGCCACATGGACTGCCGGCTGCCCACGTCCGGGCATTCCCGCCGCGATTGGCCCACATCACCGCAGGCAACACCCCCGCCGTTGCGGTCACCACGATCGTTCGCGGTGCTCTGAGCAAGGGTGTGCACCTGCTGAAGGTTCCCGCGAACGACCTCTTCACCGCAGGCGCGGTACTGCGCACCATGGCCGACGTCGACCCCGATCACCCCACCACCCGATCATTCTCCGCCGTGTACTGGCGTGGCGGCGAGACGACGGTCGAGAGCGCGATCTTCCGCCCGCAGTTCTTCGACAAACTCGTCGTCTGGGTGCGGACTCGGCCATTCGCAGTGCCCATCGTTACGCCGGGCCCGGGTTCGAGATCGTGTCGTTCGATCCGAAGGTGTCGATGTCATTCGTCGGACGCGAAGCCCACGAGTCCGACGAATCCCGCACGGCCGCGGCCGCTGCTGCGGCGACCGACGTGTCGCTGTTCAATCAGGATGCCTGCGCGGCAAGTCGTTTCGTCTACGTAGAGGGAGATGATGTTCAGGTCGATGCATTCTGCGGTGCTCTCGCCGACGAACTCCGTGCCGAACGGCCGCTCTCTTCGGCATACGCGACGCCGCTGGGCAATGAGATCCGCAACGAGATCGACGTGCTGCGCGGGCTCGAACCCGTCTATCGGGTCTGGGGAGACTACGACGGCTCAGGACTCGTGGTGCGCTCGGATGAACCTGTCGACTTCTATCCCACGTCGAAGACCGTGAATGTGGTCACCGTACCCAGCCTGGCCGACGCCGTCCGGCACGCGAACGTGGCAACTCAGACGGTCGGCGTCTATCCCGCATCCCGCATCACAGGTCTGCGCGACGCGCTCGCCTCGATGGGCGTGCAGCGGGTGGTCGGACTCGGGGCCGTCGCGGCCAACATCGAGGGGTTGCCACACGACGGCTTCTATCCGCTACGTCGGGTGATGCGGTGGGTCCTCGATGACTCACAGGCAACACCCGACCGCTGACACTGCGACACAACACCATTCATCACTACGTCAGTGATCTGACACACGAAGAGGAGTACACACATGAAGTTCGGACTGTTCTACGAGATGGCGGTATCGCCAGACGATCCGCAGGCCGAGGCGCGCATCGTCCGGCAGACCGTCGACCAGATCGTGCACGCCGATCGGCATGGTTTCGACTACGTCTGGCTTTCGGAACATCATTTCCTGCAGGGCTTCTCACACATGTCGGCTCCCGAGGTCATCTTCGGTGCCGCCGCCTATCAGACGCAGCACATCCGTTTCGGTTTCGGGCTCGCACTGACCCCGCCCGCCTACAACCACCCGGTCAGGGTTGCCGAGAAGGTGGCGATGCTCGACTGCCTCAGCAACGGTCGTGTCGACCTCGGCTCGGGACGCTCGACGACGCCTGCCGAACTGTACGGTTTCGGCCTCGATCCCGAGCAGTCGCGCGCACAGTGGGACGAGGGCCTCGAGGCCGTCGTCCACTGCCTCGCCGACGATCCGGTCACCTTCGACGGTGAGTACGTCAACATCCCCAGCCGGACGGTCGTGCCTCGACCGGTACAGACTCCGCACCCACCGCTGTGGGTCGGCGGTGTCGGTCCGGGTAACGCCGAACGCGCGGCCGCGAAGGGCCTGGGAATGCTGTTCTTCGCCCAGTCGGTGGACTACGAACTGCTCAAGGCGTCGACAGAGGCGTACTACGCGAACATCGACAATGCCCAACCCATCGCTGGTGTGGTGAACAAGCAGACCGCCGGCTTCATCAACGGACTGTGCAGCCACGACCGCGAAGCCATTCGACAACTGGCCGTACAGAAGGTCGTCGACCACACACTGCACGGGTCGGAACACATGCTCAACGGATGGCCCGACGGGAAGCCGAGCCCGAGCTTCGAACATCTCAACTCCGGCGTCACCAAAATGGTCAATGACCTCATCAAGACCGACCGGCACGCGCTCGAGACCATGATGACCGAGGGTGGTTTCGTCATGGCGGGCAATCCCGACGACTGCGCGACGGTGTTCGATGCGTTCGCGAAGAGCGATGTCGATCAGGTGATCATCCACATGCAGATGGGCGATACCCCGCACGACCGCATCATGGAGTCGATCGAACTGATCGGCAACGAGCTCATCCCGAGCTATCGGTAGGTAGACGTGGCAGACGAGAACGCCGGCCACGACGGCGACGCGACCGGGGCGGGGGTTGCAGTCGTCACCGGCGGCGCAAGCGGTATCGGATTCGCACTCGCCGCGGCGCTGGGGGCGCGTGGTCAACACGTTCTCATCGCTGATCGCGATGAGCAGGCGTTGGCCACCGCGGCCACCCAACTCCGAGATCTGAGCGTTCGGGTGCAGACGCAGGCCGTCGATGTGCGCGATCGGTCATCCCTTGCAGAACTCGCGGATTCAGCGCGTGCACTGGGACCGATCGACACCGTGTGCATGAACGCGGGTGTCACGAGTACCGGGTCCACGCTCTGGGAAACCACCGACGAGACGTTCGACTTCGTGATATCGGTGAACCTCGGCGGCCTGCAGAATTCCATCCGCGCACTCGTACCACCGCTCGTCGACCAGGGGACGCCCGCCGACATCGTCATCACGGCATCGATGGCCGGCATCGTGGCATCGGGTTACAGCGGCGCCTACGGCGCCAGCAAGGCGGGCGCCGTCGCACTGGCCAAAGCACTGCGCGCCGAGGTTGCCGTCGCGGCACCCTTCATCCATGTCGCTCTGTTGAACCCTGGGATGGTGCGCACCAACCTGATCCGCACCTCCGCGACCTCTGCTCCCGAATCCGCGGCCCTGTCCGACGAACTCGTGGAAGGTGGCCATCGGGTGCTCAACGAGGCGGGTGTCGCGCCCGCGACCGTCGCAACGGATGTACTCGACGCTCTCGCACACAAGCGCTTCTGGGTGTTGCCCCACGAGGGCGATCCGTTCGTCACGATGCTCGACAGTGAGATGACGGAGCTCTCGGAGGCTGTGGCGGCCGACCGGGACGGATGAGCGCTTTCCACGACGAGGTCGGCCTTCTCACAGTCGTTTGCGCTGGCTGATCTCGTCGTGGAAGGATTCGAGATTCCGCATCACTTTCAGGTATGCCGTGATCTCCGCGCTGCTCACACCCTCGAAAAGCCTGCTGACCAACAACTCTGAATACTGGTCGGCGACGTCTGCGGCCATCTTGCCCTGGTCGGTGAGGTACAGACGCCGACGCTTCGCGTCACCCGGGTGAGTCATGTCGACGACGAACCCGCGAGCCTTGAGCTTCGAGATGACTTGTGACGTCGCTGATCTGGTGACGCCGAGGAGCGTCGACAGTTCACCTCCGGTGATGCCCTGGTTACGGTTGATCAGCGCGCACATCTCAGCCTCGACGAGCGTCATCGGAATGCCGTTCTCACCGTAGGAATGTGTGGTGCGGCGGCCGAGCTGGATCTTGTTGATGACGCGCAGCAGTGAAACGAGGACCTCTTCGGTGACATCGGGGGTCAGCTCTGCATCCACCGCCGGACGTTCGGAATCGTCGTCGTTCGAAACACTCTGCGCCACCACGAGTTACAACTATACCCGCGCGTATGCAGGCAGGCGCACGTCCGGGACGTCGCTGAGGCGACAGGCCTCGCTCAGATGGGTTTGAGACTGTCGACGAGCCACGTGTCACCACTGCGCACCGCTGTCACGAGGACACGACTGCCTGTGGTCGACGGGTCGGGTGCCGCGGCAGACGTGGTCAACTGGTTGAGCATCATCAGCAGCTCCGCGCGATCACGCCCGAGTGAGACGATCGAACTTCCCGCGACGATCACCTTGGTGTTGACCTGCTTCTCGCGCGCGCCTGGGATGACCGCATCGGCGACCAGTCTCGAGAACTCCGGCCGGAACTGCGGTGTGAGCCCGCTACCCGCGGCATCGAGTTGTTTCTCCACGGTGGCATGGTCATAGGACAGCATCGCCGTGACCTGGCGATCGACTGTGGACGTCACCTCGCCCGCTGCCCTGTTGACATCGGTCCGGCGCTGGTTCGCGACGGCGAGCACGGTGCCGATCGCCAGAGCGGCGATCACGACGACTCCCGTCACGGCCAGCAGCATCACCCCTACCGATTTCCGACGTCTCGAGCCGACCACGCCGCCGGACACGTCCGCTGGTTCGTGACCGGATTCGGCTGGATTCTGTTCTGCGGTGCTCTCGACTGCACGCTCCACGTCGGTGCTGATGTCGTCGCGCTCGACTGAGGGGGTCGCGTCTTCGGTGGGCGCCTCCTCCGTGGCAGCGTCGCCGTCGGTGTCGCGATTGGTGTCGGTGTTGTCGCGACTGATGGTGATACGGCCGAATCGACCGAGATTCACTGAGCTCATGGGACGAAATCCACCTTCGCGATGGTCATGGGATCGCCATTGGACACGACGACGCGGAAGCGGTAGTCGCGCGGTTCCGGCGTCTTGGTTCCCTCGTTGGTCACCTCGGCGTGTGCTGCGACGAGCATCGTCGCCGACGTGTCGCTCATCTTCTCGACACCCACCGCGATGATGGTGCCCTTGGACGCGACCTGTGCTTCCTTGACGATCTGCGTGTACGACCCCGAGCGGCTCGTGAAGTCCGTCTTGAACGAGCCGCTCGACAGATTCGCGAGGCGCTTCACGTCGGCCTCGGCTGACGCCGAGCTGATGGTCGTCAGCGCGACCACCCCCGTGCGTGCTGTGTCGATGTACTGGCCGCGCAGCGCGTCGGCGCTGTCGAGTTCGCGGTGCTGCCAGAACTCGTACGACGCGAAGGCCAGGCTGCCCGCGACGAGGAGCACGGCGACGATGGGAATCCAGCGTGCGCGCACGGCGAGCACAGACCGCCGCGCCAGGCCGCGGCGCTTGTCGGCGGTGGCCTCGATCCCGTCGGCCGCTGCGGAAGAATCTTCGACCTCGGACCGGTCGACGGGACCGGACGAATCGCCGGGATCGGGTGCATCCACCAGATCATCTGGGTCGCCCGGCTCGGGTGGGTCGATGACACCCACGGCGCCGCGATCGCGTGCAACGACGGTCGCGTCCTCAGAATCTCGCCCGGCCGGCACGCGTGCCTCATCGGCACCCGTCACCCTTGTGGGGTGTTCAGCAGGCTTTGCCATCCGGAGCCTCCTTTGATCGTCTTGTACTGGTAAACATTCGCGTCGGGAGCGACGTAGTTGCCGCTCGACGAGTCATAGGCGGACGGCGAGATAGCGCCCGCCAGACCCTGCCTGTCGGGTCGACCGGAGCCGTCGACACTCGACGGCATGTCGCCCTTCGGTTGGTATGGCCGCGGATCGCGGCACGCCTCCGGGGTCGGCGCACGTTTCCCGGGAACCTCCATACACGGCAGATTCCGCGCACCGCGGACCACGACAGGGGAGTTCTGCGGCACAGAGCAATACATGCTGGCCAGCAGCGGAGCGTACGAGGTGTCGCCTGGATCCCGTCGCTGATCGGCTGGGAGGTAGCCGGTGGTGCAGAGCGGGACCGCCATGGTGTGGAACTGCGCTGTGACCGCCTGGTCGGACAGCCCCCGGTTGACCATCGTCCGCACCGCCGCGACCAACGGAGGAGTCAGCACGAGCATCTGTTCGATGCCCGCGTTGTAGGTGACCGCCACCTGACCCAGGCTCACGAGATCTCGCAGCAGGATCGGCATCGTGGGTGCGAGATCGTCGAACAGCTTCTGCGCCTGGGAGAGTGCCGCCGGTGACCTGTCGATGATCGAACGCACATGCCCGTCGGACTTCTCGAGTTCGACGACGAAGTCGGACAATCCCTTGGTCCACTGTTGGATCGCCTCCCGCGACTGTCCCTGAGGCCGCAGGAACGGACCCAGCCTGGTGACGAGATCGACGGTCTCGTCGGAGTTCTGGTTGGCCGCGTCGGCGATCCGGCGTGCGGAGGACACCAGCTTCACGAGGTCATCCCTGGTTCCCACGAACGCGCGAAACGCACCATCGAGTGCTGTGCGCAACCGGTCCTGGGGAATGGACGCCAGGAGCGCATTGGCCTGGTCGAGTACCGGCCCGATCTGGGCGGGGATGGTGGCATTCGACTCGGGAAGCACAGTGCCATCAGAGACAAGCGGCCCGGAATCGCGGGTGGGCACCAGGTCGAGAAACTGCTCACCGATCGCGGACATGCTGTGCACGTTGACCTTCAGACCGTCCCGGGGAATCTCGACGTCGTCATTGATCTCCATGCGCGCCGAAACGCGATCACCGTCGAGGCCGATGCTCGTGACCAGACCGATGGTGACGCCGCGGTAGGTCACGTTGGACCGCTCGTAGAGTCCGCCGCCGTTGGGTAGGAGTGCGGTCACGGTCATCTTCCCCACTCCGACGACGGACTGCACCTGGATGTAGGAGAACGTCATGATCGATACCGCGACCACCGCAACCACTGAGAGAACGGCGAGTTGGAACCTGACCAACGGCCTCATGTCACCGACCTCCCGAGGGAACAGCAGAGGGCGCGGGCGTCTTCAACGGCCCCGTGATGGGATCTGACGCCTCTCCCCCGTTACCGGCGTTGCCTCCGAGCGCACCGGACGGGCCCGACACGGTGATTCCGAGCGGAGTACCGCGCAGGAGATCGGATCGCATGCGCGGGACCGTGAAGTCGAGGAGCGCGAAGAGATTCGCGTAGTCGCCTCGCACGATCCGGTCGAGGCGGGACACCGGGAACGGCAGGGTGAATGCCATGTCGAGCGACTTCGTGATCGAATCACCCGAGTCCGCCAGAGATTTCAGAAACGGAGCCACGTCGGACACGACGCTCTTGACGTTGGAAGCGCTCGCACTGATGACATGTTCTGCACTGTCGGAGAACCGGTCGAGCGCGGTGAGTGCGTCGCTGAGACGCTGACGACGGGAGACCAGTTCTGTCAACGCGGGAGAGATCCGCGAGATCGCGTCGTCGAGCGTCGGCGCGTCGTCGGCGAATACGGATGCGAGATGGTCGAGCCCGTTGAGTGCGGTGCTGATCTGACCGCGCCGCGCCTCGATCGTCGTGGAGGTCTTGGTCAGTTGTGCGACGAGATCTTTCACCGTGTCGGTGCGACCGGCCAGTGCATCGTTCGCACCGTCGACGATATCACCCAGTTGGGCGAGCCCACCGCCGTTGACGACCACCGACAGCGCCGAAAGCGTCTGCTCGGTGGTCGGATACGCCCCTGCTCGCTCGATGGGGATCACCGCGTTCGGCTCCAGATGGCCGACCGGAGCGGTATCCGATGGTGGTGCGAGTTCGATGTGCTGGGAACCCAACAGACTAGTCTGGCCGATCGAGGCCACCGCATTCGCGGGCAGACTCACCTCACCATTGAGCGAAAGGTGCAGCCGGGCATGCCAATCCACCAGCGAGATGGACGTGATCCGGCCGACTTCGACATTGTTGACCAGCACGGGAGAGTTGGCGGTGATGTTGGTGACATCCGGCATGTCCACTGTGATGGCATACGCCTCGGCTCCCGTCCCCTGGCCACCCGGCAACCGGACGGATTCGACGCCGTGCCATCCACAACCGGACGCCACACACACCACCAACGCCGCCGACGCGGTGGCCATTCGTGCACGCCGCCGGACCGCCTGACCGAGGGGTACACACCGTGTGATCGTTCTCATCGTGCCCCACCTCCCGGCAACAACAGGGCCGACAGCGACCGCGGCACGCTGCGGGTCTGCGGTGGCGGGCCCGTGAGACCGGGCACAGACGTCAAAACCCCTGGCTCACTGGCGATCTGCTGACCCGGGTCGGCGAAACCTGCCGAGGTCGGCGAGGTCAGGAAGTTGGGATACGACGTCTTGAGGGTTGTGAGGTAGGCACCGAGATACTGTGTGCACAGATCCGCACCTCGCTGACTGTTCTGCGTCCCGATGGATGCGAACCCTCCGCAGACGGCCTGCACCGGATTCTCGAAGTTGGCTGCGGTGAACACACCTGTCATGCCTCCGACGGACGGCTTGTAGATGTTGTAGAAGTTGGCGAGTTGGGTGGGTGCCTGGTGGAGTATTCCCTCCACTGCCGCCTTCTGCGACTGGATCACGCTGGTCAGGTCCGCCGCTTGACGCAGATCCGACGACACCGCATCCCGGTTCTGCGAGATGAACGTCGTGACGTCGTCCATGGTGGCGTCGAGAGATCGGAGCGCCCCGGCGACGTCGGTCCGGCTGCTGCCGAGCACCTGCGAGATGGTCGCGAGTCGCTGATGGAGCACGGCCACCTGGTCGTTGCTGCCCGACATCGCGCTGACGAAGACCTGAAGGTTGCGGACGACGGCGAACAGGTCGTCGCGCCCATCGGCGACGACCGTCATGGCCTGCGAGAGTTTGGTGATCGTGTTGTTGACGTCGTCGGCGTGCGGGGCGAGGTCGTCTGCTGCTGCGTCGACGAGTTTCTTCGCCGAGCCCGGATCTGTGGGCCCCTTACTCGAGACCTCGGTGGTGATGTCGCGCAGGGAGTTCTTGATGTCGTCCCATTCCATGGGCACCACCGTCCGCTGCAGCGGGATGGTCCCGGAACCCAGCGTGGGACCACTGGTGTACGCGGGTGTCAACTGGATCGTGCGACCGGCCACGAGGCTCTGCGAGACGAGCGCAGCCCGCGCATCCCGGGGAATCCTGACCGAATCGTCGACCGACATCCGCACCTCGACGAAACCAGCTGCTGGATGCAGTGATTCGACGTTTCCCACCGGGACACCGAGTACCGTCACCTGATCACCGGGGTAGATGCCGGTGGCCGACGTGAAGCGTGCGGTCACGATGTTCGGTCCGTCCTCACGCGCGCCGTGGACGATGCCCGCCCAGACCAGGGCTGCCACCACCACGATCACAGCGATCACGAACATGCCCTTCTTCATCGGTGACCACCGCCCTCGGGACCTGTGGGGCCGGCACTCGGTGGCGAGTTGGCGACGATCGCGTCGACGAGTGGTTGCAGGTAGGCAACGGGAGCCAGATTTCCGACGAGTGCGGTGAAGAAGGGGCCCGTTCCGACACTCTCACCGAGTGCCATGGCGAAACTGCGCAGTCCCGGAATCGATTTGCTGATATTGTCGCGATTCTTCTCCAACACCCCGAGTACGGTGCGTAATTGATTCAGAGCCGGACCGACCTGCTGCTGATTCTCGGCGATCGTTCCGGACAGCTGGTCGGCCAGATAACGCGTCCCGATGATCAGCCGCTGGAGTTCGTCTCTGCGGGAATGTAGTTCACCGAGGAGTGCGGTTGCGTCCCGGACCAGCGTGGTGAGCTGCGCACTCCGATCCGCGAGTACCCCGGACAGTGAATGGGTGCGACGCAACAACTCACGCAGCTGTTGGTCGCGGGAACCGATGGTCTGCGAGAGTCCCGACACCCCTGCCATCGCATCGGCCAGCGAGGGGGATGCCGCGTCGAGGGTCGAAGTCGCCGCCCTGATCGCCGTGTCGAGCTGGGCGCCACTGGTTTCCGACAGTGTCGAGCCCGCGTCGTCGAGTGCATCGGTCAACGAATACGGCGGGGTCGTCCGACCGAGCGGGATCGGTGTGTCGTGCGACAGCTCGCCGACGCCTGCGGAGGTCACCTTCAGTCCCCTCTTGCCGAGGACCGACGTGGTGACGATCGCGGCCCGCGTCGCATCGCGCAGCGCGACCGGACCGTCCACTCCGAACGTGACGAGGACGCGATTGCCGTCGAGCGCGATGCTCGACACCTTGCCGACCTCGACACCCGATATCGTGACCGCGTCGCCGGGCCGCAGGTTGCCGACCTCCGCGAAGTAGGCGCGATACCGGTTGTCGGAGAACATCCCCGGGATCTTGTCGTACGTCAACGACCCGACCACCAGGATCGCGACGAGCAGGAGTCCGATCGCGGCAACCCGCCGGCGCGACATCTCGCGGAACGTCGGGATGTCGAGCCGCCTCATTTGGCGCACCGCCCCGTGGTCTGGTCGAGAAGTGGGATGTCGACGTTCTTGCCGTCCGTACCGGTGAGCCGCAGGATTCCCTGGCAGGCGTACATCTGGAAGGCCGCGCCACTGCCGCCCATGCGTCCGAGACGCCGATACGCTTCCGGCAGCTTCGATAGCGTGCTGTCGAGCATCTCCTGCCCGTTCACGAGATTCGCGGTGGTGGTGTCCAGGTGGATCACCGACTCGCGGATATCCGGCCGGATGTTCGCCAGCAATCCACCACCGGCCAGCGTCGCCCCCTCCAGATGATCGATGATCTGGTCCATCGGATCGGCCTGATTCGCGAACTGACTCACTATCGCCTGGAGGTCGCCAACGGACTGCGAGAGTTCGTTGCGGCGCTTGTCCGCCACTGTCAACACGGTGTTGAGGTTGTCGATCAACTCCCCGATGACGGAGTCCTGCTCGGCCAGCATCGACGTCGACGATCCGACCGTGTCGAGCAGTGTGCGCACCTCGCCGCCCTGCCCCTGCAGTGTCCCGATGAGGGCAGCGGTCAGCTTGTTGAGTTCGTCGCCGGTCACCGAGCGGAACAACGGCTTGAAGCCACCGACGAGAGAATCGATGTCGAGCGCCGGTGACGTGCTCGCCTCCGGGATCACACCGCCGGGTGCGAGCGCCGAGACCTGTTGCGTGTCAGCTCCCTTGCTGATGTCGAGATAGCGGTCGCCGGTGAGGTTCTCGTAGCGGACCTGCGCGCGAGTCGCGGTGTCGAGAGGCCGTGTCGACGCGACCGTGAAGTCGACAAGGACCGAGGCGTCCGACTGTAATTCGACGTCGGAGACCTTTCCGACCTCGACCCCCGCGACGCGCACCTTCTGACCCTTCTTCAGCCCCGACGCGTCGGCGAACACGGCCGAGTACGACTCGGTTGTGCCGGAACGGAAGTCACCGAACACGACGATCAGACCTCCGAGAATCATCAGCATGACCACCGTGTAACAACCGACCTTGAGGTAGGGCGCGCGGCCGGCGGCGTAGCTCATCGCTGACCTCCGTCGGTCTGGCCGAGCAGACTCGTCAGCAGGTTCTCCGGGTGCACCGTCTGCGATTTCGGCTCGTCCCGGTAAGGGTTCACCCCGGTGTTGGTGACCAGGTAGGGCGCGTTGGTGCCCATCGGGACGTCGGGGAGCCCGAAGCAGCGTGGACCACCTGAGGCGCCGACCACGGGAAGATTGTCGGGATAGCCGTAGAGTCGGACCCCGGGCAGGAACCCGATGTCGAGGTGGATGCCTGGGTACTCCTTGGACCCCAATGCCGGCAGCCCCGTCTGCAGAACGTGATCCATTCCGATGATCGTGCAGGTGAACGCCGGCGCATAGACGCGGAGCAGGTCGGTGGTCGGATTCAGTACTCGTAGGGCTTCGATTGTCTTGTCCCCGTTACTCTTCAGGAAGTCGGTTCCCGTGCGCGTGAACCCCATGACACCGGCGAGCATGAGGTCGATCTGCGGGTTCTTGTCGGTGATCGTCGACGCCGTCGAGCGGACATGGCTGACGAGCGACTCCAGTTCGGGCGCGCTCGGTGCATACGCCATGATCGCGTCCGCCGCGGCGTCGAGCGTCGGGCCGAGTCGGGTGCGCGGGGAGTTCAGCCGCTCCAGGAGTGCGGTGACCTCGTCGATGGTCGTGCCCAGGCTCGCACCGCCACCGTTACCGAGTGCTCCCGACAGTGCACCGAGTATCTCGTTCAGCTTCTCGGGCTCCACCTGTCGCAGGACGCCGGTGAGGTTCTGGAACACCGTGTTGATCTCGACCATCACATCGTCGGTGTTGATCGTCGCTCCTGGCCGTAGAGCAGAATACGACTGCTGTTGCGGAGCAATGAAATTGACGTACTTCGCACCGAATACCGTGGACGACGAGATGTCGACGCGGGCGTTGTCCGGGATCTCGTCGAGTTCGTTGGCGTCGACGGCGAGGATGATGTCGGCACCGTCGTCGTGGGATTCGACCGCCGCCACCCGTCCGACCTGCAGACCCCGGAATGTGACCTTGGCACCGGGATTCATCAGCAGCCCCGAACGCGGTGCGACGACGGTCACCGTCGACGAATCGGTGAAGCCACCGGAGAAGGAGATGGCGGTGATCATCACCGCAAGCGCGAGCACGACCACGAGGCCCAGCGCATAGAACTTCAACCGGAAACGTCCCATCCACTTCACCCGGCGAGATGGAAGTTGCCACTCGCACCGTAGACGGCGAGCGAGATCATCAGGGTCACACTGACGACCACGATCAGCGAGGTGCGCACCGCGCGGCCGACCGCGCGGCCGACGCCGTCGGGTCCGCCACTTGCCGTGTACCCGTAGTACGTGTGCACCAGCATCACCGCCATCCCCATCGCGAGCGCTTGCAGGAACGACCACAGGATGTCGACGGGCTGGAGAAACGTGCGGAAGTAGTGATCATAGAGACCGCCGGATTGGCCGTACACCGTCACGGTGGCGAACCGACACGCGTAGAAAGAGGCGATCATCGCTGCCGAGTACAGCGGCACGACAACGAGGGTGCCCGCAATGATCCTGGTGCTCACCAGATATGGGAGCGGGCGAATACCCATCGAGTCGAGGGCGTCGATCTCCTCGCTGATACGCATGGCCCCGAGTTGCGCGGTAGAGCCTGCACCGATTGTGGCGGACAGACCAATGCCTGCGACAACAGGGGCGGCCACCCGCACGTTGATGAACGCCGCCAGGAAGCCGGTCAGCGACTCGATACCGATGTCACCGAGAGAACTGTATCCCTGAATTGCGATGGTGCCACCGGTGAACAACGTCAGCGATGCGACGATCACCACGGTTCCCCCGATGACCGCCAAAGTCCCTGTGCCCATGCCGATCTCGGCGATCAGGCGGAGCACATCCCTACGGTAGTGACGCAACGCCATCGGTACCTTGCGCAACGCGTCGACAAAGAACTCGACCTCCGCTCCGACCCGGTCGACCGAGTGCGACGCCGCGGCGGCCCGTCGTCGAGTGCGAATCGTCAGATCGGCTCCGGCCACCATCATGAGCCCGCCACCTTCACGCCGACCGCGGTGACGAGGATGTTCACCACGAACAAACCGATGAACGCATACACGACCGTCTCGTTGACCGCTTCGCCCACGCCTTTCGCACCGCCTCTGGCCGTCAGGCCCCGATAGCAACCGACCAACCCGGCCAGCAGGCCGAACAGACCGGCCTTGACGACTGCGATCAGCAGTTGAGACAGCCCGGTCAACAGCGTCAGATTCCCGACGAAGGCGCCGGGATTGACGTCCTGGAACAGAACGGAGAAGGCGAAGCCCCCGAGGATGCCGATCGTGCACACCAATCCGTTGAGGAGGACACCAACGAACGCCGACGCCCATACCCTCGGCACGACAAGTCTTTTGACCGGATCCACTCCCATCACCTCGAGCGCGGAGATCTCGTCGTGAATCGTTCTCGATCCGAGGTCGGCACACAGTGCGGTTGCGCCTGCACCCGCGACGATCAGCACGGTGACCATGGGGCCGATCTGCGTGATCGTGCCGAACGCAGCACTTGCACCGCTCAGGTCGGCAGCACCCAACTCACGCAGCAGGATGTTGAGGATGAACGTGACCAGCACGGTGAACGGGATGGCCACGACCACGGTCGGGAAGGTCGACACCCGCGCGATGAACCACACCTGGTCGACGAACTCCCGGTACTGGACCGGCCGCGCAAACGTGTAGCGGAAGGTGTCCAGAGTCATCGCGAAGAAGCCACCCACACCGTCCACACCACCGGATACCCTGCGTTGCAAAGAATTCCATCCGGATCGCGCTGTCGACGCGGCAGTACGGCCGCCACCGTCGCGAACGCCCCGAGCGCCCGCAGCGCCTGAGACGGCTTCTTTGATCGCCATCAGCAACTCCACCCTCGATTGGTCCAGAGCATACAGTTAGCGTCACACTGTGTGTTCAGATCGAGCAGAATTATTAGAACGTGTTCTCACTCGGAACGCAATGGGCCCAGCGGACCGGTTGCGCAGGGACCCAACCCACTCCGGTGATCGATGGCGTCTGTCAAGGTGGTGACGTGGCACGAAGAAGCGGTTGGGGCGGTGCACTGCCCGCTGACGACGATGAGGCGGCGCAGCGCATCGTCGCCGCGGCGCGTCGCATCGTCGAGGAAACGGGCCGCGCGGCCTCCGTCAGCGAAGTGACGCGCGAACTGCAGATCACTCGTCAAACCGTCTACCGCTACTTCCCGGGTGTCGAGGCGCTCACGAATGCCGTCGCCATCGACATCGGCACCGAGATCGGGGAGATGCTCACATCCCAGTTGGCGGGAATCACCGACCCCGTCGACGCGATCGTCGAACTCCTCGCATCCGCGATCGAGACGGTGCGGGCGAATCCGGTTGTCGCGGACGGTCTGACACGTTCGGCTCCAGCCAATCCCGTGGTCGCGGTCACGGGCTCCGCATCTCGTGAGTTCACCGTGGACGTCCTCCGGCATCTCGACGTCGACTGGGCAGCCAATGGCATCGACGACGATCGTCTCGACGAGTTGGCGGCGTGGCTTCTACTGATCTTCGAGGGGTTCGCCAGTCGGCAACAGGGCGAATTCCCGGGCGGATCGGAGATCCGAGCGTTCCTGCGAACCTGGCTCGCCCCCTCGATCACGGCGATGAGTAGCGGCACAGCGCAGCCACCTGCCTAGGATGGATATTTAGGTATTGCGTCAGACGCAAGAGTAAATGCGTAAGGTGCACAGGGCCGCTAGCCTGTCGTTCATGCAGCACTCCCCGCACCATTCGCACCTGCACGAGCACGAGCACGGTCCGGACGACTCGGCTGTCGGCGACATGCTGGAACTCGACGCCGCGGTGATGGGTGCTTACCTCGACACCGCCATCCCAGGCGACGACCCACTCGACGTGCACATCGTGGCCGCAATGGACATTCACCGGTGGAATTCATTCCCCGACTGGACCGGCGCCATCGAGAAGGCCGGACTCGACGTCGTCGACCGTGTGGACCTGACCCTCGAGGTGGATATGTTGTCCGACAACGTGTTCCGGTATGGGGAGGCATGGTTCTCACATGTACGGCTGGGGCTTGCCGCCGAACTCTCCGAGGACGACCGTGCGACGCTCGACGCACTGGTCTCCGCCGAGCCGCAGATCATCACCGAGTACACCGACGACAGATCGGAGATCTTGTCATGAGTTTCGCTTCCACACCGTGCATCGACACCCTTGTGATCGGTGGCGGCCCAGCCGGACTTGCCGCAGCCATCGCACTGGCGCGGTCACTGCGCTCGGTGACCGTGATCGATTCGGGACACCAACGTAATGCCTCTGCGCAAGGTGCGCACAATGTCCTCGGTCGAGAGGGCATCGCGCCGCTCGAACTGCTCCGAGCTGGCCGTCGAGAGGCGGAATCCTATGGCGCACAGCTCATATCGGGCGAGGTGAAGTCCGTGACCCGTGTCGTGTCCGGCACCGACGTCGCGTTCGACGCGATTCTGGCCGACGAATCGACCGTGCGCGCCCGCCGCCTGCTGCTGGCCAGCGGCGTCGTCGACGAACTACCGGACGTCGATGGCCTCGCGCCGCTGTGGGGACGAGATGTCTTGCACTGTCCGTACTGCCATGGCTACGAAGTGCGCGGCGCGCGCATCGGCATCCTGGGCACGGGTTCCTCGGCGATGCATCAGACCCTGCTGTTTCGCCAACTCAGCCCGCACGTGGCGCTGATCGATCAGGGTATGCCGCCACTCTCCGACGACGAGCGCGCACAACTCGGCGCACTCGGCGTGGATCTCGTCGCTGGTCGCGTCAGGCAACTGGCGACCACCACGTCGGGACGTCTGCGTGCCGCGAAATTCGACGACGGGCGCGAACTCGAGCTCGACACACTTGTGGTCGCACCGCGTTTCGTGGCGAGAACAGCGCTGTACGAATCATTGGGCGGCGATCCGACCACGACGTCGGCGGGTGTGTACATCCCGACGAAGATGGGCGGTCAGACCCCACTCACAGGCGTGTGGGCCGCGGGAAACTGCGCCGATCCGATGGCTATGGTCGGCGCATCGGCCGCAGCGGGCACGCAGGCCGGCGCAATGATCAACGCCGACCTCGCCATGACCGATGCACGCAGGGCGGTCCACAGCGCGGCCGCGTTGTCGTCGATCGGGCCACAGTAGGGTGCTGCACGCCTCCGTTCAGCGGAGAGCGGCTACTCGGGGAAACCGTCGAGCACCGCACGAGTGCCGGACAGTCCGAGCCGGTTGGCACCAGCCGCGATGAGTTCGGCCGCGAAGCGCGCCGACCGGATGCCACCGCTGGCCTTCACCCCGACCGTCGGCCCGACGGTGTCGCGCATGATCCGCACGGCTTCGATCGACGCACCACCGGCCGGATGGAAGCCCGTCGAGGTCTTGACGTAGGCCGCGCCGGCGGCGACAGCCCGACGACACACCTCGGCAAGGGTCTCGGGACCCGCGACGTCGAGAAGTACCGCTGATTCGACGATCACCTTCAGCACGGCGGAGTCGCCGATCGCCTCGTGCACCGTGAGCACGTCGGTGAACACCTCGTCGAAGTCACCGGCGAGCGCGGCTCCGACGTCGATGACCATGTCGACCTCGTCGGCACCGGAGTCGACGGCCAGCCGTGCCTCCGCGGCCTTCACCAATGAATGGTGTTTGCCGGAGGGAAAGCCTGCGACGACGCACGACTTCTGTTCTCCCGTAGAGATCGGCAGCATCGACGGCGACAGACAGACCGCGTACACGCCGAGGTCGGCGGCCTCGGCGACCGTCGCCTCGGCGTCGGCACGGGTGGCTTCTGGCTTGAGCAGGGTGTGGTCGACGATCGCGGCGACGTCGGCTCGTCTCAGGTCGGTGTTGGTCACATAGGCGAGCTTGGCACACTGAGTGACGTGACCCTCGCAGACACCTCTGGCCGTCGTTATGTCCTGACCCTTGGCTGCCCCGACCGGACCGGCATCGTCGCACGGATCTCGACCTTCCTCGCCGACGTCGGCGGCTGGATCACCGAGGCGGCGTATCACTCCGACCCCGACACCGGGTGGTTCTTCACCCGACAGGCGGTGCGCGCCGACTCCATTTCGAGCGACATCGACGAGTTGCGCGAGCAGTTCGCCGCGGCCATCGCCGATTTCGGACCGGACACCGTGTGGAAGCTCACCGACAGCGGCGCCCAGAAATCAGTGGTGCTGCTCGTCAGCAAAGAGGGGCACTGCCTGACCGATCTACTCGGCCGCGCCGACCGTGGTGAGTTGCCCGCCCGTGTCGACGCCGTCATCGGCAACCACCGTGACCTCGAACAGCTCACCACACGCTTCGGGGTGCCGTTCCACCACGTGCCCTTTCCCGCAGGCGACAAGCAGACGTCCTTCGAGAAGGTCGCTTCGATCGTCGACGACCTCGACCCCGACGCCGTCGTCCTCGCCAGGTTCATGCAGATCGTGCCGCCCCAGTTGTGCGACCGCTGGGCGGGCAAGGCCATCAACATCCATCACAGCTTCTTGCCGAGCTTCATCGGAGCGCGCCCCTATCACCAGGCCTTCGCGCGCGGCGTGAAGCTGATCGGCGCGACGTGCCACTACGTCACAGCCGACCTCGACGCCGGTCCGATCATCGAGCAGGACGTCACCCGTATCGATCACGGCGACACCGTCAACGACATGGTGCGACAGGGACGCGACATCGAGACGCTTGTCCTCTCGCGTGGACTGCGCTGGCACCTCGAGGACCGCGTCCTGGTGCACGGCCGAAAGACCGTCGTGTTCAACTGAACTCGCGGACGGTCGACAGCAGGGAGTGCACAGTCGACGCCAGGGAGTGCACAGTCGGCTACAGGGAGTGCACAGTCGGCTACAGGGAGTGCACGGTCGACGGTCAGAAGTCGAAGCCGCCGAAGTCCCCGCCCCCGAAGTCCCCGCCCCCGAAATCTCCGCCGCCGAAATCCCCGCCACCCGAGTCGCCGCCGCCCCAGTCGCCGCCATCACCACCGGAATCGCCGCCGAAGTCACCGCCGCCATCGCCGCCGTCGATGCCTGCCATGTCGGAGCCGTCGCCGGCACCGCTCTCGAATGCCGCCGCGTCATAGGGGACGCCGTGCATTCCCGAGAACAGCGTCGAGAACAGCAGCATCGAGCCGACGCCCCAGGCGCCCGCGACGAGCGCGGGCTTCCACCACGGCTCGGAGTACCAGCCCGCGGGCACGGGACGTCCCGCCACGCGGCCGCCCGGGTAGTAGTTCGGTGTCCTCGACGACGGGCTGGGTGAGGCCTCGACCCTGCGGCCGTCGAAGTCGACCGTGCGGTCCTCGGTGACGGCCCCCGCGCTGCGCTGACCGTCGAGTTCCGGGATGGCAGGACCTGGGTCCATGTTCATGGCGGTCCGAGCCGCGCGGATGTAGTAGAGCCCCTCGATCGCGGTCTGCTTCGCGAGGCGGGCCTGCGCGGGCGAGTTGGCCTGATCGATCTGCGACCCGGCGGCGGTGTATCGCTCGCCTGCATCTGCGAGCGCCTGCTTGGATGCAGGCGAATCGCCGACGAGCATGTACACCTGCCCGCCGAGGCGTTCGATGACCTGGCGTGCGTCGGCCTTGGCGTCGTCGAGACTGCGGGCCTTGGAGGCGCCCGACCGCTGCTGCGACACCACCACCACCCCCACGACCAGGACGACGACGATGATGATCAGGAGCAGCGCGCTCATGTTTCCCTCCAACACGTGGGCGGCGGGCGCCCCGGAGAAATCGGACATTGCTCTTCTGAGGGTACCGACGTCACATGAGTCGGGCCTGTGACAACCGCAGCCGCACCGACCGGTCGGCGCCGCTCGCTCAGATGACGCTGCAGGTGTCCGCGTTCTGATCGGCGCCGGTGGCGGAGTTGGTCAGTGCGAGATCCTTGCCGTCGACGGCGAAGTCGACGCCGTCGTTGGTCACCTTGAGGTTCTTGACGTTCACCTGGTCGAAGAACGGGCCGAACATCGTCTTGGACACTCCGTCGACGATCTGCTGCGCGTAGTCGGAGGGGATGCCGAAGATGAAGGCACTGGCTTTCACGACCTCGAACCTGATGTGCCCGTTCTCGGTCGTCGGTTTGATCGTGGCGCTCACCGGAACCGGGATGAATCCCAGGTTGAACGAGGTACTGACGTCGACGGTGCCATCGGTTGCATTGCCCGTGATGGACTCGATGCTCGCGCCCTGGACGATCCCACCCGCACCGTTCTGGTCGGTGCCGCCACCACCCGACGTTCCGCTGCCGCCGTTGCCGCTCATCTCCTGCTTACCGAGGTCGACGACGTGCGAGAACGGGATGTAACCGCTTCCGTCGAGCGAACCGACCGTGGTCTTGTCACCCTCGGCGTCGATGCGGTCCGCGCGGATGTGCAGTCGGGTGCCGCCCGAACCATCGGTGGTGTCGACCTGCACCCACGGGATCTCGCTCCCGGTCGCCTGGAGCAGCATCGGCTTCTTGCTGAGGGAGACACTCGTCGGCACCCCGGTGAGGCTGCTGAACTGCTGACCGAGGCAGTCGGTGACCCGTTTACGCAAGATCAGTTCCGATGCCACCGCGCCGATGACGAGCACCAGAACCAGAGCTGCGGCAGTGATCCCGATGATCTTGGCCGTACGACGCCGACGAACGGGAGAAGTCCGGACGGGTTCGTCGGAGGGGTCGGGCTGGTCGATGACCGTCGTCGTCGGCCCGTGCTCGAATGCCTGGGTACCCCAGGTGGTCGCCGAATACGCGCGCGGACCGGGCTCAGTGGGCGCGGCGTCGAAGCGCTCGGTCGGCGGGTGATTGTCCGTCGGCGAGTGATTGTCGGTCGGCGCCTGGTCATTCGGGACACCGGCAGGCGGCGCCTGTGTCGGTTCGGCAACCGGGACCCACTCGGCTGCCTTCTCCGGTGAGTTCTGGCCGTCGGCCGACCGCGCGTGCGGTTCCTTCGCGTTCTCGTTCTCGTCGGTCATGGTGAGAGCACCTTCAGTCCGTGGTCGTCGATCTGCGGCTCGTCGGGTTCTGTGCCGAGACCGGTCGGATGGATTTCCGGTTGGCGAGGACGGCGATGCGCTCCCGTGCCGTCGTCACCGCCGTCAGGTCGATGTCGTGAGCCCGGACACATTTTCCGGACCCGTATGCGGCGACCACCGTACCCAAGGGATCTGTGATTTGGCTGTGGCCTACACCGGTCGGAGCACTCCCCTCGCGAAGAGCCGGATCGTCGGGTTCTGCCTGTCCGACGGCGACGACGTAGGCCGAGCAGTCGAGTGCCCGCGCGGTCGCAAGGACCTCCCACTGCGCGACCTTGCCTGGGCCCGCCCCCCAGGAGGCGGGCACGGCGATCACCTGTGCGCCCTGTTCGGCGAGTGCGATGAACAGATCGGGAAAGCGGATGTCATAGCAGGTCGCCACGCCCACGACGGTTCCTGCGACGTCGACGACCACCGGTTTGTCGCCCGCTGCCACCGTCCGCGACTCGCGGAATCCGAACGCGTCGTACAGATGGATCTTGTCGTAGGACACGGTGCTGCCATCCGGGTGAGCGATCAGCAGGGTGTTGAACACCCGACCGTCGTCGGCAGGCCTGAACATTCCGGCGATGATCGTGATGCGACGTTCGACCGCGATCTGCGAGACGTGCGTGGCCCACGGACCGTCGAGTGGTTCGGCGACCGGGCCGAGCGGAACCCCGAATCGGCACATCGTCGCCTCCGGGAATACGACGAGATCGGCGCCATCGGCGGCGGCCTGGGCCGCGACGTCTGCGACGACGACGAGATTGGCGGTCGGGTCATCGCTGGAGTTGATCTGTGCCATTGCGATGCGCATGGTGGCAAGACTAGTGGGCGGTCACCGGCCGAAACCACAGTCTCGCCACACCGTCGGCGCAACGACGGACCACGGAACCGTCAAGACGTTGTCGACGCTGCGCCCTCGAACCGGCGCGATGGGAACTCCCGCCGCGGTAAGCAGTCGTCGCGTTTCACGCCACCTCGCCCTGGGTCCGAATGCGGCCTGCGGGGCCGCGACGTCCCAGCATCGATCGGCGGCGACGAGGAGATCGTGCACGGGTTCGCCGGGCACGTTGCGATGGATCAGCGCCTTGGGCAGGCGCTCGGCGAGCTCCGATGGTCGGCCCGTGTGGGCGGGTGCCCAGCTCAGCGTGAGGCTGCGGGGGCCGTCGGCGTCGAGCAGCACCCATGTGCAGCGTCGACCGAGTTCATCGCACGTGCCCTCGACGATCACACCGCCGGGGGCTATCTCACCCGCCAGCTGACGCCACACCGGCCACACCTCGTGCTCGTCGTACTGGCGGAGTACGTTGAACGCTCGCACCACGTGCGGACGCAGACCTGCGAGTTCGAATCCGCCGAGGCCGAATCGAACACCGTCGCGGGGTGAAACCACGCGCTCGGGATCGATCTCGAGCCCCACCATCTCCAGGCCGGGCGCCACGACCCGCAATCGCTGAGCCATCTCCACGGTGGTGTCGGGTCGGGCTCCGTAGCCGAGGTCGACGACGAGGGGCGTGTCGGACGCTCCCAACGCCGACTGCACGGTCGGTTCATTCGCCATCCAACGGTCGACTCGACGCAGCCGGTTGATGTTCGTCGTACCGCGAGTGATTCGGCCTGCTGGTGTGTGTCGGCCGGGCCCGCTCACGTCGGACTAGAGGTTCTTCGCGACCCAGTCCGCCGCGTACTCCGCCTCCGCACGGAAGAGGTCGACGAGGTTGACCAGCATCAATTGCTCCAGCTTGCCATTGACGAACGGGATGAACACCTTGACCTCGGTGGTCTTCCGGATCGTGCAGCCGGTGTCGGTGGGAAACAGCTCCTGCCACCCGTTGAGACTGCCGGGCCCCGCGGGGATCGACGCGTTGTAGTCGCCCTTGGTGTTGTCGGGGTCGAACGGGCCGAACGACTCCTCGCGGGTGATGACCATGTCCTTCATGAGGACCGTCTGCGCCAACGGCGGGAGCTGGTTGCGTCCGATCGTCTGCTTGAGGACAACACGCATGCCGGTCTCGTCGGATCGAAAATCCTCGACCTCGCAGTGCGGCGAGATCATCTGAAAGCCGGCCATCATGTCGTCCCAGTACTGCTTGGTGCTCTGCGCTTCGTACAGCTTCTCCACGGGATGGGTGTAGCGCGCTGAGTAACTGAGCCGTCGTGCCATGGGTTTCAGGCTAACCGAGCAGGGTTCGGCCACCAAAAACCGGAGCGGGCGGCCCACCTGCACCGCAACGGGACACGCAGGCGCGGCGTCGGGCTCAGTGGCCGGACTTCTCCCAGGTGACGGTTTCGTCGTGCTCGGCGTCGAGCAGCTTGGTCAGCTCGTCGATGACCGCCTTCTCGATCTTGCCGCCGACGAACGGTATCGACACATTCGCGCTGCCGCTGTACTGCATCGAGGCGGGATCGCCGGTCACCGACACCGTGGCCTCGACCGTCGCAGGCGCGCCGCTGACCGACGCGGTCATCGTTCCGCTGATGGTCTCGCCGTTGCGCGTGAACACATTGCGTCGCGGGATCTCCAGATCGCCGGGGCGGACCTTGGTGATCATCGACGGCAGCTTGTCCTCGGGGATACCCTGCTTCATCTCGACGGTCACGGTGTCGCCGTCGAGGGAGAACGACTCGAGCACACCGTGACTCGAGTTGATGATCTGGAGCAGATCACGCCAATACTGCTCGGTGGTGATGATCTCCCAGTATCGCGCGGTGGAGAACGGGTAGGACACGGTGTGGTTCAGCGTGCTCGCCATGACTGAGGAGACTACCCGAGGGAGACTGCCCGAGCCGCCGCGCACCATCGGCCCGACGGCGCGCGCTCGGTTACCGTTACACGGTGATCGACAACCCCTCCGCCCTGCAGTCCGCGCCACTCGCCGACCTCACCACCCTGCGGGTCGGTGGCCCGGCGCACGCGATCGTGCACTGCCCGGACACGCGCAGCGTCGTCGAGGAGATCACCGCACTCGATGCCGACTCCGAACCGGTGCTTGTCATCGGTGGCGGCTCGAACCTGTTGATCTCCGACGACGGATTCGGGGGCACCGCCGTCGTCATCGAGAGCGCACGGATCGACTTCGGCACCGGCCGCGAATCCGGCCGCCCGCATGTGACGGCCGACGCAGGCGTTGTGTGGGACACCCTCGTCGCCGCAACGATCGACGCCGGATTCGGTGGGCTGGAGTGCCTTTCAGGGATTCCGGGTGCCGCCGGCGCCACTCCGGTGCAGAACGTAGGAGCGTACGGGGTGGAGGTCGCCGACGTGCTGCGCAGCGTTCAGGTACTCGACAGGCGAGCGGGAACATTGCGCTGGGTGTCACCGGGTGAGCTCGGATTGGGTTACCGGACAAGCACTCTGAAGTACCGCGATGACTTCGTCGTCGTCGCGGTCTCCTTCTGGCTCAACGACGATCGACTCAGCCAGCCGTTGCGCTATCGCGATCTCGCCGACCGGCTCGACGTCGCACGCGATTCGCGCGTCGATGCGTCACTCGTCCGCGAGACGGTGCTGACCCTGCGCCGCAGCAAGGGCATGGTGCTCGACGCCGACGACCACGACACCTGGAGCGCCGGTTCGTTCTTCACCAATCCGATCATCGGATCCGACGACGCGCCCGCGATCATGTCACGTATCCGCGAGCGCGTTGGTTCCGACATCTCGACGCCCGCGTTCCCGGTGGCCGATGGCGTCAAACTCTCGGCAGGCTGGTTGATCGAGCGGGCGGGGTACGCCAAGGGCTACCCTGGGCCGTCCTCACCTGTGCGGCTGTCGACCAAACACACTCTCGCACTGACCAATCGGGGCGGGGCGAGCGCCGACGAAGTCCTCGACCTCGCACGTGACGTCCGCGACGGTGTGCGCCAGGCGTTCGGTGTCACGCTGCATCCCGAGCCGGTGCTGGTCAACTGCTCCCTGTGACGAATGCCGTGCGCGGCCCGTCAGGAGCGGGCGGTGCGCACGTCGGTGTGCGATACCTCGCCGAGGATGTCGTCGAGGATCTCGTTGACACGCTCGGCCGCCTCGATCGTCGACATGTGACCCACCCCATCGAAGACGACCTCATCACGCAGGGAACCGTTACGGCGCAGGATCTCTGCCATCTCGTCGGCATGCCTGCGCGGGGTGAGCCGATCGTCGGTGCCCACGAGCACCGTCGTCGGCACCGGCAGCGCCTCGAGGCCCGCGGCGACGTCGAGACGGCCCATCGCCGCACCCCACCGCCCGCGCGCACGCGGCGGACACGACATGATCATCTTGTCCACGAACTCGACGTGTGAGGCGCGCGCCGACGATCCGAGTGCGACGTACTGCGACACCCGCGAGGTGAACGGCCCGTGCGGTAGCGGGGTCGACGCACTGGTCACGATCCGGCTGACCGCCGGAACGAACGGTTTGCTGTAGCGCGGCAGCCCCTCGGGGATGAGTAGATGATTCTGGATGACCGCCTGCGCCGCTGTGGACGCGAGCACCACCGCCGATACCGTCGTCGAGACCTTCTCGGGATGCTGTTTGGCCCACGACATGATCGTCATACCGCCCATGCTGTGTCCGACGAGAACAGCCCGACGGCCGGGCGGCACCACGGCACCGAGCACAGCGTCGAGATCCTGGCCAAGGGTGTCGATCGTCGGCCTACGTCGACCGAGTTCGCTGAGCCCATGCCCACGCTGGTCGTAGGCGACGACGGTTCGCGTGTCCGCGAAATAGTTGATCTGCGGGTTCCAGTAGTGGGTGTTGCACGTCCAGCCGTGCACCGCGACGATCACGTCGCCGGTATCGGCGGCATCCGGCTCGGGGCCGTAGATCTCGACATTGAGTTTCGTGGAATCGACGCTGGTGACGCTCCGCTGGACACGGGGCGCCGTCGGGTCGGCCAGGAGGTCGTCGGGCCCGTCGTCGACGGCAGGCGCAGACGACAGCACGCCACGCGCGATTCCGGCGACGTTCGTGCCTGCCCCGATCGCAACACCGCCGAGTCCGAGCGCTGCAGCGCCGAGCGCCAGGTTCCGCGTCTTCATACCCCTCACATCCCGTCAGCGTGTGTCCACCGTGTGGTGTGTCGCCCTGGTGCCTCGCACACCGGTGTCGATGAGGCCGGTCGCCTACGTGCCTGATCGGTCCTGATCGGCGAGGCCCTCACGGACACCGGATGGCGAGGATTCATCACGAACAACACCATTCGATGTAACACTACTCGTTGTCACATTAGGCGGGCTATCGCCCACCGCTGTCTCGGCGGGCGGTGTGCCCTCCGATGTGGTGTCCTCCGATGTGGCGGCGTCGAAGTAGGTCGACGCCTCACCGATGGCCTTCGAGATCTCGTCGTCGAGCGCTTTGCGGAACGTGGTCTCGACGATGTCGTGGGCCATCGGCCGCACCGTCTGGATCAGTTCGGCCATCTTGCTGACATTCGCCTCGCCGAGTTCGGGCAGCTTCTCGTCGAAGTACTTGTCGGTGATGATCGACACGAAGCTGCGTGCGGCGTCCTCCAGGTCGTCCTGGACGCGGACGAACCGGTCGAGCAGGACATCGATGTCGATGCCGCTCTTGACCAGCACCTCAGCACCCTCGAGGACCTCGGGGTTCTTGATCGCGTAGTGCGCCCCGTCTTTGACGAGAAGACCGAGTTTCTGCCCGAGCGCGATCGACTTGTCGGACGCGTTGAGCGTCTTGCGGAGCTCGGTGATGGTGATCGTGGCCGCGCGTTTGAAGTTGCGGAACCGCCCGCCCTTGGGTTCGCCCCGCAGAACGTGCTCGACCTTCATCCCGTAGTGCGCTGCATGCAGCAACTCGCTGATCGTCGCAAAGGTGTACCCGCGTTCGAGCATGCGGGAGATCAGATTGAGTCGGACCAGATGTTCGTCGGAGTACCACCCCGTGCGGCCACGGATCGTCGGAGCCGGAAGCAGTCCGCGGTCCTGATAGACGCGGATGTTGCGGACACTGACCCCTGACGCCTCCGCGAGGTCGTTGATCCGATACTCAGCCACGGATCACAGTGTATTCGCCGCGCCGCGGTGTTCCGACGCCCTGCTCCCCTGACTCGACGCAGCCGCTCCCGTGCGCAATAACTCGGGGCCGAATGTCTCAAAGTGAATTCGACTCTCCGGCACGTCCCGCTCGAGGAGTTGCGTGCGCATCGAGTCGAGGAAGCCGGTGGGGCCGCACAACATCGCATGCACACCGTCGACCAGGTCGATTCCGTCGAGCGACATGCGTCCGCGACGCACCGTGTCCGACCACAAGCCGTCGACGCCCTCTCTGTACCACTGATAGAGCCGAGCCGTGTCGATCGAGTCGACGAGCGTCCCGAGTTGGCCGCGGTGGGGTTGCCCGGCGCGCGAGTGGTCGGCGTGCAGCACGGTGACCTGCCTGTGGGTTCCCGACTCGGACAGCGCTGTGAGCAGACCGATGACCGGGGTGCATCCGATACCCGCTGACGCAAGCAGCAGTGGTGAATCATCTTCCGGCAGAATGAGATCTCCGAAGGGCATCGACACGTGCAGCATGTCACCCTCGAAGAGATTCTCGTGAATGTGAGTCGAGACCTCGCCTGCAGACTTCACGCTGATGCGCCACTCCGCACGTACGGATGGTGATCCGACGAGACTGTACTGACGGATCTGGCGCGCGCCGTCGGCAAGCGGAACCTGCACCGAGATGTACTGGCCCGGCGTGAAGCGAGGGAGATCACCGCCGTCTCCTCGCGCGAGAGTGAACGACACGGCATCCGGCGACACCTGTTCGCGTCGGAGCACCACGAGATCGCGCCACACCCGCCCCGGCGAGACCCCGGCCTCCGCATAAAGCCCGTTCTCCTCACGCACGAGCACATCGGCCATCTCCCAATACAATTCGTCCCACGCATTGGCAACCTCCGGCGTCACCGCATCACCGAGGACTTCGACGATGGCGCCGAAGAGATGCTCGTGCACGACGGCGTATTGGTCAGCGGTCACTCCCAATGACGCATGCTTGTGGGCAATGCGATCGATGATGAACCGCTGCCTGCGCAGGTCGGGCTCGAGTTGCAGGTGCGCGAACGCCGCTATGGAACCCGCGAGCGCCATGGGCTGCTCACCAGTGCGCTGATGAGTGCGATTGAACAGGTCGTCCAACAGGTCCGGGTGGGCGGCGAACATCCGCCGATAGAAATTGGGGGTGATTTCTCCGAGCGCTCCCTCGACTGCGGGCAGGGTGGCCGCAATGACGTCGCGAGTGGATGCAGTGAGCACGGATGACTCCGATCCTAGGGTTTCGCCGATCAGCGAAAACTGTTGCTGCCGAGAGTGTTCGGCACTATCTCCGACGACGCTCCTGCGCGTCGTCGGTCGTCGAGGGTGAGCAGTACCGCTCCGGTGGGGTCGGCGACGAGATCGCCGACCGTATGGTCGTCGAGAGCATCGAAGAATGCGCGCTGCGCCTTGGCGAGTGCGCCGCGCAGACGACAGGCCCGGCGCAGCGGGCAGGGCGTGTCGCCGTCACATTCGACGACTTCCTCGTTGCCCTCGAGGCTCGAGGCGAGCCAGCCGATCCGCGCGGTGCGGCCCAACTCCGTGATGATCAGACCTCCCGCGCGCCCTCGGCGCGAATGGACGACCCCGAGTTCGGCAAGACGCCCGGTCACCTTGCTGACGTGGGTGTACGGCACAGCCATCTCGTCGGCGAGTTCCCGCGTCGTCATCGACCCACTCGACACGGCCAGGCGCATCACCACGCGTAAGCCGATGTCGGTGAACCGCGTCATGTGCATGGGACCATCAGATCATAATTTGCATCTCAAATGCAGATTAAGCCGACGTGGCGATCGTCACGCCGCCGACGTCCGGACATACACAGCAACGCCCGCGAACCTCGCGGGCGTTGCTGTGTATGGGTTCGGGGTGCGCGGATCAGCGCGCGGCAAAGACGGTCAGGATCGCCCGACCTTACGGAACCACGACTTGCCCTGGATGGAATCCACGCGGGGCCGCACGTCGACGATGTAGACCAGCACGGCCACGACGCCGATGAGATAGAACAGCGACGGCGCCTGGAAGAACCAGATGAAGAGCGTTGCGGCCGCCAGGATGAGCACCCAGATCAACTTGCTCTGCCGGTCGACCGCAGGAAACGCGTCCGAGCGCTGGATCGACGCATGGACGAGTGACACCACGGCCGCGACACCCGCGACGATGGTCAGCACCCACAGGATCAGGTTTTGGCCCGCGGCCATAAAGCTCACGAAGTTCACGAATCACACTCTAGCCGCGCCCGCCAACGGCCGGGTCGGCGTCGTTCTCGCGGTTCTCCCGCTGGAAGGATTCGTAGATCTCCAGCAGCATCTGCTTCTGTCGTTCGCTGATCGACGTGTCGATCAGGAGAGCGTCGCGCACCGGGCTCGCCGGACGCTCCTCGAGGATGCCCGCTCGCACGTAGAGCACCTCGGCGGACACCCGCAGCCCCTTCGCGATCTGCGCCAGAACGTCGGCCGACGGTTTACGCAGCCCTCGCTCGATCTGGCTCAGGTACGGGTTCGACACGCCGGCGCGGTCGGCGAGCTGACGAAGCGAGACCTCGGCAGCCACACGCTGCGAGCGGATGAAGGAGCCGATGTCCTGCGCGGCCGTGGCCACCACGTCCTGCGCGGCATTGGCGACCGTCTCGACCGGGTTGCTCGAGCCGTCGCTGCCGGTGCCCTCTCCCCCTGTGGCTGCGCCGCCGGCATCCACGCCCTGCGCGTGTGCGTCGACTCCACTCGTGGCGACGCGCGTGTCGTCGGACCCGGTGTTCGTGCCGGTATTGGTGCCATGGTCCGACGGGCTTGCATTGCTCTGTGCTGACATTTCACTCCCGATACTCGCTGCCTCTGCCAGTATCGGCGCGAGTGCTAGCTCGTGCAAGCAGTCAGCTCACCCGAAGATGAGCACCGACACGGTATAGATCGCGAGACCTGCGAGCGAACCGACGACGGTTCCGTTGATCCGGATGAACTGCAGATCGCGGCCCACCTGCAGTTCGATCTTGCGACTCGTGTCGTCGGCATCCCAACTGCGCACCGTCTCGGTGATCACCGAGATGATCTCGCGGGAGTAGTTCGTCGCGACGTGATTGGCGACGCGGGCCACCCACCCGTTCATCTTCTCCTGGAGTGGGCGGTCGTCGCGGATGCGCGTACCGAGCCGGATCACCGCGTCGGTCAGGGTGTTACGAAGGGTGCTGTTGGGATCTTCGAGCATCTGCTCGATGACGGCCTTGCCCGTGTTCCAGGCCGTCGACGCGGCGTCGGCGACCTCGGCGCTACCGACGAGATCATGCTTGATGCCCTCGAAGCGCTCGATCATCGCGGGATCGTGCTGGAGGTCGTGGGAAAACTGTTCGACGAACTGGTGCATCGACCGCCGCATCTCGTGCTCGGGGTCGGTCTTGACCTTGTAGGTGAAGTCGACGAGTTCGCGATAGATCTTGTCGCCGACGAGGTTGGTCACGAATTTCGGCTTCCACGACGGCCCCACATCCTGGTCGACGACTCGCTCGATGAGGTCCTGGCTGCCGACCGCCCAGTCGTAGGCACGGTCACACAGCAACTGGAAGACCGGGTCGAGCCGGTCCTCGTCGACGAGCTGCTCGAGGATGCGGCCGATCGGCGGCGCCCACTCGGGTTCGGCCGCCCACTTCAACACGGCCTGGATGAACTGCTCGATGTCTTCGTCGCCGAGCATCTCCGAGGCCAGCTTGATCGCGCGGGCGGCCTCGTCGGAGATGCGCGGAGCGTTCGCGGGATCGGCCAGCCACGTCGACACGCGACGGGGCATGTCGAGTTGTTCGGCACGTTCGACGACCACGGCCGGCGTCATGAAGTTCTCTTCGATGAACTCGCCGAGCTGATCTCCGATCTCGTCCTTCTTCTTCCGGATCAGAGCCGTGTGCGGCACCGGAATGCCCAGCGGATGCTTGAACAAGGCGGTCACAGCGAACCAGTCGGCGAGCCCGCCGACCATTCCCGCTTCCGACGCCGCGCGCACGTATCCCACCCACGCGGCGACGTCGGCACCGTCGCGATGCTCGAGATAGCGCATGCAGAGGTAGACCACGGCGGCCACGACGAGAAAACCTGTCGAGACCACCTTCATCTTGCGGAGATCGCGGCGACGTCGCTGGTCACCTGTGGCATCGGAGGCACCGAATCCCGGCGACGAGTGCCGCGCCCGCGCGGACGGCTGCCCCGGTTGGCCGGAAACGTCCGGAATCACTGTCGACACTCAATAAGTTCTACCCTCTTCCGGGGATTAGGCTGGCCAGGTGATACCCAACCGCCCGAGCCCTGCGGCCGCGGCACGTACTGCGCTTTCGGCTGCTGCACACGTGACGCGCGGGGTTGAACAGGCGCTGCTCGGCGCGGTCACCGACGACACGGTCAAACCCGACGGGCGCAGGCAGCGGTGGGAGAAGCACAAACAGGATCGTCGGAGTGAGTTGACCGATGGCACGATCGACGCCGTGCGCGCGCTCGGAGCCGACGCGGGGATGGACGAGATCGCCACACACATCGGTGTCTCGAAGACCGTCCTCTACCGGTACTTCAGCGACAAGAACGACCTCGGAACCGCAGTGACCGTGCGCTTCTTCGAGACAACGCTGCTCCCCCGGCTGGCCGAAGCCATCTCCGACGACGCCGACGAGTACACGCTGACCAGAACGGTGATCGGAGTGTATGTGCGGGCTGTGGCCGACGACCCGGCGCTGTACCGGTTCGCACTGACCAACTCACCGACGTCATCGGTCGGGACTGTCGAATCGGAGCGACTCGTCGCCCAGTTGCTGACGGCAGCGATTGTCCTGCGGATGGAAGAGCGCTCCGCAGACACCTCCGGGGCCAAGGTGTGGTCCCACGTACTCGTGGGCGGCATCCAGCGCGCTGTCGACTGGTGGATGACCGACCGCGACGTCTCCGTCGACGAGCTGATCGACTACCTGACGATGATGGTGTGGAGTTCGGTCATCGGGATCGCCGGGGTCGACGGGTCGCGCGAGCAGTTCATCTCCGACCCTCCCCCGCTGACGCAACCGACGAGACCGGAGGAGGCTCACGTCGATGGGTAAGAACGACAAGAACGCGGGATGGACGCGACCCGCGACCGAGGCACTCCGGGCCTCGGCACTCGGTCCGATCGCCGAGTTCGACGCCGCGTCCACCCCCGGCTTCGAGGGCGATCACGGGTACGGCACCCAGTTGCTCGCCGAACGCGGCGAGGTGCTCGCCGATCTGCAGGAGTTGTTGTACGCCAACGGCCGATCCGGTGATCACCGCTCGGTGCTACTCGTGCTGCAGGGGATGGACACGGCGGGCAAGGGCGGGATCGTCCGACACGTCGGTGGCCTCGTCGATCCACAGGGCTTGTCCATCAAGGGTTTCGGTAAGCCCACGCCAGAAGAGCTCGAGCACGATTTCCTGTGGCGCATCCGCAAGGCCGTACCTCCCGCAGGACATATCGGCATCTTCGATCGTTCGCACTACGAGGACGTACTTCCCGTGCGGGTGCACAATCTCGTGCCGCAATCCGAATGGGACGGACGCTACGAGACCATCAACGAGTTCGAGATCGATCTCGTCGAGACCGGAACGACCATCGTGAAGTGTGCACTGGTCGTCTCCAAAGACGAACAGCGTAAACGCCTTGCCGAGCGACTCGACCGACCGGACAAGTACTGGAAGTTCAATCCGGACGACATCGACGAGCGGCCCTTCTGGAACGACTATCTCGACGCCTACCAGGCGATCTTCGATCGATGCGATTCCGATACCGCGCCTTGGTATCTCATTCCCGCGAACAAGAAGTGGTTTTCGCGGCTCGCGGTGTGCGAACTACTGATCTCGTCGCTCGAGAAGCTCGATCTGCAGTGGCCGGAGGCCGACTTCGACGTCGAGGTCCAGAAGAAAAGGCTCGCGGCCTCCGACTGAGTTCGCGGTGGGCAGCCGATCAGGTCGACGGATCGCGTCGTCGTAGCACCGTGTGCGCGATGAGGCCGACGACCAGCGCCCAGAAGGCTCCCCCGATGCCCCAGAACGAGATTCCCGCAGCAGCGGTGACGAACGTGAGCGCGGCGGGAATCCGGAACTCGTCCCGGTTCAGTGCGCCGACGAGCGCGTTGGCAAAAGTGCCGAGCAGCGCCAACCCGGCGACAGTCTCGAGCAGGCCGTTCGGCGCGATCGCCGTGATCGTCACCAACACTCCCGACAACGCCGCCAACACCAGGTAGGAGATGCCCGCGGATACACCGGCGATCCACCGCCGCGAACGGTCGGGACCTGCCTCGTCGCCCGCTGCCAGCGCCGCCGACAACGCGGCGAGATTGATTGCGTGTCCGCCGAAAGGCGCACCCACGGCTGTCCCTGTTCCTGTGACGAGCATCGACGCCCGCCACGGGGTGTGATAGCCGAACGACGACAACACCGCGACACCCGGGACGTTCTGCGAGGCCATCGTCACCACGTAGAGGGGTATCGCGATGCCGACGATCGCGGAGGCGTCGAAATGCGGCGTGGTCCAGGCGATCTGCGGCCACCACTCGGTATGTGCGGCGCTGTCGACACCGTGCACCGCGAGATAGATTCCGATCACGACGAGCGCGGCGACCAGAGCGAGCGGTAGAGCCCAGCGCGACAACCAACGCGTGGCCACCACCCACACCACAAGAATCGGGATGGTCAACAACGGCTGCACCGCAAGGGATTTGATTGGTGCCAGGCACAACGTCAGCAACACCCCCGCGAGCATCGCCTGGGCGATGGGGGTCGGAATCCGAGCGATGAGATCGCCGAGCGCTGGAATCAACCCGGTTGCGAGAATGAGTACGCCGACGACGAGAAACGCGCCGACCGCAGCGGGCCAGCCCGCGTGGTACCCCGCGCCCATCGCCGCCAACAGTGCCGCACCGGGCGTCGACCACGCGAGCGTGATCGGCATGCGATACCGCACACACAGCACGATGATCCCGAGCCCGAACGTGACAGTCAGCGCCAGCAGACCCGACGCCGCCTGCGTCGACGTCGCACCGACAGCGCGAAGGCCCGAGACAACGACGACGAACGACGACGTGAAGCCGACGAGCGCGGTCACGACCCCCGCGACGATCGGCTCGGTGTTCGACGCATGCTCAGTGGTCACGCGGCCAGCATAACGGTATCGTTCCGTAAACAGAACACTCGGCTGTCTGACGACGTCAGGTGCCCTACCGGGGCGCGTGTGGGAAGGGAGTGGCGACATGACCGGAGAAGCCGGTGGCGGAGAGCCCACAGGCGGACGTTCGGCCGCGGGACGCGATCGGCGCAGAGAGGTCGGTGAGCGGATCTCTACGTTGCGCACCGAACGCGGCATGAGCCTGTCCGCACTGGCCCGCGCCGCCGGTATCGGCAAGGGCTCACTCTCCGAACTCGAAACGGGACAACGCAACCCCACGCTGGACACCTTGTACGCGGTGGCCGGCCCCCTCGGTGTGCCGCTGACGGCACTGCTCGGCGAGACGTCGGGAACCGAGGGCGACGGCTCGCACCTCACCGCGCGTCTGCTACACGTCGAGCATCACGACGACGGTTCGACGACGGAGGTCTTCTGGCTTCATGTCACGTCGGGTGGGGTGCGGCGGTCCCCTGCGCACGGGCCCGGCGTCGTCGAGCATGTACGGGTGGTTCGCGGTCACCTCGTCGCCGGGCCCGAAGGCGACGAAAAGCCCGCGGGCGCGGGGGAATCCCTGCAGTGGATCAGCGATCGAACACACTCCTACCGCACCGACGACGACGTCCTCGCCGTGCTCACCATCGACTCGCCGGGCTGACCACTGCGCGCTCGGCGACCCGCGCCGTTTCACTCTCGGGGTGGCGACATGCCCCCGGAAAACGCACATTCCCGCGAACCGTGTCCGGGTTCGCGGGAATGTGCGTGGTTCAGCCAGAAACGACTAGCTGGTGCTCTTCTTGGCCGGGGTCGACTTCTTGGCCGTGGTCGACTTCGCCGGAGCGGTGCTGGTGCGCTTGGCGGCGATCTTCTTGGCGGGCGATGCGTTGGCGGTGCGCGCCCTACCCTCGACCTTGCCTGCGGCGCCGTCGATCTTCGACGCTGCGGCAGCACTGCGGGCCTTGGCCGTCTTTCCGGCCTCGGTCACTGCGGCGCTCGCCTCGTCGAGCTTCTCGTTCACCTCGAGGGCAGCCTCGTCGACCTTGTCGCCGAGATCGTCCACGGCGTCGTCGAGCGCATCGCCGGCTTCGCCGACGCGCGTGCTGACCAGCGTCGCGATCTTCGACGCCTGCTCGCCGACAGCGCGGGTCTGGTGCGAGACAACACCGAGGGCATCCTCGGTCAGGTCGACGGCGTCGTTGTAGGTCTTCTCCGCGCGGGTCAGACCCTCCTGCACGATCGGCTGCTGCCACAGACGGCCGACAGCCTCTTCGCCGCGCTCGGCGAGCGACGTGTAGACAGTGGTGGCGAACTCGACGTAGCTGTCGGCGAGCTTGCGCAGCTCCTCCGGCGACAGCTTGGTGCGCAGGTCATCGATGGTCGACTCGATGGTGCCGGGCAGTTCGTCGGGAAGTGCGTTCAGGCGGCCGCGTGTCTCCTCGAAGCGGGTCTGCGCGGTCTCGCCGGCTGCCTCGGTGCGCTCCTTGATCTGCGCGACGGCCTCGCTCACCTGCTTGAGGGCCAGGTCACCCGCGCCAACCACGGCGTAGAACGGGCTGGGCAGAGTGCGCTCGGTGGTGGTGCTCATGGTGATCTCCTTAGTTAATTGGCCACCAGACTGGTTGCGGCACAGGGCATATCGTGGATACAAACCACACTGTCGTACCCGGTTCCGATAGGTGCCGCACCAACGCTTGTAGTGGTTCCGAAAACCAGTATGCCACGTTTGCTAGCTATTGCAAGCAATCTGCAAGCAGTAATCGACCCAACCGTGTGAAACGAGACACACTCACCGCTGCAACGTCGAATCCCCGTCGGCGTATCGATAGAAGCCCTGACCCGACTTCTTGCCGAGGTGACCGGCTGCGACCATGCGCAGCAACAGCGGAGTCGGTGCATACAGCGCCTCTTTCGATTCCGCGTACATGCGATCGGCGATGTCCTTGACGGTGTCGAGTCCGACAAGGTCGGCGAGCCGCAGCGGCCCCATCGGATGAGCACAGCCGAGCACCATGCCTTTGTCGACATCCTCGACTTGGGCGAATCCGTTCTCCACCAAACGAATTGCCGAGAGAAGGTATGGCACGAGCATCGCGTTCACCACGAACCCGGATCGATCGGCAGACCGGATGACCTGCTTGCCGAGCACGAGATCAGCGAAAGCCTCTGCGTACGTGACGATGTCGGTGTCAGTGTGCAGTGTCGAGACCAACTCGACGAGCGGTAGCACCGGAACGGGGTTGAAGAAGTGGAGGCCGATCACCCGTGACGGGTTCCTGGTGGCCATCGCCAGCGTGACGATCGGAATCGACGACGTATTCGACGCAAGGACCGCGGACGGGTCGGACACGATCTTGTCGAGGGCGGCAAAGATCTCCGTCTTCACCGCGTCGTCCTCGACAACGGCCTCACAGACCACGCGGCGATCGGCGAAATCGCCTAGTTCCGAGGTGAATCGCAATCGCGATGCCGCCTGTTCGCGCTCACGTTCGGTGAGCTTGCCGCTCGATACGCCGCGCTCGAGCGAGCGCAGTACCCGCGACCGCCCCTCCACGACGAGGTCACGCGTCGGCTCGTAGATGAGGACGTCCGCACCGGAGCGGGCACACACCTCCGCGATACCGGCCCCCATCTGGCCTGCCCCGACCACGCCCACCCGCCAGGTCTCAGACACCACTGCCTCCATCCAGCCTTGTCGACCACGCAAGAATCGCTACGGGACAACCGATTTCGCGAGCACACGAGTGACTCGTCGGGACGCCCGAATATGCCGACAGGCGGCCCGCAACATACGTCGCGGACCGCCTGTCGATTCGCTCACACCACGGAGCGGCGGACGAGCTCCTAGTGGAACTGACCTTCCTCGGTGGAGCCCTTCAGGGCCGCCGTCGAGGTGTTGGGGTCGACCGTGGTGGCGATGCGGTCGAAGTAGCCCGCACCGACCTCGCGCTGGTGCTTGGTGGCGGTGTAGCCACGAGCCTCAGCAGCGAACTCGCGCTCCTGCAGGTCGACGTATGCGGCCATCTGCTCGCGGGCGTAGCCGTAAGCGAGGTCGAACATCGAGTAGTTGAGGGCGTGGAAGCCGGCGAGGGTGATGAACTGGAACTTGAAGCCCATCGCGCCGAGCTCGTTCTGGAACTTCGCGATGGTCGCGTCGTCCAGGTGCTGCTTCCAGTTGAAGGAAGGCGAGCAGTTGTAAGCCAAGAGCTGGTCGGGGTACTCGCTCTTGACGGCCTCGGCGAACTGGCGAGCCAGCTCCAGGTCGGGCTTGCCGGTCTCCATCCAGATGAGGTCGGCGTAGGGAGCGTATGCCTTCGCACGCGCGATGCAGGGCTCGATGCCCTTCTTCACGTTGTAGAAGCCCTCAGAGGTGCGCTCGCCGGTGATGAACGGCTTGTCACGCTCGTCGACATCCGAGGTGATCAGCGTTGCGGCCTCGGCGTCGGTACGTGCAACGACGACGGTCGGCGTGTTGGCGACATCGGCAGCCAGGCGAGCCGAGGTCAGGGTGCGGATGTGCTGCTGGGTCGGGATCAGCACCTTGCCACCGAGGTGGCCGCACTTCTTCTCCGAAGCGAGCTGGTCCTCCCAGTGGGTGCCTGCGGCACCGGCCTGGATCATGGCCTTCTGCAGCTCGTAGACGTTGAGGGCGCCACCGAAGCCTGCCTCACCGTCGGCGACGATCGGCACGACCCAGTTGTCGACCGAGTCGTCACCCTCGACGCGGGCGATCTCGTCGGCACGCAGCATGGCGTTGTTGATACGACGAACCACGGCGGGAACCGAGTTGGCCGGGTAGAGCGACTGGTCGGGGTAGGTCTGCGCCGCGAGGTTCGCGTCGCCTGCGACCTGCCAGCCCGAGAGGTAGATGGCCTTCAGGCCTGCACGCACCTGCTGGACAGCCTGGTTTCCGGTGAGGGCACCGAGGGCGTTGATGTAGTTGTCGCCGTTCACACCCTCCCAGAGGATCTCGGCGCCACGGCGAGCGAGGGTGTGCTCCTCGACAACGCTGCCCTGGAGCTCGGCAACCTGCTCGGCAGTGTATTCGCGCTTGATGCCCTTCCACCGCGGGTTGGTGTCCCAGTCCTGCTGGATTTCCGCGGCGGTGCGGGGCTTTCCGACGTTGCTCATTAGCCACTTCGCTTTCGTTGTGCTGCTCGTCCCGATCTCCCGGAACGAATGCTTGTCCGGCTCTCGAGACCGGGGCGTTTCTGGGCCCGGCCGAAGCTGCCAGGGAATGCACCCCAGGCCGGGTGATGTCAGGCCTCCGAGCGCGCATCGGGTCGGCAGTTGTGATCCGAACCACAGTAAGGGATCGCTGTTTGCGAACTCTTCGGCACTTCTCGGAAACGCCTGACTCAAGGGTGCCACACCGAAAACACGCAGGTCCAATCCCCTTTGACTGCGAAAAGGCGCCAAACATCTGGCGAAGTTTTGCAAATTTTGCGAATCTGGAGATGTGAAGAGTCGTCAGCGAGGCGTTAAAAAGTACGCGCGTACTGCGTTTTTCCCACGCATCTCATCACCGACCGGTGCGGGTCCGAGCATCACGTCGCCTGCCGGGGACGCGCCCCCAGCCACTACACATGTGTCGTGTTTCACACCCGGTTCGCTATCCGCATCGCTTCCGCCACGGATCGAGTTCACCTTGCCGTCGCCTTCAGCGCAGCACCGAAGAGAGCGACAAAGGCCGACGACGCCATCGGCTCCACGGGATCTGCAGGCGGATTCTGCGCGCGGCTCGCAGGCCCGTTGACCGTGAGGCTGACCGTGAACACCGCGCCCCCGGGACGCTTCACCAGCGCGTATCCGACATACCCGACCTGCTTTCGGACCGTTGAGTCCGACAGCGTCGTCGACACGTCTGATCGGGAGAGAAAGGCACGTTCGACGCTGAGTCCGCGACCCGGCCCGTCACCGACCTCCGGCGGGTCGGGCAGTGCGGTCGACTCCGTGGTGACGCTCGCGCCCGCGAGTCCCCCCTCCGCCACGGTCGTCCGGGTACTGGTGCACCGCCCCGTTCTGGTGCGGATGTCGTCGACGATGTCGCGTCGCACGGTGGACACGAGCTCGACGAGTCCGACGTCCGCGGCGCCTGCCGCCAACACCGCCGAATTCGACGCATCGACCTTGTCGATGAACGCCGCGTCCGCCGACGGACGACACTCCTGCGGCACCACATCGTCAGCACGAGCCGCGGCGAGTTGCGCGCGGTCGGACTTCACCAGATCGGAAACGGTCAGTTGCGTCGTGGCGAAACCATCGGGCAACTGTGCCGGGCGGAGCAGCAGATCGGCGGGCGCCACGGCGGCGGCGGTCGGGACAGAGTCGTCGCCGCCACAGCCTGCGATCACCGCGCCGACGCAGATGAGCGACGTCGTCGCCACCCACCGTCGAACACACCGCCCACGCACCGGGTCACCGTACCCTGAGCACGTCATGCCACACCTCTACCGGCACCAGATGAACTACGACCGATGATCGACAGATGAACAGCGGTGACAGATGAACAGCAAGGCCTATGTCGGATCGCGTCTACGCCAGCTCCGCTCCGAGCGTGGACTGTCACAGGTGTCGCTGGCGCAGACCCTCAACATCTCGGCGTCGTATCTCAACCAGATCGAGCACGACGCCCGACCGCTCACCGCATCCGTGCTGGCTCGGATCACCGAGGCGTTCGGCGTCGACGGAGGGTTCTTCGACTCCCAGGACGACGTCCGACTCGTCGCGGAGCTACGGGAAGCGCTGCTCGACGACGACATCGAGGCGGCTCCGACGACAGCGGACCCGCAGGAGCTCGCGGCAATGGTCTCGGCTCACCCCGACATGGCGCAGGCCATGGTGAATCTTCATCGCCGCTACCGGATCGCGATCGACCAACTCGCCGCGGCGACCGACGAACGAAGCGACCGTGCCATGCGCGGATCGATCACCGCACCCCACGAAGAGGTGCGGGATTACTTCTATCAGCGCCGCAACTACATTCACGCACTCGACGTCGTCGCCGAAGAGCTGAACGCACGCATGCGTATGCACTCGGGCGACGTCAGGCGTGAGATCGCCGACCGGCTCGAGCACGTTCACGGCGTCACGATCGCCCCACGTGTCGACCTCGGCGACTACCTTCTCCACCGGTTCGACCCCGCGACAAGACGCCTGGAGGTCTCGGCCGCACTCTCTGCCGGCCAACGCGCCTTCAAACTCGCCGCTGAACTCGCTCTTCTCGAATTCGACGACCTCCTTACAGAGTTGGTCGGCGAGGCGAATTTCACCAACGACGAGGCGCAGGCACTGGCCAAGACCGGACTGGCCAATTACTTCGCCGCCGCCGTCCTGCTGCCCTACACCCAATTCCACGGAGCGGCAGAGGATTTCCGCTACGATATCGAGCGCCTATCGGCCTTCTACGCGGTCTCCTATGAGACCATCTGCCACCGACTCTCGACCCTGCAGCGCCCCAATCTCCGTGGCGTCCCGTGGTCGTTCGTCCGTGTCGATCGCGCGGGAAACATGTCGAAACGGCAGTCCGCCACGGGCTTCCATTTCTCGTCGAGTGGCGGAACGTGCCCGCTCTGGAACGTCTACGAGACGTTCGCCTACCCGGGAAAGATCATCACGCAGATCGCCGAGATGCCTGACGGGCGTGACTACTTCTGGGTCGCACGTACCGTTGAGAGGCGCGCCGTTCGATACGGCCAGGCGGGCAAGACATTCGCACTCGGACTCGGCTGCGAGCTGCGCCACGCCGCGCGTGTCATCTATTCGGACGGCCTCGAGATCGGACCACAGGCGCGAATCACCCCGATCGGCGCGGGATGCCGCGTCTGCGAGCGACAACACTGTGCACAGCGCGCTTTCCCGCCGCTCGGCGCCAGCCTGCGCATCGACTCCCACCGCAGTAGCGTGTCGCCGTACATGTCGCTCTGAGACCCCGACGTCGACGCCGGCTGCGCTGCAGCACGAGCTGCCCGGTCCGAGAACTCGAGGCGAATCCAGCTTCGCGCATCACAGGAATGTCACAGGTGCCGACTCTCGACCATTTGTGGGTCACATGATCAGGATGCAACCTATGGTGGGCGCGGAGAGGGGAAGCAGCCGTCGGGGGTGCTTCCGCTCTCCCGGTCTGGACCATGTCCGGGTAGCACGACCGGGGTTACCCGGACGCGATTCAGTAGACGAGAACCCGCACGGTTTCCGCCACGCAGGCAGGCTTCTCGACGCCATCGATCTGGACCGTGCTGCGCACCACCATCGTGACGCCTGCGGGGCTGTCGTCGATTGACACGATCTCGGCGTTGGCGCGCACACGCGATCCGACGGTGACAGGACTCGGGAAGCGAACCTTGTTGAGCCCATAGTTGATGACCAACTTGGGACCGTTCACCGTGAAGATGTTGCCCGCCAACAGAGGAAGCAGCGACAGAGTCAGGTAACCGTGGGCGATCGTCTTACCGAACGGCCCGTTCTTCGCGCGCTCGGGGTCGACGTGAATCCACTGATGATCACCGGTCGCGTCGGCGAAGGCGTCGATGCGATCCTGTGTGACCTCCAGCCACTCCCCGTAGCCGAGGTCTTCACCGATCGCTGCGGTGAGCTCGGAGATGCTGTTGAAGGTCCGTGGTGTGATGTCCGTCATGATCTCGGTAGTCTACCGTTGCGTTCATGACGACTAGCGAAGGCGACGCAGCAGCCGGTCCGCGTGTTGCTCCGGGCACACTGAGCGACCTCGGGCTCATCAACTGGGTCTTCGCGAGGGGCGCGGCCCGCGCCATCGGCGTCCGGGACGCGCACATCTTCTCCACGCTGGGACGTACGCGCGGGCTGTTCCGCGCCTGGCTCTACTACTCGAGCAGACTGATGCCGTTCGGCTCGCTGTCGCGCCGCGAGTCGGAGATGATCATCATCCGCGTCGCGCACCTGCGTGGTAGCGAGTACGAACTCGACCATCATCGTCGACTCGGGAAGCGAGCAGGGATCGACGATGACGAGTTCGCGCGGATCCTCGTCGGACCGGAGGCCGGGTGGGGCGACCGGCAGAAGTGGATACTGCACGCCGTCGACGAGCTGATCACCGACGGGGACATCAGCGACACCACCTGGGCCTCGCTGCGCCGACACCTCGACGACCGTCGTGTCATCGCGTTCGTCCTTCTCGCGCAGCAGTACGACTCACTTGCCACCACCATCCACACCCTGCGCATCCAGCGCGACACGCGGGTCTGAACTCCTGGCGCTACAGTCTGCGGTAGTCGCGTACCGACATCTTGTGCCCTCGTCGCGGCGCCCACGTGCCGTGCAGTTCTGCCATACGCACGATTCGATAGCGTTGTCCCGCATAGGGTTCCAACAGCTCCAACATTCCATCGTCGTCGACGGCCTGCCCGATGAATGTATGGCCGATCAGAGCGGGGATGTGATAGTCGCCGACCGGCACGCAGTTGGGATCACCGACCGCTCGGGCACGGGTCTCGGCCATCGTCCACGGCCCGACACCGCGGAGCACGTCCAGCTTGTCCGGGTGGCGTTCGACGTCCATCGCCGTCGCGCCCCGGATGGTGCGCATCCGCACGGGCTCGGCACCGCTACGGTGCCACTCCCACACGGGGATCGTTGCCCACTCCTGTTGTGCTGGTGGTACGCGCATGTCGCGGGGAACCGGACCGGGCGCAGGTTCACCGAAGCGGCGCAGAACGTGACGCCACGCCCTCCACGCCTCGGTCCCCACAACCTTCTGCTCGAGGATCGCAGGGACGAGTGCCTCCCACACGCGGCCCGTGCGACCGATACGCAGACCGGCCGACGCCTCGACCAACCGGGCGACGACGTCATCTCGCGGCACCAGGGCGGCAGGGTCGTCGGCTGCGCCGAGCATGTCGGGCATCTGCTCGAGCAACCATGGTGCGCCCGGCCCCCATGCGCGGCCGCGGATGGCGGAGCCGTCGGCGGCGACCGCCAGTGTTCCCGGGCCGTCCGGAGTGTGGACGACGCGCCAGATCGACCCGTCCGGCGCGTATCGAAACGCCGGGTCGCCGCTGCCCCGTCGGTGCAGGCCCAGGGTGGCACGGATGTCGACGGGCGACGGCGGAGTCCAGGACCGCGTCAGTTCTGTGGTGCCCATCGAGTTCTCCTTGGTCGAGCAGGTCGACTCTAGTCCTCGCCCCTGTCAGTGTCGGCCGCTGTTCTTATCGTGCACTGGTCACCACCGATCGAGCGGCTCCGAGCGCGATCCTGTGCGACCAAAGCCGCGGATCTGAGACATATCAGTCCCCACGGACACCAAAAGCACTCTGACCTGCGCACCCGGGCCTAGTGTCAGAAGTCGGAGGTAAAGCGGGCCGCACGCCGCCGGACCGGTGCCTGAGAACACCCACAATCTGAAAACCGAGGAACCCCCTATGTGCACACGCGTTATCTGGCCGGACGCCAACGGAGCGGTGGTCGTGGGCCGCAACATGGACTTCCACAGGGATCTGAGGACCAACCTGTGGACACAGCCCCGCGGGATCACACGCGACGACGGCGTCAAGGGCCAACTCACCTGGACGTCGAAGTACGGCAGCATCATCGCGACCGCGTTCGACATCATCTCGGTGGACGGCCTCAACGAGGCGGGCCTCGCCGGTCACGTGCTGTGGCTGGCCGAATCCACCTACGGCGAGTACGACGAGTCACGCCCTGCGCTGAGCCAGGCGATCTGGCTGCAGTACTTCCTCGACAACTTCGCCACCGTGGCAGATGCGGTGGGGTGGATCGAGAAGACCGACGTCCAGGTCATCCAGATGCCCGATCCCACGGGAGGCACACCCCCGACCATCCACCTCGCGCTCGACGATGCGTCGGGCGACTCGGCGATCATCGAGTATCTCGATGGGAAGCCGCACGTCTATCACAGCAAGCAGTATCACGTGATGACCAATTCACCCACCTACGACCAGCAGATCGAGTTGCTCAAGCAATGGGAGGGCCTCGGCGGCGACCAAACCCTGCCGGGCGATACCCTGGCCGAACACCGCTTCGCGCGTGCCGCCTACTACTCGTCACGCCTGCCGAAGCCGAGTTCGCAACTCGAGTCGGTGGCAAGCATGTTCAGCGTGATCCGCAACGCCGCCCAGCCGTTCCGCATCCCCGATCCGGGCAAACCCGATGCCTCGCAGACGATCTGGCAGGTCGTTCTCGACCTGACAAACAAGCGCTATGTGTTCGAGTCGACGACGCGGCCGAACATCGTGTGGGCCGATCTCGATCGTCTGAATCTCAGCGAGGGCGCACCTCAACTGAAGCTGGAGTTGACGAGCAAGCTCGCCCTCGAAGGCGGAATCGCAGGCGATGTCGCGGGCGACTTCGAGGACCACGGTCCGATGACGTTCCTCTCGTTCGGACTGCTCAAGCAACTCGACGATGCGGAGAAGTCGCAGGCCACCAAGAAATGACGTGTCGGCCGGGAGAGTGCTCCCGGTGAGGACACAGACCCCGCACGGATAGGCCCTAAGCCCCGTTACCGCAGGCCACGGACGGCGCAGACTCGATCCATGAGGTATTCCGAAGCAATAACCGTAGGCATCGACGGTTCATCGAATGCACTGGGCGCGGTCAGCTGGGCAGCACACGCCGCGACGATTCATCAGACCACTCTCGACATCGTGTTCGCGCTGGAAACCGCGGCGCCCCCACTCATCGACTATGCCGTGCCGGAGGTGTACTTCGACGCCGCACGGATGTACGCGAAAGCAGCGGTGGAGACAGCGGTGCAGACCGCGAAAGTCGAGAGCCCCGACATCGAGCCCCGTACCCATATCGTCGTCGACTCAGCGCGCAGTGCTCTGTTGTCCCGGTCGCGCTCGTCGTCGATGGTCGTGGTCGGGGCGACGGGAACCGGGAGGCTCACCGCCGCGCTCGTGGGTTCTGTCGCGACCGCGCTTGCCTCCCACTCCGTGTGCCCGCTCGCGGTCATCCGGGACGCCGGCGAGCAGGCACGACCAACCGGTCGGGTGACGGTGGGTGTCGACGGTTCGCCCGAGTCGTTGGAGGCCCTCGACTGGGCAGCACACGAAGCAACCGATCGAGCCGCGCAGCTCGTCGTCATCTCCGCGTGGAACTCGTCGGGATTCCAGCAGTCGGACAAGGCTTTCGCCGCTGCCGAGCGTGAGATCGAGAGTGCACTGGCCATACCTGTCAACGCGATCACGCGACGTCTCCCCCGATTGCGGGTCACGACGCAGGTCGTCGACGACGCTCCGGTCGCTGCGTTGGCCAAGGCCTCCGAGGATTCCGATCTGGTGATTGTCGGCAGCCGCGGCCGCGGCGGCTTCACCGGACTACTCCTCGGCTCCACGAGCCAGGGCGCACTGTTCTCCACGCGCTGCCCCCTGATCATCGTGCCCTGACGGGCTCTACAAGTTGATCATGTGCCCGATCGCGCCATGGAACGTTTCTTGCATGGCTTCGCTCATGGTCGGGTGGGTGTGCACGTTGCGGGCGAGCTCCTTGGCGGTGAGGTCCCACTTCTGCGCGAGCGTCAGCTCCGGAAGCATTTCGGAGACGTTGTCGCCCACCAGATGTGCGCCGAGCAACTCGTCGGTGTCGGCGTTGGTGAGGAGCTTGACGAAGCCGGCCGTCTCGCCCATGCCGCGCGCCTTGCCGTTCGCACTGAACGGGAAGGTGGTGGCCTTGACGTTGAACCCTGCGTCCTTGGCCTGCGCTTCGGTGAGTCCGAAGGAGGCGACCTGCGGCTGGCAGAACGTGGCGCGCGGCATGAAGCGGTAGTCGCCGAGCGTCATGGTCTCCGCACCCGCGATGGTTTCTGCCGCAACGACGCCCTGCGCCTCGGCGACATGTGCGAGTTGCAGCTTCGCGGTGACGTCGCCGATCGCGTAGATGCCGTCGACGTTGGTCCGCATGAAGTCGTCGATCGCGATGGCACCGCGATCGGTGAGTTCGACTCCGGTGTTCTCGAGGCCGAAGCCCTCGACACGCGGCGCGAAGCCGACGGACATGAGGACGCGGTCGACGGTGACCTCGCCGTCGTTACCCTTGGCGTCCTTGTAGGTGACGGTGACGTCGTTGCCGTTGTCGGTGACCGTTTGCACGCCGGTGGACGTGAGTACCTTCACGCCGAGCTTCTTGTACTGCTTGGCGATCTCCTTCGACACATCGACGTCCTCGTTGGGCAGTACGCGGTCGAGGAACTCGATGATCGTCACGTCGACGCCGTAGTTGGCGAGGAGGTAGCCGAACTCCATGCCGATCGCGCCCGCACCCACGATGACGATCGAGCCCGGCAGATCGCGGGTGAGGATCTGGGTCTCGTAGGTGACCACGTTGTCGGAGAGTTCGACGCCGGGCAGCAGCTTGACCACCGACCCGGTGTCGATGATGACGTTGTCGAAGGTGATCTCGCGGTCGCCGACCTTGATGGTCTTGGCGTCGACGAAGGTCCCGAAGCCCTCGATCTCGGTGATCTTGTTCTTCTTGTTCAGGTAGTGCACGCCCTTGGCGCTTGCGTCGGCGACGCTGCGACTGCGGTCGAATGCCGACCCGAAGTCGAAGGTCACGTCTCCGGACATCCCGAACGTCTTCGACTCATGGTTGAAGATGTGCGCGAGTTCGGCGTTGCGCAGCAGCGCCTTGGACGGAATACATCCGACATTGAGACACACGCCACCCCAGTACTTCTCTTCGATGATGGCGGTGTTCATGCCCAACTGGGCGGACCGGATCGCGGCCACGTACCCACCTGGACCTGCTCCCAGGACAACTGTTTCAAAGTGATCAGCCACGACTGCCAGCCTACGACGCTGGTGATCGTGCGCGCAGAACGTCCCCCGTACTGGCCGGTAATCGCCCACGTCTGCGCTTCTCCGCGAATCCTGCGCGGAGCCGCCGCACCCGGTGTTTGAATCGCGGTGTGACCCCATCGTCGAGTACAGACCCCTTCGCACCGGCGCGACTGGGACCCCTCACCCTGCGGAACCGACTCATCAAGTGCGCAACGTTCGAGGGAGCTACCCCCGACGCGCTGGTCACCGACGAACTCATCGAGTTCCATCGGGAGGTTGCTGCGGGCGGTGTCGCGATGAGCACCGTCGCGTACTGCGCGGTCAGTCCCGAGGGTCGCACCGATCGGCACCAGATCTGGATGCGTCCCGACGCCGCACCGGGGCTTCGTCGACTCACCGATGCGATCCATTCCGAGGGCGCGCTCGCCGCGGCGCAACTCGGTCATGCGGGCCCGGTGGCGAACTCGGTGTCGAATCGTGCGCAGGCGCTCGGTCCGTCGCGCATTCCGGCGCCCATGGGGATGTCACTCACCCGCAAGGTCTCGGTCGACGAGATAGCCGAGCTCCGGACGACGTTTCGTCTGGCGGCGCGTATCGCTGTCGATTCGGGATTCGATGGCCTCGAAATCCATTGTGGTCACAACTATCTGATCAGTTGTTTCCTCTCACCACTGCTGAACCATCGGCGTGACGGCTACGGCGGTTCGCTGGTCAATCGGGCCCGTCTCGCACGAGAGGTCGTCGAGTCCGTGCGCGAGGAGGTCGGCGACTCAGCGGCGGTCTGGGTCAAGTTGAACATGTACGACGGGGTCGGCGGCATCGGGCGCCTGCGCGGATTCGACGTCGACGAGGCGTGTGAGGTCGCCCGGCTCCTCGACGCCGATGGCCACCTCGACGCGATCGAGCCGACGGCGGGCAGCTCACTGCTGAACCCGATGTACCTCTTCCACGGCGATGCACCGCGCGACGCGTTTGCCGACGCCTTCCATGGCGCGATGCACTGGGGTCTGAAGGCCGCCGGTCCGTTCTTCCTGAAGCACTACGACTACCGGCCGGGCTATCTCATGCCATTGGCCCGCAGGCTGCGTGAGAGCGTCGACCTACCCATCATCCTGCTCGGTGGCATCACCGATCGCCAGACGATGGAGGCGGCACTGGATGAGGGCTTCGACTTCCTCGCGATGGGCCGCGCGCTCCTGCGCGAGCCCGACCTGCCGCTGCGGATCGCCGACGATCCCGCGGTCCGCTCACAGTGCACGCACTGCAACCTGTGCATGCCGACGATCTACTCGCACACGCACTGCCCGCTGCGTGAGCCGGCAGGAGCGTAACCCGGCTCACCCAGCCAGGTGCTCGGCGAGGTAGTGGCCGGTGACCGACTCGTCGTCGTCAGCCACCTCGGCGGGCGTTCCGGTGGCGACGATCCGCCCCCCGGCGACACCGCCGCCCGGCCCCATGTCGATGACGTAGTCGGCGTTGGCGATCACGTCGAGGTCGTGCTCGATGACGATGACCGTCGCACCGCGCTCGGTCAGTCTGGTCAGTACGGCGAGAAGGGTGCGTACGTCGAGTGGATGCAGTCCGACGCTCGGCTCGTCGAGGACGAACACCGTGTCGGACTGGTCGCGGTGCAATTGGTTGACCAGCTTCAGCCGCTGCGCCTCGCCACCCGACAGCGCGGGGGTGGATTCGCCCAGCGTCAGATATCCCAACCCCAGCTCGTCAAGAGCCTTGAGGCGCTTTGTCACCGGCGGCAGAGCCGACACCTTGCCGACGGCATCACGGATCGTGTGGCAGAGCAGTTCGGGCAGCGAGATTCCGTCGCGCGTGAACTCCCGTGCGCGTGGGGCGAACCGGCTTCCCTTGCACTCGGGACAGACGATGTCGATGTCCGGGAGGAACTGCACGTCGAGCGAGACCTCGCCCGTCCCTTCACATCTCGGGCACGACAGCGACCCGGTGTTGTAGGAGAAGTCCGACGCCGTGAGCCCTGCAGCACGAGCACCATCGGTGTCGGCGTACGCGCGACGTAGCTCGTCCATGACGCCCGAATAGGTCGCGACAGTCGATCGCACATTCACCCCGATCGGTGTCGCGTCGACCACCTGGGGATGAAAACGCTTGCCCGCTGGATGGTCGGGGACGTCTAGTTCGACGACGTGCGACGGTAGGCGGCCTTGTGGTGTGGTCGACGTCGCCGTCAGGGCCGGGACGAACGACTCGAGCACCATCGTGGTCTTCCCCGACCCCGATACACCGGTGATGGCAACCAGTCGTCCGCGCGGAATGTCGACGGTGAGTGGTTCAACGGTGTGAATCGCCGACGTCTCGAGATGGAAGGTGCCGAGCGCGAACACCTGGTCGGGCGCACACTGCTCGCGCACCACCACATCGGCTGCGCCGGTGAGGAATCCGGCCAGTCGCGAGTCAGGATCTGACTCCACCTGCCCGACAGGCCCCTGTGCGATGACCCTGCCGCCGTCGCTTCCCGACCCCGGCCCGATCTCGACGAGCCACTGCGCCTCGCGCAGGATCTGCACGTCGTGATCGACGAACACCACAGAGTTGCCATCGGCGAGAAGGTCGTTCATCACCCCGAGGAGGCCCTCGATGTTCGCCGGATGCAAACCGATCGACGGCTCGTCGAGCACGTACAGCACGCCGGTGGTCCGGTTACGCACGGCGCGCGCGAGTTGCACTCGTTGACGCTCCCCGGTCGAGAGTGTGGCCCCCGCGCGGTCGAGCGTGAGATAGCCGAGACCCAACTCGACAAGCCGCCGCGCCATATCGAAGAGCGTGTCGACGAGTCCGGTTGCCATCTCCTGCATCTCCGGCGGGAGCGTCGCCGGAACACCCGGCGCCCAGGCGAGGACGTCGTCGAGCGAGAGCGCGGTGATGTCGGCGAGGTTGCTCTCACCGATTCTCGGTGCGCGGGCCGCCTCACTGAGCCGGGTACCTTCGCAGGTCGGGCAGGTTCCGACGGTCAGAAACCGGCTGACCCGCGCGAGTCGCTTCTCGTTGTCGGCGCGTTTGAGTTCTTCGGTGACGGTGAGTCTCGCATTGCGGAAGGTGAAGTCGAGATCGTGCAGCCCCTTTTTCGACGTGACCGTGATGTGTTTCTTCTCCGCGGGACCGTCGAGCACGATCTGACGCTCGTCGTCGGTGAGGTCGCGCCACGGGACGTCGGTGCGCACGCCGAACTCGCGGGCGATGGCCGGTTGTACGTTGAATCCGAACATGTTCCACGGCACCACTGCGCCGTCGTCGAGCGTCTTGTCGGGATCGGGGACCAGAGCGTCGTCGTCGACGGTCCGCACGACGCCGGTGCCCGCGCACGTGGGGCAAGCGCCCCGCGAGTTGAAGGCGAGGTCCTCGGCGCCAGGTGCCTCGACGGGCGCACCGCACACCGGACACGAGAACGGGCGTTCTGCCGCGACGTCGATCGTCGGGGGAACGTAATGGCCATTCGGGCAGCGGTGCGATGCGAGCCGCGAGAACATCAGCCGCAGCACGTTGAGCAACTCACTCGATGTGCCGAACGTGGAGCGTACGCCCGGTGGTGCCGGTCGCTGACGCAGTGCAAGCGCGGCCGGGACGTGCTCCACGGAGTCGACGTTCGCGCGGGCGGCCTGCGCCATGCGCCTGCGCGTGTAGGTCGACAACGCTTCGATATAGCGACGCGAGCCCTCCGCGTAGAGCACGCCGAGAGCCAGCGACGACTTGCCCGACCCCGACACGCCAGCGATGCCCACGAGCGCACGCAGCGGGATGTCGACGTCGAGGTCGCGCAGGTTGTTGACCCGTGCGCCGCGCACCGAGATCTGATCCGGCTCGGCGTTGCGGGGCACGGTGTCGGCGGGCACGGCACGGTCGGCGATACGGCTCACCTGTTCGAGGGTATCGACGCGACGGCGGTCCGTTGCGTCGGAGACCGGCGGCACTCCGCTAGGTTGGCGAATGGGTCCGTGTGACCAGCTGACCCACTCATCGCCGACGGGAGGTTGCGCACGATGACATCCGATGCCGCCACAGGTACCGACGATCCCTATCTCTGGCTCGAAGAAGTCACCGCCGACCGCTCACTCGATTGGGTTCGCGAGCACAACGCACCCACCGTCGAACGGCTGACGACGTCGAAGCGATTCGCCGAGATCGAGGAGCAAACACTCGAAGCCCTCGATACCGACGACCGCATTCCCTACGTCCGACGCCGCGGCGAGTTCCTGTACAACTTCTGGCGGGACGCCGCCAACCCCCGCGGACTATGGCGGCGTACGACGCTCGAGTCCTATGTCACCGACGCCCCGGAGTGGGACGTGGTGATCGACGTCGACCAGTTGGCGAAGGACGAGGACGAGAACTGGGTCTGGAAGGGCGCTACGGCGTTGCGGCCCGACTACCGCCGCGTACTGATCTCGCTGTCCCGAGGCGGCGCCGATGCCGCTGTGGTCCGCGAATTCGACCTCGACTCACGCAGCTGGGTCACCGACGGATTCACGCTGCCCGAGAACAAGTCGACGGTGAGCTGGATCGACGAGGACAACGTCTACGTCGGCACCGACTTCGGCACAGCCCCCGACGGCCATGGTTCGCTGACCGATTCCGGATACCCGCGGATCGCCAAACTCTGGACCCGTGGCACCCCGCTCGAGGACGCCGTCACCGTCTTCACCGGCGAACCGTCGGACATCTCGATTCGCGCGGTATACGACGACACGCCCGGCTTCGAACGTCATTTCATCTCGCGCGCAACGGATTTCTTCAACTCCCTGCTGTACGAGAACCGTGCGGGTGAACTCATTCTCATCGATGTGCCCACCGACGCTTACGCGGGCGTACGCCGCAACTGGCTCCTCGTCATGACACGCTCGCAGTGGGCTCCCTCCGGCCCCGACGGGCCGACGTACTCTCCGGGCACTCTCCTCGTCTTCGACTATCCGGCCTACCTCGAGGGCAACCGCAGCGCCGTCGTGTTGTTCGATCCGGACGCGCACACGAGCCTCGTCGATTTCACGTTCACCGCGCACTACCTGATCATCACGACGCTGCACGACGTGCACACCTCGATCTCCGTGCTGACCGCTGGCGACTGGACTCCCGTCGATGTGAACGGATTGCCGGATATGGCAACGATTTCCGTCCTCGACACCGATCCGGATCACAGCGACGAGGTGTTCTGGTCGGCCACGTCGTTCACCGAACCGCCGAGCCTGCTCCACGGCACCATAGGTTCCGACGACCCCGTCGTGCTCAAGCGCAGCCCCGAGTTCTTCGACGCGTCGTCGGTGACCACCGAGCAGTACTTCGCAACGTCCGACGACGGAACACTCGTCCCCTACTTCGTCGTTCGGCGTAGAGACGTCACGCACGGACCGACCCTGCTCTATGGATACGGCGGATTCGAGAATGCGCTGACGCCGGGCTATCTCACCGTTGCGGGACGCGCATGGATCGAACGCGGCGGCATCTACGTCATCGCCAACATCCGCGGCGGCGGCGAGTACGGCCCGGCATGGCACACGGTGGCACAGAAGTCGGGACGCCACCTGGTCTATCAGGACTTCTCAAGCGTCGCAAGGGATCTGGTCACCAGACGCTTCACGACGCCAGCGCAGCTGGGTGCACAAGGCGGTTCGAACGGTGGTCTGCTGATGGGTGTCATGCTCACCCGGTATCCGGAGTTGTTCGGCGCGCTGGTCTGCCAGGTGCCGCTGATCGACATGTACCGCTACCACCTGTTGCTCGCGGGAGCGTCGTGGGTCGCCGAGTACGGCAACCCCGAAGATCCGGAGGAGTGGGCGTTCATGAAGCCGTTCTCGCCCTACCAGAACATCAGGCGTGATGTGCAGTACCCGCCGATCCTGGTCACGACGTCGACCCGGGACGATCGTGTGCATCCCGGACATGCGCGCAAACTCGTTGCGCGACTGGAGGAGAACGGCCACACCGTCGACTATTACGAGAACATCGAGGGCGGACACGGGGGCGCGGCCGACAACAAACAGGCAGCGTTCAAGTCGGCGCTTGCCTACGAGTTCCTCTGGGAGACACTGGCTGACGCCGCCGGGTGATCGGGTACCACGCCAATCCGATCACCGCGGCGGTGAGATGCCCGATGTTGGTGAACGTGAGATCGACGAGTACCGGAACCGCATAGTAGGCGACGACGCCTGCGAGGTAGAGCCAACGCCAGGGTCGCACTATCCGGTAGGTGAGCACTCCGACGATACCGGCGAAGAAGTAGCTCACGCCGACGTCCTGCACGTGGATCATGTCGGCGCTGCGCACTCCTTCGTGGATCGCAAGGCCCAGCACGCCCTGACTCACGTAGGTCGCGACCACATGCGCCGATACGCCCACGACCAGCCACCGCAGCGATCCCAGCCACCGCTCGGCCGGAACATGGAAGATGCAGAAGGCGACCGCCCACGGAAGCCAGTAGGCACCGTCGATCCAGAACAGACTGGTCCACAGGACGTGAAACGGATCGTGCATCAGGTGCTCGAGATTGGTGGAGCGCGCACCGAGCACCCGATCGAGATCGCCGGGACTCATGTGCCGCTGGGCGATCGTCGTCCCCAGCAGAACGGTCATCCACGCGAAGGTCAGCGGCGCGCTCCGCAGACAGCCGAGCACACGGGCGACCACCCGTCGGTGCTGTCGGCTTCTCGTGTCATCCACTGCCTGCGTCATCGTGGTCAAGTGTGACGCACTCTCGACGAAGACGCGCATCCGTCACGCGAGCGTGCTGGTCCTCCCAGCAACCTCACAGTTCATGCAGCCACTCGGTCACCAGTTGCGGCACGGCTCGATCACGTGCCCATCGGTTGTGACCGAGCGGTGCGCCGATGTGTCGATGGTCGACGGCGCCGTGACTGAACTTCGCCGTCAGTGCGCCCATCACCGGAGGAGGTGCGTCGGAGTCGGCGGCGATCGTCACCGCGAGCACCGGGATGTCGATCTCGGCGAATGCGGACTCGTAATCGATGTCTGCACCACGAGGGCTGAACCGGCCGTGACGATTCAGGTACGTCCAATCGCGGATGAGCACACGTGACTGTCTGCCGTAGCCTTCGACGACGGTCCCCGGCCAGAATCCGACGGCGCGCGAGATCCGGTGCATCGCGAGCGGCCCCAACGAGGCCCGCAGCCCTGACCCACCGTGATAGAGCTTGTGAAAGGGAACGCCCGACGCGATCAGGATGAGTCCGCGTAAGCGGTGCGCGTCGTCGGCTCCGAGACGGGCCTGACGCGCGGCGTAGAGCGACACGATGTGGCCACCCATCGAATGTCCGGCCAGGAACAGGGCACCCTCGGGGATGTGGCGCCGCGCAACGGTGATCGCCGAGGGCACGTCGTCGACGACCATCTGCTGCTGACCAAACGTGCTTGAGCGCGACGGGCGGGGTCTGCTCGCGCCCTGCCCGCGCAGGTCGGCGCACGCCACCGACACCCCGGCAGCAGCACAGCGGGTGGCGAACAGGTCGAAATAGCTCGCGGGGGTTCCCAGTCCGGGAAACAGGACAACCAGCGGCCCGGCAGCGTCGGTCTCGGCGCGGAAGATCCGCACCGGTGTACGGGTGCCGTCTGCCAACACCATGTCGTCGACGACATCTGGCGCACGCTGCGGAACGGAGAAGTCGACGGCGTTCGCGGTCATCGGGCCATCTCTCGTTGCCGAAGGCGCACAATCATCGCCGTCCGCCGAAAGCGAGCCGGATGACGATTCCGAACACGAGGATGCCCGCCCCCACGAGCATCGAGATCACGCCGGTCCACTGCAGTTCGTGCGAGATGGTGTCGATCGCAACGTCGGCGACGGGCTTCGCGGTGTTCTCGGACGACGAGACGTCGTTCTTCAGATATGCGCCGTAGAGGTTCGCCACAGCCCAGCACACCACGCCGGCAAGGAGCGTCGCGATGCCCAACCACGCGATCACGGTGCCACGGCGCCGGGCCACAAGTAGCGCGATGATCGCGGCGATGATCCCCGCGATGACCGACACCTTGGCGATCGTGGTGATCTGCTCTCCCGCCTGGTGATATGCGCCCGCATGCAGGCCCGTGTCGCCGTTGGAAATGGGGATCGTGATCGGTCCGGAGACGCTGACACCGAGACGCGCGTTCTCGAGCACGCGGTTGACCATCGCCGTGATGTCGAGTTGCATCGGCGCGTTGGGATCCGATGCTTCGTCGAACAACCACTGATGTTGCTGCGTGGCGACGTCGGCGAAGTCGGCGGGGAACTGTGAACTGTTGGTATAGGCGTTCGCGAGTGGCCGCACCACTGCGTCGGCCCCCGAGATCGACGTCCGTGAGGCGATCTGCTCGGTGATCTCGCCCGCCAGATAGTCCTTGACCGCTTGGTCGTGCCCGACCGGCTCGATCAGCGAGGTGAACCCGTCGTCGTCGACGATCCGTTGACTGACCCAGACAGCCGGTACCGCGAGAACGATGGCCACGACGGCGACGATCGTCGCCAGACCGCTGAGGAAGGTTCGCACGGCTACGACGCTACCGGTCGATGCTGACCTCTCGATGAGTGTTCGGTGTCGTCACTCCCCGACCAGGTCGCGAGCGCGCCCGACGATCAGAGGGTCCGGCGTGCCCACGAACTCTTCGTCCTTGCCCTCGTAGTCGAACAGGGAGAGCACGTGCCGCATCGCGTTGATGCGGGCACGCTTCTTGTCGTTGCTCTTCACGACGGTCCACGGCGCGTGGTCGGTGTCGGTGCGTTCGAACATGGTCTCCTTGGCCGCGGTGTAGGCGTCCCATTTGTCCAGGGAGGCGAGGTCCATCGGGGAGAGTTTCCATTGCCGAACGGGGTCGATCTGTCGGATCGCGAACCGCGTGCGCTGTTCGAGCGGGGTGACCGAGAACCAGAACTTCACCAGGCTGATGCCGTCGTCGACGAGCATCTTCTCGAATCCCGGAGCCTGTCGCATGAATTCGTCGTACTGCTCATCGGTGCAGAAACCCATGACCCGCTCGACGCCGGCACGGTTGTACCAGGACCTGTCGAAGAAGATGATCTCACCGCCTGCGGGCAGGTGCTGCACGTATCGCTGGAAGTACCACTGCGTCGACTCGCGTTCGCTCGGCTTCTCCAACGCGACGGTGTGCGCGCCGCGCGGATTGAGGTGCTCGTTGAAACGCTTGATTGTCCCGCCTTTGCCCGCAGCGTCGCGTCCCTCGAAGAGCCACAGGTGACGTTGCCCGGTCTGCTTCGACCACTTCTGCATCTTCAGCAGTTCGATCTGCAGTCGGCGTTTGGTGACCTCGTACTCGCGGCGGCTCATGCGCTCGTCGTACGGGTAGTCCTCGCGCCAGGTGTCGACGACGTTGCGCTCGGGGAGCGTCAGGAGGATCGGGTCGTCGTCGTCATCGTCGTTCACCGTGAACTGCGTGGTGTCCTTGAGATCGACGAGTTGTTGCAGGGCTTCGCGCCCGTTCAACTTGCTGAAGTCGGGGCCGACGGCTTCGAGATCGTGTAACTCGGTCACTACCCAACGATATGCGTATCCGGCAAACGCTGTGTGGCTATGGGGTGAACTCGACCCTGCCCGGCAGTGAGGCCCCCGACAGCCCACTGCCGACGCCCCCGGTCCCGGGGACGTCGGCAGTCGCTCGAGTTCTACCTGTTGACACGAGGAGAAGGGTTCAGTTGCGCAGGCTGATCGATCCCGAACGCAGGCATGCCTTGCCGCTTCCCGAATCAGCTGCCGCCGCGAACCCGCCAGTGCACGAGACACCGTCCTGCGTGGCGACCGCCTGTCCGCCCCATCCGCCGACTGCGACCGAGTTGCTCCCTCGGCGTGCCTGCGCGATCGACATCGCGCCGGGGCCGGTGGTGACCGAGTAGGCGTTGCCGCCCGAATTCGCCCCGGCGAGCGCCGTCGATCCCGGCTGCAGGTTGTGTGCGCGGGCGTGACCGCCACCGTCGGCGACGGCTACCGCTGTGCCGCTCGACGACGCGTCGCTCGCGCTGGCCGTGCTGCCCGCACCGGCTCGTGCACCGCAGCCACTCGTGCCCGAAATGTGCTGTACCGACGAGCCGTTGGCGGCATTGCATTCGGTTCCCGCGTGCGCATCACCGACGCCGAGAGAGAGCCCGGCGAGTAACCCCGCCCCGCCGCAGACGACAGCGAAGACGCGGGCGGCAAAAGTGTTGATACGCAATTTATTTGGCCTCCAGAAGACGATCGGGCGTCGCGCAAACGCGGACAGCCCTGTCAGGGTACCCCGCACTCGTCGTCACGAATACCGCGGAGCGCGCGTTCTCAGGTAACGGATAGGAAACGACGCCGGAGCCCACGGCTTGCAGCTCCGGCGTCGTCGCCGAGTACGACGAAAAGCGGTGCGGTTCAGGTCTTTGCGCGGCGCTCGGCCTCTGCGGTCAGACCCTTGCGTGCGGTGTCGACGGCGACCTTCTGCCCCCGCTTCACGATCAGGCCCGGCAGTTTGATCTTCAGATCGACCTGCAACTCGAATTCGACATGGGTGCTGTCCCCCTTGTCGGTCAGGGTGTACTTGCCCTGCTGTTCGGAGAGCGTCGTCGATGTGATCAGAGTCCACGCGCAGGTGGTGTCGGTCCACGTGTAGTTGACGGACTGGTCGTCGTTGATGCCTGCGGCATTCACGGTCATCGAGACCTCGTCTGGCGTGCCGTCGTCGTGGGTGGACACGATCTGAGCCGCTTTGTGCGGACCGGACCACTCCGGAAGCGACTCGACGTCCATCAGGACATCCATCACCACCGATAACGGTGCGGCGATATCGAATTCGGTCTTTGCTGAGACGGCCATGATGAGCAACCTACCCTGTGCGCGTGATGGGGATGACGTCAATCCTCGCGTTCGATGAGGTGAAGCGGCCACGCCTCGTCGGGGATGTCCCGCAGACCGCACGCGACGTCGACCGCAGTGAACCAACCGCGGAAGTGGATGATCTCGCCGAGTACCGGATTACGCACCGTTGCGTCGCACCGGAAGCGTTCACGCTCGTCGTCCCACCCCTCGATGTACTTCATCTGAGAGGCGAACAAGCCCTTCATACCCACCTTGGGCCCGCGGCCGAGCCAGCGCATCGGTCCGCTCTCGAGCAGGAGTTCGCCTGCACGCGTCACCGACGGCTCGATGGGCCACAGGAGGTCGGGGCCGTCACCGAAGTAGTCGACGAGGCCCGATGTGCCGTCGACGAGCAGAGAGTTGAGGGCCCGGTCGCCATTGGTATACGAGAAGGTACGCAGGACCGCCAGCGACTCGCGGCCGAGTTCGTCGACGTAACAGTACTGGTTCTGGGTGAACGGCACCATCCGACTCGATCTCGCCGGGAATGCGTTGCGCTTGGCGTAGAACCAGACAAGCGGCGGTGGTAGCGCCGAGGACACGTACACCGACTCGTAGATGCCGCTACCGAGTTGGGCAACGCCTGACGTCGAGTCGATCGAGTACCGCCACGCGACGTTGGGGTGCAGGTTGTCGAAGTCGGAACCCAGTGCCTCCCGATACACCGGCGTCACGATTCCACCTCCCCTGGCTGTTGCCGACGGCAACACCTGCCCCGGACCTGTGGGAGAACCTACTATGTGGCGCAGGACACCGTGAAGAGACCTCTGGCCCGAGACGGCGAGCAGGCCGGCCGCGTGGCTGAGGGCGATGCGTGTCGCGCCGAACCTCAGCCCGGGACCACTGCCGACTCGCACAGTCGCGCGAGTTCGGTGATCACCGAATCGAGTGGTTCGACGCTGCGCTGGGTCAACGACACACCGACCGCCCCCTCGATTCCCGAGATGACCAATGTGGCCAGCGAGTCGGCACGAGCATCGTCGACGCCCTCGTAGACCAACCGTGCCGAGATCTGGTGGCGCCAACGCCGGAAGATCGCATCCGCCTCGTCGGCCGTAGCCGGCTCCGAACGGCGCGCGAGCCCGCCGGCGAGGACAGGACATCCTCGCTGAAAATCGGTGTTGACCAGCATCTTCCGCCAGACATCTCCAATCGCGAACACGGCGTCGGCAGCCGAACCGGCGCTGGTGTCGGCGATACGAGAGGAGACGAACTCACCCGCGAATCGCACGGCCTCGGTCATCAACTCCGACTTACCGCCCGGGAAGTGGTGATAGATCGACCCGCGTGGCGCTTTACTGGCCGCGAGCACATCGCCGATCGACGTTCCCGGCACGCCATCGCGACCGATGAGGTCTGCCGCATGCGCGATCATCCGATCTCGCGGGCCCATGTCACGAGCGCGCGAACCGCTGATATCGGTGTCGAGGGCGTCATTCGGGTCGAGTGACACAGGCCACCACCTTTCGCGCTGGAAACATCTATGTAGGTCTTCATACTCGGCCGATACTATGTAAGGATACATAGCCATGGAGCCATCCACCGCACAGACAGATACTTCGACCGATCCGACGGCACTGTCGGGATTGCAACTCCTGCGCGCCTGGGCCGCACACCCCGACGATGAACGTCCGAGCATCGGCCGACTTCTCGGGATGCGCCCGGTCCGCGTCGACGAGGGCGCGGTCAGCTTCGCGGTGACGCCTCAACCCGACTTCGCCAATCCGCTCGGGACGGTCCATGGTGGTATCTGCGCCACCCTGCTCGACTCCGTGATGGGATGCGCCGTCCACACCACCCTCCCCGCCGGCGCGGGCTATACGACGCTGGAGCTCAAGGTCAACTACATCCGGGCCGTCCAGACCGACGACGGCGAACTCACCGGCGTCGGCGAGATCATCCATGTGGGCGGCCGCACCGCCACCGCTGAGGGCAAGGTGTTCTCCGCGGACGGCAAACTCGTCGCACACGGCAGCACCACATGCATCGTCTTCCGCTGAGCGACGAGCACTGTGGCCCGAGGTCGCGTGGGAACGGCACACGGTCGGTCCCACGCGACTTCTACGACGAACCGCCTGAGGCCGACGATCAGTCTGCGACGAGGTAGGTGTCGCGCAGCGTTCTCAGCGCCGCCTCGTCGAATCCGAGGCCGGTGAGGAAGTAGCCCTCGATATCGGAGTGCGTGGCACGCACCTCATCGAACGCGGCGTCGAGGTAGGTGGGGTCGACGCCGAGGATCGGCAGCAAGACGTCCGGATCGCCACCCGCGGCCGCGAACTCGTCGAAGATGGGCTTCAGTGAGGGAACAAGTCGCTCATTGGTCAGCAGGTAGTCGTGGTAGATGTCGTCCTTGTCGACGCCGAGCAGGGCGAGCAACGACGCCGCTGCCCAGCCCGTGCGGTCCTTGCCGGTGGTGCAGTGAAACAGCGACGGCCCGTCGTGTTCGCCGAGCAGGCCCGAGTAGTAGCCGCGATACGAACGGACCGCGCTTGGGAGCGTCACCATGCCGCGGTACGTGGCCGCGATGGCGTCGGCAGCCTTGCCTCCCGAGAGCTCACGCGAGGCCATCTTCACGGTCTCCGGGTCGGAGAAGAACTGCTGGAGGTTCGCTGGCACCGCGTTCTCGGCGTCGGCGAGGACGTCGAGGTGGATGTCGACGACATCGGGAAGTGCGGGGTCGGGCAACGCGATGCGCTCCGCCTCCGACCGCAGGTCGTAGATCGTACGAATACCGAGTTTCTCGAAGGAGTTCAGATCGGCTGTGGCCATCGAGCGGAAGTCGGTCGACCGGAACAGCCGCTCGGAGACCACCGTCCGGCCGTCGTGTCCTCGATAGCCGCCGAGGTCACGCAGGTTCGGCAGGCTGGAGACAGGACTCGGTGCACCGGGCGCGGAGGGCATGACATCAAGTGTTGCAGATGCCGAGCTCGCGCCCGGCGATGTTCCGGCCGACGGCCGAGGCCGCTCCCGAGCATCGTGGGCACAATCAACCCTGCTAGTTAGGTAAGACTAAGTAGGAGGATAGGATGCCGGCCATGCGAATTCTGCGCCTCCTCACCGCGATCGTTGCGTGCACCATCGCTGCCACGATGGTCATGGAACCGCTGACCGCCCATGCCGCTCCCGCCACCCACCGCGGGACACTGCTGATCGTGCCCGGCCAATCCTTCGGCGCCGCGCCGTACGCCCTGATGGCCGACGCATTGCGTCGAGACGGGTATCGGGTCCGGGTGCTCGACCTCCCGGGCATGCAGCTCGTCTCCGACGCCCACGCCATCAAGCGCGCGGTCGACGCAGAGAAGAGGGCCAGACCGTCGACGCCGGTCTCACTCGTCGGGCACAGCGTCGGCGGCGTGACGACGCGCTACTACGTGAAAATACTCGGCGGCACGTCCGCGGTGGCCAACGTGATCGCAATCGGCACACCGGAATACGGCTCGCCGGGCGGATGCGGCCAGCCGGGCACCGACGGCCAACTCTGCCCCGACAGCACATTTCTCCGCCGACTCAACGCCGGAGACGACACCCCCGGGCCGACGAAGTACTACCGCATCCGCAGCGCCTACGAGTGGGTGACCGGCGACCTCGACGGCGGACAGTGCCGGGTCACCCCCCTGCCCGCGTTCGTGGCACCCACGGGGTACACCGAACACACCGCAGAGGCGGTCAATCCGGCTGTGTTCCACGCTGTTTCGCGTGCCGCAGCGGGTCACTGCGATGGCCGGTTCGTCGATCAGCCCGACGGCCAGCTCACCGGGAAGAACTCACTTCGTCCGCAGCGCTGAGTAGGTTCACCGCATCATTGAGGGGACTCGAGCCGACGCCGCCGCCTGCCGCGGGTTCTGCTGTCGTGTAACCCGTCGGATCGTGTCGCGGCGATCAGGTGTCGGCACGCTCGGCGAGTACCTGACCAATAGCCTGTGCGAGCACCTCGGGCGGCTGTGCGCCCGAGACGCCGTACCGACCGTCGATCACGAAGAACGGCACACCGCTGATGCCGTAGGCGTTGGCCTGCGCGAGGTCGGCGTCGACGGCATCAGCATACGTCCCGGCGAGCAGGGCACTCTCGACGGCGTCGCGGTCGAGGCCGATCTCGGCTGCGAGGTCGGCCAGTTCGGTGACACCACCGACGAACTTTCCTTCGGTGAAGTGTGCCGCGAACAATCGCTCGGCCATCTCTGACTGTCGGCCAACACTTTTCGCGTAGTGGAGCAACTCGTGCGCCTTGCGGGTGTTGGCGTGACGGGCGATGTCGAAGTCGTAGTGCAAGCCGGCATCGGCGGCGGCCTGGGTGACGTGAGCGAACATCTGTCGGACCTGCTCGGCGGGCATGCCCTTGCTCCGCACGAGGAAGTCGATCTCGGGTGCGTCGGTGTCGGCTGGTGTGTCCGGCGCGAGGAGATAGCTGTGGAAGTCGACAACGACGTCGCGGGCGGCGTTGTCGAGTAGTGCGAGAGCGGCGTCGAGGTTGCGTGTGCCGATATAGCACCAGGGGCAGGCGATGTCGGACCAGACGTCGATGGATAGCGGACTCATGATCACATCAACGCGTGGGCGCCGGCCCGGCATTCCGCCGCGCGATCCTCATGGGGTGGGAACGACCGCCAGGTGAGCCCCGATGATGACCAGCCCGATCTGGATCAGACCGGCACACAACGGGATCCAGAACATGGGTAACCGACGGACCGCCATCACCACCAGCGCGACGGTCGAGCACAGGAACAACACAACCGCCCCACCGTCGGTGACGAGGTACGCGCGGGTGACACCAGAGGTGTCGCAGGGTGAGCCGGAAGAGCAGACATCGGTGCCATCGCGAAGAAGAGGCTGAACCAAACCGATACGAATGCAACGAACACATAGGCACACCCGAGCACTGAGGTGAGCACGATGTCGACGGTGGACCGTTCACGCCGGCGGACGGGCTGCCAGATGTCAGGATCGGGATAAGGATAGAACGATGGGCTGCCCTGCGGCTGCGGTGGCACGTACATGAACGTGACGATAGCCGTGGCGCAGGACGTCGAGGACCGCGAAAATACTCACTCAGGGTCGTGAAAAACCCGCACGGTCGCCGGCAGGCAACGCACGGTCGACGAGTGGGAACGCACAGTCGACGGCTGAGGGCGCACAGTCGATGGGAAGGCCGAAGGCCGGCCATCCTTGCGGATGACCGGCCTTCGGGTGCTTCGAGAGACTCCTCGACAAGCGGGAGGGATCAGAATCCCATTCCACCCATCTCGTCGGCGCCGGGCATGGCCGGGGCCGGGTTCTTCTCGGGCTTGTCGGCGACGACGGCCTCGGTGGTGAGGAACAGAGCCGCGATCGACGCTGCGTTCTGCAGTGCCGAGCGGGTGACCTTCACCGGGTCGTTGATGCCTGCGGCGAGCAGGTCCTCGTAGTTGCCGGTGGCGGCATTGAGGCCGGTGCCCAGCGGCGAGTTGAGGATCTTGTCGGCGACAACACCGGGCTCGAGGCCCGCGTTGACGGCGATCTGCTTGGCCGGAGCCGACAGCGCGACGCGCACGATGTTGGTACCGGTCGCCTCGTCGCCCTCGAGGGACAGCGAGTCGATCGCAGGCTCGGACTGCAGCAGTGCAACGCCACCACCGGCGACGATGCCCTCTTCGACGGCAGCCTTCGCGTTGCGGACGGCGTCCTCGATGCGGTGCTTGCGCTCCTTGAGCTCGACCTCGGTGGCCGCGCCCGCCTTGATGACTGCAACGCCACCGGCCAGCTTGGCCAGACGCTCCTGCAGCTTCTCACGGTCGTAGTCGGAGTCGCTGTTCTCGATCTCGGTGCGGATCTGCGACACGCGTCCGGCGATGGCGTCTGCGTCGCCCGCGCCGTCGACGATGGTGGTCTCGTCCTTGGTGACGACGACCTTGCGCGCCTGACCGAGCTGCTCGAGTCCGGCGCCCTCCAGCGAGAGGCCGACCTCTTCGCTGATGACCTCGCCACCGGTGAGGATGGCGATGTCGGCGAGCATGGCCTTACGACGGTCACCGAAGCCGGGAGCCTTGACGGCAACCGACTTGAATGTGCCGCGGATCTTGTTGACCACCAGGGTCGAAAGGGCTTCGCCCTCCACGTCCTCGGCGATGATCAGCAACGGCTTGCCCGACTGGATGACCTTCTCCAGCAGCGGCAGCAGGTCCTTGACGGTCGAGACCTTGCCCGAGACGAGCAGGATGTACGGATCGTCGAGGACGGCTTCCTGGCGCTCCGGGTCGGTCACGAAGTAGCCCGAGATGTAGCCCTTGTCGAAGCGCATGCCCTCGGTGAGCTCGAGCTGGAGTCCGAAGGTGTTGGACTCCTCGACGGTGATGACGCCTTCCTTGCCGACCTTGTCCATCGCCTCGGCGATGAGCTCGCCGATCGAGGGGTCGCCTGCCGAGATACCAGCGGTGGCAGCGATCTGCTCCTTGGTCTCGACCTCCTTGGCGCTCTTCAGCAGCGACTCGGTGACTGCGTCGACAGCCTGCTCGATGCCGCGCTTGAGGCCCATCGGGTTGGCACCTGCAGCGACGTTGCGCAGGCCCTCACGCACGAGTGCCTGAGCCAGAACGGTTGCGGTGGTGGTGCCGTCGCCCGCGACGTCGTCGGTCTTCTTGGCGACCTCCTTGACGAGCTCGGCACCGATCTTCTCGTAGGGGTCCTCGAGCTCGATCTCCTTGGCGATGGACACACCATCGTTGGTGATCGTGGGGGCGCCCCACTTCTTTTCCAGAACGACGTTGCGGCCCTTGGGGCCCAACGTCACCTTGACTGCGTCGGCGAGGGTGTTGAGACCCCGCTCGAGACCGCGACGGGCCTCTTCATCGAACGCGATTTGCTTGGCCATGGGTAAGTGATCCTCCGATTGGGGGTGACACTAGGTTTCTATGGCCGGACTCGGTGCCCGCGACGGACGACCGGTGTGTCATTCGGTACCGATCTCACCGTCCCGACCTAGCACTCACGATCCGTGAGTGCCAAGGTCCGTTTTAGCACTCGACCCGGGTGAGTGCAAGGTCGCGAACAGCCTTCGCCGGTCCGCGACGCCGCGAGCTCAGCGCCCGCCGACCAACAGCGGTACCAATAGTTCGTCGTCGGTCCAGCCACCGTGGTGTCCCACCATCCTCGACTCGCCGGGCTCCGCGCCCGGACGTGTCAGCACGGTGCGGTCGCGAGCCACGACGACGAGGTCGCCGATCCGCGGCGCTGTCCGGTCGCCGATCCGTGGCCCGTACCAGTGTTCGGCGAGCACCTGCTCTCGCGGCGCGACCAGCGCGTCGTCGCCGAGAAGCTCGCGCCAGGTGTCCGCAGCCTCGTCGGTGGCGCCGTCGAGCGTGTAGACGTGCCGTACCCGGGCCTCTCCTGCGATGCGTGCGACACCGGATGTGAACGCAGGCTCGGCGTCGAGGTCGATGGACTTTCCCGCGCGCAGCATGCCGTGATCGCCGGTCACGACGAGCGCGACGTCGGAGGGGAGGTCGGTGAGGATGTCGGCCACGAGGGCGTCGACGGTCCGCAGTGCCTCGCACCAGGGGTCCGAGCCCGGTCCGTGGACGTGGCCGGCGGTGTCGAGGTCGGAGAGGTACGCGTAGACGAACCGCGGCCACTGCGAACGGGGAAGCGCGCGCGTCAACGCGGTGGTGATGCCTGTCCGGATCTCGGCGGGCGCCTTCGCCGGAAGATGCTTACCCGCGGTTCCGGACGCGACCGTGGTGAAACCGGTATCCCTGAAGTCGCCCGGCATGACCTGGAACACCCGCACCCCGGATCGTTCGAGCATCGCGAGCGCACCCTCACCACCGGGGCCCACCGCGCTCGGCGGATAGACGTCGTAGGCCGACGGGCCGTCGGCGCTGTCCAAGCTCCAGCGCAGAATGTTGAGCGTGCGTGCGGGACCGTGCCGCCGCGCCGCGGCGTCGGGAACGAAGCTGTACCCGATGATCCCGTGCTCGCCCGCGGGTTCGCCGCGCATCAGACTCGTGATCGACGTCGCTGTCGTCGTCGGGAAGCCCGCGCGCAGTACCGGTCCGCGCAGTGCGGCCAGCGTGGGCGCGAGGTGTGCGTACGCGTCGAGTTGCCGATCGCCGAGCCCGTCGACGAGCAGCAGTACAGCAGAGGCGGCGTCGAGTTCGGGCAGAGTGCCCGATACCCGGCCCGCGTCGACCCCGAGCGCGCGCCCTATCCACGGCAGGAGGTCGGCGAGTGTGTCGGGATACTCACCCCACCGTCCCGGTGGCAGTTCGGTGCTCACGAGCGCAGCAGCCGTACCAGCACACCCGCGGCGTGCGCCTGGGCCGCAGCCTGCGCACCCTCGGCGTCACCCGCCTCGAGGGCCGCGACGAGCCGTCGATGTTCGGTCACCGACAGACGCCTGTTCACATCGTGGCCCCACATGTCGGAGCGGTACAGGTGCGACTGCGTGTCGAGTTTCAGCAATGCGTCGCACAGTGGTTTGTTGCCTGACAGCGATCGCACCGCGGTGTGGAATTCCAGGTCGAGTTGGGCGTCGCGCTTGTGGTCGGCGGGACCCGTGAGCAGATCCTCCTGTGCACGGATGCGCTTCCAGAGATCGTCGATGTCGGCGTAGGTGAGGCGTTCGACGGCCTGGCGGGCAGCCAGGCCGTCGAGCACCTCACGGACCTCGAAGACGTGTCGGAGGCTGTCCTCGTCGAGCACCGCCACCTTCGCGCCGACGCGCGGCGTGTACTCGGCGAGTCCTTCGACGACGAGTTGCTGCACGGCCTCGCGGACCGGGCTCCGCGACACCTCGAGTCGCGCGGCGAGACCCGGCACACTCAATGGGGTACCCGGCGCCATCTGGCCTGCGAAGATCTCGTCGCGCAGCCGGCGCACGACCGACTGTGTCAGCAATGCGCCCTCGCCGCCTGCAACCGTCACGGTCATCGAGCGTAATGCCCTACCGGCCCGAATGCGCCGAGGTCAATCGCTGAGCCTCGCGCTGCGCATCCTTGGGTGCGATGCCCTGCTTCATGCCTGCGAGCTTGGCGTTGATGTTGTCGGCGATGGTGATCGGTGGGTAGCCGGGCTGGTCGGTCCGCGAGCAACCGGGAAGTGTCTCGATGACGGCGTCGTGGTTGCCGTCGAAGAAGAAGGCCGCCGAGCGACGTCGGATGATGCGTCCGTCGACCACCGGCGGGTCGACGCGATGGATGGTCGAGCGCCACCGGTCGTTGGTCCACCGCGCCATCGCGTCGCCGAGATTCACGATCAGCGCGCCGTCTGCGGGTTGCACGTCGTGCCACACACCCTCGTGGTCGAGCACCTGAAGCCCGGGAACCTGGTCGGCCCACAGCACGGTCACGATGCCGAAGTCGGTGTGCGCCCCCATCCCGGTGAGCTCACCGGCGAGTTCGATCTCGCCTTCGGGCAGGGTGTAGTTGTTCATCTTGAGTGCATCGATGGAGTGATCGGTCATCGTGTCGAAGTAGTCGGCAGCGAGGCCGAGCCCTTCTGCGAAGGCGCGCAACAACACTCGCGACACCCCTCGCGCTGCGGCGAACCACTCCTCGACGGCTGGGCGGAAGGTCGCCACCGTATCGTCGGGCCACGTATTGTCGGGATAGCTCGGTTCGGGAAGGCCGTCGGCCGCGTACCACGAGCGCTCGGACCCCACGGTGAACGCCTCGTAGAAGTCGTTCATCTGATTGGCAGCTGCCACACCGAGACTCATACTCAACGATTCGCTCTTGGGCGGGCTGTAGCCTCGGTTCTCGCCGGGACGGGTGTAGTTCTTCTTGACCTCGAGCGGCAACTCGTAGAAGGCGTCGAGTGCTCCGGTGAGCCCGTCGATCACGCGCTGATCGATGCCGTGTCCGATGATCTGCATGAAGCCGACGGTCGTTGCGGCCTCGTCGAGTTGTCGCGCGACCTCGGCACGTTCGTCGGACGTACCCTCCGGATTCACGTACGCGGAAATGTCGATGATGGGAACGCTGAACATGTTTCGACTCTTCTCTGTTGTGGGGCTGCGAGTCAGCGACGACGCGCGACTACCGAATTGAGGACGCTGAACACCGCGAAGACGGCGATGCCGAACAGCGAGGCGAGGACGATCGCGCCGATGAGGTCGTCGGACTGCAGTCGTGCGCGATACACATCGAGCAGGGTTCCGATGCCCGGCTCGCCCTTGGCGAAGAACATGTCGCCGATGATCGCACCGACCACGACGAGCCCCGATGCCGTGCGGAACCCGGTCATCATTGCTGGAAGTGCCGCGGGGAACTCCAGTTTGGTCAGTCGCTGAATGCGGGATGCTTTCGACAGGGTGAACAATTCGTGCATGCCGCGGTCGACGGAGGTGAGTCCGAAGTGCGTGTTGGCGATGATCGGGAAGATCGCGATGATGACGCACACGATGGTCCGCGCGACCATGCCGTAGCCGAACCACAGGCCGATCAGCGGGACGATTGCGAGTACCGGAATGACCTGCAGCACAACGGCCCAGGGATAGATGGCTCGTTCCATCAACGAGCCACGACTCATCAACACGCCGACCGCGACGCCGATCAGCGCGGCGAATACGAATCCGACGAGGCTCACCTTCGCGGTCACCCACAGTGCATCGAGCATCGGGTTGACGTGGGCTTTGTCGAGTAGTGACTTGGTGAGCACCTCATGCGGCGGAGGCAGCAGGAACCTTCGCTGCGGACTCAGGATCACCATGCTGACCAGATACCAGAGGCCGATCGCCACGGCCAGTGACACCGCGGGCGGCACGACCATGCGCAGCACACGCCGCAGTCGGGATCTCGCCGACGACCGATTCGTGCCCGGCGTCGACCCTCCTCCGGTCGACGAGACCGTCGACGAGCGGGCGGCCGACGACTCGGCCGCGGAAGCGCCGACAGCCGGCGATGTCGAATTCTGTGTCGATACAGTCGATGTGATGGTCATCAGACACCTCGGAGGGTTTCGGAGATCGTGGCGACGTACGACGTGAAGGTCGGGTCGAAGCGCACTTCTGGCCGGCGGGGATAGGGCAGGTCGATTCGGATGTCGGCTGCAATACGTCCCGGGCGCGCCGACATCACGATCACACGGTTGGCGAGGAAGACCGCCTCCGACATCGAGTGGGTGATGAACAGTGCGGTGAATCCGCGATCGCCGTAGAGACGCAGCAACTCTGCCTGCATGTCGAGGCGGGTCATCTCGTCGAGAGCACCGAACGGTTCATCGAGGAGCATGACTTCCGGCTCCTTGGTGAGCATGCGCGCCAACGACACTCGCATCTTCATGCCACCCGATAGGGTGCGCGGCAGTTGCTTCTCGAAACCGGTGAGCCCGACCGCATCGATGGCGGTCTGCGCCCGTGTGCGACGAACCGACCGCGAGTCACCGGCGAGTTCTGCGCACAATTCGACGTTGGCCTGCACCGAGCGCCATGGCAAAAGTGTGGGTTCCTGGAAGATCACGCCCACCGAGTCGGTGGCGAGAGCGACGCTTCCTGTCGTCGGCGCCTCGAGTCCCGCGGCCATCCGCAGGAGGGTCGACTTGCCACAGCCGGACGGCCCGACGATCGCGACGAAGTCGCCGCGATCGATGTCGAGGTCGACATCCGCCAGGGCGACGGTGCCGGAGTCGAACTGTTTCGAAACGCCCGACGCCGAGATCATCACACCTTTGGTGAGATGCCTGGCGTCTGCGTCATTGACGGTGTCGATCAGGTTCATGGGTGTATCCATCAGAGCCGGGGCATGTGAGAGTGCCTACATGTAGAGGTGGACGGTATTTCGTAATTTGATTCTTGATTACATGCATTGCGTCGAGGTGTCGTCGCGTAAACAGTGTGTGACATACCTGCAGCGCACCATCGGGTTCTGGCTGATCTGCGCGGTAATAGACGCATGTCAGAAGCTATTTCTGCTGCGTCGGCAGCCGTTTGCGACTTACATGCAGACAACTCGCACTCTTGCGTCGCAGCCCCTACATTTACATGTAATTCAGTCCAACTGGCCGACGTCGTCGGCCTTCGTTCACCGATTCCCAAGCAGGAGATCACCATGTCCCCACGTCCGTCATCACGTGTCTCGTCGACTCGCCGCACGCTGGCCGTGCGCGCCGCCGTCGTCGCGGCGACCGCATCTGCATGTGTTGCAGCGCTCGCGGGCTGTACCGATTCGAGTTCGACCTCGCAGTCGGCGACGTCGCTCCCACCGGCGCCCGCTGAGTTCAACCTGGCGTCGGTGTGCCCGAAAAACGTTGTGGTTCAGCTTCAGTGGCAGCCGCAGTCCGACATGGCAGGCGTGATCGGATTGATGGGTCCCGGTTACAACGTCGACGCCAACCAGAAGTCGGCCACCGGTCCCCTCGTCTACGACGGCAAGGACACCGGCGTCGACATCACCTTGCGTGCAGGCGGTCCCGCCATCGGTTTCCAGTCCGTGCCGTCAGCGATGTACGCCGACGACAGCATCGACCTCGGGCTTGTCCACGGCGACCAACTCGTCTCCGCAGCGGCCAAGCAGCGAGTCGTCGCACTCACACCGCTGCTGCAGTACAACCCGTCGATCCTGATGTGGGATCCCAAGACGCATCCGGAATGGAAGACGATCGCCGACATCGGGAAGTCGAACGCGACCGTTCTCGTGTCCAAGGAGCAGGTGTTCCCGCAGTGGTTGGTCGCCAAGGGGTTGATCAAGCAGAGCCAGCTCGACACCGGATATGACGGCGCACCAGCACGTTTCGTCGGCGACCCTTCCATCGCGCAGCAGGGCTTCGCCAACTCCGAGCCGTACACCTATGAGCACGAGACACCGTCGTGGAACAAGCCCGTCGCCTACGCCATGGTGCGCGACGCAGGCTACGACGTGTATGCGTCGAACGTCAGTGTGCGGCCGGACAAGATGGAAAAGCTCACTCCGTGCCTGCAGAAGCTGGTCCCGATGATCCAGCAGACCGGCAAGAACTACGTGAACTCCCCAGAAGCCATCAACAAGACGATCACCGACTGGGTGTCGCAGGACGTGTCGTTCACTCCGTACAGCGCGGGCGAGGCCGCCTACTCGGCGAAGATCCTCAAGGACAAGGGCGTCATCGGACCCGACACCGCGGGCGTCTGGGGCGGATACGACATGACCAAGGCACAGACGTCCATCGACGAGCTCATCCCTGTGCTGAACAAGTCGGGCTCGGATCTGCCCGCACAGATCCCGGCGACCGAGATCTATTCGACCCAGTTCATCGACACCAAGATCCGCTGAGTCGCGGGAGGATCTGAGCCCGGCAGCGGGAAGTGTTTCGGGAGGCGCGGAGAGACAACTCGATCCGCGCCTCACCGATCCCGATGTCGCGCGCCACGTGGCGGCGATCCACGCGCCGCGGCCGGCACCGGTGATGTGAAACGACCGGATGACCTGGGTTCGCAGTGATCGGTCGCGGGTGGCGTCATTCGGTACGCCGACAGTGCTGACATGTCCGGAATGACCCACCCACTATCCTCTGAGCAATGGAATTCCTGCTGATCATCGTCATCGCGTTGCTGGCGATCATCGTCGTCGTGCTCGTCTTCAACGTCTTGAGTAAACGCAAGCGCGAGCAAGCCGAGCGGGAGGCGCTGTACTCACGGACCTACCAGCCACGCGATCCCTTCTCCTCGGCCGACGATGACGCCGTGCGCGGCGACCCCCGCGGGCTCAAGCCCGGTGACCTCGTCGAGATCCGCGGGGAAACGTACGCGGTCCGGGGGACGCTGAGGCTCTCCCAGGACGGCTTCTCGTGGGCCGAGAACTTCCTCGACACCGGTCTCGGCAACAAGGCGTGGATATCGGTCGAGGACGATCCTGACCTCGAGGTGGTGCTGTGGCGGGAACTGCGCGGCGTGACCGTCACGCCCGGTTCGGCGTATGTCGACCTCGACGGTCGCAGGTACGTCGACGACGAGGCGGGCAATGCCCAGTTCACGTCGTTCGGGACAACCGGGCTGGCCCAGGTCGGTCGAATGCGCTACCACGACTACGAGGCGGGCAACGACCGATTGTCGTTCGAGGACTACGGCAGCGGCTGGGAGTGTGCCCGGGGCGAGGTGCTCTCGCACTCCGAGTATCGCATCTACCCCTCGAACCCCGGTCCGGAGCAGCAGTGAGCCCGTTCACCGATCTCGATGTCGAGTTCTCCGACACGCGGGCCGGACAACTCGGCTTCTCACTGACCGCCGCCCCGCGTGAGCCGCTCGCAACGGCCGACCACACCATCGGGACGCTGACATTCTCGATCCGACTACTCGGCGCCAGCCACCAGATCGTCGTCCACGACGATGCGCACGAGTTGTGCGAGACCGTCGCCTGCCTGCCCGACATCACGACGGCACTGCCGGATAGTTTCCAGACCGACGGCTACGTGTTCTCGTCGCGGGTCATCGAGTGCACACCGAGAGCGATGACCGACATGCTCGGGCAGATCGAGACTGAGATCGAAGGTCACGCGAACGCCGGGCTCCCCGCGCTGCTCGGCCGATTCCCCGGCAGCGCACTCGCGGTGACCGCGGTGACCGGCGATTTCGACGACGACGCGCTCACCTGGCGCACTTGGCACACCTATCCGCAGGCGGGCGAGGTGGTCATCACCTCGAGCCGACTCGACCGCGGCGCATTGGCGGTGCTGTCGTGACCTACCCACCCCAGGGCCCCTACCCCGGTGACGACGGAGCCCAGGATCCGCGCCGGGGCGGCCACGGGTCCGGCCACGGACAGGGCGGCCAAGGACACGGCGGCCAAGGGTTCGGCCAGCAGCCACGCGGCGGATATCCGGGCGGTCAACATCCCGGCGGCGGACATCCGGGAGGTTCGTCTGGTGGGGAACAGCCGACTGGCGCGGGAAAGCCCGACCCGGCGAGGTCGATGCGGCGGGTCCGCAACGTCATCATCGCTGTGATCGTGCTCGCCGCGTTGATCGCACTCGGATCATGCGGGCTGAGCGCACTCCGGGGATCGTCCGGTGGTGACGCGCGCGCATACGTGACATCCCACTACCAGCGCCAGAGTTCGCTGGACGAGTCCGACGTCGACGCATACATCGCCGACGGCGACCCGGCGAGTGTCTCCGCGCAACTCGCCTCCGCGCAGAACCCCACCGATCAGCGAGCAGGCGACTCCGGCGGCGCCGGCAACATCGCGGGCACACAGTTCCTGCAGTACCCCGGCTACCTCATCGGCCTTTTCCCTTATGCCGCAGGCAAAACGAAAGTGATGGTCAGTCGCGACTACCGCTCGGGCTACAACCACTATCACAGCTACGTCGGCGGCTTCTGGGTCCCCACCCCCGACTTCTCGGGATCGGGCAGCTCCAACCGCGGCGGCGGCAGCGGCACCGGAAAGTAGCTTCGTCTCGACAATAGCTTCGTCTCGACAATAGCTTCGTCTCGACAATGGCATTCTCGCCAGAGCAACCAGCAGATACGGGAGTACACATATGACCTCGGCCCACACGATTGCGACCAACGCATATTCCGCCGCCGCATATGCGGGCGTCGGGGTGCTGTTGATGTTGATCTCCTTCGCGGTCATCGACGTCTTGACGCCAGGTGATCTGCGCCGCCAGTTGTGGGTCGACCGCAACCGCAACGCGGGGATCCTGGTCGGCTCCAACCTGATCGCGGTCGCGATCATCGTTGCCGCCGCGATCGCGGCAAGCGAAGGACGACTCGGCACCGGCCTCTTGTACACGATCATCTACACGCTGATCGGCCTTGCAGTGATGTGCGTGGCATTCTTCATCATCGATTTGTTCACTCCCGGCAAGCTCGGAGAGATCGTGATCGGCGCCGAGAGCCATCCGGCGGTCTGGGTTCAGGCAGTGTTCCACGTCGGCATCGCTGTGATCGTGGCCGCCGCGATACTGTGACCTCCATCGACGCGGGGAACGCTCCGGCTGACGACGACGCCACGGTCCGCTCGCGGCTCGCCCGTGTCGGCCTGCTCGCCGTCGTGTTCGTCTGTGCGGCTTGTGGTCTGGTGTACGAGCTGGCGCTGGTGTCGCTCGGTTCGTACCTGATCGGCAACACGGCCACCCAGGCGTCGATCGTGCTGGCGGTCATGGTCTTCGCGATGGGCATCGGCTCACTGGCCGCCAAACCTCTGCAGAGGTACGCCGTCACTGCGTTCGCGGCGATCGAACTCGCGCTCGCACTGCTGGGCGGGTTGTCGGTGCTCGCACTGTACGCGGCATTCGCCTACCTCTCGCTGTACACCCAGGCACTGGTCGTCGTCGCCTTCATCCTGGGATTGCTCATCGGTGCCGAGATACCACTCCTGATGGTGTTGCTGCAGCGTATTCGCAAGCAGGAGGCCGGTTCTGCGGTCGCCGACCTGTTCGCTGCCGACTACATCGGTGCGCTCATCGGCGGCCTCTGCTTCCCCTTCGTATTGCTCCCGATCTTCGGGCAGCTGCGCGGAGCCATCGTGGTCGGCCTCGTCAACGCCGTAGCCGGCTGCTTCCTGGTCTTCGTCATGTTCCGGAAGTCGCTGAGCCGCATGGGGTTCGCAGCACTCGGTGCGGCGGCCGTTGCGGTGATCGCCGTGTTGATCGCGACTCTCGTCTACGCCGACCGCTTCGAGGTGACCGCACGCCAGGCGATGTACCGCGACCCGATCGTCGCCGCCGAGCGTACGCAGTATCAGGACATCGTGATCACCGAGCGACGGATCGGCTCCGGGCGCGACACCAGGCTGTACCTCAACGGAGACCTGCAGTTCGCGTCGAGTGACGAGTACCGCTATCACGAGGCGCTGGTCCATCCCGCCATGGCTGACGCGGTGACGCGGAGCACTGACGGAAGCGCAGCACCGCCGTCGGTACTCGTTCTCGGCGGCGGTGACGGTCTCGCGCTGCGGGAAGTGTTGCGATATCGCGATGTTCGGCCCACGCTCGTCGAACTCGATCCGGCGATGATCAATCTTGCGCGCACCGATTCCAGGCTGCGCGAGTTGAATCGCGACTCGATGAACGACCCGCGCGCGACCATCGTCACCGCCGATGCCTTCACCTGGCTGAGGCAGCAACACCAGCGCTACGACGTCATCGTCGTCGACATGCCCGACGCGGACGAATCGGCAACGGCCAAGCTCTATTCGACCGAGTTCTACTCACTCGTGAAAGCCCATTCCGCTCCCGGCGGGCGCATCGTCGTGCAATCCGGTTCGCCGTACTTCGCCCCGAAGTCCTACTGGTGCATCGGGTCGACGCTACGCTCGGCGGGACTCGCGGTGACGCCGTATCACGTCGACGTACCGTCATTCGGCGACTGGGGATTCTTCCTTGCCGGTGACGGGGCACCACCTCGGCTGCACCTGAGCGCACCGGGGCCGATGCGATTCCTCAGTGAGTCGGAGCTGTCGGCCGCTGCGGTGTTCCCGCTGGACCGACCCCCGCTCGACATGCCGCCGTCGACGCTGATGGATCCACGGATTCTCCGGTACGCCCAGGGCGAATGGGCCACGTACTGAGTCTGGGCCACATACTGAGACCGGGCCAAGTGCTGAGACCGGTCCAAGTACTGAGTCGAGGGGCTACCGCGGGTCGACGAAGATGTCGTATTCGATGGGGTCCTGTCCGCCGTACACCGAGAAGTCGGTGACGCCCGCCTCCGACAACACCTCGACGTCGAGGTAGCAGCGGCCCGTCGTCGTGGAGTCCTGTGCGAGCACGGCGACGGCGGCGTCAGCCATGATCTGCGGTGATCGCGAGTGCGCGACCGCTTCGTCGCCACCGAGCAGGTTACGAACCGCTGCCGTGGCGATGGTCGATTCCGGCCACAAGCAGTTGCTCGCGACGGCGGCGTCGGCGTATTCGGCTGCGACACCGAGGGCCGCGAGCGTCATCCCGTACTTGGCCAGCATGTACCCCGGGTGCTTGCCGAGCCACTCGGTGCTCATGTTCAGTGGCGGTGACAAGGTGAGTACGTGCGCGTTCGGTGACTTCCGTAGGTACGGAAGGCACTTCTGGGTGAGCAGAAAGGTCCCACGCACGTTGACCTGCTGCATCAGATCGAACCGCGACATCGGCAGTTCTTCGGTGGCCGTCAGGTTCAGCACGCTCGCGTTGTTGATGCAGATGTCGACGCCGCCGTAGGTGTCGACCGCAGTCTGCACGGCGCGTGCGACGTCGTCCTCGTTGCGGACATCGCCCACCACACCCGTCGCCGTTCCGCCTGCAGCCTCGATCTCGTCGACGGCCGTGTGGATCGTGCCGGGAAGTTTGGGATGTGGGGAGTCGGTCTTGGCCAGCAAGACGACGTTGGCGCCGCGTGCACCGAGCGCGGTGGCGATCGCGAGACCGATCCCGCGGCTACCGCCCGAGATGACCGCGGTGCGCCCGGCGAATGTCTGCTCGGTCCCTGTAGACGTTTCTGTGGCCACCGTGGCCCCTCTCCTGTGTATCGATTCCGCGGGTCGACGCTTGCATGTCGCAAGTGCACTGCGCGCGTGAAAGATGTTGTGCGCCCTGCACAATCACACCCGAGGCCAGCTCGAGCATGGCATGCTTCGCCCGAGAGCAGGTTCGCACATCCTTCGGCGAAGGTCAAGACCGAGCGCTCGGTCGGGTCGCACTCACCGGAGCGCTCAACCCAGGTACGTCAGACGATCAACGAAGCTCCCGACGCATCAGCTTTCCTGTCGCCGTGCGCGGCAGTTCGCCGACGAGGTCGATCTCGCGCGGATACTTGAACGCAGCAAGACGCTCCCGCGCGTAGTCGATGAGAGCACTCTCGGTCACCGCGTCCGGCGCGGTGAGCACCACGAACGCCTTCACCGATTCGCCACGATAGTCGTCCGGGATACCAACGACCGCTGCGTCGATGACCGCGGGGTGACCGCACAGTACGCGCTCGACCTCGGTGGGCCAGACCTTGTAACCGGATGCGTTGATGATTTCACTCTGCCGGTCGATCACGTAGAACCATCCGTCGCAGTCCATGAAGCCCACGTCGCCGGTACGTAATTCGGCACCGACGAATACCTCCGCCGTCGCCTCAGGGTTGCGCCAATAGCCATCGCAGACTTGGGGGCCGGTGACGACGAACTGGCCGATCTCACCTACGGGGACATCTCGGCCGGCGTCGTCGACCACGCGTACCACGGTGTCGAACACGGGCAGCCCGACCGACATCACCCCCGTTTCTTCGTCGACTGGTGCGACGAGGTTCGGCGGAATCATGTGGGTCGGCGACGTCGATTCGGTCAGTCCGTACACGTTCTGAATCCGACCTCCGAGCCGCTCGCTGAGCCGCTCAGCGACATCGGGGTCGATAGGGGCGCCCCCCGACAGGCAATAGCGCAGGCATCTCATTTCCTCGGGTGTAATCGACGACTCGTCCGCCAACGCGATGAACGCAGTGATCACCGCGACGGTGAACCCCGGCTTCCAGTAACGGATCGCATCGGCGATCACTTCCGGGTGGAACCGATGCGTGAGCACCAAAGGCGCCCCCGACAAGATCGAGAGCATCGCCCCACCGATGAGGCCGGTCACATGAAAGAGCGGAGAGGCCGCCAGAATCGGTGACGCGCCGCTCATGGCCGTCCACTCGTAATAGGTCTGTGCGCTGAACGTGAGATTCGCGTGAGTGAGCCGAGCGCCCTTGGGAGGTCCCGTCGTTCCCGAAGTCGCCAACAGCACCGCAGTGTCGCGCGGACCGTTCGGCCTGCGAGCAAGCGTCGAACAGTCCACCTGCTCGACGATCGCGCGCACCGAGATCGTGTCTGCTACGGCACACCTACGAACCCCGGCGAACAAGCGAGGGTCCGGTTTGTCTACACCGTCGAGTGCCGAGGCGGTGAGGACCACGCGCACGCCAAGGTCCTCACGCAGCAACGGACCTCGCAACTTGTCGACGTATACGTCATCGAGCGCTATCAGCGCAGTCGGCACATAATCGCGAAGTCGTGCCACGAGTTCATCGCTTGTGGAGACAGGACTGATCACCGCGGCTATTCCGCCTGCCTTCCACGCCGCGATCAGCGCGATCACGAACGCCGGGTTGTTCTGGAGGATGATCGCCATCCGGTCGCCGGGCCGGAAGTCTCGCGAGATGAGGAGCGCCGCAACGGTGTCCGTCGCACGGTCTAGCTCCAACCACGTCATCGTGGAGCCGAAGTACGCGAGGGCGATGTCGTCGGGGCGCGCGCTGACGGTCGCAGCCAGCATGCTCAACGGCGTGCCGTGATCGATGTGTACGTGCGCCGTCCGACCGGGCGGGTAGTGGGCCAGCCATGGGCGTGCGTCGTATGGGCCGATCCCGTGGTCGGCCGAGTCTTCCGAGCAGTGCAATGTCATCGCGTCATGAGTGTACGAACTCGCAGGTGGACAGGGAGACGAAATGACCGCGGGACTAGTGGTTTCTCGGCTAGCGTGTTCAGGGTGACTGAACACGGCGATGTGGGCGCTGCCATCCGGCGTACCCGTGCGCACGCCGGCATGACGTTGCGGCAACTGGCCACAGCACTCGGTGTGAGTGTGGGGACCATGAGTGCCATCGAGAATGGAAAGGTCTCGGTCACCGTCGAGCGTCTGAACGCGATTGCGCGATCACTCGACATACCGGCGGGCACGCTACTCGAGTGCGACACACCTGCCCGAGCGTCAGCACGAACACCGTCGACCGACTCGTCGGCCCAGTGGCGACACTTCGACCGCCTCGATCTCGACCCCGTGCTGGGCGCTGCCGTCGAGGTGTTCATGGAAACGGGCTATCACGGTGCAACCATGCGCTCGGTTGCAACCGCTGCGGGTATCAGCGTGGCGGGCATCTATCACCATCACCGCAGTAAGCAGCGGCTCCTTGTCGCCCTGTTCGACGCGACGATGGCGGAAATCAGCTGGAGGATGGCTGCAGCAGCAGCCGAAGGACGTTCTCCCGCTGAGAATTTCGCCTTGATGGTCGAGGCTCTTGCGCTGTGCCACACCGAACGTCGAGACCTCACCTTCATCGCCGCGACGGAGATGCGCAGTCTCGAAGAACCCGACCGCTCGCGGATCGCCAACATGCGCAGGCAGATACAACAAGACCTCGACCACGTGGCGGCCCGCGCGGTCGCCGAGGGCAGCTTCCTCACCGCAACACCACACAACACCGGTCGCGCGATCGCAACCATGTGCATGGCGCTGCCGTATTGGTACTCGCCGAACGGGCCACAGTCCCCGGCTCAGGTGGCAGCGGAGTACGCAGATCTGGCGCTCGTGATGATGGGACACAGAGTTCAGTCCAGCTGAACACGTGACTGACCGCCCGTCACGGCCCCGGCTTCGCGGGAAAACAGGGGTTGACGAGCTGGGTCGGGATCTGTGATCCTCATCTCACTGAACTGATACCGAACGATCGCTCGGACAGTTCAGCGACGTGACATCAACTCTGGAGGTAGCTGACTCATGACCACCGTTCCGCAGGTTCCCGAACTCACCGAACTCCTCGACGGCGCCCCATCCAACTGGGGCAAGTGGGGGCCCGAGGACGAAGTGGGCAGCCTGAACTATCTGACGACCGATCAGGTACTCGCGGGCGCGGCTCTCATCAGAAGGGGCGCGCTGTTCACGCTGCAGCGACTGATCGGCGATCCCGCAGGCGACCCGGTATGGCCTGGCCGCGCGCCGGCCACCACGGAGATGATCCTCGACGAATCCCATTGGGACGAGGGTGGCGACGGTCCGGCCTTCCCCGGCGGCCTGCACTACGCCGACGACAAGATCAATGCCTTCCTCCAGGGCTCCACGCAGTATGACGCCCTCGGCCACGTCTGGTACGGCGGCCAGATCTGGAACGGCTACGACGCCCGAACGACCGTCGGCGGACTCGACAAGGCAAGCGTCGAACCCATCGCCGAACGCGGCGTCGCCGGACGTGCGGTACTACTCGATATGGCACGGTACCGCGGAGTCGACTACCTCGGTGCACGCGAGACCTTCGACCACACAGATCTCGAGAAGTGCGCACAAGCCCAAGGGATCGAGATCACTCCACGCGACATTCTGATCATTCGCACCAACCACCTAGCACTGTTCTTCGAGGAGGGCGACAAGTTCTACGACGACTTCTGCGAGCCGGGTCTGGTTTACTCTCGCGAGTTGGTGGAATGGTTCCAGGAGAAGGAGATCCCGAACCTGGTGACTGACACGATCGCCAACGAGATCACCACCGACCCCCACAACGGCGCAGCCCTTGTCCTCCACAACGCACTCATGCGCAATCTGGGAATCGCGTTCACCGAGATCTGCGACCTCGAGAAGCTTGCCGACGACTGCGCGCAGGACGGCGTCTACGAGTTCTTTTACGTCGCAGCACCTTTGAAGATCCACAACGCATCGGGCGCACCGGTCAACCCCGTGGTGATCAAGTGACGACACAGACGTATACGGACAAGCCCTGGCAATCGCTGTATCCCGATGGCACGCCGACGACAATCGATCAGGAATACCCCACCGGACTCGACGTGTTCGATGCCGCCGTTCGATCCGCCCCGGATGATCCGTTCCTGTACTACTTTGACGGGACGTTGACCTTCGGCGACGTCGACAGAGCATCTCGCGCACTCGCAGTCACACTGCGGGAGCGAGGTTTTCGCGACGGTAGCCGTCTCGCTCTCTACGTACAGAACAACCCGGCATTCGTGATCGGACTCATCGCATCGTGGCGTGCGGGTGGAGCTGCGGTCGCAATCAATCCGATGAACAAGGCTCGCGAGCTCACCTACTTGCTCGCAGATTCGGGCGCCGTCGCCCTGCTGACTCTCGGCGACCTGTACGACGAGGTGGCACGAGACGTGATCGACAGCGGTGCCACGGAGGTGACCACGGTGATCACGTGCTCCGAACTGGATTTTCAAACCCGCGACGATCAGCGGCTGTTCGCCGGACTCACGCGCCGCACGTTCGAGACCACGATCGATCTCGTCGAGATCATCGACACGAGCATCGACGCCGATCTCCCACCGGCGCACCCCGACCCCGACGATGTCGCGGTCCTGGCGTACACGTCTGGCACCACGGGGGAGCCCAAGGGCGCGATGAACACACACCGAAATCTTGCGTTCAACGCACAGACCTATCGCGACTGGACGGGGTTGAAACCCGGAGAAGCAATCCTCGGGGTGGCCCCGCTGTTCCACATCACCGGACTCATCGGTCATGTCATGTTCGCGATGATCTCGCGGTCTGGGCTCGTACTCGCGCATCGCTTCGAACCTGCGGTGATGCTCGATGCCATCCGTGAACGCAGGCCGGTGTTCACGGTTGCAGCGATCACCGCGTTCAATGCGCTCGCGTCGGCGCAAGGAGCGACGCCCGAGGACTTCGCGAGTCTACGAGTTCTCTATTCGGGTGGTGCGCCCATCGCCCCGGCCGTCGCCGACCGTCTCGAGGGCATCTTCGGCGCCTACATTCACAATATCTACGGCCTGACAGAGACCAACTCCCCCTCGCACGGTGTGCCTTTCGGAGTACGAGCACCCGTCGACCCCGAATCGGGCGCATTGTCGGTGGGTGTGCCGGTCTTCAACACGGTTGTACGCGTCGTCGACGACAACGGCGACGACGTACCCGTCGGTGAGGTCGGCGAGTTCGTCACGACAGGACCGCAGGTGGTTCGTGGGTACTGGAACAAGCCCGAGGCGACAGCCAAGTCGATTCCCGAGGGGTCGCTGTACACCGGCGACGTCGGCTTCATGGATTCCGACGGCTGGTTCTACCTCGTCGACCGCAAGAAGGACATGATCAACGCCGCCGGATACAAGGTGTGGCCACGCGAGGTCGAAGACGTGCTCTACACCCATCCTGCTGTCCGCGAGGTCGCGGTCGTCGGCGTGCCCGACGAGTATCGCGGCGAGACGGTCAAGGCCTACGTCTCTGTTCGAGAGGGTCACTCAGTGACGCCGCAGGACCTGATCGCCTATGCCAAGGAGCAGATGGCGGCGTACAAGTACCCACGGATGATCGAGATCGTCGAGGACCTCCCGAAGACAGTCACCGGGAAGATTCTGCGTCGAGAGTTGCGCGCTCAGAACTGAGTCTCGCGTAGACATTTCACGCACCGTGAAGTTCTCACGAGGGCGGGTCCGGCACCACGGCCCCGCCCTCGTGGATTCTGCGCCCCTTGCACACGTCACCAGCTCACCGCAGCGACCCGCCGGAAGTTTCCGCCGAGCACTGCTGCGACGTCGGTGTCGGCCCACCCCCGCCCCGACAGGTGGGCTCCAAGAGTGACGAACACTTCCGGTGCCATCCATTCGATCGGACCCCAGCGGGTGTACGAATCGTCGAACGAGTCCGGGTGGTCACGAATCTCGGCGAGAAAGTCGTCGGCGTCGAAGGAGTGATCGGTACTGACGCCGACGTGGTCGATCCCGACCAGTTCGACGGCGTATTCGAGGTGCCGTGTCATGGCGTCGAGTGTCGGAGTGTTGGGGCCGAGGAAGATCCCGACACCGGTGATACCGACGACACCTCCAGTGCGTGCGCATTCGCGCGCCTGCTCGTCGGTGATGTTGCGCGGGTGCTCCCACACCGACCGCATGCACGAGTGGCTGTAGATGACGGGTTTGGCCGACACCTCACAGAGTTCGAGACCGGTGCGCGCACTGCAATGCGATCCATCGGGAACCATTCCTGCGGAGTTCATTTCACGCACCAGCAGGCGACCCCACGATGTCAGTCCGGTATCGGTGACGTCCAGGCAGCCGCAACCGGCGGCATTCGCGTGGTTGTAGGTGGGCAACATGGTGCGTACACCGAGTTCGACGAAGCGGTGCACGTTGTCGAGGTCTCCGTCGAGGGGATTCGAGTCCTCGAGGTCGAAGCCGATCGCGATCTGCCCGCGCTCACCCGCCGCGTCGATGTCATGGAGAGTCGTGGCGACCGCCAGTCCGGGGTGAGCCGAGATATGAGACGTGAAGTGCGCCAACAGGTTCGTCGAGTCAACAAAGGTCTGCGGTGCATATCCGACGTTGACCGAGACGTACGTCGGCCCCGAACGGGCGAATCTCGTCAGGTACCCGACATCGGCGTCGGGCTGCAACGGCAGGCACGCGTGCTGGTCCCAGAGCAAGGCCATCCGAATCCTTTCTGATCACATACCGATCTCCCGCACACCGAGCGCGGCATCGACGAGAATGGTCGCATGTACACGTTTTGGAACGGCGCGGTGTGACTCGTCAGTCATCGCCCGTCAGTGCGTGCTGTTGCGCAATGGGTGAATTCGCTCAGGAGTCCTGGATTCGGGCGAACGGGCGGGCCGCCTCGAGTTGGTACGCCAACTCGAGCAGGGTGCGCTCGTCGCCGAGGTCCGCGCAGAAGTGCACACCGATGGGCATACCTGAGGATGACTGCGCCAGCGGCAGACTGACGGCGGGCGTGCCGGAGGTGTTGTTGATGGGGGTGAACGAGACGTAGCGTATGAGCCGATCGAAGATGACGTCGAATTCGCCTGCGGGATCGAGGTATCCGATCTCGGGGGTGGTGTGCGCCAGTGTCGGGGTCAGCACGACGTCGAAGCGGGTGAACATGTCACGGAACACTGCGGTCGATCGTTTCAAAGCGCGGATCATCGACGGGGTGTGCCACATCCGACGCAGGTACTTCCGGGAGAGTCCGAGCGTGAACGCGTCGAGCTTCCTACGGTCGAACTCCTTGCCGTAGGAACGTTTTCCGAAGTGGTCGATGAAGAACGCCAGCAGCGCCCAGTACTCGGTGAAGTCGTCGACGTAGCGTCTGTCGACCGGCACCGGCACATGCTCGACACCGTGACCGAGTGACTCCAGCAGTTCGGCGACGCCCGCAACGGCGGTCTCCGTGTCGCGGTCGAGGAGTTGGCCGGTGATCGGCTCGGTCATCATCGCGATGCGCAGGCGACGACGGATGGGGGTGTCGGCCAGTCCGATCGCCGGAAGATTCTGTGCAGGATGGAACTTCTCGGCATCGGCGAGGAAGTGCGCGGTATCCCGAACCGACCGGCTCACGATTCCGTTGGCGATGAGATCGATGGGCATCTGCTCGGATTCCGCCGTCAACAACAGACGACCACGGCTCGGCTTGAACCCCACCAGGCCGCATGCCGCCGCGGGTATACGGATCGAACCGCCGCCGTCGTTCGCGTGCGCGATCGGCAACGCCCCCGCGGCGACGAGCGCTGCCGATCCTCCCGACGACGCACCGCAGGAGAAGTCGGTGTCCCACGGGTTGCGCGTCGGCTCCCTGTCGACGAATTCGGTTGTCGCGGTGAGTCCGAACGCGGGAAGCGTGGAGGCTCCGACGATGTTGACGCCGGTCGAACAGAACTGTTCGAGGAGCGGCTCGGTCTCGGTTTCCGGCCGGTTGGGGGTCGCGGCTGAACCGTTGCGCGTCGGTATCCCTGCAAATCCGGTGTTGTTCTTCACGATCGAGGGAACACCGGCGAAGGAGCACATTCCGAAGTCGACATCGACGGCGCGCTTGCGGGCGCGCTCACGGTCGTCGAAGGCGACCGCATTGAGCACCGGGTTCACCGAGTCGATGCGATCGAGCGCGGCGTCGACCGCTTCGAGCGCCGAGATCTCACCTGCGGCGATGGCCGCACCGATCCCTACTCCATCGAGGTCGCCCAGTGCGTCGTCGCGAAAGGCATGTACGTGCTGCATGGCCGAAGCCTAGCCATTGCGAACCGGACAAGGGCAGAACCGGTCGAACCGGTCAGATAGATGTACTCACCGCACCATCGCCATGACGTCTCCGGCGAGATCGGTGGCGTAATCATCGTCGATCGGAAGCGCGAAGACCGCATGGTGATAGAGCGGGGCGATGATGTGGTCGAGCACCTGCCGCACACTGGGCACCCGCTCGCCGCGCGCAGCGGCGCGCTCGATCATCTGTGTCGCCTGCTCCCGCCTGATCTCCCAGCACGGGCACGCCTCGACGATGCCATCGCGCGCCGAGGCCATCGCGCGCAGATAGGCACGGCGCTTCGGTCGAGCGATGTCGAAGGCGATGATCCGTGACCAGTCGCCGAGATCGTCGGCGAGCACACCATGATCAGGCAGGTCCTCCCCCTGCGTCAGCGCAGCCACCGCGACCTCCCCGAGCAGATCACCGATCGTCCCCCACCTCCGGTAGATGCTGGTGGGATTGACTCCCGCGAGCTCTGCGACCTGCGGGATGGTCATCGTCTCGCGCTCACCGGCACCGACGAGCTGGCCGACCGCCGTGAACACTGCACTCTGCACACGAGCACTTCGTCCGCCCGGTCGCTTGGCGTGCGACCGGGAGACCGCCGGGGCGGCCGCCGACGGCCCGTTGTCCGCTGCGGAGGGTTCGGTTGCCTGCGACGTTCCAGCCATGCCACCATTATTGCAAATCACGTTGCTTTTATGACAGGTCGCGCATACATTAACCTTAATGCAATCGAATTTGCTTTAGGAGGCAACGTCGTGACAGCAACGCTGGAGACCCCCTCACGTCGGCGTCGCGGCACCAGGCCTCTGCACCCGCATCGCGCGTTCTGGATCGTGACCGCCACGATGATCACGGTGCTGTTCGCCTCAGCGGCCCCCTCGCCGTTGTATCCCGTGTACCAGCAGTTGTGGGGATTCTCGCCGTTCACTCTGACCGTGGTGTTCGCGGTCTACGTCGCGACCATGCTCGTCAGCCTGCTCACCGTGGGGTCGTTGTCCGACCACATCGGTCGACGGCCCGTGCTTGCGGCAGCGCTCGTCCTGCTGATCGCCAGCATGGTGCTCTTCGTCGTGGCCGACAGCGTCGGCCTCCTGATCGCCGCACGTGCTCTGCAGGGCCTGGCCACGGGTGCAGCGATCGGCACGCTCACCGCGACCGTCGTCGACATGCAGCCATCGCAACGTCTCGGCTCTGCGATCACCGGCGCCGGACCGACCGTCGGACTCGCGGGCGGTGTCGTCATCGCCGGCGTGCTGGTCCAGTACGCACCCGCGCCACGATTCCTCGTCTACGAGGTCACGCTGGCCGTGTTCGCGATCCTGCTGGTCGCGCTGCTGATCGTGCCGGAGACATCCGAGCGCGTCGGCTTCGACTCCCGCCGCCACGTCTGGCGGACGCTCGCGCCGCAGGCATCGGTGCCGTCGGCTCTGCAGAGATTGTTCGTCACTGCAATTCCGGCATTCGTGGCGACCTGGTCGATGGGTGGTCTCTACCTCTCGCTGGGCTCGTCGGTGGTGGCCCGCGTATTCGGTATCGAGAACCACGGCGCGGCGGGCGCGGTCTTGTTCGTCTTCTTCGCCTCTGGAGCACTCACCTCGATGGCGATCACGGGCTGGAACGCCGGCACCAAGCTGACGTACGGGTATCCGGCGCTCGCGTGCGGGGCGGTCATCTCGCTCGCAGGCGTCCTCACCTCGATGCTTCCCCTCTACATCGTCGGATCCATCCTTGCCGGCTCGGGTTTCGCGGGTACGTTCCTCGGTGCACTCGACAACGTCAGCAACCGGACTCCCTCGCATCAGCGGGGGCAGGTCTTCTCCGCTGTCTTCATCACCAGCTACATCGCCTTCAGCGTGCCGGCGGTGATCGCAGGACTCGTGGTGTCGCACATCGGGTTACAGGAAACCGTTGTCTGTTACGTCGCATACGTCCTGGTCGTCACCGTGCTGGGCGCTGCGGTCACCGCGTGGACCCGGCGCAGGGAGGCGCGCGCCGAACCCACTATCGGATAGGGCACGATCCGGCGCCAACTCGCCCGCCCGCACTTTTGCAGGACAGGTGCCACAGGGTAAGACTGGTTACATGCACTTGAAGTTCGATTCAGATGAACAGAAGTTCCGCGAAGAACTCCAGAGCTTCTTCACGACGAAGATCCCCGAGGAGATCCGTCAGCGTGCAGCCGCAGGCGCGCTGAACCTGCCAGACGACATCGTCACCACCCAACGCATCCTCAACGCAGAAGGCCTTGCGACACCGGGCTGGCCGAAGGAGTGGGGTGGTCGCGACTGGACGCCGGTCCAGCGCAACATCTACCACGATCAGCTCAGCCTGAACTTCGTCCCCGATCCCCTGACGTTCAACGTCAACATGGTGGGCCCGGTCATCGCGACCTTCGGATCGCAGGAGATCAAGGAGCGGTTCCTCCCGAAGACCGCCAACCTCGACATCTGGTGGTGCCAGGGATTCTCCGAGCCCGAGGCCGGTTCGGATCTCGCCTCGCTCAAGACCCGGGCGGTCCGCGACGGCGACCACTACATCGTCAACGGCCAGAAGACCTGGACGACCCTCGGCCAGTACGCCGACTGGATCTTCTGCCTCGTGCGCACCGACCCCGACGTCAAGAAGCAGGCGGGCATCAGCTTCCTGCTCATCGATCTGGACACCCCGGGAATCGAGATGCGTCCGATCAAGCTGATCGACGGCAGCGTCGAGGTCAACGAGGTGTTCTTCAACGACGTCAAGGTGCCCGTCGAGAACCTCGTCGGCGAGGAGAACGCAGGGTGGACCTACGCCAAGTTCCTGCTCGGGAACGAGCGCACCGGCATCGCACGCGTCGGCTGGACCAAAACCAAGCTCGCCGAGGCCAAGAAACTCGCCGCCGCGACCACGACCGCACGCGGCACGCTGCTCGACGACCCGCTGTTCGCGGCGCGTCTGGCAGAACTCGAGACCGAACTGCTCGCACTCGAGGTGACGCAACTGCGCGTCGTCGCAGGTTCGGCAGACGGCAAGCCCAACCCCGTTTCGTCGCTGGTCAAGCTGCGCGGCAGCGAACTGCAGCAGTCGGCGACGGAGCTGCTCGCCGATGTCGCCGGTGCGCGTGGACTGGCCGTCGATGCACCCGGCGTCGGAACCCCGGAATGGGCTCAGCTCGCCGTGCCCGAGTACCTCAACTACCGCAAGGTCACCATCTACGGCGGCTCGTCGGAGGTCCAGCGCAGCATCATCTCGTCGTCGATCCTCGGCCTGTAGTCGGCCCGGCAGAACCTGGAGTAACACAATGGATTTCGAGCTCACCGAAGAGCAAGCACTGCTGCGCGACACTGTCCGCAGCGTGTTCAAGAGTTATGACATAGAGAAGATCCGCGCGGTGTCGGAGACCGAGAGCGGATGGTCGCCGTCGATCTGGGCATCGCTTGCCGAGATCGGCATCCTGGGGCTGCCGTTCAGTGAGGACGCCGGCGGAACAGGCGCAGGCCCGGTGGAGGTCAGCGCACTGATGGGCGAGGTGGGCCGCAGCCTGGCGCCGGAGCCGCTCCTGTACGGCGCGCTACTCCCGGGCATCGTCATCGATCGGGTCGCCTCGGGTGATCGCCGGACCAGCCTGCTGACCGAGGTGTCCGAGGGGCGTCTACTGCTCGGCTATGCGCACGCAGAGCCCGAAGATCGTTGGCCCGCAGCCGGAGTCACCACCACCGCCACCGGCTCGAGCGACGGAGTCACCCTCGAGGGAGTCAAGTATCCGGTCCTCGCAGGCGATGTGGCGCAGAAGTTCGTGGTCAGCGCCCGACGTCAGGATGGGACGATCGGTCTCTTCCTCGCCGACTCCGATGCGTCGGGTGTGACCGTTGACGGTTTCCGCACCTACGACGACCGTCGTGGCGCGCGGGTCACGTTCGCAGGGACCCCGGCCATCGAACTCGCCGAAGGCGACCAGTCCGACGCACTCGCCTACGCCGACATTTTCGCTCAAACCGCTCAGTGCGCAGAAGCCGTGGGTGCCATGGAACGTGCGATGGAGTTGACGACCGACTACCTCAAGTCGCGCAAGCAGTTCGGAGTCCCGCTCAAGACGTTCCAGACGCTCACGCAGCGCGCGTCGGACGTGTATGTGGCACTCGAGTTGGCGCGCAGCATGAGCCTGTACGCGACGGCATCTCTCAACGACGGAGTCGACGATCCGTCGGTCTATAGCCGCGCGAAGCTGCAGATCTGCCGCTCCGCGCGCAAGGTCGGCCAGGAGTCCATCCAGATGCACGGCGGCATCGGCATGACCGCGGAATACCCTGTGGGACATTACGTCGCGCGCCTGACGGCCATCTCGCGCACGCTCGGCGACGCCGACGAGCACGTCAGCGCTCTGGCAGACAAGATCGGCGAGTACGAAATGGTGACCGTCAACTGATCTGACGGACACCTGCGGCGTGGGGGTTCACCGATGCGAGTCGGTGAGCCCCCATTCTGCTGCGAGTAGCTGGTGGGAACGCAGCCTGTCGTCGAAATCATGTGTGACACTGGTGATCACGAGCTCATCGGCACCGGTCACCCGCGCCAGCGTGTGGAGTTGTTCGGCAACGGTCGACGGTGCACCGACGAACTGGGTGCGGAGCCGATCGTCGACAGCTGCGCGTTGGTCGACCGTCAGCGGCGGCGCAGTCCCCGGATCCAGATAGGGCTGTGCTCCCCTACCGGTACGGATGTCGTACACCCAATGACCGTAGGTGGACGCGAGCTGCGTGGCGAGCGAGTCATCGTCGGCGACCACCACGTCGGCGGAGACCACCACGTAGGGTTCCGCCAGCCGTGCCGACGGACGGAAGTTGGCGCGATAAGCGTCGACGGCCTCGAGAACCGTTGCGGGACTGACGTGATAGTTCGCGACGAAGGGCAGACCCTCTGCACCGGCGACCTGTGCGCTCTGCCCCTTGCTGCTTCCGAAGACCCAGACCTCGACGTCGGCGTGTTCGCCCGGAACAGCGTGCAGTTCAACCTCGCCGACGCGCAGTCCGCCGTCGAGCAGCGCCAGGATGTCGGAGACCGCGTCTGCGAAGTCGGGCTGTGTGGCGCCCTCGAACTCCAGCGCCTGCGCTGTGGCGGCGATCAACGGAGAGGACAGCATCGCTGCACTCGCAAACGGTTCGGGCAGGAGGAGACCGTCGACCACGCGTTCGGGTTCGCGCGGTAGCGGCGGCCTCGTCGGAGCCGATGTCGCCGCCGCCAGCGCCTCGTGCCGTCGCTGCCCCGACCTCCCGAGACCGAGGTCGAGGCGACCGGGGAACACAGCGTCGATGGTGCCGAACGCCTCGACCACCGACGCGGGGGTGTGGTGGCCGAGCTGGACCGCCGCGCTACCCACGCGGATCGACTCGGTTGCCGCAGCGATCAGCGCGATCAGGGTGGCGGTCGACGACGAGCCGACCGAGACGAAGTGATGCTCGGCGAGCCAGAAGCGTCGATATCCCCATTGCTGCGCGGCCCGCGCGAGCGCGATGCTGCGTCGGACCGCCTCTGCGGGCGTCGACCCCTCGCTCACCGGCGCAAGGTCGAGGACCGAAAGCGGTATCGGTGCAACGCGTTCTGCCGTCATCGGCGGAGTCCCGGTGCCGGCGCGTCGGTTCGGGTGCGCGCCGTGCTCGTACCGCGCCCAGCCGGTTCCAGGTAGATGGCCGCCGACGATTCCGGCGTGAGACCCGCGGCCCCGCGCAACAGCATCTGATGATGCGTGTCGATCATCTGTGACAGCGCGCTCATCTGTGACAACGGGCTCATCTTGGACAACCACCTCATCGGAACTCCCACGCCTCGATTACCGACAGATCGTCTTCCCGTCGGGAGCGGCCCGCCCTCGGCTGGCCGCAGTCTCCCAGTAAGCACCTGTTCGGCGATCGGGAGAACGGTTGCGATCACGCTGATCTTTTGACCTCCGGACGGGAAGAGAGCCGAGCGGGTCGCCCGTTGTGTCGTGGCGTGACCACCTCAACGTCGCTGTCATTGGCCATCGGGCTACAGGGTGCCGGTCGACACCCGGCCGCATGGCGAGACCCCGCGGCGAGACCCGACGCACTGTTCACCGCGGGCTACTGGCGTGATGCCATCCTCACCGCCGAACGCGCGGGTGCCAACCTCGTGACGCTCGACGACGGTTTCGGAATCCGGCCGCCCCTGCCCGACGAGTCGTCGACGGATATCCCGGTACGAACCGACCTCGTCAACGGCAGACTCGACACCGTGCTGGTCGCGGCTCGAATCGCGCCGCTGACCACGCGGATCGGCCTGCTGCCCACCGTGACGGTCACACACACCGAGCCGTTCCACACGTCGAAGGCCATCGCCACGCTCGACTACGTCAGCGGTGGGCGCGCGGGCGTGCTCCTCGCCGTCGACGACCGTCCCGAGAACATCCGACTGTTCGGGCGGCGCGACGTCGCGACGGCGTCGAATCGACCTGCACTACACCGTGAAGCAGCCGAATACGCCGACGTGATCGGTCGTCTGTGGGATTCCTGGGAGGACGACGCCGAGATCCGCGACGTCGAAACCGGCCGCTTCATCGACCGTGATCGGTTGCACTACATCGACTTCGACGGCGAGTTCTTCTCCGTCCGCGGACCGTCGATCACGCCACGGCCACCGCAGGGACAACCGCCGATCGCGGTGACCGTGTCACCGGAGGATGCGACGTCCCTCGAATTGCTGCGCAGCAGCGCCGATATCGGATTCTTCACGAGTCCGGCAGACCGCGCTGCCCTCGACGCCACGTCGGTGGCCACAGATGGCACACACCGGGACCAACCGCGACTCTACGACGACCTCGTCGTTTATCTCGACGACACGCACGCTGCGGCGGCGGACCGGCGGGCACGGTACGACGACTGGCTCGGTACCGACTTCGACGACGGTACACAGACATTCGTCGGCACCGCCGCGGCGCTGGCCGACCTGATCGAGGAGCGCGCTGGGCTGCGCGGCCGGCCGTCGGGAATCCGGTTGCATCCGGGCGCGATCGGACACGACCTCGCGCGGATCGCCGACGACCTCGCACCCGAGCTCGCCCGACGCGGAATCGTCGATGCGGGTGCGAATGGTGTTGACACACCCTCTCTTCGAGAAGCGCTCGGACTCCGCCGTCCGGTCAACCGATATACGCGCACAGCCGTCGGAGGCGGCACCCGATGACCAAGCAGATACATCTCGCAGCACACTTCCCCGGCGTCAACAACACGACTGTCTGGAGTGATCCGGGCGCCGGCAGTCACATCGAGTTCTCGTCGTTCACCCACTTCGCGCAGACCGCCGAGCGCGGACTGTTCGACTTCCTCTTCCTCGCCGAGGGACTACGGCTGCGCGAGCAGAATGGCGAGATCTACGACCTCGACGTCGTCGGCAGGCCCGACACCTTCACCGTCCTCGCCGCGCTCGCGGCCGTCACCGATCACCTGGGACTCGCGGGCACGATCAACTCGACGTTCAACGAACCCGTCGAGGTGGCACGGCAATTCGCCTCGCTCGACCATCTCTCCGACGGCCGCGCGGCCTGGAACGTGGTGACCTCATGGGATGCATTCACCGGCGAGAACTTCCGCCGGGGCGGGTACCTCCCGGCCGATCAACGCTATGTGCGGGCGCGCGAGTTCCTCGACACCGCCGTCGAACTATGGGATTCGTGGGAGCACGACGACGTCGTCGCCGATCGCTCGACGGGCGAGTTCCTGCACCGGCCTCAGGCCGGGCAGTTCGCACATCGCGACTCGCAGTTCGACATCAGCGGAACCTTCGCGGTGCCGCGTAGTCCGCAGGGGCGGCCGGTCATCTTCCAGGCGGGCGACTCGGACGAGGGCAGGGAGTTCGCCGCAGCCCGTGCGGACGCGATCTTCTCGCGGCATTCGACACTCGACGACGGCCGAGCCTTCTATGCCGACGTCAAGGGACGCCTCGCGGCCCACGGGCGCACATCGGAGGACCTGTTGATCCTGCCCGCGGCGACGTTCGTCGTCGGGGATACCGACGAGCACGCCGCGCATCTGGCGCACGAGATCCGCCTCGCCCAGGTCAGCGGGCAGACGGCCATCAAGTTCCTCGAACAACTGTGGAATCGCGACCTCAGCGACCACGACCCCGACGGCCCACTGCCCGCCATCGATCCGTTGCCCGGAGAGAACACCGTGGCCAAGGGGCGGGCGAGTGTGCGCATCCACGAGGATCCGCGCGACGTCGCGGCCCGCTGGCGCGCGCTGGCGGAGTCGAAGAACCTGACGACGCGGGAGCTCATCATCGAGGTCACCGGTCGCCAGGCGTTCGTCGGATCGGCGCGCACGGTCGCGACCGAGATCAATCGCTATGTGCAGGCCGACGCGAGCGACGGGTTCATCCTCGTCCCGCACCTCACGCCGGGTGGTCTCGACCGCTTCGTCGACGAGGTGGTTCCCGAACTGCAGGAACTCGGGGTGTACCGAACCGAGTATCCGGGACGCACACTGCGGGAGAACCTCGGACTGGGCGGAACGCGGGGAGAGGACGACACCCGTGGACAGGGCGAGAATCTCGGGCTCTCCGCGGCCACCACGGGTTAGGGTTCTGGTGGGCGTCGCGCCCGCGGGCGCCCGGCGACGAGCTCACCGACCCGTGTCGGCGACGAGGGGAGATCACAGGTGGACGCAGTGTTCGGCGACAATCTGGCCTGGGGCGCGTCGTTCAGCATCATGGGAGTGGCTCTGCTCGCCGTCGGCTTCGTTGCCCTCGATCTCGTGACGCCCGGTCGGCTCCGGAAGCTCGTCTGGGTCGACAACAACCGCAACGCGATGATCCTCACGACGTCGATGGTCGTCGGTATTTCGTTCGTACTCGTCGCCTCCGTCGTGGACACAGCGGGCATGGTGCTCTGGAAAGCCCTGCTCTACACGCTCGCCTACGTGGTGTTGACCATCGCGGTGATGATGTGGTCGTTCGTCCTCATCGACTGGCTCACGCCGGGCAAGCTCGGGACCATACTGCTCGAGAACGACGCGCACCCCGCCGGCTGGATCTCGGCGGCGGTCTTCGTCGGGGTGGCGGCGATGATCGGTACCGTGCTGATCGTCTGACCTTATTGACTGTCCGACAATAGGCGTTCTAGGGTGTGCAGAGCTGTGACCGGCGACACCGTCGGCCACCAACCGTCCACGCTGCACAACCGGGGGAACCATGACCGCTGCATTGATCGAAGAGTCCATCGACATCGACGCCACGCCGACGCAGGTGTGGGCCGTGATCTCCGACCTCGCCCGCATGGGTGAGTGGAGTCCGCAGTGCGCGAAGATGTTCGTTCTCGGCGGGACCGTGAAACTGGGCACACGCACCGTCAACATCAATCGGCGTGGCCCCCTGATCTGGCCGACCACGGCGAAGGTCGTGCGGTTCGCACCCAACCAGGAGATCGGCTTCCGCGTCTCCGAGAACCACACGGTGTGGAGTTACACCATTGAGCCGAACCAGTCGGGCGGCGTCACGGTCACCGAACGCCGGGAAGCCGCCGGCGGTAAGACGACCAAGGTGTCATCGACTCTTGTCGACGCCGTGTTCGGCGGCGCCGACTCGTTCGAGGAAGAGCTCAAGGTCGGGATGGCCGAGACCCTCGGCAAGATCAAGCGTGCCGCCGAGTCGAGCGCGGCGCAGGCTGCCTGACCTGCTTCCGTCACCGGCTCACTCGCCGTCGAGTTTCTCCATCAGAGCCGGGAGGTCGGCAAGCGAGCCGATGATGTGATCGGGCACGGGGCCGAACTCGTCGCGCTGAAGCGCGCGTAGGGCCTCCTCACGGAACTTGCCGGTGCGCACCAGCACTCCCATCAGTGCCGCGGCCTGGGCGCCGAGGACGTCGTTGTGCATGTCGTCGCCGACCATCACCACCTGCGTGGGTTCGAGGTTCATCAGTTCGACCGCGGCGCGAAACCCCAACGGGGACGGCTTGCCGATCGCGCGGATCTTTCGCCCGGACGCCTTTTCGAGTCCCTCGAGATAGACGCCGGTGTCGATCGACAGTCCGCGTTCGGTCGACCAGATCATCGAACGGTGCATCGCAACGACAGGCGTACCCGCGAGCATCTTCTCCAGCACCGTCGAGAGCGCGGTGTGCGTGAACACCGGTCCGGCGCCGCCGAGAACGACAACCTGCGCTTCGGCGGGATCGTCGGTGAGCGGCACACCGGTCATGTCCTCGGCGATCGGGCCCTCGTTGAGCACCCATGCGAGCTTGCCCGAGTAGTTGCGCGACAGGAACTCCGCGGTGAGTTTGGCAGCGGTGAGGATCTCGCCGGGCTCGACGTCGAATCCGCAGTTGCCGAGCGCCTCGGCGATCTGCGATCGCGACCGTGACGTGGTGTTGGTCAAGAACATTCGTGGATAGCCACGCTCGGAAAGCTCTTCGATCGCCTCGACGGCCCCCGGCAGCGCATGCCACGAGGTGACCATCACCCCGTCGATGTCGAGCAGCAGCCCCAGCGTCATGCATCGAATCTAGTGCGCAGCGGGCGCGAGCGCAGGGCGGGCCGGAATCGCATGGCATGCTGGGCCAATGCGTTCCGTCGCCGAACATCAGAAGACCGTCAGCGAATTGTTCGGACCCCCTGAGACCGTCCGCATCGCGGTTGCCGACGCGCTGGGAATGGCCACCGCCGACGACGCGGTGTCCGCCTTCCCGATGCCCGCCTTCGACAACTCTGCCATGGACGGCTACGCGGTTCGGGCCGCCGACATCGCCGGTGCGAGCGCCGCCGAACCGATCCGGTTACGCGTCGTCGACGATATCCCCGCAGGTCGAACCGGGCAGGTGACCCTCGAGCCCCAGACGGCCGCACGCATCATGACCGGCGCCCCGCTCCCCGATGGCGCAGACGCCGTGGTTCAGGTCGAACTCACCGACGGCGACTTCTCGGTCGATCACCGCTCCGGTGCGACCGTCGGGTTCACCACGAGCGTCGAGCCGGGAAAGCACATCCGCCGTGCAGGTTCCGACATCGCGCGCGACGAGGTCGCGTTACCCGCGGGCACGGTACTCGGAGCCGCACAGATCGGTCTGCTCTCGGCGCTCGGCCTCCCCGACGTCGAGGTGGCCAGGCGATTGCGCGTGGTGGTGCTCTCGACCGGCTCGGAACTCGTCGAACCGGGAAAACCGTTGCAGCACGGGCAGATCTACGAGTCCAATGGCGCCATGCTGACGGCTGCGGTCACCGAGGCGGGCGCGCTGGCACGTCACATCCATTTCGTTCCCGACGACGTCGCCGACTTCCTCGAGCGGCTCGACGACGCATCGGCAGACGCGGATCTGATCATCACGTCCGGCGGCGTCAGTGCGGGCGCCTACGAGGTGGTCAAGGACGCCCTGGGCGGACGGACCGCGGAGAGTCGGGGGCGCGTCGAATTCGTCAAGGTGGCGATGCAGCCGGGCATGCCGCAGGGGTGCGGCCATCACCGGGACGCGACCGGGCGTCAGGTACCGATCATCACGCTCCCCGGCAATCCGGTCAGTTCACTCGTCTCGTTCGAGGTCTTCATCCGCCCTCCGCTGCGCGCGGCGATGGCTCTGCCACCCGACCGAAGGCACCTGTCCGCGCGTCTCGGCAGCGACATCCGATCGCCGGAGGGCAAGAGACAGTTCCTGCGCGGCGTCGTCGACGATCCGCTCACCCCGTCCGACACGTCGCCGGTGGTCGAACCGATCGGTCCACCCGGCTCGCATCACCTCCGGTACCTCGCAGGCGCGAACGCGTTGATCGACATCCCGGCGGAGGTCACGTCGCTGACCGCTGGGACCGTCGTCGACGTCGTCGTTCTCTGAGACCGGCTGCTGTCGAGTCGACGTCGGCAGCCGTCGCTAAGCTGTATGGACGCAACGGACAATCCACGCGCGACCGACTCGGGAGGGTGATCAGGTGGCCAGGCGCCCGCGACCGGACGCATCAGCACAACATCCGGCAACCGCATCCGACGGTCCCATCCGTTCCGGGCTGACGCCCGCGCATCTCGTGGCACTCGCGCGTGAGACGCTTCCCCCGATCCACCCTGCCGGACTGCCATTCGTGGCCGCAGCGTCTGCGGTAGCTCTCGCCGGTCGACGTCATCGATGGGTCGCTGTACCGGCCACCGCCGCGGCAGGCGCCTGCGCGGCGTTCTTCCGGCACCCCTCGCGGGTGCCGCCCACCGAGGAGGGCGTCGTGGTGGCCCCGGCCGACGGCATCGTCAGCCTCGTCGACGACGCCGTTCCCCCAGCGGAATCAGGCCTCGGCGAGAGGCCACGCCCCCGCGTCTCGACCTTCCTGTCGATCTTCGACGTGCACGTCCAGCGCGTCCCGATCAGCGGTCGGGTCGTGTCGGTGACGCACACACCGGGACGGTTCGTGTCCGCCGATCTCCCTGAGGCGAGCTCGGCCAACGAGCGCACCACGATGGTCGTACGTCCCGAGGGCGACGACGACCCCGACCCGACGCCTCGCGAGTCCGACATCGCGGTGGTGCAGATCGCGGGTCTGTTGGCACGTCGCATCGTCTGCACGGCGAAGGTCGGCGACCACCTCACCATCGGCGACACCTACGGGCTCATCCGGTTCGGTTCACGCGTCGACGTCTATCTCCCACCGGGAACTCCGCAGCGGGTGTCGGTCGGGCAGCGCACCGTCGGCGCCGAGACCCCGCTGGCGACGCTGCGCGTCCGGAATCCGACCCGCACCGGCGACGGCGGGTGACATGCCCAGCACCAATCGTGCGGGCGTAGACCGCACGCCACTGCACTACCGCAATCCGTCGATGCGGTCGACGCGGCGTCGTGTCCCTCGCCGGACGGCGTCGACCGACGAGCAGGGAACGCTGCGCCGCCAGGCGGCCGCAGGTCGGATGTTCGTCCCGTCGGCGTTGACGATTCTCGCGATCTGCGCGGGGCTGACCGCGGTCCGCGCGGTGATCGACGACAACGTCAACCTCGCGATGGCGCTCGTCGTCGCAGCAGCACTTCTCGATGGACTCGATGGACGTGTGGCCCGACTGATGGGCGCGACCAGCAAGATCGGTGCCGAGATCGACTCGCTTGCCGACGCCATCAACTTCGGCGTCGTGCCTGCGTTGATCGTTTACCTATCTCTTCTCCGCGGCCACGACCTCGGCTGGGGCTTCGCATTGATCTACTGCTGTGCGATCGTGCTGCGACTCGCCCGATTCAACACCCTGCTCGACGACACCGACGCCCCTGGCTACACCCGTGACTTCTTCGTCGGTGTCCCCGCACCGGCTGCGGCCCTGGTCGCTTTGTTGCCGATCGGGCTGGTGCAGCAGTTCGGCGAGGGCTGGTGGACCTCACCGTTGGTGGTCGGATGCTGGCTGGTCATCGTGGCGCTGCTGGCGGTCAGTCGGGTTCCGACGGCGTCGCTCAAGACATCGTCGGTGCATCCGCGCAAACTTGCAGGTCTGCTGATTCTGGTCGCGATCGGTGCCGCACTGCTGCTCACCTACCCGTACGTACTGATGATCATCCTGGTGGTCGCCTACGCCGTGCACATACCTTTCGCGTGGCGCAGTCGACGCTGGGTGCAGGCGAGACCCGAGCACTGGGAGGCACCGCCTGCCCAGCGCCGTGCCGAGCGTCGTGCGATCGCCCGCAGCCAGCCCCGTCGCGTTCTTCCGCCCCGCAAGTCGACAGCGCGGCTCGGTCTGCACAAACCCGGCGCTGACCCGACGAGCGAGCCGACGACCTCCGACACCGCCGAAAGCGGTGAGTCCCGATGAACGCACAGCTCACGCTCACTGCGCGACTGAACACCTCTGCCGCCGATTCGCGGCGCGGGATCGTACGCGCGCATCCCGAAGCACTGGCCGCGCTCGGATTACGCGAATGGGACGCTGTGTCGATCACGGGGGCACGCGTGACCGCTGCCGTCGTCGCTGCCGCACCATCGGGGACACCCACCGGAACGCTGCTGCTCGACGACATCACCTTCTCCAACGCGGGCATCAAAGAAAACGCATCCGTCGTGCTCTCCGGGGTTGCCGTGTCCGGAGCGGCGCGCGTCGTCGTGACCGGTTCCGCGGTCACGTCGCGCGGCGTCGACGAGGCGACACTACGACGCGCACTACTCGGCAAGGTGCTCTCGGTCGGGGATGCGGTGTCGCTGCTGCCGCGCGACCTCGGTCCCGAACTGACCGCGAGCTCGGCGACCCGCGCACTGGCGCTGTCGGTCGGGATCACGTGGACCAACGAGTTGCTCACCGTCGCCGCTACTGACCCGGGTTCACCCGTCAGTGTCCAGCCGTCGACGGCGGTCCTCTGGGCTGAGGGCGCAGCCGACGCCGACGGCATGAAGGCCAACGACGCGAAAGCCGGTGCCGACGGCATGAACGCCGGCGCCGGCGGCGCGCATCCCGGTGCCGACGGCCGGACGGGGCGGGGCTGGGTCACCACTTCGCCGGGTGCCCAATCGCCAGGACATCGGGTGCGCCCGTCGTCGGAGCTGGTCGGGGTCGACGCCCAGGTCGCGAAGCTCACGGAATGGCTGGACATCACACTCGACGAGCCTGCGGTGTTGCGGGCGCTCGGCGCCACTCCGCGACTCGGCGTGCTGATCTCCGGTCCCGCGGGTTCCGGCAAGGCAACACTGGCCCGATCGGTCTGCGCTGCACGAACTCTGACCACCATCGACGGCCCGACTGTCGGATCGCTCGAGGCGTCGTCGCGGCTACGAGCGGTCAGTGATGCGGTCGCCGATCTCCGGCGGTCCGGCTCAGGGGTGCTGCTCATCACCGACGTCGACGCCCTGCTGCCCGCCGAGACCGAACCGGTGTCGACGCTGATCCTCGATGAACTGCGTGCGGCGATCAACCCCGCCGACGCGGCGTCGCCATCGTCCGACCACATCGCTCTGATCGTCACCAGCGCCGAACCCGCAGGAGTCGACGAACGCCTACGCGCTCCCGATCTGTGCGACCGAGAACTCGTCATCGGACTACCCGATGCGGCACGGCGTGCCCGCATACTCGGCGTGATCCTCACCGGGGTGCCCACCGACGGCGTCTTGAACCTTGACCAGATCGCCTCACGCACACCAGGTTTCGTGGCTGGTGATCTTGCGGCACTCGCCCGTGAGGGTGCCTTGCGCGCGGCAGCGCGGGCAAGCGCAACCGCTGCGCCGCCGACGCTCACCGACGATGATCTCGTCGGCGCACTCGACGTCATCCGGCCGGTCTCGCGCCTGCGCACCCCGGAGGTGGCGGTCGGGTCCATCACGCTCGACGACGTCGGCGACATGACCGACACGAAACAGGCGCTCACCGAGACGGTGCTCTGGCCGCTGCAGCATCCCGACACGTTCACCAGACTCGGCGTGGAGCCGCCGCGTGGGGTGCTCCTCTACGGACCGCCCGGATGCGGCAAGACCTTCGTCGTGCGCGCGCTCGCAGCGTCGGGCATGCTCTCGGTGCACATGGTCAAGGGCGCCGAACTGATGGACAAGTGGGTCGGGTCGTCGGAGAAGGCCGTCCGCGATCTGTTCGCCGCGGCACGCGAATCGGCGCCGTCACTGATCTTCCTCGACGAAGTCGACGCCCTCGCACCGCGTCGAGGACAGTCGACCGACGCGGGTGTCGGTGATCGGGTGGTTGCCGCGTTGTTGACCGAACTCGACGGCGTCGAACCGCTACAGGACGTCGTGGTGCTCGGCGCCACCAACCGCCCCGACCTCATCGATCCGGCGCTGCTGCGTCCGGGGAGGTTGGAGCGCCTGGTGTTCGTGCCACCACCGGACGCCGATGCCCGCGCCGACATCCTGCGTACCGCCGGGCGCAAGGTCCCCCTCGCCGAAGGCATCGACCTCAAGCGACTGGCAGCCGATCTCGACGGCTACTCGGCCGCCGATTGCGCCGCGCTGCTGCGCGAAGCGGCGCTCTCGGCAATGCGCCGAGACATCGACGCAGCACAGGTCACCGCGGACGACGTCGCCGATGCGCGTACCCGCGTGCGCCCGTCACTCGACGCCGCGCAGGTCGAGGATCTCCGCGCTTACGCGGACCGACGCAACGACTGACCGCTGCGGGGCCTCAACTTGTCTGGGTGGCGCCCTGACCGGCCTGACCATTCGGCACCTGGCCATCGGGCGCCTGACCGTTCGGCACCTGACCATTGGGCGCCTGACCGTCGGACTGTTGCCCCGGCCCGCCGAAGGGTGACTGCCCATTCTGGCCTGCTCCGCCGTTCATGCCGGGCATCTGGCCACCGTTCATACCGGGCATTCCCCCGCCGTTCATACCGGGACCGCGCATCTGGTTCTGACCCGACGAGTTGTCGTGACCGACGACGTACCCGGCGCCGAAACCGAGCAGCCCGAAACCGACCGCCAGACCGACTCCGCCTGCGATGATCGCGTTCTTGACCTTCGGCGGCACCTGTTCGGCTCGCGGATGCCCCTGCTGCGCGGCCTGCCCAGCAAGCGTCGGCCTCGGCTCGACCGTCGGATCGTTCGAGGTCGCGGTCGTTTCCGGACTCGCGGGCCGCTCGGGGCTCACGCCGGGGTGCTCGGGGCTCACGCCGGGGTGCTCGGGGGTGGTTGGTGCGGACATCTGTGGGGTGCTCCTCATCTCGGGCGCGTCGAGGCCCACGCCGATCAACGGCGCGAGCACGACGCATCAACAGGTGTCGTCCACGGTGGCGACGGTCCCTGACACCGGACTACCCGCTCCCTGCACGTCTGCTGTGAGGCCTCAGCTCGTCGTGATCGTGTAGAAAACCGACGAGCCACCCGACGCAGCCGCAGGCGTGACGCCTGCGCTCACCCAGTACGTCGTACCGCTCTTGTCCGCCGTCAGTACCACGACGGATTGTCCGTTCTGCGATGTGCGCTGCGACTCGGTGTACCCGGCGTCGGTCAGCTTCTTGACGGCGGTGTCGAGGACGTTCGAGTCGCTTGCCGGCGCCTGAACCGTCACCGACCACCCCTTGCCCGCGGCGCCCGATGCGCTCAGCACGGTGCCGTCGATCAGCGGCACCTGCTCGGTCGGAAAGTCAGACGGCAGTGCCACTCCCCGTCGACCGTCGTTGTCGTCGGACGAGCAGGCACCAACGACCAGGGCGAGCATGCATGTCAGCAGGACGACTATGAACCTGGCTAAGCGCGACATGACTGCAACGGTAAGATAGTCGAGCGGGCAGTTGCTCCGTGACACCCCGCCAAGCGACGAAAGACGGAGTGCCCTTTGATCTCAGTGTTGGCCGTGTTGGCCGTGTGTGCGCTCATCGCACCCGCCATCATCCATGCGCTCGGCACCAAGGGTTTCTACGTACTCGCACTGGCCCCGCTCGGCGGTCTCATCTGGGTACTCCTCAACTGGCCACACGCGCACGAGCCTCCCCGTGTGGAGACCGTCACGTGGGCCCCCACGTTGAGCATGGACTTCGTGATGCGGTTCGACACGCTGACCGCGATCATGTCCGTGCTGATCCTCGGTGTCGGCGCGCTCGTGCTCTGCTACTGCGCGAATTACTTCGACGACGCCCGACCCCGGGTCGCCATCTTCGGTGGCGAGATGATCGCCTTCGCCGCGGCAATGTTCGGCCTCGTCGCCAGCGACAACATGCTGATGCTCTACATCTTCTGGGAGCTCACCACCGTGTTGTCGTTCATGCTGGTCGGCTTCTATCACGTTCGCGCCACGTCCCGCCGATCGGCGACGCAGGCACTGCTCGTGACCACTCTCGGCGGCCTCGCGATGCTGGTCGGGATCATCATGCTCGGCGAACGCACCGGGTCGTATCTGCTCTCCGACCTCGTCGCGCACCCGCCGTCGAGTGGGGTGTTCGTCGACGTCGCCATCGTGCTCGTGCTGATCGGTGCCATCAGCAAATCCGCTATCGTCCCGTTCCACTTCTGGCTTCCCGGAGCGATGGCCGCGCCAACGCCGGTCAGCGCATATCTGCACGCCGCAGCGATGGTGAAGGCAGGCATCTACCTGATCGCACGCCTCGCGCCCGGGTTCTCCGACCTCACCAGCTGGCAGGTCATGACGATAGGCCTCGGCTGTTTCACGATGCTGCTCGGCGGCTGGCGCTCGTTGCGCGAACTCGACCTCAAGCTCATCCTGGCCTTCGGCACGGTGTCGCAACTCGGCTTTCTCGCCGTGCTGTTCGGGATGGGTGACGCCAACGTCGCGATGGCCGCGCTGGCGATGCTCGTTGCTCACGCGATGTTCAAGGCAGCCCTGTTCATGGTGGTCGGCATCATCGACCACTCGACGGGTACCCGCGACATCCGCAAGCTGGCCCGCCTCGGACACCGGCTCCCCTGGCTCGCGGCCATCGCGGCCGTCGCGAGCGCGAGCATGGCGGGGTTGCCGTTCACGATGGGATTCATCGGCAAGGAGACCGCGTTCGCCTCGATCTGGGACACCGGGTCGCTGCAGCACTGGCAGGCCGAGACCGTCGATTACGTCCTGCTCGCAGGATCGATCATCACGATGGCGTACACAACGCGTTTTCTGTGGGGCGCCTTCGGGCGCAAGGTGCGCCGACTCCCGAGCCGCGTCGTCGCGCAGATGCATCCGCCGTCCATCGCGTTCCAGATGCCACCCGCGATTCTCGCGGTACTCGGCGTGGCCACCGCTTTCCTGAGTCCGTTCATCGGCGACGCCTTCGAACCGTACGCGGAGAGCCTGCCGTCCTACGGCCATGAGATCGAGCACCTCGCGATGTGGCACGGGTTCGGTCTGCCCGTGGTCTTCTCGATCATCGTCATCGTCGGTGGCGCAGCACTGTTCCTACTGATCAGACGGCTGCGCGACCTGCTCTTCCGCTATCGCCCGCTGCTCAACGCCGACCGCATCTACGACGCGACGCTGCGCGCGGCCGACACGCTGTCGTTGATGCTGACTCGCAACACCCAGCGCGGTTCGCTACCCATCACGCAGGGCGTGATCATGTGCACCGCGATCGTCCTGCCGATCACGGTGCTGTTCCTCGGTTCCCGCGATCGGCTCTCGCTGCGCGGTTTCGATTCGACGATCGAGGTGGTCATCGGCGGAATCATGATCGCCGCAGCAATCGCAGCGGTCGTGCTGCGCAACCGACTCGCCGCGACGCTGATCGTCGGTGTGACGGGCTACGGGTGCGGCGTGCTGTTCGCGCTCTACGGAGCCCCCGACCTCGCGCTCACGCAGTTCCTCGTGGAGACGCTCACCCTGGTGATCTTCGTCCTCGTCCTCCGCAAGCTGCCCGCCGAACCCGAGCCCCGGCACGCGACGGGATTCAAGGCCGTGCGCGCACTCATCGGTGCCGCTGTCGGCGTCGGACTCGTGGTGATCGGACTGTTCGCCGCAGCCGCGCGCAACTCCCAGCCCGTCTCGATCGACATCCCCGAGGCCGCATACAAGTGGGGACACGGGGCCAACGCGGTCAACGTACTGCTCGTCGACATCCGTGCGTGGGACACGATGGGCGAGGTCAGCGTGCTCATCGTGGCAGCGACCGGCGTCGCGTCGATGGTGTTCCGCAACCGCAGGTTCGGGGCCGCTCCCCGTGTGTCCGACGCCGCGCGACTGCTCGCCAACGGCAATCAGAACGGCGACGAGGACGACGATCCGATCCCGCCGGACCGCACCACCTGGCTGCGGGGCAGCGAGTTCCGCGACCCGCGCAACCGCTCGATGGTCCTGGAGGCGACCACGCGTCTGATCTTCCCGACCATGGTCGTGCTCTCGATCTACTTCTTCTTCGCCGGCCACAACGCACCGGGCGGCGGGTTCGCAGGCGGCCTGACGATGGGCCTCGCGTTGGTGCTGCGGTACCTGGCGGGCGGCCGATACGAACTCGGCGAGGCACTGCCCGTCGAACCCGGGAAATTCCTCGGCGCCGGGCTGCTGATCTCCGCAGGCACCGCGGCGACGTCGCTGCTGCTCGGCGCGCCGGCGCTGTCGTCCGCGGTCCTCAAGGTCACGCTGCCCCTGCTCGGCGACGTCAAGATCGTCACGGCACTGTTCTTCGATCTCGGCATCTACCTGATCGTGGTCGGCCTGGTACTCGACATCCTGCGCAGCCTCGGCGCGCGTCTGGACGTCGAGACCACGATTCCGGCGGGCACCACCCTCCCCGTCGTCGAGGAGGCGAGGCGATGAGCGTCAACCTCGGCCTGCTGGTCGTCGTCGCAATTCTCGCCGCATGCGGCTCATACCTGCTGATGGAACGCAGCCTGATCCGGATGTTGCTCGGTCTGCTCCTGGTGGGCAACGCGATCAACCTGCTCATCATCACGCTCGCCGGTCCACCCGGAAATCCGCCGATCCTGGGCCGGACGTCGGATCACCGCACACACGATGCCGATCCGCTCGCCCAGGCAATGGTGCTGACAGCGATCGTCATCACGATGGGAGTCGGCGCGTTCATCCTCGCGATGGTCTACCGGCTCTTCGTGCTCAACCGCGACGACGACGACGTCGAAGACGATGTCGAGGACCGCAAGGTGCTGCACACCAGCCTCAAGAACGCGCCCGACCGCGACCGTAGCGACAACCCCGAGACCGGCGCGGACACGCCGCTCGGCGATCTCTTCGACGACGAGGGCAACCCACTGACACCGGAGGAGTACGCCGCACTGCACCGGACCAAGATCGAAACCGACCTGATGCCCGAGGACGACGATGTCGTCGACGAGGTCTCGCGCGAGGAGGACGAGCTCGCCACCGAGGTCGCTCGCGAGGTGGACGAACTCGCTGACGCAGGCGTCGAGGTCGTCGACATGACCTGGCCGCTGGGCAACGACCTGCAGGATCCGGACAAGCCCTACCCGGGGACCGCGGACCCGCGGAAACCATCACCGGGCCCCGGTCGTGACGACGACGCAGGCCCGCCCACGGAGCAGGGGGACGATCGATGACACCCCAGCCCTCGTGGATTCCGGTCCTCATCACATTGCCGACACTGGTACCGCTACTCGGCGCCGCGATCACGCTCCTCGCCGGTCGCAGCCCGATCCTCCAGCGTGCGATCGCCCTCCTCGCGATCGGTACCGCCCTCGTCGCGTCGGGGATGATGCTCTATCTCACCGACAAGCACGGCACGTTCTCGGTCCACATCGGCGGCTGGGGGTCGAAGGGATACCCGAACGGTCCGCTCGGGATCACACTGGTCGTCGATCCGCTCGCCGCGCTGATGCTCGTGGTGTCGACGGTCGTCCTGCTGTGCGTGGTGAGCTACGCGATCGGGCAGGGTATCCGCGACGGAACGTCGCAGCAGCCGGTGTCGATCTTCCTGCCGACCTATCTGATCCTGTGTGCGGGCGTCTGCAACTCGTTCCTGGCAGGCGATCTGTTCAATCTGTTCGTCTCGTTCGAGATCCTGCTGTCTGCGAGCTTCGTGCTGCTGACACTCGGCGCGAGCGGCGAACGAGTGCGCGCCGGTGCGTCGTACGTCATGGTGTCGATGCTGTCGTCGCTGATCTTCCTGGCAGGCATCGCATTCGCCTACGCCACGACCGGCACGCTGAACCTCGCCGAGATGGCGCTGCGACTCGACACAGTGGCCGATGGCACCCGCAATGCCCTCTATGCGGTACTGCTGGTCGCTTTCGGGATCAAGGCCGCGGTCTTCCCGCTGTCGTCCTGGCTGCCCGACTCGTACCCGACGGCGCCTGCACCGGTCACTGCGGTGTTCGCAGGCTTGCTGACAAAGGTGGGTGTGTACGCGATCATGCGTATCCACACGCTGCTCTTCCCCGGGGGATCGATGGATTCGGTCCTCATGATCGCGGGCCTGCTGACGATGCTCATCGGCATCTTCGGCGCGATCGCCCAGTCGGACATCAAGCGCCTGCTGTCGTTCACGCTCGTCTCGCACATCGGCTACATGATCTTCGGGATCGCGCTGTCGTCGCGGCTGGGTCTGTCTGCTGCGATCTACTACGTTGCCCACCACATCCTCGTGCAGACCACCCTGTTCCTCGTGGTCGGCCTGATCGAACGCCAGGCGGGTTCGGCGTCGCTACGCAGGCTCGGCGGTCTGATCGCCAGCCCGCTGCTCGCCGGGCTGTTCCTGATCCCCGCCCTCAATCTCGGTGGGATACCCCCGTTCTCGGGGTTCATCGGCAAGGTCGGACTCCTCGAGGCCGGTACCCGCGACGGATCTGTGCTGGCGTGGCTGCTGGTTGCGGGTTCGGTGATCACGAGCCTGCTCACGCTCTATGTGATGGCCCGCGTGTGGACCAAGGCCTTCTGGCGCCCACGCGCCGATGCACCCGAAGGTGAACTCGCCGACAGTGCGCCCTCGGCGCTCATCGACGAGCGCAACGACATCTCCTTCGACGACCGCGAGGATGTCGGACGGATGCCGGTCTCGATGGTGATCCCGACGGCACTGATGGTCGCGGCCGGTCTGGTACTCACGTTCTGGGCAGGCCCCATCCTGCGCTTCACCGACAGCGCTGCCGACAACATCGGCGACCGCACCAACTACATCGTCAGTGTGCTGGGAGGTGACACATGACGAACGGTGACCATCACCCCGGACGCAACACGCGACGTCGCACTTCCGGTGCCGTTCGTGCGCCCGGCAAGGGTCCGGTCCGATCCTTCCTCGTCAACGCATGGCGCGTGTCGCTGCTGTTCATCTTCTGGAACACCGTCCGCGTGTTCGTGTGGGTGCGTGAACACGTCCATATCCCCGGCCGCATCGCGAGCGACGGTCGAGAACTCGCGGTTCGCCTGTGGGTCCTGGCCTGGCTCACCTTCGTCTGGGTCCTGTTGTGGGGCACCGTCTCGTGGGCCAACATCATCGGCGGTGTCGTTCTCGCGCTCGTCATCTCCATCCTGCTGCCGCTACCGCGGGTTCCCGTCGAGGGCCGCATACACCCGCTATCGATCCTGTGGCTGATCGTGCGACTGGTCGTCGACTTCTTCGTGTCGAGCGCGCAGGTGGCGTGGGCGGCGATCCGGCCCGGTTATCGCCCGCTCGGCGCGGTCATCCGCGTACGTGTCGCGATCAAATCCGACATGGTGCTCACGCTCGCCGTCGACTACCTCAATCTCGTTCCCGGCACGATGGTGCTGGAGATCGACCACCGTCGTCGACTGATCTACGTGCACGTCTTCGACGTCCGCTCCGACAAGAAGGTGCGTGCTTTCCATCGACAGATCGCCTTTGTCGAGCGGATGTTCATCAAGGCCTTTGAGCGAGACAGCGAATGGCATCCGAGTCCCTACCACGGCATCGATGACGATTACCACCACGTGCGTGCGGCCGAGCGCGCGTCGATCAAAGCGGAGCAGAACCTATGACCGTCGTCTGGGTGGTCGTTGCCGCACTGCTGCTCATCGCAGCCGTGCTCACTGCAGCCCGTGCACTGATGGGCCCGACAACCCTCGACCGTCTCGTCGCCCTCGACACGCTCATCGCGCTCGCGATGTGTGGTCTCGCCGTGTGGGCGGCCTACAGCGGCGACACCACCGTGGTGCCAGGTGTCGTCGCACTCTCGCTGCTCAGTTTCGTCGGATCGATCGCCATCGCCCGCTTCCGCGTCCGGGACGATCAGACATGAGGGGGGCGCGATCATGATCGTCGACATCGTCAGCTCGGTCTTCCTCATCACCGGTGCGTTGATGGCGTTCACCGCGGCACTCGGCGTTTTCCGCTTCCCGGACACCCTGAGCCGTATGCACGCGGCGACCAAACCGCAGACATTCGGACTGCTGCAGATCCTCATCGGCGCAATCATCCAGCTCGGCAACAATGTCGACGTCGGAATGCTGATTCTCGCGGGTCTGTTCGCCATCATCACGGCACCTGTCATCGCGCACCGAATCGGGCGTTTGGTCTATCAGGAGCAACGCGCCCAGGACGGATTGATCGCCAAGGAGAGGATGGACCGGGGCGATATCGACTGACTGGTCACAATCCGCTGTGAAGCGCCGCGTCCTACACAGTGTTCGGTCACAATCATCAAGGGAATCGTCCTCGACTCTGGGGGCGATGCGCCGGGGGCCGACAATGATGCGGGGGAACTGTACGCGGATTGGGAGTGCGGTGTGACACCGGTGCTTGAGCGGTTTGATCAACGCTCCCTCGCGATGCTGTGCAGCCAGGTGGGGGCCGTTCCGCTCATTGCTTTCGGGCTTGCATCGGACTCGTTTGTCTTTCCCGGGAAGCACTGGGTGTTGTCGCTCGTCGGCATCTTCACCCTCTTGTCGATCGTGCTCACCGTTCGTGCGGGCAAGCTCAACGACCAGCTCTTCGCCATCGATGGTTTCGGCGGAATGCTGGGGATCGCGGCATCGGCCGCGGTGGTCGCAGACGACGGTTCGGCTTTTGCGGTACTCGTTCTCATCGCCGCGGTTCCCGCGCTCGCCGCAATGGCCTCGCCGCAACGTATCGTCGTCGGTTTCGTCATCGCAGCCATGGGTCTCGCATGTGCGGTCGTCGCCGCACGAGCCACGTCGACGACCGCCCTCGCTGTCGGTGGCGGCGCTGTTCTGATGGCGATCGCCGTGCCGACGATCATGGTCACGATGCTGCGTCGGACGTTGTCCTCGTTACTCGACGAGCAGGCACGACTGAGTATCACCGATCCCCTGACCGGCGCACTCAACAGACGCGGACTCTTCGACGGCGCGGCCGCGATGTTCCGCACCGCCGAGCGCACGGGTGCTCGCGTCGCCATGCTCGTCGTCGACATCGACCACTTCAAGCGCATCAACGACACCCACGGGCACACCGCGGGCGACGCCGTCCTGATCCTGGTGACGGATGTGCTCCGAGACGGCGTCGGCGGCGACTCACTTGTCGCCAGAACCGGCGGTGAGGAGTTCACCGTGCTGATGCTCGTCGATGACGAAGCACAGCTCCGCGACATCGCGTCACGGTTGTGCGTCACCGTTCACGCGAGTGCGGGGGTCACGATCAGCGTCGGCGGGGTGAGCGCTCTGCCACACGAACTCGACGGCGGCGAGGACTCAGCGCAGGCAGCTCGGACCCTTGACCAGCTCGTCGCGCCCGCTGATCACCTTCTGTACTCGGCCAAACATCTCGGCAGGAACCGATCGGTCGTGGCGTCGATCGCCGAGGTCGCCACCGGAGTCGGCGACTCATACGGCAGCGTCGTGCCCGCGACGTTCGTCGACGACGAACCCGACAACGCCACCGCACGCGTCGCGCGCACCGAGGGCTACGAACATGACGGGAGACAGCGCATGGTCGAGATACTCCACCCGTACTACGACGCCGCGCGGATAGCGCAGGTCACCGAGTCGGCACGGCGAGAAGTGGTCGACATGTGGCCGTCGGCCATCGAGGAGTTCCGCACGCTCGACGCGCTCGAACACATCGAACCCGGGTCGCCACCGCATCACCTCATCGACTTCGACGACCCCGCAGCCATCGACGCCAGGACGCGATATGTCGTCATCGAATGGCGCAACACTGTCGTCCGGATGCCCGACTCCGATCTGTTCTACCGACTCAAGACGGCACGCAACCGCTTTCTGCTGACAAGCTCCGAGCAGGCGGCGTGGCGTGACGCAACGGTCGCCGTCGCGGGACTTTCCGTCGGATCGTCGGCACTGGCGTCGTGCGCGCTGACCGGCGCCCGTCGTTTTCACATCGCCGACTCCGATCGCCTCTCCGCCACCAACCTCAACCGTATGTCGGGATCGATCTGCGACGTCGGACTCCCGAAGATCGACATCGCGCAACGCCGCATTCTCGAAGGGGATCCGTACTCGTCGGTGACACGATTCGCGCACGGGTACTCGTCCGACACCGCAGACGACTTCCTCGGAATCTCCACCGGCAGACCAGTATCGGTGGTGATCGAGGAGATCGACGACATCGGGCTGAAGATCGATATGCGCCGTCGAGCACGCGCGGCGCGCATTCCGGTGGTCAGCGTCACCGATATCGGCGAGAACGTGATGCTTGATATCGAGCGCTACGATCTCGAGCCCGACTACCCGATCTTCCACGGGCGCGGGGAGAACGTCAGCGAAGCCGACGCGGCCGACCCCATGCAACGCCTCGACATGGCGATGGCGATCGTCGGCGACAACCTCACCTCGCGAATGGCGTTCTCCGCCAGCCAGGTCGGCCGTGGGCTCGCGTCCTGGCCGCAGCTGGGCTCCACTGCTGCGATGTCGGGCGGACTCGCGGCAGCTGCTGCTCGCAACATCGTCTGCGGGCGGTCGGTGGCATCAGGACGCTACGTCCTCGACATCGAGCGCATGATCATGACCCAGCGCGAATACCACGAACTCCAGTGGAATGAACTCACCCCCGACGTGTTCGCCGAGGTATTCAGACAGGGCAGCGATAAACGACCCGCGGCGCCCAAACCGTTGGCGTCCGAATAGTGCAACAAATACTCACGCCACCTCGACGGATTCTCTGGTGACAGTGCCGGAGATCTGCTCGAATTCGGCGCACATCGCTGCCCACACCGCCGGTTTCGCGCACTGAGACAACGCATCTCGATCCCAGAACATCGCCTGTGTGCGATACCGCTCGTTTGGATACGGCGTGGACGGTATGTCGGAGTCGACCCGCCCACCGCCCGACTCCCACCTGGCGAGCACGTAATCGGCCGCCGTGGCGAGCATGTACCTCGTTCCCGTCGCAGCCGTCAGTAGCAGCGGTGTACGAGCCAGGAATCCGGCGGTCGCCGCCGCATCGGACGACGCCGGGTCGACGAATGCCGATTTCACCTCGATCAGTCCACTGGCGATGCGTGACCCGATGGCCGCGATCAATGCGGCCTGCCCGGACTGCCCAGCCCATTCGTCGACCGCATGCGATTGATGCGGGTGCGTGTAGGGCCCCTGGACCCTCAGGCCACCGACGACTCTGTCGGTGGTGTCGACCACCGCGCAGAACAGCGTCGTGGTGGAGCCGTCGCAGATGGTGTCGTAGTCGAGGGCATCAGCGACCCCGCGGGCCGAGTAGGCCGCGTGGGCGCCGTCGAGGTATTCGATCCACAGATCGGGGACGACCTCCGGGGCGGCGACGACCATCGTCACCTCCCTCGTGACATCGGCGACGACAATCGGGGCCACAGGACCGAGGATGTTCGGCGCAGGACTCGACAACGGCACAACAGCATGCATGGCTGGTTTCCTTCATGAGGGGAGAGACGACCCTCTGATTGTGCCGGGTTCTCCCCACAAAGCGTGGTCTCGAAGATGGCAGCACGAATGTACTGAAGGGGGATGGGCTGAAGGAATCATCTACAAAGACGACATTCGCGACGCGAATTCGCGAGAATCACTTAATGCCCTATCGCGAAACCGTCGCCCGCGGATTTCAGTCCAATTCGGCGACGACGGACGCGACGACCGCGCGCATGTCGCCGGTCTGGTCGTGAACTGTTCGCTGGCGCTGGTAGCTGGCGCCGTGATCGACGATGTCGGCGACGCGCACGAGTTCATCCATGCATCCGAGTTCATCAGCGATGGGCTCGAGCCTCTTGAGCAGCACGGTGAGATCGTCGGTGACCAGCCGTTCATCACATTCGGAATCGAGGATGACGATGGCCTCGAGTCCGTAACGCGCGGCGCGCCATTTGTTCTCCTGTACCAGCCACGGCGCCATGTGCGGCAGTTCTTCGCCCGCCGATAGCCGTCGGTCGAGGTCGACGACGAGACAGTGGATGAGTGCGACGACGCCAGAGAGTTCGACGAGATTCGTCATCCCGTCGCACACCCGCACCTCGATGGTGCCCAGGTGCGGTGACGGACGGATGTCCCAGCGGATCTCATTGAGGTGGTCGATGATCCCGGTGGTCTTCTGGTCGGCGACGAACGCCTCGAACTCCTGCCAGGTCTGGAACTGGAAGGGCAGCCCAGCGGTGGGCAACTGCTGGAACATCATCGCCCGGTTGCTCGCGTAACCGGTGTCCTGACCCGACCACATCGGCGACGATGAGGAGAGCGCCAGCAGGTGCGGGTAGTAGTTGAGCAACGACGTGAGGATCGGTAGCACTTTGTCGCGTCGGTCGATGCCCACGTGCACATGCACGCCCCAGATCAACATCTGCCTGCCCCACCACTGGGTGCGGTTGATCAACTCCGCGTAGCGGTGCCCCTCGGTGAGCAACTGCGTCGACCACTCGGCAAATGGATGGGTTCCCGCGCCGTACAGGTCGACGCCGAGTCCGTCGGTGACCGATCGCACGACGTCGAGGGTCGCCGACAAATCGTCGATCGCCTCACGGGTCGTCGTACTCACACCGGTCACCAATTCGACGGTGTTGCGCAGCAACTCCTTGTGCACCTTGCCCGCGCGGTCGGGGGCACGACGTCCGACCTCGGCGAACAACTCCGCCGCAGAATTCGAGAGATCGCCGGACACCTTGTCGGTGAGTGCGAACTCCCACTCGACTCCCAGCGTCGGCGTCGGTGACCCGGAGAACTCGATCGGGGTGATCCGCGGCATCGATCAGACCTTCCGCTCGCCACACCGCATCGACGGCAGGCGCATCATCGGCGGTCGCATGATCAGCAGCCCGGATCCGCGTGTCGCGTCAGCCCGTCACACTGATGACGCCGCACGCGAGGCGCGCGCCCGCATCGCCGGTCTTCATCGTGTCGGCGTCGGGTGTCGGTGCGTAACGGGTCGGGATGTTGGCGAAGTTGTCGGCCTTCTCGTGGATGATGATCGACTTGCCCGACACCTGATTGAGGTTCACCGTGTCGGTCGTGGTCACGGTTTCGCCGGTGCCGTCTGCGAGCACGTTGATCGACACGAGGTCGCCGCTCGACGGGTGACCGGTGTGGCCGTCGACCTGCAGGTGACCGCCCGCGGAGGAGAACGGCGTCGAGCCGCTCGCCTCGCACACGCCGTTCTCGTGGATGTGCATGCCGTGGAATCCCGCAGGAATCCCCTTGGACACCTTGACGTCGACGCGCAGCGACGACCCGCTCGGCGTGAAGGTCGCGGTGCCGACCGTCTGCCCCTTGGTGTCCTTGAGTTCGGCGGTCGCCGACTCCTTGGCGGACTGGCCGATCCCGTCGGCGTCGTCGACCTCACCGGGAGGTGCCTGGTTCCCGGTTACCACCGACGGGGTGGTGCCGGGGGTGTCCGACCGGGGTTCGTCGGGAGTACAGCCGGCGAGTGCCGCGGCGATGGCGCCCGCAGCACCGAGCGCGAGCACGCTGCGCAGGGTCTTCGAGCCGAGTGTCGAACTGCCGGTCATGAAAGCTCCTAGAGATCCGTTGGGCCGTCGGGTGAACTATGCGAGACGAAGGAACGAGGTCACGTGAACGATCGTGCATTGTCAGAACTCATCGGGTGACCACCACCACCGCGATACCGTCGCGGCACATGGTGAACGACGAGGGGCGCTGCTCGACGCTGGCGTCGGAACCCAGCGCGGTCGCCACCTTCTGCGCATCCGCCTTCTGCGACGAATCACGATAGAGGATGGTGTTCTCGGTGAAGCTGCCGCCGTTGTAGTTCTGCGGATCAGCTGTGGTGTATCCCTTGGCCTTCAGATCGTCGGTGACCTCCGACGCCAGCCCCGAGATGGAACCCGCATTGATCACGCAGAGTCGCTCGTTCGTCGAGGTGGTCGTGGCCGACGACGAGGCCGCAGGTGTCGAGGTAGTGGTGGCGATGCTCGCCTGGGCGTCACGCAGGCCTTCCTCCGGACTCTGTCCGGACGTCGCCGCAGAGTGCCAGCCGAGTCCGACGAACACGACGGCCACCGCGAGGAGCAGCATTGCCCCCGCCCGCAATGGAAGGCGATTGGGCTCGCGATCAGCATTCATCACCGATGACCTTAACGCACGCGCGGCGGGCGACCGCGCTCAGCGCGCTAGGTGATGTCGAAGCCGAGCCGCCGCGCAGCACGGGCCTTTTGACGCGACGCACGCAGCCTCCGCAGGCGCTTGACGAGCATCGGGTCGGCAGCAAGTGCCTCCGGTCGATCGACGAGCGCATTCAGCACCTGGTAGTACCGCGTTGCCGACAGACCGAACAGCTCTTTGATCGCCTCTTCTTTGGCCCCTGCGTACTTCCACCACTGCCGTTCGAACGCCAGGATGTCGTGCTCACGTCGCGACAAGCCGTCCGGACCCACCTCGTGGGGATCGACGGACTGACCGGCCGCGCTCGACGTTGTCGGTTCGGGTGCGTTCTCGGGTTGTTCCTCGTCCTTGCGACTACGCGCTGCTGCGCCGTCCATCCTGCTCCCTCACGCTCGCCTCCGGCCCTACCCACGTCGGCTCCTCGACGGGGTCAATCGGCGTACCACCTCGGTGAGACGATCGCCGCGACACCAGCGCGCCTCCTGTCGAATGACACCGATGTGGTTCGTGACCATCTAACCACGCCCACCACCTGACGACCGTGTGTGACTCGCCCGGTTGAGCCGGTCCCGCCCGACGATCGGACGCGGGCCAGGGCACTCGAACTCATCAGCGCGCAGTAGGCTTTTCTCTCATGTCTGTGCTTCCGATCTGCATTGTGGGCGAGCCGGTCCTGCACCGGCCGACCGAGTTGGTCGAACTCGACGATGCGGGACGCCCGTCCGAGGCGATCGTCACCCTCCTCGACGACATGTACGAGACCATGGATGCAGCGCACGGCGTCGGCCTCGCCGCAAACCAGGTCGGCATCGGCAAGCGACTCTTCGTCTACGACTGCCCCGACGGCGAGGCCGGACGGGCGTCCGCGCGTCGTCGCGGTGAGGTGATCAACCCGGTCCTCGAGACGTCGGAGATTCCCGAGACCATGCCCGACCCCGACGACGACGAGGAAGGCTGTCTGTCGGTGCCGGGTGAGCAGTTCCCCACCGGTCGCGCCGAGTGGGCACGCGTGACCGGCGTCGATCGCAACGGCGACGAGGTGGTGATCGAGGGCAACGGTTTCTTCGCGCGCATGCTGCAGCACGAGACCGGCCACCTCGACGGTTTCCTGTACGTCGACGTCCTGATCGGACGCAACGCGCGTGCTGCGAAGAAGGCGATCAAGAGACACAAGTGGGGCGTCCCCGGTCTGACCTGGATTCCCGGCGAGCAGGCCGACCCGTTCGGCCACGACGACGACTGACTTTGTCGACGTCGACACGATGACCGAGCCGCAGTCGGGCCCAGGACTACCTGCCGACGCCTACCCGGGCGACCGCGTCGTCGTGCGGTATCTACTCGGCGGCGCCGCACCCGCCGACTGGCGCCGGTCCCCGAATCCGGCACCCGCCTCGGCCGGTGGGCCCACGATGTCCGACATCACCGGCTTCCTCGTCGACGGTGACGGCCGGGACCCGGCGGCGCTGCTCATCGAGCGCGACGGACACGTCGAATCCGTACCCCGGGAAGCGATCATCTCGATCCGTCTACTGTCGGCGAGACCCGTCCGCAACAGCGAGATACGGGATCTCGAACACGCGGCGGCGCTCGCGTGGCCCGGCGTCGAATCGGCGTGGCTCGACGGCTGGCTGGTACGCGCAGGAGCAGGATTCACTCGACGAGCGAATTCCGCTGTGCCGCTGGATCGTTCGGCGCGTGCCGACAGGACGACGCTACGCGCTGTCGCCGACTGGTACGCCGAACGACGCCTTCCGACCCTGCTCGCGCTGCCGGAACGCCTGATCTCACCGCGGACGCTTGCCGGCGAGACCGCCAGTCCGACGATCCACATCCTGACCCGCCCCCTCGACGATCACCCCGATCCCGACGACTTCCCCGCCGCCGTCAAGGACGTCGACGTCGCGCTCTCCCCGTCGCCGAGCGCCGCATGGTCGCGGTCGTACGGCCGGCCGGGGGCCGACGCCGATCTCGTCGCCGCGGTCGTCGGTGCTGCGCAGGGCCCGGTCACTTTCGCGACCGTCGTCGACGGCGACGGATCACTCATCGCGACCGGACGTGCGGCCGTCACCAGCGGCCCGTCCGACGTCGCATGGCTGGGCATCACGGCGCTGTGGACGGACGCAGCCCACCGACGACGCCACATCGCCGACGCCGTGCTCGCACAGTTGGTGTCGTGGGGTGCGTCGCGCGGCGCGCAATCGGCGTACGTCCAGGTGGAAGCACCGAATGTCATTGCCGGACACTGGTATCGCAGAAGGGGTTTCACCTTGCACCACACGTCGCACTACGAGTCGGTGCCCTGATGTCGGCACGCAAGCCCACGGTCGCGCAGCGGCGTCGGCAAGCAGTGCTGTCGGCTCTCGGCCTGGTGGTCATCGGCCTCGTCGTGCTCGCGACGTGGCTGATCAATGACTCGTCGGACGACTCGAACGCGGCGTCCGGGGCCGCGGCATCGTCGGTGTCGACATCCTCGTCGAAGTCTGCATCGGCAGCGAAGAAGCACGCGAGCGCGACCCGCTCGGGCGCGACAACCAAGACCGGTGAATCGACATCGGTTCCGCCACGGGTGACGAGGACCCTGTCGCTGATCGACGCGGGATCCTGGCCGCCGGCCGACTCGCCCGGGACGAAGGGCGGGACCAACTTCGGCAACTTCGAGGGACGGCTCCCGAAGTCCACTGCGTCGGGCAAGCGGATCACCTACACCGAGTGGGACGTCAACCGTCGCGAACCGGGTCGGGGCCGAGATGCGGAACGTATCGTGACCGGTAGCGACGGTTCCGCGTGGTACACCGCCGATCACTACAACACCTTCGTCGAGATCCGAGGACCCGACCGATGACCACCGACCCGGAAGGCAACCGCATCTCTGAGAACGACATCACTGACACCGGCATCTCCGATACCGGGATACCGCTGGCGCGCTTTCTCCACGGCGCGGGACGCCATGAGCCCGCCGTCGGACTATGGGTTGGCACCCGCCCTCCGACACCCCCGTCGACATACGAGTTCCGTGAGGTGACCGGCCGAACGATGACGACCCGTGCCGGGCTCTATGACACCTATGCGCGCGCATGGGATTTCCCAAACTACTTCGGCCGCAACGCCGACGCCTTCGACGAATGCATGCGTGAACTCGACGACCCGGCCGTCGACGAGGATTCCCCGACCCCGGCGGGTTATCTGACCGACATCGTCGACGCCGACCGTCTACTCATCGCCGACACCGACCTCTTCGAGTGGTTCGCGAGGTCGCAGATCCGCTACCGGGACCACTATCGCGACGTCGCCGAACCGCACGGCACGTTCGCCACGCTGCTCGAGACATCCCATGGCCGACGACGCCAACTACTGACCCGGTGGCGTCGCGCGGGCGTGGCCGTCGTCGCCGTGGGCGACGACCATCGGCGCTGAGCCACACCGCCCTGCCGGACGTCGTCGGCATACGTCGGGTCCGATCCGAACACGCCGATCACAGGTGTGCGAATTTTCTTACTCCGCCACGGCGCAACGGGTTACGTTGGCAATGAGTCCCGCAACCGGGCGGGGCCGCGCACAAGGAGTCGATCAATGACCATTCTCGCCGCAACCGAGGTACTCGCCCGATCGACGACGACAACAAGCGTCGGCTGGATCGGCTACATCATCATCGGAGCCATTGCCGGATGGATCGCCGGAAAGATCGTCAAGGGCGGTGGCGCCGGCCTACTGATGAACATCGTGATCGGCATTGTCGGCGCGCTCATCGGAGGATTCCTGCTCAGCTTCTTCGTCGACACCGCTTCCGGCGGTTGGTGGTTCACGCTGTTCACCGCAGTGCTCGGTGCGGTGATCCTGCTGTGGATTGTGGGACTGGTCCAGAGCAGGCGCTGACATCGACGACGCCGGGCCTCTGGGCCCGGCGTCGCACCAGCCCTGCCGCTCGAGCCGAGGGCCTCAGGCGGGCGCGAGCGGGACGACTCCGGGATGGCCGTCGAGGTAGTGCTTGGTGAACGTACACACTGGGCGCAGCCTGGCATTCTGACTACGGGCATAGCTGATCACGCCGCGCGTCAGGCCGGTACCGAGCCCGTGGCCGGTGTACTCGTCATAGAGGACCGTATGGAGAACGGTCAGCGTCTTCTCGCCGTCGACAGTCTCGGTCGAGTAACCGAGCACACCCACGAGGTCTCCCGCGACCCACAACTCGAATCGGTCTCGCGTCGGATTGTGCACGACCTGCGCTATCTGCTGCAGGATCGAGCGGGCCGACTGGGTCGGCCGCTGATGGTTCTTTCTGTGCATACCTCGTCCATCCCCTCCTCGGGGTTTATCCCCTGTTCAGGCTCGTTCGCAACGTCTGCGGAACCCGCGACGATGCGTCCGGTTCCCCTCCGGACACGATGGTGTGATCGCAGTCACATCGTAACCTGCGGAAGCGTAACCTCGTAGCGTTTGAGGCGAGTTCCGGCGGTATCGAGACGGATTCGCGCAGACGTTCATCCGCGGTTCACGCACCCGTGACGCTGCATCGACGCTCGACCGAGACGGCTGGGAACCGAGACTGCTAGGACCCGCTCCGCTCAACGGCACGCCGGTAACCACGCATGGAGAGCACACCGAACACCAACGCACATCCGAGCGCCCACCCGAGGGTCAGGCAGAACGGGCCGAGAATGGGTCCACCCTCGGTCAGCCCGGTCATCGTGTCGATCGCCGTGCTCATGGGTTGATACCGCACAATCGGCGCAAGCCAGGTCGGATACTCGGTGATCGGCGCGAAACCTGTGTTGAAGAAGAGCATCAACAAGAAGAGAACTCCGAGATGATCCACGACCGATTTCTCCGCGACGGTCGCGATCGCAATGACCACGAAGACACAGCCGACGCCGAACACCACGGGGACCACCAACGCACCGATACCGGCGAGCAATCCCTGCGTGAACCGAAATCCCATGAGCGCAGCGATCGTGAACAGTGCGACGGTGCCCACCGACGTCCGGACGATCTCCGCGAGTACTCGGCCGCCGAGAAAGCTCGATCGCGGCAACGGCAACGTCCACAGCCTTCCGAGCAGACCGGATTCTCGTTCGGAGACAAGGTTGATCCCCGTCATCAGCGTGCCGAACATCGCGCCGACGAGCGCTACGAGTCCGGTGTACCCGTAGATACTCTGACCGGCTCCGATCGCGGTCGTGATCCGCCCGAACACCAGCTGGAACATCGCGAGGAGAAACGCCGGGAAGACAACCGCCTGGATGAGGACGCCCGGGTCTCGTGACCACGTCCGCAGCAGTGTCGAGGCGAGCACACGTGCACCGACGCGGCTCGTCACTGCGCGGCGCTGTGAGAGGTCGACACTCATCGTCGGGCTCCCTTCCGCGCAGCGACCACCAGGCACGCCACCCCGACCACCACCACTCCGATGCACCACCCGACGACCGGCACCGTCTGCACATCACCACCGGTCGAGAGCGCCCGCATCGCCTCGGCGAACACCGACACCGGCTGGTTGCGGACGACAGGTTCGATCCACCCGGGAAATGCCTCGGCAGGCACCAGGCCGGTCGAGCACATCACGAGCAGCAGCTGCGGGATCATCAACAGCTGGCCCACGCTCTGCGCATGTGTGGCAACGCTTCCGAGAGCGTCTGCCATCATGCTCAATGCGAGTGCGAAGGCAATGGCGAGCACAAAGAACGCGAGTGATTCGACGACGCTGCCCCGAAGCCGGAATCCGAAGATGCTCGCATACAGTGACACCGCTATCGCCGATACACCCATCCGCACTACGGCATTGGCCATTCGCGCAGCTCCGGGGGCCAACCGGGTGATGGGCAGCGAACTCAACCGATCGCGCATACCGCCCGCCGCCTCCTCGCCCGCGAGCTCGCACGAGATGATGGCGACGAACATCGCAGCCTGCAGCATCACCAGCGGTAGTAGGTACTGCGCATAGTCGACGCCCGACCGCTCGAAACGCCTGTGTAGTGGGACGTAGAAGCAGGTGAAGAACACGATCGGTGAACCGATGGCAAAGAACAGCAGCCCGGTGCGCACCGTCGCATCGACACTTCTCCTGGTGAGCACAGCGAATGCCGTTGGCCCGCTGACCGATACGCGCACCGGTCGCGCACCACGCGCCGGAACCTGCTCGGCAGCGGCGGTCACCGACTCACTTCCTCACCCGCGGAAAGACGCTCACCCACAGCACGACTCTCGTCCGCACAGTGACTCTCGCCCGTCAAGGAGAGAAAGACCTCGTCGAGCGATGGCCGACGCAACGCGATGTCGAAGACTCCGACCCCCTCGTCGCGCAGCGCCGATGCCACGGCAACGACGGTGTCGAGTTCACCGGGGGCCTCGACGGCGAGAACCGGACGCGATTGTGCCGATAACGCGGTGTCGTGGAACTCGTGATCTGCCAACGCGGCCTCGACGCGCGGAACATCCTCGACGTCGAGCAGGGTGATCTCGCAGATCGCCGATCCTGCTTGATGTTTGAGCTGTTCAGGGGTGCCTCGTGCAACCACACGGCCGTGGTCGAGCATGACGATGGTGTCGGCGAGACGATCGGCCTCCTCGAGATACTGAGTCGTCAGCAGCACCGTGATGCCCTCGGTGCGTAACGCGGCGATAGTCTCCCAGACAGCGGCGCGGCTACGCGGATCGAGCCCCGTCGTCGGTTCGTCGAGGAACAGCACCCTCGGGCGCGTGACGAGCGCACAGGCGATGTCGACCCGGCGTCGTTGCCCACCCGACAACGCCGACACACGACGGTCGATGAACTCGGTCAACTCGAACACCTCGGCCACGTGCGCCACGCGTTCCCTGACCTGCGCCGACGACAAGCCGGTGAGCCTGCCGAACATCGCCAGATTCTCGCGTGCCGACAGCGAGTTGTCCAGCGAGGCGTATTGACCTGTCAGAGAGATCAATTCACGAACTTCTGCGGCGTCCTCGACGACGTCGCGGCCCGCGACGAGCGCTCGGCCGGCGGTGGGACGTTGCAGGGTCGCGAGGATCGACACGGTCGTCGTCTTCCCGCTGCCATTGGGTCCGAGGAGGCCGAGGACCTCACCCTCGGCGATCTCGATGTCGATTCCACGCAGTGCACGCACCTTGCCGTAGTCCTTCTGCAGACCTGCGATCTCCACCAGCGCCATCGCTGTTGCACCCTCCGTATCGTCTTCACGCTCACCGATCATAGTGATTTGGTTAGGCAATCCTAAGTTACGCTGAGCCACACGGCTAGCCTCGGTTTCGTGACCCGCGGGCGACAAGCCCGTAGAGTGGGCTGCGGACCACAACCGAATCAACGCGGGTGCTCTCACGTGACCGAGGGCTGAGATGGTGGCAGGCGGCCGCCGACCGCTCGAACCTGTCCGGGTAATGCCGGCGTAGGGAGAATCTCCATGGGCACACGTGTATCCAACAGCAGCCATTCCGCGTACCGCGTCGACTCCGACATCCTGACCACGGGACCGATCGAGGGAAGCGCCAAACACTACGTCGACGTCGGCGACCTGCGCGTTCCACATCGGCGCATCAATCTGACCAACGGCGAGCACCTCGACGTCTACGACACCTCGGGGCCCTACACCGACGCCACCGCGGTGATCGACGTCGAGGCCGGCCTACCCCGCGCCCGCGACAGCTGGCACCGTCCCGAACCGATCGACGGGGCGTCGACCCAACTCGCCTGGGCGCGAGCCGGAATCGTCACCGACGAGATGCGATTCATCGCGGCCCGCGAGAACGTCGACGTCGAGCTGGTGCGTACCGAGGTCGCGGCCGGGCGCGCGGTGATACCCGCCAACCATCGCCACCCCGAATCGGAGCCGATGATCATCGGCAAGGCCTTCGCAGTGAAAGTCAATGCGAACATCGGTAATTCGGCGGTCACGAGCTCCATCGCCGAAGAGGTCGAGAAGATGGTGTGGGCAACCCGGTGGGGCGCCGACACCATCATGGACTTGTCCACCGGCGACGACATCCACCTCACCCGCGAGTGGATCATGCGCAACTCCCCTGTCCCGGTCGGCACCGTCCCCATCTATCAGGCGCTGGAAAAAGTCAAGGGTGATCCGACCAAGCTGACGTGGGAGATATACCGTGACACGGTGATCGAGCAGGCCGAGCAGGGCGTCGACTACATGACGGTGCATGCGGGTGTGTTACTCCGCTACGTTCCACTGACCGCGCGTCGGGTCACCGGGATCGTCTCGCGGGGCGGCTCGATCATGGCCGCATGGTGCCTGGCCCACCACGAGGAGTCGTTCCTGTACACGCATTTCGACGAACTGTGCGAGATCTTCCGCCGCTATGACATCACTTTCTCACTCGGCGACGGACTCCGGCCGGGGTCGATCGCAGACGCCAACGACGAGGCACAGTTTGCCGAGCTTCGCACCCTTGGAGAGCTGACAGGGATCGCGAAATCCCATGGCGTGCAGGTGATGATCGAGGGACCCGGTCACATTCCGATGCACAAGATCGTCGAGAACGTTCGCCTCGAAGAAGAACTGTGCGAGGAGGCTCCCTTCTACACACTGGGCCCACTGGCCACCGACATCGCGCCTGCCTACGACCACATCACGTCGGCGATCGGGGCTGCGATGATCGCGCAGGCGGGAACGGCGATGCTCTGTTACGTCACGCCGAAGGAGCACCTCGGACTACCCGATCGCGACGATGTGAAGGTCGGGGTGATCACCTACAAGATCGCAGCGCACTCGGCCGATCTCGCCAAGGGGCATCCGCGTGCGCAGGAGCGGGACGACGCATTGAGCAAGGCGCGCTTCGAGTTCCGCTGGACCGATCAGTTCAACCTCGCACTCGATCCCGACACCGCGCGGGAGTATCACGACGAGACCCTGCCTGCCGAACCCGCGAAGACAGCACACTTCTGCTCGATGTGCGGGCCGAAGTTCTGTTCGATGCGTATCTCCGCCGACGTGCGGGCGTATGCCGAAGAGCACGATCTGGTGACCGCAGAAGACATCGACCGACGGATCGCGCAGGAGATGGCGGCCAAATCCGCGGAGTTCGCCGAGGCGGGCAACCGGGTCTACCTCCCGATCGACGCGACGTCGGGGGCGACAAGCACCTCATGACGACGCCGCTGCTGCCCACCACGACGCCGGGCGCCACGCCCGTGCGGGTGATGACCATCGCAGGCTCGGATTCCGGCGGCGGCGCCGGAATCCAGGCCGACATGCGGACCTTCGCATTGCTCGGGCTCCACGGCCTTGTCGCGGTCACCGCGGTGACGGTGCAGAACTCGACCGGGGTCAGTGGCTTCCAGGAGATCGACCCCGACATCGTCGCGGCGCAGATCCGCAGCGTCGTCACCGACATCGGGACAGGAGCGGCGAAGACCGGGATGCTGGCGTCGGGACGCATCATCGATGCCGTCGTCGACACCTGCACCGAACTGGGGATCGGCAGGGACGGCACGAGCCCACTCGTCGTCGACCCCGTGTGCGCATCGATGCACGGTGATCAACTACTCGCAGACGACGCGCTGGATGTGCTGCGACGCAGACTCTTTCCGCTCGCCACTGTTGTCACACCCAACCTCGACGAGGTGCGGTTGCTCACCGGCGTCGACGTCGTCGACGCGGAGTCGCAACGCAAGGCAGCCGTCGAACTGCACGGCCTGGGACCGCAGTGGGTCCTCGTCAAGGGAGGCCACCTGCGGTCGAGTGCGTCGAGTCCCGATCTGCTCTACGACGGTACGGATTTCGTCGAGTTCGCGTCCGCCCGCGTCGACACCCCGCACGACCACGGCGCGGGCGACACCCTGGCCGCAGGGATCGCGTGTGCACTCGCACACGGGTTCACCGTGCCTGCAGCCATCGACTTCGCCAAGCAGTGGGTCACCCGCGGCCTGCGATCGGCCTACCCTCTCGGGTCCGGGCACGGCCCGGTCAACCCACTCTGGCGTGTCGGACCCGACGAGCAGGATGCGCGTGCCGCGTCGACCAGCACGGTGACAGGCGATGTCGCGGAGCAGTAACAGTCCACGTCATGTCGCGGTGCCCACCCCTGTACTCGCCGTAGGGTGAGGATCATGGGCTGGACGTATCTCATGGACATGGACGGCGTGCTGACGAACGAAGAACACCTCGTACCCGGTGCAGACGAGTTCATCGCGGAACTGCGCAACAACGATATCCCGTTCTCCGTGCTCACCAACAACTCAATCCGGACCGCACGCGACCAACACGCCAGGTTGCTCCAGATCGGCCTCGACATCCCCGAGGAATCGATCTGGACGTCGGGGATGGCGACCGCCGACTTCCTCGCCTCACAGGGCCAGGGCGACACCGCCTTCGTCATCGGCGAATCGGGTCTGACCACTCCCCTGTACGAAAAGGGGTTCGTGACCACCGAAACCAACCCCGACTACGTCGTACTCGGCGAAACGCGCATGTACTCGTTCGAGGCGATCACCACTGCCATCCGGATGATCGAACGCGGAGCGAAGTTCATCGCCACCAACCCGGACGTGACGGGCCCGTCCCACGACGGCTCGATCCCCGCGACCGGCGCGGTGGCCGCGTTGATCGCCAAGGCAACCGGCCGTGAGCCGTACTACGTGGGCAAGCCCAACCCCATCATGATGCGGTCGGCGGTTCGACGGCTCGGTGCGCACTCGGAGAACACCCTGATGATCGGCGACAGGATGGACACCGACGTCATCGCGGGCCTCGAATCGGGAATGCGGACCATCCTCGTGCTCACCGGGATCTCCAGTCGTGGATCTGTCGAGAAGTACCCCTACCGCCCGACGGTCATCATGGACTCGGTCAAAGATCTCGTCGGCCACACCGGCGACCCCTTCGGCGACACGGACACGCAGGACTCGGCCGGCTAGTCGGCTCGGGCTACCGATGGCCGCGCACGCGAACTGCCCGCCCCTGGAGGGGACGGGCAGTTCGCCGTGACGGGCAGCTCGCCGGATTTGCCTGTGCTGCCGAGAATTCAGTGCACTCAGTTCGAGGCGAGAGCCTTCGACTTGAGCTGTTCGAATTCGTCGGGCGTGATCGCGCCCGTGTCGAGAAGCGCCTTTGCATCCGCGATCTGCTGGGCCGGAGAAGTACCCGCGACGTCGCGGATGTAACTGTCGGATTCCTTTTTGTATTCAGCGGCGGCGGCCTGCGCGCGCTCCTGCATTCCCTTGCCCTTCACGAGCAGATACACGATCGCCGTGATGTAGGGAAAGACGATCAAGAAGATGACCCAGGCAGCCTTGGCCCACCCCGAGGACTTATGGTCGCGGAAGAGGTCGGCGATGATGTACCACAACACGATCAGGTAGGCGACGAACGCGAAGATCACGACCATCGTCCACAAGAAGTTCCAGAAGCCTTCCCACATTTGGTTTCTCCTAGCTTGGCGGGAACCGACTATTTCGGCCGTGCCTAAAGCTACAGGCAATCGTGGATGGCCGAGGGCCGGCGCAGTGGATCCGTTCGCGTAGTCGGGCAGGATGGGACTTATGACCCTCCAACTCGGACTCGACACCTTCGGCGACGTGACCGTCGACGACTCCGGCGACACCGTCTCCTACGCGCAGACGATCCGCAACGTACTCGAGCAAGCCGTCCTCGCCGATTCCGTCGGCGTCGACTTCTTGGGACTCGGTGAGCATCACCGCGACGATTATGCGGTGTCGGCACCGGATGTGGTGCTCGGCGCCATTGCCGCGCAGACCGAGCGCATACGACTCGGATCGGCCGTCACCGTCCTCAGCTCAGACGACCCGATCCGCGTGTTCGAACGCTTCTCGACGGTCGACGCGATCTCGTCCGGGCGAGCGGAGGTGATTCTCGGCCGCGGTTCGTTCACCGAGTCGTTTCCGCTGTTCGGGTTCGAGCTCGACCAGTACGAGGAATTGTTCACCGAGAAACTCTCACTGTTCGCCGAACTACGCACGGGCGACCCCGTGACGTGGGAGGGTGCACTGAGGCCGCCGCTGCGCGATCAGTCGGTGTATCCGCGTCTGGAGAACCCGCCACTGCCCACGTGGATCGCCGTCGGTGGCAGTCCCGAGTCCGTGGTCCGTGCGGCGAGTTACGGTCTACCGCTGATGTTGGCGATCATCGGCGGCGATCCGCTGCGCTTCGCGCCGTACGTCGACCTCTACCGCCGTGCCCTCGAACAACTCGACAAACCGGCCGACCTTCCGGTCGGCGTCCACTCCCCCGGGCACATCGCCGAGACCGACGAGCAGGCACGCGACGAACTCTGGCCGCACTACCGGATCAGTGTCGGGCGAATCGGCGCCGAACGAGGATGGCCGCCGCCGACACGGATCGAGTTCGACCAGTCGACGGGACCGTCGGGGTCGCTCTACGTCGGATCACCGGAAACAGTGGCGCGCAAGATCGCGCGCACCGCACAGGCATTGGGGCTGAGCCGCTTCGATCTCAAGTACTCACACGGCACGCTGCCGCATTCGGCACTCATGCGCAGCGTCGAACTCTATGGGACACAGGTGATCCCGCGAGTGCATGAACTACTCGCCGAGTCCTGACCGTCTCCCGGGAACAACATGCGTGCGTAGCGTCGGTGCGGCCGTCGGTATGCGCTCGATCGATGCCGTGACGGTGTCGAGGAACCAGCGCTGGACGGGGCTGGCCGCCGGGACTCGCCGCGTGTACGCCGCAACTTCGACCCGGCCGAGCGGCCAGGGCAGCTCGAACGTTGACACCGGCGTGCTCTGCGCCATCAGCACGGCGACGAGATCGGGAACGATCGCGACGAGATCACTGGACTGCACGACGTAGGGCAGTGTGGCGAATCGGGTGACCCGCAACGCGATTCGCTGTTCGAGTTCCAGTTCCGCGATCGCTCGACGCGGTTCCTCATGCCCGGTGGACCCGTCGACAACCACCAGCCGCTCTCCGACGAGGTCGTCGTGCGTCGGCGCGCGGCCCGCGATTCTCGGATGGTCGGCGGCGACCATTCCGACGTAGCCTTCCGAGAACAGCACCGTGCGATCGAGGCGCGGAGAGTTCAGTAGCGGACTTGCGATGACCACGTCGGTGACGCCCCTGATCAACTCGTCGGCAGCCGCCTCGAGCTCGAACGCCGTCACACGGAGGTCGAAACGGGTTGTCCGTTCCGACAACTCCGCAACGATCAGCGGCAAGACCGTCACCTCACCGAGGTCGGAGAGCGAGAGCGTGAGCGCGGGCGCCGACTCGGGATCGAACGGCATACGCGGGACGAACGCCGCGTCGAGTGAGTTCACGGCGTAGGCCACCGATCGGTAGAGCCGTTCGGCTTCCGCCGTCGGCACGAGACCGCCGGGCGCTCGGACGAACAACGGATCACCCAGGAGTCGCCGCAGCTTGGCCAGGCTGTAGCTCACCGTCGGCTGCGTGACACCGAGAACGTCAGCGGCCACGGTGACGCTGCGCGTCTCATGCACCGTCACAAACGTACGCGCCAGATTCAGATCCATCGGCATAGATGAAGTCTATGTTGCTCCGTAAAAATATAGATTGGACTGAATCACAAAGCTCCACTTATCGTGACCTGCAGCACACCGTGTCGGGACGCACTCGGCTCAGAGAAGACATCGACCCGGTGCCGTCCATCCCGGTAGCGCAGTAAGTGAGTAATCGACATGTCAGCATTCCGCTCATGGCCAGCAGTCCTCTGTTGGCTCGTGGTTCTCCTCGACGGCTTCGATCTCGTGGTCCTCGGCGTGGTGATCCCCACCCTGATCGACCAACACCACCTCGGTTTCACCGCATCGTCGACGACCGTCGCGGCGACGCTCTCGCTGGTCGGCGTCGCTATAGGAGCCGCGCTCTCGGGGCCGGTTGCCGACCGCGTCGGACGCAGGCGCGCATTGTTGGCCGCGGTGGCGCTGTTCTCGGTGGCCACCATCGCCCTTCCACTGTCCCCATCGATCGAGGTGTTCGACGCCTGGCGACTCATCGGCGGCATCGGTCTCGGAGCCTGTATGCCGGTTGCACTCACGCTCATGTCCGAATACTCCGACACCACGCGTAAGGCCACCGCCAGCACACTCACCATGACCGGTTATCACACCGGCGCGGTGATCGCCGCCCTCGTCGGCCTGGCATTCCTGCCGTCATGGACCGCGGTGTTCTACGTCGGCGGCGTGGCCGGACTCCTCCTGCTGCCGATGCTGTGGTTCAAGCTCCCCGAATCCGAGGCCTTCCTTGCCGCCAGGGCCGACGCCACGCGGCCATCGATCCGCACACTGTTCGCCGGACACCTCGCCAGGACGACTATCGGGATTTGGATCGGATCGTTCATGGGCCTGCTACTCGTGTACGGCCTGAACACCTGGCTGCCGAAGTTGATGCACGACGCCGGCTACAGCCTTGCGACGTCGCTGAGTCTGCTGCTGATGCTCAACATCGGCGCCATCGCGGGCCTCGTCCTCGCTGGTGCGGTGGCGGATCGACGCGGCACCAAGTCGACGATCCTGCTCTGGTTCGGCGCATCCGCTGTGCTGCTGGCACTGCTGAGCGTGCGCATCGACAGTTCCGTCCTGCTCAACGGCCTGGTCTTCGTCACCGGAATGTTCGTGTTCTCGGCCCAGGTACTCGTGTACGCCTACGTGACACAGGCGTATCCGGCTCCTGTCCGGGGCACGGCACTCGGACTCGCCGCAAGTGTCGGCCGCCTCGGCGCGATCTTCGGCCCGACGTTGACCGGCGCGCTGATCGCCTCCGGCCAGGGGCACCCGTGGGGCTTCTACCTGTTCGCCTTGGTCGCAGCCCTCGCCGTCATCGCGTTGGCGGTGATCCCACGCGCAGGGACCGCTGCTCCGTCAGCACGCGAAGACGGAGCTGTGCAACTCGCCGCAGGCAACGGCGCGTGATCGTCGCTCGAATTCACCTGCGACTCAAGGTCACCTGGAAGTCGTGGGCGTCATCGGTCCAGGTCTCCACAACCGGCAGTTCGGCCTGCGACAATTCGCCGGCGAGCTGATCGGGCGCGAATTTCGTGCTGATCTCGGTGAGGATCTCAGCCCCCGCGGGCAACGTCCAGTCACTGTCGAGCGCGCCGAAGTGTGCGTGGACATCACGTCGCGCGTGTAACCACATCTCGATCCGATGCCGCTTGGGATTCCACCGAGCGATGTGGTCGAAGTCGTCGACGTAGAGACCCGACGCGTCGAGGCCCCGGCGCAACACCTCGATCATGTTCTTGTTGAAATCCGCTGTGACACCAGCCTTGTCGTTGTAGGCAGCCACGAGCCGACCGGTGTCCTTGATACGGTCGGCGCCGAGGAGGAAGTAGTCTCCGGGACTCAGCGCCTCGGACAGCCGGGTGAAGAACACGCGGCGCGCAGAATCGTCGAAGTTCCCGATGGTTCCGCCGAGGAACGCCGCGAGTCGCGGCCCGTCGGTCTCGGGCAGCCGTAGGCCGGGCTCGGTGAAGTCGGCGAGAACCGGCTCAATGGTCAGCGTCGGGTAGTCGGCTTCGAGTACGTCGGCTGTGCCACTGAGCATTTCCTCGCTGACATCGACGGGCACGTAGGTGAAGGCGCGCCCCAGTTCCGTCGCACGAGCGGCGAAAGCATCGAGCAGAAGTCGGGTTTTGGTCGAGGTTCCCGACCCCAGCTCGACCATCATCGTCGCGTCGGTCGTTGCGGCGATGTCAGCGGCGTGTGCCGCGAGGATCGCCGTCTCCCTGCGTGTCGGGTAGTACTCGGGGAGAAAGGTGATTTCGTCGAAGAGTTTGCTGCCGCGCTCGTCGTAGAGCCATTTGGTCGGCAGCACGGGTGGGTCCTGCCAGAGTCCTGCTGCCGCGTCTGCTGCGAGCGCCGAGTCGGCGGTGGTCGCGGTCATCGGGCCAGCCGCAGTCCGGAGAAGACCCAGCGCGAATCGGCCGGGAAGAAGTTGCGGTAGCTGACCCGTTCGTGGCCTGCGGGCGTGATCGCGCTGGCACCACGCAGGACATGCTGATCGCACATGAACTTGCCGTTGTACTCACCGACCGCGCCGTTCGCCGGTGCGAAGCCCGGATAGGGCAGGTACGCACTCGATGTCCATTCCCACACGTCACCGATCATCGCCGATCCGGCACGCCCCGGATGACAACGGGCCGGATCGAGCAACTGCCCACGCGCACCGCCGACCCCGGTGGGGTTCGGCCCGCCGGGTTCGCTCGGCGCGCCGGTCGCCGCGTACTCCCACTCGAACTCGGTCGGCAGTCGCGCGCCCGACCATCGAGCAAACGCGTCCGCCTCGTAGAACGACACATGCGTCACGGGCTCGTCCCACACGACCGGTCGACGCCCCGACAATGTGAACGTCGTCCACTCGCCGTCGTCGAATGACCAGTAACCCGGTGCACGCCAGCCTGTTTCGTTGATGTGTGCCCATCCGTTGGACAACCAGAGCTCGTGTCGCCGGTAACCGTCGTCGGCGATGAAGTCGAGCCAGTCGGCGTTGGTGACGGCACGTTCGGCGATCTGGAAATCCTCGAGAAAGACCCGGTGCCGCGGCCCCTCGTTGTCGTAGGCGAAGGTCTGGGGCGTGGTTCCCGAGCCCGCGAACGGGGTACCGACCTCGACGACGCCGCCAGCAACCTCGCGCCAGGTCAACGCGCCGGGCTCGCCCTGCTGGTCTGCGGGGCGATCGACATACACCGGGTCGAAGTGATGCGTCGAGAACAGATGCTTGAGGTCCATCAGGATCAGCTCCTGATGCTGCTGCTCGTGATTGCAGCCCAGTTCGAGCAGAGCAAGGGTCGACTCGTCGTGATCGCCGCGCTCGAGGAGGTCGCACATCGCGGCGTCGACGTACTCCCGATAGCGCGTGACGTCGGTGATCCCCGGCCGGGTGACCAGTCCGCGGTCGGGCCGCGGGTGCCGCTCGCCCACCGTCTCGTAGTAGCTGTTGAACAGGTACCGGAAGGTCTCGTCATACACCACATACGACGGGTCGTTGCGGAGTATGAACTCCTCGAAGAACCAGGTCACGTGCGCCCGGTGCCACTTCGTGGGGCTGGCGGAGGTCATCGATTGCGGCGTCTGGTCCTCGGCCGACAACGTCGACGTCAGCTGGTCGGTCAGTGCACGGATATCGAGGAATCGCCGCTTTCTCGACGCTTCTTCCGCGGGCACCGAAACCTGCTCGGCGGAACTGCGATTGGTGATGCTCACTGGAATACCTCCGGTGGCTGATCGTCGGGGGCGGGCGACCGAATGGCCGCGCGCCGACAACACCATCGTTGTCAGGGTCACGGATCCTGTCAACGCAGCCCGCGCTCAGCGGCCCTCTTCTTCGGCCTCCCACTCGGCGTCCGCGGCGTCCTCACCCTCATCGACAACGTGCACGGCGGCCTCCTCGGCGCTCGCACCCGCCCCGTCGATGCCGCAATCGCTGGCAACCGCCTCGGCCTCGTTGTCGACGACGCCGCCCTGATCGGGGGCGAGAAGTCGGCCGGCACGACGGTCGCCCACCTGATCGTCCTCGACGAACTCCGGGCTCGAATCACTCTCGTGCGCTTGCCAGTCCGCGCTCGTGTCGCGCTCGATCTCGTCGATCGGATCGTCCTTCTGCCACGAGTCCGGTTCTTCTTCGGCGAGCTTTTCGTCGAGCGACTCGCCCTCGCGCATCTCTTCAGCGGTGAGTCCGCGCATCGCACCCTTGGGCTCGTAGTCGGGCGGCGAGTAGCCCTCGTCGAGGACATCGTCGACCCCGCGGTCGTCGAGCGTGTCCTGCGGTTGCAACTGATCGTCGGGGTCGAGTGCGTACTCGCTGTCACCTTCGATGATGGATTCGTTTTCGTCGCTCACACCTCCACGATAGGCGCAGCGTCGGACGTCGAAACGGCAAAGACGGCCCGCGGCGACCTTCGATCGGGGAAACTGTGGAGATGTTGGCAGAAATGCAACAGGATGCCGAAGCGCTGTACGCCGCGGGCGAGTACGACCACGCCCTTGCCGAGTTCTCTGTCTTGCGCGAGATGCGCTCACGCCGTGAGGGCCCCTACTCGGTGTCCTACCTCGCCAATGTCCACGCCTGCGTGCGCTGCATGTCTGCGCTCGAACTGTGGGCCGACTCCAACCCGCTCTGCCGTGAGCTCTACGGCAAGTACGTGCACACCCATGGGCGCGGCGAGGCCGACACCGTCGACGTCGCCAAGCACTGGGCGTGGGCGCTGGTCCACCTCGCCGATTACGCCCACGCCACGCGTCTGTACTTGCTCACCGCGGACGCCCTGTGGGAGTCCGACCCGTCACAGGCCCGCAGACTGCTCGGTGCCGCAGCGGCACATCGCCACGACACAGATCCGACGACACTGCTGGCCGACGAACGACTCGACGGGGTGCGTTTCCGCAACGCCGCAGCACTCAAACCGGCACTCACCGAACTACTCTCGACGCTGCCGCCCGGCGCCTCACCCTCATCGCCCCGAGTCACCTTCGACGGCCTGATCGGGTGAATCAACGAGTCTGCGGGCGTCGAGGTCACGAGCCTCGCAGAGCGCCGTGCGTCGCCCGATCAGACCAACTGCCGTAGCCAGATCGGGCGAGTCGCGTCAGTCCGCCACGCGGTTGCGACGTCGGAACACATGGGTGTCGAAGGCCAGGCCACCCGCGGACGCGAAACCGACCGCGAGGAGACCCGCGATGAGCGCGAGCGGGAACTCATACCCGCCGTCAGATGCCCAGAAGCCCTGATCGATGTGTGCCACGAAGATCGCGCCGATCATGTCGATGATCAGCAGCACCGACACCAGCGGGAGCAACACTCCGACGATGAGCAGAATGCCGCCGATCAACTCCACCCAGGTCGCGTAATAGGCGGAGAACTCGGGAAAAGGAGCGCCCATCTTGTCGAAGCTGGCCTTCGTTCCGTCGAGACCCCAGGTGTGCAGCTTCTGCCAACCGTGGGCGATGAAGATGATGCCGAGGATCACTCGCGCGGCAAAGAGTCCGAGACTACGGATCGGATACATGCTGCAACCTTTCTCGGGACGGTCACGCGCCCCTGATGTGTATGTGTCGAGACAAATTTAACCGGACCATGGTCCGGTTACAACATGGCGCACCTCACGGATCCAACGCTACGGGTAGGGTGAGTTCTCGCGTCCAGATCGAGAAAACGACGTCGACAAAGCCCGTCCGGACGATGCAGAGACCAGCCAAGACCCTCACGAGTCAAGACCCTCACGAGTGCAGAACCCACAGACAGGAGTCGTTGAGTGCCGGGAAAGTCGGGGAAGAGTTCACGACAACCAGTTCTCGGGACGCCGTCCGACAGCGTCGACCCGTATCTGCCCGACAACGGAAACCTCGGCTTCCGCATCTCTCGTTACGACCTCGATCTCGAATACAAGGTCGCCAGCAATCGACTCGAGGGCACGGCAACACTGACGGCGACGTCCTACGTCGAACTCGCTCGCTTGAGTCTCGACATGGCGTCGACGCTCAAGGTGGGCAAGGTGACCGTCAACGACGCACGCGCCCGGTACAGCCATCGAGGGCGCAAACTGTTCATCACCCCGGCCTCGCCGGTTCCGCCCGGCGGAGCGATGACGATCGTGATCCGGTACAGCGGAACCCCACGCCCGATTCGCGGCCCATGGGGCACCGTCGGCTGGGAGGAACTCACCGACGGGGCACTGTGCGCCAATCAGCCCAACGGCGCGGCGTCGTGGTTTCCCTGCGACGACCACCCCAGCGCCAAGGCGCCGTACCGTATCTCGATCACCACCGACAGCCCCTACTACGCCCTCGCGAACGGCGTGCTCGAATCCAAACGTGTGCGCGCGGCGCAGACGACATGGGTGTACGAACAGCTCGAACCGATGTCGACGTACCTCGCCTCCATCCAGATCGGCCCCTACGAGAATCTGCGCTTGGCGTCGAAACCCGTTCCGGTGGAAGCGATCCTGCCGTCACGCCTCAAGGAGAACTTCCGCATCGACTTCGGCCGTCAGGTGGAGATGGTCGAGGCATTCACCGAGATGTTCGGGCCCTACCCGTTCGCGAAGTACACCGTGGTGGTGACCGACGACCCGCTCGAGATCCCCATCGAGGCACAGAGTTTCTCCACCTTCGGCGCCAATCACTGCGACGGCAGCCGCGACGCGGAGAGACTCATCGCCCATGAGCTCGCCCACCAGTGGTTCGGCAACTCGGTGACGCTGCAGCAGTGGCATGACATCTGGCTGCACGAGGGCTTCGCCTGCTACGCCGAATGGCTGTGGAGCCAACGGTCGGGGGGACGCAGCGCCGACGAATGGGCACGACACTACTACGCGAAACTCGCCGACAACCCCGTGCGGGTCCCGCTCGTCGATCCGGGACCGCGCAAGATGTTCGACGACTGGGTCTACAAGCGCGGTGCGATCACACTGCACACCCTGCGCCTCCGGATCGGCGACGGCAACTTCTTCGCCCTGCTGCACCGGTGGACGGACAAGTATCGCTACGGCACCGTCACCACCGAGGATTTCATCGCGCTCGCCGCGAACTACTCCGACACCCCGCTGCACGATCTGTGGCAGAGCTGGCTGTTCTCGCCGGAACTACCGGCGTTCGGGGAACCGTCCTGATCGGCGGCGAGCGATGTGTCGATGACGGCGGAGTCCGAGCTCGAGCCCATGATCGGCGGCCGCGGTGCCGTCGGCCGCGTCACCATCGCGACGGTGATCGCGGCGGCCTCGGGGTACCTCGTCCTGCTCCTCGCCGCGCGTCAGCTCGGCGCGACCGGATACTCGGTGTTCGCCGTCTTCTGGGCGGCGTACGGACTGGTGACCGGCGCGCAGAACGGACAGCTCCAGGAGACGACCCGCACGATCCGCGCCGCATCGGAGATGCCCACAAAGGCACAGTCGGAGATGCCCACAAAGGCGCGGTCGGAGATCCCCGAGGGTGCGAGGGGCAGGCCGCTGCTGGTCAACATGGGCATCGGGACGGGTCTGGCGGCTGTCGTCGCGGCGTCGTCGCCGCTGTGGGCGGGGCATGTCTTCGACGAGTACCGCACGCTCTCGGTGGTGTTGCTGGCCGTCGGCGTCGCGAGTTTCGCGGTGTACGCGCACCTCTGCGGCGCGCTGTCGGGGTCGCTGTCGTGGTCGCCGTTCGCACGCCTGCTGAGTATCGATGCGCTGATCCGCTTGGCCGGTGCAGGTGTCGCGGTCGCGTTCGGCTGGGGGGTGCCGGCGTTCCTGGTGATCACGGTGATCGGCTCGGTGTCGTGGATGCTGGTTCTCTCGACGTCGGCGACTGCTCGACGTGTCATCGGTCTGCCCGGCGACGTCGACGACCGTCGACTGACCGCCAACACCCTCACCGCCATGGCGGCAGCCTTGGCATCCGCTGTCGTGGTGATGGGTTTCCCGGTCCTCATCAACATCACTGCCCGGGGAGACGACGACGCGCGCGTCGTGGGAGCGGTCATTCTCGCGGTCACTCTGACCCGTGCCCCACTCCTGGTTCCGCTCAACAGCTTTCAGGGCGTGCTGATCGCCAGGTTCGTCGCCGCGCGCCACGCGCTGGTGCGCTCGCTGGCACTCCCGCTGGCCGCGGTGACAGTGGTCGGGGGCATCGGGGCCGTCGCGGCATGGGCGCTCGGGTCGTGGTTGCTCACACACATCTTCGGAGCAGATTTCGAGCTCGGTGGCGCAACGATCGCGCTGTTCATGCTGGGGGCCACCGCGCTGGGACTGCTCACCGTGACCGGTGCGGCCACGCTGGCGGTGGGTGCGCACCGCTGGTACGCGGCGGGGTGGTGGATCGCGGCGGCCGCGTGCGCCGCACTGCTCACCGTTCCGCTCGAGGTGACCGACCGGGTCGCGCTGTCGCTCGTCGTCGGACCTCTCGTGGGTGTCGTGGTGCAGCTCGGCAGACTCGTCAGGGCGTGAGCTGGACCAGCGCACCTGTCGACGACCACCGATCAGCGGTGCGGAAGGGCTCCCACAACGCGTGCCATCGTGTGATGCAGCCGGGACGTGACATGCATGCGTGCTGCTCGCGCGGCACGTGACCAGCCGCGAGCCGCACATCGGCGTGCCTCCGCGGCGAAGAAGTCGTTCTCCTCGGCAAAACGCCGACCGTCGACAGCCTGCACCGAACTGACCGACGCGTCGTGGCGGCGGTAGCGGAACAGCACACTCGGCTCGAATGCGAGCGACTCTCCCGCGAACGCGAGGTCGATGAGGAGCGCAAGGTCGAGGACGACGTCGAGTCCCTCCCGGAATCCGACCTTCCGCACCGCCTCGGTAGTCCACAGCAGCGACGGGAAGTACGTCCAGTTTCCGCGATACAGACTTGTGGCCAACGCCTCACCGTGCAGCACCGTCGCCGACGACGGCGCGAGCACCGACTTGATCCGGTCACCCAGCGGCCGCACCACGTGATCGTCGGCATCGATCACCTCGACACCGGGCGCGATCACCGCCGCATCCGGGTGCGCGTCTGCCAGCGCGCGCACACCGGCGAGGTACCCCGGCAGCATCACGTCGTCGCATCCCATGACCACGAACCGATCGGCGGTCACGAGCTCGACGCAGCGTCGAAAATTGCCGTTCACGCCGAGGTTCTGCGGGTTGCGTTCGTAGCGCACACGCTCGTCGGCGAGGTCGGCCAACCACTCGCGCGGCTCGTCGCTCGGATAGCCGTCGTCGACGACGACCAGCCGGAAGTCGCGGTCGGTCTGGGCCAGCACGCTGGTGACCGCCTTCTTGAACTGCGCGACGTCGCCGTAGAAGGGCATCATGACGTCGATCGGCACCCGATCAGGGTAGACGTCGACGATCCGGATGGGTTCGGCGACCTGACATGCGAGCGGCCCCTCAGCGTCGGACGACCCGCATTTTCCGCGGCCCGGCCGTGTGCAGTCGCGGGTGGTCCCCGCCTGCTCCGATAGGGTTACCGTCATGACGGAGCGGCCCACCAACGACGATGTGTGGTTGGTAATCCCCGTCTACAACGAGGGCACGGTGATCCGCGACGTCCTCATCGAGGCCGCCAGCACCTTCCCCAACATCGTCTGCGTCGACGACGGTAGCTCCGATGACTCCGTGGCCCAGATCCTGTCGGCTGCCGCCGAGGCCGGTCGCGTGACTGCTCACGGCGGCATCCACCTCGTGCGCCACCCGGTCAATCTGGGCCAGGGCGCGGCGATCCAGACCGGCGTCGAGTACGCGCGTGCGCGCCGAGGGGCCGAGTACTTCGTGACCTTCGACGCCGACGGTCAGCACCGCGTCGACGATGTGGTGACCATGGTGAACCGCCTGCGTTCCGAGCCCGTCGACATCGTCGTCGGGACCCGATTCGCCGACGGCCGAGACGAATCGGTGCCGGCCCTGCGAAAGATGGTGCTGCGCACCGTTGTTTTCCTCAGTCCACGCACCCGGCGACTCGGGCTGAGCGACGCCCACAACGGTCTGCGGGCGTTCAACAAAACCGTCGCCGATAAATTGGACCTGCTGATGGCGGGGATGAGTCACGCGTCGGAGTTCGTGGCCCTCATCGACCATCACCACTGGCGGGTCGCCGAACAACCGGTGACCATCCTCTACACCGACTACTCGCGCGCCAAGGGGCAGTCGCTGATCAACGGCGTCAACATCGTCGCCGACGGTCTGCTGCACGGGCGCATGAGGAGATAGCCCATGATCGTGATCCAGATACTTCTCCTGCTCGCAGCGCTCGGCCTCGTGTGGTTCTTCGTCACCAATCGCGGCAACGCGAGATCATCTGCGGGCGTGAAACTTCTGTTCGTCGCGTTCGTGGTGTTCGGCGTCTATGCGATGTTCCGGCCCAACGATCTGACCACCGTCGCGGGCTGGGTCGGCGTCGGTCGCGGCACCGACCTCGTGCTCTACTGTCTGGTGATCGCCTTCGCTTTCACCACCGTCGCAACGTATCTGAGGTTCCGCGAGCTCGAGATCCGCTACGCCCGCCTCGCCCGCGCGGTCGCGCTACAGAACGCCGAGATCGAGAACCGTCGCGACTGACCCCGCACAGACGCGGCCCGAATCGCACAGACGCGGCCCGAACCGGCAGACGCCGCTGGTGTACCGCCTGCGTTCACCAATTCGCGCCGCGTTTACGACGCCCCTTCGGCCAGTGAACGCAGATACGCTGTGACGTCGGCGTGCTCGGGCAGCAGTCCTGATTCGCGTGCAGCGGTCAATCCCGGTGCTGCGGTGTCCTTCTCCGACAGTTCGTAGGTCAGCGGCGAGCCGTCACGTGCGAGCGTCGGCCACTCGATACCGAGCTCGGGATCGAGTGGGTTGATCCCGTGCTCACCCGAGGGGTTGTAGCCGGTCGAACACAGATACGTGACCGTCGACCCGTCTTCAAGGGCACAGAATCCGTGCCCGAGCCCTTCGGAGAGGTAGACGGCACGACGGTCGGCGTCGTCGAGGAGCACGGTGTCGTAGGTACCGAACGTCGGTGACCCAACGCGGATGTCGACGATCACGTCGAGGATCGCCCCCTTGGGGCAGGTCACGTACTTGGCCTGCCCGGGCGGAACGTCGGCGAAGTGCACTCCGCGCAACACTCCCGCAGCCGACACCGAGAGGTTGACCTGAGCGAGGTCGAGGCGGTGGCCGATCACGTCGTCGAGGAGATCACCCTTGAACACCTCGGCGAACAGCCCGCGCGCATCGCCGTGCTGAACGGGCGTGAACTCCCACGCCCCGTCGATCGACAACGGGCGGATCTTCACGGGCACTCCCTCACATCGTGGTTCGTGTTCACTCGAAACCCTTACCGCGGGCCAGGACGTCGAGCAGATAATCGCCGTACCCCGACTTGCGCAGCTTCTCGGCGCAGGCGGCGAGTTCGTCGTCGGACAAGTATCCCTGCCGCCAGGCGATCTCTTCGGGCACAGCGATTTTCAGTCCCTGTCTCTGCTCGACGGTGCGCACGAAGTTGCCCGCGTCGAGCAGCGAATCGAAGGTCCCGGTGTCGAGCCAGGCCGTCCCGCGCGGCAAGACGGTCACCGACAGCTTGCCGCGATCGAGATAGTGCGCATTGATGTCGGTGATCTCGTACTCGCCGCGCGCACTCGGCTGCAGGCCACGCGCGATCTCGATGACGTCGTTGTCGTAGAAGTACAGGCCAGGAACCGCATAGTTCGACTTCGGGGTGGTCGGCTTCTCCTCGAGCGACACCGCCTTGCCGTGCGCGTCGAAGTCGACGACGCCGTACGCCGAGGGGTTGGCCACCCAGTACGCGAAGATCGCGCCGCCGTCGATCGAATCGAATCCCTGCAGCTGTGAGCCAAGACCGGGGCCGTAGAAGATGTTGTCGCCGAGCACCAGTGCCACGGACTCGTCGCCGATGTGGTCGGCACCCAACACGAACGCCTGTGCCAGTCCGTCGGGCGACGACTGGGTGATGTAGGAGAGGTTGATTCCGAACTGGCTGCCGTCGCCCAACAGCCCGGAGAATGCCGCGGAGTCCTTCGGCGTCGTGATCACCAGGATGTCGCGGATGCCCGCCAGCATCAGGGTCGACAGCGGGTAATAGATCATCGGTTTGTCGTAGACAGGGACCATCTGCTTACTCACGCCCTGCGTGATCGGGTGCAGCCTCGACCCCGTACCACCGGCAAGAATGATTCCGCGCATGTCGAATAGGGTAGACGCCGACGACGGAGCGGCAATTCGGACCGTACTCCACAGACGAGAGGTCAGGAACACATGCGGGTTCTGGTCACCGGCGGCGCCGGCTTCATCGGCGCAAACTTCGTCCTCCGGACACTCGAGCAGCGCCCCGACGTGCAGATCCGAGTACTCGACAAGCTCACCTACGCAGCGAGTCCGCAGACCCTCGCACCGGTCACCGACAGCATCGACCTCGTCGAGGGCGACATCGCCGACGCAGCGCTCACCGATCGCCTCGTCGCCGACGCGGATCTGGTCGTCCACTTCGCGGCGGAGTCGCACAACGACAACTCGCTCGCCGACCCGTCGGCCTTCGTGCAGACCAACCTGGTGGGTACCTACACCCTGCTGGAGGCGGTCCGCCGTCACGGCGTCCGGTATCACCACATCAGCACCGACGAGGTCTACGGCGACCTCGACCTCGACGACCCGGTGCGCTTCACCGAATCCACCCCATACAACCCGTCGAGCCCGTACAGCTCCACCAAAGCGGGCAGTGACCTGCTGGTTCGCGCGTGGGTGCGGTCGTTCGGCGTGCCCGCGACCATCTCCAACTGCTCCAACAACTACGGCCCGTATCAGCACGTCGAGAAGTTCATCCCGCGTCAGATCACCAATGTGCTCTCGGGTGTACGCCCCAGGCTCTACGGCGACGGCCGCAACGTGCGCGACTGGATCCACGTCGACGACCACAATGACGCCGTGTGGACGATCATCGAGAAGGGGCAGATCGGCGAGACGTATCTGATCGGCGCCGATGGCGAGGTCGACAACCGAACCGTCGTCGAAACCATCCTCGAACTGCTCGGGCAACCGCGCGACGCCTTCGACTTCGTCACCGACCGCCCCGGCCACGACCGCCGATACGCCATCGATTCGACGCGCCTGCGTACCGAACTCGGCTGGTCACCGCGCTATACCGACTTCCGTTCCGGCCTGTCGGCGACGATCGACTGGTACCGCGACAATGCCGGGTGGTGGCAACCCGCCAAAGACGACGTCGAGGCGAAGTATGCGGGGACCGAGAAGGTCATCGGCTGACATCTCGCCGCCGCCCGGACCGACGCGTGTTGCTGCGCGGTCACGAACGCCCAACAGGCGTCGCACGCCGATTGCAGGTTCATTTCATTGAGCGTGCGGAGATGACAGCTCCGTGTGCCCGCGACACTCTGGACAGTGAGGGAGGACCACCGGGGGCCACCGACCAACGGAGGTCTGCATGGGTTCGGTTCGCGCCCCGCGCTCCCGTCGACGCATGTGCCGCGGCGTTCGCGCTCGTGTCGCGGCAGCACTGATCAGCGTCACCGTCATGTTCGGTGCGGTGTCGGCCACCGTAGCCGCTCGGGCTGACGCGGCACCACCGAGACCGAATGCGGCGTCCATCGTCGATGACCTCGCCAACCTCCCCTACCAGGCGCTTTTCGCCGCGAACGTGCAGGTGTTCGAGTTCGCAGGCATCTACCGCCAGGACAGCCCGTTCAGCGCCCCGTACTTCTTCGCCGTCCTGCGCAAGCTCCACAACGCCAACCAGGGCACACCTGGGAACAGGCGATATGCATTCGTGGGAAAGGGCGCCGGGTCCACGCTGCCCGAGGCATTCGGCATGTATCCCGGTCGTCGCCCGTCCTCCGATCTCCACCTGCGTTGGACGTTCCAGTTCGACCCGCGCACGCTCACGCCCACGCTCGGCGGTGTGATGCAGTGTCTCTCGCCTCCGACAGTCGGGTCGGTGGGCACTCTGGTCGGCGGCGCCGTGGCGACCCGAACGTGTCCGAAGTGACCGGACCGTCGTGATGGGCACGAAGCCGCGGCGCACAACCGCCGCCGTCTGTCAGGCGCGGCTCGCGTGCAGTTCCCGCCCCGCGTCGAGTGGCAGCAGCGCCACTCCGAGCCCCGAGAGCAGTGTCACCGCAGCAACGACTCCGAACGCCCACGCGTATGCCGCGTGCGACTGAGGATCACCACTGAGCACAGCACCGAGCCGTACCCCGACCGCTGCGATCGCGACGCCTAGTCCCGTAGCGAGTTGTTGGTTGACGGCGTTCAGCGTGTTCGCAGCTCGGCGCTGAGATACCTCGATGGTCGCGAATCCGATGGTCGAGTAGGCGGTCAGCGCCGTCGAACGGAAGACACCACTCAGGAGCGCAATCGCGGCAATAGCTACCGGACTGGTTGCGGCAGTGCACAGTCCGAGGGCCACCGCAGTGACTGCCAGGCCTGCCGTTGACGCGCCGAGAACCCTCCGGAATCCGAACCGTTCAATGAGCGGCTTGGCGAACGGCTTGATCCCGATGTTTCCGACGAAGACGAACATCACGAGCACACCCGCCCGCACCGGCGACCAGCCGAAGGCGGCCTGCATCATCAGGGGCATGAGGAACGGCACAGCAGAGACCACCATGAAGAAGACACCCATGCCGAACTGGGACGCCCCGAAAACCCTGTCGCGCAATACATGCAGTTCGACGATCGGCTCCTTCGCGAGCAGCAGGTGAACCAGCGCAGCAGCGAGTAGGACAACACTGGCGACCAACCACGAGACCAACACTGGCGCAGCGGAATCGGTGTCAGCGATCAGATGTGCGGCCCATACCACCGCACCGAGTGACACCCCGACGAGCACCACACCGAGGATGTCCAGTCGGCGGGGCGGACCGTCGACCGTCGTCGGTGTGACCCGAACAGCGACGAGGGTCGCCAGGACGCCGAGCGGCACGTTGATCCAGAAGATCCACTGCCAACCCAGATGCCCTGCGAGGAGCGCACCGACGAGCGGCGCGATCACCGGCGCCAGCAGTCCCGGCCAGATGATGTACGACATGAGCCGCATGACATCGGTCTTCGCGGCGTCACGCAGGACCACCTGCCTGCCGACCGGGACCATCATTGCGCCGCCGACACCCTGTAGGACGCGCGCGACGACCAGCCACTCGAGTGACTGGGCCAACCCGCAGAGCAGGGACGCAATGGTGAACGTAGCGATTGCACCGACCAACACGGTGCGGGCGGGTAGGCGCGTGATGAGCCAGCCACCGACCGGGATGAATGCCGCCAGCGCCAGCATGTAGCTGGTGATCACGATCGCGACCGACGTCGCCGGCGCGTGCAGCGCAACGCCGATCGCGGGCGCCGCGGTCGTGACGATGGTGGCGTCGAGCATCTCCATGAAGAAGCACCCCGCCACGAGGAAAGCCGTCGAATATTTCATGAACGCTAGGCTAGACGCACCGTTGCGTCTTGTCTAGACCGGTTACTCTTCTGCCCATGAGCGAGCATCACGGCAATCGGTACGGACGCAGCGAGGACGCGCATCACAAAATCCTCAACGCCGCAGACGATCTCCTCGCTGAGGTCGGCTTCGCCGCGGTGACCATGGAGGGACTGGCCAAGCGCGCGGGCGTCGCCAAGCAGACGATCTATCGCTGGTGGCCCACCAAGGGCGACGTCCTGCTGTCGGCACTTGATCGCGACGCCGCCGACCGGCTCACACCACCCGACACGGGATCGCTGTCTGGCGACGTGCGCGCCGCCGCACGACTTCTCGCCGAGTTCCTACTGATCAACGACGAGGGAAAGATGCTGCGCGCCTTGCGCGCACACGCGCAACTCGACACCGCCTTCGCCGAGAAGTTCGACGAGCAGTTCGTCGTCGGGCAACGTGCACGTGAGATCGCGCCGTTTCATCGCGCACTCGAACGCGGTGAACTACCAGACGATTTCGACGTCGAACTCGGTCGCACCACCCTCTATGGGCCGATCTACGAGGTCGAGGTCGACCGCCTGTCACTTCAATTTGCCGACGCCGTCGCCGATCAGTGGCTCACCGGTACGACGTCGCGCAGAAATGCGATCTCGTCGGCGACCACGTCGTCGAAGGCATCTCCGACGTAGATGTCGAAGTGGCCGTAGGGGTAGACCTTCGCCGTGATGTGCGGGTTGCCCTGTGCGGCCCGGATCGTCGGGCCGGGCGGCGCGACGCTGTCGGTCTCACAGATCGCCACGAAGGTCGGAATGCCGATGCGGCGCATGTGCCGTGCGGGTGAGTAGAACGGGATGGCCAGGCCGGCGCGCGCCGTCACACTGTTGGTGAACGACGCACCGTCGGGCACCAGTGAGAGATACCCGGGTTCGGCGTCCGGGGCGGTCATCAGTGCAGCGTCATGTCCGTGCCCGGTCAGCGCCACCAGCACCGGATCTCGGTGTAGTGCACTCGACGCGATGTCGGCAACAGCGCGCCCGGTGACCTTCACCGACGAGATCGGGTCCAGAGCCAGCAACGATGCGGGGCCACTGGTGAACGGGCACTGCGACACCGCCGCCGCGAGACCCGGCTGCCGCGCGGCAAGCGTCAGCGCGTGACCCCCGGAGAATGATGACCCCCATACGACTATGCGTGCGGCGTCGACGTCGTCCAACGACTTCGCGTACTCGATCGCGGCGTCGTAGTCGGCGAGCTGTCGGCGTACCGACAGCAGCTGTCTCGGTTCTCCGTCACTGTCGCCGAAGTGGCGGTAATCGAACACAAGACACGCAAACCCCGCTTCGACGAAGCGCTCGGCGAAGGCGTCGAGCCGCATCGTCCGCACACCGCCAAGTCCGTGCGCCATCACGATGACCGGCGCGCCCGGCGCATCAGGCCGGTAGAGCCATGCCCGGCAGGTCACGCCCTGCGAGGTGAATTCGACGTCTGATCTGCTGGTCATCGGCCCCCGAATCGTCGTCGGCAGGCACCTCGACGTACCTGCCGATGTGTCATGCACGATAGCGGCACATCCGCTTCGGGTACACCACACAGGTCCCCGCTGGTGAACTGGCAGGGGAGCGCCTTACCGTGGTCGTCATGCGCGTACTCGTCAGCGGAGGTGCCGGCTACATCGGTTCACACACTGTGATCCGACTCGTCGAAGCGGGACACGACGTCGTCGTCGTCGATGATTTCAGCAATGCCAAACCGACGGTGGTCGGCAGGCTCGAGGGATTGACCGGCGTCCACATCCCGGTCCACTCGTTCGACCTCACCGACGTCGACAAGACCGAGAAGTTCTTCGACGACGAGACCGTCGACGCCGTGATCCACTTCGCAGGGTTCAAGGCTGTCGGCGAGTCGGTGGCCAAGCCGCTCGAGTACTACGAGAACAATCTCGGCAGCACGTTCTCGCTGCTGCGTGCCATGCGTCGTCGTAACGTCCGACGGTTGGTGTTCTCGTCATCGGCCACTGTCTACGGCGCAGAACCTGTGCTGCCCATGACCGAGGACTCTCCCACGTCGGCGACCAACCCGTACGGCTGGACCAAGGTGATGATCGAGCAGGTGCTGCGCGACGTCGCCGCGAGCGACCCCGCCTGGCGTATTGCCGCATTGCGCTACTTCAATCCGGTCGGCGCGCACCCGAGCGGACAGATCGGCGAGGATCCCAGTGGCATCCCCAACAACCTGATGCCGTTCGTCGCGCAGGTCGCCGTCGGCCGTCGCGAGAAGCTCTCGATCTTCGGCGATGACTACGACACCCCCGACGGCACCGGCGTCCGCGACTACATCCACGTCGACGACCTCGCGGCGGGCCACGTCGCAGCACTCGAGCGCATCAGCGCAGGCACAGATTCCATGTCGACGTGGAATCTCGGTACCGGACAAGGGGTTTCGGTGCTGCAGGTGGTCAAGGCCTTCGAGCGTGCGAGTGGCCGCCCGATCCCGTACGAGATCGCGCCGCGTCGGGCAGGCGACATCGCAGCGTCGTACGCCGATCCGACGAAGGCCAACAAGGAACTGAACTGGTTCGCGAGCAAGACGATCGACGACATGTGCGTCGACACCTGGCGCTGGCAGTCGAACAACCCGGAGGGCTACCCCGACGCCTGAGCCGGCCGCCGGACGCGGGGCCGACCGGGTCTGGTTTCGACGTTTCGGCGGGTTTCCGGGTTCTTCCCCTGGTTTCTGCAGCGGTCGCGGACTCTTCCCCGGGTTTCTGCGGGGATCGCGGGCCCTTCCCCCGGTTTCTGTAGCGGTCGCGGGCCCTTCCCCTGGTTCTGCAGCGGTCGCGGGCCCTTCCCCCGGTTTCTGCAGCGGTCGCGGGCCCTTCCCCTGATTTCTGCAGCGGTCGCGGACTCTTCCCCGGGTTCCCTCCCCTTCCCCTAGAAGCAACTCGCCGAAAGGACCAAAACCCGCGGAAAGATTCCTTCCCCTAGTTTCTGCACCGCCCGGCCAGCCCAGCGGCCCCCAACCCGGCCAGCCCAGCGGCCCGCACCCGGCCACCCCCGGGAACCGAGCGCCGGAAACGCGCCCCGAGCTCACCCGCCGGGCCGCAGCACGTTCTCGTTGACCCGATATACCGTGGCAGTCCCCTGCCGGAACACCTCGGTCAGCCCCGGCGCGCCGTGTTCACGCAACGCGAGGAACGGATCGCCCTGCACGCCGTGCTCTGGATCGGGGACCCCGTTCTGGAACGGCCAGTAACTCGGCGGACTGTCGATCACATAGTGCACGTTCATGTCCCGCACGATCTGATCGACGTGCGGATCGCTGCCGATCTGCGCGGTGCCCCAGTACAGATCGCGCTGACGGTCGGAGAACTCGTTGGCCCGATAGAACGAGAACAGCGGCGTGAGTCCGGTGACCGGATACAGCCAACCGGTGCCCTGGTCGAGGTTGTTCAGAATCAGCGCATCGTGCGCGTCCGGTTGACGCTCGAGCCAGTGGTACGCGGCCAGATCGTCTGTGCCGACCAGCTTCTCGCCGCGCTCCTTCGACGCGATCTGTGCATTCGGCGGGTAGCGCCAGACACCGGCCCCCGCGATCAGCACCAGCAGTACCGCGAAGACCACTGGCAGTGCCCAACGACGTTGCGTCGCAACAGCATCACCGGAGCCGGAGTTCGCGAGCCAGCGTGCCACCGCCATCGCGGCCATACCCAGCGCGACGCCGACGGCAGCGGCGGAGAACAGCGAGACGACGAAGGTCAGGCGATGCGGCGAGTTGTAGAAGTAACCGCCGATCACGCCGAGCGGCGCCGACAACGGGCCAAGCGAGACAACCGAATTGGCGGTGACAAGCACGAACACGGCCCACGTCACCAGGCCTGCCCAGCACCGCAGCCACAGCAGCGCGAGCGCGCCGAGCACGGTGAGGATCACCAGACCCCACACCGGATAGTCTTGCGTCCCCAACGGCACTGTGCCGTTGAACAGCGCCTGCGAAAGCCCTTCCAGCACACCGACGGTGTCGACGCGGAAGTCGAAGAAGGGAAGCTCGTTGGTGTCGGCGACACGAATGGTGCCCAACACCACCGGGAAGACCAGCACCACCGTCACCAGGCCCGCCACGACCAGCGTGACAAAGTCCCCGATGCGACTGTGCACAGGTCGGCGCAGGGCCTCGAAAAGCCACCACACGCCGACGATCACACCGACCAGAATCAAGCCGGACGGGTGCGTCGCCGTCACCCCTGACACCGCGACGGCGGCGGGCAACACCCGCCGCCGGTCCCGCACCACACTGATCGTCAGCACCGCAGCGATCGGCGCCATCGATACTCCGACGGCGTTCGGCACCGAGGTCAGCTGCACTTCCACATAGGGCAGCGACGGGAAGAGTGCAGCGACCGCACCCGCGACCCCTGCCACCAACGCCGACGTCGAGGTGTCGAACCGATGGCGCGCGAACCAGTAGGCCAGCGACGCCACGCCGAGCGTCACTGTCACCGCCAGTGTCGCCGGGGAGTAGGTGTTGTAGAGCTGCACCGGATTCGCCCCGGTCAGCGGCATCTCCAGCGCCCCAAGCGCGTGCCAGGTGTTGGGGTAGTAATTGAAACCGTGCGTGTCGTAGTTCATGAGCTCACCCATGCGCAACGACGATCCGACGCCGGTGTCGTGAATCCACCGCAACGAGCTCGCATGCCAGAGCGAATCCCAGACCTGCGGGATGTTGTCGAGCCCGGCGAACGCCGTTTTCGCGACGGGCCTGATGCACGTGATGGCGATGATGACTGCCCCGAGGGCGATGCCGACGCCTCCTCGCAATGCCGCCGCGCGGCCCAACGGGCCGTCGAGCCTCCCGTTGTCCGACGGAGTCGTCGCGGCTGGTGCAGGCGCGATTCGACGACCCGCCCGTGTGCCGAGCAACGCAGAGTAGATCCAGGCGAGCGCGAATGCGATGAGCACGGCAACCAGAGCTGTGATCAGGTTCCACTCGAATCCGATGGCGCCATAGAGCACCGTGGACACGCTGACGATCGCAAAGGTGATGGGTGCACCGGCGGCGATCGCCACGGGCCAGCTCAGTGTCATCCGACGGCCGACGCACGCACCGGGAACAACGAGTAGAACGACGGTCACCACACTCACCCATGCCCCGAGCAGCACTGACACCGTCCTCTCACTCATTGGTTTCCGGCGTCGTCGTGCGTGTCGGGAACACCCCGGTCCACGTGCCGGTCGACCTCGTGCAGGTTACCGCGCCCGCGCGAGGCGACCGTTCTCCCCTACTCGCCCGATACACCCTGCATTCCAAGTGCTTGTAGTTCTACAATCTTTGTATGTCCACAACCACTTCCGTCGAGCTGACGCCGCGCAGGAAGATGGCCATCCTCGCCACCTGCTGCATGAGCCTGCTGATCGTGTCCATGGACTCGACCATCGTCAACGTCGCCCTCCCCGCGATTCGGACCGATCTGAACGCGAGCGTGTCGTCGCTGCAGTGGGTCATCGACATCTACACGCTGGTGCTCGCGAGCCTGTTGATGGTGTCGGGCGCAACCGCTGACCGCTATGGTCGACGCCGCGTGTTCCAGATCGGACTGTTCACCTTCGCCCTCGGGTCGCTGGCGTGCAGCCTGGCGCCGAGTGTCGGCGTCCTGATCGCCGCTCGTGCCCTGCAGGCCATCGGCGGGTCAATGCTGAACCCGGTGGCGATGTCGATCATCACGCAGATCTTCGTCGATCCTCGGGAGCGCGCTCGCGCGATCGGTGTGTGGGGATCGGTTGTCGGCATCTCGATGGCTGCCGGGCCGATCGTCGGCGGAGTGCTCATCGACTCCATCGGGTGGCGTGCGGTGTTCTGGATCAACCTCCCGATCTGCCTTCTGGCGTTCGTGCTGACCGCTGTCCTGGTGCCCGAATCGCGCTCGCCGATCATGCGCACCCTCGACCCCGTCGGCCAGGCCCTGGCGATGATCGCGCTCGGCGGCACCGTCTACGGGCTCATCGAAGGCCCCGGCCACGGTTGGGATTCCCCGCGCACCGTGACCGTATTCGTCGTCGCGGCAGCCGCTTTGCTGGGCTTCCTCCTGTGGGAACGACGTCACGACGATCCCTTCATCGACCTCCGCTTCTTCGGCAGTGTGCCGTTCGCATCGGCGACCGTCATCGCCATCTGTGCATTCGCCAACTGGGGCGGATTCCTGTTCCTCATCTCGCTGTATCTGCAGGAGGACCGCGGGTTCAGTGCTGTCGGCACCGGCGCCATGCTCGTACCGCCAGCGATCGCCGTGCTGATCTGCTCGCCGCTGTCCGGACGCGCCGTCGGTCGTTGGGGTACCCGACCGTCGCTGGTGATCGCCGGAATCGCGCTGCTGATCAGTTCGTCGATGATGCTGTTCATCGACGACCACACCCCGATCCCGCTGCTCGCCGTGATGTTCCTCATCTACGGACTCGGCTTCGGGATGATCAACGCGCCCATCACCAATTCCGCGGTCGCGGGCATGCCCCGACATCGCGCCGGTGCCGCGAGTGCCGTGGCGTCGACGAGTCGCCAGATCGGCGTCAGTCTCGGTGTGGCACTGGCGGGTAGCGTCACCGGCCTGGCCGCTGCGCGTACAACCGTCGACTTCTCCACCGCCATGACGGCCATGTGGTGGATCGTGATTGCCTTCAGCGCAGCGATTCTGGTGCTCGGCGTCGTGTCCACGACGCCCTGGGCACTGCGAACCGCGAGCACGGTGTCACGTCGGCTGATCGAACCGGAGATGGCCGATGCCTGACCACGACGACGCAGTCAACCGCACGACAGCCGACGGATCGGCGAGCCACGACGAACTCGTCACACAGGTCTGGCGGGAACTGACCTCGTTCGTGACCGATTCGCGCGACGCCTGGCGGCGCGCAGTCGTTGCCGCGACGGGATTGCCGTTCAGTCGGATTCGGGTGCTCAAGCGGTTGCAGAGCGGGCCATTGACGATCACCGAGATCGCACACGCAGCGACCATCGACGCGCCCGCGGCATCGGTTGCGGTCTCCGAACTCGAGGCCGCAGGCTACGTCGTGCGCGAGATCCCGTCAGCGGATCGTCGACGCAAACAGGTCCGCGTCACCGACGCCGGGCGCGAGGTGCTCGAGAAGGTCTGGTCGGTCGACGACCCTGCCCCAGATGTGCTCGAGCGCGCGTCGACCGCCGAACTCGAAGTGCTGCACGCCATGTTCAGCAGAACGTCGCCGCGCGAGGCCTGACCACTCGGTCAGGCGGTCGTCGCGTGCCGCCGATGTCCATACAGTGCGACGGCCAGGCACAGCAGCGCCGCGACGATCCCGAAGACGAACATGTGTGTATAGGTCACCGCATGCCAGAACTCGGTGACCATCGCGAGGACAGCCGGAATGGCGAACCCCAGATAGGTGACGCTGTAGAAGACAGCTGTCAGACCGGCAAGATCGTTGCGTCCGTTGGTGCTTGCGATCCGCTGCACCTCGAGCAGTCCGGAGATCATCGCCATGCCGTAGCCGCAGCCGAGCACGGTTGCAGCGATCAGCGACATCCAGATGGTGAGCATGTGGGCCGCGACCGCTGCCAGCGCCATGCCGATCGCCAGAACCGTGAGGGCTGCGGCGACACCACGCACTCCGTCGGGGTTGTCGATACGGCGACCGAGCGACTGGATCCCGAAACCGGCTGCGAGACCGAGCACACAGCACAGCGCCGCGAACGCGATCGGCGCTCCCGCGGTGCGCGCCGACATCAGCGCAGGGATGATCGCGTACGCCGACGCACAAGCGCCGAACACCCACGGAGCCACCGGAAGCACCACGAACAGGAAGCGACGATGCCCCGCGGAGGGGATCTTCAGATCGTCGACGAGACGTCCCGGAGATGCACTCGGCGAACGCGTTTCGGGCGCACGGACCAGCAGCAGCACCATGGCGAGAGCAGCCAGCGAGATGTTGACGACGTAGGCGAGCACATGTGGCCACGGCGCCCATTGCGCCAGCACACCTGCGACGCCCGCGCCGATCCCGAATCCGGCGGTGAGACTCATCGCCGCACGCCGGGCACCCGCGGCAGCTCCGGCACCGCCGCGAACGGACAACTCTGTGATCCAGCTACCACCGACAGCCATCGACAAACCGAGCGCGATGCCACTGAAGACGCGGCCGATCGACAGCAGCACAATCGAATTCGCACCCAGCGCGAGCAGCAGCGATCCGACGGCGGCGAACACCGGTGCGGGCAACATCAGCGGGCGCCGACCGAAGCGATCCGACAGCGGTCCGCCGATCAACAGCGACGGTACGATACCGACGACATAGAGGAACAGCAATGCGTCGACGGCTACGGCACCGAAGTTCCCCGTCTCGCGATACATGACGAGGAGCGGGGTGAATTCGTTGCCGCCCCATGCAGATGCGAAGACTGCGAGCGCCACAGCGATCCACGCCGTAGGACGAACCGCCGAGCCGGTCGTGGTGGAAGCGGTGTTCTCTGCGGTGGTCGTCACCGTTGTCCTTCCGTAGTCTGCGGGGCGCGGGCATCGGGGCCGCTCGCGTGCACCGCGTACACATCGTCGATCCGATGAACTCCCGCGACGTGTTCGACGAGCAGCGTCGTGAATCCGTCGACGTCGCTGCGCTCAATGGCATCGACGAGGGCGGTGTGTTCGGCGATGATCCGCGGCGTCACGGTCGGCTCCCGGTGGACGCTCGCAGTGGTCATCCTGCGCTGGCGTTCGGCCAGACCGAGGTAGAAGTCGGCGAGTACGCCGTTGGCTCCGGCCGAGACGATGAGCTGATGGAATTCGGCGTCGACCCGGGCGAAGTCGGCGATGTTGTCGGGCCCCACCTGCGCGTGAGCGTCGAGGTTGCGGCGCAGATCGGCCACCAGGTCGGCAGTCGACAGTCCGCGGGAAACGAGCCCGCGTACGGCGTGCGACTCGATGAGAATCCGTGCGTCGACGACGTCGCGGGCCTCGGTATCGGTAACCGGTAGCACCAGGGCGCCCCGTTTCGGATAGAGGCGCATCCACCCTTCCGCCTGCAGCCGCAGGAACGCCTCGCGGACCGGGGTGCGACTGACCTCGCAGCGCTGCGCCACCTCCCCTTCACTGATCAGCTCGCCGCCGGCGATGGCATTGGTCAGGATCAGCTCCTTGACCTCGCCATACACGCGGTCCGACGCCGATGAGGTGCTCAGATCCAACATAGATACAAGTTGTACCCCTAGTTGCTTAGCAAGTCGAATCTCTGTGACGAGATCGCCGGTGCCGTCGAGCACCACCCGGTCCTGCGGCAAGATCGCCTCGCCCGTTTTCAGTCATCTCGAACCGGTACCTCACACTCCGACCTGGGCTTTTGCCGACGGACACGGAGAATAATGACTGAAATCGGGCGAGGGTGGAACAATCCCGACAGCAGTGCGTCCAACATCCGTGAGTCCTCGATCAACAGTCAACCCAGAGGTCAACCTCGACGCTCTCCCGCCCGGCGCAATCGACCCGGACGCGCTCGACCTGGGCGTCTTCTCCCGGCCCGAGTTGCGAGCACTCGGCCTCGGCGACGCCGACCTGCGCCGGAAGGTGCGCCGTGGCGAACTGCTGGTCGCACGCCGCGGCTGGTACTCGCAGCCGGAAGCCGACTCGGATGCCGTGACTGCTGCGCGCCGGTACGGGGCACTCAGTTGCGTATCCACACTCCGCAAGCTCGGATTCTGGGTGCCTCCGGGCTACGAATCCCTGCACGTGCGCGCCGGCAAGAGTGCAGGCCGTCGGCGCGCCGACTACTGCCGGGCGCCCGGGCCGCCGCTGCCCGTCACGACGATCGCTGACACGACCGGCGTTGCATTGACCTGCGCCGCAGGCTGCATGCGCGACGATGACTGGATCGCGACATGCGACTCGGCGATGCACACACTGGGCATCGACGCGGCCGACCTCCGACTGATGCTGCCCCGGAGCAACCAGCTCATCGAGGGCATGCTCCTCGAGAGTGATCCCCGATCGATGTCAGGAACCGAGAGTCTGGTCCGAGTCCGTTGCCGCCGTGCCGGTTTCGAGGTCGAAGTACAACCGGAGATCTCCGACACCGAGCACGCGGACCTGCGGATCGGCCGGCTCCTGATCGAGTGCGACAGCGTGCTCTACCACGTCAGTCCCGAGAACTACCGCAACGACCGACACCGGGACCGCAGGTCCCTGACGCGGGGCGACCCGACCCTTCGGCTGACCTACGACGACGTGCTCTACGGCTGGGATGACACGCTCGCCGACATCACCGCGATCGTCGGGGCCTTCGGGGCGTGACACGCGGGTCGTCGCAGACGTCGAACGCAACACGGCGACCGTCCGGGTGTCTCACGCCCCGATGAACCCCTTGTCGGCGCGCTCCTGCCAGGTACACAGACACACCTCGTTGCCCTCGGCGTCGGCCAGCACCCACCAGGAGGGGGCGAACTCGTCGCTGACCAGGGTCCCGCCGGCGTCGCGGGCGGCCTGCAGGCGTGCGTCGACCTCATCGTGAGGGATCCACAGGTCGATGTGTATGCGGTTGCGCTGCGACCGTTCGGAGTCCATCTGCTGGAACCAGATCGCGGGTAGTCGGCCCGCGGGATCGACGAGGTCGGCCGCTGCGAGCTCGCGCGCCTCGCCGTCGAGTTGCGTGTAGCCGAGCACAGCGAGCCAGAAGGGTCGGATTCTGTCGATGTCGAGAGCGTCGATGGCAACATCGAAGCGGGTCTCGGGAATCGAGAGTGGTTCGAGCTCGAGCTCGCGCGCGATCTGGGCAATGAGATTCGCGAGCCCGACATCGGCTTCGGTGATCCGATGGGAACTGTGCGTCGAGATGGTCAGATGTATTGTGCCGTAGCGCAAATCGATATCAGGGTGATGGTCGGCGATCTCGGCTTCCTGTGCGATCCGATGCAGAAAACGCACGCCGCGGGCCATCGATTGTGTGTTGTACCCGGCACGGACACTGTTTCCGATCACTCTCCACGGGTCAGACAGCCTGGTGGAGGCATCCGCGGCGGTGACGGGCTTTCGGGGAGACGGGGCCATGAGCCGACGGTACGTCGGATCGCCACTCACCGATTCGAGATGGTGAGGATCGAGACGAATCAGTTGCCGCCCGTTCACGGATCGGAGGCGTTACCTCTCGGGGATGCTCCGATTCTGCGATCATCGTGAAATGCGCCCGCGCGTTCATGCGGCGGCGGTACTGGCGATAGGGTTCGCGGCGACGATCCTCGGCGTCGGTCCGGCGTCCGCAACTCCGTATCCGGTCACGACCGATGTCGTGGCCGCACAACGCGATGGGCTCACAGGGCCGGCGGACAGAGCTCCGGCGGGCGCGAACAGGCCCGACTGCCATGATCGCTACGACCGCGATCCGGTCATCCTGGTGCACGGCACCGCGTCGAATCAGGCGTCGGCGTGGTCATTTCTCGCGCCGACCCTGGCCAACGCCGGTTTCTGTGTCTATACGTTCACCTTCGGTCAGGTGCCCGGCAGCGGTTCGGTCGGTGGACTCGGCCCCAGGGCGACGTCGACCCACCAGTTGGCCGACTTCATCGATCACGTGAGGAAGACGACCGGCGCGACAACCGTCGATCTGGTCGGCCATTCCCAGGGTGCCGCGGTTGCACAGTCGGTCACCCAACTGCCCGACAGAGCCGAGCAGGTCGGCACCATGGTCAACGTGTCGGGCGCCAATCGCGGCTACTCGTTCGGCGGGACGCCACCGCCGCCGGGCGAGGGCGACAACGGGCCCAACCACCCGAACATTCGCTACGCCAACCTGGCCACCACACACGACGAAGTGGTGTTTCCGCTGCGCAACGCGCTGATGGAGCCTGCGCAGAACGTCACAAACGTCGTCGTGCAGGACGTGTGCCCCGCGTCGGAGGTCGGACATCTCGGCATGATCTACTCGCCGACGGTCGCCGCGCTGATCCAGAACGCACTCGACCCGACGTCGACTGTCGCGGTGCCGTGCGGCCGCGACTTTCCGTTCTGACACGTCCGCGACGCCCGGTTTTGGTTCCTCCGTGCTCGCTCGCTACACTCGTGAGCGCTGCCTCGCGCAGCACGCCGCCTTAGCTCAGTCGGTAGAGCGATTCACTCGTAATGAATAGGTCAGGAGTTCGATTCTCCTAGGCGGCTCCGCAGGTCGGGTCACGACGCCCGACCGCTCACTTCGCCCGGCGTTGCGCAGAAAGTTGCGCCTCTCAGACACCCGGTCCGTACCGGTACGGACGAGCCACCCACAGCACGTAGGTTTCTGCGGAGCACCTCAGCCGTAGTACGCGAACTCGCAGGTCGGGTTGGTCTCGGTCTTGTAGGAGACCAGGCTCCGGCCCATCATGATCGTGCACGTGACCTCGCCGCCCCCGGTGACACTGACGCTCGACGGCACCTCGTTGTAGACGGTGTAGTCCTTGCTCCACGGCAGGGTCACCGAGGTCTCGGTGGTCTCCGGTCCGCCGTTGATGCGATACCGGATGGTGACGGGGGCCGAACCTCCGGTGACCTCCATCGTCGCAGTCCCGACGGACGCACCGGTCGGTTGCGCCGCCGCAGAAGTCTCGGACGCCGCGGACACCGAATTCGGCGCGTCTGCTGAAGCCCTCTTGGCCACAGGCTGTCCCGACGATGAGCACCCCGCAAGGGTCAGCACAGCGACCGCACCACAACACACTCCGAACTTCGCACTCATCGACATACGGCGAAGTCTAGTTCGACATATCCGTCAGGCCACCCACGTCATCCACAGGTTCGACGACGCTCCCGCCAATGCACGATGCGGCCGGACCCAGCCCATGGTCCGACCGCATCTCGTGCACTCATCCAGAAACTTTCTGGTGAGCAGGATCAGGCAGCAAACGCTCGCAGTCGCTTCGAGTCCTCCACCGAGGAGTAGTGCGAGGCGTCGCCCTTCAGTATCTGGCTGTGCCGGCCGTTGATGTCGACGGGGACGTCACCGGCGAGGGTGATCCGATGCAGCTGCCGCTTCTGGTTGCCGAAATCTGCGATGCCGTAGTGCTGGGTGGCCCGGTTGTCCCAGATCACCAGGTCACCGTAGCTCCAGTTCCAGCGGAAGGTGTTCTCCAGCTTGGTGATTCGTGCCTGCAGCAGCTGGTACAGATTCGCGAACTCCGACGCCTTGAGACCGCGGAACTCCTTGGCGAAGTGACCGAGCAGCAGGCTGCGCTCACCGGTCTCCGGGTGCACACGGACAACCGGATGCAGGGTCTCGTACTCGGAGCTGGTGAACTCCGCGTAGTGCTCAGCCTTCTGCGCGACGTCGACGCCGCCCGACGGTTCCTTCTGTCCCACATAGTCGTACAGGTTGGAATGTGTGGCCCACAGGTCGTCGACGAGCGAACGCAGTGGCTTGGGCAACTGCTCGTAGGCGGCGACGGTCGACGCCCAGGTGGTTGCGCCACCGTACGTCGGAAGCACGATCGGCCGCAGCAACGATGCCTTGGGGATGCGATCGACAAAGGTCACGTCGCTGTGCCAACTGTTGGCCGCACCTTCGATGGTCAACAGCTGGTCGCCACGCGATGTCACGGTCGGGTGGGGCGCAGTGGGCTCACCGAGCAGTGAGGCGAATGCGTACTGCGTCTCGTCGTCGAGGTGGTCCTGCCCGGTGAACGCGATGACCTTGTTGACCGCCAGGGCGGTGCGGATAGCCTCGATCTGCTCGTCGGCGAGGTCTCCGCCGAGCCGAACGCCGTCGATCTTTGCGCCGATGTTCTCGCCGAGCTTGGTGACGGTGATCGATCCGGCGTCGTAGAGAGCTTGTGCCGCGGATGCGCTGTCGGTGCGTTGTTCGATGTCGGTCAGTGTCACTGGTGCACTCCTTTTGAACTATCGTCGTTTCTTCGATTTCCCCATTGATCGACGCTGCGCGACAGGTTCTCGCCCACGACGATCACAACCTTGTGCCGATCAGTCAGCGTGGTACTCGGCGCGTTCGTCGATCTCACGACGAATACCCGCGGGCACACGCACCGCACCCGGCCGGTAGGTCACCGCCCGCAGCGCGGGACCGAAGCGGAACACTCCCCGCCGCGCCCGCAGGTCGACGTCGACTGGCCCGCGCGCATCGAGACCAACCGAGATGCCCGTCCACGGGGCCATTCCCACGAGTTGGAACTGGTTGTCCAACTTGGCGATCACCTCTGACTGCCCACCGGCCGACGCCTCGATCACGAAATCCCACCGCACCTGAGGCGTGGCGACGGCGCGCAGCACGATCGTGTCGGCGCCGGCGGGCAGTTCACCCGATACGCGGGCGATACGGCCATAACTGTTGAACACGAAGTGCGCCGTCCCATCCTCGACGTACAACACGTACCCGCCCTGCGGATCACCGTGCGCGACCAGCACGCCTTCGTCACCGACAGTCCAGTCGCGCAACTCGACCTCGATGTCGAAGTCGCGGTACGCGATCAGTTTGCTCGACCGGTACCGCTCGAGTGTCGGCGTACCCGCGAGAATGCGCACCGGGTCGCTGTAGCGGTCTTCGTCTGGTCGCCGCCGCACCTGATCGGCGGGCGAATCGTAGAGCGGGAAAACAGTGTTGCGCCAAGCGGCTTCGTCCCATGCGCGCGCCAGTTCGGCGACCAGTTCGGGATGCTCGGCAGCCACATCGCGTGTCTCCGCCGGGTCGGACGCCATGTCGTAGAGCTCCCACTCGGGATCGTCGACGCGATCCGGTGACCGGTGCAGCGACAGCAGTTTCCACCCGTCCCGATAGAACCCCCGGTGGCCGCCGAATTCCGCGTACTGCTCGGTGTGATCGGACGTCGCATGCCGATCGCGCAGAAAGCCTGCGGCACTGACACCGTCGCGCGGCTGTGCCGGTGTGCCGTGCCGCTCGGTCGGCGCCTCGACCCCTGCCAACTCGAGCAGCGTCGGCACCAGATCCGTCACGTACGCATACTGTCGCCGCACGCCGGTGTCGGCAGCGTCGCGCGGCAAGCCCTGTGGCCACGACAGCACGAACGGCACTCGCACGCCGCCGGCGAATGTCTGCCCCTTGTAGAAGCGGAACGGCGTGTTCGACGCCTGGCCCCAGCCGCGCGGATAGTGCACCCCGAGAGCCGCACTGCCGATGAGTTCCTCGTCGTGCGGAACGTCGCGTTCCCAATCCTCCGGCACCGGACCGTGCACGAATTGGCTGAAGTACGAGCGGGTTCCGACCGGTCCACCCTCAGCAGTGCCTCCGTTGTCGGACGTGAACACGATGATCGTGTTGTCGAGTTCGCCGAGTTCGGTCAGGGTGTCGACGATGCGTCCGACGCTCTGATCGACCGAATCGACCATGGCCGCATAGACCTCCTGGTACTTCGCGAACCGCTGCTGCTCCGACGCATCGAGCTCATCCCAGGGCGGCGCGTCGTACCCGGGCTCGGTATTGCGCTCCGCGATCGGTGTATCCGGATCGAACAGTCCTTCGGCGACCTGGCGGTCGGATCGTCGCTGCCGCACCACGTCCCACCCCTGGGAGTACGTGCCGCGATACTTGTCGAGATCGGATTCCTTGACCTGGTGCGGACCGTGCATTGCGATGTGCGCGAAGTAGAGGAAGAAGGGCTTCTCGGCATCGTGTGCGCGCAGCGACTTGATCTGCGCAACAGCGCGATCGGTGAGATCGTCGGTCACGTAGTAGTCATCGGGATATTCGTCGACGTCGACGACCGAATTGTCGGCGATGAGTTGGTTCGGGTAGAAGAACGAGTTCAGCCCTTCGAGTGAGCCGTAGTACGAGTCGAACCCGCGCTGTAGCGGCCACGAGTCGCGCGTGCGACCCGGACTCATGTTGGCGTCCCGCGCGAGATGCCACTTGCCGACGGCGTAGGTGGCATACCCGTTGGCACGCAGGATCTCCGGAAGCGAGAGCACGTCGTCGGCGAGTTCGAGCCGCAGACCGGGGAAACCCGGATCGGAGTTGGCCACACTGCCGTAGCCCGCGCGATGCGGATTGAGTCCGGTGAGCAGGGCGGCCCGGGCGGGTGAACAGACCGGCGTCGTGTGGTAGTTCGACAGCCGGAATCCGCGCTCGGCCAGCGCTGCGATGTGGGGGGTGTCGATCTCCGCACCGAACGGGGAGATGTCGGAGTAACCCATGTCGTCGATGAGTACGACGACAATGTTCGGCGCGCCTGCCGGTGCGCTCGGTTCGGGTTTCCACCAGGGTGTCGATTGCGACGAGGTGCGGCCAACGCGACCCTCGAATTCCTCGTATCCCCGTGCATAGTCGGGTATTTCGCCGCTGCTTCCGGTCATCACCTGCTCCTTGGATATCGCACGAACCTCGCCGTCCGCGGTTGTGCCTCACACACCATTCGCACGACCCGACGCTCTGTCAACCCTTTCTCCGACGCTGCCGGGAAAGTCGCCATCGGCTTGAATTGGTCGTCTGCAAACCAGCACAGTTGCTGCTATCCGACGCCGTATGCCTACCCGGCCATACGTCGTCCGGTCGACGCCTCGGCCCCCGCTGCGGCACGAGCGACCCCCCAACCCCTCGGACGGAAGAGACTCCGAACACCATGCCCATTCGCACACGAGCCGCGCTTCTCGCTGTCGTCGCACTGTTGACGATCGGGACGGCAACCGCCTGCACCTCGGCCGTGGCCCAGCAGGAGAACTCCACGGCTACCGCGCTGCCACCGGGACACAAGCCGCCACAGGGCGGCACCCTGCGGGTGGGAGTGCTCAACGATCTGAGCCCGAAGACCTTCCTGCAGATCGGCACGGGCAGCATGAACGGCCATGTGGTGTCGAATGTCTTCGACACCCTCATCCGGTACTCGCGTGACGATCTGACCGTCCGCCCGTCGCTCGCGACACGCTGGCAGCTCGCGCCCGACGGCCGCTCGCTGGCGCTCGATCTACGCGACGACGTGCGCTATCACGACGGCCGCGCCTTCACCTCCGCCGACGTCGAGAGCTCGCTGAAGGCGTACACGGCAGGGCCGTGGACTCCGCAGTTCAAGCGGACCGCTGCGGCCATCACCGGCTACGACACCAGCAACCCGCATCGCGTGGTCTTGACCTTCGACCACCCGCTGAGCAACATCTTCGACCTGCTCGACTCGGCACCGATCATCGACGGCAACACGCTCGACGGCTTGCGCGCGGGCACGGTGTTCAACGGCACCGGCCCCTTCAGATTCGCCTCATGGCAACCGAACTCCGATGTTCACCTGGTACGCAACGACTCCTACTGGGGCCCGCGTGCCAACCTCGATGCCATCGACCTCGACATCATCACCGACCAACAGGCCCTCTACACACGACTGCGCACCGGCCAGATCGATCTGGCATACGGCCTCAACAATCACGACCAGGAACTGGCAACACGCCGATACGGCTTCAGTGCCATCACCTACACCGGCGCCGAGAGTCAGGAGTACGTGGGGATCAACGTGACCAATCCCGCACTCTCCGACGTGCGCCTGCGCACAGCGATCGCCTTCTCGATCGACCGTGAACGCATCATCAACGACGTGTTCCGCGGCAGCGGCTATGTCGTGAACCTGCCCTGGCCCAAGTGGTCTCCGGCCTACGACGCGTCCAAGAACACGACCTACACACGTGATGTGGACAAGGCACGACGACTCGTCGCCGAGCACGGACCGGTTGCGCCCATTACTCTCGACTACTCCACGCAGGGCGTCGACCGTGTGGTGGCGCAGATCGTGCAGTCCAACCTCAAGGACGTAGGCATCCCGGTGCAGTTGCGTCCCAACGACAACACGGTGCAGTCGTCGAAGCTGATCAGTGGCAAGTTCGACGGAATCTGGCTGCTGCAGCACGGTTTTGCTCAGTTCACACCGTCGACACTCGCGGTCTCGGCCTACCCGTTCAACGCGGCGAAGAATTCGTCGAACTACGTCAACCCCGACTACGCCAAGGCAGCCGGCGCCGCCTGGAACGCCCCCGACCCGACGTCGCACGCAGCGCTCGCCGCCTATCGGCAGCTCGACGACATCTGGCTCAACGATCTGTTCCTCGTCGAGATCGGCGTGGTGTTTCAGCAATCCGCCGCGTCACCTGCCGTCGGCAACATCGATTGGGACAGACGTGCCCAACTACATCTCGGCGAGACCTACCTCAACACCCAAGGACGGAACTCCTGATGACCGGATACCTGTTGCGCCGCATACCCACGGCGATCCTGGTGCTGTTCGTGGCGTCGGTATTGATCTTCGCCATCGTCCGGCTCATCCCGGGCGGGCCGGAATCGGCGCTGGCGGGACCGGACGCCACACCTGAACAAGTGGCGGCGATCCGGCACGACCTCGGCCTCGATCGAGGCTTCTTCGCCCAGTACGCCACGTGGATCGCGGGCATCGCCACGCTCGATCTCGGCAAGAGCTACCAGGTGGGTGGCGATATCGGCTCACTCGTGTCGTTCGGACTCGTGCACACCGTGCTGCTCACCGTCACCGCGTTGGTGCTCGCCATCCTCCTCGCACTCGCGCTGAGTCTGGCTGCGACGATCGTCGACAACCGCGCCGTGAATGCCATCGTCACAAGCGTCAATGCGGTCGCGATCGCGGTCCCGACGTTCGTCGTGAGCACGGTGTTGATCCTTCTGCTCGGCGTCCACTGGCGTCTGCTGCCCGCCGGCGGGACTCCACCGGACGGACTGTTCGCCGACCCCACGATCACCGCACAGTATCTACTGCTCCCCGCCCTGGCCCTGGCCCTGCCTGCGGGCGCGACCCTCGCCCGATTCCTCACCGAGGCGCTGCGGACCGAACTGCGCCAGCCGTATTCCACCACCGCGCGCGCACTCGGAGTGCCCAAGCGCGACATCGTGATCCATAGCGCGCTGCGTAATGCATTGCCGCCAAGTCTCACCGCACTCGGACTGGTCACGGGCGGACTGCTCGGCGGTGCAATCCTCGTCGAAGCCATCTTCGGCTGGCCCGGGCTTGGACTCCTGACCGAACAAGGCATCTTCGCGCGCGACTATCCCCTCGTCCAGGTCCTTGTCCTGCTGTCGGTCGCAGTGTTCGTCGTGCTTCAACTGCTAGCCGACGTTCTCCACGCGTGGCTCGATCCCCGCATCCGCCTGAACTCATCGAACTGATCGGCAGGTAACTGATGTCCACCTCACTTCCCACATCACCCGACACCACATCACCCGACACCACACCGCCCGACACGACGTCGTCCATCACCGCGGACATAGAACCCGGGCTGATCCCTGAGGCTCCCGCCGACCGAGAGCGACGTCGAACCCGAACCCCACTGTGGCGCAGTCTTTTCAGCGGAACCGGACTGGTGGGATCCACTCTCGTTCTCGTCATCGTGGCCCTCGCACTGCTCGCGCCGGTACTCACCTCGTACGGACCGGACCAGCAGATCGACGGCGCATACCTGCTGCCGCCGAGTGCCGACCACTGGTTCGGCACCGACGATCTCAACCGCGATGTCGCGACACGGGTGCTGTACGGCATCCGGGTGGATCTGTTGATCATTTTCGTCTCGGTACCCATCGGCGCCGTCCTCGGCACCCTGATCGGTCTACTCACGGTGTCGCATCCGGTCTCGGATGTCATCGCCCAGCGCACATTCGACGTCATCCTCGCGTTCCCCGCCCTCGTCCTCGGCATCGCACTGACCGCCGTACTGTCTCCCGGGGCAAGCACGATCGGGATCGTCATCGTGCTCGCCGAGATCCCCATCTTCGGCCGTCTCGCCCGCACGTCGGTACTCCGGGTCAGAGAACTGCCCTACGTCGAGGCGGCGCGGGTCAGCGGTGCGCGCAACACCTATGTGCTGCGTCGGCACGTCCTGCCCAACTCGGTGGAGTCGCTCGGCGTCCAGTTCGCGCTGTCGCTGTCACTCGCTGTATTCGTCGAAGGCGCACTGAGTTTCCTGGGAATTGGCGTCACCCCGCCGACGCCGTCGCTGGGTAGCATTCTGTCGTCCGGAAACAGCTATCTGGAGACCAACCCGTGGTTCTCCGTGGCTCCGCTGATCGTGATCTCGGCGCTCGTCCTCGGGTTCTACCTCATGTCTCAATCGATTTCACACAGCAGGAGGCAGTGAGATGACCGACGCTGCACACGACCCCAGCACCGACGACACCACGGCGTCGACGTCCGTTCCGGCCTTGGAAGTCGACTCCCTTCGGGTCACCTTCGACTACCCCCGGCCTGCCGTCTCCGACATCAGTCTGCGGGTGAACCGTCGAGAGATCGTCGCTCTGGTCGGCGAATCCGGCTCCGGCAAGACGATGACCGCGCGTGCGGCGATAGGACTCCTCCCCGAGCGCGCCGTCGCCACCGGTTCGGTCAAGGTCGACGGCGTCGAGGTGTTGAACGCCTCCGAACGTGAACTGAACGCGATCCGCGGCACAGGAGTCGCGATGATCTTCCAGGAGCCCCAGACTGCGCTCAATCCTGCGCAGACCGTGGGATGGCAACTGCGGCAGGCATTACGGACGCATCAGTCGATCTCACGGAAAGACGCTCGACGCCGCGCCGTCGAGTTGTTGTCTCTCGTGGAGATCCCAGACCCGCACCAGCGCGTCGACTACTACCCTCATCAGCTCTCGGGTGGCCAGAAGCAGCGCGTGGTGATCGCGCTCGCTCTGGCGAACGATCCGGCACTACTGCTCGCCGACGAGCCGACGACAGCACTCGACGTCTCCGTGCAGCGCGAGATCCTCGACCTGTTGCTGCGCCTGCGCGGCAGGATCGACGCCGGAATCCTGCTCATCACCCACAATCTCGGCGTCGTGGCCGATATCGCCGACCGTGTCGTCGTCGTGCAACTCGGTGAGGTCGTCGAGCGCGGTACGGTTTTCGACATTTTCGCCCGCCCCACACAGCCGTACACGCGACAGTTGCTCGCCGCCGTCCCCAAGCTGCCGTCCGAGGACGAATCACGCGACGCGGCGATCACGACAACCGATCCCGATACCGATACCGTCGGCGAGGCAACGGTTCCGGTGGTGGCGGTCGAACACGTCACCGCTGTTCATCGTGGCGGTTTCGGACGGAAGCCAGTCGTCGCACTCGACGATGTCTCACTTCATGTCGATCCCGGCGAAGTTGTCGGTGTCGTGGGCGAATCGGGTTCAGGTAAAACAACTCTCGGACGTTCGATCGGCGGCCTGACACACCTGAACAGCGGACGGGTCCTTGTCGACGGACATGATCTGAGCGCCGTGGACCGTAGCCGACTGCGGTCGCTGAGGCACACCATCGCGTTCGTGCCTCAAGATCCCACAGCTTCTCTCGATCCCAGGTTCGCTGTCGCGGAATCCATTCGCGAGCCACTCGATATCCAGGGCATCGGGACACGCGCGAAGCAATCAGAGCGAGTGACCGAGTTGCTCGACGCCGTGCACCTGCCGCGCTCCTTTGCCGACCGATTCCCGCACGAACTCTCCGGCGGGCAGCGTCAACGCGTTGCGCTCGCGCGTGCGCTGTCGGTGCGGCCCAAGCTCCTCATCGCCGACGAGCCCACGAGCGCACTCGACGTCTCCGTGCAGGCCCGGGTTCTCGAGCTCTTCGCAGAACTCCAACGCGAACTGGGCTTCGCCGCGCTCTTCATCAGCCACGACCTCGCCGTCGTCGAACAGGTCTCCGACCGTGCGTATGTGTTGCGTAACGGGCGGGTCGTCGAACACGGACCCGCGCGTGAGGTACTCACGAGACCGAAAGACGACTACACGCGGGCGCTGCTCGACGCCGTCCCCTATCCCGATCCGCGACGCCGCAGGGCCGTCGTAGAGGTGTGAGCGCTCCGCCACGAGCGACGGCCGGGACGGGCTACGACTTCTCGCCGACCCCGGACTCGTCGGCGGCGTCATCCTGCGTGCCGGCGTCCCCGGACTCGTCGGCGGCGGCCTGCTGCTTGTCTGCGTCCTCGTCGGCCAGCGGGTCGTAGCCCGGAACGCCTTCGAGTACGGTCAGTTCGTTGTCGATGGCAGCACCGACGGCCTTTGCGTCGTCTTTGATCTTCTTGATGAAGTCCGACATCTCGCTCCTCGTCACGGCGTTCGGCGCAGCCCTTCCACTGGCACGCACTGGAGACCACCTTACAAGGGGCGCACCCGGTCACAGATGCTGCTTGTGGCCCGACGTCACAGCGCCTAGCGTCGTCGACATGCCAGCACGACGCCTGCCCGACATCGCCGCGCTGGAGGTCATCGTCTCGGTGGGCCGCCTCGGCAGTATGGGCGCCGCAGCCCGCGACCTCGGACTCAGCCAACAGGCCGTCAGCTCGCGGGTGCGCAGCGTCGAGCACGAACTCGGCGTCGAGATCTTCGTCCGCTCGCCCTCCGGCGTCGAACCGACGGAGAACGGGCGACTGCTGCTGGAGTGGGCCAACACGCTCCTCGAGCGGGCGGCGGAGTTCATTGCGGGGGTCGACACACTGGTCGGCAACAAGCACGCGACACTGGTCGTCGCTGCGTCGATGACCGTTGCGGAGTACCTGGTACCGGGCTGGCTCACGACTCTCACCACTCGCGTGGGGGCGCGAATCTCGGTGCGCCCGATGAACTCCGCCGAGGTGATCACCACCGTCCGGTCCGGCGACGCCGATCTCGGGTTCGTCGAGAGTCCCGGCGATACCGCCGACCTCGCCGCCGCGCTCGTTGCGACCGACGAACTCTACGTGGTCGCCGCGCCAGGGCACCCGTGGTCGCAGACCGGCGCCGTATCGGCGGCCGAGTTGGCGTCGACTCCGTTGATCCAGCGCGAACCGGGGTCGGGAACACGGATCACCTATGAGCGGGCCCTGGCCGAATTGGGCCTCGTCGCAGCCGATCCGCTCATCGAACTGCGTTCGGTCACCGCGATCCGCTCGTCCGTGCTGACCTCGAACGGTGTGACGGTGCTCTCGCGGCTGTCGATCGCCGACGACATCGCGGCCGGACGACTCGTGCGCATCGACGTCGACGGCATGTCGATGATCCGCCCGCTCCGCGCCGTGTGGACGCCACACGTCACCATGCGCGGGCCGGCACGCGAACTTCTCGACGTCGCGCTCGCGTCGACCACGTGACTGTGCGTTAGCACAGCCTACGGCTTCATATTGGGTGAATAGCACCGTGATTGTGATCCAGAACGCGTCGATTCTGACAACAGGTCATTGGTACAGCCCGTGTTCAGGAGGTAAATCATGGCACTCGAAGCCAGCGGCACCGTTGCCGACGGAACCACCGAGAGGTGGCGCGACCGCAAGCGCTACCTCTGGCTCATCGGTCTCATCGTCCCGTCGTTCGCGTTCATCGCGATCGGTGTATACGAACTCACCGGATGGGCGGTGTTCCTGTGGACCGGGCCCATCATCGTGCTCGGCGTGGTCCCGGCGATCGACTTCTGCATCGGATTCGATCCGACGAATCCGCCCGACGACGTGATCGAGGAACTCGAGAACGACAAGTACTACCGATACGTCACCTTCGCATTCCTGCCCATCCAGTACGCCGGTTTCATCTGGGCGATGTATCTCATCGCAACCGGGGGATGGCCGGTCATCGACAAGGTCGGCCTGGCGGTGACCCTCGGCTTCATCGGCGGTATCGGCATCAACACCGCACACGAGCTCGGCCACAAGAAGGAGAGCCACGAGCGGTGGCTGTCGAAGATCGCACTGGCACAGACCTTCTACGGCCACTTCTACATCGAGCACAATCGCGGGCACCACGTGCGGGTCGCCACTCCCGAGGACCCGGCGTCGTCGCGTCTGGGTGAGGGCTTCTATCGCTTCTGGTTCCGCACCGTCTTCGGATCGCTGCGCAGCGCATGGCAGGTCGAAGCAAAACGCTACCGACGCAAGGACACCCATCCCTTCCACCTCGGAAACGACGTCCTCAACGCCTGGCTCATGACGATCGTCCTGTGGGGCGCGCTGACCGTCTGGCTCGGCGTCGGAATCCTGCCGTACCTGGTGTTGCAGGCTGTCGTCGGGTTCTCGCTGCTCGAGGTGGTCAACTATCTCGAGCACTACGGAATGCTGCGCCAGCAGACGACGTCTGGTCGGTACGAGCGCGTCCTGCCCATGCACTCGTGGAACTCCAACAACATCGCGACCAACGTCCTGCTCTACCACCTGCAGCGCCACAGCGATCATCACGCGAATCCCACTCGCCGCTACCAAACGCTTCGCGACTACCGCGAATCACCCGCGCTGCCAACCGGTTATGCGGGCATGATCCTGCTCTCGCTGTTCCCACCGCTGTGGCGTCGGGTCATGGACCACCGCGTCGTCGAACACTTCGACGGCGACGTGCGACTCGCGAATGTCGCACCCGGCAAACTCGACCGGCTGACGCGACGGTTCCCGCTACCCACCGGCACGGAGTTCGACGACTCGCCCGTCGAGGACGCCACCCCCGGCGCCTGCGTCGACGACATCCCCGCCGCACGGTGCCCGGGCTGCGGATACGTCTACGAGGTGGCCGTCGGCAACGAACTCGAAGGCTTCGCCGCCGGCACGGCATGGAAGGACATCCCCAACGATTGGACCTGCCCCGACTGCGGCGTGCGCGACAAGCTCGACTTCATCCCGCTCACCGAGACCAGCGCATGAGCCCAGGCCACGCGCGTACGTGCCATCACTCCAGAAATGCGCTGAAGTAGTCGAGCGCCAGCACCAGATCGCCTGCTCGCTCCCGAATCGGGTACCCGAGCAGGCGCTCTGCTTGCTGGGTGCGATACCTCACGGTGTTCTTGTGTATACCAAGCGATTTCGCCACCGTATCGGCGCTGTCGGCGGTGGTCAGGACGTAGCGCACCGTATCGCGGAGTTCGCTGAGATCCGACGCCGCCAACCCGCGCAGCACGGTACGCGTAAACCGCTCGGCGGCATCGGGATCGTGGGTCAACAGCGTCAACGCCGCGACGTCCTCGTATCTGGTGACCGCGACACCCCGTCGCGACGCCCGTGCGACGCGCTGTGCGGCGCGGGCGTCGCGATGAGATCTCACGAATCCACTCATGCCCTCGGCGGGTTCACCGATCGCGAAGCGGATCTGCTCGGGATCGGTACCGCGCGAGTCCCACTGCAGCGCAACGCCTGGCGCCGTCGCGCCGAGGGCGATCCATCCCCAGAGTTCACGTCCACCGGGACGTACGACAACCAATCGCGCACCCGCAATCGAGGAGGCGAGGCGTACGAGGGCCGGTTCGAGCCCCTCGATGGAATCGGCATCCATCGCGTACGCGATGACCGACACCTGGGTGACGCCGGCGATCGGGTGACCACCGAGCTCGGCCGAGAGTTCATTCGAGCCAACGCTTCTCCCGTCTAGCACGTCGGCGACCAGCTCGTAGCGTCGTGCATCGCCGCGTCGTCGAATCCGTTCCACCTCCTGCTGATACAGCGCGACGGACAGCTCGACCGAGGTGGCGAACCAGCGGTTGGCCTTGGTCCAGAACCACACGAGAAGTGATTCGTGGTCGAGCCCCTTCGGTGCCTGGCCCACGACTCCGACGGCGAAATCCCACGACGCCTCCTGCGCGCTCTGATAGATCTTCAGCAGCACGGGGAGGCCGAGATGGTGTCCGGCGATCTGCTCAGCCAGTTCCCCTGCGGCAGGCACCAGTTCGGTGGTTCCCGCGACGTCGACGGTCACTCCGCCGAGGAAGGCGAGCCAGTGTTCTTCGATCGCGGCGATCAGCACGGGCCGGATGTCGTCGGGTAGGTCGACATCGGCCATGATCGCGTCCGCTGTGGTCGACACCCACTCGTCGACCGCTGCCGGGTTCTGCTGCGCGTCGACGAAAGCCTGCAGCCAGTCGGTGATCTCGGTCATCACCTCACGGTGCCAGACACTGTGTGATTACACAGCCAAGACCATTGATTTGTGTCGAGAGACCAGTGTTTGTGATCCATATCCCGGTCAGGATGACAAATGATCGTCATCCACAGCCAGCGATCAGAGGAGAACACACCATGAGCCACATCCAGGTAGACCGCCCCACCTGCGAGGGAATCGGCATGTGCGAGACACAGGCCAATGAGTACTTCCAGATCGGGGACGACGGGATCGTCGAGGTCGCCACACCCGACGTCCCCGACAGCGACAAGGCCTACGTCCGAGCGGCCGTCGACTCCTGCCCGGTGTCGGCGCTGCGGATGCTCGACTGAGGCGCGCCGTGTCCGCCAAGCTCACCATGACCGACGACAACACACCCCACCACACGCAGCCGCTGGTCATCGTCGGCGCATCCCTGGCGGGCGTACGTGCGGCCGAGGGTGCCCGTGCCCAGGGATGGACCGGACCGATCATCATGATCGGAGACGAGCCACATCTCCCTTACGATCGCCCACCGCTGTCAAAGGCACTACTCGACGCCGGCACCGACGCAGAGCTCCCCGTGCTCCGACGTTCCGAGGGCTGGGAGGCTCTCGACGTCGAGCTGCGGACGTCGACCACCGCGACCGGTATCGACGTCGACGCGCGCGAGCTGCTGACCAGTTCCGGCCCCATCAGCTATCACGCTCTCGTCCTCGCCACCGGACACCACGCCCGAACGATCGAGACGCTCGACGGATACGACAACGTCCACGCTCTCAGACACTTCGACGACGCACTCGCCGTCCGTGAGACCTTGGCCAGCGCAACTCGTCTCGCCGTGGTGGGCGCGGGTTTCATCGGCTCCGAGATCGCCTCGGCTGCCGTCGCACGGGGTATCGACGTCACGCTCATCGGAACCGGCCCCTACCCACTGGCTCGCAGCGTAGGGACGCTCGCCGGCGGGATGCTTGCCGATGTGCACCGCGACGCAGGCGTCACGCTGCTTGTGAACTCCGGCCTTTCCGACGTGACGGTGCGTGACAACAGGATCGAGTCCGTGCGCACGTCCTGTGGCCGCGAAGTCCCCGCCGACGCCGTCGTCGTCGGTATAGGGTCGACGCCTGCCACCGCGTGGCTGTCCACGAGCGCGCTCACTCTCGATCCGGCCACACGGGGCGTCGTCTGTGATTCCGGGCTTGCCACCAGTGCGCCCGCGGTGTGGGCTGCGGGCGACGTCGCGGTCGTCGATGGTGTGCCCGGCGGACACTGGACCTCGGCGACCGCACAGGGCTACATCGCGGGGACGAATGCCGTTGGCGGCCGGCAGGAGTACTCGGGTGTGCCGTTCGCCTGGTCGTCGTGGCACGGTCACCGCATCCAGATCGTAGGGACGACACACATCGATGACTCCGACAGTCTCGACGAGAGCGCCGACGACGGCGTCGTGCTCTACCGTGACGGCGCCCAGGTGGTGGGCGCCGTCGGAATCGACGCCCCCGGGCCGATCGCCAAACTCCGACGCACGCTATCCGCGGAACTCGCCACCACGTAGCGCCCGAGCGGTCTCACGCCTTGATGAGACCCGGGTTCTCCTTGTACACCTCGTTGATCAGCGACATGTCGAAGATCTGCTCGGGCTTGATCGAGTAGCCGGCCTTGCCGAGCGCCTCGATGTTCTGCGCGATCAGCGCATCGGTCATCGTCAGCAACCCGTTTCGCTTGGTGTCCTCGGAGACCACGAGGCTGTTCTGCGCCGTCGCCTCCTTGACCTGCTCGTCGAGCTTGAGATTCAGGTCCTTCCCGTACTTCTCGACGGCGAGCTTCGCCGAGCCGGCAGGATCGGCGACGGCGTCGTTCCAGCCCTGGATCTCGGCCTTGAGGAACGCCTTGAGTTTGTCGCGCTCGTTGTCGATGGTCTCCTGCCGCACCACGAGCGTCTCGGCGACCAGCGGCAGACCGAAGTCGGCGAAGAGAAAATTGTTGTTGGCAAAACCGCTCTCGGCCAACGTGATCGGCTCGTTGGTGACGTAGGCGACCCACCCGTCCACCTCGCCCTTGGTGAGCGGGGTGGGGTCGTACTGCACCGAGATCTTCTGGACGTCGGATTCCTTCATGCCGTTGGCGGTCAGAAGGGCTTTGAAGACGTTCTCGTTGGAGGCCTGCACACCGATCTTCCTGCCGGCCATATCCTGTGGAGTTCTGATCGGCTTCTCCGCGGACGAGACGATACAGAACGGATTCTTCTGGTACGTGGCTGCGACGGTCATCAGCTTGGCGCCCTGCAGTATCACCGGCGCGGTGAGCTGTGGTGCCGTGGTGCCGATCCAGACCTTGTTCGACGTCAGCCCGGTCTCCACACCGGTGCCCGCGCCGCCGCCCGTGATCAGCTGCGGTGTGCCGAGACCACCGTCCTTGTAGTAGCCCTTCTCCAACGCCCAGTACTCACCGGCGAATTCGATGTTCTTCTGCCACGAGAGCTGCACCTTCGGGTTGTCCGACGACGCGCCGCCCGACGAACTGCTGCCGCTGCTGCACGCCGCCAGTGCTCCGGACACGCCGAGCGCACCCGCGGCGCCGCCCGCGAGGAGCGTGTACCGCAGGAACGCGCGACGATCGAGTCCGCCGCTTCGCACGGAATTACTCATGGGTGTTCTTCCTTTCAGGTGGATCGGGCACAGCACCCGACCGGACCGACCCCGATCAGCAGACTCAGTTCTGCTGCATACCCATCTGGGCGAGGACAAGTGATTCGACGACGCCGACGATCGCGTAGAGGACGATCGAGGCAACGGTGATGACGAGCACCGATGCCCAGAGCTCGTTGTATGCCGCAGCGGGCAGGGCCTGCTGCAGGGTCGCGCCGAGACCCCGATTGGTACCGAGCCACTCGGCGACGGTGGCGCCGACAAGGGCACCGGGCACCGATATCTTGGCCGCGCCGAACAGCGACGGCACCGCCGACGGGATCGCGGAGCGGCGCAACGCCGTCCATCGACCACCGCCGTAGACGGCGATCACATCGGTGATCTGCGTGGGAGCGTTCGCGAGCCCCGTCATGATCATCACAAGCGCAGGAAAGAAGACCACGATCCCGCCCATCACCGCGACCACACCTACTCCGCGACCCACCACGAGCGTGATCAACGGTGTCATCGCGACCAACGGCACCGAGCGCAACAACATCGCGATCGGCATGAATGTCTGTGCGGCGGGTCGCGATACGACGAACAGTGCCGCCACCAGTACGGCCGCCGCCATCCCGACGACGAATCCGATCGCGGCGTCGGTCAAGGTGATGGTGAGATTGTCGAGAATCTCCGAGCGTGCGTCCGCAGCACCGGGCTCGGTGAACAGATACTGGAACACCTGCACCGGCGTGCGCCCGATGATCGGCCCGATGTCAGGGAAGGCGAGCAGAAACAGCCACCAGATGACCAGGATCAGCACGAATGAGCCGAGGAGTGATCCGAGAAACTTGGTGATCTGCCACAGTAGGGCGCCCACGTTCGGACCACTCGCGACACTGGCCGGCTGTCCGGCGGACGACGGCGGAGCAGCCGGGATGAGCACATCGGCCGTCGAATCGGTTGCGAGAGCGCTTGTCTCGACTCCACTCATCCCAACACCTCCCGGCCGGTCGCCCACCGTGTGGCGAAGCGTGCGACAACCGCGACGATCGCGTAGCCGATACCCGCGACCGCGCCGCACAGCAGCGCGATGGCCCAGACCTGCGGTATGTCGCCGCGTTGTTGCGCGACGATCATCGCCGGTCCCGCACCTTTGTCCGGCATCGCGAGGAACTCACCGAGAACCGCGCCGAGAACTGCAGCCGGGGCTGCGATCTTGATGGCCGCCAGCGTGTTCGGGAGCGCTGCCTCGACCCGGACTCGACGCAACTGCGACATCCGGCCCCCGCCGTAGACGCGAATCAGGTCGAGACTTGCCCTGTTCGGTGACCGCAGTCCGCTGAGCGTGCCGATCATGGTGGTGAAGAAGACCGAGATGGCCGCCAGGAAGATGATCATCGTCTGCACTTGCGCGAAGGCGACCTGGATGATCGGCGCCACCGCGATGATGGGGGTGCAGTAGGAGATGATTGCGAGCTGCGTCGCGAGACCCTCGATCGGTGGTATGAGGATCACCAGGAACGCGAGCAGGATTGCGAGCAGGTTACCCCAGAAGAATCCGCGTAGCGCCAATCCTATTGTGGCCGAAAAGTTCTCGACGTAGTAGCTCCACCCTGTATCGACGATGGTCTGCACAACCGCCCAGGGCGTCGGGATCGTTCCGTGGAACCATTCGAAGACGCCTGCCGCAGACCAGAGCGCAAGGACGGCCACCACACCGACGAGTCCCGCGAACCATCGGTCCGTGCCCACGCCCGTGCGTACCCACGACGCACGCCCGACGACGGCGCTAGCCACTCGTCGCCTCGGAAATCGCGTCGGCGTCGGCCGTGTCGGCAACGTCCATATCGTGCTGCGGAGCATCGGGCGACGCTGTGGGAGTTCCAAACAGCAGTCCCGATAGGTGATCGTGCAGCGCGTGGAACTCGGGTGTGCGCATCATCTCGGGAACGCGTGGCCTGGGCAGGTCGATCGGCACCATGTCGACGACGCGTCCCGGCCGCGGACTCATCACCGCGACGACATCGGACAGGAAGACAGCCTCGGCGATGCCGTGGGTCACCATGAGGGTGGTGGCGGGCTTCTCGGTCCAGATACGCAATAGTTCGATGTTCAGGCGTTGGCGCGTCATGTCGTCGAGAGCACCGAACGGCTCGTCGAGCAGCAGTGCCGTTGGGCGCACCACAAGTGCACGCGCGATCGACACACGTTGTCGCATACCGCCCGAGAGCATCGCGGGCTTCGCCTTCTCGAAACCCGTCAGACCCACGAGCTCGATGAGGTCGGCCACCAGCGAATCGTCGGACGGCATGCGGCCGACCTGCAGCGGTAGCTTGATGTTGGATTCGACGGAGCGCCACGGCAACAGCGCGGAGTCCTGAAAGGCGATACCGAGCGAATGGTCTTGTTGCAGTTCGGCGGGCGACCGACCGTTCATCAGCGCGGTGCCCGAGGTCGGCTCCTCGAGTCCGGCGAGGATGCGTAGCACCGTCGACTTGCCGCATCCCGATGGACCGAGCAGCGACAGAAACGAGCCCTCAGGAGTCTTCAGCGACACGTCGGAGAGCGCGGTTACCGTAGTGGTCCCGCGCACCGACCTCGTGGTGAAGGTTTTGGTCAGTCCGGAGATGTCGATGCCCGTGCCCGGCGGGCGCTGCGGCGCCCGAGACGTCTCCCCCTGTGCAGATGTCATGGGTTGCCACGCTAGAAGCGTTGTGTTTCACCATGATTACCCCGCGGTTACCCTGCGCGCTGCATAGGGCACGGGCCACAGCCACGGTCATGCCGAGCGCATGACCGCTCCGATGGTGGCGACCATCGCGTCGACAGCGAACTTCGGTTTCACGTTCTTGTCAAGGACTTCACGGCACTCCAGGACGGCTTCGACACAGCGGAGCAACTGCTCGGGCGAGGCATACGCGGCCATCGGCACCGCGATGTCGGCAGCCTTGTCGGGATGCATCGGGGTGACCTGGGCTCCCATGGAGACGACGAGCGCATCTCGATACAGCGCGGCGAGGTCGACGAGCGCGCGGTCGAGCGTGTCACGACCGACGCGGGTCGCGCGCGACTTCTGCCGCTTCTCGAGTTCTTTGAGTGCGCCTGCGGTGCCGCGGGGCGGTCGGGCGGTGCCCTTGCCGGTGCCTCCCGCGCCCAGTGCGGTCTTCATCTCCTCGGTCTCGGCTTCATCGCGTTCGGCGCTGATCGCCTTCGCCGCTGCGTCGGCCGACTTCACCAGTTCCTCCGCCGCCGCGTACGCCGTCGAATCGCGGGTCGCTGCGCGCGCGAGAGCGAGCGCCTTGTCGCGCTGTGCGCGGGCCTCAGGATCGGTGGCGAGACGTCGCGCACGTCCGATGTGGCCACCACACACCGAGGCCGCCCACCGCGCGGCGTCGGCGTCGAGGCCGTCACGATCGATGAGGACACGCTCGATATCGGCGACGGTGGGCGTGGCCAACGGAATGTGGCGGCACCGTGAGCGCAACGTGACCGAGATGTCCTCCGGGTCGACTGAGGGAGCGCACAGCAAGAACACCGTGCGCGACGGCGGCTCCTCAACGACCTTGAGCAACGCATTCGCCGCCTGCTCGGTCAGCCGATCCGCGTCTTCGACGACGACGATCTGCCAACGACCCGTTCCCGGCCGACGTGCAGCCGCCTGCACGATCTCGCGCATCGAGTCGACAGAAAGACTCAATCCCTGGGGCACGATGTGCCGCACATCGGCGTGCGTCTGGGCCATCACCGTGACGCATGCGCGACACTCGCCGCACCCCACGAGATCGGGATGCTGGCACTGGAGTGCGGCCGCGAAACAGGTGGCGGCCACCGACCGGCCGCTTCCGGGCGGTCCGGTGAACAGCCAGGCGTGGGTCATCGACGCGCGCGGCACAGCTGTCGTCGGCTGGGGATTGTCGGGTCCGGGATCATCAAAGGCGGGATCGTCGAAGGCCGGGTCATCAACGGCCGGGTCGGAGAACTCGGACTCGGCGAGAGCGGCAACGTCGTCGAGGCCGGTGGAGGCGGGGTGTGCGGCGAGGTCTTCGGCGGCGTCGGCCGGGCCTGCGTCGAGGCGTGCAGCGAGCGCTCTGGCTGCCGTCGCGGCGTCGGTCAGCTCCTGCGCCACCGCCCGCTGCCCGGTGAGTCGGTCGAAGACATTTGTCACACCGCCAGGGTAATCCGCAGTTCGGACACTCCTGCTTGTGGATGAACGTTTAACAATTGCAAGCAGCCGGTTACCTTTGAATGCGTGGTTGAACGTCGATCCAGGCTGTCATACGGCTTGCACATGGCCAGATGGCTGGCGCGCACGCCGTGGCCGATCCTCGCTCTCGACCTCCTCCGCGCCAATCTGGTCGGTGCACTGTTCACCTTCGCGTTCCTCCGCTTCGGCATGCCGTCGCAGGACTCGTTCCAGTTCAACGACATCACCGCACTCAACCAGGGCATCTTTTTCGGCTACCTCATCCTGGCGATGATCGTCGGCGGCGCGCTGAGCATCAAACTCTCGCTGCCGGTACTCGTCTGGCACCGACGGCGGACCCGGCTCGACAACGACCTCGCCCGCAAGCGGGCGTTACGGCTGCCGGTATCGTTGTCGCTGGTCAACATGGGTTTGTGGGTGATCGGCGGAATCCTGTTCACCGCGGTCAACCTCACCGTCTCCCACAAGGACGCGTTCATCGTCGCCGTCGCCAGCGCGATCGGCGCACTCGTGACCTGTGTGCTCAGCTTCCTGCAGTCCGAGAAGGTCCTGCGCCCCATCACGGTCGCGGCCATGGCCAACAACCCCGACGACGCGATCGCGCCCGGCGTGACCACCCGCATCGCCGTCTTCTGGGTGATCAGCGTGGTCGCCCCGATGGTCGTGATCGTCGGGCTGATCCTGCTGCAGCGCATCCACTTCATCGCCACCGACGCCGTCGGCCTGCTGCGACCGATCCTGTGGATGTGCCTGGCGTCTCTCGCGTTCAGCCTGTTGGCGATCGTGCGGGTGGTCCGCGCCATCAATGATCCGATCAAGCAGTTGCGGGCCGCCCAGACGCGCGTCAGCGAAGGCGACCTGAACACCGCGGTCAAGATCTACGACGGTTCCGACCTCGGTCTTCTGCAGGCCGGCTTCAACGACATGGTCGCCGACCTCCGCGAGCGGCAGCAACTGCGCAACCTGTTCGGCCGGTACGTGGGCGAGGACGTCGCACGCAAGGCCATCGAGACGGGTACCGAACTCGGCGGCGAGGAACGTTACGTCGGGGTGCTGTTCGTCGACATCGTCGGCTCGACGCGACTGGCAGTCAACCGTCCCCCACGCGAGGTCGTCGACCTGCTGAACGAGTTCTTCCGTGTGGTGGTCGCCGTCGTCGGACGCCACGGCGGATTCGTCAACAAATTCCAGGGCGACGCCGCGCTCGCCATCTTCGGCGCACCGCTCAACCTCGACGACTTCGCGGGCAAGGCGCTCGCGGCGGCTCGCGAGATGCGCCAGGAGTTGTACGAGACCCTCGGCGACACCGACATCGGCATCGGGGTCTCGGCGGGTAAGGCCATCGCCGGACACATCGGTTCGGAGAAGCGCCTGGAATACACGGTGATCGGCGACCCGGTCAACGAAGCCGCGCGCCTGACCGAACTGGCCAAGGACGAACCGACGCGCGTGCTCGGCTCGGCCCGCGCAGTCTTCCTCGCGTCGAGCGACGAGGCGAAGAACTGGGACATCGGCGAAGGCGTCGAGCTCCGCGGTCGCGGTATCGAAACGCTGCTGGCCCGCCCACACCTCTCCCCGTATCGGCGGTAAGCGGGCACGTGCCGCCACCGGCCGAGGATCACTCCTCGACCGTGGGGGCATCCTTCTCGGCCGCAGTCTTCTTCGCAGCCGTCGTCTTCTTCGCCGTCGTCTTCTTGGCGGCAGTTTTCTTCGCAGCAGTCGTCTTCTTCGCCGCGGTCTTCTTGGCCGCGGTCTTCTTCGGTGCAGCCTTCTTCTTCGTGGCCTTCTTCGCCGGTCCGCGGGCGCGACGGTCGGCGAGAAGTTCCATCGCCCGCTCAGGGGTGATGGTCGCGACGTCGTCGCCCTTGCGGAGGCTGGCGTTGGTTTCACCGTCGGTGACGTACGGCCCGAAGCGGCCGTCCTTGATCACCATCGGTTTGTCGCTGACCTCGTCGTTCTTCTCGAGATCACGCAGCGGAGGCGCGGCGGCTTGCCGCCCCCGACGCTTGGGCTCGGAGTAGATCTTGAGCGCCTCGTCGAGCGTGATTCCGAAGATCTGGTCCTCGTTGGCCAGCGACCGTGAGTCGGTGCCCTTCTTCAGATACGGCCCATAGCGACCGTTCTGCGCGGTGATCTCGTCACCGGACTCCGGGTCCACACCGACGACCCGCGGCAACGAGAGCAGCTTGAGCGCGTCGTCGAGCGTCACCGTGGAGATGTCCATCGACTTGAACAGTGACCCGGTCCGCGGCTTGGGTCCTGCTTTCTTGGCAGCCTTCTTCGCCGTCTTCTTGGCGGCGGTCTTCTTGGCGGTCTTCGTCGCCGTGCCCCCGCCGCCCGCGGGTGTGTCATCGAGCGGCACGACGCCGCCCTCGCCGCCGTCGCGCGGGGTCGGACCCGCCGGGATCGTGGCGGGCGCAGCACTACCGGAGTCGCCGTCGTCCTCGTCGGGGAGAATCTCGGTCACGTACGGACCGAAACGCCCCTCCTTCGCGACGATCTCGTGGCCACTGACCGGGTCGACGCCGAGTGAGCGACCCTCCTGCGGCGTCGAGAACAGCTTCTCGGCGACTTCGAGCGTGAGCTCGTCCGGGGTCATGTCGGCGGGCAGATTGGCGCGCTGGAGGTCAGGTTCGGCATCCGCAGAGGCTGCCACATTGCGTTCCAGATACGGCCCGAACCGACCGACCCGCACGTAGACCGGACGGCCCTGTTCGTCGTCGAACAGCTTGATCGAGTTGACCTCGCGGGCGTCGATCTCCTCGAGGTTCACGCCGACGAGCTTCTTCAAACCGCCGTGCTTGGCGATGTCGGAGCCTGAGATCTCTGGTTGCTCGCCCTGCGTGCCGGTGGCCGACTCGTCGGCTGCCTTGTCGCCGAAATAGAACTCGGTCAGCCAGCGGGTGCGGTTCTCGTTGCCGTTGGCGATCTGGTCGAGATCGTCCTCGAGCGACGCCGTGAAGTCGTAGTCGACGAGGTTCTCGAAGTACGCCTCCATCAGCCCGACCACGGCGAACGCGATCCACGACGGCACCAGCGCACTGCCCTTTTTCACGACGTAGCCACGGTCCTGGATGGTCCCGATGATCGACGCGTAGGTCGACGGCCGACCGATGCCCAGCTCTTCGAGCACCTTGACCAGCGACGCCTCGGTGTAGCGCGCAGGCGGGTTCGTCGAATGTCCGTCGGCCTCGAGGTCGGTCGCGGTGAGGTGCTGCCCCTCGGTGAGCTGCGGCAGGCGCGTCTCGGCGTTGTCGGCCTGGCCGCCGGCCTGCTCGTCGACGGTCTCGACGTATGCCGACAGGAAGCCGGGGAAGGTGATCGTGCGTCCCGACGCCGCAAAGGTACAGCGCTCGCCGTTACCGCCGGGCCCGCTCGCCGTTCCGGCGATGCGCAGGCTCAACGTGGTGCCGCGGGCATCTGCCATCTGCGAGGCGACGGTCCGCTGCCAGATCAGCTCGTAAAGCCGGAACTCGTCGGCCTCGAGCTGGCCGGCCACCTGCCCCGGGGTTCGGAAGGTCTCGCCCGCGGGGCGAATCGCCTCGTGCGCCTCCTGCGCGTTTTTGACCTTGCGGTTGTACTGACGCGGCGTGGCGTGCACGAAATCGGCGCCGTAGAGGTCTCGGGCCTGGGCACGCGCAGCGTTGATCGCCGACTCGCTCAGCGTCGTCGAGTCGGTACGCATGTAGGTGATGTAGCCGTTCTCGTACAACCGCTGCGCGATGCGCATCGTGCGATCGGAGGTGAAGCGCAGCTTTCGGCCTGCCTCCTGCTGCAGCGTCGACGTCATGAACGGGGCGTACGGCTTGCGGGTGTAGGGCTTCTCCTCGACCGACGTGACCGTCATGTCGGCGCCGTCGAGGGCCGTGGCCAGTGCGGTCGCACGTTCGCGATCGAGTACGACGACGCCGTCCGCGCGCTTGAGGGTGCCGCGTGCATCGAAGTCCCGGCCCGTCGCGACCCGCGCGTCGTCGACAGAGACCAACCGCGACGAGAAGGTGCGCGGCGTCGTCGACTCACCGGCGTCGAGCGTGGCGTCGACATCCCAGTACTCCGCCGACACGAACGCCATGCGCTCACGCTCACGTTCGACGATGATCCGCGTGGCCACCGACTGCACGCGGCCAGCCGACAACTTCGGCATGACCTTCTTCCACAGCACGGGCGAGACCTCGTATCCGTAGAGCCGGTCGAGGATGCGTCGGGTCTCCTGCGCGTCGACCAGGTCGATGTCGAGGTCACGGGGGTTCTCGGCCGCCGCACGGATCGCAGGCTCGGTGATCTCGTGGAAGACCATGCGCTTCACCGGGATCTTCGGCTTGAGCGTCTCGAGCAGATGCCAGGCGATGGCCTCGCCCTCGCGGTCACCGTCCGTGGCGAGGTAGAGCTCGTCGACATCCTTCATCAGCGACTTGAGTTCGGACACCGTCGACTTCTTGTCGGCAGAGACCACATACAGCGGCTCGAAGTTGTCGTCGACGTTCACACCCAGGCGAGCCCAGGGCTGGCCCTTGTATTTCGCCGGTACGTCGGCGGCGCCGCGGGGCAGGTCACGAATGTGACCACGCGACGACTCCACGACGTAATTGCCCCCCAGGTACCCCGCGATCTTGCGCGCCTTGGTCGGCGACTCGACGATCACCAGACGTCGGATCGCTTCTCCTTTTGCGGGCGCTGTGGTGCTGGTCTCGGCCAACGGGTGTCCTTCGGTTTGGACCTGCCCGCCGTGTGCCGGTCGGCCGGCGGGTGAGGTCTCGTCTCGTGTTGAGGTTTGTACCTTATGTATAGCGCCATTTGCACATCCGAATTCACGACGGGCGCTCATCCGCCGGACAATTCGACGACGCCGGCGCTCAAAACACCAGGTCAGCGCCGAATATGCCGTGGGCGAAACGAAATGTGTCCTTCGTCGGTTCCCCGTACACCGGTTCGCCGTTCGTCAGTCAGCGACATCCGGCCACTGCGCATTCGCACCCGGATACGACGGCGCCTCGCCCACGTATTCGCAGAGACGGGCGAGTCGACGACGACCCGAGATCCGCAACGCGGGCGAGTGGATTCGTGTGCCGACAAGCGTAGGCGCGATCCCGGTACGCATCAGCGCAGTCGCGAGTTGCGCATGGGTGTCGGGCGCGTGGGGATCGAGTCCGAGCTGGTAGTGACCGGCGTCCATCGAACCCGCGGCGATCGTCCACAGACGCAGCGCGCGCGCACCGGGCACCCACCCGTCCGGAACCGCCTTCACGGCCCCGCGTGACCAAGTGGCATGCAGCGCGTCGAGCCGCGGCGTGAGCACGCTACGTGCAAGCGGATTACCCTCGTCCGACTCGGTCAGTTCGGTGTCGATGCCGCAGGCCCGCATCTCGTCGACGACGGCCGACGCCCGCCATGGTGCAGACAACACAATCGATACGCGTGCGCCACCGGCACCCGACCCGCCGCCCGTCACGCGCGACGACTGTCCGTGTGCCGCAAGGAGACCGCCGAGATCGTCGAGCGACGGCTCGTCCAGTTCGGCGGAGAAGAACGCCAGTTGGCCCACGCACAGAGAATACTGGTGTCGCGGACTACTGGTGTCGCACCCGAGCAACGCCGCGCCGTGCTGCCGAGTCACGGACTGCCATCCGAGCGCAGCATGCACGTCACGGACTGTCGTCCGAACAGAGCAACGCTCCCGCCCTCGAAAGAGGACGGGAGCGTTGCATCGATCAAGCTCGTCAGTCGAGCCGAAGTCTCAGACGGCGCGGACGCCCGTCGCCTGCGGACCCTTGGTGCCCTGTCCGACCTCGAACTCCACGCGCTGGTTCTCCTCGAGGGTACGGAATCCGTTGCCCTGGATCTCCGAGTAGTGGACGAACACGTCGTCATTGCCCTCGTCGGGAGCAATAAAGCCGAAGCCCTTCTCCGCGTTGAACCACTTCACAGTCCCCTGTGCCATTCCTGCAATCCTTTACATACATTCAAACTGTCCCGACACGCTGGTCACGTGTCGCGGCCGGTCGTACCGCCATACCTCGGAGAACGCGGATGGGAGAGTTCGTGGACGAACCCGCTCCGCCTGACAACTTCAGTACCACGGCTGCAACCCGATCCCGCGCGATCACCGCAATGAGCGATGGCCGCTCGGGAGCTGCGGCCGGACTCAGTCAATCATGTTCGGGGCGACTTGGATAGTCATCGCAATCACTCTGAGCCAAAACCACCCGATCTTTCGACGTTCGAGACCGAAAGGTAACATCGTCTTCAATGAAAACCGGCTGCCCATAGGACATAATCACGCTCTCGCAACCATTGGGGCCTCGCACACCGAGATCACCCGGTCACCACGATATTTCGTCTATGCATCACTCCACATTCGGCACAGAGCTTCTCCGTCGCTCGCTTGCCGGAACAGATCCGGACTCCAGTCCGGTAACTCACCTCTCGGTAATCGGTTCCCGCTCAGCGACTTTCGCCCCCTGGCCGGATTGGGTTTCCGACGAGGTCAAGAACGCATTGGTCGATAGCGGAATCGGACAACCATGGATTCATCAGACCGCCGCCGCCGATCACGCATTCGCCGGTCGCCATGTGTCGATTGCCACCGGAACCGCATCTGGCAAATCGTTGTCGTACCAGATGCCAATTCTGACGACGCTGCTCGCCGAACCGCACTCGACCGCACTGTATCTCAGCCCGACCAAAGCACTGGGCGCCGATCAACTCAAAGCACTCACGTCAATCATCTCCGGGCGTCGCGACTTCTCTCACCTGCAGCCATGCGCGTACGACGGCGACACCGATCCCGAGATCCGGCAGTGGGCCCGCGCGCATTCGCGGTGGATTTTCACCAATCCCGACATGCTGCATCTGGGAATTCTGACCGGCGTCGCAACACCAGGGACACACACCGGCGGCGCGTCGCGTGGCCAATGGCGACAGTTTTTCGCTCATCTGCGCTACGTCGTCGTCGATGAATGTCACCACTACCGAGGGGTGTTCGGGTCCAACACCGCGATGGTGCTTCGTCGACTACTGCGTCTGGCACGCGCGTGCGGATCGGAGCCGACGGTGATCGCGGCCAGCGCAACCGTCGCCGATCCCGCGGCCGCGCTCGAACGGCTCATCGGTGAGCCCGCCGCCGGCGTGACGGACGATGGTTCGCCGCGAGGTGAGCGGACCGTCGCGCTTTGGGAACCCGCCTTCGTACCAGGAGTGACCGGAGAGAACGACGCCCCGGTACGACGATCCGCGGGCGCCGAGGCATCCCGCCTACTCGCCGACTTCGTCGTCGAGGGCGCGAGGACACTCTGTTTCGGGCGCAGCAGGCGCGGCGTCGAGATAGCGGCACTCGGCGCTCGTGATCTGTTGTCACACAGCGCTCCCGACCTCGTCGGCAAGGTCGCCGCTTACCGCGCGGGATACCTTGCAGATGACCGACGTCGACTCGAGGCCGCGATATCGGATGGAGAACTCGTCGGTGTCGCAACCACCAACGCACTCGAGCTCGGTGTTGACATCACCGGGCTCGATGCGGTGATCATCGCCGGCTACCCGGGAACCATCGCCTCGTTCTGGCAACAGGCCGGACGTGCTGGGCGGCAACGCGAATCGGGTGATGCACTGGTCGTCCTCGTCGCACGCGACGATCCGCTCGACACCTATCTCGTCCATCACCCCGACGCGCTACTGGCCACCCCGGTCGAGGCTCCTGTCATCGACCCGACCAATCCCTACATCCTGGGGCCGCACCTGCTCTGCGCAGCTACGGAGTTCCCGTTGGGAGACAACGAGATCGAGCGATGGGGCGCGCGCGACGCCGTACTTCAACTCGCCGCCGACGGACTCCTCCGCAAGCGAAAGGCCGGCTGGTACCCGGCCGCCGGCGTGGAACCCCACGGCGACATCGATATTCGCGGCGGCATCGGTGGACAAGTCCTCATCGTCGACCACTCGTCGTCGGAGCTCCTCGGCACAGTCGACGCCGGTCGTGCACCCGCGACCGTGCATCCCGGAGCCGTGCACATCCACCAGGGCGAGAGCTACGTCGTCGACGAACTCGATCTCGATGAGGGCCTCGCGCTGGCGCATCCCGAGGAACCCGACTGGACCACGTCGGCACGCGAGACCACCGAGGTCGCGGTCACCTCCGTCGTCTCGTCGCGAACATACGGACCGCTGTCGGTGGCATTCGTCGACGTCGATGTCAGCCATCAGGTCGTCGGCTATCTACGATCGCTTCCCTCCGGCGAGATCCTCGACGCCGTCGAGCTCGATATGCCGCAGCAGACTCTGCACACACGCGCGGTCATGTACACGTTGACGCCGGAGGCGCTGTCCGAGGCGGGGATCGACGCGACGCGTCTGCCCGGAGCGCTGCATGCGGCCGAACATGCCGCGATCGGTCTCCTACCCCTCGTCGCGACATGCGACCGCTGGGATATCGGAGGGCTCTCGACCAACCTTCATCCCGACACCGGACTCCCGACGGTCTTCGTCTACGACGGCTATCTCGGTGGCGCGGGATTCGCCGAACGAGGTTTCGCACAGTTCGAGACGTGGATCGCGGCGACCGCGGATGCCATCTCCGAGTGCGGCTGTGACCAGGGTTGCCCGTCGTGCGTGCAGTCTCCCAAATGCGGCAACGGCAATGAGCCACTCGACAAGGCCGGAGCCCTGAGCGTTCTGCGATCTATCACACACCTTCTTGACGGTATGACCCACCTCGCAAGCTGAGTCATTTGTCCACGCCGTTGCGGCACCATGTCTCTTTTCGACAACCGGCATGCACAGTCATCCGCGGTGGGCGTCGGCGAGTGGCGACGGCGTCACCATCGGCGCGCTTCGGCCGCACCGATCACTCATGACTACTCGCCACCGGTTTCTAGGAGTGACAATGATGAACGCTGCCGTTCGCCCACGGGCGAGCATGATGGCCCTTGCCGGGGTTTCCGTGGCGAGTGCCGCGGTGATCGGGGCCGTCCCGTCGATGAGCCAGGCAGCCACGTATGCCGCAGCGCCCGTCGTCACGGCGCAGCACACCACTGCTGTGGCCGCCGTGACGCAGTTCGGGGCCGCCACACCGGCCGCCGATGCCAACCCGCTCGAGATCTACCAGACGGTGATCGCCAAGGCACAGGCCGCGATCGAGAAGCTGCAGAAGTCGGCACCGAAGGCCGAGTACCCCATCCTCAACCAATTGCTCGCGAACCAGGCCGCTCTGGTCGATGGCGTCATCAACGGCGCGGTCGCCGGCGAGTGGAAACAGGTTGAGGCTCCGGACTTTTCGTCCCTGGAGAATCAGCTCAAGGCAATCCTCGACGGTTTCGACGTTGCCGCGACCACCATTCAGACCAATCTGACGAAGGCACTCGAAGAGCAGCTCCCGTCGTTGCTCGACGCGGTGACCAGGTCGCTGTCGAACGGCGACATCGAAGGCGCGATGAACAACCTCCTGATGGCGGTCATCTCCCCCGTCTACGCGCTCATCAAGCCGGGGGGCAAGGGTGGAGCGACGGCGTCGCTGCTCCAGATTCTCAACATCCCGCTCAACGCCGGTCTCATCGCCGCAGGTGCGATCCCCAATGCCGATATCGCCAACGCGTTGTCCCAACCGCTGAAGAACACGTCGAAGGTGCTCGACGTCGTGCTCAAGAGCGACTTCAACTACATCGGGATGGGCCCTCATCAGCCCGGTGGCAGGCGGACTCGGCGGCTTCGGTCGAGGAGTGCAGAACGTGGTCGACGCGCTGGGCGACAACGACCTGGAGGCTGCATTGACCGCCCTGATCCAAGCGCCCGCAATCACGCTCGACGGCTTCCTGCACGGAGGCTACGGACCGAGCATCGGCGGCCTGGTGGGCTTCGGTGACTCGTTGCGCGTCGTGAGTGGCGGCCTGCTGGGCGGCGGCCTGCAGATCGTCGGCAAGGACGCCGACGGCAACCGCGCCACGATCATACCCGGCACGGGCTGGGTGCTGCAGAGGTTGCAGCAGGACATTCTCAAGGCGATCACCCCGGCGCCGCCGAAGAAGTCCGTGAGCGCCGACATGGCCACGCTGGTGGCAGCACAATCCGGCCAGACGCCATCGCCGACGACGGCCGTCGCGGACGCACACGGCGCACCTGATACATCACCCGAATCCGGCGGCGCTGCAACCGAAACCACGGACGCGGCCACCAATGGGTCGAGCGGCACCGAGTCCCCCTCTTCGGCGTCGAATTCGTCCGATTCGTCGACTCCCGTCAGCGACTCGGACACGGACTCCGCGACCGCCGACGGTGAGAGCAACCCCACCACACAGGGCTCGACCGGAGCCGAGCAGTCGGCCAGCGCAGTTACACCGCCGAACGGCACGGCGTCGAACGGTACTGCGTCGACCAGCCAGTCATCGAAGGACACTTCCTCGCGTACAGCATCGAAGACCCCGTCGAGCGGAACCCCATCGAGCAACCGGGCGTCGAGCAACGGGGCGTCGAGCAACCGGGCGTCGGGCGACGCGGCGTCTGCCGGTGCGGCGACGGGTGGTTTGTCGGCGAGCTGATCCGCAGCACTTCCCGAGCGACTCGGCGTCCGTGACCGCTTCCGGTTGCGGACGCCGAGGCGGCCGTCTTCGGCGTCGCCGTCACCCACACGGTGTGAAGCGGTAGAAATGAGACCACTTCGAGCGGCTCAGGAGATGTGGATCACAAGCTGAGTCATACGGCTACGCACTTCTCGACATCCACTCACTTCGCCTTCCTCACGATGCATCCTCGACCTCGGCGCGTCCGGTGGTGGCGGGACGTGCCACGGCGGCGAACGGTCGGGGGCCGACGCAGATCAGACCGCTGCCACCGCTGACTAGGAGTGAGCATGAAGAACGTTGCCGTTCGCCCGGGGGTGGGCGCACTGGCCCTCGCCGGAATGTCCGTTGCGAGTGCTGCCGTGATCGCAGCAGTCCCGACCGTGAGCCAGGCAGCAACGATCGCCGCGAATCCGGTCGCCGCAACGACGGCGCCCGATCGAGCCGCCACCGTGCCCATCGGAGCTGCGGCGACAGCCACCGAGTCGACGGACACCGAGGCTGCGGTGGACCCGACCCAGATCTACGCCGACGCCATCGAGCGTGCACTCGCCAACATCGAAGAACTGCAGGCCGGTTCGTCCGACAAGGCATTCCCGATCCTGAGCCAAATCCTGCAGAACCAGCTCAACGTGATCAACGGCGTGGCGAGCGGGGCGATCAACGGCGAATGGAAGGAAGGCAAGTCACCGAACTTCCCCGCCCTGTGGAAAGAAGCGACCGCATCAATAACCGGTCTCGGCGCCGGTCTGGCGGGTGCGGGCGAGGACGTGGCCGACGCATTACGCAACGACGTCCCGCCGTTACTCGAAGCGGTGACCAATGCGCTGCAGGACGGGGACATCGAATCAGCGATGAACAACATGCTGCTGGTCGCGGTTGTCCCGATCTTCGCAGCGATCAATCCCTCGTCTGGCCCTCTACTTCCTGCGCTGGGGAAGATTCTGGACGTGCCGCTCGATCTGGGTCTGGCATTCGCGGGAGCAATCCCCAATGACCAGATCAGCAGTGCATTGTCGGAACCGTTCAATGCAGGCAAGCGGGTCGTCGGCCAACTGCAGGAGGTCGCACTGTTCACGGGGATGGGCATCATCAGCCCCCTCGGTGGCGGCATCGGAGCCCTCGGGCATGCCGTCCAGACCGTCGTCGATGGCGTTGCCGCCGGGGATATGGATGCCTTGGCCTCCGCACTGCTGCAGGCTCCCGGGGTGATGCTCGACGGCCTCCTCAACGGCGGCTACGGCCCCAGCGTCGGCAACATGATCGGCCTCGGTGACTACCCGGTGGTCAACGGCGGCCTACTCGGCCCGAAGCTCAACATCACTTTCGACGACGGCCAGATCAAGATCTTCCTTCCCGGCACGCTCGGTGCACTGCAGTACATCCAGCAGCGCATCGCCGGCGTCCTGGCACCGGTGCCCCCGACCACGTCGCAGACGGTCGACGCATCGGCAGTGGTGAGTTCGCCCCTGATCAGCGCGGCGCACACGCCGGCGAGCGCGGGGCAGGCAGGGCCGGGGACCACCGCGAGGGCTTCCGACGACACCGCTTCGGAATCAGCAGCTTCGGCGTCGAAGACCTCGTCATCCGGAGCGTCGGAGAACGCGACGTCGGGCGATTCGGTGCAGGAGACCGCCGCCTCAGAGTCGTCTGTTTCAGAGTCGTCTGATGCCACGTCGGATGACGCAACACCCGCGACCGGAGGACCGTCGGCGGCGACAGACGGCGGCAACACCCCCGCAACCGACGCTCCGAGCGATACCCCGGCGTCGTCGACCGACTCCGGCACCACGACCGGATCGGAGGCGTCGGGCGGCACCGGCTCCGCCGACACCGAGGGCTCGGGCGCTGCAGCCTCTGACGACGCATCTGCATCCGGCCCGACCGCGCCGAGCTCCGGAGCCGATTCGAGCGCTACGACGAGCAGCGGATCGTCATCGTCGCAGAGCGGTTCCGCCTCGGAGTAGCAGTAACGACAGTCCGACCGGACTCCACTCAACGGTGCCCGCGACCACACCCGGTCGTGGGCACCGTCGTGTGTGCCGACCCCTGGTGCAGCCTCCTGCGCACGCCCTCTGCGCGCTGCCATCGCGGCAACCCGGACACACCCGAGCAGGTCGAGTGAGCTAGGTTATTCGATATACCGACGAGTAACTTAGCTCACATACGGGGAGGTAGCGGTGGAGTCACCCGGACTCATAGCTCGCGCGCACCTCGTGGACTCGCTCGACGCGTTCCTCGGGTCGCCCGACAACCACTCCGCAGCACTCGTAGGCGATCCCGGAACCGGACGCACCGCCCTTCTCGCGGCAGCCGAGGCCATGGCGCGCACAGCCGGCTACCGCGTCGTGCGGCTGAACGTGCGCGACGGCTCCGCAGGTGTTCTCGCCGCCTTGGCCGCTGAACTCGGCGAATCGACCGAATCCGCCACATATGAGCCGTCCAGCGAGCCGGCCGTCGACGGAGATTACGCCGACCTGCGCCGTACCCTGCTCAACCTGGCGCGACGGCCACGATCGGGTCCCCTACTGATCGGGCTCGATGATGCCGACCAGCTCGACGCCCATGCCGCACACACGCTCTCGTACGTGAGCCGACGTCTCGCCGGCACCAGGGTCAAGCTCATCACCACCTGTGTGCCGGGCATCGCAGGTCTGCCCAGGCATGCGGTCGACGTCGCACTCCTGGTATCTCCCCTCGATGCGTCAGCGGCTGATCGTCTTCTGCGTCAGCGCTTTCCGAACCTCGACGACTCCGAGCGTCGAGATATCGTGCTTCGTGGCGATGGCCGTCCCCGCGCGTTGGTGCGCGCCGGATACCTCGCCGTCGCATCGATGGCGCCCCGCCTCCCCGGCACCGACGACGCAGGGTCGGAGTTCGACCACGACGTCGCAGATCTGCTGCAACGCTCGGCGGCGCAGGCACTCCGATACGGCGACTCACACTCCGCTGCACACACGTTCCGACTCAGCGCCACCCACACCGCCGACCGGAGCGCCAGAGCTCGCCGACTCGCTGCGGCGTCGGCACTGGTATCCGCTGTGAGCGCCGACATCCCCACCGCCAGCCGACTTCTCGACGATGCGCTACGCGTGGATGCCAGCGCAACGCACTCACTCGAAGCCGTTGTCGCGCGCTCGTACCTGTCGTCGAAGGCACCGGAGTCGATCCGCGAGGCTCAGCGGACGTTCACGCGAGCTATCCGTGCGCAGCCATCGGTACACGGGGATCGCATTCTCGACGACGCGCTCTGGTCGCACTATCAGCTGTGCCACCTCGACGACCGGCCGGAACTCTGGTCGGAGTTCACGTCCCTGGTGGCGCAGCACGCGGAGACAGCACCGGAGTGGGCACTCATTGCAGCACAGACGTTGTCACCCGATCGCGCGTCTCATGAACATCTCGACCCCCGGCTCGACCGGTTGATCGACACACTCCAGCACACCGCCGACGCCGCCGACGTGGTGCGCAGCGCCTTCGTGGCCACGTCACGCAGCAGCAGCTATTGGTGGCGCGCCGCACTGCACCGCGTGTGGTCCGACCCACGCTCATCGGTCACCTCGTCGGTGTGCGCGGCATGGATGCTCGGTTCTCACTATCTCGGCGCGGGCCGGTGGGATGAGGCGCAGCAGCTCCTCGACGGCGGGATCGCCCTCTGTCAGAAGTCCGGGCTTCAGCTCTATGCACGTGCCTACCTGCTCCGAGCCCGAAAACTGTTGTCGGCCTATCGCGGAGAACTCGATTCGAGGGTGACGTCCACCATCACCGCACCCGACTGGATGGCCAACGGTGTCGGTGTGACGCGTCACCGCACTCACCTCGAGGCGGTCGCCGCCCTCGGCGCGGGAAACCCACGCAGTGCACTCCGCATCTTCCGCGCCTCCACGGACGGTCCGGCCGCCGTCATCACACGTAGCGATCGTGCCGTCATCGACCTTGCCGAGGCAGCCTCCGAATGCGAATCACCCTCGGCGCGTAGGGCAGTGGCCGACGCTCTGCGCACTGTCGGTCTCGGCCCCGACCTCCGGCTCGCGTTTCTCCGCACCTGCGCATACGCGATTGTCACCGATGACGTCGACGCCTATCGCGCCGCGATCCACACACCGGGTGCCGACCGATGGCCCTTCGATCTCGCGCGAGTCCGGCTGCACCACGGTCGCCGATTGCGCATGGACGGTGCCACCCGGGTCGCGAGAGAAGAACTCTATCAAGCCCTCTCCACGTTCACCGTCCTCGGCGCCGACCACTGGTCTGCACGAACCTCCGGCGAACTACGACTACTCGGCGAAACACTTCGCGCGATGACGTCGACGCGCAGGACTCCGCAGATCTCGGCGACGGCGCAGCGCATTGCCGAGATGGCCGTATCGGGCATGTCCAACCGCGCCATCGCATCCCGACTGGGCATAGCGCCGAGCACGGTGGGCAGTCACCTCTCGCACGTCTATCGCACCGTCGGCGTCAGGTCCCGGACAGCGCTGCGCGATAGCGCACTCTTCGCGTGACCATCAGACCAGAACTGCGGGGCGACTACGATATCGGTGCCGCAAGCGCATCACGAAGCTCGCCCCGCGAGGTCACCCCCAACTTGGCATAGATGCGGTACAGGTGGTTGCCGACCGTCCGATGCGAGATGTCGAGTCGCTCCGCGACAGCCTTGTTGGTCAATCCTGACGCCACCATCGACGCAATACGCCGCTCGTAGGCGGTCAGTTGTGAATCCACGGCCGTCACGTGTCGCGTCGGCGCCGTCGCGTCGAGCTCGGCCTGCGCACGCGACGCCCACGACGACGCACCGAGTTCCACGAAAGTCGACAACGCCTCGCGCAACTGCCTTCTCGCCGCGACGAGCTCCTGATCCCGACGCAGTTCCATGCCGCGGATGTACTGGATGCGCGCATAGTCGAAAACCCACTGCCGCGCACCCGGCACCGCGAGGGCCGCCTCGAACAAGCGCTCCGAGTCGTCGGTGCTGACGAGCGCCCGGCACGCGAGTGTGATCATCGCCAGGCGCGAGGAGACCCGGTCGAGTCCCGCGTCCCGCATGGCTGCGACATGCGCCCGCGCGTCCTCGTCACGCCCTGTCCTGATCGCCGACCGCACGAGATCCAGCGCGAGAGTCCCTGTCATGGAGACGTAGGGCCCGAGCTGACCGATCGGGCTCACCGCCGTCGCGTGGATGTACGCCGCCCCTGCATCGCCGTGTCCGCCCGCAAGCAACGTCCACAGATGTTCGGCGAAGCGGACGAGCACGAACGCCCGTCGCGGAATCGCCCAGGCGCGCATGCGCGCTGCGAGGTGCTCCACCATCTCGTCCTCGCCACGAACCGCGGCCACCATGCCGAGCAGGTAGTCGGCGAGCCACCCGAGATGATCATGGCCGTCGACACCGCAGATCTCCTTTGCCCGCTGGGCCAATTCCATAGTGGTTGTCCACCGGCCGCGGTTGAACGCATCCTGCGCCAGCAGCAGCATCGCCCACACCGCGGCAATCGACGGCCTGCTCGCGACGTCGTGTCCGGCGTTCACGCCGTCGATCAACACGTCGAGCACGGGTCGGCATTCGTCGATCCGGTCGAAAGTCGCAGCCATCTCGGCGACCTCGCCGATCCACAACGGAGAGTGATCGACCGACAGATCGGCGATCAGCGAATCCACCGTCGCGCGCTGGTCCGCCGACAGTGTCGACGGGCCGTCCCAGACTGCAGCCGAGAGCCCCACCGCCGACGATGCCCCCGGAGCCACTGCATCGACGATCCGGCGATATCCCTCCCACAACGCCGCGCGCCCACCAAGCCAAGACAACTCACGAAGCGACTCGATGGCCTCGACGACCACTGGGTCATCGGAGTCGCGCGGCGCGGAGCGCTCGAGTGCATCCATCAACATCTGATAGGCGGTGTCGACGTCGCCGTCGTCATTGGTCACGATGATGGCCGACGCCGCGAGCGCATCGGTGATCGAATCCTCGAAGTGCTGTCGGCCGGTGTGCATCGCGATGAACATCTGTTGAGCCGCCTGGTGATCGACGCGTGCAGCCACCTGTGTGGCACGCGCCAGCCGGCGGTGGCGTTCCCGCCGGTCGCCGCCCACCTCGACGGCCTGTCGAAGACGAGCCAGCCCTGATCGCCACCGGCCGGTGCATAGCTCCACCTCCGCCGCGAGCTCCAGACGTTCCGCCAGCGCGTCGTCGAATGTGGTTGTTGCCTTATATATGTCCGATATGTCATCGACCACGCCGCGCGCCGACCGCGCGAGGAGCCGGTAGACGGCCGAACGTTGGTCGTCAGTTGCCAGACTCATCAGTGCCGGCCCGAGGAGGGCACGGGTGAGGCGAATACGCGGCTCGGTCGTGGGCCGCGCCTCGTCGCCGACGTCACTTACCGCGACGAGTCCCGCCCGCACCGCGGGAGCGAGGACGTCCGACAGCGTGCGGGCACCCACCGTCGAGGCGAGATCGTCGACGCTGAGTTCTGGAGCAAGCGCATGCATCAGAAGGACACACAGCGTCTTGTTCTGCACTACCGGAAGGTCGGGAAAGAGCCTGTCACGCAGCACGGTAGACATGGGGAGCACCGTCGGCAATGATGCCGATCCGTCGATCTGTTCGTGGCGCAGTTCTGCGGGAAGCGCACGCAGCGCAAGTGGATTACCCTGCGCCGCAGCCAGAATGCGGTGATGTACGTCGGCAGCCATTCCCGGGTGGAATCGACGCACGAGCTCCGCTGCGGCATTGTCGTCGAGTGGCGCGATGTCGATGACGGTCGTCGCGTCGATCCGAGAGTGGCTGGAAGTCCGAACGGTCGCCAGCACACCAACGCGTGGCAGACGTGCGGCCGCGACCGCGTCGAGAACCTTCGCCGAACTCTTGTCTGCGTGATGCAGGTCATCGACGACGATGACAACCGGTGAGTGCGTTGATATGTCGGCGAGCAGTGCGATGACGGCGGCGGCGAGATCGGCGACGGTCGGCGCTCGGCCGACGTCGAGTCCCAATGCGAGTCGCAGCGTCGCGGCCGGCTGCGAGAAGACAGCTGCCGGTCCATCGACGAGGTGCAGCAACAGTACCTGCAGCAGCGCGTTGGGGAGGGTCCGCTCGACAGCGACCGCCCGTGCATAGAGAACCGACGCCGAGCGTCTGCGCGCGACGTCTGCCGCAGCGCTCACGAGAGCGGTCGTGCCGACGCCCGGTTCGCCGCGCACCAATCCGACCGCGGTACCGCCCGCGACGACGGAGTCGATCAGTGCGGTGAGTTCGGATTGCTCGCGTTCGCGGCCCAGCAGTGCCCCGCGAGACTCTCTCCCCGAAGGCGGCGCACCACCGTCGCCAGGTCGCTCCGCAACGAATTCGGCCGACACCCGATCATCTCCATAGGCAACGCGCCACGAACGTCACGTCCGTGGTGAACACACCAAGCACGAGAGCGGACCGGGACAGGCACTCCCCGCAGAGCGACCGACCGCTGACGATCAGCTTATCGCGGACAAAGCGGACGTCAGCCGCCACCCGTCACTCGCCTCCCGTGTCTGGCCGACGATGTGGCGATTGCCCGTTGTCGGCCGATACCTCGTCCATGACCCGGTGACCAGCGCATTTCGCCAGCTCGAGACCGGAAGACCATGGTGTCCGGCTGTCGATGGGTCATGCCCGGGCGCACTTGATCGACCGAATCCGGGCACTACCGCCTGTCACAGGCTGTTCTCAGGGATACTGGAACGATGCATGAGGGGACCCCCGACCGCATGACGCCATCGCCACTCATCACGCGTGCGCGTCCAGCGTTCTTTCTTCTGGCCCGTCCGACGGAATCGACAGACACCCTGCCCGCCTCCATCGGAGAGCCGGACGTGTTCTTCTCCGAGGCGCAGGCCCTCGATGCACTCGACATCCACTACGCCTGGTGTACCGCGCGTCTTGACCCCGACGTCGTCGACGCCGCGCAGTGGTACCTCCAGAGTGCCATGGTCGGACCCCGCATCGCGACGGCACTCGGCGAGGTCTATCTCGCCGCCGACACCGATAGCGGTGAGGTACACGCCGCCGCAGGCGCATTCCTCACCGAGAGCGAAGTGGTGCACTGGGCCCCCTTCGTCAACGCCGTCGCACCACGTATCCCCACCACCAGGGGCAGCCGACTCCGACTCGCCTACCGCGGCGACGCCGAGGTCTCGTTCTCCCAGGTCTGGTTTGCACCGATGGACTCGACACGGGTGTACCCCAAGCGCATACACATCGGCGACGACGCTCTCTGAGATCACTCCTCCACCCGGCTGCGTGACCATCACCAACCGCGGCGCGGCTTAGCACGGCACCCTCGTCAAGGATGCACCGGTCGCTGCTCGGTGATCCGCTTTGTCGCGCTCAGCCATCACCGACCGGGCCCGCCCGTGCTCGCGCAGATGCCCCGCGCACCCCCAGCACCCCCAACGAGACAGAGACCCGCGCACCGACCACCACATCGTCACCGACGATCCTGCACTCGAATACCTCGGCACGCGGCCGTTGCTCACCGACCAGAGATCTGGCCGTGTCACACGGATCAGACCGCGCCGCAACGTGATCGGCTGCCGCTGCCAACGCAGCCAGATCGGCAGCCGACTGTGCCCGATGACGCGCCAACGTCGCGGCACCGACATAGATCACCAACACGAGCAGCGCCGCAACACCCGCGATCGCCCCGGCCGCGGCCACCGTCGCATAGCCGTCCTCGTCGCGGAGCAAGCCACGCCCCGCACTCGTCACGGACCTACGAGTCGCGAGAGCCCAACGCGTCTGTCGGAGTTCAACATCCGCCGACGCCGACACCCGACCCCACCAGCACGTCGGGCGCCCCCTCACACCCACACCCCGCTCACCGCGACACCCCCGGCGCCATGACCACCTGATCGGCGCCGTCAGGTTCTGCAGCCGCAACGGCCCGCGCCGACAACATCAGGCCCGGCACCATCGGCGCACCCCGACGAACGTCGACGACGACCCGGTCACCCCGGGCCGCAACGGCGATCTGAGCGCCCGGCACGATCTGCTCACCGGCAGCACGTGCGTGATCGTCACCGGCAGCCGCCAACCGAGCCACCTCACGAGCAGCATCAGTGCACCGGATCTGCGTCGTGACCGCTGTGATCACACCGACAGCAAGAATCACCACGATCACCACAGCCGAGATGGCGTAGGCCCCCTCGATGGTCACCATCCCCGACTCGTCGTCGACCATCCGTCGCAGCCGCATGTCAACCCACCGACGTGTTCAGCGCCTTGGTGATGATCCCGGTCAGCGCACTGACGATGTTGTCACCACTGACGACCGTGTACAGGATCGCACCGAACGCGGCCGCAGCAATCGTGCCGATGGCATACTCGGCCGTGCTCATTCCTTCGTCGTCGGCGATCAGTCTCGCCAGGGTTGCGTTGGTACGCACAGTGATTCGTTGGACACGACCGCGGGTGACTCGAATTGCCTTCATGATGATCCTTTCAGTTGTGTGACTTTCATTGGTGCTGCACTGCTTTGACGTTCAACTCGTGCGCAAAGATCCATCGGGTTCTCAGAGTCCCGAGAGTGTGACGCCCGCGAGACCTATCACAACCGGAACGATCCCGAGACAGACGAAAGCGGGCAGGAAGCACAGGCCCAACGGGCCGCTCACCAAGACCCCTGCCCGTTCGGCGCGAGCATGTGCGTCGTCGTGCGCGCGACGTCGTGTCTCGGTGGCGAGTTCGGCCACCTGCACCGACAGCGCCGATCCCGCGCGAGCCGACCGCCGCGCGAGCATCGACAACTGCTCGAAATGATCTGTCTCAGAGCCTTTCCGGTTCGGGGTCCGCACACGCTGCGGTGTCGACCATGCACGTTCGGGTTCGGCACCGAGTTCGAGCAACTCCGCCGTGGCGGTCAACGGCTCCGCCAAGACCGCGGGTGCTGTGTGCGCCACAGCGAGCGCAGCAGCGGGGATGGTGAGCCCTGCACGCAAACACACCGCGAACAGATCCAGCGCTGCGGCAACGGCAAAAGGATCATCGACGTCTCGGCGCTTTCCGAGCCACCTCGGCTCGCCGCGAGGACGACTCGGCGGTTCGACGACCCGGTACAGCAACCACCGTCGCGGCGGCAGTATCCACACCGCGACGGCGAGCAGCACCAGCGGGATCGTCATCCTCGCACCACCCTGTCGGTGATTCGTTCGGTCCACACCATGCCGGCGGCGACCAACGCGGTACCGACGACCAGCAGGATGCCACCCAGACCGCCACCGAGGAGTACCTGCACCGGACGTGCGCCCGTCGCCTGGCCCAGACCGATCCCCAGCAGCGGAAGCCCCGCCAGGACAACGGCAGTCGCGCGTGGCCCTGCGAGTCCGGCTCGCGTCCGCTCGGTGAACGCACGTCGGGAGGCAAGGTCGGCGCGCAGCGACTCGAGGAGCTCGGCCATCGGAACTCCCGACGTCTCCGCAGTGTGCCACGCGACCGCGATACGCCGCCACGACTGCGCTTCCGAAGTCGAACCGCCCGCCTGTGACTCCTCGGTTGAATCCCGCCCCGCGGATGTCTCATCGACGCCCACGCTCCCGCCGAGTTCGGCGCGCGAAGCCAACACGGTCAGTCCCTCGGCCACCTCAGACCGCGTGTCCCCTCCTCCCGAGATCTCCTGCGCCGCCACAGCACACGCGTGAGCAGGCGGTGCGCCCACCGAGAGTTCAGCGATCATCAGTGCCAGCGCGGTCAGCATCTCGTCACGCTGTGCCTCGTCGTCGGCCGCCCGTCGTCTACGTCGTCTAAGCCACCAGACGAGTGTCACCACGATCGCAGCGGCAACCGCACCCGGTACTCCACCGACAAGCAGCGCGACAGGCGGTGCGCAGGTCAGCCCGACCATTGTGGGCGACACACTCGCCCGTGTCGTGTCATCGAGCTGAGCGACCGCCGCCACCCGGTGCTCGGGCCAACTCGGCGGCCACCACAGCACCGCAATCGCGAGCGCCGCGAACACGATACTCATGCGCGGCCAGCGACCAGAGCATCGAACTCTGCTCGATACTCGGTGAATCCGCTGGCGCGCAGCCAAATCGGACGTATCGTCACCCACCCTGCTGCATCACGAGAGACCAGGCCGAATTCGACTATCCCGCGCTCTCCGCCCGCCGTGCGACTGACACCGACGACGACACGCACGGCCGCAGCCAGCTGCGAATGAAGCGCTTCTCGATTCATTCCGCCCAGCGCCGCAAGCGCTTCCATGCGAGCGGGCACCTCCGACATCGAGTTCGCGTGTAGCGTCCCGCCGCTGCCCTCGTGACCCGTGTTCAATGCGGTGAGCAGGTCGATGACCTCGGCGCCGCGAACCTCGCCGACGATGATGCGGTCCGGCCGCATTCGCAGTGCTTGACGCACCAGGACACGCACGGGGACCTCACCGGTTCCCTCCACGTTCGACGTCCGCGCGACGAGGCGCACCACGTGAGGGTGTGCCGGAGCCATTTCGGGGGCATCCTCGACACACAGGACCCGGTCTGTCGGACGCATGGCACCGATCAACGCGTTCAGCAGAGTCGTCTTGCCCGAGCCGGTGCCGCCAACGATGAGGAAGGCGAGGCGCGCCGCTACCATCGCGTCGAGGACTTCAACCAGTTCTGCGGGAACTGCGCCGGTGGCGACCAGACCTGCCATATCCATTCCCGCTGTGCGCAATACCCGCAGAGAGATACATGTCCCGTCCGCGGCCAGGGGCGGAATGACGGCGTGGAGCCGCACGGTGAGACCGCGTCTGCCCAAGGAGTTCAGTTGGGCGTCGACCCACGGCTGCGCGTCGTCGAGACGTCGACCCGCACCCAGCGCCAGACGACTCGCGAGTCGCCGAACTGCCGCGTCGTCGTCGAAGGTGATACCCGTTGGTTCGAGACCACCGCCACGATCGACCCATACCCGCTGGGGACCGACAACGAGCACATCGGCGACCCCGGGCTCGGCGAGGAGTACCTCCAGTCGTCCGGCACCGGTGAGTTCCGTCTGCAGATGACGCAGCGCCGCAAGCAGATCGGTGTCTCCGAGGACCCCACCCGACTCTGCGCGAATCGCCTCGGCGATGACCGCTGCGGTCGGCTCCGCCGCGTCAGCTGCGAGCCGCTCGCGCACTCGGTCGATGAGCGCCTCGTCGGCCACTGTGGTCGCCGCCCCGAGTCGCGGATCCCGTTGCGGCAACGCATTGCTCACGATGCGACCGATCTCGTGTCGACGAACCGGTTGTACACCGCCCGAGCCGTACGGCCGAGTGGACTTCGCGCCGATGCCCGCAGCCCGCCGGCCTCGAGGCGCATGGGCAGTCGCGGATCAGGCCGGCACGTCGCAATGAGCGGCACCCCGACGGCCTCGGCGACCTGAGCCGCTCGGAGGCCGCCGGGAGACGGACCGCGGATCACCATCTCGACTCGGGGACACGCCGTCAACAGGCGAGCGATCAGCAGCCGCGCGGCGGCGGTCCCGGCAACTGTCGGAGTGGTCACCACGACCACCAACTCGGAAGATTCTGCCACCGCCCGGACCACCGGGTTATCGACGCGGGGAAGATCAGCGATGATCAGGTCGCCGTGGGCGCGACCGGCATCCACCGCCGCAAGCACGGGTCCCTGGCCAAGCGGGCGCGTGTCGTCACGTCGTCCGGCCACCAGCGCCAGACGCTCGTTGTAGCGCGGCAGAGCGTTCCACAGCGACGCTCCGCTGACAGCCCCCTGGTCGAATGTGAGGTCTTGCCACCGGAGTCCTGCGCGCGCCTCCATACCGAGTGCGAGATCCAGGCCCGCCCCGAGTTCGTCGATGTCGACGAGTAACACCCGCTCATCGCTGTCGACGGCGGCCAACGCGGTCGCGACAGCGAGCGTCGACGCCCCCGCTCCGCCGTGCGCGGGGATGAACGCCAGTGCCCCTGCCTGACGTGATGCGGGTAGACGCAACTCGGTGAGTATGCGGACCAGATGAGACTCGTCGACCGGAAGAACGGCCGAGTCGACTGCTCCGAGATCGAGCGCGCCACGCCATGTCGCTGAAGCGGGTTCCGTATCGGAGACCAGCACGACGCCGCCGCGGCGTGGAAGCGAACTCTCGGCGAGGACGGCAACCGCCGACGGATCGAGCAGCACCGCGCGTGTTCTCAGCCAGTCTCGTCGACACTCGTGAGCGTCACCGGGGATCAGCCGGTAACCAGCCGCAGCGGCGCATCGCGCCACGTCGTCGCGCAAGGGATCGGCCACGAGGGCGAGGAGATCGTCGTCGGACATGGAGGAAGCATGGGGTATCGCGACCGCCGGCACATCGACCAGACGTCGAACGCAACCACTTCTGTGGAGAGACTCGCCGTTGTGGACGCGGCTCGCACCCGCAGCCAAGCCAGGCGTGGCCGACACTACAAAATTCGATATAGTGAATTCTTCATGCTGTGGTGTACTCTTCCATCATTGCGTCCCGGCGCAACCAGGACGTGACGAGCCGCCTGCACGTCAGGCAACGAGCCGCCTGCACGTCAGGCAACGAGCCGCCTGCACGTCAGGCAACAAGCAGCCGGAGCACGTGACGCGGAAGAAAGACCCCCAGACAGAGGACAACCCCGGCCAGGGGGGGGAGGGGGCCGGGGTTGTCGCGTTTCAGCCCCGGGGGGTCGGGCTGAAAGGCACCGGCTCAATGAAGAACCGGGTGATATCGACTATACACACCCGATCCGCAGGTGAGAATACCGTTTGCAAGCATTTGCGATATTTTGCCCAGCGTTAGGACATCACCAACGCCGCGCGCCGCTTTCATCGCCCTGAACTGCACATACGCCAGGCCTCCACGTCTTGACGTCGTCCGGGTTAAAGATATCTAACTGAGCTACACGGACGATCGCGGAGATCCAGACCTCAATCCGGCGCCCGCCGAGTTCGAAGAACATCCACGGAACGACCCCACCCACACGCCTTTTACACAGTCGACGCCAGGGTCTTGATGTGACGCCGATCACGGTGTAGAACGTAAATCACGGAAACCTCGTCGAGCAAAGTTCGATCCGGAAGAGAAGGACCGAGCCCCCCGGCGAGCACTCCCAGCACGGGCGGCAAGCACCCACGCGGAGCACGCCGCATGAGGCACAAGTGTTGTGCGCCTGCGACATCGTGGCTTCGAGTAACAGCTCCGACAACTGCAGCGCCAGGCCTGGCCCGAGAGTTCGTCCGGCACCGACATCGACGGATGCCGTGAGCGGGCCAGAGAGCAAGGGCAGCGCGATGAAGGAGACCTGTTCTCGGGGAATACGATCCCTCGCCGAGGCGGTGACCACAACCCACCCAGCACGCTTGGTAACTTGAGTCCGTGCTACGCGGGCGGCGATCTGTCGACGACAGGTCGGCCGCCCGCAGTGCTGTGTCAGGGATCTATTTTCACCCAGGAAACGGCTTGTGCGACATCATCTTTCCCCTGCGCTGGCCTCGCGATCATCCACCGCGAGCGGCGTCGGCGATCGACTTCGCCTCGGTCGCCCCCACCACCATTGCCTCGCAGCAGAACACGATCCAGTCAGCGAGCGCTGACGGCTCCCCGGTGCCGAATCCTCTCGCCAGCGAACGGTAGTCGTCGACCTTCTTGAACCAGGTCACCTCCGGCACACCGAGGTTGTGCGGATCGAGACCACTCGACGTCGATGTCAGGCGCGACGCCGCGCGAGCGACCACGCCGCTGGCACTACCGAAAGCGTCGAGCGTCAACAGTTCTCCGTGCACCACTGCAGCCAGCACCGGCGCAGGCGCCGATGTCGCTCCGGTGATGAGCTGCCTGAGTAGTTCGAGTCTCGTCGCGACCTCCGCGCCCCGGCGCGGTCGGCCGAGCTGATCGGGATCGTCGACGAAATCGGCGGCAGCGAGTACGTGCAGTCGCGCAAACGCCTGGGCGGGCGCTCGTCGATACACCGACGTCAGCTGGTCGAGCGAGTCCCCATCGAGCGCCTGCGCAACGCGCATCGCGCCGGCCAGGATCGGGTCGTCGAAATCTCCATCGCGCCGCAACTCGACGCTGCCGCCGTCGATGGCCGCGGACGATCGGCCTGCTCGCCACGACGCCTCCGTCGCGGTTTTGTCCCAGCCCCTCAGATTGGCCGGATGCCGATGCACGGCACCGAGTGCGTCGCGGGCGCGGTCGGCCGCCTCACGCACGCCGGGAAGCTCCACGAGCGGGGCGAGAGGATCGGTGGTCACAGATCGTCACGGTAACCGATGGAGGTCGAACGCCCGCGACCCGCGTCGCTGCAACGCCAGCCCAACGTGACTACCCTCACTATGGGATTCCGGCCAGACGCACCTCACGTCGGATGAGGCCTGAGAACGCGTACCGAGAGTGAAAGGCACTGTTCAACGATGTCCACCACCGCACAACCCGCCGCCAAGGCGTTTCCGCCCTCCGCCGAGTTCGCCGCGCAGGCCAACGGAACGGCCGCGCTGTACGACCACGCCAATGCAGACCGTCTCGAATTCTGGGCGGAGCAGGGTCGTCGACTTGAGTGGGACACCGATTTCGGGCAGGTCCTCGACTGGTCGGATGCACCGTTCGCGAAGTGGTTCGTCGGAGGAAAGCTCAACGTCTCGGTGAACTGCGTCGACCGCCACGTCGCCGCGGGCAAGGGCGACCGTGTCGCGATCCACTGGGTCGGTGAACCGGGCGACTCGCGCGACATCACCTACAGCCAACTCAAGGACGAGGTCTCCAAGGCAGCCAACTACTTCGCCTCGATCGGACTCGTCGCGGGCGACCGGGTCGCCATCTACATGCCGATGGTCCCCGAAGCACTCATCTCCATGCTGGCGTGCGCACGCCTCGGTCTGACCCACTCCGTGGTCTTCGCAGGCTTCTCCGCCGGCGCGCTGCGCTCCCGCGTCGACGACGCCGAGGCCAAACTCGTCATCACCACCGACGGCCAGTTCCGCCGAGGCAAGCCCGCGCCGCTGAAAACCGCTGTCGACGAAGCACTCGGCACCGGCGACGACGCCGCGAAGTCCGTCGAGAAGGTCCTCGTCGTGCGTCGCACCAACCACGACCCCGACCTGAACTGGGTCGAGGGGCGTGACGTGTGGTGGGAGGACACCGTCGACGAGTCGTCGCCTCATCACGAGCCCGAGGCCTTCGATTCCGAGCATCCGCTCTTCCTGCTGTACACGTCGGGCACCACCGGCAAGCCCAAGGGCATCGTGCACACCTCGGGCGGCTATCTGACCCAGGCGAGCTACACCTTCCACTACGTCTTCGACCACAAGGAAGGTCGCGACGTGTTCTGGTGCGGCGCCGACATCGGCTGGGTGACCGGCCACTCCTACCTCGTCTACGGACCCCTCTCCAACGGCGCGACCGAGGTGGTCTACGAGGGCACGCCGAACTCGCCCAACGAGCACCGCCACTTCGAGGTCATCGAGAAATACGGCGTCACAATCTATTACATCGCGCCGACGTTGATCCGCACGTTCATGAAGTGGGGACGCGAGATCCCCGACGCGCACGATCTCTCGTCGATCCGACTCCTCGGCAGCGTCGGGGAACCCATCAACCCCGAAGCGTGGAAGTGGTTCCGTGAGGTCATCGGCGGCGGGTCTGCGCCGATCGTCGACACGTGGTGGCAGACCGAGACCGGCGCCATCATGATCTCACCGCTGCCCGGAGTCACCGCGACCAAGCCCGGCTCGGCGATGGCCCCGCTGCCGGGGATCTCGGCGAACATCGTCGACGACAACGGCAAGCCGGTCGGCGCGGGCGAGCAGGGATACCTGGTACTCGACCAGCCGTGGCCGTCGATGCTGCGCGGCATCTGGGGCGACGAGGAACGCTACCGCGACACCTACTGGTCGCGGTTCGCCGAGCAGGGCTGGTACTTCGCAGGCGACGGCGCCCGGTACGACGAGGATGGCGCGCTCTGGGTTCTCGGCCGCGTCGACGACGTCATGAACATCTCCGGCCACCGTATCTCGACCGCCGAGGTGGAGTCCGCGCTGGTCGGACACTCCGGTGTCGCCGAGGCGGCGGTCATCGGCGCCGCCGACGAGACGACCGGTCAGGGCATCGTCGCGTTCGTGATCCTGCGTGAAGGTGTCGAGAACACCGGCGACCAGCTCATCAAGGAACTGCGCGATCAGGTCTCGGTCGAGATCTCCCCGATCGCCAAACCGCGCGAGATCAACGTGGTGCCCGAACTGCCCAAGACACGGTCGGGCAAGATCATGCGGCGGCTACTCAAGGATGTCGCCGAGGGCCGCGAACTCGGCGACACCTCCACACTCGTCGATCCCTCGGTGTTCGAGGCGATCCGCAGCAAACGGGTCTGAGCGCGCACCGAATACGACGACATCCCAACGGCTCGCCCGTTTCCAGTCACTCCCCGCAGCGCCCGCCGGCAAAGGCCCAGGTCGGCGCCGACGGTGAGCAAGAATATGACTGGAAACGGGCGAGCTGCTTTCGTCGACTCGGCGATCACGGCGATATCAGGCTTGACCCTGACACGGTGACAGGGTTTTGACTGTTTGCGGAGGTGATCGCGATGACTCACACACTGATCGACGCATTGTCGGCGCCGGATTCATCTACGCGACTACAAGCTGCACTCGCTGCGGGAACCCGCACAGGGGAAACCGATACTCACTCCGACGCCGCCATGGTCGACGAGCTGATCAGACGCAGCGGTGTCGAACCCGACTTCTTCGTCCGCGACATGCTCACCTGGGCGCTCACGAGGATGCACCCTGAGCAGACAGTTCCGCGGCTCGTCGAAGAGCTGACCTCGTCGTCACCGCAGGCACGTGGTCAGGCGCTGCACACGTTGTCGAAGATCGGCGACCGGGCGGTCTATCCGCACGTCGTCGGGTTGCTACACGACGCGGACGACGAGGTCGCCCGGACCGCATGGCGGGCGGCCGTGGCGTTCGTGTCCGAGGAGGGCGCGGCCGACCTCGTGGCCGACCTGGTCACCGAGCTGGGCCGTGGGGATCACGAGGTCCGGCGCAGCCTCAGCCGTGCCTTGGCCAAACTGGGAACCGCTGCGGAGGTTGCGCTCTCAGCCACTGCGTCGAGCAACTCCGAAGCCGTCCGCGTACATGCCGCAGCGACCAGACGGCTGCTGGCCGACCCCGACGCCGACTTCTCCGCCGCGGTCGAGCAGGCACGCAGGGCTGCGACGCTTCGGGGCGCACCTATCGAGCACCCTGATGCTCATCGGTGAGGTGTCGCAGCGTTCGGGCGTCAGCGTTCGGATGCTGCGGCACTATGACCGACTCGGCTTGGTCAGTCCGACTACGCGCACGGCGGGCGGATACCGCGACTACGCGCCCGACGACATCGCCCGGCTGTTCCGCGTGGTCGGGCTTCGCGCCCTGGGCGTGCCGCTGTCGGGCATCAAGACGCTGCTGGACAACCCCGGGGCAGCTGATCCCGCTGACATGGTCGACGAGCTCATTGCGCAGACACGCCAACGACTCTCGCGCGAGAACGAACTACTCGCCCTACTGACCCGCATCGCCGATTCCGCACCTTCCGACTGGGAGGACGTACTGAGATCTGTACGCCTTCTCCAACATCTCGATTCCGCCTCCGCGGCACTCCGCCAACGAGCTGCGCTGACCGCACGCGGGCGTCTCGCGCCGGAGGCTCTCGCGAAGGCCGTTCTCGCCGAGCCGGATACAAATGTTGCAGGAACGCTGGTCTGGGCGCTCGCCAGCGTGGCCGACCCCACCGCCGAGAGAATTCTCGGTGCGGGGCTCGATTCCACCGACCCGGAGATTCGGCGCCGCGCGGTGTCGGCGCTCACGAAGCTCGGTGGCGATACCGCTGTCACCGTGCTGCGGCACGCACTCGACGACGACGACCACACGGTCCGGGACACCGCGATACTCGCCCTTGGCACACAAGCCCACGTCGACGTACTCCCGCATCTGATCGCGATGGTCGTGGACGGCAGCCACGACGTCGAGGCCTCCGATACGATCTGCGACCTCGCGCGCGCCAGTGCCGCAGCCGACGAGATCGCGACAGAACTCGGCAGACTCCTCGCGGACCGTGACCTCGAACCGCAGGCCCGGAGCAGAGTCGCCCAGGCGCTCGTCGATCTTCCCGGGGAAGTCGCCGCAGGCATTCTCGCCGCCCACACCGACGACCCCGATCCTGCGGTGGCCGCCCTCGCCACGCTGCGACAACGCCGCTCCTGATGGCGCACGCGGTCGGCGAGAGATCCGCGTGACCGCAACACACGCCACGTCGACGTGATGGCGGGCACGACCGTCGCCGCGCACGCATGGCAACATATGGCAGGAGAACGCCAAAGACGGAGGATGCTGTGAGTGGAAACGAGTCCGGCCGACCCGACTACCGCGATGCAGGGGGGAAGGCTCCCTCGATTCCGCTGAGGGACGCCGACCGCGACTCGTCCGGCGAAGCCAGCGTCGGCAGCCTGGTCAAGAACGCCACCGCCAGTGTGTCGACGCTGTTCCGGTCGGAAGTGGCGCTCGCCAAAGCGGAGTTGGTCGACGACGCGAAGAAGGCGGGCGCGGGCACCGGTCTGCTCATCGTCGCCGGGGTGATGGCGCTCTACGCGAGCTTCTTCTTCTTTTTCTTCCTCGCCGAACTTCTCGACGAGTGGGTCCCGCGTTGGCTCGCGTTCCTGATCGTGTTCGGAATCCTCGTAGTGATCACGCTGGTCGCCGCGTTCATCGGCTACCTGGTCTTCAAGAAGGTCAGAGGCCCGAAGAAGACGATCAGCAGCGTCAAAGAAGTACAAACCGTGCTGCCCGGTCGCCACGAGGCCGGGGCGGGTGATCCCGCGTCGAGCGGACAGGGCGCAGGCCATCCCGCGATACCGCCGGCACGCGAGGCCTGAGATTTGGCCGCTGCCCCCGACCCGTCCAGTGTCCGGTTCGCCGGACCCTGGCGTCATCTCGACGTTCGTGCCAACGGGGTGCGGTTCCACGCGGTCGAGGCCGACATTCCCGGTGCTGCGTCACCCGGCCCCGACCGCCCACTCGCGCTGTTGCTCCACGGTTTCGGTGAGTTCTGGTGGAGTTGGCGCCATCAGCTCACCGACCTGACCGAAGCCGGCTACCGGGCAGTGGCGGTGGATCTGCGTGGGTACGGCGACAGCGACAAACCACCCCGCGGATACGACGGGTGGACCCTGGCAGGCGACGCCAACGGACTCATCCGCGCACTCGGGCACACCTCCGCGACGCTCATCGGTCACGCCGACGGCGGGCTGGCATGCTGGGCGACCGCCACGCTGCACCCTCGCGCGGTACGTGCGATTGCTGTCATCTCCTCGCCCCATCCGCGTGTTCTGCGACGGGATGTGCTGCGCGACGCCGACCAGCGATCGTCGTTTCTCGGCAACTTCTTGAGCAACCAAGTCCCGCGCATGGCCGAGCGTCGCCTGACACGACGCCACGGAGCATTCATCGCGGAGTACTTCGCGGAACGCTCGGGACCGGTATGGCAGGGCACGGCCGACTACACCGACGCCGTCGACAAGAACAGATCCGCAATCGGTATACCCGGGGCGGCGCACTGCAGCCTCGAGTACCAGCGCTGGGTGTTCCGGTCACAGTTCCGACCCGATGGCGTCCGGTTCATGGATCTCATGGAGAAGCGACTGTCGATCCCTGTTCTCGCGATCCGCGGCGTCGACGATCCCTACATCACCGACGAATCGGTTGCCGCGAGCGCCGAATGGGCCACCGATTTCGACTACCGCCCGATTCCCGCCAGCGGCCATTTCGCACACCAGGAGTGCCCGGCAGAGGTGAGCGAGCTACTCTGCCACCTTCTGTCCGGTGCGGGCGACGCCTGCTGACCGCACGGTCGACGATCCGCGACGCACAGTCGACAGTTCGCGACGCACAGTCGACGATCCGCGACGCACAGTCGACAGTTCGCGACGCACGGTCGACGGACCAGAACGCACAGTCGACGCGTCGGCGTCACGAATGCACGCACTGGCCGGTGCTCACCCGGGCGGTGCGCTGCTCGGAGGCGTCGAGGTCGGACTTCACCTGCTTGGCGGTGAGGACGAAGCCGGTGTCGTCCGCTGTGTCCTCGGCGGCACCGAACACGACGCCGAGCACGTCGCCGTCCGCATCGATCATGGGCCCACCGGAATTGCCCTGGCGAATGGTCCCGCGCACCGTGTACACCTCGCGCAGCACCTGATCAGTCCGATAGATGTCCGGGCCGGACAAGTTGATCGTCTCGCGCACCCGCACCGCTGTGGATGTGAAAGGTCCGGCCTCGGGGTAGCCGAGAACGATGGCATCCGCTCCCGGCTTCGCCGGCGCGTCGTCGAATCGCAGAGCTTCAGCACGTAGTCCAGGCACATCGAGAACGGCGATGTCGTTGCGGCTGTCGAAAAGCACCACTCGAGCGGTCAGCGAATCACCCCCGGGTGTCTGCACCGTCAGTCGTCGCGTCCCCGCCACCACGTGGGCGTTGGTCATGACCCGCTCGGAGGACACGACGAAACCACTGCCCTCGAGCGCCTGCTGACAACTCGGGGCAACGCCCTCGATCTTCACGACGCTCGGTTGTACCTGCGAGACGATCGCGGAATCCTCCAGCGACGTGTGGGGCGGGTCGACGTTGGCCACCGGTGTCTGAACGAACGGTCCGATCACCTCGGGAAGACCCGAGTCGTCGAGTATCGGTCCGAGCTCGCGAGTCGGGAAGTCGCGCAGCCACGTCGGGGCGACGGAGTCGACGCCGCGCAGAACGGTGGATCCGCGCACGGCACTCGCGATCTCGGGCGAGGACGATCGACCGAGCGGGATCGCGAGCAGCCACGCTGCCACCAACACCGCGATCACCTGCAGCATCAGACCGATCACGCTGTCGACGTGACGCAACGCCGTCGACCTGATTCCGCCGCGGGCTGCCCGACCGAGGACCATCCCCGACGTCTCGCCGATGATCACCAGCACCACCAGCATGACGACCCCGACGACCAAGCGCACACCACGATCGTCGATGCGTGAAAGCACATGCGGCGCAATCAGAATCCCTGCCACAGCACCAAGGACAACGCCGACCACCGCCAGTCCCGACGCCACGGCGCCCTGGCGCCAACCGCTCAACGCGGCCAACAGGGCGATGACGACGACGATGACGTCGACCCACGTCGATCCGCTCACCGGAGGGCATCCTCGGACGGACCGACATTCCCGTCACCGGAAGCCTCGTCACCGGTATCACCGTCTGCAACGGGGCGCGGCGTCGGAAAACCGCTGTGCTGAGGCGAACCCGCTCGCTTGATCATCTCCTCGAGCGGGCGGACATCGTCGTGATCCCACGCGACATCCCACCCCGACGCATCGCTGATCGCCGCGATCAGTCCGCCGGTGAATCCCCACACCAGGAGTCCGTCGACAAAGAACGCGGGCCCACGGTAGGCGCGCGCACCAAGCACCGACCGCTGCACCTGGAAACGGTTCTGCGGCGCCAGCATCTCGCGCACGTTCACGCGCACCACACGCGAGGTCTCGCCCGCGTCGACAACGCCGACGCGGCCGGGCTCGCGCCAATGCGCGACGACCGGGGTCACCTCGAAGTTCGACACCGGTACCGGAAAGCTCGGCAGATTGGCGAGAATGTCGACGCTGCTCTGGTCAAGCCCGGTCTCCTCGGTCGCCTCACGCAACGCAGTCCCGACCGGATAGTCGTCGCCCGGGTCGAACGAGCCGCCGGGAAACGCCACCTGCCCGCTGTGCTGACGCAACGTCGGGGCACGCTCGGTGAGCAGTACCTCGGCGTCGGCGGGCAGACCGCCGGGATAGTCGGGATCGGCCTCCCAGGACCCGGAGAACAGGATCAACACCGACGCCGCGCGTCGGTCGCGGCGCAGCATCGACGCCCACCGCGCGCGGTCGCCGCCACGGCCGAGCACGCTGTCGGTCACGGCCGACACATTGCCGGTGAGCCGACGCAACCACGGCGGAACCTGTTCGGTGTCGACGAGTTGCCCCACATGAGGTTCCCGCGCGGGATGGTCGGTGCGTGTCACGCGGCTACACCGGTGGCGTCACGCACGGCATCGGCAACCTCGTCGACGCTGCCGAACTCCTTGGGAAGCGTCGTGGCCACGGTGCCGTCGGGGCGCACAAGGATGGTCGACGGGAAGACCCGCGGCGCCTTCAGCGCGGCGGCCACCTTGCCGTCGACGTCGAGCACCGTCGGGAGGTGTACTCCGATCTCGCGCAGGAACGTCAAGACCGCATAGGGGTTACCCGCGCCCTGTTCGGCATGCACGGTCAGCACAGTAACCCGATCACCCGCGCGCCGCGCGTACTCGGCGAGTACCGGCAACTCCCTCCGGCACGGCAGGCACCACACCGCCCACATGTTGATCAGAACCGGCTTCCCCGCTGTCCCCGCCCCCAGGTCGTACGCGTTCCCGGTGGCCAGACACGGCGCGACGACGCCGGCCAGCACCGCGCCACTCGATTGCGGCAATCCGCTATTCGGACATGGTTCAACGGCGGCGTCGGCCCGCGCCTTGGCGAGAACGGCATCGTCGACCTTCGCGTCGGGGACTGCCGCGACACCCGACCCGGCGGTCTGCGAACCGGTGCCGTCCGACGACCCCGAGTCGCGCGGCCAGATCGCCACGATCAGCGCCACCATCACCACGAAGAAGACCAGCGTCCAGCGCAGAGCCGCCGGGAAGCGGCTACGCCGACGCTCCGTGGGTGGCTCGTCGTGCGGGGTCGGTGCGTCGGGATCCGACGTCGTCGCGGAGGTTCCCACTATGCGGAGATCCCCGCAAGCTCGAGGATGTGGTCGGTCTCGGGCCCTTTGACGAGCTTGGCCGCCTCGGTCTTGTCGAGCGGGCCGAGTCCGACCGAAGGGCAGTCTTTGGCCAGGACGCACACCCCGCACGCGGGCTTGCGCGCGTGACACACGCGTCTCCCGTGGAAGATGACGCGGTGCGAGAGGTTGGTCCACTCCTTGCGCTCGAAGAGTTCACCGACGGCGTGCTCGATCTTCACCGGATCCGTCTCGGTGGTCCAGCCCCAACGCTGCACGAGCCGCGAGAAGTGGGTATCGACCGTGATGCCGGGGATGTCGAAGGCGTTGCCCAGCACGACGTTGGCGGTCTTACGCCCGAAGCCCGGGAGGCTGACGAGTTCCTTGAGGGTGTGCGGAACCTCCCCGTCGAAGCGTTCCACCAGCGCCTGGCCGAGTCCGATGATCGAGTTGGCCTTGTTCCGGTAGAAGCCCGTCGTCCGGATCATCTCTTCGAGTTCGGTGCGGTCGGCTCCCGCGTAGTCGGCGGCTGTCCGGTACTTCGCGAAGAGTGCGGGGGTCACCATGTTGACCCGGACGTCGGTGCACTGCGCAGACAGGATCGTCGCGACGGACAGTTCGAGCGGAGTGGTGAAGTCGAGTTCGCAGTAGACGTGGGGGAACTCGACCTTCAGTTCACGGTTCATCCGTCGTGCACGCCGGACGAGACCGAGGTGGGTTTCTGTCCTGGCTCCCGCGGCCTTCTTACGTGCACTCACACGATTCAGGTTAGCCATCGAGTCCGACCGTGTCGGTGGCGACGGGTTGATAACAAGTCAGTGAAGGCGACGATTCCGGTTAGGAGCCTCATCGGCCGTCGGTGTTTACTGATCGGTATGCAAGGACTCGCCGCACTGCTCTTCCCTGCTGTGTTGATGCTCTTCGCCCTCGCGATGGAGAAGGTGCAACACCACACGGATCGGCTCAGCGTCTCCCGCGACAACGTCGAGGAGTTTCTGCAATCAGCAGAGTCCCAGCACGTGGACACCCTGGCCAGGGACGGTTTTCCCGCCGCGCTCGACGAACTGCGCGAACGTCGCGCGAGCTGATCACAGCCGTCGACAGATACTCGCCCAGACAACCATCCGCTGCCACGATCACTGCGCGTCACACGCCGCGACCGACGCTCACATGAAGTCGCGTGAGCACCCCCGGACATCGATTCCGCCCGCGCAACACGGAGCGCAAAGTGGCACCAGTGACCCATTCAACACATATGCTTCAAGCGAGAGTAGCGTTGCGAAGTGCGTGTGCCGTTTCACGCGGACGATGAGAAAGGTTCCTTAGGTGGAGGAAGTACTGGCGCGGGCGGGAATTTTCCAGGGTGTGGAGCCCTCCGCTGTCGCGGCACTGACCAAGCAACTACAGCCCGTTGATTTCCCACGCGGGCACGTCATCTTCCATGAGGGAGAGCCTGGCGACCGCTTGTACATCATTCTGTCGGGCAAGGTGAAGGTCGGACGACGCTCACCCGACGGTCGTGAGAACCTGCTGACCATCATGGGACCGTCGGACATGTTCGGTGAACTGTCCATCTTCGACCCGGGTCCGCGCACGTCGTCGGCCACGACTGTCACCGAGGTACGCGCCGTCTCGATGGACCGTGACGCACTGCGCGCCTGGATCAAGGACCGCCCCGAGATCGCCGAGCAGTTGCTGCGTGTGCTGGCCCGACGTCTGCGTCGTACCAACAACAACCTCGCCGACCTGATCTTCACCGACGTCCCCGGACGCGTCGCCAAGCAGCTGCTGCAGCTGGCGCAACGCTTCGGCACCCAGGAGGGCGGCGCGCTGCGCGTCACCCACGACCTGACCCAGGAAGAGATCGCCCAGCTCGTCGGAGCGTCGCGCGAAACCGTGAACAAGGCCCTCGCCGACTTCGCGCAGCGGGGCTGGCTTCGACTGGAGGGCAAGAGCGTCCTCATCGCCGACTCGGAGCGCCTCGCCCGACGGGCACGGTAGCTCAACCGAGAAGCCCGGAGAGGTCCCGTTACGCGACGAGCGCGGCGGGACCTTTCGCCGTTCGGGCCGATCGGGCGGTTTCACCACTGTCCGCGCACGACGCGATCACGCCCTCCGCAGGTACTCCAACTGAGCCTCGACCGACATCCTCGCGGCAGGCCAGAGCTTCTTGTCGACGTCGGCGTAGACCTTGCGCACCACCTTCATCGGCTTCGCCTTCTTCGCCGAGACACCCATGTCGTCGAGCGCTGCAGCGATCTGGTCGAGCCGGTCCTCGCGGTGCTTCTTGTAGAACCGCGCCACGGGACCGAGGTCGGGATGGTCGGGGCCGTGCGCGGGTAGCAACGTCGCCCCCTCGCCCTCGACGATCAAGCGGTTCAACGAGTTCAGGTAGTCGCGCAGGGTGCCATCAGCCGGATCCAGCACGGTGGTACCACTCCCGAGAATCGTGTCGCCGGTGAGAACCGCACGCTGTCCCTCCCACTCGACGAGGAAGCTCACCGAGTCACCGGTGTGGCCCGGCGTGTGCAACACGGTGATCGTCAGCCCGGCGACCTCGATGACCTCTCGGTCTGCCAGCGCTGCCGCCCCGCGCGAATGCTCGGCCAGCCGTGCCCGCGTCGGAACCCCGGTGTGCTTGTGCAGCGCCTTGATCGCGCCGGTGTGATCGCCGTGCCGGTGGGTGATCAACGTGAGCGCGATACCTGGTTGCTCGGCGATTCGCCTGACGTGCTTCTTGTGCTTGCGCGGCCCCGGATCGACGACGACGCACTCGGCACTCCCCGGGGCACGCAACACCCACGTGTTGGTGCCGTCGAGTTCCATCATCCCCGGGTTGTCGCACAACAACACCGACGCGAACGGTGTCACCTCACGCAGCACCCCATACGCGGGATGCGACGGCGTGGCGTCGAATTCGGTCTGTGTCTCGGCCGCGGAATCACCCTCGTCGGCAGAACCGCGATCGCTCGAACTCGTCATGCCAACAGCGTAATGCGGCTCACATCATCCACATCGCGCCGCCCATCCGCTTCTACTGAGCAGACCCGTTCGGGCTCTGTTCGACGACGGGTCCCGCCTGAAGCTGGTCCTGCAGACTCCGCAGCAGGCCTGCACCCTGCGTGATCACGCCGGTCATGATCTCGTTCACGCCCTCGGCACCGTTGAACACGGTGAGGTTGGCCGAGCCGAGCCCCTTGGCAACCTCGGCGACGAGCTCTGGCAATTGATCGATCAACTGCTGATCGAGTGCGATGCGGTTGTTCTTCGCAGCAGCTTCAGACGAGATCTCGACTGCCTTCGCCTCGGCTTCGGCGAGGATCTGAGTCCGTCGCGCCTCGGCTTCCGCCGGCTTGACGACCTCCGAGATCAGTTGCTGCTCACGGAGGTCGGCCTGCGCCTGGGCCAGCACCGACTGCTCCCGGATGATCTCCTGGTTCACGCGCGCCTCCGCCAACGGACCGGCCTGCGCGGCTTCGGCATTGGCCTTGTCGGTCTCCGACTTGATCTCCGCGCGCTTGATCGACGTCTCGCGCTCGTAGTCGGCCTGGTTCCGCAGGGATTCCTGCTGAGCCTTGGCCGCCTCCTGATCGGCGCGTGCTCGCTCGACGGCGGCCTCCCGCTGCACCTTGGCGATGTTGGGCGCTGCTAGCGCATTGATGTAGCCCGAATCCATGTCGTCGATCGACTGGATCTGGAAGGAATCGACGACCAGCCCGATCGACCCCATCTCCCGCTTCGACGCCTCGAGCACCTGACGGGCGAGGGTGTCGCGCTCCCGGATGATCTGTTCGACGGTCATCGAGCCGACGATCGAACGCAGATGCCCCGAGAAGACCTGTCCGGTGAGCTGATTCATCTCGGCCTCCTGCTCGGAGATGAAACGCTGTCCGGCGTTGACGATCGACGCGACGTCGCCGCCGACCTTGTGCGCGATCACCGCGCGCACGTTCAACTGGATGCCCTGCGTCGTCACACAGACCTCGCGAATCGACGCCTCGTGCAACGCCATCGACAGATACCGCACCTTGCGGAAGAACGGCATCACCCATTTGCCGTGTCCGACAACGACGACGAACGGGGCGCCGTCATCGCCGGACTTCTTGCCCGAGATCAACATCGCTTCATCTGGTTCGGGAACGTGATAGCCGAGCATCGAACACTCCTCCTGCAGTAGGTCGGGTACAGCATGACGTAGCCGGGCCGCGCGTCGACATCCCGTGTCGTTCCTTCATCCGACGGCACGGGCGCACCGAACGGTTCACACGGTGCCGGGCGGGGCGATCCACCGTTCGACATCGACGACGCGTCCGGGAAGCACACGGACCACCAGGACGTCCGCCCCCTCGGCGATGGCCTCGCGCGCCTGCGCGAGGTACCTCTCGGTGCCGCCGCCGATACGTAGTTCGACCTCGCCGAGTGAATCCGGACCGCCGATCGCCAGCGTCACGACTCCGAGCACGCCGACCACGACATTCACCCCCGACCTCGATTCGGTGCCCCGACCCTATCGAAGCGGCCCGACACCCGAACGCGGTGGTCGAGCCCGCGCGGATGAGCGCTCATCCGCTCCACAGGTCATAACCGAGTTTCGCGACCATCACGACGACAACCGCCAGCAGGACCCACCGCACGAAAGAGCTACCCCGACCCAACGCCATGTGTGATCCGAGCTGTGCGCCCGCGATGTTTCCGACCGCGAGCGCCAGGCCGAGCAGCCACATCACGTGCCCCTGCGCTGCGAACACCGCAAGCGCTCCCAGGTTGGTGCCTGTGTTGATGACCTTCGCCATCGCCGAGCTCTCCAGAAAACTCGTACCGACCAGGGCGGTCAGCGTGATGATCAGGAATGTCCCGGTCCCCGGACCGAGCACACCGTCGTAGAAGGCGATGACGACGCCACATGTCACGAGCCCGAGAATGATGGACCGCCGCGACTTCCCGGTGACGTCGTGGGAACCGAAACGCGGATTGAAAGCGACGAACACGCCGACCACGACCAGCAGCACCAACACGATCGGGGTGAAGACATCGGCAGGCAGCAGCGCAGCGACAAGCGCACCGAGAGCCGAGAACACCACCGCGCAGAGGAAGACCGGGGCGAGGCGTCGAACATCCATCGGCACCCGACGGGAGTAGCGCCACGCCGCCGACAACGTCCCGAAGATCGCCATCAGCTTGTTGGTCCCGAGTGCCGTCGCGGGCGCGAGCCCGGGAGTGGTGATCAGCAGCGCCGGGATCATGATCAAGCCACCACCACCGACGACGGCGTCGACCCAGCCCGCGGCGACGGCCGCGCCGAAGAGCGCTACGACATCGAGACTCACCGATCGATGGATCTCACGATTCGGGCGCGACCTCGACGATCAGCTCGACCTCGACCGGAGACGCCAACGGAAGCTCGGCGACACCGACCGCCGACCGCGCGTGCACGCCGGCCTCCCCGAAGATGTCGGCCAATAGATCCGACGCCCCGTTCAGCACCTGCGGTTGACCGCAGAAACCCGGTCCGGAGGCCACGAACCCGGTCACCTTCACGATGCGGGTGATCGAATCGAGGCCGACTAGAGCGTCAATCGCTGCCAACGCATTGAGCGTGCACTGCCTGGCAGCGCTGATCGCCTGGTCGGGGGTGACGGTACCGTCGGCGCCCTCGTGGACCCTGCCACGGAACTCGAGCTCACCGGAGACGAAGGGCAACTGTCCGGACGTGTACACCAGGTTCCCGATGCGGACGGCCGGGACGTAGTTGGCCACCGGCTTGGCTGCGGGAGGCAGGACGATGCCGATCTGCGGCAGACGTTCACTCCAGCTCATCGGTTCTCCTCAGCCCTTGGGTCGCTTGAGATATGCCACGTGCTGTTCGCCGGTGGGGCCGGGCAACACGCTGACCAGCTCCCAGCCGTCAGCACCCCAGGTGTCGAGGATCTGTTTCGTCGCGTGCGTCAGCAGCGGCACCGTCGCGTACTCCCAGGCGGTCACTTCACTCATGGACCCACCCTATCTTGAGACACCCAGCATCTAAGGTGAAGCTGTGGCCGACAAAACAGCCGACGGGGAGTCGACGCCAGGCACCGCCGACGAAGCGGAGAACACCTGGCCCGAAAGCGCTTCACATGCACGCCTGCACTTCGTCTCGGGCAAGGGCGGAACCGGTAAGACGACCGTCGCCGCTGCGCTCGCGTTGGCGCTGGCCGCCGACGGGAAGCGGGTGCTGCTCGTCGAATGCGAGGGTCGTCAGGGAATCGCCCAGCTCTTCGACATTCCACCGCTCCCCCCGAACGACACCCGCATCGCGACCGCCGAGGGCGGCGGCGAGGTGTGGGCACTCGCGATCGACATCGAGCACGCCCTGCTCGAGTACCTCGACATGTTCTACAACCTGGGGTTCGCCGGGCGCGCGATGAAGCGCATAGGGGCAATCGATTTCGTGACCACGGTTGCGCCCGGCCTACGCGACGTGCTGCTCACCGGCAAGATCAAAGAACGCATCATCCACACCGACAAGGCAGGCAACCGTGTGTACGACGCCGTCGTCGTCGACGCACCGCCCACCGGCCGCATCGGCAACTTCCTCGACGTGACCACGGCAATGGCCGACCTCGCGAAGACCGGTCCGATCCGCAACCAGAGCGACGGCGTCGCGCGGCTCCTGCACTCCGACGAGACCGTTGTCCACCTCGTCACGCTGCTCGAGGCCATGCCCATCCAGGAAACCGTCGAGGCGGTCGACGATCTGCGATCCAAGAACGTCAACGTCGGGACACTGATCATCAACAAGGTCAGCCCCGTGTACCTGCCCGCCGACCGGATCGACGCGATCGCGGAGGGAGTCATCGACGCCCCGCGTATCGCGGGGAGTCTCGCCGACGCGGGGCTGCCGGTGTCCGACACCGACCTCGCAGGGCTGCTCACCGAGAGCATCGAGCACGCGACACGGCTGCAGGCCCAGCAGGTCGCCAAAGCCCAGCTCGACGAGGTCGAGGTGCCGACACTCGAACTACCACTGCTCGACGAGGGCATCGACCTCGGCTCGCTCTACAACCTGGCCAACCTGCTGCAGAAAGCCGGTGCGTGATGCCACTCGACCTCAAGATGGGCTCGGTGCTCACCGACCCTGAGACCCGCGTCGTGATCTGTTGCGGCGCAGGCGGTGTCGGAAAGACGACGACGGCCGCAGCGATGGCAGTCTACGCGGCCGAGCACGGCCGCAGTGTCGCGGTTCTCACCATCGATCCCGCCCGACGACTCGCGCAGTCTCTCGGCATGACCGAACTGACCAACGACCCGCAGCCCGTCGCCGTCGAACCACTCACCGAAGACGGCACAGGCTCTCTCGACGCGATGATGCTCGACATGCGACGCACCTTCGACGAGATGGTGCTCGAACACTCGACGCCTGAGCGTGCGGCGGCGATCATGGAGAACTCCTTTTATCAGACCGTCGCGTCGTCGTTCTCCGGCACGCAGGAGTACATGGCGATGGAGAAGCTCGGCAAGTTGCTCGAGCAGAATCGCTGGGACCTCATCGTCGTCGACACTCCACCGTCGCGGAATGCACTCGATTTCCTCGACGCTCCGCAACGACTCGGGTCGTTTCTGTCCGGGCGCCTGATGAAGGTGCTCGTCGGCGGCGGTCGCGGCGTGGGACGCATGGTGACCGGCGCGATGAGCCTGGCGATGCGGGGCGTGTCGACGATCATCGGCGGCGACATGCTGCGCGACGTCGCGACGTTCGTCCAGTCGCTCGATTCGATGTTCGGCGGCTTCCAGGAGCGGGCGCTGCGCACCTACGAACTACTCAAACAACCCGGCACCCGGTTCGCGGTGGTCGCGGCCGCGGAGCCCGACGCCCTGCGAGAGGCGGCGTTCTTCGTCGACCGACTCAGCGAGGAGTCGATGCCGCTCGCGGGGCTGATTCTCAACCGCACGCACCCGAACCTGACGACCATCTCCGAGGAAGCCGCCCACGTCGCGCTGGAGAGAATCACCGACGATCTCACCGAGGGCGTGCTGCGCCTGCACGCCGCGCGCGCGGCAACCGGCAAACGCGAGCTGCATCTGTTGCAGCGCTTCACCGCGTCGCATCCGACGGTGCCGATCGTCGGGGTCCCGTCGCTCCCGTTCGAGGTCGCCGACCTCGACGCCCTCCACGCCGTGGCGGAAGAGATCACCGGCAGGGGGTGACTGTCGGATGCCTCGAGGTGGGACGAGTCCGCGTGCCGCCGCATCGCTGCGCGGATTCGAGGGTCGTTACGTCGACGTCGCCGGTCACCGCGAATGGCATGAGGTCTCGGGTCAAGGCCCGTCGGTTGTGCTGCTGCACGGCGGCTACGGCGGCGCCTCGTCGTGGGCGCTGACAGCGCCCGCGCTGGTCGAGTCGGGATTCCGCGTGCACGTCCCCGAACGCCGCGGGCATGCGCGGACACCGGACGTCGACGGTCCGATCACCTACCAGGCGATGGCCGACGACACGATCTCGTATCTCGAAGACCACGTCGAAGGCCCGGCGCACCTCGTCGGCTGGAGCGATGGTGCGGCTGTGGCACTGTTGGCCGCCCGCGACCGGCAGGATCTGCTCGGGCGAATGGTGCTGATCGGCCAGTACTACAACGACGACGGCAAAGTGGCCGCGAGTCCGCTGACCGCGTTGCTCGATTCAGAGCGTGCGATGTCGGGCTGCGATCGCAGTACGCGGCGCTCTCTCCCGACGGCGCCGACCACTTCGCGACGTTCGATGCCAAGATGAAGCACCTTTTCGCGACCGAACCACGTATCGATCTGAACTCTCTGACGTCGATCACCACACCGACGATGGTTCTGCAGGGCGACCGCGACGAGGTCACACTCGACCACAGCTCGGCGGTCGTTGCCGCGCTCCCGCACGCGCGGCTAGCGGTGCTGCCGGGCAGTCACATGGTGCCTGCCGAACAACCTGAGGCCCTCAATGCACTGTTGATCTCGTTCCTGCGCAACGGATTTCCCCATTCACCGTGGGGCTGAGCGCTGCGGTGGGATCAGCCCGCAGAGACCTCGCGTCGACGACGCTGGGCCGCGAAGAACTCCGCCCACGAGGTCACCTCGGGATGCTGACGCAGCAACGCTCGACGCTGGCGTTCGGTCATACCACCCCACACACCGAACTCGACGCGGTTGTCGAGCGCATCGGCTCCGCATTCGAGTTGTACCGGGCAGTGGCGGCAGATGACCGCAGCCTTCCGCTGAGCCGCACCACGAACGAAGAGCTCATCGGGGTCCTCACCGCGGCAGCGCGCCCGTGACACCCACGTCAGTCGAGTTTCGTTGGTCGATACCGCCGATGTCGCCATGAGCCGACCCCTGTCCTTTGTCGTTGCGCGCTGTGCGCGACCCGTGCCCGGCACAACGACCGTGCGTCGTTGCCGGCGAATGCTCGCCTCTCACACCACGTCTGCCAACCGAAGCGACCGGACTACCGGAGATGTTCGCGCCACTTCACGTTCTAGATGTTATGTGAGTCACATTCTGTGTTCAATCTAAGGATCTGTGCATGCCTCCGCAACCCCTGAGGCGGACGAAAATGGCACAACCGTGCAAACTCGCAGGGAAACCGACAAATGCGTCTCCCGTCGGCTGACCGGTCACCGGATTCAGACCGCCAACGCCGACGGTCCGAGACCGCCACGCACCTCATCGGCGGGCCACGCGGATGTCTCAGAAATCACACGTATCCTGTCCCGTGTGCCGAAGTCGAAGAAGGTGTGGTCACTCGCCGGGGCATGCGTGTTGGCCGGCGTGCTCGTAGCCGGATTGCTCTATCCCGCAGCCAGCGGCGTGGGCATCGCGTCGAATCGTGCGGCGTCGGCAGTGGAGAACGTGTCGTCGGAACTGCTCAGCGGGACGCTGCCCGAGGTCACCACGATGACCGACGCAGCGGGGAACCCCATAGCGCGCCTGTTCGACCAGTACCGATACCAGGTCGGATACAACGACATCTCCCCCGACATGATCCGCGCGATCATCTCCATCGAGGACAGACGATTCCTCGAGCACGACGGCGTCGACTGGAAGGGCACGATCCGCGCGTTCCTGAAGAACTCGTCGTCGGGCGAGGTCCAGCAGGGCGCGTCGACGCTGGATCAGCAGTACATCAAGAACTATCAGCTCCTCGTCCTCGCGCGCACCGAAGCCGACAGGCAGGCGGCGATCGAGACGACGCCCGCCAGGAAGCTGCGCGAGGTGCGCATGGCGCTGACGATGGAGCAGTCGCTGCGCGATGAGGCCAAGCGCAAGGGCCTCGACGACGCCGCGGCCAAGCAGGAGGCGAAGAAGCAGATCGTCACCCGCTATCTCAACGTCGTGCCGTTCGGCAACAACGCCTACGGCATCGAAGCCGCTGCACAGACCTACTTCGGCAAGAGCGCCAAGGATCTCAACGTCGGAGAGTCAGCGCTACTGGCAGGCATGGTGCAGTCGAGTTCGGCGCTGAACCCCTACAGCAATCCCGAGGCCGCGACCGTGCGACGTAACACCGTCCTCGACACGATGATCGCGAACTTCCCCGAACGACGTGCCGAGCTCGAGGAGGCGAAGAAGGCGCCGCTCGGTGTCGTCGCGCAGCCGCGCACACCCGTCCAGGGCTGCATCGGTGCCGACAACAACGGCTTCTTCTGCGACTACGCGTTGCAGTTCCTCGCCGAGAACGGCATGTCCCGCTCGTCGGTCACGCGGGGCGGCTACATCATCCAGACCACACTCGACCCCGAGGTTCAGCGCAACACCATCCGGTCCGCGCAGGCCAACGTCAGCCCGGACGCCGACGGCGTGGCAGGCGTGATGAGTGTGATCCGGCCGGGCACGCAGTCGCACGACGTCCTGTCGATGGCATCGAGCCGCGACTACGGCCTCAACACCAACGCCGCGCAGACTGTGCAGCCACAACCGTTCTCGCTCGTCGGCGACGGAGCCGGCTCGGTCTTCAAGATCTTCACCGTCGCCGCGGGACTCGAGAAGGGGTTGCCTGGCAACTCCAACATCCCCGTGCCGGGCAGCGTCGCAGTCGAGGGCATGGGCGACAGCGGCGGAGCCTACGGGTGTCCGGCCAACTATTACTGTGTCAAGAACGACGGCAGGTATCCCGCGTCGATGTCCATCACGCAGGCTCTCGCACAGTCACCCAACACTGCCTTCGTCAAGTTGCTGCAGCAGGTCGGCGTGAAGCCGGCTGTCGACATGGCCGTCCGACTGGGTATGCGGTCATACACGGTGCCCGGGTCGTCGGGGTATGGCGACAAGAGCATCGCGCAGTACGTCAAGGACGGCAACCTCGGTTCGTTCACGCTCGGCCCCTGGCCGGTCAACGCGATCGAGTTGTCGAACGTGGCGGCGACCCTCGGCTCGGGTGGCACGTGGTGCCCTCCGAATCCGATCAAGTCGATCAGCAAGATCAAACGTGATCAGTACGGCAACCGCGTGCTCGACCCCGACGGCAAGGCCGCGACCACTCCGGTCGCGTTCAATCCGCCCGCATGCGAGAAGGTCGTCGAACCTGGTCTTGCCAACACGATGGCCAACCTCATGAGCCAGGACGACAAGGGTGGCGGTACCTCGGCAGGCGCCGCCGGTGCCGCTGGCTGGAACCTCCCGGTGTCGGGAAAGACCGGTACGACCGAGGCGCACCGCTCGGCGGCGTTCGTCGGATTCACCAACCAGATGGCCGCGGCCACCTACGTCTACTCCGACGGCCCCAATCCCTCGGGTGTGTGTTCAGGACCGGCACGGCTGTGCGGTGAGGGCGACATCTACGGCGGTATGGAACCCGCGCGGACCTGGTACTCGGCGCTGACGCCGATCGCGACCAAGTTCGGCCCGGTCAACCTCCCGCCGTCGGATCCGCGCTACATGAACGGCAACAACAGTGGCCGAATACCGCAGGTCACCGGCCTACCGGCGAGTGACGCGACCTCACGCCTACAGGGTGCCGGTTTCAAGGTGAACCAGCTCGAGGTCGACAGCAGCCGCAAGCAGGGGACGGTGGTGTTCACCGCTCCGTCCGACTCCGCGATGCCGGGCAGCACCATCACGATCTACGTCAGCAACGGCCGCAAGGGCGACAACGGAGACGATTCGGGGCCGACGCAGACCACAGTGCAGGTGCCGGGCGTCGGTCCGGTGGTGATCCAGCTCCCCGGGTGATCGCGGCCAAGCGAGTCGCGCCAGGGGTCGCGGTGTTTCCGCGGAGGTGGTTCACCTGCGACGGTGACGAGTATCCTGGGTGAATGTCTGATGTCCACTCGGATGCCGCATCACGGTTGCGGACCGTTCTCTCTTCTGTCGCGTCCTCGTCCGGGTCCGTTCGCGAACAACTGGCGTCGCATCGCGCCGCGCGCGCCATCGGCGTCGCGGCCGGGCTCGCTGCCGGTGGGCTCTTCTATTCGACGGTGATCGAGCGCAACGCCTTCACACTGCGCCACGCCACCATGTCCGTGCTCGAGCCGGGCGCGGCGCCACTGCGGGTCCTGCACATCAGCGATCTGCACATGATGCCGAACCAGCGCCTCAAGCAGGCATGGGTATCCGAACTCGAATCCCTCGAGCCCGACCTCGTCGTCAACACCGGCGACAACCTCGCCCATCCGGGCGCAGTACCTGCCGTGATCCAGTCTCTTGGCGGATTACTCTCTCGCCCAGGGCTTTTCGTGTTCGGATCGAACGATTATTTCGGCCCGAGCCCCAAGAACCCGCTCAAGTACTTCAACACCGACCACGAACGCAGCCACGGCACACCGCTGCCCTGGCAGGATCTGCGGGCAGCCTTCATCGAGCGCGGCTGGCTCGATGCGACACACTCCGTACGCGAACTCGAGGTCGCCGGGGTGAGGGTCGTTGCGTCGGGTGTCGACGACCCGCACATCGAGCGAGACCGCTACGAAACGATCGCAGGCCGCCCGAATCCGCTCGCACATCTACGTCTCGGGCTGACGCACTCACCCGAGCCGCGCGTTCTCGACCGCTTCGCCGACGACGGCTACGACCTCGTGATGGCGGGCCACACCCACGGTGGCCAACTCTGTCTGCCCGGAATCGGGGCGATCGTCACCAACTGCCACCTCGACCGCTCACGCGTCAAGGGACCGTCGAATTGGGGTACGGCGATGAAGTTGCACGTCAGTGCCGGACTCGGTACCTCTCCGTGGGCCCCCGCACGTTTCTGCTGCCGGCCAGAGGCCAGCCTTCTCACGCTGACGCCCGTCTCCCACGGCGACGCAGAGTTCGACGAAGACCACTCGCTGCCGCAGCTGGCCTCCGAAACGCGCTGAGGCGAGACCGCACAAGTAGACACTGCACAGAAAAAGAGACCCTGACCGGATCGCTCCGGGTCAGGGTCTCTCTACTTCTCAACCACAAGAAGTGCTCTCGGACGCGGCACTGCCGTCATCCTCCAGTCGGGGTGGCGGGATTCGAACCCACGACCTCTTCGTCCCGAACGAAGCGCGCTACCAAGCTGCGCCACACCCCGTGTGCAACCTGCGATAGCTTACCCCCGAGAGTGCCCACCCACTAAATCGGCTGGTCAGGACGATGCCGGATCCACTGGCAGCGATCCGATCCCGGCAGCGGCGGACCGGGTGATCTGAGGCCTGTGGAGCGGATGCCACCGCACACGTGTGACGGATATCGGACTCGGAAAGCGGTTTTTGAGACAAGGTTTGGCATCACTACACCGCGAAAGGGCCACATCTGCCACTGTGGTCACTAATGTCCACAGCAGAACAATCACCTCTCGACCAGCGCGACCATCATCGGAATCTACATGCGAAAGGTACGGGCACATGAGTAGTGAGTTCGAGAAGTACGAAACAAAACAAGGAACCGCTTTCGGAATCACCGTCGTGGCGGCTGCACTTTTGTTCGTGGCGGCATCGTCGGAATCTTCGCCGGAATCTCTGCAATCGCGGGCGACGACATCTATGTCGCCACTCCCGATTACATCTACGAGTTCAACCTCACCACGTGGGGCTGGATTCATCTGATCGTCGGCATCATCGCAATCATCGTCGCGGGCGGACTCGCGGTCGGCTCAGGATGGGCACGGGTCTCGGCCATCATCATCGCGTCCCTCTCGATCATCACGCAGTTCCTGTGGCTCCCCTACAACCCGTGGTGGGCGATCCTCATCATCGTCCTCGACCTCATCGTCATCTGGGCGGTGGCCACCTGGCAACCCGACGTCGTCTGACGCGCGGCCATCGCTACGCCCGGCGGGCGGACCCTCTTCGGGTCCGCCCGCTTCGCTGTCTCGGCAGACACACAATCGCGCGCGCCGATCAACCCATCCGTCTGCCCGGCGGCGTCGAATGCACCAGCGTTCGGTGAAGAACGCCCACTCGATCCCAGGAGTCCCCCGATGCACACGCACCGCCCCGCCCGGATACTCGTCGCCCTCACCACCATGCTGCTCGCGGTCGTCACAGCGCTGCTCTCGAACGTCGCGCCCGCCCACGCCGACACCACACTGCAACCGGTCAAGAACCTCGACGTCGAGCGCTACCTCGGGACCTGGTGGCAGCAGGCGACCATCCCTGCGTTCTACGGCTTCCGCTGCGCCAAGGACACCAACGCCACCTACACCCTGATCAATGCGACGACGGTCGGCGTCGACAACAAGTGCACGAGTTTCACCGGACAGCCCGACGGCATCAAGGGCAAAGCGACCGTCGTCGACCCGAAGAAGAGCAATGCCGCACTCGCGGTTTCCTTTCCGGGAATCCCGAACACCATCAACACCGGGTCATTCCCGAATTACGTGATCGCGTGGGTGGCTGACGGCAAGAACCCCACGGGCCCGTATGAATACGCCATCGTCGGCGATCCGTTCCGACTGTCGGGTTTCGTTCTGTCCCGCGACAAGGTCATCAGCAACACTCAGTTGCACATGCTGCGACTGAAGACCGAATCATTGGGATTCAACTCCTGCACATTCCTGATTTCACCGATCACTGGCGGACGATCGGATTACTCACCGCTGTGCACGGTCTGACACCAGGCCTCGTGGGCGCGTGATCTCGCCCGCACGACAAGAGCGGACCCGCCATCTCGCTTCGGCCGGCGGGTTACGCTCGGTCGGGTGGACACTCGGCCAAGCCCCACCACTCTGATTGATTCTGCGTACCGGATCGCCGACGATCTGCTGTTCCCCGCCGCCGCCGAGGTCGATCGGACCGGGGAGGTACCCCCCATCCACTGGACCGCGCTTGCCGACGCCGGACTCTATGGAATCGCCGCACCGGAGACGGCGGGTGGACCAGGACTCGAGTTCACCCAGGTCATCGAAATCATCGAGGCCCTGACCAGTGGCTGCCTCTCGACCGCCTTCACCTGGCTGCAGCACCACGGTGTCGTCCTCTCGCTGGCGGTGACAACCAACGACGCGCTCCGCGACGAACTCTTCGACGACGCGGTGTCGGGGCGCATCCGTGGCGGCGTCGCCTACGCGGGCGCCGTGCCGACACCGCCACGCATGAGCGCAACCCGCACCGCCGACGGTTGGGTCTTCTCCGGTTACGCGCCGTTCGTCAGCGGATGGGGCAGCATCGACGTGCTGCAGATCTCGGCACGCGATGTCGACACCGACGACGTGATAGCCGCGATCGTCCCGACACACCCGATGTCGTCGGCGATCACGGTCTCACCGATGCGCCTCGCCGCGGGAAATGCCTCGCACACCGTCAGCCTGCGCATCGACTCCCTGTCCGTCCCCGATGCGCTGGTCGTCAGCCGCGTCGCCCTCGACGATTTCTTCGCCACCCAGAACACCGGAATCCGCCTCAACGGCACCCTGCCGTTCGGCATCCTCCGTCGGTGCGCAGCGCTGCTCGACCGCGCCGGTGCCACCAGGCCGGCACGCCGCCTCCGCGAGCGGGGTAGCGAGATCCGCACCCGCCTCGACAACTCGCTCGACGACGCCGGCGCTCTGCTCGCTGCGCGGGCCGACGGCGCGCAACTCGCCGTCGACGCGGCTGCGGCACTGGTCGCCGCCGAGGGCGGACGCGCGCTGATCGCCGGTAGCGACGCCGACAGGTTGTCGCGCGAGGCGACGTTCACTCTCGTGGCGGCGAGTAGGCCGGAGCTCAAAGGACTTCTACTGCAACGATTCAGCGGTCTGGACGACGTCGTCTGACCTCCTACTCGTCTCGGCGACGACGCATCGGCGAGCGCTCACATCGAAGGGAATCAGTCATGACAACGGTCCGGGAAGCCACCTATCAACTGTTGCGCGAACTCGGGATCACCACGGTGTTCGGCAATCCGGGGTCGACGGAGGAAACGTTCCTGCAGAACTTTCCGGACGACTTCGACTTCATTCTCTTACTCCACGAGGAGAGCGTCATCTCGACCGCCGACGGATACGCGCAGGCCATGCGTCGTCCGGTACTGGTCAACGTGCACACGGCCGCCGGGGTCAGCAACGCGATGGGCGGTCTACTCACCGCGGCCGCCAACCACACGCCGTTGATCGTCACCGCTGGCCAACAAACACGCGACATGCTGCTCCTCGAGCCGTGGTTGACCAATCCCGCCCCCGAGGAGCTCACACGTCCGTGGACCAAATGGGCTTATCAACCCGTGCGCCCACAGGACATCCCCGCCGCTTTCATGCGGGCCGTGGCCACCGCACTGCAACCGCCCGCGGGTCCGGTCTTCCTGTCGTTGCCGCTCGACGACTGGGATACCGAGATCGCCACGCCCGCGGCGATCCGACAGGTGGCAACGAGGGTCGCTCCCGACCCGACGCGCATCGCCGAGTTCGCTCATGCACTCTCGCACGCCGAGAATCCGGTCGTGGTGTACGGCGCCGACATCGCACGCGGCGACGGGTGGGCACAGGCGGTCGCGCTCGCCGAACGTGTGGGAGCGCCCGTCTACGCCGCACCGGCATCCGAACGTGCACCCTTTCCCGAGGACCATCCCCTCTATGCGGGTGGTCTACCGTTCGCGCAGGGTCCACTGTCCACCACCCTCGCCGGTCATGACGTCATCCTCGTGGTGGGCGCTCCGGTCTTCCGTTACTACCCGTGGGTTCCCGGCGACTACATCCCCGAGGGCTCTCGATTGCTGCACATCACCTCGGATCCGGGCGAATCCTCCCGCGCGCCCGTCGGTGACAGCCTCATCTCCGACCCGGTACTTGCGCTCGAATCACTCAGCGCACTGGTCACTACGAGAGAATCCACCGCGTCGATCGTGTGTCGCGAACACCGCATGGCACCGCATCCCTGCGCCGAACCGGCGGCTGTCACGGATGACCGCGACGACACCACACCACTGACACCGAGAGCGCTGTTCTCCATCGTTCGCGCCCACGTTCCGGCCGAGACCGTACTCGTCGAGGAGTCTCCGTCGAACCTCGCCGACCTCCATGCAGAATGGCCGATCACCGAGCCAGACTCGTTTTTCACCTTTGCCAGCGGCGCGCTGGGCATCGGACTCCCTGCGAGCGTAGGAATCGCTCTCGCAGAACGGGATTCGGGGCGCAATCGACCCGTCCTCGCGGTGATGGGAGACGGGTCGATCCAGTACACGATCCAGGCTCTCTATACTGCGGCGCAGCACTCGCTGCCGCTGGTGATCCTCGTCCTCGCCAACGCCGAGTACGCCATCCTCAAATCTTTCGGTGCACAGGAGAAGTCACCGAATGTGCCCGGCCTCGATCTCCCCAGTCTGCACACCGCGCGTCTGGCCGAGGGCTACGGCGTCACGGGCGTGGTGGCGCGCAGCGCCGTCGAGGTGCGCCGCGCCCTCGATGAAGCCGCGGATCGCACGGGTCCCACGCTCATCGAGGTCCCCGTGGATCCGACCGTTCCGCCACTGCTGTGAGCGGCTACTTCGTGGCGTAATCGCGCAGAAACAGCGCCTCCGCGAGCGCGAGATTCTCGATCTCCGATGGGTCGACGCTCTCGTTCGGTGCGTGGATCAGACACGACGGCTCCTCGACACCGAGCAGCATGATCTCGGCGTCGGGGAAGGTCTCCTGCAGCACTGTGCACAGCGGGATCGACCCGCCCTGCCCCTGCATCACCACATCGCGTCCGTAGGCGGCACCCATCGCGTCGACCAGTGCGTCGAAGGCGGGCCCCTCGGTCGATCCGGAGAACGGCGCGCCGATGGCCTCGCGCTCGCACGAGACCCTCACGTGCCACGGTGCGACGTCTTGCAGATGCGCGATCAGTGCGTCCTGCGCGGCTTTCGCATCCATCCCGGGCGGTACCCGGAGGTTGATGCGGGCACGCGCACGCGGCGTCACCGCGGCAGACGATCCGGCAACCGGCGAGCAGTCGATACCCAGGACAGTGGCGGCGGGTCTCGCCCACACCATGTCTGAGATACGGCCGGAGCCAACGACATCCACACCGTCGAGGACGGTCGCGTCGCGTCGGAAGTTCTCTGCGGGATAGTCGATGCCGTCGAACTCCTGGGTGGAGTCCAGGCCGCGGACGGTGGTGTTCCCGTGCTCGTCACGCAGGCTGGCCAGCATGGCGATCAGCGCGGCCAGCGCGTCGGGAGCAGCACCCCCGAACATGCCGGAATGCATTGCAGATTCTAATGTCTCGACGCTGACGACCACGTTCGCGATGCCCCGCAGACTCGTCGTCAGCGTCGGCTGTCCGACAGCACAGTTCCCGGAATCGCAAATGAGGATGGCGTCGGCTGCGAGTAGTTCGGGATGTTCTGGGACGAAGTTCTCGATGCCCCCGGAGCCCTGCTCCTCCGATCCCTCGCCGATGATCTTGATGTTCACCGAGGCTTCGCCCGCGAGTGCGCGCAGGGCCGTCAGATGAACCGCGATGTTGCCCTTGCAATCGGCGGCACCGCGCCCGTACCACCGTCCGTCACGCTCGGTGAGCGTCCAGGCGGGCGACTTCCACTCGCCGCCTTCGTCCATCGGCGGTTGCACGTCGTGATGGAAGTAGAGCAATACGGTCGGCGCGTCGGGCGGGCCGGGGATGTGGCCGGTCACGGCTTTACTGCCGTCGGAGGTCACATGGGCTTCGACATCGCTCACACCGAGGTTGGCGAACGCCGCGATCAGCCACTCGACCATCGCGTCGCAGTCCGGCGGCGGCTCACCTGCCGGATCGAAGACCGATTTGAAAGCGACCATCTCCACGAGATCGTTTCTGGTCTGGGGCATCAGTTCCCGTACACGGGTACGCAGGGTTTCGAGGTCCGTCGATGCGGTCATGCTTCGAGTAACTCACATCCAGGCGTGTGTGTCACGCCGACGTTCCCCGTCCTCGTCCTCCTCGACATCTCGACGGTGCTGTTGCCTCAATTGGTACTCACGCAGGCTCATGCCGAACTCCTGGCGGAAGCGATTGCGCAGCGTCGCCGACGAGGTGAAGCCCGATCCGTGCGCAACGGCGTCGACCGTCATCGCGGGGTGTGTCTCGATCAGCTGGCGAGCGTGTTCGAGACGTCGATCGGAGATGCACTGGGCAGGTGTCTGTCCACTACCGGAGAAATGTCGATACAACTGACGTCGCCCGATCCCGAGAAGCTCGGCCACAGAGTCTGCGGTGAAATCGGCATCGGCGAAGTGCCGGTCGATCGCCTCGCGGGCCGCAGCCAGCACCGCACGAGAGTTGTGTGTCGGCAATGCCGTGTCGTGCCCGAGAGTAGTGCGGATCAGGCTGATCGCGGCGAGTTCGTCCTCCTCGTCGATGTGCCGACCCTGCGCTGCCGCTTCCACAGCCAACGCCCGGACGAAGGCTGCCGTGGCCGCACCGAACGTCGACGTCGCAACCGATGGCAGGACATGCCCCGTCGGCGAGTTCAACTCCGGACCCATTCTGTCGGCAGGGATCATCAGCAATTCGCATACCGTGTCGAACCTTCCGACGAAGGGGCTCGCGGTGCTGGTGAGCACCAATTGGTCGGACCCGTAGCGCTTTTCGGTTCCGTACTGCGTGAGGCGGAGTGTCCCGTGCAGACGATGCACTGCCGCGATGACAAGGGGCATGTGCGCCTGGGCCTCGACGTCTTCTGCTGTTCTCGTGGTCTGTCGCGGCGTCGACAGTTCACACAGCGCGTGGATGATTGACAGTGGTCGGTAAAAGACAGTGACGCTGAATGCCCGGGGATCTCGTACCGCCACCCGCCCGAAGGCCGCCGAATACTGCTCGACTCCTTGTTCACCGCGCAATGTCATCGACGTGTCGGGCTCGGCTGCGGCCAACGAGCGCTTCCACGCCGCGATCGCGTCGCTATCGAGACGCACCGGCGCATCGGCGGTCATGACCGGGCCACCTTCTGCCGAAACTCGTTGGGGGTCACACCATAACGCGCTCGGAAACGGTTTCGCAGAGCACCCGTCGAGACAAAGCCTGCCGATTTCGCGACGTGGGCGACACTGAGTCCGTCACTGTCGGCCAGCATGCGATGCGCGAGTTCGAGGCGTCGTTCGACGATCGATTCCGCAGGCGAGAATCCCGCCGTCGCCAACTGCCGGTACAGCTGGCGACGACTCATATAGAGCCGCCGGGCGATCTCGTCGACGTCGAAATCGGGATCGCGATAGTTCTCGTCGATCAATCGCATCGCTGCTTCACGAACGAAACTTGCGTTGTCCCCCTCCCGTAGCGCTCTCAGAGTGCGTTGGCGTATCACGGCTCGCACCAGGTCGACGGCACCGAGTTCGGTTTCCAAATCGATATCGGCGCCGCGGACCGCTGACGCGTAAGCGAGGTTTGTGATGAACGAAGCCACAGCGCTCGCGAAAGGTGTGCTTAAGACAATCGGGCTCAGCGCACCCGCCCCGGGCTCCAGTTCGCTCGCGAGCAGTTCTGTCGGCACCCAGATTCCCACCGGGTCGGCCACAACCGAAGATCTGTACGTGTACGGAGCCCTGTTGTCGACGATCACCAGTCGGTCATCGGCGCCCAACGTACAGAGTTGGCCGTCCAGGTCAAGGGTCGCGGACACCGGCAGTCGCTGCGTCGCCACGACGACGAAGTCCGACGGGTAGTCGCCGATGAGTCGCTCGGTCCTCGCAGTCGCGCACGGCGTCCGCAGCAACGCGAAGGTCATGAGCACCGACAGCGGACGCCAGTAGGCGTACTCCTCCCACTCGGCGCTACTGCCGAGTGGTGTGACGTCCAGTGCCGGCATGTACTCCGCCAGTCCCCCGGCACCGACGCGGTGAAGCCGTCGTGTCCGGTTGGGACCGGGTGTCGCCGAGACCCCCACGCGGCGGCGCCACGCATCTACGACGCCAGGCGTCAACAACTCACTCATCCAGTCGAATTCCGTCCGATCTCGGGGACCTCACTTTCGTTACCTCGTCCTCGACGGGATGGCCATGATTCACAAGACCCGAGCAGACCATCCCGGCCGCTCTCTGAGCAGCGACGATGTCGCGATACTCGCGGGGAGAGAGATCGTACTCGGCCCTGAAGCGACTCCGCAGCGTGCTCGCGGAGACATATCCCGACCGTAGCGCGATCTGTTGCAGCGGCACAGGGGTTTCCTCCGCGAGCAGTTCGCGCGCGCGGGCGAGGCGCCGGGCGGCGATCAGCCGGGCAGGCGTCGCATCCTCGGCGTCGAAATGTCGATACAGGTGGCGTCGGCTCATGAATAGCTCCCGCGCGAGCGTGTCTGCGCAGAACGCGGGGTCGGCGAATCGCTTCTCGATCAGGTCGCGTACGGCGTCCTTCACCGACCGTGCGTTGTCGAGCAGTCGCCGGGCGTCGTGGTCCTGCCGATTCAGCGTCGCACGTATCAGGTCGATGACCACACGCTCGGTATCCGGGTCCGGGTCGGGATGCAGGCCGACGGCGGCGTCGGCGACGAAGCGTCGCAGGAACATCGCTGTTCCCCTTGTCAATGGACCATCCGGAACTCCGCGGAGCACTCGATCATCGCACCGTTGCACCGCCCCGAGCTCGACCTCGGGAATGAGCACCGCCGTGGAATCCGAGACCGACGTCGTCCAACTGGTGAACGGCACATCCATTCTGATGATCGCCACCTCATCGGGTCCGATCGTGTGCACCCGCCCGAACTGCTCGAGGTGACTCGCGCCCGATCCGTTCAGCACGACTGCGATCAACCCGCTCTTCGAGCGCTCGATGGAGGCTTCCGAGCGACGGATCCGACGCGCGGTGGACAGTTCGGCGCGTACGCGCACACTCGACAACGCACGTTGGTACACCAGTGCCTCAAAGGCATCTGCGTCGTCAGCCCACGCACTCGCGTGGCCTGAGTAGCGTAGGAGGCCGGGCATCCCGGAATAGACGTCGGGCGCCGACGCCGCATACGACAGTCCGAGCTCCGATCGCCAGCGCGCCACATCCGACGGCGTCAAACCTCCGGCACCAGACCGGCGTGGGCTTCCGGCGTTCCTCCTTCGATGGGCCTCGCTCGCCGAGATGCGGCACAGTCCGTCCGAGGGTGCTTCAGTTGTCATCGGAGTCCGCCTGATGTCTGAATCCGGTCTGATGTCTGAACTCAACGGGAGTCATCCCGTATCGTGCCGCGAACCGGTTGCGCAACGTCGCCACGGAGGAGAACCCCGACGCCCGTGCGACGGCTTTGAGTCCGAATGTACCTGTGCACGAAAGTAACTCGTGCGCCTTGTCGAGGCGTCTCTGCGCGATCATCTCGGCAGGCGACTCATCGAAGTCCGAGAGCCGTCGATAGAGTTGCCGCCGGCTGAGATGCAGCATCGCCGCAAGGGTGTCGGCATCGAACGCGGGATCGCGGTAGTTCCGGTCGATCACCTCCGAGACCCGCTCACGCAGGATCGTCGGACTGTCGAGCGCGCTGATCGTGCGAGCACGGTGCGGATTGAGGGTGGAGCGCAGCAGGTCTATCGCTGCCATCTCGGTGTCGACGTCGACGTCGGCCCCTCGCACCGCGACATCATGAGCGAAGTTTCGTAGGAAGACCGCGGTCGCGCGTGACAACGGCGAGTCGGCGATCACGGGATCCGATCCTGCGAGATCGTCCGCGTCGACCATCTCCGCGGGCACCCAGACACTCGAGAACTCCGCCACCGAATCGTTCGTCACCGCGAAGGGCTGCGACATCGACAGTGCGGCCAAGGGATTCGACCTCGCATACGAGTGCTCACGCCCACCTGCGATCACGTGCCCGTGCACGAGAGCATCGGTTGTCCCGAACAGGACGTAGGGAGAGTGCCGTTCGGCTATCCGCGCCGACGTCCGGCTCATGGTTGCCGGGGTTCGCAGCAACACATACGTCACCACCAGCGAGAGGGGCCGCCAGAAGAGATACTCGTCGAAGTCCGCGGGATCGCCGTCGGCATCGAGTGTGAAGGTCGGCATGTAGTTGTCGGCGCCGGAGCGCCCCTGACGGTGAAGTCGTCGAGAGCGGTTGCTGCCCAACTGGTTTGTCGTGCCCAGGCGGTGATGCCAGTCGTGAACCCGCTGCTGATCGAGACTACCGGGGAGATCGTCGGGATCCGTCATGTCATATCATCTCCCCTCGGTCGTCGACGACGTACTGCGTGCCGAATTGCGCGGCAGCACGATCATCGAGGACACAAAGAAGCAGACGGCGCCGATGAAGGTGCAGCTGTTGGCGAGGACATTGTCGACGGTGTTGCCGTTCGGAGTGATGTAGGCACCGTACGCACTCACGCCGAAGGCGATACACCCCACCATGTTGATCTGCACCGACCACCAGTTGACATCTCCGGGTTGCCAGGCCTTGTTGACGCGACTGTAGGCCACGATCGCGAACGCGCCACTGATGAGGAATGCCACCGATCCACCCGCGTCCGGCGACCACACGAGGTGTTTCTCCGAGGCGATCGAGTGTGCAGCGAGTGCAGACCCGGTACTGACGTTGAACATGAGAGTTCCGAAGAACTGCGTTGCAGCGCTGAGCCATTCGGCGCGGACCATGGTTCCTGGCGAATAGTCGACCGGAACCGTCACCGCGCCGCTGAGCATCAGCTGCACGAAGGCGGCGGCGGTGAAGAACCAGGCGCCGATGAAGTAGCAGATGTTGGCATTGGCAGCACCCATCCAGATACCAAGCCACGGCGCCGATCCCAACGCGAACAGCGCTGATCCGATCATGAAGCCCCAGCACTGCTTTCGCAGTGTGGGTGTCAACAGCGATCGGCGCCAGTCACTGCTGTCGAGGACGGTCGTACTCACGACGGATACCCACTCTTCGTAGACATGCAGACATCGATTCGGCGATCATCGCGTAGTCCGGGTGACCGGCGCGCCGCCGGCCGCCCGGACCCCCGCATCAGTGACTGAACCCCGGATGCTGCCCTTCTTTGGGGAGCGGGCCGGTGAGATCGTCAAGGAAGGCGACCTGCGTGGTGATCTCGGTGAGCAGCGCGGTTGCGAGGTCGTGGCTCATCCCGTTCTTCACGACGATGCGCTGCAGCGTCAGATCAGACATGTTGTCGGCCATCGGATACGCGGGGACCAGCCATCCCGAGAGACGTAGACGATCGGCGAGATCGTAGAGCGTCCACTTGTCGGTGTAGCCGTCCTTGAGCTTCCAGGCGAAGACGGGAATGGTGTCTCCCTTGCTGATCAACTCGAACGGTGCCATTTCGCCGATGTGCTTCGACAGATACTGCGCGACGTCGAGAGATCCCTGCTGAACCTGCCGATATCCCTCGAATCCCAGACGCAGGAAGTTGTAGTACTGCAACAGGATCTGCGCGCCCGGTCGCGAGAACGGGAGCGCCAGGGTCGGCATGTCGCCGCCGAGGTAACTGACGTGGAAGACAAGGCTTTCCGGCAGAGCCTCCTTGTCGCGCCACACCACCCACCCGATACCGGGATAGACGAGACCGAACTTGTGCCCGGAGGTGTTGATCGAGACCACACGCGGCACCCGGAAATCCCACTCGAGTTCCGGCTGGCAGAACGGTGCGATGAATCCGCCTGACGCGCCGTCGACGTGAATCTTGATGTCGAGGCCGGTGTCCTTCTCGATCTCGTCGAGCTTGGCGGCGATCTTCTTCACCGGCTCATAGAGACCGTTGTAGGTGACTCCCATGATGGCGACGACCCCGATGGTGTTCTCGTCGACGTACTTCTCGAGGTCTGTGCCGTCGAAGAGCACGTGCTCGGGGGTACACGGGACGAACCGCGCCTCGACATCCCAGTAGTTGCAGAACTTCTCCCAACACACCTGCACTGCCGCGGAGAGCACGAGGTTGGGTTTGTCGGTCGGCTTGCCCTCGGCCTTCCGCCTCTCCTGCCATTTCCGCTTGAGCGCCAGACCACCGAACATGCAGGCGTCCGACGATCCGACGGTCGAGGTTCCGATCGTGTTCGTGGGGTCAGGGGCATGCCAGAGATCGGCCATGATCTTCCAGCAGCGTTCTTCGATCGCCGCAGTCGCGGGATACTCGTCCTTGTCGATCGAGTTCTTGTCGTAGGTCTCCGCATAGATCCGGTTCGCGTGATCGTCCATCCAGGTCGTCACGAACGTGGCCAGGTTCAGTCGCGCGTTGCCGTCGAGAATGGCTTCGTCATGAACGATCTGATAGGCGGTCTCCGGCAGCATCGGCTCCGCCGGGATCGCGAACTTCGAGATCGTCGTCGCCTCACCGTCCCTCGAGAAGACCGGGAGGGCAAGTGAATCGTTGATGTTGGTCTTGAACCGGCTGTGCGTGTGATGTGTTTGGAACATCGCAATTCTCCTTTGATGACGATTGGGATGAGTGGTTCTTCAGAGGCGTTGGTGCGGAACAGGATTCGCACGAACCCGAGATGTTCTCAGACGTGTGGCGTTGATCCGTCGATCCCTCCTCAGACCTCTACCGGCGGGTACAGGCGATCCATGTTGTACTGCCTGTCCCGACGCGCCGCCCAGGTGGAGACCGCGAGGAAGACCAGGGTCAGCGCGGCCACGACGACCAACGACACCCAGAAGCGGGAGTCGACGCCCCCCACCGTCAACTGTCGAAGCCCGGTGACGGTGTAGGTCATCGGATCCACCCAGTGGATGTACTGGAAGGGTTTCGTCGTGGTGGGCACCGGATAGATGCCACCTGCCGACGTCAGCATGATCATCAGGAATGCCAGGGTCACCACGCGCCCGACCGCCGGCCCGAACAATGCGTTGAACATCTGGATCATCGCGAGGAACATCGCGACCATCAGAAGCATGAACCCGAAGGTCGCCCACGGATGTGTCGGACGCAGCCCGATCGCGAGCACCACCACGAGATAGAGAATCGTCGCCTGCAGGAACCCGACGAAGAACGTCGGCGCGTAGGACGCGAGCACCACGCGAAACGAGTTGAGCCCCTGAGCGATCGGTCGCGATTGGAGCGGTGTGAAGAGCATCCAGGCGATGATGCTACCGACGAAGAGCGCCAGTCCGAAGAAGAACGGGGTGAAGCCGGTACCGAATGTCTTGGCCTCGTTCAGCGTGTTCTCGTGCAGCGCGACAGGTTGCGACAGCGCGTTCGCGAACTGCTCCTTCTGTTTCTCCGACCACTTCGGGATCTCCTTGACACCGTCGTTGACCTTGCCGGCGAGCTGTTGCGTGCCTGCGGCGAGCTGCGTTGTGCCGGAGGCCAATTGGTTGGCGCCATCGCTGAGCTCGACCAGACCGGAGCTCAATTGATCGGCTCCACTGCTCAGTTCGTTCGCCGCGGTGCGCGCTGCGATCACGTCGCTACGGAGCCTGCCGCTCTCGAGCAGGGAGAGCGCCTGCCGGACCGGACTCTGTGGATTGTTCATCTGCGCCGAGAGCAACACCGCATCGGTTTTGACCTGGGTGAGCTGGTTGTTCGCGTCGGGTCCGAGTCCTTCGGTCCGCAGGTAGGTCTGCGCGGGCGACAACGCGCCCGCGAGCGCTCTGAGGTTCGGGTCACTGCTCGCCTGCAGTCGGGCCACGACGCCGTCGAGGGCTTGGCTCGCCTGCGACTGCGTCGTCGCAGCGTTGACCAATTGAGTGGAGACGGTCTGTGTGTTGGTGCCGAGGCGATTCGCGGCCGCGGTCAGCTCGGCCGACGAGATACCCGTCCCACCCGAATTGTCGAGCGCAGCGAGAATCGGATCTGTCGCACTGGTCACGGCGGAGTCGAGCTGGTTCAGTCCGCCGGCGAGCTGCCCCGCGCCGTTCTTCGCCGTGACGAGATTGGTGGAGAGCTCGTGTGCGCCGGTGTTGGCGGTCTTCATGCCCGCATTCAGTTGGTTGACACCGGCCTGGGCTTCTTTGAGTTTCGGAATCAGTTTGCTGACGTCGGTCAACACGATGTCGAAAGTCTGCGCCCCCACCTGCGCACTCACCTTGTTCACCACCTGCTGGGCGGCATCCTGTCCCATCACCGTGGACAGATAGTTGTTCGCATCGTTGTAGGTGAAGATCAGTCGTGCGGAATGCGGATTGTCCCCGGTGGGAGAGGCAACCGATTCGCTGAAGTCCTTCGGCAACGTGATCGAGAAGTAGTACTTGCCGTCACGCACGCCTTCGGCGGCCTGCTGTTCGGAGACCTCGTGCAGATCCAGCTGTTTGGAGTCGATCAACCCCTGGGCGACCTGGGCACCCGCGTCGAGTTTGTTTCCCTGCACCGTGGTGCCGACGTCGGCGTTGACCAGTGCCACCGGAATCTTGTCGACCGCATTGAACGGATTCCAAAAGGCCCACAGATACAACGCGCCGTACATGAGCGGCATCAGGATGATGACGATGAGCGCCAGACGTGGCATCCGGCCGCGGTAATAGCGTTTGAAATCGCTACCGGGAGAAAATGCAGCGAGCATCAGGCAGGGTCCTCGGTCTCGAGTTCGACGAACTCGTGGTCGGTCAGGTGGTGTACATCGATGACGTCGCGCACGCGTGCACCGGGAAACGTGCCGTTCACGTCTGCGGTGACGACCGTCTGGGTCTCGCCCAGAGCGGCGAGACGGTCGATGAGTTTCTGGGCGCTGTCGATCCTGGTGAGCCTGTCGACGCCGCCCACCACGAGCAGCGGTGGGCGGCGGATGTTCGCCACCGCGATACGCAGCAGGGCGGCGGTGAACTCCGGCAGTTCCTCGACGAAGTCATCGATGTCGGGAAGCGAGTAGGGCCCGAACACCGGCCGGCAGATACGTTCCATGTCGGCCGGAGTTGCTCGCGGTACCCACTTGTACCACTTTGCCGCCCAACGGATCTGCTCGGTGATCACGTCGCGGACTCTGATGGTCTGTTCGATACCGTCCACCTCGTCGATCCAGGCGATCGCAGCCCGGGAGAACAGGTATTGGGCGTTGTTCGTCTTCCCGAAGGCATGCAACTTTCCCGACGACGGCCGCATCCGTCCACCCAGGGTCAGCAGCAGCGCCGTGCGCCCACGCCCCCCGGACCCGACCAACACCGTGAGCCCGCCCTCGCGGATGGTGACGTCGGTCGGACCGTAGATGGGCCCCCACGACGCCCGCACCCCTATCGCCTCCGCCCGGAGGAGCACGTCGCCTTCGGGCACACCCTGGACCGCGATCGGAGCCGTCGCCTGATCGTCCGGCGAGAACGTGGCATCGCGCGCTGACTCAGACATGTCACCGACTCACTTCGACGCCGTGGCAGGATCAGCGACGGGCAGCGTGTTCTTGACCACCCGGCCGTCCTTCATGATCAGCGAGAAGTTCTTCGCCGGATCCGAGATGAGTGAGATGTCGGCGATCGGGTCGCCGTCGACAATGATCAGGTCCGCCCACGCGCCTTCCTTCACGACGCCCAGCGGTGCCGAACCGTAAGGATCGCGCTCACCTGACATCGCGAACAGCTCCGCGTTGCCCGACGTGAGCATTTTGAGAGCGTCGAGGTTGGAGTAGAACTCGCCCAGCCGCGCGGCCATCTCGCTCTGTCGGGGTGCCGACTCCGGTTCGAGGAGCAGATCCGTGCCCCACGCTGTCTTGACCCCGTACTTCTTCGCCCACTCGTACACGTTGCTCGTCCCGTTGCAGATCTGGCGGTTCTTCTCCGGACGGTTCGCGTCGGGGTAGCTGTGGTCATGCTCGAAGAAGGGTTGCATCGACAACCAGATGCCCTTCTCCCCGATGAGAGCCACGGTCTGTTCGTCGGCGAGGTGCCCGTGCTCGATCGAGCGGACTCCGGCGTCGATGGCCCGACGGATGCCTTCCACGGTGTACACGTGGGTCGCGACGTATGTGCCGTAGTCCTCGGCGGCCTGCACTGCAGCCCGCATCTCCTCCGGGGTGAATTGCAAGGTGTAGAGCGGGTCGTACATCGACGCCGCCCCACCCCCGATGGTGAGCTTGATCTGCGACGCGCCCTTGCGGAGCTGCTCACGCACCGCCGCCAACACGTGGCTCACACCATCGGCAACCCGCGTGAACCCTATCGAGTCGGTACGGCTCGGGCCGCCCCCGAACTCATAGGGCGTCTCGTACACGAAGGCGAAGTCGCCGTGCCCCGACGTCTGGGAGATCATCGCCTGACTCGGATAGATCCGCGGTCCCTCGAACTCGCCCTTGTCGATGAGAGTCTTGACCGGTGCGGTATCGCCACCCATATCCCGCACAGTGGTGAATCCGCGCAAGAGCATCCGTCGAGCCTCTGCAATGGTGTTCCCGAAAAGAAGCCCCGTAGCACCCATCACGAAATCGAGATAGTTGTTGGCGTTTCCCATCAGATGCACGTGGGCATCGGTCATGCCCGGCATGAGGAATCCGCCCGATCCGTCGATCTCCAGAGTCGAAAGTCCCGGTTTCTCACCGACAGGGTTCGACGAGATAGAACCAATTCGGTTACCTTCGATAACAACGTCAGAAGGCCCGGAAATCGAATCAGAAAAACCATCGAAAACGTTCACGTTGCGTACGACAATTCGTCCGTCGCTGTGTTGTTGACCAGACATGCTGCTGAGGCTAGCGACGATTTCGGATGAATGTCCATCTGCGTGACACGCCGACACAGATGCCACCTCTTCCCAGATCGACTGCCCTTCAAGCACTTTCACAGGGCACTCGTAGCAGGATCGATGACATGCAGCGGCGGCCCGACCGGAGTTGGGTCAGGCTGAATACACCTCACATCGACACGCGACGCGCGGAACGGAATCTGGGGTCATCGGCTTGCAGATTTACTCTAACCCGCGGCAGCACGACGATGCACGGCCCTCGACATCCCGTCACAAAATGTGAGTCATCGCGTCACGATTTGTGCGCATGCCCGCAGAGATCACTGGAAGGATACGAAAAATGGCGTCGGCTTGACCCTCATCGTCTGTGCGGGAGTCAGCATCGGGGTGTCTTCGGTGTAGAAGTTCTTCCACCCCATCGCCACATTTCGTGGCAGGTCGACGAGAATACGATTCCAGGTGTCCATCTTCACTGACGGAATGCCGTGTCCGTCGGCGTGGATCACGGTCTGCAGTTCTGGACGGGTCGTCACGATCTGCCCGCGATTGGCGAGCATGTCCGTGTCGAACTCATGCAGCACGAAGAGTTTCTGCGGTAACCGCCGCTGGCGGGTCAGCCCGGCGAGCCACTGCGACGTCGCGTTGACCTCGGCAGCCCCGACGGAACCGATCTGCGTCAGATGCACCTGGTCGGGCTTGAGACGCCACTCCGGGTCGAGTGCGAGACCCACGTGCGGCATCGCAAGGAGGTCGGCGTATCGCTTGGCCTGGGTGAGGAAGTCCATCCGACCCGGCTGCAGATCCAACGTGACATAGATTCCCGCCCTACCTGCCGCCTCCACCCACGGTCGGACCACTGCGGGGTCGATCATCGACGTGTACGCGCCACCGTCACCCGGCGACGCCGATGCCACGGTCACGATGATCTCGAAAGCGGGTACAACCTTCTCTCGGCTCACCTTCTGGTACTGGGCCGCAACGCCCTTGACACGCGCGATGGTGGCTTGCAGATCCTGGCGCCCGAGCGGACCGAGCGAGGGCGAGCCAGGCGAACCGTACAGTGCGACCATTCGTCTGCCGACCCCGACGAGCTGCCCGCCGCCGGGCACCTCGGGCACCGACACCGCCTGCTCCACGTTCCGTGCGAAAGTCCCGGTGTCGCCGAATGCGCCGCCGAGAGCAATCACCGGGACGCTGCCACGCGCGTCACGCAGCACCTGAACCGCCTCGCCGCTGGCGCGCGGATCCGGCGCGGCGACGTCGACGAGTCGCACTCCGCTCGCGGTGGCAGTGGCAGCGAGGTCTCCGTCGGCAGGGCCCGCCACGAAGGCGACCGGTCGCGGACCGCTTGGCGGCCGATTTCCGGACACCCGGGAGAGATCCGCCGGGCGCGTCGACGCGCTGAGGCCGGTCGCGCCCGTACCGACGACCCATGTGGTTCGCACACCGAGCCGGCGGAGTTCGCCGTCGACCGCCGAACTCGTGGCCGGCCGCGTAGCGAACACCGGGACATGACGCCTCGCGGCAGTCTCGGACACCTGTGCCCACTGAGCCGGGGTAGCCGAATCGGTGACCACCACTGCATCACGCGAGCTGCGGAACACCTTGCTGCTCAACGCGATAGAGGGAGAATCGGCCGAATTCACCACCTGCGGGCCCGGAGCAGGGGTCGTGTACACCGCGATGTCGGTCACGCGTGGCAGCGTCGACGCTGTGGTCAGGAGCGCGAAGACGACGAGCGCGGCGACGAGGGCGAGCACTCGTCCACGTGAGATCACCGATTCGCCTCTTTCCCTCACCTCGACCCGACGCCACGTCTGGCTCCGCACCCAACCTAACAATCATGACAGCATTCATGCTCGTGGCTTCGATGTCCGTGTCGGCAAAGATCATGCGCAGTCGCGACGCCGCAGATACAACACAGACAACTCGTCGGCGATGCGCTCTGCGTCTGCACCGCCCGGCCGCGTCGCCGACCCACCGACGCGATCGATGTGTCCTCCCGGGTGGTCGAAGCCGAACGGTATGGCGGGTAGATCGCGATCCCAGTGCACGCGGATCACCGCATAGATGACCGGCAGCACGAAGACCGCGACAAGGAAGACCAGGAGGAGAACGTCGGAGAATGTCATGTCCGAAATCATCTGTCCGCGCAGATCCGGCCACCAGTGGCACTAAAGCCAACAATCGATAATTTTCTGCCATACTGGTTGCGTGCTCAGCAAGGTGGCGGCGATCCTGCACGGCCAGGTCGCACTGTTCGAATTCGGCGTTCTCAACGAGGTCTTCGGCCTCGATCGCACGGGGTACGGCGTCCCGGCGTTCGACTTCCGCATCTGCGCCCCCGATCCGACGCTGCCACTCAGCATCGGCAACGGCGCCGGGATCGTCGCATCACACAGCCTTGACGCCGCGCGCGACGTCGACCTCGTCGCCATTCCGGGTGGCAGTACGAGCGGCGAGTATCCCGACGAGGTCCTCGACACCGTCCGCGCGGTCGTCGACAACGGCGGGCGAGTACTGACCGTGTGCTCTGGCGCATTCGTCGCAGGTGCTGCCGGGTTACTCGACGGCCGACGCTGCACCACGCACTGGGCCTACGGCGAGAAACTCGCGCGAATGTTCCCGACGGCTCGTGTCGACACCGACGTCCTCTTCGTCGACGACGGTCCGATCACCACCAGCGCGGGCACCGCTGCGGGTATCGACGCCGCTCTGCACCTCGTTCGCGAGGAGTGCGGCCACGAAGCCGCGAATCTGATCGCGCGACGGATGGTCGTCGCTCCGCATCGCGATGGCGGTCAGCGACAGTTCGTCCAGACCCCGGTCCCGGTGTGCGGGTCGGCGGGCTTCGCCGAAATGCTCGACTGGCTCGTCGAGAACCTCGACCGCGACATCCGCGTCGACGACATGGCCGCCCGAATGCACATGTCGCCGCGCACATTTGCCAGGCGATTCGGCGACGAGGTCGGGGTCTCGCCCCACAAGTGGCTCACCGAGCAGCGCGTCGCGCATGCTCGACGACTCCTCGAGACGACGTCACTGCCGATGGAACAGATCGCCACGCAGTCGGGCCTGGGATCTGCGACGCTGCTGCGTCACCACTTCGCGTCCGCGGTCGGCGTCTCGCCTGCGACCTATCGCCGACGCTTCGCCGAACAGGCCGGCTAGTCGTACCGACTCGCTAGTCGGCTTTCGCAGACGACGCTCGTGCGCTCGTCACCTCTGCGCGCGCCGACACAACTCCCACGTCGTTCGACGCATCATCGGCTGGGCCTGCGTCGGACGGGGCCGGATCCGACGCCGCCCGATCCTGACCTGCGGGTGCGTCCTCGTCGGGGTCGCTGTAGGACTCGCTGAAGGAGACGCGCGGGGTGGTCGCGACATGGATCATCGCGAGCACGCCGTAGACCACCGCCGCCACTCCGAAGAGCACCGCGAGCACGATCGCGCCGATGTGCACCGCACCGATCACCAGCCCGTCTCCGCGCGAGGCCACCGCCGCCGCTGCGGCCAGCACGGCCGCGAGAAGCGCCCAAGCCGCAGCACGAAGGCGCGGCGTCACAGTCGACGAGTAGAACAGCCTCTGATAGAGCGAGACCTCGTACTCGTCGAGGGCCGCGAGACGAACGGGATCGCCGTCGGCGAGTTCACGCAGTTCACGCGCCAAACCCGCGGCGCGGGCCAACCTATCGGCCTCGCGCTCGCGGGTTCGGACATATGCAATGGTCGCGACGGTGGCTGCAATGAGCCCCAAACCGACCATGACCCCCAGATCATTCACGCACTCGACGCTACCGTGCGGATGATCCTCCGTTGTTGATTACCGGACACCCGGTTCAGGCGATCTGTGCCTGCCACATCCAATGGAGTTGCTCCAGCTTCGCGGCGAACGAGATCAGCAGATCCTGGGTCACCGGATCGGCGTCCTCCGTCTCGTCAATCCGCGTGCGCAGACCGGCGATCACTGCCTTGAGGTTGTCGACGATCGATGCGATGACCTCGGTGTCCGACGTCCATCCGTCGCCGAATCCGGTGGTGCCCGCCGTTTTGGCCACGGTTTCCGCCCGGCCGTCAGGCGAGACCCCGATGGCTGTCGCACGTTCTGCGGCCTGATCGGTGAACTCGCGGCTCACGGTGACCAACTCGTCGAGTTCGAGATGAACCGAGCGGAAGTTCCGCCCGACGACGTTCCAGTGCGCCTGCTTGGCCACCAGGGACAAATCGATCAGGTCGACCAGCGTCTGTTGCAGTGCATGACCGGTGATCGCTTTCTGCTCATCGGTCAACGTGCTCGTGATCGGAGTGTTCGTCATTGTGTGACTCCTTCTCTCATGTCTGCCCGCCGGTGGGCGGGTCGTGACGTACGTCCGGCGCCGGGCTGTGGCGCCGGACTCGCAACGGTCGCGTCAGCTGCTCAGACGCGGACCGTCAGGTTGTGGGCGATGTTGCCCTTCGTTGCCTTCGAGTACGGGCAGAAGGCGTGCGCGCCCTCGGCGAGTTCCTTCGCCTTCGCCTCGTCGACGCCGGGGATGTAGGTCTCGATGTCGGCGACGAGCGCAAACCCGCCGTCGGCCGGGTCCTTACCGATGCCGATTGTGACGGTCACCGTCGACTCGTCGGGCACCGGCGATCCCGCGTTCTTGGAGGTTGCCCGCAGCGCACCGAGAAAACAGGCTGCATATCCGGCCGAGAAGAGCTCCTCGGGGTTGCTGCCCTCTCCACTACCGCCAAGCTCCTTGGGCGGCCGCAGGTCGAGATCGATCTGCCCACTCGCCGATACGACCTCACCATCGCGACCACCTCCGGTTGCTGTCGACGAGATCGTGTATGCGGGTTCGATAGCCATGGTCATCTCCTGGAAGTGTGTGAGAACTGTTGTCGTGGTTGAGCTGTTGCGGTCGAGCTGGTGTGTGACAGATCAGTCATCCGGCTCCGACGGCGCGACAGGCTGGACACTGACCCCAGAACGTCACCTCGGCCTCGTCGATCGAGTAACCGTGGTCGGCGTCCGGCATGAGACACGGTGCCGACCCGACGACGCAATCGACATCGACGATGTCGCCACACGTACGGCACACGAGATGGTGGTGATTGTCTGCGGTGCGTGTCTCATAGCGCACCGCAGAACCTGCAGGCTCGATGCTACGGAGCAATCCGCTCTCCGTACATGAACGCAGCACGTCGTAGACAGTCTGCTTCGACACGCCCCCGAGCTGCTTCCGCACTCCGCGGGCGACGAAGTCGGCCGTCGAATGCGGATGCGCGGCCAAGACCTCGAGCACCGCGAGACGAGGGGCGGTGACCCGCATCCCCGCGTCACGGAGCTGTCGTCCGAGGGCCTGTCGATCCTGCATGGGCTTCATCGTAACAGCTAAATTGGACTCGATCTAGTTTTTAGATCATGTCCATTATTGGCCATGCGGTGCAGTGAGTCGACGAAACGATTCCTGATTCCCTTTTCGACGTCATGCACAACTCGGGCCCGCGCTGCGACGTGATCGGTGATCTCTATGTCCCGCACGGTGTTTCGCCGACGAAGCGTGCACCTGCGATCTTGACGACCAACGGTTTCAGCGGCAGCAAAGACGATCAGGCACCGTTGGCACGCATGTTCGCCGCGCGCGGTTACGTCGTACTCGCCTACTCCGGACTCGGGTTCGGCGGATCGGGTTGCCGCATCACGTTCGACAGTCCGACCCCGGACGGCGACGCCGCGTCCCGACTCGTCAGCTATCTGGGCGGCGCGAACGGCATCGCCTTCCGCGACGCCGCACACACGATGCCCGCACCCGTACTCGACGTCGTCCAACGCGACAGCGTCGACCATCGGGGCGCCCACAGCTCCCACGATCCGCGCGTCGGCATGATCGGCGGCTCCTACGGCGGCCACATCCAGTTCGCCGCCGCCTCGGTCGATCCGAGGATCGACACGATCGTGCCGATGGCGACCTGGAACGACCTGTCGTATTCGTTGTCGCCCAACAACACCGGCCAAACGGTCGGTGTCAGTACGCCGACACAGGGTGCGGTCAAGCTCAACTGGAGCGCCACCCTGGTCGCCGGAGGACTCGTCTCCGGTGTCCAGCACGCGGCTGTCGACCCGCAACGACTTGCAGGCTGCCCCGACTTTCCTGCGGCAGTGTGCGACGCGCTTGTCCAATCGGCCACGACCGGAACGGTCGACCCGTCGATCCTCGATGAATTCCGACGGGGCTCGGTCGCCTCGTTCCTCGATCGCATCACAATTCCCACACTGCTCGTGCAGGGCGAACAGGACACCCTGTTCACTCTCCGAGAAGCACTGGCCACCCACCGCGGACTGTCGGCGAGGGGCGTCCCCACGTCGATGATCTGGTTCTCCGGCGGACACTCGGGATCGCCCGCTCCCGGCGACCTCTCGTCCGACAAGCCCGACCCCGATGGCCAGTACGTCATGCATCGCGCCGCGGCGTGGCACGACCACTATCTGAAGGGAACCGGTACCGGTACCGGCCCCGCCTTTGCCTACTTCCGCAACTGGATCGACTATCGGGGCATCGCGACCCCCGCCTATGCGACGGCCACAACTGTCGACGTCGGCAACCGCGAGGAGTTCGCCCTCTCCGGGGTGAACGGCCTGGTGCCCTCCTCGTCGACGCCGCGTCGAGGCACCGCGCGGCTGACCACGCCACCCGCGGGACTGCCGACCTCACACGACAAGCCCGACGCACTCGGACTGATCAGTGCCCCCGAACGCGACGTCACGGGCACTTTCGCACAGTGGGACACCGCTCCGCTGCCTGCCGCCGTCGATGTCGTCGGAGCACCGACGCTGCAGTTGCGTGTGCGAGCACCGGAGACGAGCAGCGCGGCACTCGCCGACCAACTCGTGCTGTTCACCAGGCTTGTCGACGTCGATGCGGCGGGAGTATCGACAACAGTCGGCAATCTCGTTGCTCCGGTGCGGATTTCGAATCCCCACCAACCGCTGACCATCACTCTCCCCGCAGTCGTCCATCGCTTCGGTCCCGGCCACCGACTACGGCTCGTGGTCTCCGGAGGGTCGACGAACTACCGCGGCGGGATGCGCTCGATACCGGTGTCGATCGATGCCGGCCCCGACCAGACCCTCCGACTCCCGGTCGTCTGACCACGCCCGTAGCAGGACGCTCGAGTGGCGCACCCGCCCCGCCTGTCGTATCGTGGCTTCCACGAGATCGCGTGTAGCAACGGGGAAGAGTCCCGATGTTCGCGTCCGTGGCGGCCCTTCTCTCGGGTCCTGCGTCGAAAAGCGCACGCGAGCTCATTCGTGAAGAGAGAACACACCATGAGCAACACCCCTTCGGCAACCGCCACTGCTTCCGACGACGCGTATGCGATGACAGAACTCAATCGCGAGGCACAGATGGGCGGGCTCGGTACCGAGACCACCGACCGTGAGGTACGCCGCATCAGCCTCGCCGACTTCGAAGCGCGACGCACTGAGATTTCCGACGAACTCTGGTCCGCCGCAACAGATATCGGCTTCTTCCAGATCGTCGACCACGGCATCGACATGGCCGAGGTCAATCACGCATTCGACATGTCGGCGAAGTTCTTCGCGCTGCCCCGCGATGTCAAGGAGCAGTTCCCGCTCAAGAAGGGCCAGAACGCGGGCTGGGAGTTCTCCAGCCAGGTCCGTCCGTCGGTGGGCACCCCGGACCAGAAGGAGTCCTACCAGCTCACCCTCCCCCGCATGGACGGCCTCTGGCCGACCGACGAGCAACTCGCAGGATTCCGCCAGACCCTCCTCGACTTCGAGCACAAGTGCTGGAAGCTCGCGATGGACATCCTCGGCTGCTTTGCGGAGAAACTCGGCTTCGACCGCGACTTCTTCACCCGCGCACACGACCCCAGCACCGAGACCTATCAGAGCACCTTGCGCTTGCTGCACTACTACGCCTTCCCCGACGCCATGCTCGACGAGCCGAACGTCTGGCGCGCAGGCGCGCACACCGACTTCGACGCATTGACGCTGCTGTTCCAGCGCGCGGGCCAGGGCGGCCTGCAGGTTCTGCCGGGAGCCGAGGCCTCCTCGCAGGCCTGGACACCGGTCGAGCCGTCCGACGAAGCGATCACCTGCAACATCGGCGACATGCTCATGCGGTGGTCCGACGACCGCCTGCCGTCGAACTTCCATCGCGTGCGGGCGCCGCGCCGCGGCGAGTACACGGGACCTCGCTACACCATCGCCTACTTCGCACAGGCGAACACCGATGCCCTGATCGAGAGCGCAGCGGGCAAGTACCCGCCGATCACCGGTGGCGACTACATCGCCCAGCGCATCGCCGCGAACTTCGCCAAGTGATGACCGCGGCGACCGGCGACGTGGGCCGCACGTCGGTGTTCTCCGACGTGTCCGTGTACTCCGGAGGCATCTGGCTCGAGCATCAGGATGTTCGCGTGGTCGACGGCGTCGTCGAATCGATCGGTTCGCACGCTTCCTCGACATCTGCTGTCGCCGAGACCATCTCGACCGGCGGGTACCTCATCCCAGGCTTCGTCAACACACACACCCACCTACAGCAGTCACTCATGCGCGGAATCGCCGAGTGCACACCGTTGCTCGAATGGCTGCTGGCCGTGGGTGAGGAGTCGGTTGCCATCACACCGGACCGCGCGTACACGGCTGCGGTCGCGGCTGCACTGGAGATGCTTCGATCCGGCACGACCACCGTCGTCGAGCACATGTGGCCCCACCCATCCGGCGAGGTCCACGGCGCGGTCATCCAGGCGTTGCGCGACACGGGTATTCGCGCCGTCCTGGGCCGCGGCGTCGCCGACCGGCCGGACGCCACGCGCAAGTGGGGGTTCGAGCCGCGACTCATGCAGCCTCTCGATGAGGTCCTCGACCACGTCGATCACCTACGCGAACAGGTCTCGGAGACACCGATCACGGTGGCGCTCGCCATTCCGAACCCGCGATCGGTCACCGAGGCCGGGATGGTGAGATTGCGTGAGTTCGCGGAGCAACGCGACATGTCGGTGATGATCCACCTCCTCGAAACGCCTACCGACGACGTCATGTGCCTCGAGCACGCGGGGGTCGGTGCCGTCGAGTACCTCGACTCCAACGATTTCCTGTGGAATCGGGTGCTGGCCGTCCACTGCGTCGAACTCGACGACGTCGGCCAGTCGATCCTCGCCGAGCGGGGAGTCGCGGTGTCGCACAACCCGTTGTCGAACATGCGGCTCGGCAGCGGCATCGCACCCGTCCCGGCCATGCTCGACCGCGGGCTCGGAGTGGGCCTCGGGGTCGATGGCGCTGCGAGCAACGACACCCAGGACATGCTCGAGACCTTCCGCATCGGAGCGTATCTGCAGCGCGCGGTTCACAAACGCGCCGACCTGATGGGCTTCGAGACCATGCTCGACATCGCCTGTGGCGGAGCGAATGTGGCTCTCGGGCTGCCTGAAGTGATCGGTGGCGTGAGCACAGGGGCGCCTGCCGACCTCACGCTGGTCCGCTTCGACCGCGACTACGCGACGTTGCCGGTCCGCAACCCGGGCGCCTCGCTACTCACCACGGGATCACGCTCGATCGTCGACATCGTCATGGTCGACGGCGACGTCGTGATCTCCGACGGGCGGAGCACACGGATCGACGAGGCCGAGTTCACCAAGGAGGTTGCGGAACTCTCGTGAGATGGCTCAGCTGAACCGGGTCAGCACACTGTGCACGGCCTGCGTCACGGTGAGCCGATCGAAGGACTGCACGAAATCGAAGCTGCGGTCGAGGTCCGGACCGGCGTCGTGCAGATCGCGCGCCGAGAGCAGGGCCGCGAAGTGCGGCCCGAGCACCGCGACGGTCCACTCGTTCACGAGATCATCGGCGGCGTCGAGTGGCGCGTGCCTGACGTTGCCGTCGACCATATGTGACAGGCCGACACCGTAAACGCCCGCGAAGCCGGTGGCGTCGGCGAGATCGTGCCAGCGTCTGGCCGTCGTGTCTGTGAAGTGCCGCGCATGTTGGAAAGTTCCGACGACGATCATCGCCTGCCCGGCAGACGCAGCCTGGGCCTCGAGCGACTTGCTCATCTCGACGAGCAGCCGCTTGGTTCCCCGCCGCGGCTCCTGCAGGCCCGCGGCGAGTCGGTACGGCGTATCTGCCGACGGGGCAGGACTCGACCACACGGGCGCGTCGGGAAATGCCACGATCTCGTCGGCCGGAAGTTCGGACGGATTGGCGACGGCCGGATAAAGCCGACCGGTGCCGTAGCCCGCACCGATCGTCAGGGCAGCCGCTCGCCGTCGGTCGTCGTCGACGCCCTCTGCGACAACGACCGCGTTGCTGCGCTCGACGTGTGCCGCGAGCGCATGCGCGATCTCTGCCATGTCGGGTTCGGTCGCCACCGAGAGCAGCTCGGGACCGGTGATGATCACGTCGGGCTCGATGAGCGGCAGCATCGAGATGGCGTGCGGGTCAACGCCTATTCCGTCGATGCAGATCACCTGCCCGCGTCCCCGTGCAGCCTTCACCGCGCCGAGCATCTCGTGTGGTCGGCTGAGCAACTGTGCCGGTGACACCGAGAACACGAGTCGTTGCAGCGCAGGCGGCGTCGGCAACAGATCGAGTTCGTGTTCCGGAACGGAATCCATGTCGACGGTGACAAGCACCGGAAGGATCTCGGCGAGTTCCGCCGCCTGCGGGGAGTCGGCGAATGCCAGTTTCTGCTTGTCGAGCGATGCCTTCTGCTGCATGAGACGTGCCGCGCGACGCAACGACTCCGCTGTTCCCATTGCGCTACCGGCCAGACCGCGCACCTGTAGTTCGACGGCCGCGAGCGCACCGTCCGAGAGGCGGCGGACCGGGGCGAACTGCATGACGACCTCCATCGACAGATCTTCGGCGGCCAGCACCGATGAGTGGTAAGTGGGTCGTCGCGAGAGACGTGTCATCTACTTAGCTAACCATCCATTTACGAGATATGTGAAAGTCAGTGGCTTGTCCAGTGCCTCCCACTGCGTCGTTACACCTTCGTGACCATGTGTTGCTGTTGAACAGTCAGTCATCCTCTGCGCTGGTCAGCGGCGCGAACCCGCACCTACTGTCGTCTACAGCGCGTCGCGACAACGGGTTCGTGACGGCATCCGGAGTGAGGAGACACTCATGTCGACGGCCACGACGACTGCGCACACAGGTGATGTCGTGGGCCGATCCGGCGCACCCGGAACGGATGAGCCGACTCCCCTGATCGCCTCCGCGAGGTCCGGGAGCGTCATCTTCGCCCTACTCGCGACGAGCACGACCGTCACCTTCGGCGCGCTCTTCTTCGTCTAACCGATTCCAGAGTGGAAGCACGTCACCGTGCTCTGCCCGTGTGCCGCCTGCGCCGACGATCGGGTCCGCAGGCGGTACACACCACTGTTCCCTACCGCGCCTGCTAGCGGCCCTTCACCATGCGCATGGGACGCATCCGTGTCGACTGCGGCAGCCACCGGTTGACCGATCGCTGGATCGTGCACAGCGCAGAGACCGCGAGAAGCGCGAACTGAATCCATCCGATAACCGGCAGGGCCGACCACACGTCCGGGTAGCGGAACAGCAGATCGATCCCGATGGGGATGCACAGCAGGTTGACCAGGACCGCCGCGAGGTAGAAGTTGCGGCAGTTGCGGCTGTGATGGGTGGCAGCACCCACGAGGAGTACGTACTCGATCGCGAGGAACACGACGATCATGATCAGCATGAATGGCGGAAAGAAGTTGGCCATCGTGTCGATACGGTCCGCGGGTGCAGCATTGCGCGGATCGGAGGCGAGTCCGTCGCGCAGACGGTCACGGAGAAGCCCCCTGATCGTGCCGACGTTGACGAACCCATAGACGAACGCGATCAGACCCGCGACGGCCGCACCCCAGAACGCGACGCGCGCGGGGACGGTCAGCACCCGTGGCGGCGGCCCCGGATCGACCGGCCGCGATGGATAGAGCACGGCCTCGTCCTTGTCCTTCGACCGCCGCGCGATTGCAGCCATGTCCTCGGCGTCGAGCTCGGCCTGCGAGGGCACGTGATCGGGTTCTTCGTCGGCGGTCATGGTGACGATTGTCGCATTGCCACCCCGAGGCGCTTCTCAGCGCCGGACCCGGAGGCTTCGGGGTGCCTCGGGGTGCCTCGGGGTGCCTCGGGGTGCTTGGAAGCATCGGGCCCGGGTTTCAGGGGAGTCGGGCCCCGGGGCGTCGGGTACCCGACCTTCGGAGGCGGTCGCCCTCGCGGCGTCGGACTCCTCGCTCTTCGTCCGCTGTCCAGGCGTCGGCCCCCCCGGGGAAAAATCTAGCGGGAGGGATCTTTCCGCTAGTTCCTGGACTTTCCCCGCGAAACAACCGGCGGAAACCGACGAAACCCGCGGAAGAGATCCTTCCCCTAGTTCCTGCACCCCGCGACACCCCGCGGAAACCGACGAAACCCGCGGAAAGAACCCTTCCCCCAGTTTCTGCACCCCGCGCCGAACCGCTCAGCCCCGGCCCCGTGCCTGGCCCCACCGCGGCTTACCGCGCCTACCGCGCCTTACCGCGGCGCGATTTTGAGCATCCGCGTCACGGTCGCCTGCCACAGCGAGCCGTCGCGCGCGATGGTGCCGGTCAGCTCGAGCGGTTCGTCGACCGGTCCGTCGCCGACGTGGAGGGTGCGCACCCGCGTGCCGGTTGCAAAGTCGGTGGCAATGTAGTCGATCGGCCCGGCCTGCTGGACCGTTCCCGCGCGGAACGGCCCGTAGCCGAGGCCGTGGATGAGCCCGTCGGCGCGAGACAGTCGGGGCAGCGACGCCAGACGGTCGTCGTTCTCCCACACCCGGCGGCAGCCGCTCGCCGACACGTCGATGCGCGTGGAGCCACCCACGAACGGCGCGGTGGCCGGCACGCTCGGCCCGCTCACGGCCATCGGCGGGTACTGGTAGCCGTACGTGCTCGGGATGATCAATGAGTCGCCCCACGCCATGGGCGAGTTCTCGGTGCCCTGTCCCGAGGTCTCGAACGCGGGCATGCGGCACACCGTCGCGCCGGTGTTGCTGTCGTAGACGATCAGCTGCGGCCGCGCGGCGTTGTCGACGATGGCAACCCAGCCATCGCCACCCGGGCCGAAGTAGGTAGGTGTCGTGCCCGATCCCCAGGTGAGTTGTCCGGGCCTGCGGGCGGCTCCCCGATCGTATGCACGACGCCACACCACGTGAGGGGTCCCGTTGGCGTCGGCCCGCATCTCGTACAGTGCGTGGGTCGAGATCACCGATACCCCTGACGCACGAACCGACAGGCCGTTGCCGAGGTCCTCACCCCTGGGGAGATGCATCGAGCGCACGTGTCGCGCGGCGTCGACGGTGCCGACGATCCCGTGCGTGGTCACGAACCAGATTCGTCCAGCGAAATCCGGAGCGAGTGCGGTGATCGCATCACCAGCAGCGATGTGCTCTCTCACGTCGACACGATCGTCGACGTAGAGTTCCCATCCCCGCGTCGAATACCTGTGTGCCACTCGCAGAATCGCACCAGAACCGTCGGCGACCACCACGCGGTCGCGGTCGTCGAGGTATCCGTACACACCACCCAGAAGTCCGCCCTTGGTCAATTGCCTGCGTGCGATCGGCGCGGCAGTTCTCGGATCGAACAGTGTCACCGTGGCCACCGCCACCTGCAGTGGCGAGGTGCCGACGAACTGTGTGCACAACGAGACCGGGAGCCCGTCGCTGCCGACGAAGGTCGCAGCGCACGCTCCACCGGGGATCGACGACGCCGCAACGCGCGCAGTGGCGCCGGGCCCTGCGAACGGCGTCGAATCCGACGACCACAGGTCGCCATGCATCAGAGATGTGCCGACGGGACCCAGGCCGGTCGCCGGCCCCGGTGCGGGCGCGGCCGGGCCGTGAGCCGGCGGTGCAGCGGTCGCGATCGCGGAATCGACAAGCGGTGAACCGACAACCGCGGCGCCGACCAGCATCGAACAGACGAGTACGCGGACAAGGACAGCCAGTCCCGGACGGTGCGATGTCACCGCGTCACTGTGCCAGATAGGCGACGATGGCGCCCACCATTCCCGCACGGGCGTCATCAAGGTTGCCGTACGTGCCCAGGGTGTGCTCGGAGATGAGCCCGCGCATTGCTCCGGGGATCAGCGCAGCCATCTGGCGCACCTTCTGCGGATCGAGGCCCAGATCAGCGAAGGCGCGCTCGAACGCCGAGTCCCAGTTCGGCTTCCATGACGCCAATTCGGCTGCAGTGCGCGGGAATTCACGTTCGAGTTCGGCATGCTCCCGCGGGAGTGTCGCGCGTAGGGTCTCAATGGCCCGTGCCTCCGGCGTGGTGAGTCCGTAGAACATCGCGTCGATCAGCGCCGAGACCCGCTCGCGAAGCGTTCCGTCCGGTTTGACGTTCGCGGGAAGATCGCCACGCTCGTCTGCAGTGTGTCGCAGGACGGCGGCCCACAGACCGTCGATATCGCCGAACTGGTATTTGACCACGCCCCAGGTGGCACCGATCTCGCGGGCAATCCGATTTCCCGACACCGCGGTCGGGTCACCGGTCGCCAGCGCGGCGATGGCGGCGTGGATCATGCTGTCGCGCGTGGCCTGGCCACGTTTGTTCGCACGCCTGGGAGTGGTTGTCGCCTCGCTCATGGAGTCCGATCGTAGCCCGTTCCCGACATTTTCACAGAACCCTCTTGCACTCTTTCACAGAGGCCTCTACGGTTTTGCTCATGGCACAGACCCCACTGTCGATGGAACCGACCGGCTGGTATCAGGTGGCGTGGTCGCACGAGCTCGCGGTCGGTGACGTCCGCACGATGAAGTACTTCTCGCGTGACATGGTCGCGTGGCGCTCGGCGTCGGGAAAGGTCTCGGTGTTCGACGCCTACTGCGAACATCTCGGCGCACATCTGGGTTACGGCGGCCACGTCGAGGGCGAAAACCTCGTCTGCCCGTTCCATGGATGGGAGTGGAATGACAAGGGCCGCAACGTCTGCATCCCTTACGAGAAGCGCCCAAACAAGGGCAGGCGTATCCGCAGCTACCCCGTGGTCGAACACAATCATGCGGTGTGGATCTGGTTCGACACCGCTTCTCGCCCACCGTATTTCGAGGTTCCCGACATGTTCACGGCATTCGGGGACGACCCCGCCGACGCAGAGAACTACTACGCACCCATCCCCGGCGGGACCCTGTTCCACGAGCAGCTCGAACTGCATCCGCAGTACGTCATGGAGAACGGCGTCGACTTCGCTCACTTCAAGTTCGTCCACCAGACACCGTTCATGCCCGAGTTCACCCGCCACGACTTCGCCGGCCCGGTGTCCTACGTCGACTTCACCATCGCGTTCGAAGAGGGCGCGACGCTCGAAACCGCCGCCAGCGGCGTCTATTCCGTCAACGCCGGTCTCGGTTGCTCGATCACCAAATCCTGGGGCATGGTCGAGAACCGCACGATGCCCGCCGTCACGCCGGTCGATGACCGGACCTGCGACGTCCGCTTCACCGTCTGGATCGGGAAGAAGCCGGGGGAGGAATCCACGACGGAACTGACCAAGTACGGCAAGACGATGACCGATCTCGTCATCGAACAATTCGACAATGATGTCGAGATCTGGTCGCACCAGCGCTATTCCGACCCCCCTGCCCTATCCCAACGGGAGTTCAAGGGTTTCACCGCATTGCGCAACTGGGCTGTGCAGTTCTATCCCGGGGGCGATTCAGCGTACGGCCGAGACCCAGCCCATCCGGAAAGCGGCGCGATCGTCCCATTGCACCCCTCGGCCACCGCAGCCTCGGCGTGAGCGGCCCGGACCACCTCCCCCACAACCCATCCAACTCGAACCGCCACCACGCCCACGAAAGGTCTCGTCCATGAGCAACTCATCCGCCATTCGCGTATTCCAGGTCGCCACAGGCAATCTCGGCTCCGAGATGATCGGCAGAATCCTCGCGCATTCTGACCTCGAATTGGTCGGTCTGCACTGCTATACCGGAGACAAGATCGGGCGTGACGCCGGCGAGATCGTCGGCCTCGACCCGATCGGCGTCACGGCGACCGGCACCGTCGAGGACATCATCGCCGCTCGCCCCGACGTCCTGACCTTCCACGGAGTGTTCCCCGACGAAGACCTGTACGAAAAAGTACTCGAAGCAGGCATCAACGTGGTCACAACCGCCGACTGGATCACCGGTTACCACCGCGACACCAACTGGCAGCACCCGTCGGGACGCAAGGTCAGCGAGGTCATCGAGGCCGCCTGTCAACGCGGCGGATCGACGTTCTACGGAACCGGCATGAACCCGGGGTTGTGCCAGATCCTCGGCATCGTGCACAGCGCAGACGTCGCCGAGATCGAGAATGTCACCGTCACCGAGTCCGTCGACGTCTCATGCCACCACTCTGTCGACACGTGGAAGGCAGTGGGATACGGGCTACCCGTCGACGATCCGTCGATCCCCGATTCCCTGTACAAGTACACCGCAGTCTTCGCCGACTCCGTGTATCTGATGGCGGACGCCTTCGGTCTCGAACTCGACGAGGTGAAATACTCCTACGAACTCGGCGCCTGCACCAAGGACGTCGACCTCGGTTGGTACTTCCTGCCCAAGGGGTCGTTGGGGGCGAACTACATCAAGTACCAGGGCATGGTCGACGGCGTTCCGCGCGTCGAGACACACCTCGAGTGGCAGATGACGCCACACACCGATCCCGCGTGGGATATCAAGGCCTGCTACATCACTCAGATCACCGGCGACCCGAGTATCTACAGCAAACACATGATCTTCCCGAAAGCCGGAATGGATCTGTCAAAGCCCGAGAACTTCGCATCCATCGGCATGACTGTCACGGGACTTCCCGCCTTGAACTCCATTCGATCGGTCGTCGAGGCCCGTCCGGGCATCATCACGAGCAACGATCTACCCCTCCGCGCCTTCGCCGGCAGATTTGCTGTGTGACGTCAGATCGGCGGCGGTGTCACACGTGCACGCTCAGTAGCACGATGGAGGCATGCCTACGCACGAACGCCCATCGTGACGAGAGCCCACTCATCGCAGCGGGGAGGTCGTCGGCGTCGATGCCATACATCGACGTCGGCGACAGTCGTGTGACGAGTTCGTCGTGAAGCATCGGATGTGCGTCGAGGACTCGCTCGAGTGGCGAATAGTTCAACGGGCCATTCTTGTCTCGCCCCAGATACGGCCGCGCCACCACGTCGAGTGCCTGCTGGTGGGTGAGTGAAGACAGGTCGGCGACGACGAGATCGAGTCGACCCACCCACGCCAGAGTCGACGCCGCTGCGCCGCGAACCACGTCGGGCCACGAGCGGTCCCGAACGAGCGACAAGAGCTCGCAGGCGACCTCGTCCGACACCCGCCCGATGCGATCGAGCAGATCGAATCTGTCATCGAGAGAAGTGCTTTCGCAGATATCGTCGACGCCGACCACGCATGCCGGCAACGTGTCGTCGGGCCGTTCTGCGTCAGCATCGAATTCGCCTCCGACAACGCCGTGTGCAATGAGACGCTCGGCCGCGCTCCGGCATCCCGCGGCGATCGCCGCGTGGAATCCGCTGACCACCGAGGGCCATCCAGCACTGCCCGACCCCGCGTAAGCGGTCAGCACCGCCGCCCAAGCGTCGGCTGACCGGGTCGAATCATGTTGCCATTCCCACTCTTCCGGATGTGCGTCGCCGGCCTCCGCTCCACACACCGCAATCGTCGGGAAGAGTATCAGCAGATCATGGGTGCGGAAATCGTAAAGTACAGCGCGCCGAGGACATGCGTCGGGATGTTGTTGCGCGAATTCGGTCACCGCTGTGACGATCTCATCCCGGACGAACTCAGCGAATCGTTGCCACTCGATGCTCATCACATACCCCGAGGGCCTGAAACATTACCAACATGACTAGACACTAACCGGTGCACGTGTATGGTCGCTATCAGACGATATCGATGAAGGACACTCCGATGACCACCAGCCCCGATGTCACCTCGCTCTACGCACACTCCTCCGCTCCAACGCCACTGGGTCCGCAATTGACCCGCCGCGCACTCGATCTGGCACTCACACACACCACTGACATGGCCCCGGACACGTTGCGTGTGCCGCTGAGTTACTACAACGACGAGAAGCTGCGCGACCTCGAGGAGTCAGCGATCCTCCGCCGGGTCCCCATTCCCGTTCTCGCGACCGCCCAGATCCCGGCACCGTTCGACTACGTCGTGCGCTCGGTTCTCGGCGACTCATTGCTCATCACACGCGACCGCGATGGCACCGCGCATGTGTTGCTCAACTATTGCCGACACCGCGGGGCAATGCCCGCATGCGGTTCGGGAAACTCACGCAGATTCACGTGCCCGTATCACGGATGGGTGTACGACACCGCGGGCATACTCAAGGGAGTACCCGGCGCTGCTGGATTCGAATCCATGAACCGAGACGACTACGGCCTCGTCGAACTGCCCAGCGAGGAGAAGTACGGCTTTGTCTGGGCGGTACTCACCGCCGACGCCGACATCGATCTCGACGACCACCTCGGATCGATGGGCCCAGAACTGGCGCAATGGAACTACCAGGACTTCGGCTATCACGATGAACGGTTTCTGACGTCCGAGGTCAGCTGGAAGGGAGCGCTGGAGGCCTTCGCCGAGGGATATCATTTCCCGTTTGTGCACGGCGAGAGCGTGATCGGAATGAACACCCTGGCCAACACCCACGTCTACGATGAGTTCGGCGATCACCACCGAATCGGTTTCCCGTTCAACTGGATCAACCAACTCGAGGGCACCGAGCCCGCCGACAACTGGGACCCCGTTGCTCAGATGGGGATCATCTACTGGGTGTATCCCAATCTCATCCTCGCCAACAGTCCGGTCGGGGTCGAGGTGATCGACATCCTGCCCGAGAAGTCGGCAACGACCTGCACCGTGCGGCACAGCTGGATGGCGCGCTATCCCGCGACCACCGACGAGCAACGGTCAATGTACGACGAGATCTTCGCGCAGGTGCACGCAGCGGTCCGCGACGAGGACTTCACCATGCTGCCCCAGTGCGGTGAAGGTGTTCGACGGGGACAGCACGACCATATGTTGTTAGGCCGCAACGAGATCGGTGTTCAGCACATGGTCTCGGTGATGGCAGGCAAGCTCGGCATCGCCCTCCATTGACGGTCGCCCGGCGGCTCACCGTACCGGCGGCGCATCAGGCTCTTCCAGGTCGAGCGCCGGCGTAAGCCAGCGTCGAAGGTACGCGCGCAGCTGACCCGGACTCCTGGGCGGGTCAGACGGATACTGCAGGAACGACAACAGAATTCGAAGCATGAACTCGGCGAGGCCGTCGAGCCGCTCGTCGTCGACACCCATTGCAGCCCAGTCGATCGGGAACCGACGCAACACCGACGCCCCGAACCGCATCGCACGCGAGGAGGTCGCCCCGCGACTGAAGACCTCGTTCTCGCCGACCTGTACGAGAAGTCCGATGTGCGGCTCGTCCGGAAGCCGCCCGAGCGTGTAGACAACCGCCTCGGCCAGCGCATCCCGCGGATCGGTGATGTCGGCGACGTGAGCCGTGAGACGCTCGAGGAACTGCTCAGCACCGGCCTCTCCCACAGCAGCGAGAAGGTCGGCCGTCGTGGGGAACACGCGGTAGACGGTCTGCCTGGTCACCTGCAGTTCGACCGCGACGTCGGCGAGCGTGGTCTTGGCCGGACCCGATCGATCGATACACCGCATCGCCGCTGAGACTATCCGCTCACGGGCCTCCTCCTCCGAGCGCGGAAGGTCGCCACCCCAGCCTCGTGTTCTCATCCGTCCATCGTCGCATGTCAGATTCCTGATTCTGGTCATACATATCTGACACAGACGTATGATCAGGGCATCGGGTCACATCCTCGAGAACCCTGAGGTGCACGAATGCAGACATGCACAGCCGAGTACGCGCGACTGTCGGAGACGCTTCACGGCGTCCGGTGCGACGGCAATGCGGTCGTCACGATCACCAATCCCGCAGATCTGGACAACTGGACGCTGCCCGTCATCGAGGCGACTCTCGTCGTCGGAGTGATCGCGTGCTTGGTTCACGCCGTCCGTTGGTACCGATCGCAGCACGACGCGTCGAATCTGGTGGTCTGGTGCAGCGGCATCCTCGCACTGCTCCTCGTCGAGCCGATCGCCTACTTCCCGCAATGGTTCGGTATCGAGGACGAACTCGGACTCACGTTCGCACACAACCTGTTCACGGTCCAGTTCCTCTACGATCGGTTACCGCTCTACATCGTCGCGATGTATCCGGTGTACCTCTACGTGGCGTACACGCTCGTCCAGCGCACCGGGATCTTCTCGCGCTACAACATCTTTGTGTCCGCGGGCTGTGTGGCTTTCGTGTTCCACTGCCTCTACCAGGTGGCAGATGGCCTTGGGCCGCAGATGAAATGGTGGGTGTGGAACCAGGAGGTATCGACGGCCCATCCATCGTTCAGCGGCATACCGCTGTTGAACATGAGCGCCTTCAGCGTGATGCTGCCGTTTGGAATCGCTCTGGTGACCCGATGGCTGTGCACCGTGCCGCACAGGGGCGGCTGGTACATCGTGCGCGATGTGGTGGTGACGAGTGTGCTGGTATGGCCGGTGCTGTTCGTCGGGTCGATTCCGCCGACCATCGTGGATCTGCTCGGCGGTTCGCTGCTCGTCGGTCGCGCCGTGTCCGCGTGGGCATACGTCGCGGTTCTGGCCGTCGTCACCGTCTTGGCCTTCTACGGCGCATACCGCGCGCGCCGAGCCGACCCGGCAGCGCTGCCCGAACCTCTTGCACGCGAGTGGTTTCCGGTGATCTGCTGCGCAATCTACCTCGTGATCGCTGCCGTGCTCTGGATCAGCGCACTACCCGATTACTTTGCCGCGGTCGACGGCGTGGCGCCCAATGGGGGCCGAATCGGACCGCTTCCCTATGCCATGACCGCCTATGTCGTGAGCATCCTGCTGGTGATCGGTTCGTTCGTTGGTCTGCGACGTCATCGACCAGATTCCGCCGTGCCCCGGCCCGTCGTTGACCAACGTGTTGATTACCAGACCGAGACGTCTTCTGCGCCATAGGGATACGAGCCGATTCGTGGCGATGCCCCCGCCCAGTGGGACGGGGGCATCACGATGCTCGTCGTCGAATCAGTTGTTCAGATGCAAGAGAAGATAATTCGTCGCGGGCAACAGTGTGGTGATCATCGGCAATCCATGGTTGACCACGAGGCCGGGGAAGATCGGCGGGATGGTGTTGCTGATCATCTGCACATCAGCACCCTGCGCCCGCCAGTCACGATCGAGTTGCGCGACCTGGCCGTACGGGATGACGTCATCGTTGACACCACCCTCGAGCAGGACCGGCGCATTGGGCTTGAGGCGTCCGATTCGCTGCTCGTCGACGATCTTCTTGACATTCGCATGCCTGTTGATGACCGCCGAGAGTGGCTTGCCGTCACGGGTCCACGCATTGGTTCGCTGGAATCCGAAGGCCAGTCCGGTGTCGGCGATGCACTGCGTCGACAGTTGCTTGAGCGCCTGCCGCCCCCGAGGATTCGTCTCCTGGTCGATGACGCTCTTGAGCTCCGGATACCGGGCCTCGAGACCGTTGATCGCATACCCGATACCGCCCACGATGAATGTGCCGTCGATCTGGTTGATCACCTTCGACAGATCGGCCGGCGGCGCACCGGCGTAGCTGGCCTTCACATTGAGCTCTGGTGCGTACGTCGACGCCAACTCGGCCGCGGACGCCGACGCCCCGCCACCCTGCGAGTAACCGGAGAAGGCGATCGGTGCGTTGGCCGGTGCCTTCTCGACCTTCAGCGCCGCGCGGGCAGCGTCGAGCATGGCCTGTCCGGTCTCGACCCTGTTCACGTAGGTGTGGATGCCGGGCGTGCCCATCCCGATGTAGTCGGTGATCGCGACTCGCACGCCGTTGATCAGCAGAAGATTCATCTCGAGGGCCGAGTAGTTGAGCGCGAGGCTCGGCTTGCTCGGGTCGATGGCCACGGGCAGGCTCATGAGCTTCGATCCCGCGCACTGATCCCCCTGGCCGATGGTGCCCGGTCCGAGGACGACGGTGGGCCGGGGGCCTTTGCCCTTCCACGGTGCTGTCGGCTCGACGACGGTTCCGGTCACCGCCGCAGGCTTACCGTCCTGATAGCGCGAGGTATACATGATCCGCGTCGCCGTTCCCGGCCACTGATTCTTCAGGCCCGGTATCTGCAGCAACAACGGACTCGGCTCACTACGGATGACCGACCCCGGCGATGCGGAGAACTGCGACGGCGGAGTGTAGAAGTCGGCCGCGTGAGCTGGACCGACGGCCGCTGTCGCCGCTCCGAGAGCCAACGCCCCTGCCGTGACCGCGACCGTTGACCGTCGCGTCGCACGACGGACCCGCCTACCTGAGATGAATCCCCGAATTCGTGTCATGGTCGTAACCTACCCCACAGTAACCACGGGGTGTGAGCCAGGGCGCACGAGTGTCGGGAACGCCCGTTATGCGAACCGCACGTTCATGGTGGCGAGGCCGAAGATCTTGCGACCGCCCGACTTCGCGACGATGAGCACGACTCCGCTGCGGGTCTCGGGATCGAGCGACTTGATACGGCCGCTGAACTCGATGACGCCACCCTCGGCCGCAGACACCACTGCCACCTGCGAAAGTCGCACCGAGTATCTGCTCACCGCGCCCGGATCGCCTGACCACGCGGAGACAAACCCGGCGCCGAGCCCCATCGTCAGCATCCCATGGGCGATCACGTCGGGGAGCCCTGCGAGCTTCGCGATGGACTCATCCCAGTGAATCGGATTGCCGTCACCGGACACACCTGCGTAGTTGACGAGATCACCACGCGACAGACGCGCGTTGCGAAGCGGTAGTTCGTCTCCGACAGTCAGTGAATCGAAGTCGAGCGCGCCCGACGTCCGCTGCGCACCTGCGGTCGAAATGACCTGTGCCCCTTCAGGTCGTACCGTCTTGCGGTAGGCGGCATTCGACGCATCGGCAGTCATGATGTTCACGTCGTGCACCATGATGTTGCGGACCGCATCGTTGATCGCCGGGTCGACCTCGTCGGCGTTCACCCCGACAACCGTGGTGTGCATCGTGTGGACGACCTCACCCGCTGTGTCGGTGAACGTGTTGGTGACGGTGAGCAGGTCCCTGCCTGCGACGCGTCGGATCGACGACAGTTCGACGTCGGTGGTGAGTTCGTCACCCGCGACAATCGGGCGATGCTGCTCGAAGACCTGCTCGGTCTGCACATAGGTTTCATAGCCGACGACGACCGATTCGAACAGGTCGCGGTTGGCTGCCATTGCCGGAATCGCCGTGAACGTCAGCGGCGCAACGAGTCCCGCGTATCCGAGTTCGTGTGCGGCGGCCTCGTCACGGTGCGCCGGGTGGTGATCCTGCACGGCGCGCGCATACTCGCGCACCTTCTCCCGACCAACTTGGTACGGCTCGTCGATCTTGTAGTAGTGACCGAGTCTGTCGGCAACCGCCGGGGCGTCTGCTGGTGTTGACATCGAGTGACCCCAATCGGGCGGTTGTGGGCCTCACAGTGCGGGGCCGCAGATGAAGAATCGGCTATCGGACGAGAAGCTCGGCGATCTGAATCGTATTGAGCGCAGCGCCTTTTCGGAGGTTGTCACCCGAGACGAACAGGGCGAGTCCACGGCCGTCCGGAACGCCCGGATCCTGTCGGATACGTCCGACCAACGAGTTGTCCTTGCCCGCCGCCGCCAATGGAGTCGGAACGTCGACCAACTCGACCCCCGCAGCGCCGGAGAGGATCTCGTCGGCCTGGGCCGGTGAGAGCGGTTGCGCGAACTCTGCGTTGATGGACAACGAGTGTCCGGTGAACACCGGCACACGCACACACGTACCGCTGACCAACAGCTCCGGCAGGCCGAGAATCTTCCGAGATTCGTTGCGCAGCTTCTGATCCTCGTCGGTCTCCCCCGACCCGTCGTCGACCAGGGAACCGGCCAGCGGCAGGACGTCGAAGGCAATCGGCGCGACGTACTTGTTCGGCGCGGGGAAATCGACAGACGATCCGTCGTACACCAGCTTCTCGACGTCGTCGATCACCGCGCGCGACTGGCTGGCAAGTTCGTCGACGCCCGCCAGGCCGCTTCCCGACACCGCCTGATACGACGAGACGATCAAGCGCTGCAGGCCTGCGGCGTCGTGCAACGGCTTGAGGACGGGCATGGCTGCCATGGTGGTGCAGTTGGGGTTGGCGATGATGCCCTTCGGCGGGTTGTGCGCCAACTCGCCGTTGACCTCCGAAACCACCAGCGGCACATCGGGATCCTTGCGCCACGCCGACGAGTTGTCGATGACCCGCACGCCTGCGGCGGCGAATCGTGGCGCCTGCTCGCGCGACATCGTGGCACCGGCCGAGAACAGCGCGATGTCGAGTCCGCTCGGATCAGCGGTAGCCGCATCCTCTACGACGATCTCACCATCGCCCCACGGCAGCTTCTTGCCCGCCGACCGCGGCGAGGCGAAGAACCGAACCTCGTCGGCGGGAAAGTTCCGCTGCGCCAACAGAGTTCGCATGACGCCGCCGACCTGCCCGGTGGCTCCGACAACTCCGATACGTACGCCCATCAGTGACATCTCCCGTCGCTTCGCTCGCCCATGTCAGCGCCCCGTTCCTGCGTAGACAACGGCTTCTTCCTCGCCACCGAGATCGAACGCCTCGTGCAGTGCGCGCACGGCGTCGTCGAGCTCGGTATCGCGGCACAACACCGAGATTCGGATCTCCGACGTCGAGATGAGTTCGATGTTGATTCCGACGTTGCTCAGTGCCTCACAGAAGGTGGCCGTGACACCGGGATGACTCTTCATACCGGCTCCCACCAGCGAGACCTTACCGATGTGGTCGTCGTAGAGCACCTCGGTGAAACCGATCTCCTCCTGCAGCTTGGTGAGCTTCTCGACGCCCAGCGGGCCAAGCTCGCGCGGGAGGGTGAAGGTGATGTCGGTCTTGCCGGTCTCGACCTTGGAGATGTTCTGCAGCACCATGTCGATGTTGATCTCGGCGTCGGCGACCGCTCGGAACACCTTGGCGGCGTACCCCGGCTGGTCGTCGAGGCCGACGACGGTGATCTTGGCCTCGCTGCGGTCGTGTGCGACACCGGTGAGAATCGCTTCTTCCACGGGAATGTCCTCCATCGAGCCGGCAACGAGTGTGCCGGGTTTGGTCGAGTACGACGAGCGCACGTGAACGGGAACGTTGTATCTGCGGGCGTATTCCACGCAGCGCAGCATCAAGACCTTGGCGCCGCATGCGGCCATCTCGAGCATCTCCTCGAAAGAGACGGTCTCGAGGCGACGGGCGTCGGGCACGATCCGCGGGTCGGCGGTATAGACGCCGTCAACATCGGTGTAGATCTCGCAGACGTCGGCCTCCAGCGCTGCCGCGAGCGCGACTGCGGTGGTGTCGGAGCCGCCACGTCCGAGCGTGGTGATGTCCTTGGTGTCCTGGGAGACGCCCTGGAATCCGGCGACCAACACGATCTTGCCGTCGTCGAGTGCGCTGCGAACGCGGCCCGGGGTGACGTCGATGATCTTTGCCTTGCCGTGACTGCTGGTGGTGATCACACCCGCCTGCGAGCCGGTGAACGACTGCGCCTGCGCGCCGAGCGAACTGATGGCCATCGCGACGAGGGCGTTGGAGATGCGTTCACCCGAGGTGAGCAGCATGTCCATCTCGCGGGCCGGTGGGGCCGGGTTGACCTGTTGAGCGAGGTCGAGGAGTTCGTCGGTGGTGTCGCCCATCGCGGACACGACCACCACCACGTCGTTCCCCTGCTTCTTGGTCTCGACGATGCGCTCGGCGACACGGCGGATGCGCTCAGCTGTCGCAACCGATGATCCACCGTATTTCTGCACCACGAGTGCCACGTAGATAACCTCCCGGCAGGGTTCGACGTCGGGTTTTCTTCCTTGACTGCCGAGACAACCTTACCGACGGCGTTCCGACCGGCCACGGCGTGGTGGTGCGGGACGCCTCAGCCGTGCTGTAGACCACGCGAGTCACCTAACATCGCTGTGGTGACGAGCGAGACCGACGTCGGAGAGGCGAAGAGCCAACGCCGTGCCAGGAAGGCGGTTGTCGAGTCCCGCGCGACGCGCCGCGGCGGGTCGGCGGGTCGGGCCACGTCTTCGCCCGAGCGGACCACAGGTTCCTCCGCAGACTCGGCCGCCGAGTCGTCGGATCGTCGGATCGTCGAGTCACCCGGTGGGCGGGCGGGTGCGTCGAAGGAGAGTCGGGTCGAGACCGCCGAGCGAAGTCGCCACGACGACTCCCTGCCCTATTGGGTGTCGGCGGTCGGTGTGTTCATCGCGATCCGGATCGTCGGGCTGCTGGTGCTCGGGCGGTTCGCGCAACTGCGCGAGACAAGCGTCGGAAACGCGTTGTCGGCGTGGGATGGCAAGTGGATGCTCGCCATCGCCGAGCACGGCTACGGTGACGTGCCGTACTCGCTCACCGACGCTCGCGGCCTACACACCGCCGACACTGCGTACGCCTTCTTCCCGGGGTACCCGTACCTGGTCGGCTGGATCGCCAAGCTTCCGCTGGTCACTCCGTTCGGTGCGGCGATCTCACTCAACGTCGTGCTCGGCTGCCTGACCGCCGTCGGGGCCGCGCGGCTGGGAGCCGACTGCGTGCGCGCCATGGGCACCCGGTCGCCACTGACCCGCGGGACGGCGGTCGACCCGGAGCGCGTCGGCCTGTATCTCGTCGCGATCCTGGCCGCGACGCCGATGTCCGTCGTGCTCAACATGGCCTACACGGAGGCGTTGTTCTGCGCGCTCACGGTGTGGGCCTTGGTCGGGGTACTCGAACGCAACTGGATGCTCGCGGGAATCGCGGCGTGTCTCGCGGGGACCGTGCGACCGACCGCCGTCGTCATCATCGGCGTCGTCATGCTCGCCGCAGCGATGACGCTCGTGCGCGATCGCGATGCCCGCTCGTGGCGATCCCGTCACGGCAGTGGTGCGTACCTCTGGCTCGCCCTCGTCCTCAGTCCGCTCGGATATCTCGGCTACCTCGCGGTCGTCTGGGCCCATACTGGTTCACCCACCGGCTGGTTCCGCATTCAGACCGAGGGCTGGGACACCAGAATCGACGGCGGCGTCGTCACCTTCAACTTCGTCAACGACGCTCTGGTGAACTCCGGCGAGGTCGCCTCGGTCGCGACGGCGTGGATCATCATCACGACGCTCGTGATGGTCGTCGTTGCCTTCTGGTCCCGACTGCCGTGGCCGGTTCTGCTGTACGGAACATTGATCGTGGCGTCGATCGTGCTCTCGAGCGGGCTGATGATCAGCCGACCACGACTACTGCTCCCCGCGTTCGTCCTGCTGCTGCCGCTCGCCATCGCGCTGGCGCGGCAGAAGACCTCGGTCGCCATGGCCGTCGTCGTTCCGATGGTGATCGGCAGCGCCTGGTTCGGCGCCCACATGCTGACGGTGTACCCGCACGCGATGTGAGGCCGGGGTTCGGGGTTGAGCCGCACGCGGTGTGGCGTCGTAGTTCGGTTCGGGTGGGGGTCCGGGGCGTCGAGTTGTTTCCGCGGGTTTCAGCGGGGCGGGCGGGGCTTCTCCGCGGGTTTCAGCGGCCGTGCGGGGCTTCTCCGCGGGTTTCGGCGGGGCGGGCGGGGCTTCTCCGCGGGTTTCAGCGGGCGGGCGGGACTCTTCCGCGAGATTCAGCGGGCGAGCGGGACTCTTCCGCGAGATTCAGCGGGCGAGCGGGACTCTTCCGCGAGATTCAGCGGGCGAGCGGGACTCTTCCGCGAGATTCAGCGGCCGTGCGAGACTTTTCCCCTGGTATTGGTCATCTCCCCTAAAAACAACCAGCGCAAAGGCACAAAAGCCGCGGAAGAAACCCTTCCCCTACTTTTCGCCGCGCCACGCAGCCCTTCCCCCACTTTTCGCCGCGCCACGCAACCCTTCCCCTACTTTTCGCCGCGCCACGCAGCCCTTCCCCCACTTCCAGCGCCAGCAGGCCGTGCACCCCCGGCGCGGGCACCCGCTACGACGACGCCGCTCTCGCCTCGAAGCCCGCGCACAGGTAGTCGATGCCTGCGTCGAGCAACGCGCGCGGATCGTTCAACCGCGCGGCGTCGGGAGCCTCGGACAACGTCGACAGTCGGGTTAGCCGTGACTCGACTCGCCCGTCGATGAGTTCGGCCAGTCCACTCGAACGCTCGCCGGGTGTCGCATCGAGTAGCTGCTCACTGACCTGCACCAACGCGATTCCGTTGACGTAGTTCCACACTGCGAGCGCCATCTCGGTCGCGGTGGTGATGTCGACGCCGAGGTCGGTGAAACCCGCGGCGAGCCAGTCGAGACCTTCGAGTGCGTCGACGCCGAAGCTGTACCGGGGCGCGGAGTAGGCCAGCACCACCCAGGGATGCCGTCGGTAGAGCTCCCAGTCGACGTCGACCGCGATCGCAACCCGCTCCCGCCACGTCCACGGCCCAGGCTCGTCGACGGGGTACGGAAATCGACGACCGATCTCCTCGGCCATGGCCTCGAGCAGCGCGTCCTTGTCGGCAATGTGCCGGTAGAGCGACATCGCACCCACCCCGAGTTCCTCGGCGATGCGCCGCATCGACAGCGCGGGCAGTCCATCCCGATCGGCGACGTCGATAGCGGTGTCGACGATGACGGCGGACGTGAGCTTGGGCGCTCGATCGTCGGTCACCGTTTCTCCTCGTCTACGGGGAATAACTCACTTGCGTACAGCGTACTCATGACCGTACCGTCGATGCGTACGGCGTACGCGTGTGCCCTCACAGGCCGCTTGCCACGCCACTCGCATCCACCTGAACTGTCGAAGGAGAGCAGTAGTCATGTCCGTCCGCATCCGTCCGTCCGAGAAGCGCACCCGCGAACAACCGGGCGCCGATCGACGCGCGTGGTGGGGACTGGCCGTACTGACCCTCCCGGTCCTGCTGGTGTCGATGGACTTCTCGGTCCTCTACCTCGCGATTCCCGCGATCACCGACGCCCTCGATCCGAGCGCGGCGCAGCAGTTGTGGATCCTCGACATCTACGGCTTCCTCATCGCCGGCCTGCTCATCACGATGGGCAACGTCGGCGACCGCATCGGCCGCAGGCGCATACTGCTGGCTGGTGCCGGGCTGTTCGGTATCGCCTCGGTGATCGCCGCATTCGCCCCCACCGCAGGCATCCTGATCGCGGCGCGTGCCCTGATGGGCGTCGGCGGTGCGACGCTGATGCCGTCGAGCCTGTCACTGATCGCCAACATGTTCCCCGACGCCAAGTCCCGCGGTCGGGCGATCGGCGTGTGGACCGCGGCGTTCGCGGGCGGCTCTGCCATCGGACCGGTCGTCGGAGGCGTTCTGCTGCACCACTTCTGGTGGGGCGTCGTCTTCCTGATCAATGTGCCGGTGCTCGCCGTGCTGTTCCTGCTCGCGCCCAAACTCATTCCGGAGTATCGCGCAGGGACAGGTGACCCGTTCGACTTCGTCGGTGTCGGTCTCTCCCTGCTCGCGATCCTGCCGGTGGTGTACTCCATCAAGACCATGGCGTCCGAAGGCGTCACCGCTCCCGTTGCTGCCATCGGCGTTGTCGGCGTCGTGATGTTCGCGATCTTCCTCGTCCACCAGCGCAGCATCGCCGCACCGCTACTCGACCTCAAACTGTTCAAGAACGTGCAGTTCAGTGCAGCGGTGTCGGTGGCACTGGTCGGAATGATGGCGCTCGGCGGCATGTCGTATCTGACGGGCGTCTACCTGCAATCCGTGCGTGATTTCGACGTCCTCGACGCCGCTCTAGCCGGACTCCCGATGGCGATCGCCGTCGCGGTGTTCTCCATCGGGGCCACGCGGATCGCCGGCCGCGTCGGGATGCGCACCGCATTCGTCGGGTCTGTCGCACTGGGCGTTGTCGGCAACCTGGGGCTGCTCTGGTTGACGACGTCGAGTCCGCTCTGGGTCTACCTCGTGTTCACCTCGATCGCGGGTATCGGCTACGGCATTCAGTTCTCGCTGGTGTCCGACGTCGTCGTCGGATCGGTACCCGCGGAGCGCTCAGGTGCGGCGTCGGGCATCTCGGAGACCAGCTTCGAGCTCGGTACGGCGCTGGGGCTGGCACTGCTGGGCTCGCTCGCGACCCTGATGTTCCGCGAGCACAACGACGGCTGGTCATTCGGCGACACACTCGGCGAGACCTTGCACCGCTCGCACGACATGGGGCCTGCGGGCGCCGAACTGGCCGACGCCGCCAAGGAGGCGTTCGTCAGCGGTATCCATGCGGCGTCGCTCGCCGCGGTGATCGCACTCGGAGTACTCGGCGTGATCCTCGCGATGGTCATGCGCACACCACGAACCGTCAACCAGCTCGAACAGACGCAGTCACCGTCTGCCTGACGCAGTACCGTCGGCACGGTGCATGAACTGATCAGTCAACGCTGGAGCGCCCGAGGCTACGACCCGAACGCAACCGTGTCGGCCGACGAGGTCCGCGAGATCCTCGAGGCCGGCCGGTGGGCGCCCACCTGGGGCAGGATGCAGCCGGTGCGATTCGTCGTCGGACTACGTGGCGACGCGACGTTCGACGCCTTGACCGCCACACTCAACCGCGGCAACACAACGTGGGCCCCGACCGCGGGAGCCCTGATCCTGTTGTGCACCACCAACGATCCGTCGGATCCGAAACCCGACCTCTACGGCGGCGTCGACCTCGGCCTGGCGTTGGCGCAGATGATCCTGCAGTGTGGGGCACTCGGCCTCAACGGCCATCCGCTTGCCGGGTTCGACAAGGAGTCAGCGACAACAGCTTTCGACATCCCGGCCGACAAGAAGCCACTGGCGATGCTCGCCGTCGGCCATCTCGCCGACCCGTCGACGCTGGCTGCCGAGATCCGCGAGCGCGACGAGCGGCCACGCGAGCGGCTGCCCCTCGAGGAGATCGCGTTCAGCCGACGCTGGGGCGAGCCGTTCGAAGGCTGACGGATCGCGGTGGATACACGCGCTTCTGACAGATGCGCGCGGAGCTTTCCGTGCACGTGTCAGATGCACGTGTATCCACTCACCGTTCGCCGATTTAGCCGGAGCAGGTCTCCAACGCCTTCTTGATCGCGGCGCGATGCGCGACACGGTCCTTCTTGGCAAGGCCATGGTCGCGGAGGAAGTTCTTGATCTGCGCGCGCTCGGGATGCCTTTTGTGCATTTCCTCGCGGCGCTGCTTGCGCTGCTGCGGGGTCAGCACGATCGTCTTCTCGAACCGCTCCTTGGCACGCGGATGCGACTCGATGTCCTTCCACAGCGCCGGGTCCTCCTTGGCCAATGCCTTCTCCACTCCGGCGAGCGTGCACTTGGTACCGGGAACCGGCGTCGTCTGCGCCGGCGCCGGCTTGGCGGGATGAGCAGCAGGAGCAGCGTTGGCCACTCCGCCCGTGGCGATCGCGCCGGCGACGCCCACACCGGCCAACGCCAGGGTGATCCGACGCGTCGTCGCTCCGGTGAACAAACGTGACATGTGTCTCTACCTTTCTCGGCACCCACTCGCTATCGAGCGCGACGGCCGACGTTCCGACGGCCCCTCGAAGCAAACCCCCAAAAGCTAAGCGGTACCTGAGAATTCGCAGTGCGAACACCCAGTAATGCTCAGGCAAAGAGACTTTCAGCCGACGCCAAAGTACTATTTGCGCCCCTGCGATCCGACAGAACGGGCAGAACCCCCGTCGCCGAGTCGGTCGCCCGGCAAGGTGCGGCCACTCGCCCGCCCGCACACTCCGACCTACTGTTGAGCGGTGCACGTCCCGCAGCCGCCACCACGACCCCGGGCCACCCGCATACTCTTCGCGATCCCCGACATTCGCGGACGCTGGCCCGCGGCCATCCGAGCGGGTCTCGCGTTCGCGATACCGGCATGCGCCCTACTGGCAGCGGGCTACGAGCGTGACGCCCTACTCGCGGCACTCGGCGCATTCGCGGTCCTCTACGGCGAGAAGCGTCCTTACCGTGTGCGGTGGCGGGTGATCACGCTCGCAGCCCTCGTGTTGATCGCCGCCGCTGCCGCCTTCGGACTGCTCGGACACTTCGCGGGCCCCCGACCGGGCGCAGTGGTCTCGCTGCTGGTGGTCGTTGCTCTCGTGGCCTGGGCGTCGGCGTCGGTGTTCGCCGTCAACGCCATGCGTCTCGGGCCGCCGGGACCATTCTTCTTCGTACTCACAGCGTGCATCTCGTCGGTGGTGACCAGACACGGCGTCGACGTCGACGCGCTGGTCGTCGCGACCTGCGCGGGTGCGCTGGGCTCACTCGTTGTCGGCATGGCCCCCGCACTGTGGCGTCCGGACGGCCCGCAGACCGCGGCAACGCTCGCCGCAATCGAGACGATCGACGCCTACCTCGCCGACAATCAGTCCACCGACCCTGCGCGTCGGCACGGTGTGGCCATGTCGACACTCAATGCGTGGACCGTCCTGCACGACGCCGCTGCCACCGACACCCCTCTGGCACAACGACTCTGGACATCGCTGCATCAGTTCCACGTCGCGCCGCCGGGTCCGCTCTCGCCACCGATGCGACGGCCGCCGGTACGGCATCGCCTGGCCGCCGCGCTCCACCGCTACAGCCATGCACGCGTCACCACCACTCGCGTCGCGATCACAGCCTTTGTCGCGGGAGCGGCGTCGCTCGCCATCGGCCTGTCGCGGCCCGACTGGGCGATCCTCGGCACTGTGCTTGTCCTGCAACTGGGCCCCGACCGCATCCGCGGCGTGGTCCGTGCCACCCACCGGCTGGCCGGGACAATCGTCGGCCTGGTGATCTTCGTCGGACTCCACCACCTCGGTCTCACCACGGTGTGGCTCGTCGTGGTGATCACGGCGCTCAACGTCCTCATCGAACTGACAATCGTCGGCAGCTACGGCATCGCAGTCTCGTTCATCACCCCGCTTGCCATGCTGATGGGCACCCCCGACTCCGACATCACCATCCCCGTCCGAGATCGATTCCTGGAGACGCTGCTCGGCGTCGGACTGGCTGTCGCGGCTTTGCTGTGGCTGCTTCCCCGCGCGCATCGTCACACATGGGCGCGTGCCGACGCCGACGTCCTCGACAACGTCGACCATCTTCTCGACGACTCAGCCCACTCTCCGATCGGCTCCGACCACATGCTCGCCGTACGGCGCGATCTGCAGTGGTCACTGCTCGAAGCCGAGATGAGCGCAACCGACAGCGCCGGTGACGAACCCGAGTGGGCCGCGCAACGGTGGCCGCGGCACATTGCGCTCTGTCGCGTCGGCTACGAGGCCCTGGACTGGTGTTACCGCACCGATCCGTCATCACCGATCGCGCCGGGAATCCGCAGCACCCTGCGTACGCACCGCGCCGTCGTCCATGCCCCCGAGGACCCCTGACATGCGGGTTCACCGACTACTGCAGTCCGTCGGCCGATCGGACCACATTTGATCGACGCCGGACCCGGGGAGTACATTCACCTACATGCAGCGTGCACTCCTTCTCGGTTGCCGCGGCGGGGTCTGACGACCGGCCCTCCGTCGCGGGGCCCCATCACGCGCCGGTCACTCCCCACTCGAGACCTACTTCGGAGATTGACCACCATGGCACCAGCAGACACTTTCACCTCGGGCGCAAGCCGCATCGTAGAACCGGCGGGCCCGATCCCCGCAGGACAACCCTCGTGGAACCCGCAACGCAGTTCCGCGATGCCCGTCCACCGCTACCGGCAGTTCGCCGACGAGGTGGAGAAGATCTCGATCCCCGACCGCACCTGGCCCGACAAGGTCATCACCACGGCACCGATGTGGTGTGCCGTCGATCTGCGCGACGGTAACCAGGCCCTGATCGATCCCATGAGCCCCGCCCGCAAGCGCCGGATGTTCGAGCTGCTCGTCCGCATGGGCTACAAGGAGATCGAGGTCGGCTTCCCCTCGGCGAGCCAGACCGATTACGACTTCGTCCGCGAGATCATCGAGGACGGAGCCATTCCCGACGATGTCACCATCCAGGTACTCACCCAGTGCCGCGACGAACTGATCGAGCGCACCTTCGAGGCGTGCCGTGGGGCGTCGAATGTGATTGTGCACTTCTACAATTCGACGTCGGTACTCCAGCGGCGCGTGGTGTTCCGTGCCGACAAGTCGAAGATCACCGAGATCGCGACGCACGCAGCGCACAGGGTGCTCGAGGAGCAGCAGAAGTACCCCGACACCAATTGGCGCTACGAGTACTCGCCGGAGTCCTACACCGGCACCGAGTTGAGCTACGCCAAGGAGGTGTGCGACGCGGTCAGCGAGATCATCGCTCCCACACCGGAAAAGCCACTCATCATCAACCTGCCGGCCACCGTCGAGATGGCCACCCCCAACGTCTACGCCGACTCGATCGAGTGGATGAGCCGCAACCTCGAGCGTCGCGACTCGATCATCCTGAGCCTGCATCCGCACAACGATCGCGGAACTGCTGTTGCCGCAGCAGAACTCGGCTACCAGGCGGGTGCCGACCGCATCGAGGGATGCCTGTTCGGCAACGGTGAGCGCACCGGCAACGTCTGCCTGGTCACCCTGGGCATGAACATGTTCAGCCGCGGCGTCGATCCGCAGATCTCGTTCTCCGACATCGACGAGATCCGACGCACCGTCGAGTACTGCAATCAGCTCGGTGTTCCCGAGCGTCACCCCTACGGCGGCGACCTGGTCTACACCGCGTTCTCGGGCAGCCACCAGGATGCGATCAACAAGGGCCTCGACGCGATGAAGGTCGACGCCGACGCCGCCGACTCCGATGTCGACGACATCCTCTGGCAGGTGCCATACCTGCCGATCGATCCCAAGGACGTCGGGCGCAACTACGAGGCCGTCATTCGCGTCAACAGCCAGTCGGGCAAGGGTGGCGTCGCCTACATCATGAAGGCCGACCACGGCATGGACCTGCCGCGACGCCTGCAGATCGAGTTCAGCCGCGAGATCCAGAAGATCACTGACGGCGAGGGCGGCGAGGTCTCGCCCAAGGAGATGTGGGACGTCTTCGCCGACGAGTACCTGCACCCGATTCGCCCGCTCGAGCGCATGCGTCAGAAGGTCGACGCGTCCGAGGTCGACGGCGGCGACGACCACATCACGGCCGTGGTGAAGGTCGACGGCGCCGAGAAGGAGATCTCGGGAAGCGGCAACGGACCGCTTGCCGCGTTCGTCGACGCGCTCTCGACCGTCGGGTTCGATGTCCGCGTGCTCGACTACGCCGAGCACGCTCTGACCGCCGGTGGAGACGCGAGTGCTGCGGCCTACGTCGAGACCGAGGTCAACGGCGAAACCGTGTGGGGTGTCGGCGTCGCGTCGTCGATCACCACCGCGAGCCTTCGTGCCGTGGTCTCGGCGGTCAACCGCGCCTACCGCGTGACCGCACCCGCGCCCGAGGAAACCGACGCCGCGCCGCGTACCTGGGCACCGTAACCTCCCTCTCTCACCGATGAACTCACGGAGACGGTGGGTAACCCCCGCCGTCGACCGTGCCCGGCATGGGCCGGAACCCCTTGTGCGAACGGGCGATCCTCGTCTCGCGCGGGTTCCGGCCCATTCCGTCATTCGCGACGAATTCGCGGAGATCCCACCGAGAATGCGTCGCCCGTACCATTTGTGAAGCTCGCTACGTTAGGCCTGGTCAGCGCGACGTCGTGCGCGAACGAGCGGAGCATGGGAGGTATGCAGACAGTAGTTCTCCTGGTCTCTGTGCTCGTCGCTCTGCCGCTCATGGTTGCGGGGATCGGGATTGTCGTCGGTAAGGCCGTGTGCACCGACCACTGACCTCCCACGAGCGTCGGCTGACGCAGCGCGGGTAGCGTGACGCACGTGGAACGCATCGTCGTGGTCGGGGCGGACGCCGCCGGAATGAGCGCCGCTCACCAGGCGCTTCGAACAGCAGAGGTGACCGGCCGCGCCATCGAGGTGGTCGCGCTCGAGCAGACGTCGGACACCTCGTACTCGGCCTGCGGTATCCCCTACCTCGTCGGCGGCCTCGTCGATTCGGCCACCGACCTCATCGCACGGAGCGCGCAGCAGCACCGAGAGCTCGGCGTCGATCTCCGTATGGGGATGACGGTCACCGCCATCGATCGTCAGCGGAAGGTCGTCTCGGCGACGTCGGAGTTCGACGAATCGTCCGAGATCTCCTACGACCAACTCGTGTTGTGCACCGGCGCGCAGGCCATCATTCCCGCGTGGGCTCGCGACAGCACCGGCGCGTTGATCGAGGGCGTCCACCCGGCCAAAACCCTTGACGACGCACGCTATTGGCTCGACCTGATCGCTGGTTCAGGTCGTCGAGGAGTGGTGATCGGCGGCGGTTATATCGGCGTTGAAATGGCGGAAGCATTGGCCGAGCGTGGCTTCGACACGACCCTCGCCACGCGTACCAGGGTGATGAGCAAGCTCGACCCGGAGATGAGTGATCGCATCGAGGACGGCATGCGAGCCGCAGGCGTCACGGTCTTGACCGACACAGTCATCGCAAGCGCCGAATCCTCGAGCGGCCGGATTCGCTCTGTCACAACGGTTTCCGGGGAGAAGATCGACGCCGACGTCGTGGTGCTGGCACTGGGCGTCCGATCGACGACGGCGCTGGGTGCTGCTGCGGGATTACCGATCGGAGTCCACGGCGGATACCTTCCCGACGACCATCAACGCCTTGCCGACGGTGTTTGGGCAGCGGGCGATTGTTGCGAGTCGGTCGACAGGATGACCGGCGAGCGGATCTTCGCGCCGCTGGGCACACACGCCAACAAGCAGGGGCGGGTGTGCGGTTTCAATCTGGGCGGCGACGAGACCAAGCGCTTCGCCGGGGTCCTGGCAACGGCGATCACCCGATTCTCGACGGGCCCAACCTATCTGGAGATCTCGCGCACGGGCATGAACACCGAGGTCGCCGCACGATTCGGGCATGACGCCCTCACGCTCATCACGCACAGCGACACCGCAAGCGGCTACATGTCCGAGGCCACACCGATCACCGTGCTGCTCACCGCAGACGCCACGACTCGACGCATCCTGGGTGCGCAGATCGTCGGCGGAGCGCAATCAGGTAAGCGCATCGACACCATCGCGGCAGCGCTGTGGGGCGAGATGACCGTCGACGATCTCGCCGAGATGGATCTCGCCTATGCACCGCCGTTCGCGACGGTCTGGGAGGCAGTGCAATTGGCCGCCCGCCGGGTTGCCGAGCGGATGTGACACTGTACTTCACACCTCGACGGCACCGAGCGCCACGACGAAGTCACGGAACCGCGACGATACGTCGCTCAGTGGTCGACCACGAAACCAGGTCAGTCCGATCTCACGCGATTCTCCTGCGAGCGGGATGAGCTCGACGCCGGGGTGTCGCGCCGACTCCTCGACGGGAACCACCCCGACGCCGAGGCCCGCGGCGACAAGCCCGGACACCGTCGCCAGTTCCGACGACTCGAACGCGATCGACGGGGTGAGATCGTTTGCCGCACAGATCTCGTCGAAGATCCGTCGCATGCCGTAGCCGTGCTGCATCACGACGAACTCCTCGTCGGCAGCCTCGACGATGCCGATCTGATCACGTCCTGCGAAGCGGTGCTCGCGCGGAACAACCAGTGCAAGCTTCTGCTCCGCGACGCGCGCCCACGCCATATCGGTCCGCATCGGCCGGGGCGCGACGACAGCGAGATCGGCCTCGCCGTCGACGACGTGCCCGACGACCGTCGCCGCGGCATCCTGGGTCAGCGTGAATCGAGCTTCCGGATTCTCGCTACGGAAGCCGCTGATGAGTTCGGGCACCAGTCCGAGCCCGAAGGAGTGCAGGAACGCCAGCCGCACGGCGCCGCGTGCCGGGGCGCGCATGTCGTCGAGCTCGCGTCGCCCGGCCTCCAACTGCGACGCCGCACGCCGCGCGCGATCGAGGTAGGCCCGGCCGAATCGGTTGAGGACGAGTCGTCGACCATCACGATCGAAGAGCGCGACGCCGAGGTCGCGTTCGAGCCGGCCGAGGAACCGCGAGAGCGTCGGCTGCGAGGAATGCACGCGATCGGCTGCCGCGGTGAGGTTCTGCGTCTCGGCGATCGCGATGAACCAGCGGAGATCGTCATACATAGAAAGCACTCTACCTGCCGCTATTCATTTATGAATTAGTTAGTGCTGAAACATTCATTTCCACATAGCTGCTGCATCGGCAACAGTGGATTCAGTGACAACCACCGCCCTCCGCTCCGCAGCCACCGAGCCCGTCAAACACGTTCCCGGCTCCCCCGGTTATCGACGCGCGACGCTGTCGCTGTTCGCGGCGGGCATGACCACCTTCATGGCCCTGTACTACGTCCAAGGGCTGCTACCGCAGCTGTCGTCGCACTTCCACGTGTCCCCGACGACCTCGGCGCTCGCGGTCTCCCTGACGACCGGCCTGCTTGCCGTCGCGATCATCCCTGCGAGTGCGCTGTCGGAGCGGTATGGCCGGGTCCGGCTGATGGTCGGGTCCGCAGTCGCGGCGTCGGTCATCGGACTACTGCTCCCGTGGGCGCCGTCGATGGAGTTCCTTCTCGCCGGTCGCGCGCTGCAGGGCCTGCTGTGTGCCGGAGTACCCGCGGTGGCCATGGCGTATCTCGCCGAGGAGGTCGACGGCGGCTCGCTCGGTGGGGCGATGGGTAAGTATGTGGCGGGCACGACGATCGGCGGACTGGTCGGGCGCCTCATTCCAGGCTTTGCAGTCGACGTGGTGTCGTGGCAGTGGGCGCTGGAGGTCGCGGCAATCGTCTCGCTCGTGTTCGCCATCGCGTTCTGGCGCATGGTCCCTCGTTCGCAGTTCTTCACTCCGCAGCCCGTCTCGCTGCGCGCCACAGGACGCAACCTCGTTGGGCATCTGCGTGATCCGGGACTTGTGTCGTTGTTCGCACTGGCCTCGTGCTCATGGGCGGTTTCGTCACCGTCTACAACTTCGTCGGATACCGGTTGCTCGGTGCGCCTTTCGGACTCCCCGCGGGCGTCGTCGCGGCGATCTTCCTGATGTACCTCGCCGGGACCGTGTCATCGGCCTGGGGTGGCCGCCTCGCCGACCGCCTCGGACGACGTCGCGTACTGGTGTCTTCGACGTCGATGATGTTGGTTGGCTTGCTGATCACACTTCCCGACCACCTCTGGTCAGTGGTGATCGGGCTGTTCTTTTTCACCGCAGGGTTCTTCGCCGCACATTCCGTGGCAAGCGGTTGGGTGTCGGCGCGGGCGACCGAGCACCGCGCAGAGGCGTCGTCGCTGTATCTCTTCCACTACTACCTCGGCAGCTCGGTAGTCGGAGCGCTCGGCGGGCTTACCTACTCGGCCTTCGGCTGGGCCGGGATCACCGCCTATGTCGGGATACTGGCAGCCCTCGGCGTCCTGCTCGCAGCGATGCCTCGACGGCGCCGGGCTACCACGGCCTGACCCCGGAGGCTCACTCCGCAAGGTCGGCTGCCGCGTCCGCCAGGGCACCGACCACCGCCGCGACCGCTCGACGCGGTCGAGGTCTTGTCAGCGCTTCATAGACTCGTGCCGCTCGAACACCCTCCAGAACAAGTGGTTTCACACCGGGGTGCCGCGAGGCGTGCCGAGGCATCAACGCAATGCCGTGCCCCGCCGCGACGAGAGCCTCGATGGTGGTGAAGTCGAGCATCCGTTGCGTCACCCGCGGAGCCACGCCCGTGACCGCCGAGATCGAGAGCAGTACGTCGTCGACCGGGAATCCTCCCTCGACACTGATCCAGTCGTGATCGGCCAACTCCGCGACCGACACCGAATCCCGCTGTGCAAGAGACGACGTACGGGGGACGACGACATCGAGTGGCTCGCGCATGAGTTCCGTGACGCGCACCCGCGGCGAGGCCACCGCGGCCGTACGTTCGTCACGGTGCGTGACCACGACGTCGAAATCGGCCAGCGCGGGTGGCGCGTCCGGATAGCCGACGTCGAGGTGCGACGCATCGACCTCGATCTCGGTGGCGGCAGCACGGTCGAGGACCGCGGGCAGTAGCAGCGTCGAACCGGATGGGAACATCGCGAGCCGCACCCTCGACCGACCGGAGCGGTACGTGGCCATTTCCTCCTGCGCACGCTCAACCGCGGCAATCACCTCGTCGGCGCGCAGGACGAGCGCCTGTCCCGCGGCGGTCAGCCGTACCCGCCTGCCGTCCGCCTCCAGCAGTTCGACACCCGCTTCTTTGGTCAGGACCTTGAACTGCTGCGAAACCGCCGACGGCGTCATGTGCATCGCGTCAGCGACCGCGCCCACCGAACCACGGTCGGCAAACTCACGCAGCAACCGCAGGCGCTTGACATCCATGAAGCGATGCTACGACGACCGAGACAATCACCGACTCATGACTTAACGGTGCGCTGAGCGTCGACCACCCTGCCCTCAACGGAATAATCGGACCGCAGTCCGGTTGTATATCACATGACCAAGAAAATCGGCTTCCTGTCCTTTGGGCACTGGTCGGCGTCTCCTGGCTCGCAGGCCCAGACGGCGTCAGATGTCTTGCATCAATCCATCGACCTCGCCGTGGCCGCCGAAGAGCTCGGCGCCGACGGTGCGTACTTCCGCGTGCACCACTTCGCACGCCAACTCGGGTCACCGTTCCCGCTGCTCGCGGCGGTCGGCGCACGAACGAACAGCATCGAGATCGGCACCGGGGTGATCGACATGCGCTACGAGAACCCCATGTACATGGCGGAGGACGCCGGCGCCGCCGACCTCATCTCCGACGGCCGACTCCAACTCGGCATCAGCCGGGGATCCCCCGAGCAGGTGATCGAGGGCTACAAGTACTTCGGCTACGTCCCCGCCGAAGGTGAGACCGACGCCGACATGGCGCGTGCGCACACCGACGTGTTCTTGAAGGTGATCGAAGGAACCGCGTTCGCACAGCCCAACCCGCGGCCGATGTTTCCCAACCCGCCGGGATTGCTCCGCATCGAGCCGTACTCCGAGGGACTTCGCGACCGCATCTGGTGGGGCGCCGGTAGTCGCGCCACCGCCGAATGGACTGCCGAGAAGGGCATGAACCTCATGAGTTCGACGCTGCTGACCGAGGACACGGGCATCCCGTTCCACAAGTTGCAGGCCGAGCAGATCCAACGTTTCCGTGACGCGTGGGAGAAGGCAGGACATGACCGAGAACCACGGGTTTCGGTGAGCCGCAGCATCTTCCCGCTGACCACCGACATGGATCGCGCCTACTTCGGACATGATCGCGACGATCAGGACCAGGTCGGCCACCTCGAGGGCGGACTCGCCAGGTTCGGCCGCAGCTACGCGGCCGAGCCCGACAAGCTCATCGAGGAACTGCGCGAGGACGAGGCCATCGCCGCCGCCGACACGCTGCTGTTGACCATCCCGAACCAGCTCGGCGTCGACTACAACGCTCACGTGATGGAGTCGATTCTCAACGACGTCGCTCCTGAGCTCGGCTGGCGCTGACACATCGCTCGCTGACAGCACCACAGTTATCGTCGACGGCACCGACCCTCGGTGCCGTCGACGCTTTTCTGATTCCGTCTGCAACCCCGGCGCTGTCAGCGTGACAATGTAGCTCTGCTACATGCTCATATCAGTTAATTTCGATTGTTCTTCACGGATGTGCCGTTGACGATAGATGCATGACAACGCGTGATCGCTTGCTGGCACTGACTGTCGTGGTGTTGTGGGGATTGAACTTTATCGCGATCCGCCTCGGCCTCGACCACTTCCCGCCGTTCTTCTTCGCCGCGCTCCGCTTCGCCGTGATGGCGGTTCCGGTGGTGCTGTTCGTCCGTTTCCCCCGGATGCAGATCAAGTGGTTCCTGTTGTACGCGTTCGGGTTCGGCGTCGGGCAGTTCGCGTTTCTCTTTCTCGCGATGAACATCGGCATGCCGACCGGCCTGGCATCACTCGTGCTCCAGACATCGGCACCGTTCACGGTGCTGCTCGGCGTCGTGTTCCTGCGGGAGCGCCTCGTTCCCGTGCAAGTCATCGGCATTGTCATCGCAGTCGCAGGAATCGTGCTCATCGGTGTCGACAGAGCGGGCCACAGCACGCTCGGCATCGGAGTCGTGGTGCCGATCGTGCTCACCGTCCTGGCCGGACTCTCGTGGGCGTTCGGCAACATCGGGAATCGACTGGCACTGCCACCGAATTCGGGCGACGCACTGCGTATGACTTTGTGGATGACGGTGGTGCCGCCCATCCCGTTGTATCTGCTGAGTCTGGCCGTCGAGGGCCCCGCGGCGGGCTGGCACTCGATTGCAACCGTTGGTTCGGCATCGGGGCTCGTAGCACTGGGGGGTCTCGCGTATGTGGTGCTACTCGGAACCATCGCAGGGTCGGGCCTCTGGACATCGCTGATGCAGCGCTATCCGGCCAGCCGCGTCGCGCCGATGTCACTGCTGGTTCCGGTCGTCGGAATCACCGCTGCGTGGCTCTTCCTCGGTGAGCAACCCACCTACGTCGAACTCGGTGGGGCCGCCCTCGTCATTGCCGGGTGCGCGGCCGGTGTGCTGGCGACACCTCGATCACGCGCGCGCATTGCGCCGTCTCGCGCCTCCAGCGAGCCAGGCGCCACACCACTGCCACGAGCCCAGCTCACTGCCAGCGTGTCGGACATCGACTGACACCGGCGCGACGCCAAGGCGATTCAGTACGCCGGCTCGGGGATCGGGCTCTTTCCGACGCTCGCGGTGAACTCGACCTCACCGTTGCCCTGCACGTTGGTGGCTGTCACGTTGACCGGAAGCCAGCTGCTCCCGGCGCGCAGGGCACACGTCTGCGTTGCGCCCGGCTCGGCGACCAGCATTCCCTCGCATCGGACCTCATCTGGGGTGCGCCCGGTGCTCTTCGTGAGTTCTTCGGACACCGACTGCGCGAGGAGCTGCTTGCTCATCCCCGACTTACCGTCCACGTTTCCCTCCGGAGCAGTAGATGAGCTACCAGTGGTGCCGATCTGCGACGCGCTGGCCGTCGTGGTTGGCTCGGCCGTCGACGAATCGTCCGACGAGGAGCACCCCACCATCGATACGCACGCCACAGCGCAGAATCCCGTCAGGACTCCGACCTTCATTCCACCCTTGCGCATTCGTTCAATCCTCACCTTCTTGTATCTACACAGTCACCGGTAGTGGCTCCGGCCGCCGGCGATCGCTGGCCGGGCACACGCCTCGGGCTCCGGCACCGCGCCGAGACGCGGGGACAATACGATGTCCCGCGTGGACACACCCGAGAACTCATCGGCAGCCATCCAGCGACTGCTCAGCACTCAGCACGGGACACCGGGTGTCACCATCGAGCAGCTTGCCATCAACGAGATCGCGGCCCGCGTCAACGACGAAAGTGCGCTCATCACCTTCGACGACGACAGTCATCAGTTCACCATCTCCGATTTCGACGGCCTCGTCCAACGCGTCACCGGTGTCGGGGACGACTTCGCGGGCGGCTACAACCGAGTCGGCGACTTCGGCTTCGCACGCTCAGTCATCCTCGCCGGGCACGGAACCCAACTGTCCACAGCCATCGTGCGAGAGCCCGCCACCGGCAGGTGGGAGATCCAACCCACTGGGCCCCTCTCGCAGTACTTCTACGACAACCTCGTCCTCCGCGGGTGGCACCTGCACTCCGAGAACCACCCCGCACGCACGCTCAAACTCGTCATCGGCATCTGGGCCGCCATCATGGTCGGCGGGTCGCTGCTGGTGGCCGGCATTCTGAGCATAGTTCTGCTGGCGTCCTAGCCGACTGCGACGACACCACGGCGACCCGCCACGCGAGACGCCCTACTATCAGTGGGTCGAACCGCACACGCACGTCTTCGGACACCCGAGGGGATGATGAACGAGATGTCGCATGCCGAACACTCGCAACCGGCGTCGTTGCCGGCAAGCGACAACACCGATCATCGGATCGACCCCAGCATCGGCGGAAACCGTGACAAGGCCGAACAACAGCCCGGGGACACCGCTCAACCCGTTGTCGACAACCGGCTCGCGCCGCCCTGGACAACCCCGCAGCCTCCGGTGGCCGGGCCATCATCCTCGCCAGAGCCACAGTCGACGCCGCAACCACCTGCCGAGCGTGACTGGTATACGGGCAAGACCGGGGGAATCCAGCAGTCTCCAGGTGCTCATCCTGCAGGCATCGGCCAGTACACCACACCGCAGCAGCCACCATCCGGCCCTTCCGTCGCCGACCCGTACCAGTCGGGATTCGCAGCCCCGTACCCGCCCGGATCAGTGAACCCGCGGGCCGGTTATCCGGCACAGGGGCACTTCGGCACGCAACCACCTTCTGGCCAGTACCCGATCGCCGGGTCACAGCCCGCCGGGGGGTACCCGGGGCCGGCCGCACCTGGATACCCGCGTTCCGCACCGCCCATACCTTTCTCCGCACGCAGAGCCGGATGGCGTCGAGCGCTCAGCACGGTGTCGGGCGGTCTGATCAACCTGGGTCAGAGCAAGTCGCAGCAACAACTCGACGACATGATCGCGCGCATCCGCCGACCGATCGCGGGCGACTTCCGTCTGGCCGTACTCTCGCTGAAGGGTGGCGTCGGAAAGACCACCACCACAGTCGGACTCGGGTCGGCGTTCGCATCGCTACGCGGCGACCACGTGATCGCGGTCGACGCAAATCCCGACTTCGGCACTCTCGGGCGCCGCGTACCGCAGCAAACCGGCTCGACGGTCCGCTCGCTGCTCAATGATCCCAACATCGCGCGGTACGCCGACGTGCGGCGCCACACCTCGCAGTCCGCCAGCCACCTGGAAGTACTTGCGTCCGAACGTGATCCGGCTGTGTCCGAATCGTTCAGCGCCGATGACTACCTCAAGGTCATCGGAATCCTGGAGAACTACTACAACATCATCATGACCGACTGCGGAACCGGACTGATGCATTCGGCCATGGAAGGCGTCCTGAGTTCGGCAACCGCCATCGTCCTTGTCACGTCACCCGCAGTCGATGGGGCCGAAAGTGCTGCGGCCACACTTGATTGGCTCAACGCTCACGGTTACCAGCGACTCGTCCAGCAAGCCGTGGTGGTGATCTCGGCGTCGAAGCCGGGCAGCGCACCCATCGACCTGGACATGCTGACCCAGCACTTCCTGGGTCGTACACGCGCGGTTCAGATCATCCCGTTCGACGACCATCTCGCATCCGGCGCACAGATCGATCTCGATGAGATGAATCGCGATACCCGAAACGCTTTCCTGGAACTCGCTGCGACGGTGTCGGATTCGTTCAATCCGGGACAGCCCGGTCCCGGATTCCCCGGGTTCCAGGGGCCACCGCCAGAGTATCAACAGGGGCCGCCACCCGGCTACCAGGGACCGCCACCCGGATTCCAGGGGCCACCCCCGGGGTATCAAGGGCCGCCACCGGGCTACCAGGAGCAGCCGCCCGCGCCGCAGGGATATCCGGCGACGGGCCAGCCCGACGCGCGGCCCCCCCAGTATCCCGCTGTGCCGCAACACAATGATGAACCTGTGCCGCCGGGGGCCATCCCTCCGGCCGACTACCGATTCTAGAACTCAGTTGCTCGGCGTGACGCCGCTGAGTTTTCCGATCTGGTCCGGGCAGTAGGTCTGCGTCGCGAGTCCGACGACCTTGCCGGACTCGGTCTCGTCGAGGCCGTTGCCCACCTTGCCGATGGCATCGGTAAGGCCGTCGCCCGCAGTCAGGTTTGTGCAGACCTGCTTGCCCGCGCGGACCGCCGCTGCGTCACTGGGGAACTGCACGTTGAGTTGCTTGAGCCCCGCCAGGTAGAGCTGATCACCCTGGAGCGGGGCCGCAGCCGCAGTGTCAGGCGCGGACGGACTCGACTGCGTCGAATCCGGATCACTGCCGCCACCACATCCCGCGAGTCCGACGATCACCGCGGCCACCGCGGGAATCATCGCCCATCCCGTCGTCACGCTCACGCGCCCGTACTTCGACCTCGTCATGCCATCCCCCAAACGTCACCGTGTGCTCGGACCCCGAGCCCTCGACCACCTTACTGAGGTACGACGTCACGTCAGGCCAGGGTGTCGGACACCACGCTCGTGAACCGCGAGATCGCCTGATCCGCAACCGGACTGAACCCGGCCATGTTCGCGAAACCGTGGATCAGTGCGCCCTCTCGCTGCAACGTGACAGGCACTCGGGCAGCGCCGAGCGCATCGGCGTAGGCGATGCCCTCGTCACGCAGCGGATCGAACCCGGCAACCACCACGTGCGCCGGCGGCAGACCCGAGAGGTCAGATGCCAGTAGCGGAGAGACACGCGGATCGGCCAACTGCGACTGATCGGGTACGTAAGCCCCCGTGAACTGATCGATGCGCTCGGCCGTCAAGAAGTAGCCCTTGGCGAACTCGCGGACCGACGGGTACTCATTAACGGAATCGACCTTCGGATACAGCAGTAGCTGCAACGCGGGCGTGACCTCCTCACCACGAACCTGCTGGGACACGACCGCCGCGAGATTGCCACCCGCACTGTCCCCGGCCACGACGATCCGATCGCTCGATACCCCCCATCCCGGCGCGGCGTCGACGACACCCCTCCACGCCGCCAGAGCGTCGTCGACGGCAGCGGGAAACGGGTTCTCCGGCGCGAGTCGATACTCGACGGAGACGACGTCGGCGCCGGTGTCGACGGCGATCCTGCGCGCGAGGGCGTCATGGCTCGCGCGGCTCCCGGTGGTGAACCCTCCTCCGTGGAAGAACAGGACCAATCCCCGGGTGTCGACGCCCGCACGATAGCGCGTCACCGGAAGCGGGCCCGCCGGGCCGTCGAACTCCAGATCCTCCTCGACGGCGAGTACCGACGGCTTCTCGGCAACCAGCGCGCTGACCCGCTCGAGTCCGGCGCGTGCGCTGCCGATGGTCGCTCCGCCCATGTCGGCGTTGGGGAGTACCGCCGTAACCATCGCCGCTGCCAACATCTCGACACTGACGTGCTCGCCGTCGGCGTTGACCGGGCACCATCGGGACACCGCGCGCAACATCTGCGGTGGTACGTGGCCGAACGTCCGCAACAGCGACCGGACGGGACGTAGCGGCAGGAACAGGCTGGGATTGGTGGCGCGACTCACGGCCGCGAGACTACCCGCACGCGGGTCACTGCCGATCCGGGCGTCGAGGCGAGGTGGTGGCTGCTGTGACAGACTCTCCCCATGCCCGACCGCATACCCGCTCCGGGTGGTTCGACCACCCGTGTCCCTCTCCGTACGTCGCTGGCCCTGTCGGCTGCGTCGGCAGCCCGCTGGGCGTCGCGCGCCGCCGGGCGCGGCAAGGGATCGATGATCGGCGGATTGGTCGCCGAGAAGATCGACCCGAACATCATGGGACGTCTCGCAGCGGGAAAGCGGACCGCGCTCATCACCGGTACGAACGGTAAATCAACCACCACGCGTATGACCGCGGCTGCCCTCGCCGAACTCGGCGAGGTGGCCACCCAGGCCGACGGCGCCAACATGGATGCGGGAATCATCGCGACGCTGAGTCTGCAACGCTCGGCACCGGTCGCCGCGCTCGAGGTCGACGAACTGCACGTGCCGCACGTGAGCGATGCCGTCGACCCCGAGGTCGTCGTGATGCTCAACCTGTCGCGGGACCAACTCGACCGCGTCGGCGAGATCAACATGATCGAACGACGACTCCGCGAGGGCGTCGCGCGCCATCCCGAGACCGTCGTGATCGCCAACTGCGACGACGTTCTGGTCACCTCCGCCGCATTCGACGCCCCACACGTCGTCTGGGTGGCGGCCGGGGCGAGTTGGGTGGGCGACTCGGTGAGTTGTCCACGCACCGGCGAACCGATCGCTCGTAGCACGGGCGACCCCACGGATCCGTCGATCCAGAGCGGCGTCGACTGGTATTCGACCGGCGATCCCGACTTCCGTCGACCGACACCGCAGTGGTGGGTCGACGATGAAAAGATCTATGGCCCCGACGGATTCGAGGCACCCATGACGCTGAGCGTGCCCGGACGTGCCAACCGAGGCAACGCCGCCCAGGCCGTGGCAGCCGCGGTCGCGATGGGCGCCGACCCTGGCAAGGCTGTCGCCGCTGTCAGCACCGTCGGCGAGGTGGCCGGGCGCTATGGCATTCATCAGGTCGGCAGCCACTCCGTTCGCACTCTCCTGGCCAAGAACCCGGCGGGATGGCAGGAGGCGCTGTCGATGATCGACCAGGATGCCGACGGGCTCGTCATCGCCGTCAACGGGCAGGTCCCCGACGGAGAAGACCTCTCATGGCTGTGGGATGTGCGGTTCGAGGCGTTCGAGACGATGCAGGTCGTCGCTGCCGGCGAACGCGCTGCAGATCTCTCGGTACGGCTGCTCTATGCGGGCGCCGAACACACCACAATTCCCGACCCGATGAAGGCCATCGAGTCATGTCCGCCCGGCCGCGTCGAAGTGCTGGCCAACTACACGGCCTTCCGCGATCTCAATGTCGCGATCGAACGCGCCGAGCGTGCACGGAAGGGACAGCAATGAGCACCTCGACGCTGCGCATCGGCCTGGTGCTGCCCGACGTCATGGGGACCTACGGCGACGGCGGCAACGCGCTGATCCTCCGGCAGCGAGCACGTATGCGCGGCATCGACGCCGAGATCGTGCAGATCACCCTCGACGACGAGGTGCCCGACTCGCTCGACGTGTACACGCTCGGCGGCGCCGAAGACTATGCACAGCGACTCGCCACCCGCCACCTCACGCGGTACCCGGGTCTGCAGCGTGCCGCCGCCGCTGGCAAGCCCGTCCTGGCCATCTGCGCCGCGATCCAGGTGCTCGGGCACTGGTACGAGACGTCGGCGGGCGAACGTGTCGACGGCATCTCGCTGTTCGACCTGACCACGTCACCGCAGGCCACCCGCAGCATCGGCGAGGTCGTCACCCAACCGGTGATGGCCGGGCTGACCGACCAGCTCACCGGATTCGAGAACCACCGCGGCGGTAGCACGCTGGGATCCGACGCCGCTCCGCTCGCCAAGGTCACGCACGGCGTCGGCAACGGGGTCGGTGACGGCACCGAGGGCGTGGTACAGGGTTCGGTGATCGGCACCTACATGCACGGACCCGCACTGGCGCGTAACCCGCAGCTCGCCGACCTGCTCCTCGCGCGTGCGATGGGCGTCGAGGAGTTGGCACCGCTGGAGTTGCCTGAGGTGGACCGGCTACGGCGGGAACGCCTCGCCGCGGGCCGTCGGGGCTGAATGGCTCGTCGGGCCGACGTCGCTGATCGAGCCTACGTTGCTGGTCGAGACAGCCACGCCCGCCGGAATCGCGGGCACTTCTCGGGTCCGCAGAGAGCGCAGTCGGTGCCTGACCGGAAGTGCTCGTGCGCCGCACGGGGGTGGCCGCAACGACACTGCGAATCAGGGGCACGCCCGGCGACACGTCGTATCAGGTCGCTCATGGAGGCCGTCACTTCCGTTCTGCAGCACGCCGCTTCGTCGCGGACACGGTTGTTCAGGCAGATCGTATCCGTAAGTCAACGCGGCGCGAAACCAAGGCTGACCTCAGTGGCACACCAGGTCAGTCGCCGTCGACCACCGGCAGCCCCGCGTGGTGTCCCGCTGCGCGAAGTACCTCGCGCAGCATCGCGGGCGTCAACCTGCCGGTGAACGTATTGTGTTGACTCACGTGGTAACTCGCGAAGAGTGTCAGTTCACGGTTCCCTCGTCGAATCACGGCCTGCGCGCCGTGGCCGAACTTCGGCCTTGGGCGTGGCACCTGCCACCCGAGATCGGCGAATCCGGTCAGCGCCGCCCGCCACCCGAATGCGCCGAGCACGAAGACAGAGCGCAAAGTCGGTGCGAGCAGGTCGATTTCGTTGTGAAGCCAATGCGCACATCGGTCGCGCTCGGCCGGTGTCGGCTTGTTCTGCGGAGGCGCGCAATGCACGGGCGCGGTGATCCGCACACCGGTCAGTTCCAGGCCGTCATCGATCGAGACCGCGGTCGGCCTGTTGGCCAGCCCCACGTCGTAGAGCGCGCGATAGAGCACGTCGCCACTCTGGTCGCCGGTGAACATGCGGCCTGTGCGATTCGCGCCGTGCGCTGCCGGGGCGAGGCCGAGAATGAGCATCGACGCGTCAGCCGGGCCGAATCCCGGAATCGGCCTACCCCAGTAGGTTTGGTCGGCAAATGCTGCGCGCTTCTCGCGCGCCACCTGTTCGCGCCAGGCCACCAGTCGTGGACACGCCCGACACTCGATCAGTGCGGCATCGAGGGCTGCGATGCTCCGATAGGCCATGGGTTCACGCTACGCGCCTCAGTCCAACACCCGACACCGCTCGCGCGTCCGGTCGACGGCGAACCAGCCGCGCTCGAACTGCTGCCACTTTTCCAGGTGACGTCGGGATGCCTCGCCGTCGCGCGCAACCGCACGATCGAGTCGCTCGTCGGGATCGCCGCCGTCGAGCCACAGCGAGTATGTCAGCCGGTCGGCTATTCGACGTCGCGCCGCCGACACCCCTTCGATGATGAGCAGCGGCTCCCAGCGATACCAGACCCGCTTACCGATCCTCGGCTCGCCGTCGACCCACTCACGTGGACGATACCGATAATCGCGCCGCCGGGTAAAAGCATGCAGCACATCGGTTTCCATCTCTGGCCACCACGCGACCGGGTCGTCCCAGGTGGCGAAATCGTCGGTGCGGACCAAGACCACACCTGTGCTGCGGGCGCGCAGTTTCTCGACCAGGGCGTCGGCCACCGTCGTCTTTCCCGACCCTGACGGTCCGTCTATCGCAACGATTCCCGAGACCATTTCCGACGCGAGTTCGTCGAGCTGGGCGTCGAGCTCAGCAGTCAACGCACTCACGACCATGAACCCTGTACGCCCGCCGCGGTCCGAGCGCCCTGCGGCGGCAGGAGAGGAGTCACGATGGGCGCCTGCGGTGCGCTGCGCAGCCCAGTAGTCCCGGTGCTCAGGTATTCGACGATCGCGTCGTCGAGCGGCTTGTTCTTCCGACCGAACTGGCCGTGGTCTCCGCCGCCGACGGTGATCAGGTGACTGCGCATCGCGCGCTGCATGACCAACGCGCCGCCGTAGGGCGTCTGCGGGTCGTCGACGCTGTCGATCTGCAGAGGCTGTACGGCGAGACCCTTGTTGGCGACCTTTACCGGCCTCGTCACCGGAGGTGCACCCGCACAGGCCAATCCGGACTGGTAGAGAAGTCCGGCGCCGCTGAACAGGTCCGCGACGACGAGGTTGGCGTAGAGCGCCGCAGGTGTCAGCGCCGGTTGGGGAGCAACTTGGTTCTCGTTGCAGAGGATCAGCGACTGAAGATTCTGTCCGTTGGCGAGGATCTTCTCGTAAGTTTTCGGGGGTGTCTGCGGCTTTCGTAGTCCAGCGGTGAGCGCTGCCACATAGGGCCACGAATTGCGGTCTGGGGCAGCCTGCCGGGTCAACGAATACAACACCGATTTCGCCTGCAATCCGTTCGGAACAAGCAGCGTGGCAATAAGATTGGCAGCCTGCGCCCGAGCCTTGGCCGTCAGGTTCACGCCGTCGATGTACTGCCGGGCGAAAGCCTTGATGCCGGGTGGTACATCACCCACCTGCGCGGGCGGTCCGGCGAGCGACGGCGGGACACCCGCTTCACGAGTAACGCGATCGCTCCATTTCGTGTACACCGCCAACGGCGTCGATCCGAGGTGATAAACGTTGTCGTGCTGTGCAATCCACGCCATCATGGCGTTCACGCGAGCCTTGTAATGCGGCGTCTGCTCGGCAATGACGTCATTCCAGACCCAATCCGGATTCATCGACGAATCCAAGACCAGGCGATCGGTGCGGTCCGGAAACAGTGTCGCGTATGTACTCATCAGGAACGTCCCGTAGGACAGCCCATACAAGCTCACCTTGTTGACGCCCAGAGCTTTTCGCGTCTCTTCGATGTCGCGCGCAGTGGCCTCGGTCGTCAACGTTCTCGTGTACCCGGGCGCCTGTTTCTCACACCGATCTCGGATCGACTTGCCGTAACTGAGCACCGCCTCCAGCGACGTGTCCAGTCCACATTCGACGGGAGTTGCACCGAGCAGACCACGCGGCTGTACAGCGATCAGATCCCAGTTGTCACGCAGCGCTGCGGGCGGCGCGAGTGCGGTGAACAGGCCGATGGCATCGCCGCCAGGGCCGCCGGGATTACCGAACAGCACACCGCGCTTGTTCGCCTGATCCCGCGCAGGCAATCTGCTCACCGTGATCGCTATGGTCGGACCGCCAGGATTCGCATAGTCGCGGGGGACCCGGATCGTCGCGCACTGGGTTTCTTTCGACGCCCCGTGAATTGGGTCGCAGGCGCCCCATACGAGAGGCGCTGCGGCAGCAGGTGGCGCGGTGACCGACGCGAGCAGCCCTAACCCGAGGCTCGCGGCCACACAGATGGCGCCGAATATCCGCAGGCGCGACATGAAGCCGGACGATCGCTGTGCCAACGCTTCGCAAGCTCTCACGCCCCTATGTGTAGCAGAGGAGCCACGTCAGGCCAGTACTCGCCGCCCCGACAGTGCCCGGCCGAGCGTGAGCTCGTCGGCGAACTCTAGGTCGCCACCCATCGGGAGACCCGAAGCCAAGCGCGTCACCGACAACCCCGGGAAATCCTTGAGCATGCGCAGCAGGTAGGTCGCGGTGGCCTCGCCCTCGGTGTTGGGATCGGTGGCAACGATCACCTCGGTGACGTCGACGCCGTCCTCCTGATTGGCCAGACGTCGGAGCAACTCACGAATACGCAGCTGATCAGGCCCGATCCCCGACAGCGGGTCCAGCGCGCCGCCGAGCACGTGATAGCGGCCGTGGAACTCCTTGGTCCGCTCGATCGCGTGGACGTCCTTCGGCTCCTCCACGACGCAGATCTTGGTGGCGTCGCGACGGGCGTCGGCGCAGATGCGGCACAGCCGTTCGGCCGAGACGTTGCCGCATTCGGCACAGAACGTGACGTCGTCGCGGACGTGACCGAGCGCCGCGATGAGGCGGTCGATGTCCGACTTCTCGCCGGCGAGGAGATGGAAAGCGATGCGCTGCGCACCCTTCGGACCGAGTCCTGGCTGCTTGGCCAGCTCGTCGATCAGATCCTGGATGGGGCCCTCGTACATGAATCCTCAGCCGAGGCCCGGAAGTCCGCCGCCGAGGCCGCCTGCCAGCGGACCCATCTTGTCGCTCGTGAGCGCGTCACGCTTGGACGCGAGGTCCGACAGTGCCCCGAGGACCAGATCCTGCAGGGTGTCGACGTCGTCGGGGTCGACGACCTTGGGATCGATGGTCACCGCGGTGACCTCGCCGGTACCCTTGCCCGTCACCGTGACAAGCCCGTTGCCCGCCGAACCGGTGAGCTCGGTTGCCGCGATCTCCTCCTGCGCCGCAAGCAGCTTCTCCTGCATCTGCTGCGCCTGGGCGAGCAAACCCGCCATCGGATTCTCGCCGCCGTCACCGCCGCCGAACAGGGAACTGGGGTCAAAAGGTTGAGTCACGTTAACCAGGGTAGTCGGTGCGCTCACCGCAGCAGTCGCTCGACATGCTCGATGATCTCGTCGACGCTCTCGTCACCGACCGGCGCGAACTGGAAGGAGAGCACGTTGTCGCCGAACAGCCTGCCCGCCTTCGGGGTTAGGGCGAATTCGATCCGATCGTCGTCGACGCGACGCCACTCGACCACCCCGCCATAGACGGGCGCGCTGGCTCCCGTGGTGACGCAATAGCCTTCACGACCAGAGCTTCCACCGCCAGAGCTTCCACGGCCACCCGCTTCGGCGTCGACAACCAGGTCGCGCTGAATCTGGAAGCAGCCCATCGATTCGTCGTCGATGAAGACGACGGCCTCGCACCCGAGATCGGGATGTCGCTCGTAGGAGGCGTGGATGGTCACAAATCTCAGGGTAGCGGTGCATTCGCGGCCGATCGAGCCCGTGTCCGGCCGCTGCTACGTACACAACTCGTACCTGAGCGAGGGGCCGCGACAATAATTTCGATGGCTCCCCGCTGACGTCATGATTGTGTACGCGCTCGCTCACTCAGTCCGGATGGGCGCGTGTTCCGGCTGTCTACCGCTGACGAATCTGCGCGGCTCACCGGTCAGCGGATCGTCGAACTCCAAGCTGTGCGCGAGTAGGCGCAGCGGCCGGGTGAAGTCGCCACGATCAGGCAATTCGGCCAGGTCGGGGCGTACGTCGGGGTAGAGCGGATCGTCGACGATGGGCACACCGAGCAGGGCCATATGCAGGCGCAGTTGATGGGTGCGTCCGGTGTGCGGGCGCAGTCTGTAGAGGCCGTGGCCAGACCCGGCAGCCTCGAGGAGCTCGACGTCGCTGACCGCGTTGACCTCGCCGTCGACGACGAGTGCGCGCAGATCACCGGCGGTTTTCTCGATCCGGTTGGTCACCGTGACCGGGGTTCGCAGAGCGAGGTCGAGCGGCGCTATAGCGCGATACTCCTTGCGTGCCAGACGCGCAGCGAACAGATCCTGATACGCCGCGCGGACCTGCGGGCGGGCTGTGAACAACAGCACGCCGGACGTCAGCCGGTCGAGCCGGTGAGCGGGCGCGAGCGCGTCGTTGCCGAGTTCACGCCGCAGCCGCACCAACGCGGTCTGGGTGACGTGCCGCCCGCGCGGCATGGTCGCGAGGAACGGTGGTTTGTCGACGACGACGATGTTCTCGTCGCGGTACAGGATCGGAAGGTCGATGGGGATCTCGATCTCGTCGGGCAGATCCCGATACAGGTAGTACGACGTGTTGGCGCGGGCAGGAGCATCGAGGTCGGCGCGGTTGCCGTCTGCGTCGACGACGTCACCGGCGGCAGTCCGCCCCCGCAGGTCGTCGAGCGTCAGGTCGGCCAGCGACGGGCTGGCCAGCAGCGACTCCCCGACGGTCAGCTCCTCGCCATGGCGCACCACGACGCGCGTCGCGTCGACGCCGTCGCGCGGAGGGAGCGGTGAGGGCCGAGCGCGGCCGCGACGTCGTGGTGTCCGGGGATCGTCCTGCGGACTCATCGTGCGAGCCGGTCCGCAGAGCTGGGCTACTTCTCGACCCGCGCCTTGAGATTCGCGAGCAGCTGTGCCTGAATTCTTGCGAGACCCTTCGGCGCAAACGTCTTTTCGAAGAATCCGCCGATGCCGCTGGCGTTGGAGTTCCACGTGGTCGTGGTGGTCACCTTCGACCCGCTACCGGCAGGGGTGACCTTGTATGTCGTCACCATCGACGAGTTCTCGTCACGTTCGGTGATGGTGTCCGGGACCACGGTGACCGTCGCCTTGACGTCGCGCTGACGCTTGGAGGTCGCCTGCAGAATCCAGTGCACGACAGTGCCGTCGCCCTGACCACCACTGATCACGCGATAGTCGCGGTACTGCTCGGGAAGGATCGCCGGACGCGCGTCGACATAGTCGGCGAGCACTCCGATCACCTGGTCGGCACTTGCGGCGATGTCGATCGACTGACTGGCGGAAATCTCACCCACGACGGGCACTCCTTCATGGCAGGTTGGCGGGCGTGCAATTCAGGTCCTAGGCTAGCCAAGTGACTTCTGGACAGTTGGAGATGGGGGCACAGGCTTTCGACGACGGGGTTGCCACCCTTCTGGCCAGCTATCGGGCGATTCCGCCAGGAGCAACGGTCCGTCTGGCGAAAAAGACGTCGAACCTGTTTCGTGCGCGTGCAAAGAATCCACATCCAGGGCTTGATGTGTCGGGTCTCGACCGCGTCATTTCCGTCGATCCCGTGGCCAGGACCGCCGACGTCGCGGGCATGTGCACGTACGAAAATCTGGTCGCAGCGACGTTGCCCTACGGGCTCGCGCCCCTCGTGGTGCCGCAACTCAAGACGATCACACTCGGCGGGGCCGTCACGGGGCTGGGGATTGAGAGCACCTCCTTCCGCAACGGCCTTCCACACGAATCGGTTCTCGAGATCGACGTCCTCACCGGCGACGGCGAGATCATCACCGCCACACCCACCAACGAGAATGCCGACCTCTTCTTCGGATTCCCCAATTCCTATGGAACACTCGGGTATTCGGTTCGACTCAAGATCGAGCTCGAAGAGGTTCAGCCGTATGTGGCGTTGCGCCACATACGCTTTCACGATCTCCACACGTTGCAGACCACGATGAACACCATCGTCGACGAACGCAGCCATGACGGCGAGCGAGTCGATTACCTCGACGGTACGGTCTTCACGTCCGACGAGGCCTACCTGACCCTCGGACGACAGACCGACGAGTCGGGTCCGGTCAGCGACTACACCGGCATGGATATCTATTACCGGTCCATCCAGCACGAGTCGGGCATCAAGCGCGACCGCCTCACCATCCACGACTACCTCTGGCGGTGGGACACGGACTGGTTCTGGTGTTCGCGTGCGTTCGGCGCACAGAACCCGAAGGTTCGACGCGTCTGGCCCAAGAAGCTGTTGCGCAGCAGTTTCTACTGGAAGCTCATCGGATACGACCAGCGTTTCGACGTCGCCGACCGCCTCAACAAGCGCAAGGGATTACCCGCCAACGAGCGGGTGGTGCAAGACATCGAGGTGCCGATCGAGAACACCACCGCGTATCTCGACTGGTTCCTCGAGAACATCCCGATCGAGCCGGTGTGGTTATGCCCCTTGCGGTTACGCGAACCTGCACTACCCGTCGCCGACGTCAACCGTCCGTGGCCGCTGTACCCGCTCGAACCGCACCGCACCTACGTCAACGTCGGCTTCTGGTCGGCGGTGCCGGTCACGCCGGGCGACCCCGGCCACGCAAACAAGCTCATCGAGCGTAAGGTGGCCGATCTCGATGGCCACAAGTCCCTGTATTCGGAATCCTTCTACTCCCCCGACGAGTTCGACGAACTCTACGGCGGCGAACACTATCGACTCCTGAAGAAGCGATACGACCCCCGTGGCCGGCTTCTCGACCTCTATGCGAAAGCGGTGAAACGGCAATGACCACGTTCAAGGACAACGCGCCCGCATCTTCTCCCGACACGTCGCAGGGCAAGATGAGCCTCGCGCAGATCTTCGAGTCGCTCGTCGGCGGCAATCTCAGCATCCGGATCACCGCCTACGACGGCAGCTCGGCAGGGCCCGCCGACGCCGAGTACGGGCTGAATCTCAAGAATTCGCGCGGCACAACCTATCTCGTCACCGCGCCCGGCGACCTCGGTCTCGCGCGTGCTTACGTGTCAGGCGATCTGGAGCTGATCGGCGCCCACCCCGGCGATCCCTACGAGGCACTTCGCGCGCTGGCCGCCGACCTCGAATTCAAGCGACCGTCCCCCCTGACTCTGGCGCAGGTGGCCCGCTCGCTCGGGATCGAGCATTTCAAGCCGATCGCACCCCCGCCGCAGGAAGCGCTTCCGCGGTGGCGTCGATTCGCAGAGGGGTTGCGGCACAGCAAGTCCCGTGACGCCGAGGTCATCCATCACCACTACGACGTGTCGAACACCTTCTACGAGTGGGTCCTCGGGCCGTCGATGACCTACACCTGCGCGGTCTATCCCGACCTCGAGGCATCGTTGGAGACGGCCCAGGAGAACAAGTACCGCCTGATCTTCGACAAGCTGCGTCTCAATCCGGGCGATCGCCTGCTCGACATCGGTTGCGGCTGGGGCGGAATGGTGCGCTACGCAGCGTCGCGCGGGGTCAAGGCACTCGGTGTCACACTCTCCGCAGAACAGGCCGAGTGGGCCCAGAAGAAGATCGTCGACGAGGGACTCAGCGATCTCGCCGAGGTGCGGTTCAGCGATTACCGCGACGTGACCGAGAGCGACTTCGACGCCGTCTCGTCGATCGGACTCACCGAGCACATCGGCGTCCACAACTACCCGGCGTACTTCACCTTCATCCGCGACAAGCTCCGGGTCGGCGGAATGATGCTGAACCACTGCATCACCCGCCCCGACAACTTCAAGAACGCGCGCGCCGGGTCGTTCATCGACCGCTACGTCTTCCCCGACGGCGAACTCACCGGCTCGGGCAAGATCATCTCCAAGATCCAGGACATCGGCGGTCTCGAGGTGCTGCACGAGGAGGATTTCCGCCCGCACTACGCCATGACGCTGCGCGACTGGAACCGCAACCTCGTCGAGCATTGGGACGAGGCTGTCGACGAGGTCACCGAGGGCACCGCGCGGCTGTGGGGCCTGTACATGGCCGGATGTCGAATCGGATTCGAGCGCAACATCGTCCAGCTGCACCACGTGCTCGCCACGAAGCTCGACGACAAGGGCACCAGCGACCTCCCGCTGCGCCCGTGGTGGGACGCGTAGGCGCTACATCTCACCCCCCCGCCGGCGGCTATCCCGCTGCCGTCTGCGGTGAACACGGTGCCCTCGCACGGTGGTCCCGGCGGCGTCGACGACCATCCCGGCGGTGTCGGCGACTCTCGGCTCACTCCAGCGGACGGGCACCGAGTTCGGTCTGTAGTAACTCCATCGCCACCTTGTTCGGGTCGAATCGTCCCTCGGGAGCCGCGTTCTGGACTTCGGCGACCATCTCGGCGCGCTCGGACTCGGGAATGTCGTCGTCTTGACGGGGCGGCTCGGGCTCCTCTGGTTCGGGCGGAACGTCTTGTGTGGCGGCCGCTTGCGCCTGACCGTCGGATCCCGATCGCGCGCGGCTCGGTCGCGAGAAGGTCTGGGTTCGACGCTGCTGCCTATCGGATTGCGGCGCAGCACTCTTCGTCGATGCGTTGAGGTCGACAACCTTGTGTACTGTCGCGACGTCGAGTTCTGTCCCGAATACCTCGGCGAACGCCTCACGCATGATGCCGACCGCGTGCGGGGCCGACAACCGACCCACGAGTACCTCGATCGGATGCGCGAGCACGACGGTGTTGTCGCGGATCTCGTCGATCACCGCATTCGACAACATCGGTTCGAGGCTCTTCGAACGCTCGCGGACTGCGGCGCGTACCTCCTGGAACCGCTTACGTGCCGACTCGACGTCGAGGCCCGACGGAGGCTCGGGTTCTGGGTGCGGTTCGGGTTCGACGACCCGCGGTGCCGACGGACGGCCGTCGTCGGGAATGGGGGCCTCGAACTCGTCGACCGGCTCGTCCGGCAGCGGGATCTCGTCGTCGACGAACGCCGCCGACGGTGCAGACTCCTGCTCCGGTGCAGCTGGCCGTTCGGGCGCGGCCGCCGCGTTGGACACAGGCTCCGGCGTCTCGGGTGGGGCCGGGGTAGCCGCCTCCTCACGCTTGGGCATCGGACGCGTCGGCTCGGCCGGAGCATCGACGACGGGGCGCTCCTGCGCTGCCGGCGGGGGCGTCGGAGCAGTGGCGGGGACTGGAGGTGCCGATGGCGCGGAGGCGGTCGGGGCCGCGGACTGAACGGTCGGCGCCTCGTCGGCTGCTTTCCGCTGCGAGGGGCGCACGTACTTCGGCGGGTCGACCGGCGGGGGGGCGGGCGCTGCCGTGGGGGCACCCTCGGCTCGCGCAGACGCCGAAGGCGTTGCACCCCCGGCGTTTCCACCGGCCGGAGCCACACCCGACTCGAGCCGCTCCAACCGTTGGAGCAGCGCGGCATCGTCGGCCGAGACCGCGGGCAGCAACATCCGCGCGCACATCACCTCGAGGAGCAGCCGCGGTGACGTGGTGCCGCGCATCTCGCCGAGCGCCTCGTGCACGATCTCTGCGAACCGGGTGAGGCCACCGGGCCCGAGATGTTCGATCTGGCCCTGCATTCGCGCAAGCTGGTCGCCGGGCGCCTCGACCAGGCCACGCTCGGCGGCATCGGGAACCGCCTGCAGCAGAATGAGATCGCGGAGTCGTTCGAGGAGGTCGACGGCGAAGCGCCGGGGATCGTGGCCGGCGTCGACGACTTTCTCGACCGTAGCGAACAGCGCAGAGCCGTCGGAGGCGGCGAGTGCGTCGATGGCGTCGTCGATGAGGGCGATGTCGGTGACGCCGAGGAGCGCGAGGGCGCGGTCGTAGGTGACGCCGTCGTCGGATGCTCCGGCGAGCAACTGGTCGAGGATCGACAGCGAGTCACGGGGCGAGCCGCCGCCCGCACGGATGACCAGCGGGTAGACGTCGGGCGCGACGACGACGCCCTCTTTGGCACAGATGTCCTCGAGCAGCCCACGCATGACGGGCGGCGCGAGCAGGCGGAACGGGTAGTGGTGTGTGCGCGAGCGGATGGTCGGCAGGACCTTCTCCGGCTCGGTGGTGGCGAACACGAAGATCAGGTGCTCCGGCGGCTCCTCGACGATCTTGAGCAGCGCGTTGAAGCCCGCGTTGGTGACCATGTGCGCCTCGTCGACGATGAACACGCGGTAGCGCGACTCGGATGGGGCGTAGAAGGCGCGGTCGCGCAGCTCACGGGTGTCGTCGACGCCGCCGTGACTCGCGGCGTCGAGCTCGATGACGTCGAGGTTGCCCGGTCCGCCCGGCGCGAGTGCGACACACGAGGAGCAGACACCACACGGCGTCGACGTCGGGCCCTGCTCGCAGTTGAGCGAGCGCGCCAGGATGCGAGCCGACGACGTCTTGCCACACCCGCGCGGCCCGGAGAACAGGTACGCGTGGTTGATGCGGTTGCCGTCGAGAGCACGGCTCAGCGGATCGGTGACGTGCTCCTGACCGACGACTTCGGCGAAGGTTGCCGGACGATAGGTGCGATACAGAGCCACGCGTCGAGACTACCGGCGGACACCGACAGCGCGACCCGCTCCCCCACCCCTGTGCACAGCCCGCGCACATGCCGCGTTCGGCGCGGCGCTCCGGAGTCCGCGGACACCTGCGGCGCGCACGTACCACTACAGGTCACGGGCCCCACAGCCGTCACTGTCGGCGCGTGCGCCCCGCTGGCTCAGATGACCGGGGAGGCGGACGCGCTTTCTGCGCCCAGCTCGTCGCGCAGCTGGAACTTCAGCACCTTGCCGGACGGATTGCGCGGCAGGGCGTCGACGAACTCCAGGCGCAGCGGAAGCTTGTAGCGGGCCAGACGGTCGGCCGCGAACTCGCGCAGCTCCTCAAGCGTCACGGTCTCGCCGGGTGCCGTGGCGATGACAGCGGTCACCGCCTCGCCCCACTTGGCGTCGGGCAGTCCGACGATAGCGACCTCCGCGACCGCGGGATGGCTGTAGAGCACGCTCTCGACCTCAGCGGGATAGACGTTCTCGCCACCGCTGATCACCATGTCCTTGACCCTGTCGACGACGTAGACGTAGCCGTCGTCGTCTTCACGCCCGACGTCGCCGGTGTGGAACCAACCGTCGTCGTCGATTGCGGCGTCGGTGGCGCCCGGGTTGTTCCAGTAGCCGACCATCACTTGCGGGCCGCGGACGCAGATCTCGCCCGGCTGCCCCGCCGCGACCTCGGTGTTGGTGGCGTCGACAAGGCGGACATCCGACAGCGGCAACACCTTGTTGCCTGCCGCACCGATCTTCTTCTCCGATTCGTCGATGCCCATCACGAGGGCCAGTGGTGCTGTCTCGGTGAGACCGTAGCCCTGGGCGAAGGTGACGCCCCGGTCGGCATAGGCACGCATCAGCGGTTCGGGTACCGGCGCGCCCCCGCAGATGAAATACCGCAGCGACGACAGATCAGCGGTGGCGAAGGCAGGCACCTGGCTCATGAACAGGAACATCGCCGGCACACCGAACATCGTTGTGACGCGATACTTTTCGATGTCGGAGAGTGCCTGCGTCGGATCGAAAGCTCCCGACAGGATGACGTGGCCGCCCTTCTGAAGCGTCACGAGCGTCGTCACATTGAGGCCGCCGATGTGAAACAGCGGCGCTGCGGTGTAGGTGACGTCGGAGGAGACCGTGTCGAAACTCAGGAGCGCATTGATGTTGTTCCAGAACAGATTCCCGTGTGTCAGCATCGCCCCCTTCGGCCGACCGGTGGTGCCCGAGGTGTACATGATGACGGCGACGTCCTCGGGGGCGGCGAGCACCGGCTCCGCGATCGGCGTGCCGGCGGCGAGGAGCTCGTCGAAGCTCTCCCATCCCGATGCCTCCCCCACCGCGACGTACCGAGCGACCGACAGGTCGGAGCGCACCTCGTCGACGACGCTGGTGAGCGTGGCGTCGGCGATCAGCGTCGCCGCACCGCAGTCGTCGAGAATGTAGGCCAGTTCGGGCCCGGTGAGCCGGAAGTTGAGCGGGACGAATGTCGCACCTGCCCGCGCACAGGCGAACAGCGAGATCAAAAAGGCCGAGTGATTCGGTCCGAGGTAGGCCACCCGATCTCCCGACTCCACACCGCCGGCGACCAATCGGTCAGCGAGACAATCGATTCGGCGCTGAAACTGTGCGTAACTGAGCGTCTCGTCACCGTAGGTCACCGCCGGATGATCAGGTCCGATCGCGGCGCGTCGTGCCGTCCACGAGCCGAGATCCATCGAATCGGGTACCGCCACTCGTCCGGCCATCACAGACTCCCACCGTCGGTGCGGAGGCACGGTGCACTCCGCCGAGAATGGCATCAGCGTAGGACGACGACGTGTCCGAGTTCAGTGAATTGGCAATAACCGAAAAATCGACTACTTCAGGTCGGTCACGGCAGAGCATTCCGGCGCACGCAGAGTGAGCAGTCCGTGGTCGACGGCGTTGATGGTGATCTTCACCTTGCCCCGGCCCGGGATGCCGGAGATCTGGTAGCCGCTGTTGTCGCCGATCGAGTGGGTCCAGTGCCGGTAGTAGGTGTGCGTCGGCCCGCTCGGCAATTGCGTGACGGTGATCCTCGTGTCCGACGCGTACGGGAACAAGCTCTTGCTGTCCCCGAAAAGCCAGAACGTGTTGTCGCCTGCGTCCCGCTGCACGTTGACGCCGTGAAAAGACGGGAAGTCGAGGATATTGGGGTTGAGGCTGTAGCAGCGCATTCCGAGCTGGTCGTAGACCGTCTGGTCCGCTGCGGCAGTTCCCGCTGCGATCGTGCTGGCGGCGAGTGCCCCCGCACCGACGAATCCTGCGATCAGTCTGCGAAGCGTCAAACGTCGAATCATCGTGATCCCCTGGCGTCGGGCGGCCCCGGGCTGGGGTCCGCTACAGGTGACGTCGACGACGGCGAAGCGTCTGTTAGCTCAGCTAGCCAACCGTGTCCCGCACGTTATCGGACTCGGGCGCAACGGACACGCGAGGTCTCCGGTAGATGACGATGGTTGCGATGGCGGTACAGAGGAAAACCGCGTTGTAGGGGTAGACGGTGAACCATTCGAGCCAGACGATGCCGTGTTTGAAGAACAGTCCGATGAGATACGCGTCGGGAACCGTCCTGTTGACGAACCAGATCGGGTGCGCGAGGTAGGTTCGCCACGAGAAAGACACCAGGACGAGGCACACCAATGCCACGCACGCCATGACGCGGCGGAGCGGTGAGAGGTCGGTACGCAACACGAGATTCACGCAGATCACCATGATCGGCACGAACCACACCCAGTGGTGTCCCCACGACATCGGTGAGATCGCGCAGGCTGTCATTCCGACGATGCTCAACGCGAGCAGTTCCTGGCCGTTGCGATGCGCGAGGACCGCCGCATACATGCCGAGCGCGAGCGCAGCGACAGCGAGCACCAGCCACAGCAACGAGTTGGGCGCATCGGTGTGAATGAGGTTGGCGAGCCACCCACGGATCGACTGGTTGCCGACGGTCTGCGGTGCCCCAACCCGGTTCGAATCGAAGATCTTGTCGGTCCAGTACGCCCGGGACTCGTGGGGCAACACGAGAAATCCGAGGACGATGGTGCCGAGGAAGCCCGCAATGACCCCGAACATCGCCCGCCACCGACGCAGCACCGCGAGATACAGAATGAAGATCAACGGGGTCAGCTTGATGCCGGCGGCGATTCCGGTACCAATCCCCATGCCGCGACTGGCGTCGCCCCGAGGCCGGTCGATCCGCAGCAGATCGGCCAAGATGATGAGCAGCAGGAAGACGTTGATCTGGCCGTACCAGACCGTCGTGCGCACTGGTTCGAGCAGTAGCGCGACGGCGACCAACGACAGCGCGATGACGCGCAGCGGCCAACTCGCCTGTCTCCCCAGCGAGCGGAAGCACAACATGATCACCAGGTACAGCGCGACGAAAATCCCTGCGGTCCAGACGATTCGGGCCGTCTCGAACGACATCAGCGCGAACGGGATGAAGATGATGGCCGAGATGGGTGCGTAGGTATAGTCCATCTGCCCGAGGAGCTTGGCGTCGTACAGACTGCCGCCGTCGAGCACCGTCTGGGTTCCCGCGCGGTACACATCAAGGTCGAGCTGATTGTCGAAGAGTCCCCAGAACGGCGTGGTGAAGGGAACGATCACGTCCTGCAGCCACACAGCAAGCGCGGCGACAAGCAGGAAGCCGATGGCCACGGCCCAGCGCCGTGACACCCTCACCATGGCCGAACTGTCACGCGCGCGCCAACTCGTCAGGATTCGACGTCGGCGAGGAGCTTCTCCGTCGCGGCGAGCAGGACACAGGTGGCGACGCCATCCATCGCGACACGCAGGTCGTCGGTGCTGGGAAAGGTCGGCGCCAACCGGATGTTGCGGTCGTGGGGATCATGCTTGTACGGGTACGTCGACCCAGCGGCGGTCAGCGCGATTCCGGCCTGCTTCGCGAGCTCGATGGTTCGCTTGGCAGCGCCGTCGAGAACGTCGAGGCTGATGAAGTAACCACCCTCCGGCTCCGACCACGCCGCAACCTTCGGCTCTGCCAACCGGTCTTCGAGGATCTCGAGCACCAACCGGAACTTCGGCGCGAGGATCTCGCGGTGCTTGGCCATGTGCGCCCGCACGCCGTCGGCGTCGCGGAAGAAGCGGAGATGACGCAGCTGATTGACCTTGTCCGGGCCGATGGTCGTGAAGGCGAGGTTGTCGGTCATCCACGTGATGTTGGCCGCCGACGACCCGAAGAAGGCAACGCCAGCGCCCGCGAACGTGATCTTCGACGTCGAGCCGAACACGTACACCCGATTCGGGTGGCCCTCTTCGGCTGCGATGTCGACGATCGGCAGCGGCGTCGGCGGGGCGTCGACGAGCGTGTGCACCGCGTACGCGTTGTCCCAGAACACGCGGAAGTCGGGGGCTGCAGGCATCGCCATCAGGCGACGCGCCACCTCTTCGGTGTACGTCGCGCCCGTCGGGTTGGAGTACGTGGGCACCGCCCACAAGCCCTTGATCGAGGGATCGTCGGCCACCATCTGCGCGCACACGTCGACGTCGGGACCGTCGGGGAGCATCGGCACCGGGATCATCTCGATGCCGTAGTGCTCGGTGATCGCGAAGTGACGGTCGTATCCGGGCGCCGGGCACAGGAATTTGATGGTCTCGCCCGTCGTCGACCAAGGCTCCGGCGAGTCGGGGGTGCCTTTGAGCAGGGACGTCACCACTGCCTGGTGCATCAGGTCGAGGCTGGCATTGCCGAACGCGATCAGGTTGTCGGCGTCGACGGCGAGGAGCTCGGCAAAGATCGCACGTAGTTCGGGCAGGCCGGTGACCCCGCCGTAGTTGCGGCAATCGGTTCCGTCGGCATCGCGGTAGTCATCGGCGCCGGGCAGCGACAGCAACTCGTTGGAGAGGTCGAGCTGTTCCGGCGACGGCTTGCCGCGGGTCAGATCCAACGTGAGACCGGCCGACTGCAAGCCCTCATAGAGCTTCTTCAGGTCGTCCTGGGTGGCGCGAAGTTCGTCTGCACTCATCGAGTGGTAGTTCAACGGAAACCTCTCGCCGAACCGACGCCAGGCTCGATGGCGGCTTTCGGCACGCTTGCGGATCTGAACAATTAAGAGGACCCCGCGCACCCGAGAGAGCCCGTTGACCCTTGCTGCCTTCCGGCCCTGGGGGAGTTCACAGGATGCACGCCGCGCGGGATCCGTCGTCAATTGTAGCGACCCGTCGCGACAGTGCGACAGCGGGTCGATCAGCGCAGGAGCCGCGGCACCAGCGCGAGTCGCGCCGCGGTTCCCCCGCGATCAGCGCACCAGCCGCGGCACCAGCGCGAGTCGCGCCGCGTAGTCACGGGGAAGGTAGGCGGCGCGGTTGCGTGTCCAGTCCTGACCCGACTGCGGGTCGTAGGTCGACGGCATGGCGATGTCCGCGGGTGCGTAGGCGTCGAGTCCGTTGACACGCGTCGTGTAAACCGCGCGCCAGAGGTGGTCGGAGAACGCCACGACGCCCGCGACGTCCGTGTGTGCAGACCGTCCGCGCAGCGCAGCGACCTTGGCTGCGACACCATCGGTGGACAGGTAGACGAGGGTGCCGTCGGGCTTGCGGTCCGGCGGGATCTCGACGACGCCCGTCGCGTGGTACTTCGAGGTCAGTACCCGGGCAATGTTGGTCTGCGCGTAGATCGGAATGGTGCGGTTGCCGCGCGTGCGGACAACGGCCTCGGCGAGCGCCTCATTGACAGGTCCGGGTTCGCCAACGGTGCGGGTCGGGTCGACACCCGCCGCGATCCGGTTGCCGAAGCTATAGGCGATCACCACAGTGAAGTCGGTCGCCGCTCGGGTCGGTGTGTGCACGGGATCTATTCCACGCTGCGGCGGCGACGCGTGGGCCGGGGCGAAAGACATCACCGACGCCAGCACGAGAAGCAGTAGAGACATCACGACGCGCATCGAATGTCGCCTGCTCGGCTGACTCGGACGATGCGGACGCGGGCGGGACGGTTCCGGCCTGGTGAGGCGCGCTGCCATGAGATTCACTCCATCTCGTCGTCGGTACTCGGCGCGAGACACACTGCCCCCTGCAGGTGTCCGCCCGGTGAACGGGCGACGATCGGGGGCAGACGACACGAGCCCGATGCGCAATGATCTGTGCACCGGGCTCGTGTCTGCTGCGGAGGATGGGGGATTCGAACCCCCGAGGGCGTTAACCCAACCCGCGTTCCAGGCGAGCGCCATAGGCCACTAGGCGAATCCTCCAGGCTTGGCGATGATAACGGTCCCGCGACGGCATACCCAAATCTGAGGCCGACGCCGCGCAATGGCGCAGTAGCGTCGAAGGTGCCCCCACTTCACGGAAAGGCCAACCGACATGCCCTCACCAGAATCCCCCTACGTCGTACTCGGCGCGACCGGTAACCAGGGAAGTGCCGTCCTGCACGCCCTGCAGGATGCGGGCAAACCCGTCCGCGCGGTCGTCCGGTTCACCGACTCCGACAGATCACTGGAACTCGCCGACCGTGGCATCCCGCTGGCCGTCGCCGACATCGCCACCGGGAAGGGCCTCGACGACGCCTTTGCCGACGCTGCCGGTGTCTTCGCGTTGACGACGCCGTTCGAATCGGGCGCCGACGCCGAGGTCGGTCAGGGCGACAACATCATCGCCGCGGCGATGATCACAGGCGTGCCGCATCTGGTGTTCTCGTCGGTCGCCAGCGCGGACCGCAACACCGGCGTTCCGCACTTCGACTCCAAGTACGAGGTGGAGAAGAAGCTCGCGGCGTCGAGCATCCCGCACACGATCGTCGGACCCACCTACTTCTACGACAACCTGCTCGGCGGCCTCGACGCACTCAAGGCGGGCGTGATCCCGATGGGCATGCCCGCCGAGAAGCCGCTGCAACAACTCTCTCGCAGAGACCTGGGACGGTTCGTCGCAATGATCTTCGACGCTCCCGCCGACTTCGCAGGTCGACGCATCGACCTCGCCTCCGACGAGATCACCCCGGACGGAATGGCCGAGGCAGTCAGTGCGGCCACAGGTGAGCGTGTGCACGCCGAATCCTTTGATCCCGAACGTATCTCGTCGCCTGACATGCGCGCCATGTTCACCTTCCTCGCCACCGAGGGATACAGCGTCGACGTCGCAGCACTGCACGCCGCGTACCCGCAGATCGGGTGGGAATCGTTCTCCGACTGGGCGCAGCACGCGCTGGGCTGACGAGAATGTGGGTCTGATCGAAAGATGTGGCTGCTGCAGCACACACATTCAGAGAGTCGACCCACATTCACGCACCCTCTACGGCCACTCCCCCAGACGGGCTTCGGCGTCGAAGGTGGACTGCAGGAACTCGCGCAGGTGGGCGTCGGGATCGGCGGCAGTGCGAACCGCAGTGTAGGGCAGCAGGTATTCACCGAGCGCGGCGTCGTAGCCTGCGCCCTCGGGGCGGACAGGCGCATCGGCGGATCCGTCATACACCGGGTAGGAGTACGAGTAGAACGACCCCTCGTCGGCCCCGCCCGGCCAGAACCCGGCAGAAGACACCTCCTCGCAATACGACTCGATCATCACGTGCGCCGGGCAATTCGGCACCGCCCCGGAGAACTGCGGCGCAGGCCGTCCGGAGAAGCGCGTGACCGCGAGATCGAATGAGCCCCAGAAGAAGTGAACCGGACTGCACTTGCCGCGCCATTTACCACGGAACTCCGCGAACACTCGCGCGGTGCTCACCAGCTGCGTCCAGAATGCGTGGACGGCATCTGCGTCATAGGACGCATGCGTCGTGTCCTCCGGGAACGGGATCGCTTCGGCCACTTCGACAGGCCGATCGTAGATCGGGACATCGATACCGAGCGAGGTCAGTTGCGCCACATAGTCGGCGTAGAAGTCGGCGGTCGTGCGCGGTTCCAGACGCACCTGCCGTCGTTCTCCCTTAGTCGTGGTGATGTTCAGGACATGGTCGACGAAGTCGAAGACGACCTCGACGCCGTAGCCGTCGTACGGCATCAGGGAGGTGGTCAGTCCCACCGAGTTGACGTAGAGCGCGATGTTCCACCAGTGGTTCTCCGGCGGCGCCAGCGCGAGTCGCGTCTTGCCGACGATCTGGCTCCACATGTGCAGGGTGTCGCGCGTCTGCTCCCAGTCGGCGACCCGCAGCTCCGGCCACGACTCGAAGGTGGTGCGTGTTGTCATGTGCTACTCATTTCCTGTGTGCGGCGCCATCGTCGACGCTCAGGGCGGACCGATCCTGTTCCCCTCCTCGTCCCAGTGGGCTCCCACCTTCTTGCTGGGCTGCACCCGCGGCGGCTCACCCGGCATCTTCGGGTAGCTCGGCGGGTACGGCATGTCCCCCAGACCTTGTGCGTCATCCCGTTCGACCATCTCCAACAGTGGTTCGAGACCTCGACGGTGCGCTGCGATGTCTGCCATCGGATCACCGCGTCGCGCAACCAGTTCCGGGACCGTGGCGATTGTGCAGTCGTCCGGGTCGACGTCGGCGAGTTCGGTCCAGGTCACCGGAGTCGACACGCGTGCGATGGCGTTGCGTCGTACCGAATAGGGTGCTGCCATCGTGCGGTCACGCGCGTTCTGGTTGAAGTCGATGAAGATCCGTTCGCCGCGATCCTCCTTCCACCAGGAGGTGGTCACCGCGTCGGGGTCACGACGTTCGAGTTCGCGTGCGAGCGCGATGCCGCAGCGGCGGGTGGCGATGAAGTCCCAGCGCGGCTCGATGGGGACGAACACGTGAATTCCCCTGCCCCCCGAGGTTTTCGGGTAGCCGACATAGCCCAGTTCCTCGAGTAACGGCGCGAGGAGTTCGACGGCAACGCGTCGAACGTCGTCGTAGTCGGTACCGGGCTGTGGGTCGAGGTCGATCCGCAGCTGGTCGGGGTGGTCGTTGTCGGAGGCGATGGTCGGCCAGCTGTGGAACGTCACGGTCCCCAGATTGGCCGCCCACACGATCGACGCCGCGCTCGTCGGACACAGTGCGTCACCGGTGCGGCCCGACGGAAAGGTGATCCGCGTCGATCCGACGAAGTCGGGCCGCTTCTTCGGAAGGTGCTTCTGGTAGATCTCGTCGCCGTCGATGCCGTCGGGAAAGCGCTGCAGGAACGTCGGACGGTCACGTAGGGCGGTCAGGATCGCCCCGTCGGAGCCGTCGTCACGCATCTGGGCCATGCGCTGGTAGTAGCCCACGAGATCCCTCTTGCGGCCACCGTTCTCGCCCAGCTCGGGGAAGTAGATCTTGTCGGGATTGCTCATCCGGACGGCTACGCCGTCGACGTCGAGTTCCTCTGCGGGCGAGCGCGATGCCATCTCAGCTCTCCCCCTCGAGCACGTCGTGGAGATCGTAGGTCAGCGGAACCTCGAGTTGGTCGTACCCGCAGCTCTGCGGGTCCCGGTCGGGGCGCCAGCGCAGAAACTTCACGGTGTGCCGGAAACGATGGTTCTCCATCTGGTCGTAGGCGACCTCGGCAACCAACTCGGGCCGGATCGGAATCCACTCGCCAGACTTCTCCGACCTCCACCGCGTCGGCTCGCCCGGTGCGGGCTTGTCGGGATCGGTGCGCATCGGCGAGAACATCTCTTCGAGTTCGAGGCGCTTCTTGTCCGTGAACGCTCCCGCACCACCAACCATGTGAAGGTCTCCCGAATCGTTGTAGAGGCCCAACAGCATCGAGCCGAGCCCGGTGCCGCTCTTGTGTACCCGGTAGCCGATGACCACGCAGTCGGCGGTCCGTTTGTGCTTGATCTTCAGCATCTCGCGCTTGCCCTGCAGATAGTGGGCGTCGAGGCGTTTGGCGACCACACCGTCGAGTCCCGCGCCCTCGAACGCCGAGAACCAGGTGCGTGCGGTCTCAGCGTCGGTGGTGACACGGCTGACATGGAATCGACGATCGGCGCCACTCGGTCCGACAGCCTTGACGAGGGTCTCGCGCCGAAGCGCGAACGGTTCGTCGACGACGCCGGTGTCGCCCAATGCAAGCGCGTCGAATCCGATGAAGATCGCCGGTGTCTTCTCGGCAAGCATCTGCACACGTGAATCAGCGGGATGAATGCGCTGCGCGAGGGAGTCCCAGTCGAGGCGGTGAACCCCGTCGATGACGGAGGGGACACCGATCTCGCCGTCGAGCACCACCTTCTCGGGCAGCTCGGCACGCGCGGCGTCGACGATCTCCGGGAAGTACCGGGCGAGGTCTTTGCCGCCGCGAGAACCGATGTAGACCTCGTCGCCGTCACGAAAGACCAACGCGCGAAAGCCATCCCACTTGGGTTCGTATGACCACGTCGGCTCGTCGTCTGGTTGTTCCGGCACGGCTGTGACAGCCTTGGCGAGCATCGGCGCGACGGGAGGCATGACCGGTAGGTCCACGTCCCCATACTCCCTATTCCGCGACGATCCCGCAATGATGATGCGCCGCCGACCCGGCCACTCCCTGACTCGACGAAGACCGGATCGATCGACCCGTCGACCATCGGCGGTAGTGTCGTCGTCGATGTCAGCGCACCAGTCCCCCGTCGACCCGGCGCTTCCGGCCGGGCGGTATGCGCCGTCGCCGTCGGGCGATCTGCATGTGGGGAATCTACGCACCGCTGTCCTCGCGTGGCTGTTCGCGCGCACCTCCCAGCGCCGGTTTCTGCTCCGGATGGAGAATCTGGACCGCACCGCGGTCGGCTCCGACCAACGACAGATCGACGATCTGCACGCACTCGGGATCGACTGGGATCCGCCGGTCGTCTACCAGTCTGACCGCGTGCAGCGATACCAATCGGTGATCGACGAACTGACAGCACGCGGTCAGACCTTCGAGTGCTTCTGCACGAGACGGGAGATCCTCGAGGCGCCGTCCGCGCCGCATTCACCGCCGGGTGCGTACCCGGGAACCTGTCGACACCTCACCGACGCGCAGCGCGATGAGAAGCGGGCGTCCGGGCGCCCGCCCGCGATCCGGATCATCGCGGATGTCGACGAGTTCAGCGTGCTCGATGTCCTGCACGGTGAATACACCGGAGCCGTCGACGATTTCGTCATCCAGCGCGGCGACGGCACCCCGGCCTACAACCTCGCAGCGGTCGTCGACGACGCCGAGCAGGGCGTCGACCAGGTGGTGCGGGGCGACGATCTCCTGTCGTCGGCGCCCCGCCAGGCCTATCTGACGACACTCCTCGGGCATGCTCCCCCGGTGTATGCACATGTTCCGATGGTGCTCAACGACAAGAACATTCGACTGTCGAAGCGCGACGGAGCCGTGACACTCGCCGACCTCGCGACCCGTGGGATCGACACCGCCACGGTTCTCGACCACATCGCGGTGTCGCTGAACCTGGCCGATCCCGGCGAGCGGGTCACCCTCGTCGACCTGGCGCGACGATTCGACCCGACCCGGCTGCCGACAGAGCCCTGGATTCTCACCGACGACGAATGGCGTTGACTACCCGTCGACTTCGCGTGGCCCTCAGGACGCGGAGACCAGCAGCCTCGCGAGCAGATCGTCGAGCGTCAGGACACCGAGGACCTCGTCGTCGGCGGAGACCAGCGCGATGTGTGACCGGCGGTCTCGCATCCGCGCCATACCCTCGTAGGCCGGCAACCCAGCCGGCAGGATCAGTATGTCGCGTGCGAGATCGGCGGCCGTGACATCGGCGGCGGCGTCGAGGCTGTCGCGGACGTGGACCACTCCGATCACAGAGCCGGTGGTGAGGTTTTCATCGACGCCACCGCGCACGACGAGGAGTCGGGAGTGTCCGGTCCGACGCGAAACCTGCTGGATGCCAGCGGGAGACGCCTCCGCTGACACTGCGTCGAGCGCGCTGTCGCCGACGACGTCGCCGACGGTGAGTGCCTCGGTCGCGAGTGCCGCACTGAGCCGATGGTGATACTCGTCGTCGAGCATCCCGGTCTCGGCGGAATGGTCGACGAGCTGTCGCAACGTCGCGGAGTCCTGTCCCGACGACATCTGATCGACCGGCTCAACACCCACTCTGCGCAGACACCAGTTGGCCAGTCGGTTCAACATGACCAGCACCGGCCGCACCGCCCACATGAAGGCGCGCATCGGAATCGCGAGCAGTACCGCAGACTTCTCTGGATGCGCAATGGCCCACGACTTGGGCGCCATCTCGCCGACCACGAGGTGCAAGAAGGTCACGATGATGAGCGCCAGCACGAATCCGACGACATCGGCGATCCACAGCGGCGCGCCGAGCGCTTCGATTCCGGGAGTGATCCAGTGGTGCACAGCAGGTTTGGTGACCGCACCGAGCGCAAGCGTGCATACGGTGATACCCAACTGCGAACCGGCCAGCAGCACCGACAGTTCCGACGAGCTGCGCAGCGCGGCTCGCGCGGCACGGCTGGTCTGCGCAGCGTCTTCAATGCGGTGACGGCGTGCGGCGAGCAACGCGAATTCGACGGCGACGAAGAACGCACTCGCCGCGATCAATACGATCGTGGCGGCGAGAACGACCCAGGGGTTACTCATCGGCGTCGCCCTCCTCGGCGATGGCGAGATGCACTTGTGCTGGGACGCGGCGGCGGACCTGCGTCACGGTAGCGGTCACCGTCGGAGTGGATGCGCCGAAAGCCGTGTCGGCGAGCGGTACTTCGACGCTGTCGCCGACCTCGGGGAGGTCACCCGACGCCGCAATGACCAGTCCGCTCAGCGTTTCGTAATCCCCATCGGCCACGTCATGGCCGATCAGTCGCGACACCTCGTCGAGGTGGGTGTCACCGCGGGCGAGCCAACCGTCGTCGGCCCGCTGGATCGGCTCCGACGATGTCGCGTCGTGTTCGTCGTCGATCTCGCCGGTGATCTCCTCGGCGATGTCCTCCACGGTGATGATGCCCGCGATGCCACCGTATTCGTCGATCACCACCGCCATTTCGTCGTCGGTTGCCGGATCGAGACGGTCGAGCACCGCCGGGAGCGGCAGCGTGGTCGGAACGATGGCCGCAGGCCGTACGAGATCCGCTGCGCTGAGGCCTGTCTCGTCGATATGTTCCAGCAGATCGTGCAGGTGCACGATCCCGACCACGTCGTCGGACGTATCCCCGATGACGGGATATCTCGTATGCCCGGCCGCCATCAGCGAGCGGATCTCGGGCAGCGGGGTATCGGCGGCGACGAAGTCGACGAGTGGCCGAGGAACCATCGCGTGTTCTGCTGTGCGCGTGGGAAAGTCGAGCACGCGATCGAGGAGCGTCGACAATTCGGCAGGGAGCTCTCCGAGCTCGCGCGACTCGGCGACGATGTGTTCGAGGTCCCGCGGTGAGGCGGAGTGTTCGACGTCGTGCACCGGCTCGATGCGCAGCGCCTTGAGCAGGAGGTTCGACGCGGCGTCGAACAGCGTGATGACCGGCCCGAAGACCTTGAGATAGACCGACGTCGAGAGTGCGAGTCGGCGTGCGACCGGCTCGGGTCGTGCGATCGCGAGGTTCTTGGGGAACAGCTCGCCGAAGACCATCTGCACGACCGTCGAGAAGAGCACGGCGAGCACGGTGCCGATCGCCACTCCGAGCGCAACGGGGATTCCCACGTCGCCGAGTAGTTCGCCGACGCCACTGCCGATCAATGGTTCGGCGACGTAACCGACGAGCAGGCCGGTGACCGTGATGCCGAGCTGTGCACCCGAGAGCATGAAGGACGTGCGGCGGGTGACCTTGAGGGCATTGGCCGCCGATGCGTCACCGTCGGCGGCGAGCGCCTTGAGGCGTGAGCGGTCGACGGCCATGTAGGCGAACTCTTGTGCGACGAAGTACCCGGTCAGGGCGGTGATGGCGAAGACGACCAGGATGCCGAGCACGATTCCGAGGACGATCATCATGCGAGCACCTCGTCGCGGACCGTCGGAATGGGCACCGACCGGTCAGAAGTGGTGAATGCCCCCGGACGGGGGCCGGATCGTCGAGGTCTCCGTTTTTTGCGCCGAGCGCGATTCATCGTGTCTTTCTGCTGCGGGGATGGACGAATACGTCCAGGATACGCGAATCGAACGAACCGGACTCCGCGTTGGTTCCCGGCGGCCTCCAACCAGTGGTGCCCGGCTCGGCCGGTCTGGGATCAGTTGTCGCGGTTGCCCGCGTAGTAACGGCCGAGGAACTCGTCGCGGTAGGCGTAGTAGTCACCGGATTCGATGGCCCGCCTGGCACCGTCGACCATCTGCACGACGAAAGCGACGTTGTGCAGCGTCGCCAGTGTCGCGGCCAGCCCCTCTTTCGCTTTGAAGAGGTGATGCAGATAGGCGCGCGAGTACTGCGAGGTGTAGTTGGTGATCTCGGGATCCAGCGACCGGAAATCGCTGCGGTAGCGCGCGTTGGTGATGTTGTAGCGGCCGTCGAGCGAATAGATGGCGCCGTTGCGGGCGACGCGGGTCGGCGACACGCAGTCGAAGGTGTCGGCGCCGTTCTCGATGGCGGTGAAGATGTCGTCGGGCTCGCTGATCCCGAGGAGATGCTTCGGCTTGTCCTCCGGCAGTTCGGAATTGACCCAGCCGACGATCGTGCCGAGCTTGGCCTTCTCCAGTGCACCACCGATGCCGAAGCCCCCGAAGCCCTTTCCGCCTGCATCCTGGTCGCGGCGCGAGAGCTCGGTGAGGTCTCGTGCGGCTTTGCGACGGAGGTCCTCGTACTGTGCACCCTGCAGTACTCCCCACAGCGATTGCTGTGGCCGATGGCCACGCTCGACGGAGAGCCGATTGTGCTCAGCGAGACACCGAATCGCCCACTGCCTGGTTCGCTCGAGCGAATCCTCCTGATAGCCACGGGTGTTCATCAACGTCGTCAATTCATCGAAAGCGAAGATGATGTCGGCGCCGAGCTGGTGCTGGATCTGCATCGACAGTTCAGGGGTGAATCGATGGGACGATCCGTCGAGGTGCGACTTGAAGGTGACGCCGTCGTCGTCGACCCGCGAAAGTCGTTCGCGCCCTTCGGCGATCTTCTCGTCGTCCTGTTCTCCGGTCACGTCCATCGAGATGACCTTCTTGAAACCGGCGCCGAGCGACATGACCTGGAATCCGCCGCTGTCGGTGTACGTCGGTCCCGACCAGTTCATGAACGCGCCGAGTCCGCCCGCGGCGTCGACGATCTCCGGCCCCGGTTGCAGGTACAGGTGATAGGCGTTGGCGAGCACCGCTTGCGCCCCGAGCGCTTCGACCGCCTCGGGCAACACGGTCTTGACCGTCGCCTTGGTCCCCACCGGCACGAAGGCAGGCGTGTGGATATCGCCGTGGGGCGTCGTGATGACTCCCGTGCGACCCAGCGAATCGTCGAGCCGCGTGCCCACCGCATAGGAGTGGTCCGGGCGCAGATGCAGGCCGGTCGGATTGGTGTCAGCGGTGCCGGGGATGTCGGTGTCGGACGGGGTCACTGCCCGATCTTCGCAGGTGAAGCGGTCTGAGCTCAAACCAGCGTCCTACGAGCCTCCCCGGAGCCGACGACCGATTCGCTACGGTGAGTCTATGATGCGCGGAACGAATCTGAAGGTACCCACCCGGCTCGTGCTGGCTTGCTGCGGAGCACTGGGAGCCGCATCGCTGGTGCTGACCGGCTGCGGCTCCGAAGAGCAAGCGGACACCACGAGCGAGGCATCGGCACCGGCGACCGATTCGACCAGTCCCGCGGTCGTCGGTGGACCCCGCCCAGCGTCACCGACCACGTCCATACCCGAGGAGACCGCCGCAGGAACCAAGGTGTGCGACAAGATCTCCGGACCCGACGGCGCACTGCGCGTGCAGATCCTCGCCGGTGACCTGAGTTGCTCCGACGCGATGACGCTGGCGAAGTCGTACGGTCCGAAGATCGCCAGCGGTGAGCCGCAGGACGTGGACGGCTGGTCGTGCGCGCCTGCCACCGGGAACGGGCTGCTCGCCGCATGCGAGAAGGGCTCGGATCGGGTCGGCTTCGCGCCGTAGCGTGCACGCGACTTGACCCTCACGCGACGTCAGGCAGCAAGGTCATCGGTGTGAGCGAAGGAAATGCCCCGACGCCTGGAGACCTCACCGTCGGTGTGGTCGCCGGGCTCGTCGGCGTCAGTGTCCGCACGTTGCACCACTACGACCAGATCGGACTGGTCACGCCGTCGGGTCGGACACTCGCCGGCTATCGCGTGTACGACGACGCCGACGTCGAACGGCTCCACCAGGTGCTGACGTACCGGGAGTTGGGCTTTCCGCTCGAGCAGATAGCAACCCTGCTCGACGATCCGGACGCCGATGCGCTGAGCCATCTGAAGACCCAGCGTGATCTGCTCACCGAGAGGATCGCCCGCTTGCACCGGATGGTTGCAGCAGTGGAGGACATGATGACGGCGAAGAAGACTGGCATTGCGCTCTCGGCGGCCGAGCAGACCGAGATCTTCGGTGACGACTGGCTCGGCGAGGAGTACGCGGAGGAAGCGCAGGAACGCTGGGGCGGTACGGACCAGTGGAAGCAGAGTCAGCAGCGGACCACGCAGTACAGCAAGGACGACTGGCGACAGATCAAGGCGGAGGCGGACGCGCTCGAATCACGGCTCGCCGAAGCGATGCGGCGCGGCGTCGAACCCGGATCCGCCGAGGCGAACGAGCTCGCCGAAACGCACCGCGCGGGTATCGAGAAGTTCTACGACTGCAGCTACGAGATGCAGGTCTGTCTCGGCGACATGTACGTCGACGACGCTCGGTTCGCGAAGCATTACGACGACGTGGCGCCCGGTCTCGCAGTGTTCTTGCGTGACGTGATCCGTGCGAACGCGAACGGTCGGTAGGTTCAGCCCAGCTTCTCGGCGACCCGTTCGAGCGCGGCGACGCGACTGCCCTTGACCAGCACCGCGTCGCCACTGCCGAGCTCGTCGAGGGCGGCAACCGCGGCGTCGATGTCGGCGACGTGGGTGGCGGTCGGGCCGTATGTCGGCTCTCCGACGGCGATCACCTGCACGCCCAGTGAGTCGGCCTGCAGCGCGATGGCCTCGTGTTCGGCGGCGGAATCGTGCCCGAGTTCGGCCATCGTGCCCAGCACGGCGAAGCGTCGTCGAGCGTCCAGTGCGGCCAGGGAACGCAGCGCTGCCGACATCGACGTCGGATTGGCGTTGTAGGTGTCATTGAGCACCACGACGCCGTTGTCCGTGGTGGAAAGCTCCATTCGGAGACCCGACAGCGAGGCCCCGAGGAGACCGGCGGCCATGGACTCCACGGGTACGCCGAGCCCACCCGCTGCGGCCGCGGCTGCGAGCGCGTTCGACACCTGGTGCTCTCCGCGCGCCGCCAACCTCACCTCTGTGCTGCCCCAGGGCGTGTGCAGTCGGAAGGAGGCGCGGAGCTGATCGTCGACGACGATGTCGGACGCCACGACGTCGGCCGACGGCGTCAACCCGTAGGTGAGTACCTGCGCCGAGGTCCTCGACGCCATCGCGGCGACATGTTTGTGATCGGCGTTGAGCACGGCGATACCGTCGGCCGGAAGTGCTTCCACCAGTTCACCCTTGGCACGCGCGACGGCCTCGATGCTGCCGAAGAGTTCGAGGTGCACACCCTCGACCCGCGTGATGATGCCGACAGTCGGGCGCGCGATGGAACAGAGCAGTTCGATGTGTCCGACGCCGCGCGCGCCCATCTCGACGACTGCGGCCTCGGTGTCATCTGGCGCGTTGAACAGGGTCAGCGGAAGACCGAGTTCGTTGTTGAACGATTTCTCGCTGGCCGCAGTCCGGAATGTCGTCGAGAGGAGTCCGGCAAGCAGATCCTTGGTCGACGTCTTACCCACCGATCCGGTGATCCCGACGACCCGCTCGGGAAGTCGACGCCGCGCTGCCCGACCGACGTCGGCGAGGGCGAGTGCGGTGTCGTCGACGGTGATGGCGGGAGCGTCGACGCCGTCGACGGCCCCCCTAGAGGTGAGGTATGCGGCCGCTCCAGCAGAGATCGCGCCACCCACGAAGTCATGGCCGTCGCGAGCGGCGACGATCGGGACGAACAGTTGTCCGGACCGCACCGCGCGCGAATCGATCGTCGCGCCGTCGATCGTCACGTCGTCTCCGACGAGGCGACCGCCGATCTCGTCCGCCAGCTCACTTGCCTGCATGTGCACGCCTCAACGCTAGAGGAAGGCGCGAAACACCATGCACGCCGGGGAGAGCCCGACGAGCCGTCGACGTATCGTGTGACCCATGTCGACTCCCCTGCTGCGCCTGGTTGTTCTCTACGGCGGTGTATCCGCCGAGCACGATGTGTCCCGGGTGACCGCAGCGCACGTGCTGGCAGCCGCCGACCCGGCCAAGTACAGCCTCGTCCCGATCGGTATCGCGAAGAACGGCAGTTGGGTACGCAACGACAAGGTGATCGCCTCGCTGGCCGACAACACCCCACTGCCAGACGCCCTCGACATCGCGGGCACCGTCGTCGACCCGCTGCGCGAGCTGCAGGCCCACTCCGAGGAATCGATCACCGTCGTCCTCCCGCTGCTGCACGGCCCGCACGGCGAGGACGGCACCATCCAGGGGATGCTCGAGCTGTTCAAGCTGCCCTACGTCGGCGCGGGCGTACTCAGCTCCGCCGCCTGCATGGACAAGGGCATGGCCAAGGTCATCGCCGCGCAGGCCGGAATTCCGCAGTGCCGCTGGATCGAGTACCGCGACGGCGTCGACGACCCGCGCACCGTGGCGTTCAGGGCCATCGAGGAACTCGGCCTCCCGGTGTTCGTCAAACCGGCCAACCTCGGGTCGTCGGTGGGAATCACCAAGGCACACAACGCCGCCGAACTCGACGAGGCGATCAACCTCGCCCTGCGCTACGACGACGTCGTGGTGATCGAGGAGTTCGTCTCCGGGCGAGAGGTCGAGGTGGCGGTGCTCGGAAACGAGACTCCCGAGACGTCGGTGCCCGGCGAGATCATCTCCGGCAGTGAGTTCTACGACTACGAGGACAAGTACGTCACCGGTGCCGCCAAGCTGGTGATCCCGGCGCCGCTGAGTGAGGAGGCGGCGCGTGAGGTCCGTGAACTCGCCGCGACGACGTTCCTCGCGATGCGATGCGCGGGCATGGCACGCGTCGACTTCTTCTACGAGGAGTTCGGCCGCGGCTGGCTGCTCAACGAGGTGAACACCATCCCGGGCTTCACCCCGGGGTCGATGTACCCCAAGCTGTGGGAGGCCAGCGGCATCGCATATCCGGACCTGATCGACCGACTGGTCACCCTCGCGCTGGAAGCTCACCGTCGGCGCGTGGGGTTCTCGACGGAGCACTGAGGAGCGGCCCCCGGGCCTGCGTGCGGGGGTGTTGACCGCGGGGCGGTGAACGCGCGGGTGGTGACCATGGGCGCGGTGACCGCGCGTCGTCAACCGTTGCTGCTGCAGCGCAGAAACCAGGGGGAAGGCTCCTTCCGCGGGCTTCGTACCCCTCCCCGCGAAACTTCCCGCGGAAACGTCGAGAACCAGCGGAAAGAACCCTTCCGCGACTTTTTACGCGCCCACCAACTGACCCCGGACAGCGAAACACCCCCTCACCTGTACAGATGAGGGGGTGTTTCTGGCGGTGGCGGAGGGATTTGAACCCTAATTGACCCTCGTGGTCAGGGTCGGATATGCGCCCTCACCTGCGGTTTGAGGTCTCTCGACGTCACCCCAGATCACCCGGTTTCGTGGGCAAGTGTGGGCAGAATGTGGGCAGAAGTAGTGGGCTCATAGTGGCGCGCCCTCGTTGAACTCGTCGAAGTTCAGAAACATGCGTTTAGTACCGGGAATCTGCTTGAACCCCGACCTCACATAGAAGTCATGGACCTTAGGGTGGTCGGCAGGATCGACGACGAAGAACACGCCTCCGATCAATCTCACCGCCTCATATGCCGTCATGTATGCGTCCGCAAGGAGGTCCACGCCCGAGCCCCGCAGCTGTTGATTCAGCGCCAGTTTGCCCAGCAACACACCAGGAGCAGACATATCCGGATAGTGACGCGGACGGAGTTTTTTGAAGAACGGCTGATCGTCGTCGGTCTCGGACACCACTGTTTGGAGAAGCGTGAAGTATGCGACGACAATGTCTTCCTCGTCAGCCCATACGTGCGTCCGAGAGCGTCCGAGTTCTTGATCCTTTAGCGCCTGCTTATCAAGCCAACGATCCAACGATCCGACTCCACAGTCCAGGTAACCGGTCCTGTGTTCCGAATGCAGTGGAGTGGCAGCGAAACCTTCGGCCACTCTTGGCCTACTTGCCCGCGTTCTTCCTGCGCTCGACGGCGCTTCGCAGCGACTGGGCGGGCTTCGCCTGAGTCGTGCGCATCTGCTGGATCTGTCCACGACGGACCCGCGTTACATCGCTCGTAGCGGGGGTTTTGCGCGATGTTACAGCCATGCCGCGAAGCATACACGCAGCGACTTCAGACAAGCTGTCGAATGGCCCGGAGTGGCGTCCACTCACCGGCAAAACAGAGGAAACGGCGCACGCAGAATCGGGCGGGACTCACGGCTGAAACGCCCATACCGGGGAAGGGGGTCAGTGCCACAAAACATGCCCGTGTCTGCGACTCCGCGGTGAGTCGCCATTTTCACACACAGGGGGCAGGTGCAGGTGTGGCATTTGCCCCACCATGCGCCCCGCGTACGTGAGGGACTGAACCCCTGACCGACTTTTCGGTGGCGTCACCGAAAAATGCGCCCCGTACGTGAGGGACTGAACGTCGGTAGGAGATCGGAATCTTCGGAAGTTTTCGATGCGCCCCGTTCGTGGGGATTGATCCATGCATGGTCATCGTGACCACGGTTGCCGGAGCAGATTGCGCGGGTGCGGCGGGCGGAAATCCCAGCGGCGAACGGGGTTGGAGCGAAAAATCGGCACAGTGGGTCTGGTGCCACCATCACCGCCCGACTCAAGCGCGACGGCCCTGAACTCGTGCGACCTTATGCCTACGCTCCCACCACTTTCGTGACGCCACGAAAGTGGTGGAACGGAGCCAGGGCGGTGGCTCGAAGCTCGCGGACGT
>NZ_BANR01000005.1 GCF_000332975.1 Gordonia aichiensis NBRC 108223 | reverse complement strand
CCGTCAAAGGAGACAACGGTGTCTGCTGTCGATGTATTCCGTGGCGTGCCCTTGCGGTGTTATGGGCGCCCGATCTCACGATCCGGACACGATTTATGTCCGGTATGTCAGGTTCTGTACTCGAACATTTCAACACTGCACCTTTGTGCGTGTTGTGAGTGATCCATCGCGTCGGCTGTGCTTACCGTCGTCAGTGCGTTCTCATCCGAACGCGTACCCAGAGTCAGAAACGAAGGGGAACCAATGAAGCAGACCACTCGTCGTATCGCGGGCCTCGTGGCCGCAGCATCGGCAGTCACACTCATCGCCGCAGGCTGCAGCGATGACAATGATTCGAACTCGGCGTCCTCGTCGGCGTCGTCAGCTGCCGAGTCGACGTCGGGCATGGAGGGTATGGCCGGCATGTCGGGGTCGGCGGGCGCGGGCGAATCGGTTGAGCTCAAGGCGGCCGACGGCAGCGAGGTCAAGCTGACCGGGCCCATCGCAGCGAAGTACAAGGCTGCCACGGAGCAGCAGAAAACCGATCTCGGGGCACCCAGCACCGGTGCCGACGCGTCGGGTACCGGCGAGAATGGCGTCGTGTTCCAGCAGTTCGCCGGTGGCGTCATCACCGCGAAGAACAGCGAGGAGTCGACTCCGGCGTACATCACGTGGGGCAAGATCCGTGATGCCTGGAACGTCAAGCGTGACGCCGAAGGTAATCCGTCCGCTGACGGCAAGGGCGGTTCGCAGGGGCCGCTCGGCACCGCGACGAGCGACGAGACCGATGAGAACGGCGTGAAGACGTCGACGTTCGAGCACGGCAAGATCACCTGGACTGCGTCCGCGGACAAGGTGGAGGTCACGGTGAACGGAAAGGTCGTCCCAGCGCAGTAGCGCTCGACGCCCGATCTCGACCCGCGGGTATCGGCAGGCGGCTCTCGCTCCGCGGACGGAGCGGGAGCCGCTTTGTGCCGTCCTAGTGGCGGGGTACAGAGACCGGACCCCGAGTCGGAGCGCCTGTGTGTCCGGCGAGTACCGTACCTGCGAGCCCAGACCGATGAAACCCAGCCTGATGAGACCCTGACCGATGAGACCCACTCGCCCATAGACTCAGCACGCGACCGATACCCAGCGACCCACGTCGATCGTCGCCTGGCAATGGGGTGACGGAAGGCACGTGAATGTCGTTCTCCGAGCGCATCGACGCTTTTCAGCGTCAACATCCCGCGACCGGGTATCCCCTCGCAGTCGTGTACAAGTTTTTCGACGATCAGGGTGGCTATCTTGCCGCTCTCATCGCCTACTACGGATTCGTCTCGCTGTTCCCACTGCTCCTCGTCTTCACGTCCGTCCTCGGAATCGTGCTCCGCAACAATCCGGAGCTGGAGAATCAGATTCTCGATTCGGCACTGTCCCAGATTCCGGTCATCGGGTCGCAACTGCGCGACACCGGGGCGATCAGCGGCAGCGGGCTCGCGGTGACCATCGGCGCCGTCGGCGCGATCTATGGTGGTCTCGGTGTCGCGGTCGCCATTCAGAACGCGATGAACATCATCTGGAATGTGCCCCGTAACGAACGTCCCAACCCGATTCAGGCACGCGTCAAGGGTGCGGGTCTGCTGCTCACCATCGGCGGATCGATCATCGCGCTGACAGTCTTGAACGGCGTGATTGCAGCCATCGACCTCGGGTCTGTCGCCAGGCCCCTGGCGATCGTCGCATCGGTGCTCCTGTACGCCACGGTCTTCACCATCGCGTTCGTGATCGGCACTGCGCGTGCGGTTGGTGCGCGTGACGTGCTACCTGGTGCGATCGCCGCCGCGTTGTGCTGGCAGGCTCTTCAGACATTCGGCAGCGTCTACGTGCAGAGAGTGATCGTGCGCTCGAGTGCAACCAACGGCGTCTTTGCGGTCGTGCTCGGTTTGCTCGCTTTTCTGTACGTGGCAGCAGTGCTGATCATCATCTGCCTGGAGAGCAATGCGGTGCGAGTCGACAAGCTGTACCCCCGATCGGTGCTCACACCGTTCACCGACAACGTCGTGCTCACACCTGGCGATGAGGCGGCGTACACGGCACAGGCACAAGCTCAGCGCAGCAAGGGATTCGAGGAGATCGACGTCTCGTTCGACAACCCGGCCGAGTCCACCGACGACCCTGACGCTCTCGGTTCCCCGGCAGCGTCGAGAGATGAGTGATCAGGCGCGCAAGGCCTTCATTCGTCGATCCGCGCCGGGGCACCCGCGTGCAGCGATCAGCGCAAGGCTGCGCTGCCGCTCGGCGGCCGTCGAATGCTCCCACGTAAAGGCGTCGCCGGCGACGACAGCTCGACGACGCGCCGCCGCGCTGCCCGGATGTCCGGGAGCGCCGACGTCGGCCGCTGGGAGCAGTGGGGTTCCGGACAACGCCATGCCCGCCACCGCGAGGCCGTGCAGCAGTGCTGAGTACCAGGGGTGGCCGGTTGAGCCGCAGCGGAACAGCGCACATCCAACGGCGTGACGGATGGCCAGGCGGGTGTCCATCTCACCCGCGTCGCGCAGGTATGCCGGATCGAGGACAATCGTCCCGTCCCATCTCGAATAGCCGCCCCACCCCGACCCCGGCTCGAACTCGTCGATCCACACGGTCTCGTTCGCGCCGACGGGCCGGACCTGAGCGGTGAACAGTTCTCGGCATCGCGCCTCGGCAGCGACCTGATCGACAAGATGTTGTGCGCGCGCTCGGTTCTCCATCGTCATCTCCACAAGTCGTCAACTTAGGTTTACCTAAGTAGACTAGCACCGGGGTGGGATCTCACGTGTCGTCGACGGCGCGCGTCTTCTTGATGACCCAGCGCACCCGATCCCAGGAGGACCCCGGCGATGACCGAGGCGGACACGACGACCCACGCGGACAAGAGGTACATGACGATCCACACCGCACTGGGCGCCATATCCCTCACCGCGACCGATGACGTGATCACCGGCATCTACTTCGTCGACCAGCGTCACCGGCCGGCGGTCGAGGAGTTCGGCCCCGAGGTTGTCGATGACCCATTGCTCGACGCGGCGTCGAACCAGCTGAAGGAGTATCTGGCTGGTGAACGGACGGTGTTCGACCTTGCAGTCCGCACGTCGGGGGATTCGTTTCACGAGGCCGTGTGGGCGGTGCTGCGCGACATCCCCTACGGGACCACCACGAGCTACGGTTCGGTGGCTGCGGCGATCGGCGCACCGCGACAGGCCCAACGTGTCGGACAGGCCGTCGGGCGTAACCCAGTCGGCATCGTGATCCCCTGTCACCAGGTGGTCGGGGCTGACGGCGCGCTGACCGGTTACGCGGGCGGACTCGACCGAAAGCGCCTGCTACTCGAACTCGAGGAACCCGAGGAGGTCAGGGCTTCCCGCTTGTTCTGACGATGGCAGAACGCGATCTCACGTCACGACACTCTGGCGCGTCTACCGTGTGATGGCCATGAAGAAACCTTTCGAGCGAGCGGTGAGCGACCACGGTGCGACCGTGCTGCGGGTGTGCCGAGCGGTACTCGGTGTCGGTGCGGACGCCGACGATGCCTGGTCGGAGACGTTCCTCTCCGCACTACGTGCGTGGCCCGAACTCCCGAACGACACCAACGTCGAGGCGTGGCTGGTTCGGGTAGCGCAGCGCAAGGCCGTCGACATCATCCGCGCACGCCAACGACACGCCGTGCCCGTCGCGCTCGTCCCGGACCGGGACGACGCGAGCGCGGCGCACACAGGAGATCGCGTCGGAGTCTGGGACGTCGTCGCCCTGCTCCCCGATCGTCAGCGCCTGGCCATCGCCTACCACTACCTCGGAGGATTGCCGCACGCGGAGACCGCGAAGCTGCTCGGCAGTACCCCCGAGGCGGTTCGACGAGCCGCGGCCGACGGGATGAAGACGTTGCGGCGCATGCTCGCCGACACCCCACGAGAATGAGAACAACCATGACTGACAAGACCACCAACGGACTCGGCTCCAATATCCTTCCGATCGACGATGACGAGCTCTCCGCACTGCATGCGCGATTGGAAACCGTTGCCGGACAACACGATCTCGTCGATATCGGATATCGGATCGTTGATACCCCGATCGGGCGACTGATGTTGGCGGCAACCGGGTCGGGCCTGCTGCGCGTCGCATTCGAGAGTGAGGGGTTCGACGCAGTGCTCGACGACCTTGCACATCGGGTGAGTTCACGAATCCTCTGTGCACCAATGATGCTCGACGACGCTGCCCACCAACTGGGTGAGTACTTCGACGGCCGTCGACAGGAGTTCACGCTGCCGCTCGACTACCGGCTCTCGTCCGGATTCCGACGGCAGGTACAGCAATCCCTACCGACCATCGGGTACGGACACACCGTGACCTATGCCGAGCTCGCGCGAGCTGTGGGCAACCCCAAGGCGGTGCGCGCCGTCGGCACCGCCTGTGCCACCAATCCTCTACCGGTCGTCGTACCGTGCCATCGCGTTCTCCGTACCGATGGATCTCTCGGCGGATACCTCGGCGGACTCGAAGCGAAGTCGGCGCTGCTCGCGATGGAGAGTGCCGCTTGACCGGCATGACGCCAAAGGTGATGTGGCCCGGCTAGAGTGGCAATCACGCCTTCAGCCACTGGGCGCCACGATCGTTCGACCTCCCGGGGGCTCACCGTGCGTGCATCCGCTTTCTCCACATCACTCCGCCAATCGCGCGCCCCGGACGTGTCGCCGCCGACCGCGATCAATCAGGTCGTTGTCGTCGTTCCGGCTCATAACGAGGAAGACCTGCTGCACGACTGCCTGGCAAGCGTGCTCGTCGCCGCAGACAACACCCCCTGCACGGTAACGGTGACCGTGGTACTCGACGCGTGTACGGACTCGACCGCACGGCGAGTGCCTCTCGGCGTCGACGTGATCGCGTGCACGTTCGCGTCGGTCGGAGCGGCGCGGCGTGCAGGCTTCGCCCAGCACGAATCACAACGGACTCATGTCTCGGCGCGGACCTGGTTTGCGAGTACCGATGCGGACAGTCGGGTTCCGTCGGATTGGCTCGCGCAACAGGTCGCCGTCGCCGACACAGGAGCTGACTGTTATCTCGGAACCGTGACGCCGGATGGATGGACGGGCTGGACACCCGGTGTCGCACAGCGGTACGCAGAGTCGTATCGACATGAGGAAGGGCATGGCCACATCCACGGAGCGAACTTCGGTATCCGCGCTTCCACCTACGACGCGGTCGGAGGGTTCGCGCCGATTCCGCACGGAGAAGACGTCGAGTTGGTGCATCGCGTCCGCGCGTCCGGTGCTCTGATAGTCGCTTCACATCGCGCTCCGGTGGTCACCTCCACCCGAGCTCGAGGTCGGGCTGATCATGGGTTTGCCGCGCACCTGCGTTCGCTTGCGCAGGCGGCAGGCCCCGTCGCCGCTCAGGCGGGTGGACGCGCGTGACCGACAACGCCGCCGCGCGTGCCCGTCACATCGTCGAGAGCCTTCGTCTCCCCTACCCGGGCGAGGGTGCGACCGGGAGGCGGTGGCAGGTGCTTCGAGATCTGTGCCATGACGACATTGCGGTCGGCAGGCTGGTGGAGGCCCATGTCGACGCGGACGCGATACTTCACGAACTGACCGGTCACGGCGTCGAACCCGGCGAGTTGTGGGGCGTGTGGGCGGCCGAGCCGCCCCGCACGCGCGTGGAGGCGCAGCCAGGTAGCGACGGCAGGTGGCGGCTCACCGGGACGAAGCCGTGGTGCTCGGGAGTCCTGTCGTGCGATCACGCGCTGATCACCGCCGACGTCTGCGACGGGCACCACACTCTGGAGCGCCGCATGTTCGCGATAGCACTCGACGAGCCCGGTGTCCGACGAGAATTCACCGGATGGACCAATGCGGGGATGGACCGCACCGAGACCGGAACCGTTGTCCTCGACGATGTTGCCGCTCGACCGGTTGGTGAACCGGGCGCCTATCTCGACCGCGCCGGGTTCTGGCACGGAGGAATCGGTGTGGCGGCATGTTGGCTCGGTGGTGCTCAGAAGGTTGCCGACGTTCTCTACGCCAAGGCGGCGTCGCAGAGCGACCTTCCCGAGATCGTCGCGATGCACCTCGGCGCTGTCGAGGCAGAGATAGCAACGGCTCTCGCACTGCTCGAGGTCGCGGGGCGGGACGTCGACACAGCTCCATCCGACATCGAAGCGGCGAGGCGGCGAGCCCTCGGAGTTCGCTGGTCGGTGGAAAAATGCGCGAGCGCCGTGATCGACAGGGTGAACCGCGCGCTCGGACCCGGCCCGCTGGTGCACGACGCCGATCACGCGCAGGCGGTCGCCGATCTGCAGGTCTACGTCCGACAATCGCACGCCGACACCGACCTCGTCACCCTTGGCGGATTGGTTGCCGAGCGAACACGAGCGGCAACCCCGTAACCCATCACCTCCCGGATCGAGAGGGGATGCCCGGTTATGTTGGGGTCTGACCATGCCCGGCGGACCGTCGGTGCGCCAGACCGTGGGAAGACACGAACATCCGATGGACGTCGACGGACGTGAGATCACCATCTCCGGTGATCTGCTGCAGCCGCTGACGCGGCGGACGTCGGACATCCTGCGGCTCATCGTCGCCGCAATCGTACTGATCGTCGTTGTCGTGAGCTCACTGATCACCCGCGGAGACTGGGTCGCGCTGGAGAAGTCGATCTCCGGCATCGTCAGCGTGCTGACGCCCACGCAAGCCGGGCTCGTATACCTTGCCTACGGTATTGCGATTCTGGCACTGCCCTTCATGATCCTCGTGGGTCTGCTGGCTGCACGACAATGGCGACTGCTGTGGGCGTATGCGACCGCGGCGGCGATCAGTTTTCTCGCATTGTCGGTGAGCGAGAACGGTATCGCCGCACCGACATGGCATTTCGATCGCGGCGAGCGACTGGACTCATTGTTGTCACAGTTCCTCGACGACCCGAGGTGGATTGCGATGCTCGCCGCGGTACTGACCGTGTCGGGACCGTGGCTACCGGCGCGCTGGCGCCGATGGTGGTGGCTTCTGCTGCTGGCATTCGTGCCCATCCACCTCGTGGTCAGTGCCGTCGTGCCCGCCCGCGCGGTGCTCGGGCTCGCGACCGGATGGTTCGTCGGCTCCCTCGTCGTGTGGGTGGCAGGCACTCCCGCGCTGGTCGTGCCGCTCGAAGACGCGGCGAGGATGCTGCAGCGTCGCGGGGTGCGCGTGACCGCGATGCGTGTGGTTCGGCCGGCCAGCCGTGGTCCCCTCGAACTCCTCGCCAGTGCGGACGGCGAGATCATCGTCGACCTGTACGGACCGAATCAGCGTAGTGCCGGCCTCCTGCGCGAATTCTGGCGCAAGATTCGTCTGCGGTCGGAGGAGACCGCACCGCTACAGCTGTCCGCGCACCGGATGGTCGAGCACCGTGGTCTCATGACGGTCACCGTCGACGGACTCGGTCTGTCGAACAGCTCGACCATCGCAGTCGCACCACTCGACCGGGACTGGACGATGTACGCGGGCACCCCTCCTCGCGGCACCACGCTTGATCAGTGCAGCGACCGGATAGCGGTCGCCGACGTGTGGGCGGCGCTCCACGCGCTGCATTCGGAGGGCATTTCCCATGGCGACCTGCGGGCCGCGCAGATCACCGTCGTCGACGAAGCGATCAGATTCGGGGGCTTCCACTTCGCGGAGTACGGCGCGTCAGATGTCCAACTGCAGTCCGATATCGCCCAACTCCTCGCAACCACCACTGATCTGTACGGTTCCCACGCCGCAGTCGGTGCGGCGATCAACGCCTTCGGTGCCGATGCGGTGCTCGTTGCCTCGCGTCGTCTGAGCGCGTCCGCGTTGCCGAAGAGGATTCGTGACGCAGTCACCGACAGCAAAGCGGTGATGTCGTCGGCGCGTGACGAGATCCGTACGCAGACCGGTGCCGACGAGATCCGAGCAGAGTCCATCACACGGTTCAGTCGGTCGCAGATCATCCAGCTGGTCCTGCTTGTTGCTCTGGTCTATGTCGCATATCCCTTCATCAGTACGGTGCCGACGTTTTTCAGTGAGCTGCGCAGCCTCGACTGGGCGTGGGCGTTGCTCGGTTTGGCGGCGTCGATGCTCACCTACATCGGCGCTGCCGCCGCACTGTGGGCCTGCGCCGACGGACTGACCAGCATGTGGAAGCTCACCGTCATGCAGTTCGCAAACACGTTCGCCGCGACGACGACCCCCGCGGGCGTCGGAGGCCTCGCGCTGAGCACCCGGTTCCTGCAGAAGGCGGGGCTCGGTGGAGTCCGGGCGACCACGGCGGTTGCGCTACAGCAGAGCGTGCAGGTGATCGTGCATGTCGTGTTGCTGTTGTTCTTCACCGCGGTCGCGGGCACTTCGGCCGACCTGTCTCACTTCGTGCCCTCCGCGACAGTCTTGTACCTGGTCGCGGGCGTCGTGCTCGGTGCGCTCGGGCTGTTCTTGTTCATCCCGAAATTGCGCCACTGGCTCGGGGCGTCGCTGCGGCCGAAGCTGCTCGAGGTGCTTGCCGATCTGAAGGCTGTGGCGCGCGAACCCAAACGGCTCGCCATCATCACACTCGGTTGCGGCGCAACGACTCTCGGTGGTGCGTTCGCGCTGTGGGCTAGCGTGCACGCGTTCGGCGGGGAGGTCTCGTTCATCACCGTGACGGTGGTCACGATGATCGGTGGGACGTTGGCCTCCGCGGCACCGACCCCCGGTGGCGTCGGCGCCGTCGAGGCAGCACTCATCGGAGGGTTGGCCGCATTCGGTATCCCCTCCGCGGTTGCCGTTCCCGGTGTTCTGCTCTACCGCGTTCTGACCTGTTGGCTTCCGGTGTTCATCGGGTGGCCGGTGATGCACTGGCTGGCCCGTAAGAACATGATCTGACACCGCCAGCCCCTCGTGTGACCTGCTGCGGCATCTTTGGTGGCCGACTCTGGTTCCGGGCGCCGGCCCCGCGCGCAGTAGGGTGACCTGCGACCACGTTTCAACATCTGGAGGAGCTTCATGACACAGCTCGGAGTAGTCGGCGGCGGCACAATGGGTGCCGGAATCGCCGAGATCGCGATTCGCGCGGGCGACGACGTCCTCGTGCTCGAGCGCGACCAGGCTGCGGCCGACGCGGCGCGCGCACGGATCGAGAAGTCCATCAATCGTGCGGTCTCGAAGTCGAAGATCAGCGCCGACGACGCCGAGCAGGCGCTTGCCCGCCTGACACTGACCACATCGGTATCCAACTTCGCCGATCGTGAGCTGGTCATCGAAGCTCTCCCCGAGATCGAGGCGCTGAAGGTCGGCTTCTTCGCCGAACTCGACAAGATCACCGCTCCCACCGCCATTCTCGCCACCAACACCTCGTCGATCCCGATCATCCGTATTGCCAAGGACGTCGCCGATCCCAGCCGCGTGGTCGGAGTGCACTTCTTCAATCCGGTGCCCGTCATGCCGCTCGTAGAGATCATCTCGAGCCTCGCCAGCTCGCCGGAAGCCATCGAAACCGTCACCGCCTATGCGCGAGATCATCTCGGCAAGAAGACAATTCAGGCAGGCGACCGTGGTGGCTTCGTCGTCAACGCACTGCTCATCCCCTACCTCGTCGACGCCATCCGCATGTACGAGAGCGGCTACGCCTCCAAGGAGGACATTGACACCGGCATGGTGAACGGCTGCGGACACCCGATGGGCCCGCTGACGCTCAGCGATACCGTCGGGCTCGACGTTGTGCTCGACGTCGCCGAATCGCTGTACGACGAGTTCCGGCAGCCTCATTACGCGCCGCCTCCGCTGCTGCGTCGCATGGTCGAGGCAGGCTACCTCGGCAAGAAGTCGGGCAAGGGCTTCTACGACTACTCGTCCTGAGGAGCAGTGACGCTGACGAATTAGCTCTGCCACAGAGATTCTGACGCACGAGGGCCCCGGCTGACATCGGTCAGCCGGGGCCCCGGTCATCAGTGGGCCGACGCGGACGGCACAGTGGGCCGACACGGCCGGTCACTCACACAGGGAGACGGCTGGTGCTTGTGCGCCGCAGATCCGAGAACGTCTGGATCGACGTCGAGATCGCGGTCGCGACCGGTCTGCTGTTGACATCCTCGGTCTTGGAGACCATCACGACGTTGTCGATATAGGGCTGGATGGTGCTGGTGTTCTGCACTGTCGCCGCGATGATCAGCTGAAAACCGAACTTGCGAAACGCCGCGAGCGCCTGCTGCGCGAACTGCGGGTCTGACTTCGAGAACGCCTCGTCGAGCATCAACTGCGCGAAGATGGGCCGGTTCCCGTTGCCGTGCGGACTCGCGAGATTGAAGCTGAGCGCACCTGCGAGGCAGAAAGCCATCAGCTTCTCCTGCTCGCCACCGGAGTTGTCGCCGGCGTTGCTGTAGGTGCGGATGGTCTCGCCGGTCTCTGCATCGCGTTCCTCGCAGTAGAAATCAAACCGGTTACGCACGTCGAGAGCGTCTCGCGTCCACTGCCTGTCCTCCGGCGTGGCGCCTGCAAGTCGCTCGCGCAGGAGCAGGATGTCGGCATACTGCTCGAGAATGGCCTCCTCGTCGCCGAATCCGACGGCAGCGGTGCGCGCGGAGATCTGTCGAGCCTTGTCGGTCAACTCCGCGACCGCGGCAAGTGTCTTACGGCCCGGGCACAGCCGCAGACGCGTACCTCGGTTGAATGCCACTGATCCGAGTCCGGAATTGACGCGTTCGATCTGTTCGACGATCCGACGTTCCTCGGCCTCGGCTGCCATGTGCAGGCTCAGGATCGCACCCGGGGCCTGTTCGGTGATGAGTCGTCGCATCCGCTCGTAGGCAGCGGGCAACTCCCTCTCGTCGATGCGGCGACACAGCGCGACGTAGTCGTGGACGCGCTCGTCGAAATCGTCGCTGTCATTGGGTATCGCGTCAGGAAACTCCTTGTCGTAGGCGTCGAGGATGCGTCCGAGCTCGTCGCGGGAGCGCCGGGTGTCTGCCCGCATCCGATCACGCTCGCGGCCAACCGCTTTGAGCAACTCCTGCCGGAAGGGGTCCGGGGCGAGTACGTCGAGAACCGCGGCCGACTCCTCGCGGAACCGATCGAGTGTCGCCTCCGCATGCGGTGGGATCGGTGTGATCGTCAGTCTGTCGACGAGGTCGAGCAGCTGGGTGCGCCGCTTGTCGTGTGTCGCGATCTTGTCGCGCACCAACGCGGCCTGTGAGATCGCCGCGCGGACCTGTTCCCAGATGTCCTCGGCCTTGCGCTGGAGGGCCTCGGTGTCGGGATGTTCCTCCATGAGGAGTTCGTACTGCTCGGTGAGCGTGTCGACGCGGTCGTCGGCGGAGTCGAGGTCGATCTCGTTCCATCCGGTGAACTGCTCACACACCCGGCGGTAGGCGTCGCGACGTTGCTCTTTGGCGGTGCGTTCTCGGTCGAGTTCAGCGCTGCGTGCGCGTGCTTGCTCGTAGAGATCGTTCTCGAGGTCGAGTTCTTCTTGCAGAGCAGTTATCTTCGCGGTCACGTTTCCGACGAAGATGTACTGTGACGGACGCAGCTGGCTGCGGTCGTCCTTGATGGCCAGCTTCGCTGAATCCTTGCGCAGGCCGCGATCGGTTACTGCCTTCGAATGGTCCACGAAGTCGGACGTGGAGTCGACGCACACGTAGTTGCCGAGTCTGGCGAGAACGGTCAGCGCCTCGTTGGTGCACGGGTGGTCGGGCTCTGCCGCATGCAATGTTGCTCCGAGTGTGCCGGGCTCGACCATCGGCGCCGGTCGTGCCTCGGCATGGTGAAGCGCGATCCGACCGCGCATGTCGTGGTCGTTGACGAACTTCAGCGCGGCTGCGAAGTGCTTGTCGGGCACCAGAAGACGCAACCCTGCGCTTCGCAGGACCTTCTCGACCGCAAGCCGCCACCGCTCGGCGGACGGATCGAGTTCGACGAGTTCTGCGACGTAACGCAGTTCTGACTCGTCGAGCTGCAGCGCGTTCGCCAGGATTCGACGCATCTCGTGTTCGGCACGGGGAAGTGCCGAGCCTGCGTGACGCACTCGTTCGAGCTCGTCACGTGCGGCGTCGCGCTGGGCACGCGCGGCGACTTCGGTGGCCAGGGTCTCGGCGAAATGGGGCTTGCCGGCTTCGAGCTGACCGTCGAGGCGCGTCGCCTCCTCCATCAGGTGCTCACGCAGCTCCCAGAACGATTCGCCATCCTCCGGGACGTCGAATCCGAGAGCCGAGATCTTGTGCTCGTAGGTGGCGCGGCGGATCGACGCCTCGTTACTGGCCTTCTGCGCGGTCGAGAGTTGTTCCTGGAGGGGCGCGAGATCGCCTGTCGACGTGGCGATCCGACCGAGGAGGTGGCTGTGGTCCTGACGGAGCTGATCGTGTTGCGAGGTGAGCGCGGCGAGGTCGGCATCCAGACGGGCGATCTGGTCATCGAGATCGGCGATCTCGGGTTCGGCGTTGCGCAGACGCAGATTGGTCACGTACGAGCGAACGACCTCCGGCTCGATCGTGTCGAGCACGGTGAACGTGGCCGACTCCGCCGCGTATCGCTCCTGGAGTGCTTCGACGTTGTCGAGGATCGTACGCTTGCGACGCGAGACGTCGAGAAGTTCGCGGGCCTCCACGAGTGGATCGATCTGCTCGAGAGCGTCGGAGATACCGGCAATACTCGTGGGCTCGTCGAGCATGAACTCCCGGACGAACTGCGCGAGTCCTCCAACGCTCTTGAGGGACTTCGCTTTTCCGAGTAGCTGCTGCGCCGCATCGGATGCGCGGATACCGATAAGTGAGTACAGGGTCGACAGGTACTTGCCCTCCCCCGGCCCGCCCTGCCAGCCGCGATCACGGAAACGTGCGGCGCTGTAGTTGTTGGCCGCCCATTCATTGCACGCGTCGACGATGTCAACGTCGCCGTCGTGGATGAAGTACGCACTGTGTGCATCGGTGAGTTTGCCTGCCGCCAGCCATTTCAGCACCAGTCCGGTGATGGCAGTGCCCGACGTCGAAGTGTAGGTGACGGCGATCGCCGCCCATGCCGGACCGCTGCCACGGAGGTACATGATCTCGCGGTGCGCGCCCGTCGCATCGCGGCGTTCGCCCCATGCGCCACGAACATACTTGCCGACGGTGCGTCGTCCTCCCGACGAGCCCGCGGCCGTGGTGTCTCCCGAGGCGTTGAAGTTCCGGCGGTGATCGGGCAGGAATGCGAGCGAAATCGCGTCCAGGAGGGAGGATTTGCCGCTGCCGGATGAGCCGGTGATGAGCGCGCCGCCGGGGCTGAAGGCGATGGAATGGTAGCCGTCGAAGACGCCCCAGTTGATCAACTGCAACCGTGAGAGATAGTACTGCTCCTCGGTATGCCCGCCGGGTCCGTGCCGACGACCGACCCGATCGGTCTGGTCGACGTTGTCGAGATCACTCACCACTCGTCTCCTTCGTCGGCGTAGTCGTCGGTGTCGTCGGCGGGGTGCGGGTGACTCGACTCCGAATCCTCGTTGCCGCCGGCTGTATCGGTGTCGGCGATGACGTCGTCGCCGGTCTCGCCCGCACCGATGAACTGCTCGAACTGGCGCTGGAGGTCGGTGATGACCGAAGCCGTCATCACCGCTGTGATCACGGGGCTGACGGTGAACGTGTCGGGGTCGTCGCGATGACGACGCAGGAAGTCGATTTCTTCGAGCTTGTCGATGGCGTGCTCGATCCGCTTGTCGAACAACGCGAGATCGCGATCGATCGTGTTGGTCACGCCCGCGAACATCTCGTGGATCTCCTCGCGGGTGATGATCGCGGTCTCCTCACGCGACGAGCGGAGGAACTTCGCGAGATGGAGCGCGAGGATCGCGTCGTAAGTCTGGATGGTCTCGCGCTTGAGAATTTTTCTGCCCCAACGTGAGTCATATCCGGCCTGCTCGACGAAGGCGACCTGTAGCTCGTCGACGAGACGCAACCGCAGGTCGAGTTCTGACAGGCGGCTGCGCAACATGTCCTGGTACTCGATGACCCAGGCCCACAGCTGCGGGTTGCGGTCGCCGCTGATGTGTCTGCGGGTGAGCAGGTTCTGCAATGCCCAGCACGCCCGGTCGGGCATCGCCGAGACGTCACCGTCGAATCGGGGCGCACGCGGCCCGTCGACACGTCCGTGCGTCGCGGCGGTGGGTAGGTCGTCGTAGCCGGCGTACTCGTCGGCGGGCACCGTCGACACCTGGGCTGCCGTATCAGCTGAGGTGCCGGTAGGGACCTCGGCCGTCGAGGTGCTGGGGTTGGGCGAGGTGCTGGGGTTGGTGGAGTCGGTACTCGTCATCAGGCGTCGGCTTCCGTGCTGAGAATCGAATCGGTGTCGCTGTACTGGGACGGGATGGGCTCGCTGAACATCAGGATCGGCACCTCGATGGCGCGGTCCTCGCCCTCGAGCGACCGGAAGCGGACGAACGTGGAGTCGCCGGGCCCCTGTACTTCCCGAGGCTGGCGCTGTGTTTCCCGAGGCTGGCGCTGTGTTTCCCGAGGCTGGCGCAGGGCCCACGACCACAACACGATGACATGCCCGAGGTACGGCTCGTCCAACGCGGCGATCGCATCGCTCAACGAGACCGGGCCCGCCGCGAGTCGGTCATTGATCACTTCGGCGAGTTCGACGGTGTCGACCTGGCCTGCCAGCGAGGAGAACGACGCGAGGTTGGTGTGTCCGTCCGCAGGCCGCGCCTGTTCGGGTGGCGCAGGATTGCGGATCTCGAAGGCCAGCCGACCGATCGACGTCACCTGCGGGGTGGCGACGGGCAGTTCGTAACCCAGGCGACGATCGGCAAGCGAGTCCCTGAGGAGTGCATTGGCGGTCGCGAGGGCGTCGTTGAGCTGTCGCGCGACCCCGCGGCTCTGTTCGAGCGTTCCCGATGCGACGAACCGGCGGATTCGTCGGGCGCACCGTTGTCTGATCCGACCGACTTCGGCCATCTGCTCAGCGACGAGGGGGAAGAAGTTCTCCATGACGGTGCGCAGGCCGGTGTCGATGCTCGGCAGTCGGTCGACGACGAGCTCGATGTCGGCGATGAGTCGTGCCCGCTGCTCGGGATCCTGGATCATCTGCGTGAACGCGTGGTAGGACGCGCTCTGCGAGGACTCCAGCAGCGACTCGTAGTCGTCGAACATCTGGCGTTGCCGCTCGCGGTAGGCGAGGTCGGAATCGTGCGGATCGTCGAGCAACGCCGTGGTGATCCGATCGAGCATTGCCCCGTACTGGCCGATGTCGGTGATGATCTGTTCCATCTGGTAGGCGATCGCCCGTGCCTCGTCCTCCGCGCCGCGCAGGTCGAAAGGGCGGCGACGACCCTCGCTCAACTCGACGAGCTCGGCGTCGAGTTCGTCGATCTGGTGCTCGATGTCTTCGCGGATGCGTTCCGGATCGTCGGTCACCTGTGTGGCAACCCGGTGCAGCCCGGCTGCGACTCCGATGATCGAGCCGCCGGTGGCGACGCTGTCCTCGCGCCGCAGCCGTCGCATGTACGCGATCACCGACCGGGCCTCGGTGGTCAGAAAGCACACGTTGGGCGCCGACGGTGACGCGATGTCGGTGACGCGATGCAGCCAGCCCTGCTTGGCCCAGGACTTGATGAGATCGAGTCCCGGCGGCTGGTCGTCGACACCCAGTTCGACGATGTCGCGGTCGAGACGGATCGCGAGTTCGGACTCGGTGTGACGAATTCCGAAGTCCAGATGGCGCTCCATGAGCGTGACGTACAGCGCGGAGTTGGAGGCTGCGAACAAACGGACGGCCGCCGAGCGCTGGATCGAGCGATTGGCCTCGAATGTGTCGGTCAGCGTCCGCGCCCCATCCACGGCAGAGTTCGCCATCGTCACCTCACGGTTGCACCTCGTTCACGGACCGCGGTCGAGTCTGCCATGACCGCCCGACACCGCCGCGAGCGCACCACAGTGGCCGAGAACACGCTCACCTCGTGACGCGACCGAGTTCATTTCGAGAGCACATGCGGCACGGGTTTCACTGACGGAATAGGGTTGACGCTGGACGTGCACACCCGCGCGTGGCCAGCGGTTGAGACACACGACCCAATTGTGTCGGGCGACCGCACTCGAGAGCGAAGGCAGGTTATGAGCGACAAGCAACCGACCATCATCTACACACTGACCGACGAGGCGCCCATGCTGGCGACCTACGCGTTTCTGCCCGTCATCCGGGCATTCGCCGATGCTGCCGACATCAACGTCGAGACGTCCGACATCTCCGTTGCGTCGCGCATCCTGGCAGAGTTTCCCGACTATCTGACCGACGAGCAGAAGGTCGGCGACCACCTGGGTGAACTGGGGCGTCTCACCCAGGAACCCGACACCAACATCATCAAGCTCCCCAACATCAGCGCCTCGGTACCGCAGTTGCTCGCAGCGATCAAGGAACTGCAGGGCAAGGGCTACAACATCCCCGACTACCCCGGCAATCCGAAGAACGACGAGGAGAAAGAGATCCGCGACCGGTACACCAAGTGTCTTGGTAGTGCCGTCAATCCTGTTCTGCGAGAGGGAAATTCAGATCGCCGAGCACCCAAGGCGGTCAAGGAGTACGCACGTAAGCATCCGCATTCGATGGGTGAATGGTCGATGGCGTCGCGCACACACGTCGCACACATGCGTGAAGGTGACTTCTACCACGGTGAGAAGTCGATGACGGTTGACGGTGACCGCACGGTGAAGATGGAACTGGTCACCGACAGTGGTGAGTCCATCGTCCTCAAGCCCGAGGTCAAGCTTCTCGATGGCGACGTCGTCGACAGCATGTACATGAGCAAGAAGGCCCTGATCGAGTTCTACGAGCACGAGATGGAGGACGCCTACAAGACGGGCGTCATGTTCTCGCTGCACGTCAAGGCGACGATGATGCGGGTCAGTCATCCGATCGTCTTCGGTCACGCGGTGCGCACCTTTTACAAGGAAGCGTTTGCCAAGCACGGCGACCTGTTCGACGAGCTCGGTGTGAACGTGAACAATGGTTTGTCCGATCTCTACGCCAAGATCGAGACACTGCCGGCGTCGAAAAAGGAAGAGATCGTCGACGACCTGCACAAGTGTCACGAACACCGGCCTGAGCTGGCGATGGTCGACTCCGCGCGAGGCATCTCCAACTTCCACTCCCCCAGCGACGTCATCGTCGACGCGTCGATGCCCGCGATGATCCGTGCCGGCGGCAAAATGTACGGCGCCGACGGACGGCCGAAGGACACCAAGGCGGTGAACCCGGAGTCGACCTTCTCGCGCATTTACCAAGAAATGGTGAACTTCTGTAAGACGAACGGGCAGTTCGATCCCACCACCATGGGTACGGTGCCGAACGTCGGGCTGATGGCGCAACAGGCCGAGGAGTACGGCTCGCACGACAAGACCTTCGAGATTCCTGCTAACGGGGTCGCGAACTTCGTTGATCTGAAGACCGGAGAGGTCCTGCTCTCGCAGAACGTCGAGGAAGGCGACATCTGGCGCATGTGCATCGTGCGCGACGCACCGATTCGCGACTGGGTGAAGCTCGCCGTGACCCGTGCGCGCGAGTCGAAAATGCCGGTGGTCTTCTGGCTCGACCCCTACCGCCCGCATGAGAACGAGCTGATCACCAAGGTCAACACCTACCTGAAGGATCACGACACCGAGGGCCTCGACATCCAGATCATGTCGCAGGTACGTGCCATCCGCTACACGATGGAACGACTCATCCGCGGGCTCGACACGGTCTCGGCCACCGGAAACATCCTGCGTGACTACCTGACCGACCTGTTCCCCATCCTCGAGCTCGGTACCAGCGCCAAGATGCTGTCGATCGTTCCGTTGATGGCCGGCGGCGGTCTGTACGAGACCGGAGCGGGAGGGTCGGCGCCCAAACACGTCAAGCAACTCCTCGAAGAAAACCACCTCCGGTGGGATTCCCTCGGTGAGTTCCTCGCGCTGGCGGTCAGCCTCGAAGACCTCGGTAAGAAGAACGACAACCCCAAGGCTCAGGTGCTGTCCAAGACGCTAGACGCCGCGACCGGTCGACTGTTGGAGAACAACAAGGGGCCGTCGCGTAACACCGGCGAGCTCGACAACAGGGGTAGCCAGTTCTATCTCGCGATGTACTGGGCCGAGGAACTGGCCAAGCAGACCGACGACGAGGAGCTGGCCAAGCACTTCGCTCCGCTCGCCAAGACGCTCGCGGAGAACGAGGACGCGATCGTGACCGAGTTGAACAAGGCACAGGGCGAAGCCGCCGACATCGGTGGCTACTACGCGCCTGACTCGGACAAGCTGGCCTCGGTCATGCGGCCCAGCACAACCTTCAACGAGGCACTCGACGCGGTGCGTGGCTGACGCCAGACGCCGTCTACGGCTCCCGACCCGAACAGGTCGGGAGCCGTTTTCATGAGGGTCGGAAGTCCCATTCGCCCGGCTCGTCAGTGCACTAGCGTCGATATCGCTGTGGGTTCATACAGGTGAACCACGATCGGCCAGAGGAGGCCTGAGTGACTGACCACGACGTGCGCATGATCGTTCTCTCCACCGACGATCTCGACGAGTCCATCGAGTTCTACAGCGACACCTTGGGCATGACGCTCAAATTCCGCGATGGCGCACACTTTGCAGCCCTCGACGGCGGATCACTGACCCTTGCACTGGCGACCGACGTCGATCATCCCATTCCGGGCAAGGTGGTCGTCGGCATCAAAACCGATGACGTCGACGGTGATGCGAAAGCCGTGGAAGAGAGCGGAGGCGCGATCATCAAGGGCCCCTACGACGACGCGCACGAGCGTCGTGCCGTCGTGTATGACAACAAGGGAAACGGTCTGGTGTTCTACAGTCCGCTCCCGCGCTGACGAGTGCAGCCACCCGACTCGTGGTCGGGTGGCTGCTCCGATGTCGCCTTCACGACAACTTTCGTTCACATAACGCAACGACCATGTCCGAGTTCAGGAAAACGACGGATATGGGGAGAATGCGGATGCGACGACATCGGTACATGGCGGTCACCGCTGTGGTGTGTGCGACGACAGTGATGGCGGCGTGCAGTGGTGGCAGTAACGACGACACGGCCGGGCCGCTGCTGAATCCCATTGCCAAGGGCACGCTTTCAGAACATGGAGGTGCGACCAGGGCAGGTGACGACCGCGGATCGCTCATTGCGGATTCCATCCGCAACTCCGGCGCGAAGAACGTCATCCTGCTGATCGGCGATGGAATGGGCGACTCGGAGATCACCGTCGCCCGCGACTACGCACAGGGCGCTGGCGGTACCTTCAGCGGTCTTGACGCGCTTCCCCTGACCGGTCAATACACGCACTACTCGATCGACAAGGACGGTCACCCCACCTACGTCACCGATTCCGCCGCCAGCGGTTCAGCGTGGTCGACCGGCACCAAGACCTACAACGGGGCGATCTCGGTCGACATCAAGGGTAAGTCGCAGCAGACGCTGCTTGAGCTCGCCAAGAAGGCGGGGAAGGCGACCGGCGATGTGACCACCGCGGAGATCCAGGACGCGACACCAGCGGTGCAGGTTGCCCACGTCAGCAATCGCAAGTGTTATGGCCCCGAAGAGACAGCCGAGAAGTGTCCGGACGATGCGTTGGACAAGGGCGGGAAGGGGTCGATCACCGAGCAACTCCTCGCGACCCGCGCTGATCTGGTCCTCGGCGGTGGTGCGAAGACGTTCCAGCAAACCGCCACCGCAGGGCAGTATCGGGGCAAAACGCTCGAGGTACAGGCGAAAGAACGTGGCTATCAGATGGTTCGCAGCGCCGACGAGCTGAACGGTGTCACGGCTGCAAACCAGAACTCCCCTGTCCTGGGTTTGTTCGCCGAGGGCAACATGCCGGTCCGCTGGAACGGGCCGGTGGCGACGAAGGGCGGATACCTCGAGCCCGCGGCCACCTGCACCGACAATCCTGAACGCGGCTCGTCGACTCCGAAGCTCGCCGATATGACGAAAAAGTCGATCGACCTTCTCAAAGGCAACGACAAGGGCTTCTTCCTGCAGGTGGAGGGCGCATCGATCGACAAGCAGGATCACGCAGCGAATCCATGCGGTCAGATCGGTGAGACCGTGGACCTCGACGAAGCGACGAAGGTGGCGCTCGACTACGCCAAGGACAACCGCGACACGCTGGTGATCGTGACCGCAGATCACGCGCACAGCAGCCAGATCGTCGAATCCATGACGGCAGACGATGTCCAGAAGGCCGCCGACGACGCGAAGCTCCCGGTGCAGGCGGAGAAGGACGCGATCTATCCGGGCCTGACACGGGTGCTGACCACGAAGGACGGTCGACCGCTCACTGTCTCGTACGGCACGTCGGACAATCTCGATGCAATGGATCAGGGCCACACCGGCACGCAGTTGCGGATCGCCGCGTACGGACCGAGTGCGGCGAATGTCGTAGGCCTGACCGACCAGACCGATCTCTTCTTCACCATTTCCCGAGCACTCGGTCTCCAGGGAGCGTGATGGACCTCGGCGTGGCCAGGGCCTCGCTCTGACCTCGCAAGGAGACCGACCGTGCGGCGACCTCCGATCAGTTTCGGTGTGCCGCATGGTCGGTCTTCGGGTGGAGAACAACAACACGACCGATGGTCGGCGGCGCACGATCACGACCACGATGTTCATGACACTCGACGGAGTGGTCCAAGGACTGGGGCGCGCCGATGAGGACACACGGGGAGACTTCGGGTACGGCTGGGGCCCGCCGTACAACGACGACGTGATGGTCGATGAACTCGGCAAAGAAATGTCTTCAGCGGGCGACCTGCTGTTCGGCAGGCGAACATGGCAGGACTTCGCCGAACAGTGGGGCCGTGCCGCCGACGACAATCCCTACAGCGCGCACATGAACGTCGCACGGAAGTACGTCGTGTCGCACGATGAACTCGACGTTGGTCACTGGCAGAACTCGATTCTCCTACGGGGCGAGGCCACCGCCACCGTGGCCACGTTGAAGGCGCAATCGGGTCCGAATCTGTCGATCAATGGAAGCGCTACTCTCGTTCGAAGCTTGCACGCCGCGGGCTTGATCGATGAGTAAACGCTGCTGATCCACCCTCTGGCGCTCGGTTCCGGGGCCAGGTTGTTCGACGGGCCGTTGCCCATGACCGAGTTCTTCCTTCGCGAAGCCGTTGCCACCACGACCGGGGTGATCATCGCCCGGTATTCGCGCATGTGAAGAGCACACGCGCGGTACCCGGGGTGGGCCGCTCGCAGTGCGCGCATTCATTGGTAGCGTGGCGCGCGTGAACTTGCGCCGTGTGTTGCTGCCCGTGGTCGCTGCGTCGTTGACCCTAGGTCTCGCCGCATGCGGCGCCGACTCGGACACGGGTTCGGCGCAGTCGTCGTCCCCGGCGACCACCACCTGTCCTTCGGCAGCCCCCGCCTCCTCCGACAAGCCCGCGTGGTCGTTGCGGGGTACCACGGGCCATGTCGACGTCGTGGCCTCGACGTCGACGACCGCCCCTGCGATCAACATGACCACTCCGTTCGCGGTCGACGAGACCGTGGTCCACACGTTGCGCGCGGGTGACGGCGAGGTGGTCCCCGACACGGCGACCGTCAATGTCTGCTACCTGGGAGTCAACGGTCGGGATGGCAAGCAGTTCGACAGCAGTTATGTCGGCGGCCTACCCGCCCAGTTCTCGCTCGATCGTGTGGTGACCGGTTTCCGGAAGGCGATCGCGGGTCAGAAGATAGGGTCGTCGGTGGCAGTTGCCATGACTTCCGAAGACGGATACCCCGACGGCAACGCCGCGGCAGGCATCGATAAGGGCGACACCCTGGTCTTCGAGCTGACGATTGTGTCGGTCGACGGTTAGAGTTCACGCGCCCGCACTCGCCAGTGCGCGAAGCGCGAGTGCGGTTTTACTGGTCAGCCCACTCGTCTGGCATCCGAGCTCGCGCAGACCTTCTCGCAGATCGCTCGCGAGTCCGACCGCACGTGCCGCGACGTGGTGCGCGGATTCGCCAGGCAGGACATTGATGCGCGTCGTGACCCCGACGACGTCAAGGTGCTCGGACGTCCATCTCGCCACTCGCACGTCCCGGACGGTGCGCAGCGACGTATCCCAGACCAGTGAGGTGATCGGGCCTCGGATCACGAGGTGGTCAATCGGTGTCCCCGTCGACGCGCACGCCACCAGAAAGCGACGTTGCGTCGCGTCGAGCAGGTGAGTCGGGTCCGTCCCGGCATTGATCGCTGCTGACATGCTGCCGCTCGGATGGCAGGTACGCGCTGAGGCCGTGAGGCGGTGATCGTCGCCGCACCACTGATCCGAGATCCGGTACTCGCACTGGTCGCGGTCAAAGGAGGTGGCCCACTCACCAGCGAGCCGATCGCCGGTCGGCGGATAAATGGTGACAGTGAGGTCGTCGGAAGTTCCCGTGCGCATCCTGATCACCACTCTGTTGTCGAGCAGTGGGGTCGGTGCGGCGACCGATGCGTGCCGCGCCTCCGCGAACCAGAACTCGCCGTGCCGCACATCGTCGAGGCGACACCCGAGGGCAGTCACCGCGTCGTCGAGTCGTGTTTCGATGTTCAGTGTGATGTCGATCGGAACGTCACGGATCACCTACCACTCTCCCGTTCTGCGCGTGTGGTCGTTCGTACCGATTGAACTCCGCCGGATGCCGCGCATCTGACACCCGCCGGACGCCAGGCATCGAGCTGATTTCGAGCTTTCGTGAAGCGCCCGGCCTGTGCACGAGTACCCGGGTACTCGAAATCGGCGACCACGCACTGAGGTAGTCACGACGCACTCAGGTAGTCGTGACGCACTGAGGTAGTCGCGTACGCATGCGCTGGCGTCTCTTTGTCGGGAATACTTGTCGCGGCACGATCGGTCACGTCGATCGTCGGGGATACGGAAGAGGTCTCGGTGGTCGATCAGAGAAGCGCGGTGGAACGGGCTCTTGCCAAGACCGCGGAGGGCATCGACCACCTGATTGGGTGGGCGAATCTACCGAAACCGCTGGCATTGGCCGTATTGATCGGGATCCGCAGCCAACTCCGTGCCTTCAACCTCTTCGACACAGACCCCGATCCCGCTGTGCCGCTCGACCCCCCGTTGAAGGCGTCTGACCACCGCACGCGCACCATCGATGGACGCTACGACAACCTCGCCCAACCCGATATGGGATCGGTCGGCACCCGCTTCGGCCGCAATGTGCCGCTCGCTGCGACGTGGCCCGAGACCGGCGAGAGGTTTCGCACACCGAATCCCCGCGAGATCAGCGAGAAGCTCCTCGCCCGTACCGAGTTCCAGCCTGCCGACACTCTCAATCTGCTTGCCGCAGCGTGGATCCAGTTCCAGGTACACGACTGGGTGAGTCATCTCACCGCGCCCGACACCCAGCCATGGTCGATCGATCTCGACGACAATGATCCATGGCCGCATTCTCGACCTATGCAGGTTCCACGCACACCGGCGCTCGACGGTTGCACCGACAAGCCGCCGACATACGCCAACCGGGACACACACTGGTGGGACGCATCGCAAATCTACGGTGACACCGAGGACTACGCGACCGCGATCCGGGACTCAGACGGAGAGGGCAACCTGCTCGCCACCATCGCACTCGCCGACGACGGCCTGCCCTCACCTTCTGCAGAGGACCTGCTGGATCCCGCCGGACCCAAGGCGAACACGTGGCTCGGACTCGCGCTCATGCAGTCGTTGTTCCTGCGTGAACACAATGCGATCTGTCGACGGCTCAGCGCGGCATACCCTGACCTCGTACGCGATCAGCAGCGGCTGTACGACGTTGCACGACTGGTCAATTCGGCGTTGATGGCCAAGATCCACACCGTCGACTGGACGCCGGCGATCATCGCACACCCGACAACCGTGACGGCGATGCACGCAAACTGGTCGGGTCTGCTCGGCGACCGGTTCACGACGCGGTTCCCCCGGTTCGCCGACAACGAGATACTCTTCGGCATCCCGGGCGGCAGAACAGAGATGAACGGCGTCCCGTTCTCGTTGACCGAAGAATTCGTAGCGGTCTATCGCATGCATCCCCTGCTCCCCGACCAGGTCGATATTCGAAGCGTTGCCACGGGACAGACACGACGGACTCATCAGCTTGCGCAGATCCTCGCCGAGGATGTGCACGCCCGCATGGCCGAATCATCGATGGAAGACCTGCTGTACTCGTTCGGTCGCGCACACCCGGGGGCACTGACCCTGCACAACTTTCCGGCAGCTCTTCGCGACCTCTCCCGCCCGACAGGCGAGCCGATCGATCTCGCCACGGTCGACGTCGTGCGTAGCCGAGAACGCGGCGTTCCCCGCTACAACGAGTTCCGTCGCCTGTTCCGACTGCCGCCCGTGAAGAGTTTTGCCGATCTCACCGATAATCAGGAATGGGCGGAGCAGCTCGCGCGCATCTATCAGGGTATCGACGACGTCGATCTGATGGTCGGTCTCTACGCGGAACGCAAACCTCGCGGATTCGGATTCTCGGACACAGCGTTTCGCGTCTTCATCCTGATGGCCTCGCGCAGGATAGCCGCCGATAGGTTCTTGACGACGGACTTCACCGCGGACGTCTACACCGAAGCCGGTATGTCGTGGGTACATGACAACTCGATGCGTACGGTCCTGTTGCGACACTTCCCCGCGCTCACACCGGTGCTGATCAAGGCCTCCAATCCGTTCGCACCCTGGCCCGCAACCTGATGCGCCGAAAGGACTCTCACGATGAGCCGTGAATACGTGTTGTGGGAACCCGAGATGGAGAACACGCCCCCCGGTGAGGCGGAGGTGGTTGCCGCGATGGTGAAGATCCTCCGCATGAACAACGAGCACGCCTACGAGAAGTACAAGCGAGGGATACGCGACGCACATGCCAAGAGTCACGCGATACTGCGGGGCGAGCTCGAGGTGCATGCCGACCTGCCCGAAGAGCTTGCGCAGGGACTGTTCGCGCAACCGCGCATCTATCCGATCATCGCGCGCTTGTCGAGCACCTCGGGAGCGATCCGTACCGATCAGATGAGAGGTGTACGCGGACTCGGGATCAAGGTGATCGGCGTCGACCCGACTGCCGAGAGAGCGTTGCCCGACGACACCGCGGTCACACAGGATTTCATCATGGTGACCCATCGGGAGTTCCTGTTCGCGGACGCCAAGGACTATCTCACCAAGGGAATGCCAACCGCGGTGCTCCTCGCCCGCATCTCCGATCCCGTGCTCGCGTTCGCCGAACGAGCGCTCGCGCAGATCGATACCCGGATTCTGGCCAGGATCGGGCGCCCCCTCCCCGAGACGTTGCGGGTTTTCATCAAGGAGAACACGCACATTCTCGGTGACACGTTCTATACCTCGGCTCCGCTGCGTTACGGCAAGTACGTCGCAAAGATGCTGTACGCGCCGTCGTCTGGGGAAGTTCGTGCACTCGCAGGCCAGCCGACCCCGGACTATCGAGGAGTGAATGCGCTGCAAGACATGGCCGTCGACTTCTTCGACTCGCATTCGGCCGAATACGAACTGCGCGTGCAGTTGTGCACGAATATCGACCGAATGCCGATCGACAATGCCACAACCGCGTGGTCCGAGGAGGAGTCGCCGCATCGGACCGTTGCGACGATCAGGTTTCCCAGGCAGGATCCGTACACGCCAGAGCGGCGCGCATACGGCGACGACGTCTTGTCGTTCAATTCGTGGCGCGGTCTGAAGGCACATACTCCACTCGGCTCGATAAACCGACTCAAGCGTGAGGTGTACGACGCATCGAGCCGGTTCAGGCACCAGAAAAACAATGCGCCGATAGTCGAGCCCGCAAGCGTTGTCGACCTCCCCGATTGAGTTCGGAACTCGTCGTCTGATCGTTGGCCTTATACTGCTCAACCATGGAAGGGCGCTGGCAACTCCTCGGCCGGCCCGCCGAGCAGCAGTACATCCGATCTGCGCTCTTGCGATCAAGAGATCGTGCTGGAGTGGTGGTGGTGGGGCCTGCGGGTGTCGGAAAGACGACGCTCGCCCGTATGGTCACCGATTCGCTGGGCAAGCCCGTCCGATGGGCGGCGTGCACGGAGTCGTCGCGGGCCATCCCCCTCGGAGCATTCGCGCCGTGGGTCGCTCCCACGGCATCGCGCGATCCCATCGCGGCGCTCGTCTCGGCGCGGGAGGCACTTGTCGCCGACCCGGACACGATCATCGGGATCGACGACGCCCACCTGCTCGACCAGTTGTCGGCGACCCTGGTTCATCAGATCGCAATGGATCGGAGCGCCCGCATCATCGCCACGGTGCGCACGGGCGAACCGGTTCCGCATGCGGTGACCTCGCTGTGGAAGGACGCCTACCTTCATCGCCTCGAACTGGAGAACCTCACGAAGGACCAGTGCGCTGAGCTGGTCGAACGTGTCCTCGGAGGCTCGCTCGAGGGGCTGAGCGCCGACGTCATCTGGGACTCGTCTGGCGGAAACCCGCTGTTCCTGCGAAACATGGTCGAAGGCGCCGTCGAATCCGGTGCGCTGTCGGAGGTCTCGGGCGTATGGCAACTGCGCGGCCCGACAGCGGTCCCATCTGGGCTGGTGGCACTGCTCAACGATCGTCTGGACCGTGCCGGAACGAGGGTCGTTGATGCGCTCAAGGTGCTCTCGCTCTACGAGCCGATCGACATCGACCTTCTGGTCGGGCTGGTCGGCGAGGAGCCGATCGACGACGCCGAAACCTTGGATCTGATCAAGACTTCTCGGGACGGTGACACGACGAACGTCCGGTTCAGTCATCCCCTCTACGGCGACGTCGTTCGCCGGCGTATCAGTACTGTCGCCGCGCGACGGTTGCGTGCACGACTCGTCGACGCGCTGCTCGATCACACCGCGGATACCGCAGCCGAGCGCATCCGACTCGCGCAGTTGTGTGTCGATGCCCATCGCGAAACGGACACCGCACTGCTCATCGCGGCGGCGAAAGACGCGATCTTCCTGGCCAATCTGCCCCTCGGCGAACGTCTGGCCCGTGCCGCCTACGAACGCGATGGGAGTCTGACCGCTGCGGAGCTGCTGTCCCGCGCGATCATGTGGCAGGGCCGCGTCGTCGAGGCCGACGCCGTCTTCACAGCGTTCGATCCCGACTCGTTCAATGAGTTCGAACTCGTGATCTGGGCGGTATCCCGTATGAGTTTGATCTTCTGGATGCTCGGCGATGTCGCGGAGAGCCATCGCATGCTCGATCTGCTCAATCACAAGGTTGAGCATCCGACGCTTCGACTCGTTGTCGACGCGGTCGCCGCGGCGATGGCTGTGCACGAGAACCGGATCGACGAGGGAATCGCGCTTGCCGAGCGTGTCCTCGAGAATCCGCATGCACCGTCGCAGGCCATCGACTTCGCCGCCTTTGGTGCCGGGCTGGCCATGTCGATCGCCGGACGTGGACGCGACTACGCTCCCTATGCCGAGCGCACACGTGCGAAGAAGAAGGCGACGGACGGAATGATCAGCGTCATGGTGCGCTACTGCGACGTCTTAGCGCTCACGATGGTCGGCGACCTCAAGGAGGCCCGAGACCGCGCGGCCGAGTACACGCAGTTCTCCTCGTCGGGCCAGTTCCTCGGCTGGGCGATCGCAAAGATCATGGCAGGTGTTGCGGCAACCTACAGCGGCTCGTTTCGTGAGGCGATCAGTGAGTTCGAACAGGCGCTCGCCGCACTCAACGCCAAACAGCCGCTTCCCTGGCGCCTGCCCGGCCGTCTGATTCTGGTACGGGCGTACGCGGCGCTCAATGACGTTGACGAAGCCGAGCGGGTACTGCGGGACGCAGAGGAGCACAGCGGCGCACACCTCGCGATCCACGAACCCCAGCGGGTCCTCGCGCAAGCCTGGATCGCCGCAGCACAAGGCGCTGAGCGAGAGGCCGTCGACCATGCGCACCGCGCCGCAGGAATAGCTCGCGAGTCGGGGCAACTGGCGCTCGAGGCGGAGGCGCTTCATCACGCCACCCGCTTCGGGGACAAGACCACTGCGGGACGACTCGCGGAACTCGAGCACCTTATCCAGGGAGAACTGGGACACGTCTACTCACAACACGCAGCGGCGCTCGCCGCAGGTGATCCGGACGAGTTGGCATCGGCCTCATACGAGTTCGAGAAAACCGGCCTCCTGTTGTCCGCGGCGGATGCCGCGGCGCAGGCAGCGAAATTGTTCGAACGTGCAGGGAAACGGAGAGAGGCCACGGCCAACGCTGCCAGGGTTCTCGGACTGTCGAAGAGGTGCGACGGAGCGACCTCCCCCGCAATCCGTGCGACTGCGCGACCGTTACCCATCACCGCGCGGGAGCGAGAGATCGCCGTGCTGATCGGTCGGGGTATGACCAATCGTGAGATCGCCGATCGGCTGACGGTCTCGGTCCGGACCGTGGAGGGACACATCTATCGCGCCTGCATCAAACTCGACGTCGCCGATCGTGACTCGTTGGCCGGGGTCGTCAACGACGCCCCGGTCGGCTGAAATATCGGGCGGGCCAGGCACCGAAGCGTCGGGGGCGGCGTGCGTTTCAGTTCTTCACATAGTCGGCGAGATGCTGTGCGGTCAGCGTCGAACCCGCAGAGACCAGTTCAGCCGGGGTGCCCTGGAATACCACTTCCCCGCCGTCGCGACCGGCGCCGGGACCGAGGTCGACGATCCAATCGGCATGCGCCATCACCGCCTGGTGATGCTCGATCACGATCACCGATCTACCACCGTCGACGAGGCTGTCGAGGAGTCCCAGCAGTTGCTCGACGTCGGCAAGGTGTAGACCGGAGGTCGGCTCGTCGAGAACGAAGATCCCGCCGTTGTCGCCGAGGTGCGTCGCGAGTTTGAGCCGTTGTCGTTCTCCACCGGAAAGCGTTGTGAGCGGTTGTCCTATCGTGAGATAGCCGAGTCCGACGTCGGTGAGTCGCTGCAGGACCTTCTGCGCTGCAGCGACTTTCGATTCACCCTCGGAAAAGAACTCGAGCGCTTCGTCGACCGACATGTGGAGGACCTCGGAGATGTCGCGTCCGCCGAACGCGTAGTCGAGGACGTCGGGCTGAAATCGCTTACCGTCGCACACCTCGCACGTGACGGCGACACCCGCCATGATCGCGAGATCGGTGTAAATGACGCCCGCTCCCTTGCAGTTCGGACATGCACCCTCCGAATTGGCGCTGAACAAAGCAGGTTTCACACCGTTCGCCTTAGCGAAAGCCTTCCGAATCGGCTCGAGAAGGCCCGTGTACGTGGCTGGGCTGCTGCGCCGCGAACCCTTGATGGCGGATTGGTCGACGGTGATCACGTTGTCTCGGCCCGACAGTGATCCGTCGACAAGTGAGCTCTTCCCGGAGCCGGCAACACCCGTGACCACACACAGGACGCCGAGCGGGAAGTCGACGTCGACATCCTTCAGGTTGTGTGAGTTCGCCCCTCGAATCTCCAACGTTCCCTGTGACTTCCGCACCTTCGTCTTCAGCGAGGCCCGGTCGTCGAGGTGCCGCCCGGTCAGCGTGTCGCTTGCGCGTAGGTCGTCCACTCCACCTTCGAAGACGACGTTGCCACCGCCGGTACCCGCGCGGGGTCCCAGGTCGATGATGTGGTCGGCGATGGCGATGACCTCGGGTTTGTGTTCGACGACCAGCACAGTGTTGCCCTTGTCCCGCAGTTGCAGGAGAAGTCGATTCATGCGGTCGATGTCGTGTGGATGCAGCCCGACCGTCGGCTCGTCGAATACGTAAGTGATATCGGTCAACGCCGACCCGAGATGACGAATCATCTTGGTGCGCTGAGCTTCTCCACCCGATAGCGTCCCCGACGGACGGTCGAGCGAGAGATATCCGAGACCGATGTCGACGAATGAGTCGAGCGTAGCTCGCAGGGATTCGAGCAGCGGTGCGAGTGTTGGTTCATCGAGCGAGCTGACCCAGTCGGCTAGATCGGTGATCTGCATCGCACACGCATCGGCAATGCTGACGCCTCCGATTGTTGAGCTACGTGCTTTCTCTGACAGTCGTGTGCCCTGACACTCCGGACAGATCGAGAAGGTGATCGCCCTGTCGACGAATGCGCGGATGTGGGGTTGCAGCGCGTCCTTGTCCTTGGCCAGGAACGATTTTCCGATCTTGGTGACGAGGCCTTCATAGGTGACGTTGATGCCGTCGATCTTGATCCGTGTCGGTTCCTTGTACAGCAGGGCGTCGAGTTGGCGTGCAGTGAACTTTTCGATCGGTGTATCAGGATCGAAGAAGCCACAGCCACGGAAGATGCGCCCGTACCATCCGTCCATGCTGTAGCCGGGAATCGTGATCGCACCCTCGTTGATCGATTTGGACGCGTCGTAAAGCGCGGTCAGATCAAAATCAGAGATCGATCCCCTGCCCTCACATCGAGGGCACATTCCGCCGACGACCTCGAAAGTCCTTCGCTCCTTCACCTTTCGGCCCGCCTTTTCCGTCGTGACGGCACCCCCGCCACTGGCAGACGCCACATTGAACGAGAACGCCTGCGCCGAACCGATGTATGGCGTCCCGAGTCGACTGAAGAGAATGCGCAGCATCGCGTTCGCGTCCGTCACCGTTCCCACGGTCGAGCGCGGGTCGGCACCGAGGCGCTCCTGGTCGACGATGATCGCGGTTGTCAGTCCCTCAAGGACATCGACGTCAGGGCGGTTGAGCGACGGCATGAATCCCTGGACGAATGCACTGTAGGTCTCGTTGATCAGTCGTTGGGATTCGGCTGCCACCGTGCCGAACACGAGTGAGCTCTTGCCGGACCCGGAGACGCCGGTGAAAACGATCAGACGCCGCTTGGGCAGGACGACGGTGACGTCCTTGAGGTTGTTGACCCGGGCGCCGACGACACGAATGTCGTCGTGGCGATCGGCGGCGCGCGTGGCGTCACCCTGTGGTGATGCAGAAGAACTCATGAATGGACAGCCCCTGTCAGTGTCGTCCAGAGCGGAATCACACAGGTCGAAATGATCTCGTCGATTGTGTCATCCGACATCGAACCCGTGATGAAGATCTCGTGCCGTGCGAGGTCGAAGGGCAGCGCTGCGGCGCGGGTCGGCAGAGGGCGTGGCCCCAACTCTCCTCGCGCTCGGGCGCGCTCGAGCACCGGGGCCATCACGTCGTCGACGTGGCTGGTGATCAGCCCGATGACCGAATCGGTGGAGCCGTCGGGTAGATCGGCGAGCAGTGAGCGAATCGTCCGAGGGCCGATCTCGGCCAAGCGCCGGCGCATTCGGCAGAGGATCGTGCGGAGATCTCCGGTGAGCGAACCGGTGTCCGGGACGGTGAGAACCTCGCGGGCGACGTCGACCATTGCCGCCATCACCATCTCGACCTTGGTGTCCCAACGTCGGTACAGCACGGTCTTGCTCGTGCCTGCGGCGGCAGCGATCCCCTCGTAGGTCACGGAGCCGTAGCCGCGGAGGGCGAGTTCGGTACGGACCGCCTCGAGGATCTCGGCTTCGAGTTCTGCACCGCGACGACGACGGGCCACGACAACTCCCTTCGACATGTTTCCTCCGATACGTTGCGTATCTTATCGTGTCACTCTACTGTCTAAGAAACGCAACGTATCTAATTTATGGGAGGCGACGTGACCATCGATCACATCCCCGACACATCCGCGACGCTCGACACCTCGGCCAGAACGGGGCCGCCTGTCGGCGTCAAGGTGATCGCTGTCGTCATCGGCACGGCGGTGCTGCTGTCGGTGATGGTCACGATGTTCGCTCTGCCCGCAGCGAGGTCCGCACCGCATCACATCCCCATCGGGGTGGTCGGGTCAGCGCAGGCTGCCGATGAGATCGGTGATCTCGTGGGCGAGTCATTCGACGTGACAAGCTATTCCGACGGATCCGCGGCGCGTGACGCCATCGAGTCGCGCGAGGTATACGGCGCACTCGTCGTATCGCCCGGGTCGGAACTCACGGTGCTCGTCGCCAGCGCCGCAAGTCCAACGGTGGCAACGATGATCGAGACGATGGGACAGCGTGTCGCCGACGCGACTCACACAGGGCACCGAGTTATCGACGTGCGCAGTTTCCCCTCGAAGGATCCGCACGGGGCGGGCCTTGCGGCCGGGGCACTACCGCTTGCGCTCGGCGGGTGGATCAGTGCGATGGTGATCATGCTGGTCATCCCGTCTGCGGGTGGGCGCATCGTCGCCGCCCTCGGTGTGTCGGTGGTCGGCGGGTTCGCGCTGGTGGCCATTCTGCAATTCGTCGTCGGCACATTCGACGGCAACTACTGGCTCACCTCGGCTGCGGGCATGCTCGGTATCGCGGCGACATGTTTCGCCGTTCTGGGACTTCGTGAGGCGCTCGGCGGAGCGGGCCTGGTTGTTGCGGCGATAGCGCTGATCCTGTTGGGCAATCCGCTCTCCGGGCTCGCGAGTGCGCCCGAAATGTTGCCGACGCCCTGGGGTGCCGTCGGCCAGCATCTGCCACCGGGTGCCACAGGGTCTCTGCTGCGCGACGTCGTGTTCTTCGACGGCAATGCAATCACGCGACCGCTCGTCGTGCTGTTCTGCTGGCTTCTCGGAGGCATCCTGCTCTACGGATTCGGCCTGATGCGCGAGCGGCGCACACACATCGCTGACGTCGACGTCGTCGAGTTCGGCTATCGCGAGACCGCCGACGCGTGAGTTGTGTGTGTATTCGGCGCGCCAGTTGGCACGACATCCTCCGAAATTGAGTGAACAGTTGTACTCTGCAGGTTGTGACCACAGCCGACAAAGTCGCCCCGACCGAGCTCGCGGCGCTCGCGCAACTGGGGTGCAGTGAACTCGCAGGAGCTATCCGCGGTGTCGCGAAAGTGCATCGCGCGGTGACCGACCGTTTGTTCGCGGTCACCGATCGACTCGGCGGCTCGTCGAGTCGATCAGCGCATCTGCTCCACAACGCGGTGGCCGACACGACCTATGAATCGATGTCCGTACTGCTGGAAGCCGTCGCCGAGGTTGGTGCGGTACTTCCCGAGCCGCGCCATTCGCCATCGGAGGGTTCACGAGGTGCCCAGGTGCTCGCCGTTCTCGATGGGCTGATCGGCGACTCGCTCGCCGATCAGCGCTCCCCGCTCGCGCAGCCGATGTCGATCCGTGTCGACGGTATGCCGGTGGCGGTCGAGGCCGAAGCGCTCCGCGAGGCTTTTCCGGAGGCTACCGGGCATATCGTCGTTTTCCTGCACGGTCTCATGGAGTCCGAGCACGCGTGGCACAGAGGTGACCGCGCGACCTACGGCGAGCGGCTCGCTACCGATATCGGCGCGACCGAGGTGCGGCTGCGGTTCAACACCGGACGCCACATCAGTGACAACGGGCGCGAGCTCGCCGCAGTACTCGAGGACCTGACGCTTCAATGGCCGGTGCCTGTGTCGCGGCTGACCCTGGTGGGGCATTCAATGGGCGGGCTGGTAATCCGAAGCGCCTGCCACAGTGGCGCCACGCAGGGTGCGTATTGGTGCGGATTGGTCACGGAGACAGTCGGTCTGGGGACACCGCACTTCGGTGCTCCGCTGGCTCGGACAGTGCACTTCGCGGCGGGAGCGCTCAGATCCGTTTCTGTGACCGCCCCGTTCGGCAACCTGCTCGCACGACGCAGCGCAGGCGTGCGCGACCTCTTCCACGGCAGTCTTGTCGACGACGACTGGAGTGGCCGAGACCCGGACGCCTTCCGGCAGAACCCCGCCACCGCGGTACCGCTGCTACCGCAGGCGCGGCATCTGTTCGTCACTGCATCGCTGACGCGCGATCCCAATCATCCCCTTGGCAGGCTCATCGGTGACGGATTGGTGCTGACGCCGAGCGGGCGCGGCGAAAGTCGTGCTCGCAGCGTCGGATTCAATATCGACCACGGACTTCATGTGGGCGGGGCGAGCCATTTCACCCTCCTCAACGACGACGACGTCTACAGCTGGCTCCTGGAGCACCTTCGGCCCCGACGCGCACTGCCGCCGGGTCGCGGCCAAAACGCCGCGAAGTGGAGCGTCGCCTGACACCATCCATCTATGGGGAGACGAGCATCGTTGGTGGTGATTACCGCCGCGTACGTCGCTGCCCTTTCGGTGGCGTTGCTGTGGCTGACATGGGGTCCAAGTGTCGGGCAACTGTGGGCGGACACGCTCATTGCCGACATAATCGCCACGCTCGTCATCTTCGTGGTGAGCCGGACGGTCGGCAATTCGAGTTGCTACGACGCCTACTGGAGTGTCGTCCCCGTATTTCTGGCCCTGTACTGGTGGTTCGCGGGCGACGCCATACATGGTGACTCCCAAGCGAAGTGGCGTTGCGCCCTGCTCGGCATCGTTCTCGTGATCTGGGCCGTGCGGCTGACGGCGAACTGGGTGCGCTCGTTTCCTGGGCTGGTCCACGAGGATTGGCGCTACGAGTTGCTGCGGCGGCGTGCCGGGAGGTTCTCGTTCGTCGCCGATCTCTTCGCGATCCACCTCATACCCACGGTGCAGGTCTTTCTCGCGATGATCCCGGCGTACGTTGCGCTCACCCGGGCAAACGGCGGGCTGATGTGGTTGAGCGTCGCGGCGTTCATCGTCGGTCTCGCAGCGATCGCGCTGGAATCGGTCGCCGATCGACAGTTACGACTGTTCCGCGAGTCGAATGAACCCGGTCAGACCATCGACATCGGACTCTGGGCGTGGTCGCGCCACCCGAACTACGTCGGCGAGTTCATGTTCTGGGTGTCGATCCTGCTGTTCGGAATCGCCGCCGCGCCCGCCGACGCGTGGTGGCTGTGGGTGGGCGCGGGCATGATGCTCGCCATGTTTCTCGGGGCAAGCATTCCGATGATGGAAGAGCGCAGTCTTGCACGACGCCCCTCCTACGCCGACGTCGTCGCGCGTGTGCCGAAGTTTCTGCCGGTGCCCCGGCTCGGTTCCAGAACCACTCACGGCTTGCGGCGAGCCAGGTGAGTTCAACAGTGCCACTTGCCCACAGCCCGACAGCTCGGCGCGTCCTGGTCGCAGGCATGGGCGATTCCGGCGTGCTCACCGCGATGCACCTCGCGCGCCGCAGCAGCGTCGTCGGAGTCTCGCTGCGGCCCGCGCTGGTCAGCGGGCAGGAAGTCGGGCTGCGGATCGCCTACCCCGACCGGTGGGCGCGTGATTATCGCGTTGAGTTTGATCGGATGCGTCGTCTCGATCCTGTGGACATCCGTCACGGGCAGATCCTCGAACTCGATCACGATCGTCGAACGCTGCGTCTTCGCACACCGTCCGGAAAGGTTGAAGCAGTTACGTACGACGCGCTCGTCATCGCCACGGGTGTTGCCAACGGGTTCTGGCGCCGGCCCATACTCGAAGACAGCGACGACGTCGACTCCGCCTTGTGTGGCGTACATGAGCGACTGGCACTCTCAGCGACCGTAGCCATAGTCGGTGGGGGTGCTGCGGCGTGCAGTTCAGCGGCGCAACTGCGTCGACGCTGGCCCAAGAAGAAGGTCGCTCTCTATCATCCAGGCGAGCTTCCCCTCCCCCGACACCACGTCCGCACCCGCCGCACGGTTGCCAGGCGACTGGAGTCCCTTGGTGTCGATCGACACGGCGGACATCGGGCGATCCTGCCAACCGACGCCGACCTCGGCGAAATCGGAGCAGGTTCGATTCACTGGCTCACCGGACAACCGGTGGTCGACGCCGATGCGATCGTGTGGGCGGTTGGTCGAGTGTCGCCGAATACAGCCTGGCTGCCATCGAACATGCTGACCGACCGCGGATTCGTCCGCGTCGAGGCCGATCTCGCTGTGCCCGGATATCAGGGCGTGTTCGCCGTCGGGGATGTCGCCGACACGGATCCGCTGCGCGGGTCGGCTCGCAACCGCGCCGACCGTCTGGTGGCACGCAACGTTCTCGCGCATCTCGACGGCCGCGCGACCCGCAGATATCACCCGGCCGAGCACCGCTGGGGATCAGTCTTCGGACCCAGCGATAACGGCTTGGACGTATTCTCGACCAACGGAATTCGCTTCCGGTTTCCGCGATGGACGGTCGAGACACTGCTCCAGCCGCTCATCGTAAGGCGTGGGATCTACGGTGGCGTGCGGCGGCGGAGCGGGGGCGTGTGACGGAACTGACTCAGTGTGAGTCGTTGTGGTCGAGCGTGACCTTGACCCGCACCGACCCGCTGCTGTCCTTCGACGCGACGGCGTGCCCTGTTCGGGTCCCGCCGTCGAGGGTCAGGGTGATCGGTGCGCCATCGCCGGTGAAGTTGCGCCACCAGGTCTTTTTGTCGGGCATGGCGACGCCGATCGTGACCGAGTCGCCGGATCGCACGTAGTTCACCGGAAAGGTGACGAGCTTGCCCGACTTGCGGCCTGTGTACGACACCTCGGTGAACGCACGACCGAGTAGCCCACCGAGTTGTGGAATGTGAAGGAGCGGGAGGACGACCGTTCTGTTGACGATGCCGGCCACCCGTTGAAACCGGTTCGGCCCGTCCGGTCGGCTCGTCTGGTTCACGACGACTCCTCGGTTGCGACGACTGATCGTGTGGGTTCGATGATCAAGGTGCGCGTGGCGAGGGCCGGAGACCGCACCGTCGCGACCCGCGTATTGGGTTTGCGGCCCGTGCGAACCTGCGACACCGTGAGACCCGCGCCGGTGAGCCTGGCCTGAGTTGCTTCGATATCGGTTGTCGCCCAGGCGATCCCCCATAACGATAGTGGCGGGGTCGCACGGTCGTGCGATGAGCGATCTGCGGCGTCGGCGGTGACGAGGACTTCGATGATGAGGCTGTCGTCGCGAAAAAACAGTTGGCGGAGTCCCTCGGCGACCGGCCGGTCAAGGCGGAAGTCGAGTCCGAGGGTCGAACCGAACAGTGCGACCGCATGGTCGCGCCCCGCGGCCTGGAAGACGATGTGGTCGATGCCTGCGATGTCGTCGATACCCGACTGGGGCGCGTGGCTGTTTGCGAGGTGGTCGGTCACTCCTACCGGCAGTCCGTCGACATGAATGGTCGAGGAGTCGTATGGCCGGACATCGAGGCCTCGACGTTGCAGCAGGGTGTACCAGGACGAGGCGCTATCAACATCGAACAACACCCGGTGCGCGGGCTGACTGCCGTCGCACCGGAGGACTGCGTTCGACGTGGTGTACTCGTCGGCGAGGTCGTCTCGCCCGAGCAGACGTCGGTATGCGTCGATGGTGGCGGATGCGTCGTCGACCGCGAGTTCGATGATGGTCACGAGCGCTTCCGCCTACCGCGACCCGCCGGACCCCCGATGGCACGGCTGGTCAGATGCCAAGAGCCGCAGACGCATTCATAAGAGTGGAGAGTTGGCGCTGCGCGTCCGGCCGCACGGATCCGGATGATGGCCTCGTCAACCGCGTGCACGTCGCGGTACGCATGCTTCTGCGGTGTCGGACACGTCGGACTCGACGGGGCGCGCTTACGGCGAGGTTGTTGGGTGGTGCCGGCTTCGATACGCCGATAGAACTCATCGAGTTCGTCGTCGGCGAACGGCGGCATCACAACTCCTCTCCACATACCCGACGCCTGTCGTGGGAACGTCGGCCTCAGCGGGCCATCCAGATTCTGTTGCGTACCACCTCACGCATCCGGTCGAGTTGGCCCTTCGAAAGGGTAACCGGTGGCTCGGCGTTCAGCAGATTCTGGACCTGGGTGAAGAAGTCCCGGTCGGACAGGCCGAACTGCGAGCTGATCTCGCGCGACGACCCACCACCGAGTGCATACCAGTTCTGCTCGAAGTCGAGCATCTGACGCTGCGTCGGATCCATGAAGCACTCACTCTATTGGGGTGACCTGTGTTGATCGTTCTGAATGGTGCGGATTGGCCCCGGTCCGTCGCCGTTATCCCTGATCTGGAAACAGGCCCACCGCCATCAACGTCCTTTGTACACTCGGCCACCCCGGATGCACACCCATTTCGCCACGCGACGCGAAACCTGTTGGAGAAGTGGGCAAAGATTCCTCGATGCGCCGCGACATCCAGGCGACTCCGCCGCTGATTCGGGTGCGATCACCCTATGCTGAGGGAATGGCTGAGCACCCGGAAGACCCGGCTCCCGTCTCGTCGTCGACACCCGAACCAGATAGGCGCACCGAAGTACCCGTCAGCACGACGTCCGCAGAGCCGCAGCCGACGTTCTCCGATCGTCTGGCCAGGGGTGCCCGCAAGTTCCTCTTCATCGCGATCGCTGTCGTGATCGCGGTGATCGTCTACTTCGTACTCGCGGCGTTCCTTCCCCGGTGGTGGGGAGAGCAGATCGGTCGCAACGTCGACGGTTCAATGGGACGCGGGATCGGCAGCGGCTTGTCGATCGGATTCGTGTGTACATTCATCCCGATTTCGTTACTTGTTCTCGCTGTGGCCTTCCGCGGGAAAATGAAGAACATCGTCTCGATTGTGTGCGTTGTGGCCGGTGTGGTGGTTGCCATTCCCAATCTGCTCACCCTGAGCATCCAGGTGGGCGACAACAATGCGGCACACGCGGGTAAGCAGATCCTCAATGTGCGAGCGCCGGGCTTTCGTGCGGCCAGTGCCTGGGGCGTCATCATCGCCGTGGTGGTGGCGATTCTGTTGACCATCTTCGTCGTCATGTATCGGCGACGAGGAAAGAAGCTCAACCAGGCCAATGGTGATGTCCCGAAGAAACGGCGCGCGAAAAAGTAGTCAGCCATCTGTCCGCGCACTGCGCTGATCCCGGCGGTTGGCGATAACACTGCTCAAGAGCGCAGCACTGATGAACACGACACCGATGAGGCCGGTCACGACGTCGTTGATGTGGAACTCGATGCTGAACAGCAGGATCACGGCCAATGCTCCGATCGCCCAGTGGGCGCCGTGCTCGAGATACCGATACGACGCCAGGGTTCCGGTGCGTACCAGGTAGATCGTGATCGAGCGGACGAACAGCGCGCCGATGAAGCCGAGGCCCAACGCGATGATGATCGGATCGGCGGTGATCGCGAAGGCGCCGATGACGCCGTCGAAAGAGAACGAGGCGTCGAGGACTTCGAGATAGAGGAATAGGAAGAATCCGGCCTTACCCGTAGCTTTCGCGCCGGCGGACGGGCCGCTCTCGTGTCGGTCGGGGTCGGATTGGAAGAGCGCACTCAGCCCGTCGACCATCAGATAGGTGACCATGCCGAGTATCCCGGCGATGAGAACGGTCGAGCGGATCGCGTCGGGTGCCAGGAACTCGGCAATGAGGACAAGCGTCACAGCTGCGACGACCACCGGTAGTGTGCTGAGCCGCCCGATCTTCGAGAGCGGACGTTCCACCCACGTCAGCCAGGTGAGGTCGCGATTGCTCAGTATGAAGTTCAGGAAGAGCATCAACAGAAACATTCCGCCGAACGCGGCGATCTGGGGATGGGCGTCGGTCAGGATCGTCTCATAGCTCGGGCTTCCGTCGGCGAAGGTTTCTGCGCCGTCGGGCGGCGGGTTCATCGCGAGACGGAATGCTTCGACGGGATCGAGACCTGCTGTGACCCACACGATTATCAGCGGGAACAGCAGGCGCATCCCGAAGACGGCGATGATCATGCCCACGGTGAGGAACATGCGCTGCCAGAAGGCGCTCATCCGTTCCAGCACGGTCGCGTTGATGACTGCGTTGTCGAAGGACAGGGAGATCTCGAGGACGCCGAGGATGGCGGCCAGCGCCACCGCTTCCCACCCGCCGTAGACGAAGGCGACCACCAGGGCGAGCACTGTGACGACCGTCGACAGTCCGAAGATGCGAACCATCAACGGAGCCGCTCGGCGTTCTTGGCCAAGGTCACGATTTCTGCCGCGAGCTCGGCGAGGGTGGTCGAGTCAGCGTCCTCGTCCACCGCTGTCGCGAGATCTTCCGCTGCGCAGCGCAATGCGAACAGGCGGTCGCCGAGGTCGCTCACTTCGGTCCGCGTGAGGATGACCGCGTCGGAGGGAATAGAAGTGCCCTCGGTCAGCGCTCTTTGTTCGTACGCGCGTTGACGGCACGATCGCTTGCAGTACTTGCGTCGACGCCCGTGCTCGGAGTCGACCATCGTCTGGCCGCACCAGGCACAGGCGTAGGGGCGGCGCCGCGATCGGGTGGTACCGCTCGTCGTGTGCTCCACGCACATGACCGTACCCAAGTCTCCGGCGGAGGTTTGTGCGGCAGTATGCCGGCGCGTGTCGCCGGTGGTGCGGGTGAGGTGCCCACGGCGCGTAGAATAGGACTGTTGAGCGTTCGACAAGCGCTCGAGAAACGAGAGGACACCGCCAAATGGCAGATCGAGTACTTCGGGGCAGTCGCCTCGGCGCGGTGAGCTACGAGACCGATCGTGACCACGATCTCGCTCCGCGACGCATCGTCCAGTACCGGACCGACAATGGAGAGATCTTCGACGTCCCGTTCGCCGACGACGCAGAAGTGCCGTCGAAGTGGCCGTGTAAGAACGGGATGGAAGGCACGATTCTCGAGGGTGCCGAGCCCGAGGAGAAGAAGGTCAAGCCCCCGCGCACACACTGGGACATGCTGCTCGAGCGTCGCAGCGAAGAGGAACTCGAGGTGCTGCTGAACGAGCGCCTCGACCTCCTCAAGCAGCGTCGCCGCGGCGTCACCAACTGATCCGGGCGCCCTGGATCGAATCAGCCGGGTGGAGTCGAAGGACTCCACCCGGCTGATTCGTGCTGTGGGTGAGGGTGCGACGGCGCACGCCGCGCGTCGACGGTCAGTCGCGCTTGCGGAGCCCGATCTTGTGCAGACGGTTTTCGATGCCCCAGCGCGCGACGCTGACGAACGCTTCGGTCATCACTCCCCCACTCATCTTCGATGAACCGACTTCTCGCTCGGTGAAGGTGATCGGGACCTCGCGGACGTCGTAACCGGCCTGGATCGTGCGCCAGGCGAGGTCGATCTGGAAGCAGTAGCCCGCGGATTCGACCGTGTCCAGGTCGATGGCCTCGAGCACTTCACGTCGGTATGCGCGATAGCCGGCCGTGATGTCGTGCACGCCGGCTCCCAGCGCGAGACGTGCATAGGTATTGGCGCCCCGGGAAAGGACTTCACGGTACTTCGGCCAATTCACCAGGGTGCCCCCGGGAACGTAGCGTGAGCCGATGGCGAGATCGGCGCCGTCGTTGACCGCGTCGAACAACCGATACAACTGCTCGGGTGCGTGGCTGCCGTCGGCGTCCATCTCGACGATGACCGAGTAATCGCGGTGTAGCCCCCAGGCAAAACCTGCGAGGTAGGCCTTACCCAGGCCGTCCTTCTCGACACGGTGCATCACGTGGATCCGACCCTGATCGTCGGCTTCGGCGATGTCGTCGGCGACGTCGCCGGTCCCATCGGGACTCGAATCATCGACGATCAGAACGTGGACGCCTGCCATGGCCGACTGGACGCGCGACACGATGCGGGGAAGATTGTCACGCTCGTTGTAGGTGGGGATGACGACCAGTGCCCGTGCGCCGTCAGATGCGACTACCCCGCCCTCGTCTCGGCTGGTCGCATCTTCGCTACCCGTTGTCACCACGCTCCTCCGACTCCCTTACATCGCCCTTCGCGGCCGGTATGTCACCGACGTCGGCCCCGCGAGGCCCGTGAGAGAACCTATAACGGCGCGTCAGTACGACCAAAAGCCCACCCACCGTCACGACGACGATGATCCACTGCGGCCATGCCCCGAGAACGGTCGCGACGGTCCTGGCCGAATGCAACGGTAAGCGATCGGCGAGCACCGCCGGGGTGAACACGCCCGACTCGTGCGCGATGGAACCATCCGGTTCGATGATCGCGCTGACCCCGCTGGTCGCCGCGACGACGACGGCCCTGCCGTGTTCGACCGCGCGGAACTGCGACATCGCGAGCTGTTGGTAGGTCATGTCCGTCTTGCCGAAGGTGGCGTTGTTCGTCGGCACGTACAAAATGCGCGCGCCGTCATCGACGGCAGCCTTCGCGGACCTGTCGAACGCGATCTCCCAGCACGTCGACACGCCCACGGTCACGTCACCCGAGCGACCCGGCACGGTGATCGCCGACGGTCCCGTACCGGGGCGGAAGTTGCCAGCCATGGACGCGTACGACGAGAACATGCTGAAGAACGGACGCCAGGGCAGGTACTCGCCGAATGGCTGGACGATGTGCTTGTCGTACCGGGCGACGGGACCGTGCGCGCCGTCCCACACCAGGACGGAGTTGGTGGGTCGGCCGTCGCTGTTCATCACAAGTGTCCCGACGAGAATCGGCGCGCCTACGGAGATCGACGCGTCGGTGATCTCCTGAGCTGCGTCGGAGTTGGTCAGCGGTGAGATGTCCGAGGCGTTCTCAGGCCATGCCACGAAGTCGGGTTGCTCGGCGCCTCCGCTGCGCACCGCGTCGGCAAGGTGCATGGTTTCGCGGACGTGATTGTCGAGGACAGCTCTGCGCTGCGCGTTGAAGTCGAGACCGAGGCGGGGCACGTTTCCCTGCACGGCGGCAACCTGTACCGACGCCGATGCGACGTTGCGGTCGAGCGTGTCCGGCGTGAGAGCTATTGCAGCGATGGGTCCGACAAGGGCCAGGACCACGGCGAGCGCAGCGGCCCGAGCCACCGATCCGGTACCGGTGACGGCCCGGGTGGCGAGCACGACGATGAGCCACGCAACCGCAGCGCCGAGCAACGCGACAGCGGCCGAGACGCCGGGTGCGCCGAGGATCGATGCGAGCGGAAGCAGTGGTCCATCGACCTGACTGAACGCCGCTCTGCCCCACGGGAAACCGCCGAACGGAAAGGATGATCGAAGCGTCTCTAGGTTCACCCATGACACCGCGAACCACAGCGGCGGGCACGGCAGCCGCATGGTCCAGACGGCGCACACGCCGAACAATGCGGAGTACAGCGCCAGCGCGATCGACAACGCGATCCATGGCAGGGGTCCCACATACACGCCGATCCACGGCAACAGGGGAATGTAGAACGCGAGTCCGAACACGAAGCCCACGACAGCGCCGACACGACCTCTGATCGGTCCCGCGAGTGCGAGGAACAGCACGCCCATGGCGATGACGGCCATGAACCACCAGTTGCGGGGCGGGAACGCCGACCACATCGCCAGTCCCGCCACCAGGGCGAGCGCACAACGGACGAACAGTGCCGCCCAGCGTCCGCTGACCAATGTCGACCAGCGGCGACTCGCGTGCCCAGCGGAGTCGCCCGCTGCGCGGGACGGGCGTGGTGGCTCTGCCGGATCGTCGAGAATAGTCGCGTCGTCGCCTATCGAGTCCCTCACCGTCACTGGTCCTCGGCGCGGTAGACCTCGCGACCGCGGTGCACCGTGCGAACACAGCGCGGCAGCGGCCTGCCGGGCGAGACATCGGGCAACGCCGGTACACGCGATCGGGGGTCGAGTGACCAGCGTTGAACACTCTCATGCGATCCGGCAACGACGAGATCGTCGACCTCCCAGACCGCATAGCTGGCCGGTGCCCCGACCCCCAGAGTGCCGGTCAACCCGTCATTGATCCCTCCCGCGCGCCAGCCGCCCCTCGTCGAGGCGGCGAAAGCCCCCCGCGCCGAGATCGCATTGCGCGGGTGATGATGATGGATTGCTGCGCGTATCGTCGCCCACGGATCGATCGGTGTCACCGGAGAATCCGACGAGAACGCGAGCGCCACGCCAGCTCTCGCGAGCATTGCGAAATCGTTGAGGCTTCCTGCACGTTCTACTCCGAGCCGCTGAACATACAGTTCGCCCGGCGCTCCCCACTCGACGTCGAACTGCGGCTGCATGCTGGCGACCACCCCGCAGGCGGCGAGGGTTTCGGCCTGAGCGGCGTCGACCATTTCCGCGTGTTCGACGCGGTGTGCCCGAGACGCGAGTACAGGCGTGCCGACCTCGGCCGCGAGCGCGTCGAGTGCGGCGACGACGGTCGCGCTCGCTGCATCGCCGATCACGTGGAAGCCGGCCTGCAACCCGGCTTCGGTGCAGGCACGCAGGTGGTTGAGGACGATCTCCTGAGGGAGGTACTCGATACCGGTGATGTCCGGGGCGTCATGGTAGGGCTCGCGGAGCCACGCCGTTCGTGAGCCGATCGCACCGTCGACGAAGAGATCACCCCCGAGGGCATCGGCATGCGCGATCGCCACGAGCTCGCGGGCGTGGTCGGCGTTCTCGGCAGCCTGCCCCCAGTAGCGCCGGATCTCGACCTGGTGGTCGAGATCGGCGATCGCGAGGAAGTCGTCGAGGCCACTGATGTCGGGTCCGCCGTTTTCGTGGACGGCGACGACCCCCATCGCGGCGGCAGCATCGAGTGCGCGCACTTGTGCTCGTGTTCGCGATGCTGGACTCAACAGCGACCGCGCAGCGCCGCGCACGAGGTGATGTGCCTCGGCGACGAGCGGATCGTCGGGGTGATAGCCGTGAGCGTCCTCCAAGCCGATGACCAGGCGTCGCAGTGCGGTCGATGCTATCGCCGAGTGCTCGTCCACGCGGGCGAGATAGACAGGGCGGTTGCCCACGACCTCGTCCAGCTCGGCAGTCGTCGGGAACCGTCCGTCGGCGGCCTCTGCGCCCGACCACGTGGAGCTGTCCCAGCCGCGCCCCCATACGAGGTCGCCCTCCTCGATGGTCGACACCGCGTCGGCGATCATGCGGAGACAATCGGTGCGCGAGACAGCGTCGTTGAGGGTGAGTCCGGTGAGCGCTAGTCCGGTCGACGTCAGGTGCATGTGTGCGTCGACGAATGCGGGTGCGACGAATAGACCGTGCAGGTCAGTGATCTCAGCGTCGGGGTGCAGTGCACGCCCGACGTCGTCGGTCCCCACCCATGTCACCACGCCATCGGTGACGGCAAGTGCGGTCGCGTCGGGAGCTGCGGACGAGTAGACGGTCCCGCCGAGGAGCAGTTCGGTTGTCACGACTGTTCAGTGTGCCCCTGTGGGCATCACGATGTGTCAGTGCCCCCGCGGGAGTTGCGGATGCTCAGCCGACCAGCTGTTCGACGACGTCGAGCCCGACGAATACGCAGGATCGTCGACGACGGTGCCGTCGATGACCGTGCCCCGCCTGACGCCGGCAGCGCCGTAGCCGCCCGCGCGGTCCATCGCCGACATCACCGTGCGAGCGCCGAGGGCGGCGAGCACCGGACGCAGAATGCGTCGCGTGGGTGGCAGGAGGGCTACCGTGCCGACGACCGTCGACACCAGGCCGGGAAGGATCAGCAGGATCGACGAGGCTCCGACGACCGCGGTGTCGGCCAGTGGCGCTCTCGCGTCCACCTCCTGGCGTGAGGCGCGACGCAGCTCACCGAGCACCTTTCGCCCCTGCCAGCGGAGGATCACGAAGCCGACGAAGGAAGCCAGCAGGGTGATCAGGACCGCCCAGGCGAAGCCCAGGGTCATGACCATTGCCACGAACACGGCGATCTCGATCACCAGGTAGACGAGGAAGTACGGGAAGCGCATTGGTGTGCCTTTCTGGTCCGGCGCCGACGCAGTCATGATGACGACACCATCGACGAAGTCGTCGCGACCACATCGCCCGGAGGTGAGCCATTCCTCTACGACAACGAACGAACGTCCGATTTTGCTCCCGGATTCCCGCATTGCGGTCGACCCGACGTCAGCCGGTCCCGTGCTGGACGATCATGAGGTGCTGCTCGGTGACTACCCGCTCGGATCAGCCCGGCGTTGACTCGACGCTGTGTGCATGGCGTCGAGGAAGCGTCGGATGGTGTCGAGCTCATCGGCGTCGAAGGTGTCGAGCGCGACGAGAGCATCGTCGATGATCGCCCCGAAGAACTCGTTGCCGGTGTTTCGGGCACGTTCGGTCACGGTGAGCAACACTCGGCGCCGATCTCTCCGGTCATTGGTGCGCTCGACCAGTCCCGCCCGTTCGAGTCGGTCGATCACCGAGGTGATTGTCGCTGAATTCATTCCACCGAGTGCGTGTCCGAGCCACGCGGGCGTCGCGGGAACCGCGTCGCGTTCTGCATCGAGCAGCGCTATCAGTGCGCGGAGGTCGGTGGGATGCAGGGCTGCAGACCTCGCGAAATGGGCGCCGCGAGTATCCAACTCGGTCACCAACGCCCGCAACTGACGGATCAGGAGATAACGGGGACTGTTCTCATCTATCCGGTCGCGCGACGTCACGGTCGTCTCTCGCTGTGATCTCGCCTCCCGATACGGCACCACCCACGTGGTGGCCTCAGGCCCCGACGAGGCGCAGCCGGTCGTCCTGCTATCGGCTTCCGGGTTTCGAACAGGCGGACTCATCCTCGTGGAACCCAACTCGGTGTTCGCAGGCATGCGTGCGGGGTATCTGGCCCGGTCACGAATCGCGCCGTGATCCTTGCAGAGGCCAGCCGTGTCCATGACGCCCCACGTGTTGCCGACAACGTCCGCACGACGTGGCCGGGCACAAGAGTCGAGGTGGTCACTGAGGCGACACATCACAGCCTTCCGATGTATCCGCCAGTGTTCGTCGACGCGCTGATGAACACGCTCGAGGTCATCGCGCACTAGCCGCAGGCGCGGGTGGCTACTCCGCTCTGCCCTCGATCTCACCCTCTGCCTCCAGGTACACCGACCGAAGCGCTGCGAGCATCTCGGCCGGCGGTGCCTCCCACATGTCGCGGTCGACAGCCTCCAGTAGGCGCTCGGCAATGCCGTGCAGCGCCCACGGGTTCGACTGATTCATGAACTCCTGGTTGCGCTCGTCGAGCACGTAGGACTCGGTGAGTTTCTCGTACATCCAGTCGGCGACGACATCGGTCGTGGCGTCGTACCCGAAGAGATAGTCGACGGTGGCGGCCATCTCGAAAGCGCCCTTGTATCCATGCCGCTGCATGGCAGCGATCCACCTCGGATTGACCACACGTGCGCGGAAGACCCTACTTGTCTCCTCTGAGAGCGTGCGTGTGCGGACGGCGTCGGGTCGCGTCGAGTCGCCGATATATGCCTCCGGCGAGCGACCGGTCAGTGCACGCACCGTTGCCACCATGCCCCCGTGGTACTGGAAGTAGTCGTCGGAGTCGGCGATGTCGTGCTCGCGGGTGTCGGTGTTCTTCGCTGCCACCTTGATTTTGCGGTACGCCGAGCGCATGTCGTCGACGGCTGCGACGCCGTCGAGTTCACGTCCGTACGCGTAGCCGCCCCACTCGGTGTAGACCCGTGCGAGGTCCTCGTCGCTGCGCCAGTCGCGAGAATCGATCAGTTGCAGAAGTCCCGCGCCGTAGGTCCCCGGCTTCGAGCCGAAGATCCGCGTTGTGGCGCGGCGTTGATCACCGTGTTCGGCGAGCGCCGCGCGCGCGTGCGCCGCAACGAAGTTCCGGTCGTCAGGCTCGTCCGCCGACGCCGCGAGTGCGACGGCGTCGTCGAGCATCGTCACGACGTGCGGGAACGCATCGCGGAAGAATCCGGAGATACGAACGGTGACGTCGATGCGTGGACGCCCGAGCTCATCGAGCTCGATCAGCTCGAGATCACGGACCCGACGCGATGCCTCGTCCCAGACGGGCATCACACCGAGCAGGGCGAGGATCTCTGCGACGTCGTCACCGGACGTGCGCATCGCACTGGTTCCCCACGCCGAGAGCCCGACGGACGCCGGGTATTCGCCGTGATCGGTCAGATAGCGGGCCAACAGGCTGTCGGCCATCGCACGTCCCGTCTCCCATGCGAGCCGGGACGGAACCGCTTTCGGATCGACCGAATAGAAGTTGCGGCCAGTCGGCAACACATTGATCAGCCCGCGCAGCGGTGATCCGCTCGGCCCTGCGGGGATGAACCCGCCGTCGAGTGCGTGCAGGATGCGCCCGATCTCCCCGGACGTCTGTCTCAATCGCGGAACCACTTCCGTTGCCGCGAAGCGCAATACGTCCCCGACCGCGGTCGGGAGACCCACTGCCGCGTCCTCTACGGCCGACGTCGACCACTCCCCTTTAGCGCACGCCGCCACCAGATCCCGTGCACTCGCTTCGACGGCGTCGACGTCGGTGCGGGCGGCGTCGCCCTCGACCAATCCGAGAGCCTCCCGCAGCCCGGGCAAAGCCTCTCTGCCGCCCCACAACTGGCGTGCCCGCAACATGGCGAGCACGAGATCGACCTCGGCGTCGTCGACCGGCGGTTCGCCGAGAACGTGCAGGCCGTCACGGATCTGCACGTCCTTGATCTCGCACAGCCAGCCGTCGACGTGGAGCAACATGTCGTCGAAGACCTCTTCGTCCGGCCGCTCGGTCAGGCCCAGATCGTGGTCCATCTTCGCGGCTGTCAGCAGAGTCCAGATCTGTTGGCGGATCGCGGGTAGTTTCGCGGGGTCGAGGGTCGAGATGTTGGCGTGCTCGTCGAGGAGTTGCTCGAGCCGTGCGATGTCGCCGTAGGACTCGGCCCGAGCCATCGGCGGGATGAGGTGGTCGACGAGGACCGCGTGGGCCCGACGCTTGGCCTGGGTGCCTTCTCCTGGGTCGTTGACCAGGAACGGGTAGATCAGCGGGACGTCGCCCAGTGCGGCGTCGGTGCCGCACTGCGCAGACATGCCGAGGGTCTTGCCAGGTAGCCACTCGAGGTTGCCGTGCTTGCCGATGTGCACGACCGCGTCGGCACCGAACCCGGGGATGTCGTGCGCGGCACCGGGTTTGCCCGCAACCCAGCGATACGACGCCAGATAGTGGTGCGACGGCGGGAGGTCGGGGTCGTGATAGATCGCGACGGGGTTCTCTCCGAAGCCGCGAGGCGGTTGCACCATGATCGCGATGTTGCCGAACGTCAGTGCGGCAACGACGATCTCGCCGTCCTGGTGTACCGACCGATCGACGAACAGATCGCCGGGAGCAGGTCCCCAGTGTTCTTCGACCGCAGTGCGCAACTCGTCGGGCAACGTGGCGAACCATTGCGCGTAGTCGGCTGCTGACACGCGGGTCGGATTGGCAGCCAGAGACTCCTCGGTCAGCCAATCGGCGTCTTGGCCGCCGCGGTCGATGATCGCATGGATGAGCGCATCCGAATCGTCGTCGGCCAACCCTGGAATGGCGTCGGGACCCGATTCGGGTCCGATGTCGTAACCTGCGGCTCGCAGGGCGTGCAACAGGCGCACCAGACTCCGAGGGGTGTCGAGACCCACGGCATTGCCGATACGCGCGTGTTTCGTCGGATATGCCGACAGCATCAGCGCTACCCGCCGGTCCGCAGGTGGAACATGTCGTAACCGTGCGTGTGCCAGAGCGATTCCGGCCACCCGCGCGCACCGTTCGGCGTCGGGCTGATACCAGGGCAGCCCGTTCTCGTCGAATTCCTTGAACGAGAACGGCACCGTGATGATCCTGCCGTCGAACTCCGGAACAGCGACCTGCGTCGCCACGTCGAGCGGCGACAGCCCGTCGTCGTTGGCCTCCCAGTCGGCACGGGGCCCGGTGAGGCACAGGCCTTGCAGGATGGGGATGTCGAGAGCGGCGAGACGCTCGATGTTCCAGGCCTCGTCGTCTCCGCCTGCCGACGCCGTGGCGGGCGTGGCACCGCCGGCAGCGAGGACGGTGACGACGAGTGCGTCGGCGGTGGCGAGCAGTTCGACGAGGTCGTCCGGTGCGGTGCGCAATGACGCGCAGAAAATCGGGAGTGCCCGCCCACCTCTGGCCTCGATGGCGGCACACAGGGCGTCGATGTATCGGGTATTGCCGGCCAGGTGCTGGGCGCGGTAGTAGAGCACCCCGATCACCGGTGCGGTTTCTGCGACCGCGTAGGACGGGGCGCGTTCGAGGATTCCCCACCCCGGGGTCTGTGCCGGTGGCTCGAATCCGAAGCCGGTGAGCAGCACCGTGTCGGACAGGAAGTTGTGGAGGTTGACAAGATTGGGCACCCCGCCGAATGCGAGGTAGTTGTGGGCGTCGGCGGCCACACCGGCGGGCACCGTCGACAAGGCCATCAGGTCGGGATCGGGCTGTTGCTCGCCGGAGAGCACGACCACCGGCTTCCCGACCGCCAGGACAGCGTCGAGTCCTTCTTCCCAGGCACGACGTCCGCCGAGGATTCGGACGACGGTGAGGTCGGCGTCGGCCACCATGCCGGGCACGTCGTCGAGCAGGATTCGTGACGGATTGGCGACGCGGTACTCCGCCTCGCAGGCGTCGGCGGTGATGAGGTCGGTGTCCGATGTGGACAGCAGCAGGATCATCGCAACTCCTCGGACTCCGACTCGCGCGGAGACAGATGGGACATGGACCGAGGTCGCAGGTCTGGCTTCGCAGGAGCGGACCGCTCGCGCGTCACAGTGGCGCGACCGCGCCGGATTCGCACCGGCTTCCGCACACCTCGTGAGCTCAGCCTAGTGCAGCCTGGCGCGACGAGATCGTGTGCGTCCTGCGCGTGGCGTCGGCGCCTACGCTGGAAGGCATGCGTGACCCAGAAGTGTCGTCGAATCCGGGGGGCCCTTCGGACCCGGAGGTCGGGCGCACCACATCGGATCGATGTCCGGGAGTCTTTGCCCCGCACCCCGCGGCCGACGGAGCACTGGCGCGCATCCGCCTACTCGGCGGATCGGTCACTGCCGAACAACTCTCGGTGCTGGCGCGGGTGGCGTCCGAATACGGCGACGGCTTCATCGATCTCACGGCACGCGCAAACGTACAGATACGCGCTATCCGTGACGTCGATGCCGTGGCCGACGCGCTCGTCGACGCCGGACTCGTGCCGAGCAGTACGCATGAGAAGGTGCGCAACATCGAGGTCAGCCCGTTCAGTGGCCGGGTCGGTGGCCTGACCGACGTCCGGCCTGTGGCGCGTGCGCTCGATCAGGCGCTGCGCGCCGACGAGGCGTTGGCAGCACTGTCCGGACGCTTCCTCTTCGGCCTCGACGACGGGCATGCCGACATCGTGTCCAGCGGCACCGACGTGTGCGGATGGGCACGCGTGGCACGCAACGGTTCGGTCGGGTTCGATATCGTCATCGGCGGCGAGAACGCGGGATCTGTTGCGCGAGAATCCGATGTCGCACAGGCGTTGTTGGCGGTCGCGCGCGATGTGCTCGACGTGGCGCCTGACGCGTGGCGTATCAGCGATCTCACGTCGAGCGATCGTGCCGAACTCTTCGACCGGGCGAGGGGTCGGCTCGATGATCCACTCCGACCCGGTCCGCTCGATGCAGCGGCCGACGACCCGCGGGTGGGCTGGTTCGAGCAGAACGATGGCCGTGTGCTGCTGGGATCGGTGGTCGAACTAGGGCGTCTGCCCGCACGTCTGGCCGAGTTCCTGGCCGCCGTCGAGGCTCCGGTGCTGTTCACCCCGGACCGCGAGATCCTCATCTGCGACCTCGGTGAGGGTGTCGCGGAGACCGTGGTCCGCGTCCTCGCGCCGATGGGACTGATCTTCGATGCCGCATCTGCGTGGGCGCGAGTCACCAGTTGCGCGGGCGCGCCGGGATGCTCGCGTGGTCTCGCACCGGTGCGCGAGGATGTGGCACGCAGGGTGGCGTCGGGTGCACCCGTCACCGAGCGCGAGCACTGGGTCGGCTGTGCGCGGGGCTGCGGATCCCCGCGCCGACCCCACCTGCGGGTCGAGGCCACCGACGTGGGCTATCAGGCGACGTCGAGCTGACACGCGGTCGCTGCGAGCATCACCGACGTCCGCCGATAGTGTTGACCCATCATGGCCGATTACCTACGCGACGCCGCCGAGATCTATCGGCGGTCTTTTGCCACCATCCGCGCCGAAGCCGACCTGTCGGGGTATCCGCCGGACATCGCAGGGGTCGTCGTCCGCATGATCCATGCGTGCGGAGAGACGGACCTGACGAACGATGTGGTTGCCACGCCCGGTGTCGTGTCGGCGGCACGGTCGGCGCTGGAATCGGGCGCACCGATTCTGTGCGATGCGACGATGGTCGCCAGTGGAGTGACCCGTAAGCGGTTACCCGTCGACAACGAGGTGTTGTGCTACCTCGCGGAGCCCGGGCTGCCCGAACTGGCTGCTCGGTTGTCGACCACCCGGACCGCAGCGGCGGTCGAATACTGGCGTGAGCGCCTCGACGGTGCCGTCGTGGCGATCGGGAACGCACCGACCGCCCTCTTCGCACTACTCGACATGATCGATGCGGGAGCACCGAAACCCGCGGCCGTCGTCGGAGCGCCAGTCGGTTTCATCGGTGCGGCGGAATCCTGCGCGGCTCTTGCCGGCCGCGACGACCTGGAGTACATCACCGTCGCCGGTCGACGCGGCGGGTCGGCGATCGTCGCTGCGGCGGTCAACGCACTCGCGACTGCACAGGAATGATGCTGTGAGTACCTCGACACCTGGCTGCCGCGGCAAACTCTGGGGTGTCGGCCTCGGACCCGGCGACAGCGAACTCGTCACCGTGAAGGCCGCCAAGGTCATCGGCGCGGCAGATGTCATCGCCTATCACAGTGCGCGGCACGGGAACAGCATCGCTCGCGGGGTCGCCGAGCCGTATCTGCGCGGCGACCAGATCGAGGAACGGCTGATGTATCCCGTCACCGTCGAGGCGACCGACCATCCCGGTGGCTATCGAGGCGCGCTGGACGATTTCTACGCCGCGAGCGCCGACACCCTCGCACGCCATCTGCGCGCGGGGCGGGACGTGTGCCTGCTGGCGGAGGGCGACCCGCTCTTCTTCAGCTCGTACATGCACATGCACAAGCGCCTCGCCGGTGAGTTCGACACCGAGATCGTGCCCGGCGTGACATCGGTGAGTGGAGCATCGGCAGCCCTCGGACTACCACTGGTCGAAGGTGAGGAGATCTTGACCGTCGTGCCGGGCACTCTGCCGCTCGACGAGTTGAGCACGGTGTTCGCGGGTGCCGACGCCCTCGCGGTTCTCAAACTCGGTCGCACGTTCACGACGGTGCGCTCGGCCCTCGAGCAGGCAGGACGGCTTGACGAGGCCTGGTACGTGGAACGTGCGTCGACCTCCGCTCAACGCGTGGTGCCACTCGCCGACGTCGACCCGTCGGAGGTTCCATACTTTTCCATGGCGGTGGTACCGGGCCGCCGAAACAATCCGCGATTCACCGCACCTGAGCGCGGGCGTGGAGAGGTCGTCGTGGTAGGCCTCGGGCCTGGGGCGCGGGCACAGACCACGCCCCAGGTGCGCGCGGAACTGGCGGCCGCCACGGACCTCGTCGGTTATCGCACCTATCTGGGGCGAGTGCTACCCCGACCGGGACAGCGTGTGCACGCCAGCGATAACCGTGTCGAGGCCGAACGCGCCGAGTTCGCGCTCGACCTTGCCTCACGCGGTGCCCGCGTTGCCGTCGTGTCGTCCGGCGACCCGGGCGTGTTCGCCATGGCGGCCGCGGTCGCCGAGGTCGCGGCGCAGCCTCGATGGTCCGACGTTCCGGTGCGGATTGTGCCGGGGGTGACCGCTGCGACGGCGGTGGCAGCCGTGGCCGGCGCCCCGCTCGGCCACGACTTCGCGGTGATCTCGCTCTCGGACAGGCTCAAGCCGTGGGAGGTGATCGAGGCCAGGATCACGCACGCGCTACACGCCGATCTGGTCATCGCGGTCTACAACCCGGGTTCGCAGAGCAGGACCTGGCAGGTCCCGCGGCTCCACGATCTGCTCCGCGAGCTCGTCCCGTCCGACCGGGTGATGATCGTGGGACGAGATGTCGGCGGCCCGGAAGAATCGATGACGGTGACCACGGTCGGCGGGTTCGATCCGTCGGTCGTCGACATGCGAACGATGCTGATCATCGGATCGTCGACGACAACGGTCGCCGAGCGGGCCGGGGGACGGTTGGTCTTCACGCCGCGTCATCACAGCGGCTGAGCGCCACCGATCAGACGACGCACCTGACCGGCGGCGGCAGCGACGTCGTCGACGGACAGCACGCCGGGCTGCTCGCGCGGCCGGTCGACCATCACGACCTCGATGCCGAGGTCGCGTGCCGCGACGAGCTTGGCCCTGGTCATCTCGCCCCCACTGTTCTTCGTGACCAGTACCTCGATGCGGTGTTCGCGCATCAGCGCCGTCTCGTCGGACACGTGGTAGGGGCCGCGCGACCGGATCACGGTGCGCTGCGAGGGCATACGGGTCTGCGGTGGGTCGACTACCCGGATCAGAAACCACGCCGACGAGATGTGGGCGAACGCATCCACGTCCTTTCTGCCGGTCGTCAGGAATACGCGTGCTCGGCGTCCATCGAGATATCCTGCGGCGTCGGCGATGTCGGGAACCCGTACCCAGTCGTCACCGTCGCCTGGCGACCATGGCGGGCGGCAGAGGCGTATCAGGGGAAGGCCCAGAGAGCGGGTTGCCGTGGCCGCATTGGCGCTGATACCCGTCGCGAAAGGATGGGTGGCGTCTACGACGACCCGAATACCGTTGTCGCGCAGCCACTGTGTGAGACCAGCTACTCCCCCGAACCCTCCGACGCGTACGGCACCGTCGGGCAGGCGCGGGTCCGCGACCCTACCGGCGAGGGAACTGATCGTCGGAACATTCTGCGCGTCGAGTTCGGCGGCGAGGTCGCGGGCTTCGCCGGTACCCCCGAGCACCAGCACCACCGGTGGTTCGGTCATGACGTCGATGGACTGTCGTCGTGCGCGCCGCTGCGTAGTTTCGTCATGCGGGCCTGCGAATAAAGGTAGCTGTCGGTCGGGGTAGTCGACGACGGATCGAGCACCCTGCCGACAAAGATGACCGCGGTGCGACGGATTCCGTGGTCGGCGAGTTGCTGCGGTAGTTCCGACAACGGGCACCGGAGCACGACCTGATCGGCTCGCGATGCGAATGCCACCGTGGCCGTTGGGCATTCGGCCCCGTAGTGAGCGGCGATCGCGTCGACGATCTCGGCGGCCCGGTGCGCGGCCAGATGCAGGGCGAGGGTCACTCCCGTCTGCGCGAGGCGAGCGAGTTCCTCGCCGGGGGGCATGTCCGTCGACAACGTCGACACACGTGTGATCAGCAGACTCTGCCCGATTCCCGGCACGGTGAGTTCTGTATCGAGAGCGGCAGCCGCGGCAGCAAACGCGGGGACCCCGGGCACGATTTCGACGTCGATCCCCCGACGCGTGAGCTCGCGACGCTGTTCGGTGAACGCGGAGTACAGCGAGATATCGCCGGAGTGCAATCGTGCCACATCACCGCCGGCCGCGTCGGCGGCGGCGATGTGCGTGATGATCTCCTCGAGCGGCATCCGAGCCGTGTCGATCAGGGTGGCGTCGGGTGGGCAGAGCTCGAGGAGTTGCTGTGGGACAAGCGATCCTGCATATAGGCACGTGGCACAGTTGCCCAGCGTGCGCGCCCCACGCACCGTGATGAGGTCGGCGGCGCCAGGACCGGCACCGATGAAGTAGACGGTCACGATTGGTCGTCCTGTCGGGTGGTGATCCATTGCACGATCGGGAGCGCGGGGCGCCACGTCGTCAGCGAACCGAGCGGTTCGACGGTCTCGATGGAGAGCCGTCGAAGGGTGCCGCCGGCGCGGGCGTGCCACTCGACGAGCAGTGACTGGGTGTCGAGTGTGACCGCGTTGGCGACGAACCGTCCGCCCGGGAGCAGCGCCTGCCACGCCGCGGTCAGCACCCCGTCGTCGAGTCCGCCTCCGACGAAGACCGCATCGGGCTCGGGTGCGACGTCGAGTGAGTCGGGGACCCCGCCGCGCACGGTCAGTCGATCTGCCACACCGTGGCGCGCGGCGTTGCGTTGCAGTCGTGCGGCGCGGACAGGGTCACGCTCGAATGCGATGGCGCTCCCCTCGGTGTCTGCCCGCAACCATTCGATGGCCACACTCCCCGACCCGGAACCGATATCCCACAGGAGCGCTCGCCCACCGGGCGTGAGCGCCGAGACGGTCAGGGCGCGCACCGCCGATTTGGTGAGTTGCCCGTCGTTCTCGTATGCGTCGTCGGGTAGTCCGGGTAGCCGGGACGTGCGCGGTCCGACGCACTCGATGGCCACGATGTTCAGGGCATCGTGCGGCTGAGGTCGGTACGAGCGTGCCAGTGATTCGACGATCCGCTGCCCCGGTCCGCCGAGTTGCTCGAGGACGGTCATCGACGACCAGCCGAATCCGTTGCGCGTCAGAACCTCCGCGACTTCGGATGGGGTGTGCGCACCGCGACTGAGCACCAGGACCCGGCGGCCGTCGGTCACGACCGGTACGACGGACTCGACCTCGTGATGCACAGTGCTGATCACGTGCGTCCGCGCCAGATCCCACCCGAGTTCGGCACAGGCGAGGCTCGCCGACGACACCGTGGGAAGAATTCGAACCCTGTCGCGTCCGACGGCACCGACGATCGTCGACCCGACCCCGTGGAACATCGGATCACCGCTGGCGAGCACATGCACCTCGGCGGCGGTCGCCTCGGACACCACCCGATGCAGGTGCTCGGACATCGGTGACGTCCATGCGACTGTCGTCGCATCGAGCGCGGGCAGGAGCGCGAGTTGTCGTGTCGAACCGTAGACCACTGTCGCACCGCGCAGTTCGTCGCGGGCCCGATCGGTCAATCCGGCCCAGCCATCGGCGCCTATCCCGACGACGACGAACCGTGGCACATCCGTCGCCTCGGCAGTCATCGGGGCAACCTGCGCCAGATCGCGCGCGGAACGAAACGCATGGCGAACCCGACGACACGTAACGCTCCGGGAATCCAGACCTCCCATCGGCCACTGTGGTACGCCCGTGCCACTGCGTCTGCGACCTGCTCGGCGTCGACCGACATGGGTGCGGGCTTGGTTCCCGCGGCCATGAGGTCGGCGGTCATGTTGCCGATGACGAAACCAGGGCGTGCGAGCAGTAGACGGACTCCGGATCCGTGCAGGGCGTCGGCCAGTCCGCTGGCGAAGCCGTCGAGCCCCGCCTTTGCTGAGCCGTACACATAGTTGCCGCGTCGGACCCGCACCCCGGCGATTGACGAGAACACGATCATCGTGCCGGACCCCTGGCTGCGTAGCGCATTCGCCAGCGGCGTCAGCACACTGATCTGACCGACATAGTCGGTCTGTGCGATCCGGAGTGCGTGCGCGACGTCTGTCTCGGCGCGACGTTGATCGCCGAGAATGCCGAACGCGACGATCGCCGCGCCGACTGGACCGTGCACGTTGAATATGGTGTCGATGAGCGCGGGATGTGTGTCCGTTGCGTCGGCGTCGAACTCGAGTGTGGTGACGTCGGTGGCCCCCGCTGCGCGCATCCCGGCCATCTCGTCGACGAGGTCGTCGGAGCGACGCGCTGCGAGAACGACGCTGCGGCCCTCGACGAGTCGCTTCGCGAGTGCGATTCCGATCTCGCTGCGTCCACCGAAGACAACGATCGTTCCCAGATCCTCGTGTGAGTGCATGCGCGCCATGACACGCAGTATTCCACCGGCGGACCGGAGGCCCACAGCGGCGCCTCACCGTCGGGGGCCTCGGGAGCATGAAGGCCTGTGACCTATGGTTGGCGACATGCCGCGCACCCCGGACAACCTAGGTTCCGCTGCGCTCGACTTCTTGAGCGAGCGACATCTTGCAACACTTGCGACGCTGCGACCAGACGGCACACCTCACGTGGTGGCAGTCGGATTCACCTACGACCCCGACACCCGGATTGCGCGTGTCATCACCCGCGACGGCAGTCAAAAGGTGCGCAACGCCGAACGCGGGGGCTACGCAGCGGTGAGCAATGTCGACGGCCCGCGGTGGCTGACACTCGAGGGCACGGCCACAGTGCATCGCGATCGTGATCGCGTCGCGGAGGCAGAGCGCCGCTATGCCCAGCGGTATCGCGAGCCGAAGCCGAATCCGCAGCGCGTGGTGATCGAGATCGCCGTTCGTCGCGTGCTCGGCTCGCATTCGCTTCTCGACTGACCTCAGCCTGCGGTGGTCGTGTGACCGGTCGACGGTGTCAGCTCACAACATCAGTAGTTCGTGGGGGCGTCGATTGACCGGCTCACAACCGTCGTCGGTGACGATCACGATGTCCTCGATCCGTGCGCCCCACTGCCCGGGAAAGTACACCCCCGGCTCGATCGAGAAGGCCATACCCGCCTCGAGAACGAGGTCATTGCCGCCGACGATGTAGGGCTCCTCGTGCACCGAGAGTCCGATACCGTGCCCGGTGCGGTGGATGAAGTTCTCCCCGAACCCGGCGTCGACGAGTACCTTGCGTGCGGCGGAGTCGACCTCCTGCGCGGTGACCCCGGGACGGACTGCGGCGACCGCCCTGCGTTGGGCTGCTTCGAGCGCTGCGTAGGCGCGCGTCTGTTCGTCGGACGGGTGGGCGAAGCAATACGTGCGGGTGGAGTCGGAGTTGTAGCCAGGTTCCACGGGACCGCCGATGTCGATGACGACGATGTCGTCGGATTCGATCACGCGATCGGACTGCTCGTGATGCGGATCGGCGCCGTTGGGACCCGATCCGACGATGATGAATTCCGGCGCCGTATGCCCCTCGGCCACGATCGCCTCGGCGATGTCGGCCGCGACGTCGGCTTCGGTTCGTCCCGGGCGCAACCACTCGCCCATGCGTGCATGGACCCGGTCGATCGCAGCACCGGCGCGGCGAAGAGCGTCGATCTCGTTGTCATCCTTGATCATTCGCATCTGACGCAGCACCGGCGTCGCCAGTGCCGGGGTTCTGCCCAGGCGATCTGCGATCGGAACGAGATGAAGCGCGGGCATCGACTCGGAGACCGCGACCGCGGCGTTGTCGGGCAATCCCGCGAGCGCCAGGGCGTGTGCGTCGTCGCCGTCGACCCAATCGACGACGTCGATGTCGAGTTCGCTGACCGCCGAATCGCGTACCGAGGCGAGTTCTAGCCGGGCGACCACGAGCCGGGGAGTTCCCGCGGCCGGGATGACCAATGCCGTCAGCCGCTCGAATGTGTCGGCGCGCGATCCGGTCAGATAACGCAGATCAGGTCCGGGTGAAACGATCAGGGCGTCGAGTGCTGCCTTACCGGTCAGCATCGCGGCCCGCGCAAGGCGACGTCGGTACACCTCGGCGTCGAATCGCTCTTCTGCAGTGGCGGTCACGAGTCGAAGCCTACGCGGATGGCACAGTTGGGACATGGCCGGATCTGTGATGCTTCTCGATGGCGCAAGCCTGTGGTTCCGCTCCTTTCATGCACTGCCCGAAAAGCTCACCGCAGCCGACGGGCGGCCGGTGAACGCGGTGCGCGGGTTCATCGACACCATCGCCTCACTGGTGTCCCAGCACCATCCGACACGCCTCGTCGTCTGCCTCGACCTCGACTGGCGGCCGGCGTTCCGCACGGAGCTGCTGCCGTCGTACAAGGCGCACCGAGTCGCACAGGAGGCACCGCACTCCGGAGCCGACGACGCCCGCACCGGGATCGACGTCGAGGAGGTCCCCGACACCCTCACACCGCAGGTCGACATGATTCTCGAGGTGCTTGCCGCGGCAGGACTCATGACATCCGGAGCGGTGGGTTGCGAGGCAGACGACGTGATCGGCACGCTCGCCGCCACCGAAGCCGTCGACGACGTACTTGTGGTCAGCGGCGATCGTGACCTGCTCCAGGTGGTCGCAGATGATCCCGTGCCGGTGCGCGTGCTCTACGTAGGCCACGGACTCGCCAGAGCCGAGTTGATGGGTCCGACCGAGGTCGCTGACCGGTACGGGGTCCCCGTCGGTCGTGCGGGCACCGCGTACGCGGAGATGTCGATGCTGCGTGGGGACCCATCCGACGGTTTGCCGGGTGTACCGGGGATCGGCGAGAAGACTGCTGCGAAACTGATCACCGCCTACGGCGACCTGGACGCCCTGGAGGGGGCGGTCGACGACCCGACGTCGACTTTGACCCCGCGCGTTCGCTCGTCACTGCGCGACTCCGCTGAGTATCTCCGTGCCGCACGCACCGTGGTGACCGTGCGCACCGACGCGCAGACGGTCGAGAGCACCGCCGACGACCATCTGCCGTCGGCGCCCGCCGATCCCGAACGACTGGCCGACCTCATCGACGAACTACGGATCGGTGCCTCGGTGGGCCGACTCGCCGACGCGCTCGGATGGGAGCTGACGCCCCGCTGATCAGCTCGTCGGGCGCGAGACTTCGTACTTCCCGTCGTCGTCGAGAATGGTCACCTTGACCTGTTGCTTCTGACCGCCCACCGTGACCGAGCAGGTGAACGAGCTGCCTTTCTCGACGCTCTGACCCGAGGGGCACGAGACGTTCGAGACGTCAGTGGCCTGGTAGTCCTTGGTGAGGACCTGCTTGACCCCGTCCTGAACTGCATTCTGGTCGAGTGACTTCGGCGCCCACCCTGGCCACGCGAACGCGGTGATGAGGATGACCGCGGCAATCACGACCACGGCCCCGATACCGCCGAAGATGGCCGCGCGCTTACGGTTCGACGATCCGGACGTGACGGTCATGTTCGAGAACTGGTCACCGGCCTGACCGAATTGACCCGGCTGGGTGTTCGCCTCTCCGAACCCGGCCGCCTGGCCGTACTGGCCGGGTTGTCCGTACTGGCCGGGCTGTCCGTACTGGCCGGGCTGTCCGTACTGGCCGGGCTGAGGGCTCTGCTGCTGTCCGTATTGTCCCGGTTGGCCGTACTGAGGTTGTCCCGGCTGGCCCTGCTGTGGGGGCTGGCCGTACAGGGGAGGTTGACCGGACTGCGGTGCCTGCCCGAAGTAGCCCTGCTGCGACGGCTGGCCGTACTGACCTGGCTGGCCATACTGGGGGGCCTGTGGCTGGCCGTACTGACCTGGCTGGCCATACTGGGGGGCCTGTGGCTGGCCGAACTGGCCGGGCTGCCCATACTGGGGAGGCTGCTGCGGATCCTGCCCGGGCTGGTTACCCCCCTGCTGGCTCCCCTCGTTCGACCGGGCGCCGGCCGACGTCTGGTCACCGGGGTTGCTGGGGTCGTACGGATGGCTCATACGTCTCTCTTTCACTCAGCCCACGGCAGTGATACGTGGTACGCAGTGGTGAACGGTCACGGTGTCGCGGCCGACGCGTGTCTCCCCTGCCGTCGTCCCCGACCGTTATGCGAAGTGAACGTTACCTCAGCAGGGTCGAATCGTCGGTCAAGCAGTACAGGACTCCGATAGCGGCAGCTGCGTCACTTCGAACCACGTCCTGCGTCAGCCCAGTTCTGCGGCAACCACGCCGCGTCGAATCGCTTTCACCGCTGCGCGAGCCGAGCGAGCGAGCGGAGCGTCGTCGCCGACACCGAGTCGGATCTGTTCGAGCAAATCGACGATCTGCCGGTTCCATCGCACGAAGTCGCCGGGTGAGAGCAGGGTGCCCCGTTCGCCCGCAGCAGCAAGCGATTCGGTCAGCGAGCGACCCGCCGCCCAGAGCGATACAGCCACAGAGAAACCCGTATCCGGCTCGCGTGTCGGTGATACGCCGTGACGTCGCTCGACGTCGGAGACCTGATGCCAGATATCGAGCGTCGCGGCGATCGCTGTGCGCAGCTCGACGTTTCCCGGCATGGCGTCGGCGCCTGCGTGACTGTCGCGGCGTGACTCGAATACCATCGCGGCGACCACGGCCGCGAGTTGCGGAGGTCCGAGTGTGTCCCAGATCGCTGCGCGGATGCACTCGGTGACGAGAAGGTCGCTCTCGCTGTAGATCCTGCTGAGCAGCTGACCTGTCGGGGTCACCACGACCTCGTTGCGCTCCTGCTCGACGTATCCGAGTTCGGTGAGCACCCCGACGATCCTGTCGAAGGTCACGCCGAGGGTGGAGGTGCGCTCGCTGATCGAACGTTCTGCGGAGACGATGTCGCGCACCAGTCGGTTACGCCCTTCGGCGAGTCGGAACAAGTCGTCGCCGTTGTCGAGCTGATGCGCGGGGTGTGCCCTCAGCTCGTGGCGCATCCGCGCCAGTTCGGTGTCGTCGGCCGCCAACGCCTTCTTTTTCTGGCGACCCCGCGGCATCTCGATACCGGTCGACCGCAATGCCGATGCCAGATCGCGCCGGCCTCGACCGGTGCGGCGATCGGGATTCTTGGGAAGTCGCATATGGCCGAGCACTTCGGGTGGGTTGACAAAATCGCGGGTGCCCACCCGTCCGCACCAGGCGTCCTCGCTCAGCACCAGGGGTTTGGGGTCGGTCGGCTGGGTTGCGGGTTCGAGCACGACGGCGAGTCCACGATGACGCCCCGAGTGCACGCCGATGACGTGCCCGCGTTTGAGGCTCGCAAGGTCGGCGACCGTCGACTCGTGTGACGCGACACGGCTGCGGAATTTGAGATCACGCTCGCGCCTACGGATCTCCTCGCGGAGCGTCACGTATCCGAGAAAGCCGCCGTATGGGTCCGAGGGGCTTGCGTCGGGATCGTCGTCGAGCCCGGTGATGGTGCCGGGGTCGATCCCGCGCCTGTTCGCGGCCGCCGCGAGCTCGACATCGAGCTTGCGCAGTCGGCGGTACATGTCGTCGACCTTGCGGGATTGCCCGACGACGGAGCGGTCGGCCTGGAACTGTGCGAACGATCTGTTGAGCAGTTCGCGTGACCCGGCGAGTCCTCGACGACCGATGAGGTTGACGGCCATGTTGTACTCGGGCGCGAACGAACTGCGCAGCGGAAACGTCCGGGCCCCAGCAAGGCCCGCGACCTGTTCGGGTACCAGCTCAGGAGTCCACACCACGACGGCGTGGCCTTCGACGTCGATGCCCCGCCGTCCGGCACGTCCGGTGAGCTGGGTGAATTCACCGGGCGTCAGGTCGACGTGCGACTCCCCGTTGAACTTCACCAAGCGTTCGAGCACGACCGAGCGAGCAGGCATGTTGATCCCGAGAGCCAGGGTCTCGGTGGCGAAGACCATCCGTACCAGGCCCAGAACGAAGAGTTCTTCCACGGTGTGACGGAACGTCGGGAGCAGGCCTGCGTGATGGGCGGCGAAGCCGCGTCGCAGACCCGCGCGCCACTCGTCGACCCCGAGGACGTCGGCATCACCGGGTGAGATCTCCGTGAGGTGCCGGTCGACGACCTCGTCGACGGCTGCGGACTCCTCGGGGGTCAGCAGCGTCAGCCCCGACCGGAGGCACTGGGCCAACGCGGCGTCGCAACCGACCCGCGAGAAGATGAATCCGATCGCGGGAAGCAGTCCCTCGCGGTCAAGGCGAGAGACAAGCTGAGGCCGTGACAATGCTCCGGGGCCCCTGCCACGCGTTGATCGCGGGCGTCCCCGTCCGGAACGCCGATCGCGTCCGCGACCACTGTCGTGCTCGTCGGCCAGCAGCATGCGGTGACGTATGTACCGCTTCAGTTCGGGGTTGACCTGAGGCTTGCCACCGCCGTCCCGGTGGGGGTCGAACAGGTCGAACATGCGCGAACCCACGAGCATGTGCTGCTGGAGCGGTACCGGGCGATGTTCGTCGACGATGACCGTGACCTCGCCGCGCACGGTCTGTATCCAGTCACCGAACTCCTCGGCATTGCTGACTGTCGCCGACAGACTCACCACACGCACCGACGGATCGAGCCCCAGGATCACCTCCTCCCAGACCGCGCCGCGGAAGCGGTCGGCAAGAAAGTGGACCTCGTCCATGACGACATGCGAAAGACCGCGTAGTGCAGGCGAATTCGCGTAGATCATGTTGCGGACCACTTCGGTGGTCATCACAACCACAGGTGCGTCGGAGTTTATCGAGCTGTCGCCGGTGAGCAGGCCGACATTCTCTTTGCCGTGGACAGCGACGAGATCGGCGTACTTCTGGTTGCTGAGGGCCTTGATGGGCGTCGTGTAGAAGCACTTGGTCCCGTCGGCCAGCGCGAGATGCACCGCAAACTCGCCGACGATCGTCTTGCCCGCACCGGTTGGCGCGCACACGAGTACCCCTCGCCCGTCTTCGAGTGCGTGGCAGGCCCGCCGCTGGAAGTCGTCGAGGTGAAATGAGAGGCTCGCCGCGAAGCGGTCGAACTCGCGGTGGTCAGCAGCCATCGCAGTGAGTGGAGATCAACGTTGTAGCGTGACGCGACTGTGTGGGCATGTGACTCAGAGCACGTCGTCGAAGGTTGATGAGTCGCGTACGGACGTGCGCCCCTGCGCTGTCGTGGTGTGCATCGTCCCCGCGCTTCTCGACGACGAGGGCACCGGCGACGGCGCTCCGACCGCGGACGGCTGCGGCCGAGGAGAGGCGTCGGGCAGCGGGCTGGCCTGATCGTCGGGTATCGAGGCCCAGTCGGGTTCGTTGCGTGCTCGACGCCGATCGTTGAAACGCGCGAATTGGATGGCCACCTCGAGGAGAACGGTCAAGGCGAGCGCGAGTGCGAGCATCGTGAACGGATCCTGGCCAGGTGTCACGATGGCCGCGAAGACGAAGAGTGCGAAGATCAGCCCACGGCGCCATGCCTTGAGCCGTGGATAGCGCAGCACTCCCACGGTATTCAGCGCGACGATCAGCAGCGGCAGTTCGAAGCTCACCCCGAAGATGATCAGCAGATGGATCATGAATCCGAAGTACTGATCGCCCGCGAGCGCGGTCACCTGCACGTTGTTGCCGACGGTCAGCAGGAAGTGGAAGGCCTTGGCGACGACGAGATAGGCCAGGACTGCACCCGCGATGAAGAGCACCGCTGCCGCGGATACGAACGAGACCGCATACTTGCGCTCCTTCTCCAGCAGTCCCGGCGTGACGAACTGCCAGATCTGGTAGAGCCATACCGGGCAGGCCAGCACGATTCCGGCGGTCAAGGCGACCTTGAGCCGGAGCATGAATTGGTCGAACGGCCCGGTCGCCAGCAGTCGACAGGAGTCGTCGGGGGTCAGCGTTGCACGAGACGAGGCGGGAAGGGAGCAGTACGGATCTCGAAGCAGGTCGCCGAGCGTGGGAAGCCCGAAGATGCCGTAGGAATACCAGACGAAGCCGAGGATCGTCGTGACGACGATCGCGGCCATCGAGATGAGCAGTCGGGTACGCAGCTCGAAAAGATGCTCCACCAACGGCATCGTGCCGTCGGGGTTGAGTTTGCGCTTGCGGTACCTCGGGTCGAATGGAATCCGCACTCAGGTGTCCCGGTGCGCGGCTACGCCGACTTCTTGGTCTGATCCGGGGAGGTGTGCGCAGCGGTGGATGTCTCGCCCGTCGCGTTCGAATCCGAGGACGGCAGTTCGCGCTGAGGTGTCGCCTCATCTGGAGACGACGGACTCGCGGGGGCTTTGGAATCGCCTTCGCGTTGCATCTCCTGCACCTCACTCTTGAAGATTCGAAGCGACTGACCGAGGCCACGCGCCGCATCGGGAAGCTTCTTCGAGCCGAACAGCAGCAGCACCACCACCAGCACGATCAGCCAGTGCCACCACGACATTGCACCCATCAGGATTACCTTCCACTTGGATTCATCGTCATCGTACCGCGACACTCAGCGATAGCGCGCCAGAGCCGCCCGCGCAGCTCCGGTGACGGCGGCGTCGATCTCCTGATCTCCGACGACGCGTACGGAACCGCCGAACCCCAGGAGGAATCGTGTCAGCCACTCCGGTGAGCCGTATGCGAGTCGGCCTCTGATCGGCGCACCGGCATCGTGGTCCGTCGGCCACTCGTCGAGCGGATCGATCCGGTAGTAGTCGAGAATCCAGGCCTGCCCCGGATCGATGTCGATGTCGACCGATCTATGCTCCGGGTCGTCGCCGAGCAGCACCGATTGCTGCGTCCCTGCCACGGATTCGGGTGGTGACGACGGCTCGTCGCGCAGCCCCGCCGCCTCGATCCGGTCGAACCGGAACAGGCGTACACCTTCGCTTCCACGGCACCACGCCTCGAGGTAGGTGTTGGAGTTCAATCCCTGCAGGCGGATCGGGTCGACAACGCGCTGGCTGACCGAATCACGCGTCGCCGAGTAGTAGGTCAGATCGAGCGCTCGTCGCTGTGTCACCGCCTGACGAACCGCCGCGTACGTCGGGTTCTGCTCGTCCTCGTCGTCGGAGACCGCTGCCACGGCAGGAAGCGATGTGCCGACCGCCTGCTCGATCTTCGCAATCGCGCGTCGCGCAGCCTGCTGGTCGAGCATCCCGGCCATGTCGACCAGGGCCTGCAGTGCCACCAGCAGCACGCTCGCCTCGGCACCGGTCAGCCGCAGGGGACGGTCCATTCCCGCTGTGAACCCGACATCCACGTAACCTTCGGAGAATTCGAGTTCGATCAGATCGTCGGGGTAGTAGCCGGGCAGGCCGCAGACGAAGAGTTGCTCGAGGTCTCTGCGGAGCTGTGTGGGCGTCACACCGAGGTCGCTCGCCGCCTTGTCGAGCGAGATCCCCCCGCGTGTGGAGAAGTATGGAACCAATGCGAGCAGCCGACTCAAGCGCTGTGACTGTGCCGTCGACATCAGACATTCACCCCGGCGATCCGATCGAGACCGGCGATGACGAGCTCCCGCAGTTCGGCCGGTTCACGGACGACGGCGTCGGGTCCGACGCCGAGAATCATCCGGGCCAGAGTGGTCAGTGACCTGATCTCGATGACGAGATCGTCGCCGTCCTCACCGTCGAAGAGTGCTGGCGTGCTCGACGACGCGACCCTACGAAGCCCCGCTGCCCGACCGCGAGCCACCCAGACTCGAGCCGCGCGACCGTCGGAACCCGAGGCGGAATCGACCGCGTCGGCGACGATCTGTTGCAGGTCGGTGTCCTCGGGCCGATGCACCGTCCCGGCGGCCCCGGTGGTAGCGACGTCGGAGATCCTGCTCAGTCGGAACGTTCGCGTCGCGCCGCGCCCACGGTCGTGGCCCACGACATACCAACGCCCCCGGTGGGTCACCACGCCCCACGGCTCCAGTGTCCGGGTCTCGCCTGACGACGTCGCGCCTGCACGATAGGTGAAGGTGATCGCCTGACCCGCGTCGATCGCCGCGAGCGTCGGCGCGAGCGAATGCTCACCTCCGAGCGAACGCTGCGACACCGCAGCCACGCCGACCTCGTCGTCGGAGCGGACATCGATTCCGGCGGCCTGGAGTTTGAGCACGGCGGTCTGCGAGATCGTCGAGACGTCGGAGTTGTCCCAGAGTGCTGCTGCCATCGCGATCGCCGCCGCCTCTTCCTCATCGAGCGTGATGTCGGGCAGCGAGTACGAATCGGGGTCGATGCGGTAACCCTCGACGCCGCTCTCGGGCGAGGGACCGGTGACCAGGGGCACTCCCAGGTCGCGCAGATCATTCTTGTCCCGCTCGAACATCCGATTGAACGCCTCCGCGGAGCGCTCCTGGTCCTGATAGCCGAAGACGTTGCGCCGGATGTACTCAGCGGTGACGTACTGCTTGGTCGAGAGGAGACAGATCACCAGATTGAGCTGACGCTCTACTTTCGACGTGGCCACGCCCTGCACCTTACGACTACATGGAGGCGATCAAGCGATCGACGCGCTCGTCGACACTGCGGAACGGGTCCTTGCACAAGACCGTTCGCTGGGCTTGATCGTTGAGCTTCAGGTGAACCCAATCGACGGTGAAGTCGCGCCCGGCCTTCTGTGCTGCCGAGATGAAGTCGCCGCGCAGTTTTGCCCGCGTGGTCTGCGGCGGCTCGTTGACCGCTGTCTTGATCGCCTCGTCCGTTGTCGCGCGGGTGACGAGACCCTTGCGGGACAGGAGATCGAAGACCCCGCGACCCCGCTTGATGTCGTGATAGGCGAGGTCGAGTTGCGCGATCTTCGGATCCGACAGCTCCATCGAGTACTTGTCCTGGTACCGCTGGAAGAGCTTGCGCTTGATGACCCAGTCGACTTCGGTGTCGACCTTGGAGAAGTCGTCACTCTCGACGGCATCGAGCATGCGTCCCCATAGATCGACCACCATGTCCATCTCGGGGTCGGGCGCGCGGTTGACGAGATGCTCGACGGCGCGCGCGTGGTACTCCCGCTGGATCTCCAGAGCCGTGGCCTGGCGTCCGCCTGCGAGGCGAACCGGTCGTCGGCCCGTGGGATCGTGGCTGACCTCGCGGATCGCCCGGATCGGGTTGTCGAGCGCGAAGTCGCGGAAGGCCACGCCCGCCTCGATCATCTCGAGCACGAGTGCCGCCGATCCGACCTTGAGCAGGGTGGTCATCTCAGACATGTTGGAGTCGCCGACGATCACGTGCAGGCGACGGTACTTCTCGGCGTCGGCGTGCGGTTCGTCGCGCGTGTTGATGATCGGACGCGAGCGTGTCGTCGCCGACGACACACCTTCCCAAATGTGCTCGGCGCGTTGGGAGAGGCAGAACGTCGCGGCCTTCGGCGTGGCGAGCACCTTTCCCGCGCCGCAGATCAGCTGACGAGTGACCAGGAACGGCAGCAGGACATCGGAGATACGGGAGAACTCGCCGGCACGGACGACGAGGTAGTTCTCGTGGCATCCGTACGAGTTGCCCGCCGAATCGGTGTTGTTCTTGAACAGATAGATATCGCCACCGATGCCCTCGTCGGCGAGCCGCTGTTCTGCGTCGACGAGCAGATCCTCGAGGACCAGCTCACCCGCCCTGTCGTGGTTGATCAGCTGGATGAGGCTGTCGCACTCGGCGGTCGCGTACTCCGGGTGCGAGCCCACATCGAGGTAGAGCCGCGCGCCGTTCTGGAGAAAGACATTCGATGAGCGCCCCCATGACACGACCCGTCGGAACAGGTACCGCGCGACCTCGTCGGGACTGAGCCGACGATGGCCATGGAAGGTGCAGGTGACACCGAATTCAGTTTCGATGCCCATGATTCGACGTTGCACCCCTCAACCCTACCCGCGGAATCCGGTGCCGACCGGTTGCGCGATCAGGACGCGCCCGAATCCGTCTGGGCGTCGTCGGTGGTGGCGCCGTCGTCGGATCCGTTCGACGGAGGCGAGGCGGCCGGCAGGAGGTCGGCGACCGTCGCGGCAGGCAATCGCCGGAACGCACGACGCGGACGGTTGCGGTCGAGAATCGCGACCTCGAGGTCGCCGGGACTGAGTTCGCGTGCCGCAGAAGGTGTTCCGTTTGCACCCTCGACCGGGGACGACAGTGCATCCACCGCGATCTTGAGGGCGTCGGCCAGCGGCAGATCCGACTCATAGCTGTCCTTGAGCGCTGCGGAAATGGCATCCGTCGCACCGCCCATCACGATGAACCGGGTCTCGTCCGCGATCGAGCCGTCGTAGCTGATACGAAACAACTGCGACGGCTTCGGCTTTCCGAATCGCGCGACCTCGGCGACACACAGCTCGACCTCATACGGCTTGGCCTGCTCGGTGAACACCGATCCCAGGGCATTCGCGTACGTGTTGGCCAGCGACAGCGCGGATACGTCTGCGCGGTCGTAGGAGTACCCACGCATGTCCGCGAGTTGGATGCCCGCCTTGCGTAGACTCTCGAACTCGTTGTACTTGCCCACGGCGGCGAAACCGATCCGATCGTAGATCTCGCTCGTCTTGCGCAGCGTGTTCGACGGATTCTCCGCCACGAAGAGCACACCGTCGGCGTAGGTCAGAATGACCACGCTTCGGCCACGGGCGATTCCCTTGCGCGCAAGATCCGAGCGATCGCGCATGATCTGCTCGGCACTTGCGTAATACGGGAAGGTCATCGCGGCGCCTCCTCATGCTCTGCTGCCCGTCTCTCGATGATCGCGCGTGCAGCCGACTCGATATCGGCGGGCGCGACCTCGCGCGCGCCTCCTGCGCTCACGACAACCGCGGTCGGGAAGATCTTGCGGACGATGTCGGGGCCGCCGGTCGCGGAATCGTCGTCGGCGGCATCGTAGAGCGATTCGACGGCGATCGCGAGCGCCGAATCTGCGTCCAGATCGGGACGGTAGAGCTTCTTCAACGACGACTTCGCGAAGACCGAGCCAGAGCCGATGGCCTGGTAGCCGCCGAACTCCTCGTGTCGGTCGCCGGCGACGTCGAAGGAGAAGATCCGACCGCGCTCGGTGGGGCTGTCGTGATCGATGTCGTAGCCGACGAGCAGCGGGATGGCTGCCAGTCCCTGCATCGCGGCGCCCAGGTTGCCGCGGACCATCGAGGCCAGTCTGCTGACCTTGCCGTCGAGCGTCAGCGGAACGCCCTCGATCTTCTCGTAGTGCTCGAGTTCGACGGTGAATAGCCTCACCATCTCGATGGCGATACCCGCGGTGCCCGCGATGCCCGCAGCGGAGTACTCGTCGGTGACGTAGACCTTCTGCACGTCACGGGTCGCGATGATGTTGCCCATCGTCGCTCGCCGATCACCGGCGAGCACCACACCACCGGGAAAACTGACCGCGACGATGGTGGTGCCGTGCGGGATCTCCGAGGCATCGGTGTTCGAGGTGAAGGTGCCCATGCGTTCAGCCCTTGCCTGCGGCAACTGATCGGGTGCGTGGACCCTCAGAAAATCGGTGAACGACGAGATGTCGGCGCCGAATGTGGGATGGGAACTCCTGGACGGACCGGTCGGGGACAGTGAACCGAACGTCTCGCTCACTGGCCGCCCTTCTGCACGTACGCGCGCACGAAGTCCTCGGCATTCTCTTCGAGGACGTCGTCGATCTCGTCGAGCAGGTCATCGGTGTCCTCGGCGAGCTTTTCGCGGCGCTCCTGGCCTGCACTGCCGTCCGAGCCGAGTTCGCCGTCGTCGCCACCGCCGCCACGCGTGGTCTGTTCCTGCGCCATGTGCACTCCCTTGTTCGTCACGAAGCCTCAGGCTCCGCGTGTCTGCGTCGCTGCTCACCGTTCGTGCACATCAGCGACGACGTTCGTCGGACTCGCGTGTCGCGTTCAGCTGCATCGCGGTGCGGCGCAGACAAATCCAGCTCGTGAATCCACACTACCGGTGCGGACTGCGAAAAGGAGGTTGAACACGTGTCGCGTCGAGATCGGATCAGGTGGTGAGCTGATCGACCAGCTCGGATGCGGAGTGCACCGAGTCGAGCAGTTTGCCCACATGTGCCCTGCTTCCCCGCAGGGGTTCGAGGGTCGGAATGCGCACCAGCGAGTCGCCGCCCAGGTCGAAGATCACCGAATCCCAGCTCGCGGCCGCAACGTCGGCGCCGAAACGACGCAGGCATTCGCCACGGAAGTAGGCGCGCGTGTTCTCGGGTGGCTCGGTGATCGCGCGGGTCACGTCCGCCTCGTCGACGAGACGTTTCATCGAGCCGCGCGCCACCAGCCGGTTGTAGAGGCCCTTGTCGAGTCGCACGTCGGAGTACTGCAGGTCGATCAACTGCAGTCTCGGCGCCGACCAGCCGAGTCCCTCGCGCTGCCGGAATCCCTCGAGGATCCGTAGTTTCGCCGGCCAGTCGAGGATGTCCGCGCACTCCATCGGATCGCGCTCGAGGCGGTCGAGGACGTCGGCCCAGGTTCGCAACACGTCCATGGCACGGGCATCGTCGGAGTTCTCGCGCTCGTGGAACTTCGTACACCGCTCCAGGTACTCACGCTGCAACGCCAGGGCTGTCAGTTCGCGCCCGTCGGTCAGTGCGACGGTCGCCTGCAGCGTCGGATCGTGACTGATCGCGTGAACGGCAGACACCGGTCGTGCCAACTCGATGTCGGAGAAGTCGACGCCTGCCTCGATCAGGTCGAGAACCAGCGAGGTCGTGCCGACCTTCAGATAGGTGGCGGTCTCGGCGAGGTTGGCGTCGCCGATGATCACGTGGAGTCTGCGGTAGCGCTCGGGATCGGCGTGCGGCTCGTCGCGGGTGTTGATGATGCCGCGTTTGAGTGTGGTCTCGAGTCCCACCTCGACCTCGATGTAGTCCGACCGCTGCGACAGCTGATATCCGGCTTCGTCGCCGGATTGGCCGATTCCCACGCGGCCGGAGCCGGTGATGACCTGACGCGAGGCGAAGAACGTGGTGAGACCCCCGATGACCGCGGTGAACGGGGTGTCGCGGTTCATCAGGTAGTTCTCGTGCGTGCCGTAGGAGGCGCCCTTGCCGTCGATGTTGTTCTTGTACAACTGCAGACGTGGTGCGCCGGGCACGCTCGCGACGTGCCTGGCGGCGGCCTCCATCACGCGCTCCCCTGCCTTGTCCCAGATCACGGCGTCGAGGGGGTCGGTGACCTCAGGTGCCGAATACTCGGGATGAGCGTGGTCGACGTAGAGACGCGCCCCGTTGGTGAGGATCATGTTGGCGGCACCGATCTCGTCGGCGTCGATGATCGGTGCCGGTCCGGTTCCGCGGCCGAGGTCGAAACCCCTGGCATCGCGAAGCGGTGATTCGACCTCGTAGTCCCAGCGGGTGCGTTTGGCGCGTGGTACCCCGGCGGCCGCGGCATAGGCGAGCACCGCCTGTGTCGACGTCATGATCGGATTCGCGGTCGGGTCGCCGGGCGCGGAGATCCCGTACTCGACCTCGGTGCCGATGATTCGCTGCATGGTATTGAGACTAGATGTCGGTCGGATGAAAGGTCGGACCCACCACCGCGCATCGCTCGCACCGACGTCGCTCCTGTGGGACCTTCTACACGTGAAAGCATTCCGCCGGTTCACCGTTCGGGTTCCGCTGCCCGCTCCCCTGTCCGATCTCGCCGTTCTCGCCCACAATCTGCGATGGGTATGGCACGCGCCGACCCAGGATCTGTTCGCCCTCGTCGACCCCGAGCGTTGGAAAGCGACCGGCGACCCCCTTCGGTTGCTCGCCGAGGTGTCGCCAGACCGACTCGCCGAGTTGTCCGCCGACACAGAATTCCTTGTCCGACTCACCGCGCTGCGCGCCGACCTCGACGAGTACTGCACGGCGCCACAGTGGTACGGCGACCACGCCGCGTCGGGCAATCCGATGCCGGAAGGAATCGCCTACTTCTCCATGGAATTCGGCATCTCGGAGGTGCTGCCGATCTACTCGGGTGGGCTCGGCATCCTCGCCGGAGACCATCTGAAGGCGGCGTCGGATCTCGGTCTGCCGCTCATCGGAGTGGGTCTGTTCTATCGCTGCGGATACTTTCGACAGAGCCTGTCGCACGACGGATGGCAGATCGAGCGGTACCCGGTGAACGATCCCGGCGCACTACCGCTCACACTGCTTGTCGACGCTGCCGACAAGCCGGTCATCATCAAGATCTCGATGCCCGGCGGGCGGACCCTGCACGCCCAGGTGTGGGTGGCCACCGTGGGACGAATCCCGTTGCTGCTGCTCGATTCCGATATCGCGGCGAACGACGACGAGTTGCGGGGCATCACCGATCGCCTCTACGGCGGTGACCAGGACCACCGGATCAAGCAGGAGATCCTTCTCGGTATCGGCGGGGTCCGCGCACTGCGCGAGTATGTCCGCATCGAGAACCGCGCCCAGCCGACGGTCTTCCACATGAACGAGGGCCACGCCGGCTTCCTCGGTGTGGAGCGAATTCGCGAACTCGTCGAGGCATCGGGACTCGACTTCGACTCCGCGGAGTCGGTCGTCCGCGCGTCGACCATCTTCACGACCCACACACCGGTACCAGCGGGGATCGACCGCTTCCCGGACGACCTGGTCCGCTTCTATCTCGACCCGGGACCCGACGGAGCGTCGAATCTGCTTCCCGGATTGTCGTCGACCACGGTGCTCGAACTCGGCGACGAGGCCGATCCAGGCGTGTTCAACATGGCGCACATGGGTTTTCGACTGGGCCAGCGGTCCAACGGTGTCTCGCAGCTCCACGGCGCTGTCAGTCGCGAGATGTTCGCCGACCTGTGGCCGGGCTTCGACGCTGACGAGGTGCCGATCGGCGCCGTCACCAACGGCGTGCACGGTCCGACGTGGGTCGCACGGCGCTGGCAGGATCTCAGCGCGGGCAACGAGGACGCAGCGCCCGCGGTGTACGAGGCGATGCCCGCGTCCGATCTCTGGGCAGTTCGCTCGGAACTGCGCGCAGGGCTCGTCGACGAGGTGCGTCGACGCGCATACACCAGCGGCCGCGACCGCGACTTCACCGACGCCGAACTCGGTTGGACCGCCGACCTGTTCGATCCCGACTCGCTGACGATCGGATTCGCCCGACGCGCGGCGACGTACAAGCGACTCACCCTGATGCTGCGCGATCCCGACCGCATGCGTCGGATTCTCACCGACCCGGAGCGGCCGGTACAGCTCGTCGTCGCGGGCAAGGCACATCCGGCCGACGATGGTGGCAAGGCGCTCATCCAGCAGATCGTGAAGTTCACCGAGGATCCCGAACTCCGCGACCGCATCGTCTTCCTGCCCGACTACGACATCTCGATGGCGCGACACATCTACGCCGGTTGCGACGTCTGGCTCAACAATCCGGTGCGTCCGATGGAGGCGTGCGGAACATCGGGTATGAAGTCGGCGCTCAACGGCGGCTTGAACCTGTCGATCCTCGACGGGTGGTGGGACGAGATGGCCGACGGTGAGAACGGCTGGGCGATTCCGTCCGCAGAGGAAGTTCTGGACGAGAACCGCCGCGACGACCTCGAGGCCGAAGCGCTCTATTCGTTGCTCGAGGAAACCGTTGTGCCGCTGTTCTATTCGCGTGAGGACGGCGTTCCGACGCGGTGGGTGGAGATGGTTCGGCACACACTCGCCATCCTCGGACCGAAGGTGCTCGCCTCGCGGATGGTTCGTGACTACACACTGGAACTCTATGTACCTGCGGGGATCTCGTATCACGAGGCGTGTGCTGACGACTACGCGGAAGCCAGGTCACTCGCCACCTACCGCTCGGCGCTCGCGTCGTCGTGGAAGTCGGTGGCGATCGCCGGGATCGACGAGGAGACCACACCCGACGACGAACTCGATCTCACCGCCCATGTCTCCCTTGGCGAACTCGCGCCGGACGAGGTGACGGTTCAGGCCGTGCTAGGACGGGTGACCGACGACGGCGACCTCTACGACACGGTGCATGCGCCGATGGAACCGCTCGACGGGACCGACCTTTCGGGCCGAACGCGCTACCGGGCCGCAGTCCTGCCGTATCGGTCGGGCGTGCTCGGCTACACCGCCCGGGTGCTCCCCAAGCACCCGCTGCTCACCGACGACGCCGAACTCGGCCTGGTGCGCTACCCGGCGTCGGCAGGCGAGCCTCCCGCGATGCCCGCATAGGGAGCACGCGTCTCCACACTCACGACGACTGCGGCCGACCCCATTCGGGAGTCGGCCGCAGTCGTCGTGAGTGGAGGTTTACAGGTACTGCCCGGTGTTGGTCTCCGTGTCGATCGCGCGGCTCGCGCCTGCACTCTTGCCGGTGACCAGCGTGCGGATGTACACGATCCGCTCGCCCTTCTTGCCCGAGATACGCGCCCAGTCGTCGGGGTTCGTGGTGTTCGGAAGGTCTTCGTTCTCGGCGAACTCGTCGAGGATCGAATCGAACAGGTGCTGAACCCGCAGACCGGGTGCGCCGGTCTCCAACTGCGATTTGATCGCGTACTTCTTGGCCCGGTCGACGACGTTCTGGATCATCGCGCCGGAGTTGAAGTCCTTGAAGTACATGATCTCCTTGTCGCCGTTGGCGTAGGTGACCTCGAGGAAGCGGTTCTCGTCGCTCTCGGCGTACATCCGCTCGACGACCTTCTCGATCATCGCGTTGACACATGCCGTGCGGTCGCCACCGAACTCGTTGAGATCGTCGGCGTGGACGGGCAACTCCTCGACCAGGTACTTGGAGAAGATGTCGATCGCCGATTCGGCGTCGGGACGCTCGATCTTGATCTTCACGTCCAGACGTCCCGGCCGCAAAATCGCCGGGTCGATCATGTCCTCGCGGTTGGATGCGCCGATCACGATCACGTTCTCGAGGCCTTCGACACCGTCGATCTCGCTGAGCAACTGGGGCACGACGGTGGTCTCGACGTCGGAGGAGACACCGGAGCCGCGAGTGCGGAAGATCGAGTCCATCTCATCGAAGAACACGATCACCGGCGTGCCCTCCGACGCCTTCTCCCGTGCGCGCTGGAAGATCAGTCGGATGTGGCGCTCGGTCTCGCCGACGAACTTGTTGAGCAGCTCGGGGCCCTTGATGTTCAGGAAGTACGACTTCGCTTCCTTCGCATCGTCGCCACGGGCCAGAGCGATCTTCTTCGCCAGCGAATTGGCGACGGCCTTGGCGATGAGCGTCTTACCGCAACCGGGCGGTCCGTAGAGCAGCACGCCCTTCGGCGGGCGCAGTGCGTAGTCGCGGAAGAGGTCCTTGTGCAGGAACGGGAGCTCGACCGCATCGCGGATCTGCTCGATCTGGCGACCCAGACCACCGATGTCCTCGTAGCCGACGTCGGGCACCTCTTCGAGGACGAGATCCTCGACCTCGGCCTTGGGAACGCGCTCGAAGGCGAAGCCCGCCTTGGTGTCGATGAGGAGTGAATCACCGGGGCGCAGCTTGCGACGCTTGCCATCCTCGCCGTCGACGTCGCCGAGCAATGGTTCGGCGAGCCACACGACCCGCTCCTCGTCGGCATGTCCGACGACGAGCGCGCGTTGGCCGTCGCCGAGGACCTCGCGCAGCGTGCTGATCTCGCCGACCGAGTCGAATTCGCACGCCTCGACGATGGTGAGGGCCTCGTTTAGGCGCAGGGTCTGGCCCTTGCTCAGCGCGTCGAGATCGATGTTCGGCGAGCATGTCAACCGCATCTTGCGGCCCGAGGTGAAGACGTCGACGGTCTGGTCGGGGTAGATCTCGAGGAGTACGCCGTACCCGCTCGGCGGTTGTCCGAGACGGTCGACCTCTTCGCGGAGGGCGACGAGTTGCTGGCGTGCTTCCTTGAGGGTCTCCAAGAGTTTCGCGTTGCGTGTCGTCAGGTTGTCGACACGCTCCTGGAGGTCCGCGGTGTCGGCCGGGCGTCCGAAGGACGGGCGGTCGGCACCCGCGCGCAACGGGGGCGTGTAAGCAGGAGTGAATTGGTCCCCGGACGAATCGAGGGCGTGGCTGGCGGTCTCGTGCGCCACATTCTCACCGGAGGCTTCATGGCGATCAGATTCGGTCATTGCTGACTCCTCTCCCCGGCGACGACCCCAGTGGGTTGCGCCGTAACACCACGCTACCGGCAGGCGGCAGATAACGCTGAGCACCGCGCGCTACGCGGTGTTGACGGCGTGTTAAATGTGAGTCTTCGCAACGTATTCGCGGTGTTTCTCCGACCAGCCCACGCTTTGTTCACCGCTCAGTTGTGTCGTCAGCCCTTTGTCGGACGGCGCTGCGGGCGCAGCGTCGTCACTCCGTCGGCCAGACGTCGCGCTGTGATCAGAAATGCCGTGTGTCCTTGCATTTTGTGCTCGGGCCGTACCGCGAGACCCACTGCGCTCCAATCGCGGACGAGTGACTCCCACGCGTGCGGCTCGGTCCAGCACTCCTGCTCACGCAGCGCTTCGACGACCCGCGACAACTGCGTGACCGTTGCCACATAGACAGTCAAAACCCCGCCTGGTTTCAACACCGTTCGGACGACGTCGAGGGGTTCCCATGGGGCGAGCATGTCGAGGATCACGCGGTCGAACCGCTCCGTCTGGTCGACCTCGGCGAGGTCGGCGACCGTCAGCGACCAATTGGCGGGGGCTCCGCCGAAGAATGTGTCGACGTTGCGGCGGGCGTAGTCGGCGTGATCCTCACGGATCTCGTACGACACGACCTCTCCGTCGGGTCCGACGGCCCGCAGCAGCGAGCATGTCAACGCCCCGGAGCCCGCGCCTGCCTCGAGCACGCGCGCGCCGGGAAAGATGTCGCCCTCGGTGACGATCTGGGCGGAGTCCTTCGGGTAGATCACCTGCGCACCACGTGGCATCGACAGGACGAAGTCGACGAGCAGCGGGCGCAGCGCGAGGTACTCGGTGCCACTAGTGGCCGAGACGATGCTTCCCTCCGGTGCTCCGATGAGGTCGTCGTGAGCGATGGCGCCCCGATGGGTGTGGAACTGCTTACCGGCCTCGAGATTGACCGTGAACTTCCGACCCTTGGCATCGGTGAGCTGGACCCGATCGCCTACGACGAACACGCCACTCGACGCCATTGTGTGTTTCCTCTCGAGACTGATGTGGCGCATGTGACCAGTGAGAATCACTCGAGGTCAGCCTGCGCATGTCGGGCAGTCGCTATGTCACTGCCGCGCCCTACCCTGCCAAATGTGAGCATGACTGCGTACCCCGGGTCCACCACCGACACCGCCGCTGCACCGGGCGCCCCTGCCGAATCGGTGGCCGCGTCCGACGCTGTGCCCGCGGCTTCCCCGGCCGGCGGGGCGGGCGCGAGGGGCCTGGTGGGTCGTCCTCTCGCCCTCTCGCCTTCGAGGGCCGCCGACTTCAAGCAGTGCCCGCTGCTCTACCGCTACCGGGCGATCGATCGCTTCCCCGAGACGCCCACCCAGGCGCAAACGCGCGGGACCGTGGTGCATGCGGCGCTGGAGAACCTCTTCGAGCTGCCCGCCGAACTCCGCACACGCGAATCGGCGGAGTTCCTCGTCGAGGGTGCCTGGGCCGCGATGTGCGAGGCCGATCCGTCACTGGCCGCGCTGCTCGACGGCGAGGAGGAGAAGTTCCTCGCCAAGGCATCCGCATTGATCGGCAACTACTACCGGCTCGAGAACCCGACCGCCTTCACTCCACAGGCGGTCGAGGAGCACGTCGAGATCGAGTCCGACGATGTGTTGATGCGCGGATTCATCGATCGCATCGACGTCGCGCCGACGGGTGAGATACGCATCGTCGACTACAAGACGGGTCGGTCGCCGAGTGAGGGTTTCGAGGCCAAGGCCCTGTTCCAGATGAAGTTCTATGCGCTGGCCGTTCTTCGGATACGCGGCGTCGTGCCGCATCGCCTGCAGCTGATGTACCTCTCGGACGGCCAGGTACTCAGCTACACCCCCGACCGCGACGAACTCGAACGCTTCGGACGTACGCTATCGGCGATCTGGCGAGCCATCCGAGCAGCGGTGGCGTCCGGTGACTTCCGACCTCGGCGTTCGGCGTTGTGCCGGACGTGTGAACACAAGTCCCGGTGCCCGGAGTTCGGCGGCGAGATCCCGGTCTACCCCGGTCCCCCGCCCGGCTTCACAGCCTCCTGATCGGACCGCACACGGGCCCGACATCTGGAGGCAGCTACGCGGCAGCCGCTGTCGCAGTCCCCGTAGGTGCCGTCCCCGTCGCATCGCCACTGCCTACGGCGTGACTGTCTGCGTCGCCACTGTCCGCGGCGTGGCGCCCCTGCCCGGTGACGCGGTGCCTGCCGCCGGTGGAGGCGTCGTCGGACTCCGACTGATCGGGCGAGGACTCCTGCACGGGTGGCGCGGTCTCCGCAGGCGGCTGCGGGGTCTGCGGATCAGACGCAGTCGTTGCCGTCGATGGTGCAGGTGCGGCCTCCGGCACGGCCTCGGGTGCGCGGTGGCGGCCGGTGGACGGCGTCGGCGCATCGTCACCGCCGGCGTGCTGCTCTACGACCTGCGGCGCGGTGGTTGATGCGCCCGCGGGCGAAGCGGGCCGGCCGGTGGTGTCGGCGGCCTTCTCCGGGACGGCGCGAGACTGCGCGGTCAGGGGTGAGGTCGTCGCGGGCGGCGTCGCGGCGGCCTCTGATTCGACGACGTCGACGGCCGCGTTGTCTGCGCCGGGCGCCTGCAGCGGGTAGAACGCATTGTTCACCTGGTCCCATCGATCCACGTCGGCGGCATCGAAGGGAATGCCCAACCGGGTGTTGACCAGCACGGCAAGCGCGGTCAGCGGATGGTGCTTCGGCGTGTAGACCACGTAGGTGGTGTTGCCGTCCTTGCTCTTGGGGGTCGTCGGGGTCTCGCCGTAGTCGATCAGGTTGCCGTAATTCTGTTCACCGAGGCCGGAGTGGATGGTGATGAAGCCTGCCGCGTCGACGAGGAGCGAACTCACCGGTCGGTACCAGACCCACTGGAAGTTCGCGACCGGGTCGCCGACCACGATCACGGACGTCACCGGCAGTTCGTCGCCCGTGGCGCCCGGATCACGGGCGCCGTTCGATTCGGCACCGAAGAACTCCATCATTCCCGCGACAACCGCATGGTCGGCCACCCACGCCTTGAGCCCCCACGGGCTGCGCGGGTCCGAGACCAGCAGAATGTGCGACTTGTTGACGTCGATCGCCGTGCCGTCGCCGTTCTGGGCAATCGCCTGCTCGGCAGCATTGCCGAGGGCTTCGGCGCCCTGTGAATAGCCGGTGTAGACGACGAAAGGGTTCTCACCGTTCTGCGTTGCGAACGCTTTCATGGCCGTCAAGTTCTTATCGACCGCCACGTCCCGCGACTGATCGTAGGAGGGCGCGAAGAAGGGCAGAACCGCCCCGGAGCGCCCGCTGATGATCGGCCCGATGGATTCGGGATAGTCGATGATGTAGGTCGGCCGGTCATTGAAGCGGAGGCCCTTGATGCGCGGGTAGAGCGATCCGTCGTCGGTGCCCGGCGTGACCACGACCAAGAGTTCACCTTCGCCGGGCTTGAGTACCTCGGTCAACCAGTCCTTCTCGGCGCCGTCGTCGGGTTCGGCTGTACGAAATACGTGATCGGCACCAAGTCCGTTCACGGTCGCCTGAGTTTCCTCAGCAGACGGCACGCCAGCCTGTGCGGCCGCCGACGAGAGGGCCAGCGGGACCACGGTGCCCAGGCACAACGCGCAACCGACGGCGGCGCTGCCGACAGACTTCCGGATTCGATACACAGGCAACCTCGCGTGTCAGTGCCCTCGTGAGCGAGGACACAGGGAAACCACAGTGGACTTCACGATGCCGATTGCTGTGATCGACGTCGCGAACAGTGGTCATTCTGGTCGTTTGACCCGTTGTGTGGGGTGTCCAACGCCGACATTGATCCGAACGTACGAGTAAAAGCGTCTGATCGGATGACACGAACCTGTGCGGGAGTCTGCCGGCAGCATGATCTAGGGTCAGGCCGTGGAGAGTTGCTACTACGAACGGGTCGTCGACATCCCCGGCGCCGACGACGATGCAGACGATTTCGAGTACTTCTCACCGACCGCGGCGACACTGAGCGTGTGGGCGCCCGATATCCAGCACGGCGGACCGCCGGCGGGGCTGTTGATGCGAAGTCTGTTGCGATGCGCTCCGGATCCCGCTCAGGAGTTCACGCGCGTGACCACCGAGATTCTCGGGCCGATCGGATTGGGCCTCAATCGGGTTCGTGCCAGGGCTGTTCGGCCGGGACGACAGATCGCGCTCATCGAGGCCGACCTCGAGGTCAGACAGCCGGACGGCACGTATCGACTCGCTGCGCAGAGCGTCGGCTGGCGGATGCGCACGACGGATTCGACCACCATCACCCGCACTCCGCGTGACCCGCTGCCCTCGCCGGAGACACTCCCTGTTGTTCGCGGGGTCACCGCCGACAGCGATCTCGGCGTCGACTGGGGCACGGTCGGATTCATCGGCACCACGGAGACAGCGACGACGCCCGGGCTGCACGGCCAGACCCCGGCGGTGTGGATCCGTCCCGCGATCGACCTCGTCGAGGGCGAAACGATGTCGAACATGGAGTCCGTATTCACCGTCCTGGACGTGGCGAACGGTCTCGGCACCACATTGCGGCCCGACGAGTGGACCTGGATGAACACCGACACCACGGCGCACCTGGTCGCTCAGCCGACGAGCCCGTGGCTGGGTATCGACGCCGACATGGCGTCGGGGAGGCACGGATACGGTGCGACATTCGCCGATCTCTACGACGTCGGCGGGTTCCTCGGCCGATCAGCGCAGACCGTTCTGCTCGGCCCGCGCTGACCGTCGCGCCGACAGCTGTCGGGTCGGCCCACAGCCGCTCAGAATCGGCAGGAGCGGATGTCGGAGGCGAGAATCGCGCGCGCTCCCAGCTCCGACAGCTCGTCCATCAGGTTCTGGTGATCACGGCGCGGCACCATCGCGCGCACGGCCGCCCAGTCGGGATCGGCCATGGGTGCCACGGTCGGTGACTCCAGGCCCGGCGTGATGGCCGTCGCCTGGTCGAGCAGTGATCGTGGGCAGTCGTAGTCGATCATCACGTATTGCTGGCCGAAGACGACGCCCTGGACACGTTTGATGAACTGGGTCGCCTTCTTGTCGGGGTCGACGCCCGCGCGGCTGATCAGTACGCCTTCCGAGTCGCACAACGACTCGCCGAAAGCCTCGAGATTGTGCTGGCGCAGCGTGCGTCCTGAACCGACAACGTCAGCGATGGCGTCGGCAACCCCCAGCTGGATCGAGATCTCCACCGCGCCGTCGAGCCGGATGATCTCGGCGGTCATCCCCCGCGACGCGAGGTCGTCGCGGACCAGGTTCGGATACGACGTGGCAATGCGCTTGCCCGCGAGGTCGGCGACGGTCCACTTCTGTCCGGCGGGTGCCGCGTAGCGAAATGTCGAGGACCCGAAGCCCATTGCCAGTTCCTCGTCGACGTGGGCACCGGAATCGCGGGCGAGGTCGCGCCCGGTGATGCCCAGATCGAGTGTCCCCGCCCCGACGTAGATCGCGACGTCTTTGGGACGCAGAAAGAAGAATTCGACGTCGTTGCCGATGTCGAGGACGGTGAGATCCTTCGAATCGGATCGTTTGCGGTAACCGGCCTCGGCCAGCACGGCGGCTGCGGACTCGGACAGGGCACCTTTGTTGGGGACTGCAACGCGCAGCATGGTCACTCCTGAGGTGTGGTGATGAGAGGTGTCTGAGGGCGGGATCGTCGGGCCGCGACCGATGCGGTCACGGCCTACAGATGGCGGTAGACATCCTCGAGCGACAGGCCTCGTTTGATCATCATCACCTGCAGCCAGTAGAGAAGCTGCGAGATCTCTTCGCCGAGCGACTCGTCGGACTCGTATTCGGCGGCCAGCCAGACCTCGCCGGCCTCTTCGATGATCTTCTTCCCCAGTGTGTGGACGCCGGAATCGAGCGCTGCGACGGTGCCACTGCCCTGCGGGCGCGTGGTCGCCTTCTCGGTCAGCTCGGCGAACAACTCATCGAAGGTCTTCACAGGTGTCCATTCTCCCATGTGTGCCGTCCCGTTCGACTCACGGGATCGTGCAAGGGTCTACGCACGAGTCTGAAGATCAGCGAGTGCGAGACCCTCGAGGCTACCGCGGAACACTCGTCGACCAGCCTGTGGAACGTCGGCGGTCGACGGTACGACGATCGTCGTGCATCCCGCAGCGGTGGCCGACTGCGCACCCGTCGGCGAATCCTCCACCGCGACACATGCGCTCGCGTCGACGCCGAGCAGGCTCGCTGCCCGCAGATAGGGGTCGGGCGCCGGCTTCCCGTTCTCGACCTCGTCGCCGCACACCGTCGCCGCGAAGAAATGTGCTCCGATCGTTTCGAGTGCCTGGTCGGTGAGCTCGCGGACGGTGTTGGTGACGAGCGCCATGGGGATGCCGGCGTCGGCGATCGTGGTCAACGCCTCCTGCGCACCAGGTCGCCAGGGCAGGTCGTCGGCGAACAGTTGCGCGACGCGGTCGAGCAGCCACCTCTCGTCGGCGGCGTAGTCGCGCGCGTCGGGTGAGACGCCCGATGCGTCGAAGACCTTGGTCAGCGCGTCCGTCATCGAGTTCCCGAGCGTCGATTCGCGCAGTTCCGGCGTCATCGCATAGCCATGCCGGGCGGAGAGTTCTGCGACGGCGATGTCCCACAGCTTCTCGGAATCGAGCAGGGTGCCGTCCATGTCCCAGAGGACTGCAGCGGGCGTTACGGGTTGGCTGGTCACAGGGGCATCATTCCCGACCGGGGCGTAGCGGTGCGAATCCGGTGAGCACGCTCACTTGTCGACAGTGATGCCGTGGGGTCAGGTGCCTGACCCCGGCGCGAACGTGCGGTGAACACCGGAGCCGACGATCCGAATGATCGAGTAGATCAAGCCCGCCACGGCGGCGGCCAGAAACGATGCGTAGACGGTCAGCGCGGTATCGCCCCGTCCCGAGGTATAGCCCCCGGATCCGTCTTGACCACCGTGGATGCCCTGCGCCCTGCCTGCAGGGTGGTCGGCGCCGTCGGCTCCCCTCGGGCCACCGAAAACGCCGGGCCTGGTGACACCGCTCGCCGGGCCGGCGTGTTCCGGGGCGCCCCGCTGCCCTGCGGATCCGTGTTGACCTGCGAGACCCTGCTCGGCGCCCGATCCCATGGCCCGGCCCTGTTCGCCGGTCAGCGACGAGTGGTAGATACCGATTGCCGACGCCTGGATCAGGACCGGTATCGCGACGAACCACAGCGGCAGGAAGAATGCCGCGACGACGCTGAGGATCTCGACGGTATAGAAGTACCTGTCGTGCATGGCGGGAAGAAGGAAGGGCACGATCGCTGCGCTCGCCGTCGCCACGACCAGAAGCGACGCCGGGGTCACGGCAGGTTTCTTCCACAGCGACCAGCCGAGGAATGCCAGCACAACGCCGACGGCGAGGGCTATCCCCAGGTGAGCGAGCCACGTGGCGTCACCGGAGATCGGGATGAGTTGATAAAGGTTGGCCGCACCGAGCGTGAGCTGCTTGTACGAGTCGGTCTGATTCACGTACACCGAGAGCGCCGTCGACCACGAGGCCCCAGCGAGTACCGCCGGGACGTCGAGCAGCAGGTACACGGCGGGGATCGCTGCCAGCGTGTACCACGGAAGTCGACGGCGGACCAGTAACCACAGCAATACCGGGAACACGAAGATCGCCTGCAGTTTGAACCCGAGTGCCAGACCGAAGCAGGCGCAGGCGATCAGCGAGTTCCACACGTAGGCGCGATGCCTCGGATCGCCACGCCGTGCCCCGCCGGACTGTGCGCGGAGCAGGAAGTAGAGACCGGCGAGCACGCATGCGGTGTAAATGGCGTCGGCCTGACCCCACCACGCGCTGTTCAGGATGGCCGATGGCAGCAGGAACACCACACCGAATGCCGAGGCTCGTAACAGGAACCGTTCGGTCCGCAGCCCAACGATCCGATAGGCACATACCGCGAGCACGACATCGAAGATGATCGAGAGCGCCTTGATACCCACCAGCGACGGCACGTTGACGACCGTGAGCAACCAGATCAGGTACAGATACGGGTAGTTGTAGTCGGCGAACTGCTCGCGGAAAGCTCCGAACCCGCCGGAATCGAGCGTGTCGTACCAGCGGCTGAGGAAGTTCTGGTAGTCCATGGTTTCGCGGTCGAGGAAGTACCAGCGCGCGAGAAGTCCCGCGACGAGAACGACGGCGAGCACCGACCAGCGCACCCAACGGGCGACGGGTCGTCGAGTGTCGAGGTGCGTGGACTGCGGGTCGGCAGGACGCGACTCGACGGGACGGCGGTGGGTCAGGCTTGAGGTCACGGTCCCACAGTGCGCGGCGAGTCTGGGAGATCGGTGGACGGAAGCTGCGGGGTTCAGACGAGCTGCGCCACGCCCACGGCGTCGTAGGCTCGAGGAGGGACGCGAAACTCGCAGACAGTTGGAGGACTCATGTCGAAGACATTCGTATTCGGCCACCGGAATCCCGACACCGACGCGATCGCGTCGGCCATCGTGATGGCGCACCTCGAGAGTCAATTGTCTCCTGACGCGCAGATCGAGGCCGTCGCGCTTGGCGACCCGAGTTCTGAAACCCGTTATGCGCTTGAGCATTTCGGAATCGTTGCACCCCGTGTGATCGAGACCGCGCGACCGGACGCCGAACAGGTGATCCTCGTCGACCACAACGAGCGCCAGCAGAGCGTGAGAGATATCGACGAGGTCGTCATCACCAAGGTCGTCGATCACCATCGCATCGCCAACTTCGAGACGTCGGCCCCGTTGTGGTTTCGCGCCGAGCCGCTGGGGTGCACGTGCACGATTCTGTGGCGGATGTACGACGAGAACGACGTACCGATTCCCGCCGACCTCGCGGGGCTCATGGCCTCGGCCATCATCTCCGACACCCTGCTGCTGCGCTCCCCCACGACGACCGAATACGACCGACGCGCCGCCTCCGACCTCGCCGGACGGGCCGGAATCGACCTCCAGCGTTACGGGACGGACCTCCTGCGCGCCGGAACCGACGTCGGCGACCTGTCGGCCACCGAACTCATCGACCGCGACGCCAAGAGCTACACGATGGGATCGACGACGGTGCGGGTCGCCCAGATCAACACCGTCGGAACCGGCCCTCTGCTCGCACGCCGCGACGAGTTCCTCGCTGCGATGAAGGCGGAGGCCCAGCAGGCAGGCTACGGCCTCTTCCTGCTCCTGATCACCGACGTACTCGAGGTCGACTCCGACCTCCTGGTCGTCGGCGAGCCCCTTGAGGCGGTCGAGAAGGCACTCGGAGTCAGCGTGCACGACGGCCACGCGAGCGCCCCGGGCATCGTCTCGCGCAAGAAGCAGGTGGTGCCGCAGCTGACCGAGGCCTTACGCGAGAACTGACTCGAGGGTCTCGCGCGATCACACGTTGAAGTACTTGGCCTCCGGGTGATGCAGCACGAAGGCGTCGGTCGACTGCTCGGGATGCAGCTGCAACTCCTCCGATAGTTCGACGCCGATACGCTCGGGTTCGAGCAACTCCATCATCGTCGCGCGGTCGTCGAGGTTCGGGCAGGCGCCGTATCCGAAGGAGAACCGGGCCCCGCGGTATTCGAGGTCGAAGAAGCCCTGCGCGGCGTCGGGGTCCTCGGCTCCCAGCGACCTGTCGCCCACCATCAGTTCGCTGCGCACCCGCTGGTGCCAGTACTCGGCCAGAGCCTCGGTGAGCTGGACACCGATTCCGTGGACCTCGAGGTAGTCGCGATAGGCGTCGTCGGCGAAGAGCTTGTTGGCGAAGTCGGCGATCGGCTGCCCCATCGTGACGAGCTGGAACGGCAGGACGTCGACCTGCCCCTTGGCAACGGCATCCTCGCGTGAACGGATGAAGTCTGCGACGCAGAGGAAGTTCGGGCGTTGCTGCCGCGGGAACGAGAAACTGTGGCGCACAGGCGCATCCGGGCGCGGTTCGGTCAACACATGCACGGTGTCGCCCTCGCTGACCGCCGGGAAATACCCGTAGACGACGGCCGCGTGCTGCAGGATGCCCTCGGTGGAGAGTCTGTCGATCCAGTACCGCAACCGGGGGCGGCCCTCGGTCTCGACGAGCTCCTCGTACGACGGACCGTTGCCGCCGCGTGCGCCGCGCAACCCCCATTGGCCGAGGAAGAGCGCCCGTTCGTCGAGTAACTGGCGGTAGTCGGCGACCGGCACGCCCTTGATGATGCGCGTCCCCCAGAACGGCGGGGTCGGAACGTCGTTGTCGGCGGCCACGTCCGAGCGCGCTGGGACCTCGATGGGTGTCTCGGCGGCCTTGCGCTTGGCGGCGATGCGCTTCGAGCGCTCGTGGCGTGCCTTGCGTTCGGCGGCTTTCTGAGCGGCTGCAATCGAGTCGGCGCTCTCCGGCACCGATCCCCCGCCGCGTTTGAGCGCCATGATGTCGTCCATCAGTCGCAGACCCTCGAACGCGTCGCGCGCGTAGTGCACGTCGCCCTCGTAGGTCTCCGACAGATCGTTCTCGACGTAGGAGCGCGTCAGTGCGGCTCCGCCGAGCAGCACGGGATAGTTGTCGGCGAGTCCTCTGGCGTTGATCTCCTCGAGGTTCTCCTTCATCACGACCGTCGACTTCACGAGCAGTCCCGACATACCGATCACGTCGGCACGCTTGTCCTCGGCCACTTCGAGGATCGTCGAGATCGGTTGTTTGATACCGATGTTGACGACCTCGTAACCGTTGTTGCTCAGGATGATGTCGACGAGGTTCTTGCCGATGTCGTGGACGTCACCCTTCACCGTGGCCAGGACGATGCGCCCCTTGCCGTCCTCGCCGGTGGCCTCCATGTGCGGTTCAAGGTGTGCCACAGCGGTTTTCATGACCTCGGCCGACTGCAACACGAACGGCAACTGCATCTGACCGGAGCCGAAGAGCTCGCCGACGGTCTTCATTCCCGACAGCAGGGTCTCGTTGATGATCTCCAACGGCGGCTTCTGGGTCATCGCCTCGTCGAGGTCGGCCTCGAGCCCGTTGCGCTCGCCGTCGACGATGCGGCGCTCGAGACGCTCGAAGAGCGGCAGCTTCGCCAGTTCGGCTGCACGAGACTCGCGCGCCGACGCCGCCGACACGCCTTCGAAGAGTTCCATGAGCTTCTGGAGCGGGTCGTAGCCCGGATCGTCCTCCCCGTTCGTCCCGCGCGCCCGTCTGCGGTCGTAGACGAGGTCGAGCGCCACCTCACGCTGTTCCTCTGGGATTCGCGCCATCGGCAGGATCTTCGACGCGTGCACGATCGCCGTGTCGAGTCCCGCCTGCACGCATTCGTGCAGGAAGACCGAGTTGAGCACCTGTCGCGCAGCGGGATTGAGGCCGAACGAGATGTTGGAGATACCGAGGGTGAAGTGCACCTCCGGATGGGACTCGTGCAGACGACGGATCGCCTCGATGGTCTCGATCCCGTCCTTGCGGACTTCTTCCTGGCCTGTCGAGATCGGGAAGGTCAGCGTGTCGAGGATGATGTCCTCCTCGGCGAGTCCCCAGTTGCCGGTGATGTCGGCGATGAGTCGTTCCGCCACACGGACTTTCCAGTCGGCGGTACGCGCCTGGCCTTCCTCGTCGATGGTCAGCGCGACCACCGCGGCCCCATGTTCGACGACCAGTCGCATGATGCGCGCGAACCGCGAGTCGGGGCCGTCGCCGTCCTCGTAATTGACCGAGTTCACGGCGCACCGACCGCCAAGCGTCTCCAACCCTGCGCGAATCACGTCGGGTTCGGTGGAGTCGAGCATGATCGGCAACGTCGACGACGTCGCGAGCCTACTGGCGAGCGCTGTCATGTCCGCGGCACCGTCGCGACCGACATAGTCGACGTTCAGGTCGAGCATGTGTGCGCCGTCGCGCGTCTGGTCCTTGGCGATGTCGAGGCAGCGCTGGTAGTCCTCGGCGATCATCGCCTCGCGAAACGCCTTGGAGCCGTTGGAATTGGTGCGCTCTCCGATCACCAGGAAGCTGGAGTCCTGATCGAACGGGACAGCGGTGTACAGCGACGAGGTCTCCGCCTCGTGCTGCGGCGCCCGGCTGGCTTTCGTCACATCCGCGACCGCGGCGGCGACCTCGCGGATGTGGTCGGGCGTCGTACCGCAGCACCCCCCGACGAAGGACAGTCCGAACTCGCCGACGAAGGTCGCCAACGACTCCGCCAGCTCGTCGGGTTGTAGCGGATACACCGCCCCGTTGGGGCCGAGTTCTGGCAGACCGGCGTTGGGCATGACCGACACCGGGATTCTGGCGTGCCGGGACAGGTAACGCAGATGCTCGCTCATCTCGGCAGGCCCGGTGGCGCAGTTGAGTCCCATCATGTCGACGCCGAGCGGCTCGATGGCGGTCAGGGCGGCGCCGATCTCGGAACCGAGCAGCATGGTCCCGGTCGTCTCGACCGTGACGTGCGAGATGATCGGGATTCGACGCCCCAGTTGCGCCATCGCCCGCTTGGCGGCGAGGACCGCTGCCTTGACCTGCAGGAGGTCCTGGGAGGTCTCGACGAGGATCGCGTCGGCGCCGCCGTCGAGCATCCCGGAGACACATTCGACGTAGGCGTCGCGGATCGCTTCGAACGTGGTGTGGCCCAGGCTCGGCAGTTTGGTGCCCGGGCCGATCGATCCGAGCACGAAACGCCCGGTCCCGTCGCTCGAGGGACCCATCTCGTCGGCGACACCGCGGGCGATGGAGGTGCCCTTGAAGGCCAGTTCACGGATGCGGTCTGCGATGTCGTAGTCGCCGAGGTTCGAGAGATTGCAGCCGAAGGTGTTCGTCTCCACCGCATCGGCGCCTGCCTCGAAGTAGGCCCGGTGGATGTCTGCGAGGACGTCGGGCCTGGTGTCGTTGAGGATTTCGTTGCAACCTTCGAGGTTGTCGAAATCGTCGAGCGTCAGGTCGGCGGCCTGCAACATGGTGCCCATGGCCCCGTCGCCGATCAGTACGCGACGCGACATGTCCGTGAGGAAGGTCGTGTCGAAGTCGGTGTCGGTGCGGATGGGGTTGGACATGGTTCTCAGCGTAGTTCGCTCTCTCTTGTGATCAGGTCGTAGGCTGGTTCAGTGAACGCAGAGCAGTTGTCGAACCTTCCCCGGTTGCGCCGGCCGATCCTGCTGGCTGCCTTCGAGGGGTGGAACGATGCAGGAGACGCGGCCAGCAGTGCTGTCGAGCATCTCGCGTTGACCTGGGATGCGCGCCCCCTCGTCGACATCGACGCCGACGACTACTACGACTTCCAGGTCAATCGGCCCACGGTGAAGCAAGTTGACGGCGTCACCCGTCGGATCGACTGGCCGACGACGTCCATCTCATATTGCAGCCCCGACGGGACCGACCGTGACATCGTACTGGTGCGCGGGATCGAACCCAACATGCGCTGGCGTGCCTTCTGCGCCGAGATCGTCGACCTCGCGCATGAGCTGGGCGTGGAGACGACGGTGATGCTCGGCGCGTTGCTCGCCGACACCCCCCATACCCGTCCGGTCCCCGTCACCGGAAGTGCTTACAGCAGTGAGGCGGCAGAGCGCTACAACCTCGCCGAGAACCGCTACGAGGGGCCGACCGGCATCACCGGCGTGCTCCAGGATCTGTTTGTGCAGGCGGGCATGCCCGCGGTCTCCTTCTGGGCCGCGGTTCCCCACTACGTGTCGACGCCGCCGAATCCGAAGGCGACGGTGGCGCTGCTCAACCGGGTCGAGGAGGTTCTCGACATCGAGGTTCCGCTCGGCACTCTCCCCGAGCAGGCTGAAGAGTGGGAAGAGGCGGTCACCGAGATGACCGAGGACGACGAGGAGATCGCCGAGTACGTCCGCGGCCTCGAGGAGCGTGGCGACGCCGAACTCGACACCGACGAGGCGATGGCGAAGATCGACGGCGACGCCTTGGCTGCGGAGTTCGAGCGATATCTCAAACGGCGTCGCCCTGGCCCCTTCGGGGCCTGAGACCCGCACCACGACGCACCCCCGACCCGACCGACGTCGGGCACAAAGTTCAGTCGATCCGTTCTATCGAGACAACCGGCGTCGTGATGCGCCAGGTGCGCACATCCGGGTCGTCGGCGGCTCGTACCCAGAACTGCGCGGACTCGCCGACACGGCACGACTTCACGCCCAGAAGCGGGATGTCTTCCGAGTCGCGACGCAACCTGCTGACCGCCCACTCCTCGCTGTCGGTGCCACCCACACCGGGAGCCCGCAGCAGCGTCATGTCGTTGAAGTCGAGCAGATACGTCGAGGTCCGTGTGATCACGGTGTACACGCCGGATTCGGTGCTGGGTCGGATCTCCTGAACGCGGGCCACCCGGAGAACTCTACTAAGCGTCGCCGCAGCCCTACGAATCGAGTCGGATCATTGTGTCCCGTCGTTCAATTGGACGCCGAGGAGTGCGTCGACGGCGGTGGCGATGTCACGGGGGGCCGTCGGCGACAACCCGATTCCCTGCTCGACGTCGCGACACCACCCGTCGATCGCATCGAGGGCTTTCGGAGTGTCGAGGTCGTCGGCGAGATGCTCGCGTACACGCGCGATGATCGGCGCGGCGTCGGGTCCGGTCTCGGCCGACGTTGCCGCCTGCCAGCGACCCAGGCGGGCTCGTCCCTCATCGAGAACCGCATCGCTCCACATGCGGTCGGCGCGATAGTGCTCGGCGAGCAACGCCAGCCGGATGGCGGCCGGGTTCTCACCGGCGCGTCGCAGGACGGACACGAATACCAGGTTTCCCCGACTCTTCGACATCTTCTCGCCGTCGAGTCCGACCATGCCGGTGTGCACATAGTGGCGCGCGAAGCGTCGCTCACCGGTGTACGCCTCACCATGCGCCGCGGAGAACTCGTGGTGAGGGAAGATGAGGTCGTTTCCGCCGCCCTGGATGTCGAATTCCACGCCGAGGCGGTTGAGTGCGATTGCCGAGCATTCGACGTGCCAGCCCGGACGCCCGGGTCCGAACGGCGACTCCCACGACGGTTCGTCGGGACGCTTTGCGCGCCACAGCACCGGGTCGAGGCGGTCACGTTTGCCGGGTCGGTCCGGATCGCCGCCGCGCTCGGCGAAGAAGCGTTCCATTGTCGCCCGGTCATAACCCGACTCGTAGCCGAACTGCTCGGTCGCGTTGGAGCGGAAGTACACATCCGGGAACTCGGGGTCATCGACGACGTATGCCGCACCGGATTCGAGCAGTGTTCCCACCATCTCGACGACCTCGTCGACAGACTCCATCGCGCCGATGTAGTCACGCGGAGGCAGGACACGCAGTGCCGTCATGTCGTCACGGAAGAGCTGGATCTGTTCGGATCCGAGTGCGCGCCAGTCGACGCCGTCGCGAGCGGCACGCTCGAACAACGGGTCGTCGACGTCGGTGATGTTCTGCACGTAGTGCACGTCGTGCCCCTGGTCGCGTAACACCCGGTTGACGATGTCAAAAGTGAGGTACGTGGCCGCGTGGCCGAGATGCGTTGCGTCGTAAGGCGTGATGCCGCAGACGTACATCGTCGCCGTCGCCCCTGGCGAGACAGGGCGGACAGCGCGACTCGAGGTGTCGTACAGGCGGAGCGCGGGCCCGGATCCGTCGACGGTGGGCACAGCCGGTTCAGGCCACGAATGCATATGTCCCACTGTATTGGCCGCCGTGACAGCGACCGAACAGGGGTTGTGCGTGCAGGTGTCGACTCTCCTCAGGCGCTTCGAGAACTGTCGAGCGCCACGTCAGAAGGGCGGCCACGGAATCGGTCGATGAGGCGGCGGCATGGGGAGCCTTCCGGATTCGGCGAGGATGATGGCGCGCAGCGTGAGGGCGTCGATCTCGTCGTCGGTGATGTGTGTTGCGAGTTCTCGACGCAGGGGCGAGTCGTCGGACTCCAATGCCTCGGCGAGGTCGACGACATCCGCGATGAGGTGGCCGGGTATGGGTTCACCCGCCCATCCCCACAGCACGGTTCGCAGCTTGTCGTCGGAGTGCAGGCAGATTCCGTGGTCGACGCCGTAGACATTGCCATCGACGCCTTCGAGTACGTGTCCGCCCTTGCGGTCGGCGTTGTTGATGATCACGTCGAGCACTGCCATCCGCAGCAGTCGCGGATCATCTGCGTGGACCAACACGACTTGCTCGCCGAGCGGGTCGAGGGCCCTCAAAATGGGGCGGTAGTTGTCGGGAACCGTGTCGGGTGGGCAGAGGTCCACGAGGTCGATGCGCGTCGCGGGCAGAGCGCCTGAGTCGGGGTCGGGAGTGTCGATCCAGCGCTGGACCATGCCGGGGCCGAGCGGGCCGTCGCGCATGACCGTGGTGGGGATGGTGTGCCAACCGAGCGCCTCGGAGATGAGGTAGGAGGCCACCTCGCGGCCGGCCAGGGTGCCGTCGGGAAAGTCCCAGAGCGGTACCTCACCGCGAACCGGCTTGTACACACATCGCGCCGCGGCACCGTCGAGCGTGGCGTCACAGACGAGGGTCGCGTTGCTCGCCGTCGGAATGCGGCCGACGATCACCAGCTCGCCCTCGCGGAGCGCATCCCCGGATGCGATGCCACCCGTCTCGGGCTCGTCAGCGGCCTGCCCCGCCGGCATCCCGCTCACTCCCGCCCGGGGTCGTCGGGGTTCGGTCCCCCGCCTGTCTGATCGTCCCCGCCCGTCTGGTCGTTGTCGGAGTCGGTGTCGTTGTCGGAGTCGGTGTCGTAGAGGCCGCTGTCATCTCCGAGTGACAGGTCGCGGAACACCTCGGGGTCGACGAACTCGATGGACTTGCTCAACTCGGCGTCGCGTTTGAAACCGTTCGTGCGGACGCAGAGGTGACCTGCGGGGTCGAGAGGCTCAGCGCACAGCGGGCACGGCGGGCGCCCCGCGGAGATGACCCTCGACGACCGCGCTGCGAATTCCCGGGCCGCCTCCGTGGTGAGAAACACTCGCACGGCATCTGGTCCCTCATCGGTGTCGTCGAGGACGACGCTCTCGTCGAACTCACCCTCGGTGATCGCAAGCAATTCGACGACGACGGCCTCGGATTCTGCATCCCACCCGAGCCCCATCGTTCCGACACGGAACTCGGCGTCGACCGGCATCACGAGCGGGCTGAGGTCGCCGACGCGGTCGGACGGCGGCGGGATCGGGGTACCGAACCTGCGGTGGATCTCGTCGAGGAGCGCACCGATGCGGTCGGCGAGGATCTGTACCTGCTGCTTCTCGAGCAGCACGCTGATGATGCGCGCCTCGTGGACGGCCTGGAGGTAGAACGTCCGGTCGCCCGGTTGCCCGACGGTACCGGCGACAAATCGGTCCGGGCTGCGGAAGACATGGATCGCTCGAGACATCACACCTCCTCTTCTCGTGTGTTCATTATCCGCGCCCGGCGGGAGCCTGTGCAGAAGTTGCAGGTCTCCGGGCGGTGCCATCGGCACCTCGGGCGGTGGCGTCGTCGGCGTCCGCGGACGACGACCCGACACCGTCCGCGGGTCGTGCTCGGGCCTCGTCGGTCCCGGTTTCTCCGCCGATCGTCGCGTCGTCCGAGGTTGCCGCGCCGTTCGTGGTGGACGGGGGCGAGGGTATCGAGATGACGGCGGTGTTGTTGACGGTCTGCACGTACGGGCGTGTTGCGCCGTACCGGATGATGCTGATCGATGCGGGCTCGACCACGATCCGCTGGAAGGTGTCGAGGTGGGCGCCCATGGCGTCGGAGATCACCGACTTGATCACGTCGCCGTGCGAGCAGGCGACCCAGACGCCAGAGCCATCGGGCCCGCCGAGTTCACGATCGAGCCTTCTGATCGCGGCGACGGCGCGGGACTGCACCTGGGAGAGCCCCTCGCCGTCGGGAAAGACAGCCGCAGACGGGTGCTGTTGGACCACCTTCCACAGCGGTTCGGTGAGTAGGTCTTTGAGCGGTCGGTTGGTCCAACTGCCGTAGTCGACCTCGGCGAGGTCGTCGACGACCACCTCGGGAACCTCACGACCTGTCTGCTCCGCGATGGCCGCGAGCAGCGGGGCGACCGTTTCACCGCACCGTTGCAGCGGTGAGCGGGCGACCGCGGTGATCTGCTCGACGCATGTGCCGAGTCGCGTCACTAGTTCCGCTGCCTGCGCGCGTCCCTTGTCGTCGAGGGCGACTCCCGGCGAGCGGCCGGCGAGTACGCCCGAGGTGTTGGCAACCGACCGGCCATGGCGCACCAAGATCACGGTCATTCCTCAACCATAGGCACTTGTGCGCGTCACGGCACAGCCCAGGTCACGTCGCGCTGATGACACCTGCTGACAGCAGCCCGATGACGACGAGGCCGAGGGCCACGCGGTAGACGCCGAACCAGTTGAGCGAATGACCGCTGACGAAGCGCAACAACCACGCGATCGAGATGTAGCCGACGATGAAGGAGATGAGTGTCGCCACCGCGAGTTGTGCGCCTGTCGCCTCCATGCCGTCCCCCGACGGGTGAAAAGCGTCGGGAAGACTGAACAGTCCCGACGCCAGCACAGCCGGTATCGCGAGCAGGAATGAGAATCGGAAGGCCGCCTCGCGCTCGAGGCCGAGGAACAGGCCGGCACTGGCTGTCGCACCCGACCGCGAGACACCCGGCACCAGTGCCAGACACTGTGCGAGTCCCATGACCAGGCCGTCTCGCAGCGTGAGCTGCTCGATCGAGCGTGACTGGGTGGCGAAACGCTCGGCAAGCCAGAACACGCCCGAGAACACGATGAGCACGATGGCGGTGATCCAGAGATTGCGTGCTGCTGTGCGGATCTCGTCTTTGAGCAGGAAACCGATGATGCCGATCGGGATGGTTGCGAAGATCACATACCATCCGATCCGGTAGTCGAGGTTGCGCTCGTGTTCGTTGAACAGTCCGCGAAACCAGGCGGCGATGATCCGGCCGATGTCGCGGGCGAAGAACACCAGGACCGCTGCCTCGGTTCCGAGCTGGATCACCGCGGTGAACGACGCCCCGGCGTCGCCGCCGAACATCAACTCCGAGGCGATACGCAGGTGGGCCGACGACGAGATGGGCAGAAACTCGGTGAGGCCCTGGATGATTCCCAGCACGATCGACTGGGCCCAGGTCATGGTCTCGGTCACGGGCGACGATGCTACCGGTCGTCGGGCCCACCGACGGCGTCGTGCCGGGTGTGATTCGGCGAACGACGGGGCCGACCTGTCGAACGGCGCCGGATCTGCGTCGCGCAAGATGGTCACATGCGCTCACTCCGGCTCGTCGAGAACACCGCCACTGCTCGCCGACTCTCGGCGTCGGTCGGCGGTGTCGCCGTACTCGTGGCAGTGTCGCTGGTGCTCTCAGGCTGCGGGTCGTCCAGCGACGACGGCGCCAAGAAGGAAACCGTGGCGCCTGCAAGTGCGAGTGTCTCCCCGGCCGGTCCCGCCGCGGCACCGGCCGGCACCGTCGTACCCACGCCTGCCGGGAGCACGTCGCTCGCGGCGTCGGGCGGATCCCTTGGCGTCCTCGGTGCCGACGGCACATCCGTGTTGACACTGTCGACCGATGCGCTCACCCGTGCGCCGAGCACCATCCGGACCCCCCGCCTCACCCGCCTGATCGGGTCGGGCGACGGTGAGTTCGTCGGCGCGGGGCCCGAGACGCTCGTACGCATCGGCGGCGACGGCGCAGTCACGTCGGCGAGTACCTCGATCTCGGAGCCGACCGCTCTGGCTCGTACCAAGGCCGGGAAGATCCTGGTCGGTACCGGCAATGGCCACCTCGTGGTCTTCGACGAGGCCTTCAAGCAACTCCGTGACATCGGTGGGTTCGTCGGCGTCGACGCCATCACGGTCTCGCCCGCAGGCGCCGATCTGCCCGGCGAGCAGGTCGTCGTCCTCGACAAAGCGCAGTCGTCGGTCACCCCGGTCGACATCTCCACCGGCGAGTTCGGTGCGGCGCTGCGTGCGGGTAACGGTGCGACGCAGGCCACGGTCGATCGTTACGGACGGATACTCGTGGCCAACACGCGCGACAACGAGATCATCGGATTCTTCGGGTCGCCGCTGGTGATGCGCTTCCGCTATCCCGTCCCCAACGGGCCGTACGCCGTAGACTACGACGACATCCACAATCTCCTGTGGGTCTCGACGACGGCGAACAACGAGGTGGTGGCGTATGACCTTGCCGGTGGTGAGCCCGTCGAAAAGCATCGCTTCGCCTCTGTTGCCCAACCCGACGCTCTCACCGTCGACGATGCGTCCGGCACCGTCTACGTCCTGTCGGCTCGCGATGGTGGCGTACAGGTCGTCGGTCCGCCGTACGCCCAAGGTGTTCCGGTGAGTAGCCCTTCCGCAGCGCCGCGCGAGGCGGGACGCTGATGTCGGGTCCGGGCCGTCACGGCATTCCCCGACATCACCGCACCAGCGCGCGTATCGGAGCGCGCTACCCGCGTGGCTGGGAGGTCACCTCGGAGGATGTCGAGACCATGTTGATCAAGCTTCCGCCCGACATCACCAGGGTCACCGCGTCGATGCGGTTGTCGCTCGAAGCGGAGTTCGGCGGGTGGGAACTGTCCCGGGTGAGGCTCTACACAGACGGCACCCGCAAGGTGCTGTTGCGACGGAAGAAGCCGCCACGGGGCCGAGGCGGCGAGGACTTCACCGGCGGGAGCGCCCAGGCATGCTGACCCGCATCAACCGGGCTGCCTATCCGCTCGCGCTGAAGGTGATGTTCCTGCTCTCGCCCGAGCGCATCCACTCGATCATCATGGCCTCGATTCGGGCCACCACGCGGCTCGGCGTCGCACGAACCCTCTTCGCGCGGATGTTCGCAGTCCCCGACCCGGTGTTGCGCCAGAACGTTTTCGGGGTCACCTTTCCGGGTCCGGTGGGGCTGGCGGCGGGCTTCGACAAGTCGGCGGCTGCCGCCGACGCCTGGGGACTGCTGGGTTTCGGTTACGCCGAGGTCGGCACCGTCACCGGCCAGGCGCAACCGGGTAATCCCCCACCTCGGTTGTTTCGGTTGCCCGCCGACCGTGCGCTCATCAACCGGATGGGGTTCAACAACCCGGGCGCCGCAGCGGCCGCTGACAACCTCATCGCAGCGCACGCGCGGGGTCTGGCGGTCCCGGTCGGGGCGAACATCGGAAAGACCAAGGTGGTCCCGCTCGACGGCGCCGTGGACGACTACCGCTTCTCGGCTCGTCTGCTGGGTCCGCATGCCGATTTCGTCGTCGTCAATGTGAGTTCCCCGAATACGCCGGGACTGCGTGACCTGCAGGCCGTCGACTCGCTGCGTCCCATCCTCGCCGCGGTGCTCGACGAGGTATCGGTCCCCGTCCTCGTCAAGATCGCCCCCGACCTCGCCGACGCCGATATCGACGCGGTCGCCGATCTGGCCGTCGATCTGGGGTTGGCGGGCATCGTCGCGACCAACACGACGATCTCGCGGGACGGTCTGCGAACCCCGGCCGACGAGGTGGCGGCGATGGGACCCGGTGGGCTCTCCGGAGCGCCGCTCGCCGACAGGTCCCTGGACGTCTTGCGTCGCTTACACTTTCGCGTCGGCGGCCGGCTGGCGCTGATCAGCGTCGGCGGCATCGAAACGACCGACCAGGCGTGGGAACGCATCTGCGCGGGCGCCGACCTTGTGCAGATCTACACCGGCTTCATCTACGGCGGGCCGGTCCGGCTGCGAGAGATCCACGAGGGACTCGCAGCCCGCGTGCGCGCCGCCGGATTCGCGAGCATCTCCGAGGCGGTCGGCAGCGCGACACGCGGTTGATCGTCGACTCAGACGTTCTCGGCGGGCTGCTCGTGGGTGCCGATGATGCGGGCGCGTCCGATCGCATGGGAGAACAGATTGAAGCCGAGGTACGCAGGCGTCGCGTTCTCGGGCAGTTCGAGCGACTCGACGTCGACGGCGTGCACCACGATCATGTAGCGGTGCGGTCCGTGCCCGGGCGGCGGAGCCGCTCCGACGAATCGCTTCAGCGAGGCGTCGTTGGCCAGGGTCACCGCCCCCGACGGGATGCCGCTGCCTGACTCGTCTCCCGCACCTTCGACGAGGCTGGTCACCGAAGCCGGGATGTCGGCGACCGCCCAGTGCCAGAAACCGGCAGCGGTCGGGGCGTCGGGATCATAGACCGTGACCGCAAAACTCTTTGTCTCCGAAGGAAATCCGGACCACGAGAGTTGCGGCGACGTATCCTCACCGCCTGCGCCCATGATTCCGCTCACCTGGGGGCTCGCCAACGGCGCACCGTCGGTGACATTCTCCGACGTCAGCGTGAACGTCGGCAGGCTCGGGAGGTCTGCGTAGGGATCGTACGAGGTCATCGAACACCTTTCTCTCGCGAGTGCGGCCGGATGGCCGAGCGTGCGTGGACTCGTTCGCGAGTCTAATCCGCTGCGCTGCCGCCGAGGTCGACCTCGCCCCGTCACGACGTCGGATCGAGCCAGGAGACACAGATCCATCTTCGCCTCTCGCGGTCGACCGGTGTGTAGTACCGTCAGTTGACCAAATGGTCAACTTTGGGCGTCACGGAGCGAGCCCACCCGACGACATCACTGGGAGCAGCACACATGGGCAAGCTGGAGCAGGTGGCAACCCCCTCGTCGACCCCGGCCACGGTGCCGCAACCGTGGTTGACTGATCCGGCCGGATACCACAGGGAGATCGACGCCGCGGTGCGCGATGCCGGGCTCGACGCCCCGGTACTCGCGCTGGATCTCGTGGCGCTCGAGCACAACATCGCCGACCTGCGTGCCCGCTCCGGCGGCGTCCCGATCCGGCTGGCCAGCAAGTCACTTCGGGTGCGGTCGATCATCGACGACGTGGTCGCCCGCGACGGCTTCGCGGGCGTACTCGCCTACGACGTCGCCGAAGCGCGCTGGTTGGCCACCGAGTCGAACATCTCCGACGTGCTTCTCGGGTATCCGACGGTGCGACGCTCCGCGCTCGCCGAGCTGCTCGCCGACGAGGTGGCGCTGACCCGGGTCACCCTTCTCGTCGACGACATCGCCCAGCTCGATCTCATCGATTCCGTCTGCTCCCCCGAACGCCGTCGCCCGGTCCGCGTCGCCATCGACCTCGACGCGTCGCTTCGGCTGCTGCGAGGTCGCATTCACCTCGGTGTACGACGCTCCCCCGTCCACGATCGTGCTGCGGCGTTGACCCTTGCGCGCGCGATCGTCGCGCGCAGGGGTTTCGCACTCGTCGGCGTGATGTCGTACGAGGCCCAGGTCGCGGGTGTTGCCGACGACGTCGACGGCACACCGCTGATGAACGCGGCGACCCGCGCGATGCAACGGGTGTCGATGATCGAGCTGCGGCGCCGCAGGGGTGCGATCATCTCGTCGCTGCGAGAACTCGCCGACATCGAGATCGTCAACGCAGGCGGGACCGGCTCCCTCGAGGAGACCGCACGCGACTCATCGGTCACCGATATCGCCGCGGGCAGTGGGCTTTTCGGCGGCCACCTGTTCGACGGCTATCGGCGCTTCCAGCCCGCTCCGGCGCTGACGTTCGGTCTCGACGTGACGCGCAGGCCTGCGCGGAGGATCATCACCTGCGCGGGCGGAGGGTGGATCGCGTCGGGACCGCCTGCACCCGACCGGCTGCCGCGGCCGGTGTGGCCCGCAGGACTGTCGTACATCGGCACCGAAGCGGCGGGCGAGGTGCAGACGCCCCTGACCGGCGACGCAGCGTCGAGTCTCGTTCCGGGCGATCGAGTCTGGTTCCGCCACACCAAGTCCGGCGAGGTGTGCGAGCGCGCGAGAACCGTCGCGCTGATCGGGCGCGAAGAGAACGGACGTGCTCGCGTCGTCGATCTTGTTCCGACATATCGAGGGGAAGGAAAGTGCTACCTGTGACAACACAGACGCGCACGCAGTGGCGCAATTGGAGCGGAAACCAGTCCGCCACAACAACTGTGGCGAGACCGGAGAGCGTCGACGCCATCGCGGAGCTCATCGCAGGCGCTGCCGGCGACGGCACCCGCGTGAAGCCCATCGGTTCCGGCCACAGCTTCACCGCGATCGGTGTGCCCGAAGGCATCCAGCTCGATATGTCTGCCCTGCGCGGGGTGGTCGCCGTCGACGGGCATCGGGTCACGTTGCGCGCGGGAACGCGGCTGCACGAGATCCCGGCACTGCTCGCTTCACACGGACTGGGGATGCGCAATCTCGGCGACATCGACCGCCAGACGATCACCGGAGCAACCTCGACGGGCACCCACGGCACGGGCCTGCGCTTCGGTGGGATCTCGACCCAGATTGTCGGTGCGACACTCGTCACAGGCACCGGCGACGTGGTCACGCTGACCGAGGACGACGACGAACTGCGCGCTGTGGCACTGGGTCTGGGGGCTCTCGGGGTCGTCGTCGACGTCACCATCGACTGCGTCGATGCGTTCAGTCTTCGCGCACACGACGAGCCGCTCGACGTCGACGATGCCATCGGCGGGTTCCTCGACCGCGTCGAATCCTTCGACCATCATGAGTTCTACTGGTTCCCCCACACCCGTCGCGCCTTGGCCAAGACGAACACCCGGCTTCCCGCAGACACGGCTCGTAGCGGCCCCGGCAAGGTACGCAGATACATCGACGACGAACTGATCAGCAACAAGGTCTACGGAGTCGTCTGCGAGGCGGGGCGCCGGGTGCCCGCCGTCGTTCCGGCACTCAATCGGGTTGCCAGCCGGGCACTCTCGGAGCGCACGTACACGGCACCATCGGCGGAGGTATTCGCGTCGATCCGTGATGTGCGCTTCCGCGAGATGGAGTACGCCGTCGAACTGCCGGCCGTCGCCGAGGTGCTCAACGAGATCGACAAGCTCATCACACGGAAGGGATACAGGGTCAGCTTCCCGGTAGAGGTACGTGCGGCGGCGGCCGATGATCTGATGCTGTCCACCGCGTCGGGCCGCACGACCGGTTACGTCGCGGTTCATCGCTACCATCGCGACGATCCCGCAGACATCTCGGCCTTCTTCGCCGACGTCGAGGAGATCATGGTGGCCCACCACGGCCGCCCGCACTGGGGCAAACTGCACACCCGCGACGCGGAGTACTTCCGCGGCGAGTACCCGCGGTTCGCCGACTTCCTCGCCATCCGGGACAAGTACGATCCCGAGCGGGTCTTCGGCAACGACTACCTGCGGCGCGTGCTCGGAGACTGAACCGACGCTCTGCTTCGCAGCTGAACAGTAGGTCGGGGGACCGCTCAGCTGTGATGCAGAAAGTGCTCGAACACACGGGTGCCGAACAGCACCGACTCCACGGGCACCCGTTCGTCGACGCCGTGGAAGAGCGCGGCGAAGTCGAGTTCGGGCGGCAGCTGCAGGGGCGCAAAGCCGAAGCATCGGATTCCCAGCTTGGCGAAGGCCTTGGCGTCGGTGCCGCCCGACATCATGTAGGGCACGGTCCGGCCGGCGTCGTCGTAGGCGAGGATGGCGTCGTTCATCGCGTCGACGAGATGTCCGTCGAAGGTCGTCTCGTAGGAGTCGAGGTGCGTGATCCACTCGCGACGCACGTTGGGGCCGATCAGGTCGTCGATCTCGGCCTCGAACGCCTTCTGGCGTCCCGGCAGTACGCGGCAGTCGACGACGGCCTCGGCCTTCTGCGGGATGACATTGGCCTTGTAGCCGGCCTTGAGCATGGTCGGGTTCGCCGTGTCACGCAGCGTCGCACCAAGGATCCGGGCGAGACTGCCCAGTTTGAACAGCGCGGTCTCGAGATCGGGCGTGTCCGGGCCCAGATCCCAGCCGGTCTCCTCTGACACGGCCTCGAGGAATTCGGCCACCGAATCGCTGATGACGAGCGGGAACGTGTGATTGCCGATGCGCGCGACCGCCGAGGCGATCTCGGTGACAGCGTTGTCCGAATGCAGAAACGACCCGTGGCCAGCGCTGGCCTCTGCTGTCAGCCGCATCCACGACAAGCCCTTCTCTGCCGTCTCCACCAGGTACAGGCGGCGCTGCGTGCCATCGGGACGATCAACGGTGAGCGAGTAACCACCGACCTCGCCGACGGCCTCGGTGATGCCATCGAACAGGTCCGGCCGGTGCTCGACGAGCCAGTGCGATCCCCACGTCCCGCCTGCCTCCTCGTCTGCCAGGAATGCGAAGACCAGTTCGCGCGGGGGTACGGTGCCGTCTCGTTTGAACTGTCGCGCCAGCGCGAGCGCCATGCCCGCCATGTCCTTCATGTCGACGGCGCCACGCCCCCAGATGTATCCGTCGGATATCGAACCCGAGAACGGATGGACGCTCCAGTCGGCCGGTTCGGCCGGCACCACGTCGAGGTGCGCGTGTACCAGCAGGGCTCCGCGGTCGGAGTCGGGCGGACCGGCGAGGCGTGCGAAGACGTTGCCCCGCCCGGGACGTCCGGACTCCACGTACTGGGTGGTGTAGCCCACCTCCTCGAGCATGCCCGCGACCCACTTGGCGCAGTCTTCCTCGCCTTTCGTCGTCTCGGGCTCGCCGGTGTTGGTGGTGTCGAAGCGAATCAGTGAGCTCACGATGTCGACGACTTCGTCGACGGCTTTGATGGTCGCGGCGGGGTTCTCGGGCTCCGAAGTCACCCCTCACTCCTACGGGATTTGGGATACGGGGGCAACCTCGGTTAGTGTTATCCGGCCCGGTGCGGAACGGAGAAATCCGCGAGTACCGAAGCACTGAGTCCGAGTGGCGGAATGGCAGACGCGCTAGCTTGAGGTGCTAGTGCCCTATTAACGGGCGTGGGGGTTCAAGTCCCCCCTCGGACACCGAAAGAGCCCGCCGGGAGAATGTCCCGGCGGGCTCTTGTCGTCTCTCCACGCATGTGTTGCCTACGTGCGAGGACGCGGGTCAGTTCGGTGAGGTGGTGATCAGCTGGCCGCGCGGGTACGGCAGTTCGATGCCGTTCTCGTCGTAGGCCCGCAGGATCTCCCGACGCAGGGTGCGCTGGACCTTCCACTGCGAGTTGGGTCGCGTCGTCACGGTCATGCGCAGGGTCAACTGGTCGGCACAGAGTTCCTGGACACCGAGCATCTCGGGTTCTCCGCTGACGTCGTCTGCGAGCGACTCCGATTCGACGGCCTCGTTCGCGGCGTCGAGTGCGACCTTCTGCGCCCTGTCGACGTCGGCGGTGAGTGCGACCGGCACCTCCACGCGGGCGACGGCGTACTCCTGGCTCATGTTGCCGACACGCGCGATCTCACCGTTGCGGACGTACCAGAGCGTGCCGTCGACGTCGCGAATCGTCGTGATCCGCAGTCCGACGGACTCGACCTCCCCGACGGCCTCCCCCAGGTCGACGACGTCGCCCACCCCGTACTGGTCCTCGAGGAGCATGAAGATCCCCGTGACGAAGTCACGGACCAGATTCTGCGCGCCGAACCCGATCGCGAGACCGATCACCCCGGCGGAGGCGATGAAGGGGGCGATGTTGACCCCGAGTACCGACAGAATGGCCAGCACGACCCAGGTGAGCAGAACGATGGACACGACCGATTTCAGTACCGACCCGATGGTGCGGGCGCGCTGCGCGCGTCGCTCGTTGATCACCGCCCTGCTGGCCCCCGACGGCGCACGGTCACGCAGGTGCCGTAGCAGCGGTGGGACCGACCCCTTGGGGCCCGGTTGCCGACGTGTGACGCGGTCGATCAGCCGGTTGCAGACGAACCGCACCACCAATGCGACGATCACGTATCCGACGATCCTGATCGGATTCTCGATCAGCCATTCTCGATTTGTCTCCGTCCATTCGAAAGCCGTTGTGTACGTTGCCATGAACCCGACCGTACGTATTCGACACGAATCCGCCAGAATTGTGACGTGACTCAGCGACTGTTCTTCGACTGCGACACCGGCATCGACGACTCCGTCGCACTGCTGTATCTCCTTGCGCGCACCGACGTCGACATCGTCGGCATCACGAGTACCGCAGGCAATGTTCCCGTCGATGTGGTGACCGCCAACAACCTGGCCTGGCTGTCGCTGTGCGGTCGCGGCGACATCCCGGTGCATCGAGGGCCGGACGGCCCGCTGATGGCAGCGCTGATGACCACCGAGGACACCCACGGACCACTCGGGGTCGGGTATGCAGAACTTCCCACACCCGACGTCGTCGTCGCCGACACCGATGGGCCGGACGCATGGCTCGACGCCGCCCACGCCTACGACGGTGAGCTGGTGGGACTCGTCACAGGGCCACTCACGTCACTGGCCACCGCGATCCGCCGGGACCCGACACTCCCGCGACGACTCCGCCGACTGGTGATCATGGGCGGCGCGTTCCATGCGCACGGCAACACCACGCCTGTTGCGGAATGGAATGTCGCCGTCGACCCCGAGGCGGCTGCCGAGGTCTTCGCGGCGTTCGGCGTCGACGGAGCGCCTGCGCCGATCGTGTGTCCGCTCGACCTGACCGAGACGGTCGCCCTACTCCCCGATCACCTCGTGCGGCTCGCAGCGGCCGCAGGTAGTAGTCCTGTCGAATATCTCGACCCGACGGACGAACCGGGCACCCGATCGGTCGCCGACAATCCGATCGTGCGCCACCTCGTCGACGCGATGCGCTTCTACCTGGAATTCCACCATGCCCACGACGAGGGTTACCTGGCCCACCTGCACGACCCGTTCGCCGCGATGGTCGCGCTCGATCCGTCGCTGGCCGAGACCGTCCCCGCCCAGGTCGGCGTCGAACTCATCGGTGCACTCACCCGCGGGATGACCGTGTCCGACGAACGCGGCATGTGGGGTGGACCGCCGAATGCCCGCATCGCCACCGCCACCGACGTCGACGCCGTGTTCGATCACCTCATCGAGACGATCGCGTCGTTTGCCCGGCAGATGGGCGGAGCGAGCGAGACGTCGAGTTCGAGGTAGTACCGGCGCCTACTCCGGTTGCCGAGGCCCGGTGGGGCATGTGCCAGTCGTGCCGTCCGACGCTACGAGTCGTCGTCCTCGACGTGATGGTCGAGGTTGACCGTTCCTGTGCGCCAGTAGCCGTCCACCTTGACGGAGCCCTTGGACCGACCGAGTTCGCGTCGTAGGTGACGGCGGATCGGCTTGAGCGACAACGCCTCACCGGCGAACCAGCTGTAGAAGTCGCCCTCGGGGAGATCCAGCTGCTGCAGAGCACGCAAGAGGTTGGTTCCCCGGCCGGACTGGTCGGCGCCACGGTGGACGAAGTGGACGCGGGCATTCGGACGTTCGGGAAGCTCGATCTCGGTGTCCGGTCCCGTGACTTCGGCGAATGCGATCACCGGCTTGTCGGCGGGCAGCTCCTCGAGCCAGCGCGCAAGTGCCGGTAGCGCGGTGTCGTCGGCGCCGAGCAGGTACCAGTCATAACCTGTCGGATAGATGTGCGAACCGCGCGGGCCGAGCATGCCGAGCCGATCGCCCGCGACCGCCTGTCCGGCCCACTTCCCCGCGACGCCGTGATCATGCAGGACGAAGTCGATGTCGAGCACGCCGCGATCGCGGTCGAAGGCGCGGATCGTGTAGTCGCGATAGATGGGGAATCTTCCCTCGGTCGGCAACCGCATGCCGTCGGCGCCGACACCGGGCATGACGATCTCGCCGGTCTCCGGGTCGGGAAAGAACAGCTTGATGTGGTCGTCGGGTGCCATGTGCACGACGATGAAGCTCTCCGGCGCACTGATCGCGAAGCGCACCCGACGCATGTCCGGACTCAGATCGATTGTCTCGATCACCTCGACCGTCCGGGGCAGCAGGTCGTACATGGTCAACGTGATCTCGGTCGGGTGGGGTGTGGTGTCCTGCCCACCGACGGTCTGTGACCCGGTCACAATTCTCACCTCTCCAAAACTTAGGCGCCGGCAGCGCTCTGGCCAGCTGGTACGGCCGTCTTTATCGGTTCGGGCAGCCCCCGGTCAGTGATAGCGTCGAGGATCTCCCCCGATCGGATGGCCACGTTCGACAGTAGCGTCGACGTGAGTCCGTGTGTGTGTTCGGAGTTTCCTTGTACGAAGATCTGCCCGGTGATCTCCGGTGACGTCTGCAGACGGTACGCGCGGTCGAGTACGGGTCGACCGTGCTGGTCGGCCGCGCAGTACGCGGCGAGATCACCGAGCATGTCCGAGACCGGCGTCGGCTCGAATCCCGTTGCGAACACCACGGCATCGCACTCGAGGTCGAGTTCTTCGCCGGTCGTGCGATGTGCGATCCGCAACCGTGCGCCGTCGGCGGTCTCGTCGAGATCGGTGACCTCGGTGGCGCCGTGCACGAACAGGCGGCGGCGCCCCGATACGCGTTCGCTGTACTCGCGCCCGTAGAGATCGGTGATCAGGACCGGATCCACGGCCGAGTAATTGGTGCTGCGGTGGTACTGCAGGAGTCGGTCGCGCCAGGCGGGCTCGGCCGAGAAGTACTCGTCGACGGCGTCGGAGTCGAAGATGCGGTTCGCATAGGGACTGTCGTCGGCAGGGGTGTAGCCGTACTTGGAGAACACGGCATGCACCTCGGCGTCCGTCGTCTCGTGTAGGTGGGCCGCGACCTCCGCGGCGCTCTGGCCCGCGCCGATCACCGCGAATCTGCGATGCGTCAGCGGCGGCAACTGCGCGAGGTTCGGCAGTACGTGATGGTTGTGGAACACGCGTCGGCCGGCGACGACGCCCGCGGGCAGTTTGGCCCGAAGCCCTCCGCCGAGCACCAGGTTGCGTGCGCGGACCCGCTCGCCCGATGCGGAGGTGATGTCGAACGCGCCGTCCATGAACGTCACCGAGGTGATCTCGCAGCCGTAGTCGACCGGGATCGACAGACGGTCGGCCGCCCAGCGCAGGTAGTCGTGGAATTCGACGCGCAGCGGGAAGAAGTCCTGCCGATTGATGAAGTGACCGAGTCGGTCATGCTCGGCGAGGTAATTCAGAAACGAATACGAACTCGATGTGTTCCGTTGCGTCACCAGGTCTTTGAGAAAAGACACCTGCATGGTCGCGCCGGGAAGCAGCATTCCGGGGTGCCATCCGAACCGGGGCTTCTTCTCGAAGAACCGGGCGGTGATGCCGCGCTCACGGGTCGTGCTCGAGGTGTTGTGTTCCTCGACCGCGATGGCCAGGGCCAGGTTCGAGGGTCCGAATCCGATGCCAGCGATATCGAGTTCGGAGTTCCGCTCACTACACACGCGCCACTCCCTAGATCGTCCTGATGTCCGTGGGCCACCGCCGCACGTAATGCTAGGTAAGTCTAACCTAATCATTAGTTCGCCATCACGTGCCCCCTACGGCGCACATCGCACGTCGAATCCGTTTCGAATGAGGAGGACGACCGACATCATGACTCTTTCGAGTTCGACAGAACAGTCGGACGATTCTGCCCGTCATGCCGTGCGTGCTGAGCAATTCTCCGGCCCTGCCGAGCATTTCGCGTTCGCCGGCTCGGATCACCTGTGCTCTGCACGCGGCGGGTTGCCGTCTTTCGACGATCCTCGTCTCGCCGCCGAGTCGCTCGCGCGCGGCGACCACGCGGCCATCGTCGGAGCGCTTGCATTCGACTCACGCACACCGAGCGCACTGACCGCTCCCGCGCACGTGTGCTTCGAGCCGCGGCCCACCACCTGGACAGCCACACAGGGGGCCGTGAGCGCGAACATCGTCGCAGCGGAACCGCGGCCCACCGAGCACCGCGAGCGCGTCGACGCGGCGGTGGCGGTACTCGCTGATCCGGCGAGTCCACTCGCCAAGGTGGTGTTGGCGCGAAAACTGTTGTTACACAGCGCAGACCTATCTCCCGAGCTGTTGTGTGCAGCCCTCGCCACGCAAAACCCCGAATCCGGCATCTTTCGCACGAGCCTCGCTCCCGCAGGCGCGGCCTACCACGGCCGGTATCTCGTAGGTGCGAGCCCCGAGGTTCTCGTCCGCAGGCGTGGCACACGGGTCAGCGCGCACCCCCTTGCCGGTTCGGCGGCTCGCCATCGCGATCCGACCGTCGACACCGAGCGAGCGAGAACATTGAGTTCCTCCGCCAAAGATCTCGGCGAGCACAGCTTCGTCATCGAAGCCCTGCGGAGTGCACTTACGCCATTGTGCAGCCACCTCGATGTTCCCGAGGCACCATCGATCGTGCGTACGTCGACGATGTGGCACCTCGGGACCCCCATCGTCGGTGAACTTGCCGACGCCTCGACCACCGCCCTGGATCTCGCGATCGCCGTCCACCCCACGCCTGCCGTGTGCGGAACACCCACCGACACCGCACGCGAATACATCCGCGCGACGGAGGGCGACCGCGGCTTCTACGGCGGAGCCGTCGGGTGGTGTCTCGGAGAGCTCGCGCCCGGTACCCGCCCCGGCGAGTACCGCGGAGCGGACGGCGCGACCGTGTCGGATCGGCGGGACATGGCCGGGACGCTGAGCTCAGGAGACGGCGAGTGGCTGGTCGCCATCCGCTGTGCCGAGATCGATTCGCGCACCGGCGACGTGACGACCTGGGCCGGGGGCGGCATCGTCGCCGAGTCGGATCCCGACGCCGAGGTCACCGAGACGACGGCCAAGCTACGTACCGTGCTGCGGGCGCTCGGCGCCGACGAGGACTGACCCACCGGCACCCGGACGCCATCGGCGCGCGGCCGCCGCGACCATCGGTCCCGCCATCACCGACGTGAGTACCGCCATGACGACGACGATCATGTAGGTCTCCTCGCTGAAGATGCCGAGACCCAATGCGGTTGTCGCGATGATGATCTCGACCACACCGCGTGCATTGAGTCCACTAGCGATGGCCACCGACTCCCATCGGGGCCTGCGGGCAAGCCGTGCACCGAGGTAGCCGCCGACCAGCTTCGCGACGACAGCCGCGGTGATGACGCCGATGGCGATTCCCGCCACCGCGGGGGATGCGAGAGCACGCAGATCGACGTGCAGCCCTGCCGAGGCGAGAAAGACCGGCGCCAGAACCGTCGCGGTGACCATCCGGAGCGGCGCAACGACCCGCTCCGGGCGCCGACCACACGCGATGCCTGCCAGTACGGCACCGAGAACGGCATCGAGGTGCATGGCGTCGGTCGCTGCGGCACCTGCGATCATCGCGATCACCATCACTGCTGCCGATTGCGTGTCGTGGCCCGCGGTCTCGAATCGGGTCATCAGGTGTCCGAGGATCGGCCGTGCGATCAACGCCACCCCCACCGACCCCGCCACGGCGACAAGCGTCAGAGGCAGGTGCCAGCCACGAAGGCCGACCGTCGCCAGTGCCGACACCGCCGCGAGTGCCACCCAGGCCGCGAGGTCGGTCACGGTCCCCACCGACAGGACGAGCCGACCGAGCGTCGTGCGAAGCAGACTCAGCTCGCCGAGAATGCTCGCGATGACAGGGATCGCGCTGACCGACATCGCGAGGCCGAGCAGGACCGCGAATTGTGCTGTGTGCGCGCCATCTCCAAGAAACCGGGATGGCAGGACGAATCCGATACCGATGCCGACCGCGAGTGGGATCACGAACGCGACGATGCCCACCGTGCCGATCGTGCCTGCGTAGGTGCGCAGGAACCGGGCGTCGAGTTCTGTCGCGGCGAGGCCGACGAGCAGGACGACGGCGAGGGTACCGACCGCGGATATCGCCACGTTCGGCGTGCCCTCGGCATCGACGACCATTCCGGTCACGTGTGGGGCGATCAGGCCGAGCACCGAGGGTCCGAGCAGGACACCCGCAACCAATTCGCCTGCCATCGATGGGAATCCGAGTCGACGCGCGATCGCGCCGCACACGACCGCCGTGCCGAGGACCACTGCCAGTGCCGTCAGCATGGCGCGGCCTGGCCGGTCAGACGGGAGCCGAAGCCGGTTCGGCCCAGCTCAGGCCGTCTGCCGACGGGACCAGACCGCCGTCGAGCAACGGCGGCTCGCTCCCGTCGGTGCCGATCGCTGCGCGCGCCTGTAGCGCGTTCATCTCCTCCATGACCTCACGTACGACGGGAGTGCCGAAGAGGTGGCCCATCCGCTGGCCCGAGTCGGTGTCCATGCCACCGGTTCGCTCGGCTGCCGCGGTGAGAGCAGCAGTCGATGCAGAGAACCGCTCGACGATCTGATCCGGGTCGGTCAGGGCTTGTTCACCAGAGTAGGCACCCGCGACGAGTGAGACGAACGCGGTCATGTCGTTGCGATCGAAGTTCGTCACCTTGCGCGCCTTCCAGAAGTACGAGTCCTCCGACTGCTCCATGTCGTAGAAGGCCGACAGGAATTCGTAGAACACGGCGTATTCGCGGCGGTAGCGGCCTTCGAATTCTGTGAACGCACGTTCCTCGGTCAGCGCACCTGCCAGGACGCTGTTGATCGACCGTGCAGCCAGTACACCGGAATACGTCGCGAGATGAACTCCGGTGGAGAACACGGGATCGATGAAGCATGCCGCATCACCGACGAGGACCATGCCGTTGCCCCAGAAGCGTGTGTTGGCATACGAGTAGTCCTTGCGAATACGGATCTGGCCGTAGGTGCCCTCGGTGACCCGTGTGGCGTCGGCGAGCATGTCCTTCACGATCTCGCATCGATCGACATAGTGCAGCAGGGTCTCTTCTTGCGCGTTGAGCGCATGCTCTGCCTTCTCGCGCGAGATGACTGCACCAACACTGGTGAGGGTGTCCGACAACGGGATATACCACATCCAGCCCTCGTCGAATGCCGCGCACAGGATGTTGCCGCTGTCCGGCGCGGGGAATCGCTTCCCGTTCTCGAAGTACCCGAACACCGCGACATTCTGGAAGAAGTCGGAGTAGATCCGTTCTGAGCCTGCGTACTTCGACAATCGTGTGGTGTTGCCCGAGGCGTCGACGACGAATCTTGCGTTGATCTGATGCTCGACCCGGTCGGAGTCGACGTACCGAATGCCGGTGACCCGTCCGGAATGGTCGGTAACCGTTGTGGTCACCCGGCTGCGCTGGCGCACATCGACACCCTGATCGGCAGCGTTCTCGAGCAGGATCTGGTCGAACTTCATGCGCTCGACCTGGTACGCGTAGGACCCCTCCCCTGCGAATTCCGGTGAGATGGCGAAGAGGAAGTTCCACGGCACGGGATTTTTCCCCCAGCGGAAGCTGCCGCCGCGTTTGTGCATGAAGCCTGCGTTCTTGATCTCCTCGTCGACGCCGAGCAACCGACAGACGCCGTGAATCGTTGACGGAAGCAGGGATTCGCCGATCTGATACCTCGGGAACGACTCCTTCTCCAGTTGCACGACGCGGTGCCCGCTGCGGGCCAGCAGTGTGGCGACCGTCGAACCTCCCGGCCCGCCTCCGACAACGACGACGTCGGCGGTCTCTGTGGCGGGTTGCGCTGTGCGGCTCACCGCTGTCCTCCCCCGTGCTCGACGGATGCGCTCTCAGTAGTGAGTTCCCGAATCCACGAACCCACGACGGGGTCAGCGGCCATGCTCACCAGATCCGCCTGGTGTGCGCCTGCTGCACGCCAGCGCTCGATCAGTGACATCAGTCGCACCGAGTCGAGACCGACGTCGAGAACGTTTGTGTCATCGGTTATTTCGTGCTCGGCCACGCCGAGGATGCCCGCGATGTCGGCGATGATCCGTTCTCGGGTGAGTACCGTGTTCGTTGTGGCCATGCCGTCCTCTCTCGTGACCTGCAGTGATGGGCGAGCATCGGAGCTCGTTCTCTGGTAAGCATAGGCTTACCAAATCGATAACGTCGGGCGACCCCGCTGTCTAGATAAGGCTAGGGTAAGCTAAATACCCATGGTTGATTGCCGTCGTCGATTGGTCGAAGTCGCCGCAACACAGACCCCCGTGGAGGGTTGCTGATGCGCGCCACGTCGGCGCAACTGGGATTGTGGTTCGCGCACAAACTCGCGCCCAACCCGGATGTGTTCACCATCGGTCAGCTCGTCGACTTCGACCGTGCACCGGATCGACGCCGCCTGATCAGCGCGGTTCGCGCCGCTCTCGACGAGGCCGATGGCCTGCGGTCGATCTTCACCGAACACGACGGCGACGTCGAGGTGACTCTCGGCGAGCCGATCGGTGTCGTCGAACGAGAACTCGGCGACGCCGCCGATGCGATCGATGCGTATGCCCGTGTGGCGGTGGAACGCGAAATCGATCCCGCCCTCGACCCGTGCGCGGCCGTCGAGATCCTCACCTCCGGCGACCGCACGGCCCTACTCGTCGTCGCACACCACATCGTGCTCGACGCGTACGGACTCGGACTACTCATTCGACGCATCGGTCGCCTATACGCCGATCCAGCAGATACCCGCCGCCTCGGAAGTATCGTCACGCTTCCCGCCGAGTCCGATGCCGATGCCAGTGCAGGATTCTGGGAATGCGAACTCGACGGCGTCGCAGGCCCTCTCACACTGGGTGACGCCCCCCGCGGTCACCGCATTGCGGCGAGCACACACACGACGAGTGTCGTGGTGCCGGACGCAGGCCATGCTGCGATGGCCCCCGATCGTCTTGTTGCTGCCGTCGCGGCATACTGCGCACGCGTCACAGGCACCGGCGACGTGGTGATCGGATTTCCGATGATGAACCGATTCGGTTCTCCCAGTGCCAATGTCGCGTGCACAACGGTGAATGTGGTCCCGTTACGCGTCGCGGTCGGCCCGGCAGCCACAGCGGAGGAACTCGCAGCTGATGCAGCGGCGAGAATTCGTCGGATCGCGCCCCACGCGCGGTACCGCGGCGAGCACATCCTGCGGGATGCCCGACGCCGAGGCGTCGACGGAGTGGTGGGGCCGACGGTGAACGTGAAACCCTTCGGCTCCACGGTCGCGTTCGACTCGCTGATCGCCAGAATCCGCTCTCTGCGGCGTGGTCCGGTCGTCGACCTGGCGATCACGGCCCTCGACCGCGGATCGCCGACGTCGGACGGTTCCGATCTCGAACTCACGCTCGACGCCGACGCAGCCATCTACAGCCGGACACGCGTGGCCCGAATTGCTCACTCGCTCGCCGAGTTCGTCGATGAGTTCCTCCGCGAGCCCACCCGTCGGGTCGGCGCCATGCACGTCGAGCAATCCGCGCCGGCGATATCCGAATCGACGGGACACCACTCGCCCGGTGACAGCGAGCAACCCACGGGCAGAACAGCATCGATAGATCCGACACCCCTCGACGTCCGTATCGCCGCCGCTGCGCCCGATGCCGTCGCCGTCTGCCACCGCGGCGAGGCGGTCGACTTCGGCGAACTCACGTCTCGGGTCGACGACCTCGTCGCGCATCTCGGCCCCCTTGACGCCGAGTCGGTCGTGGCCGTGGCACTCCCCCGTGGCATCGACCTCATCGTCTCGTTGATCGCCGTCATGCGCACCGGTGCAGCGTTCCTCCCTCTGGATCCCGGGTTTCCCGCCGACCGCCTGGACGCCAGCATCGCCGACGCCGCACCCGTCGCCATTCTCGAACCCGCCGACGCCGAACCGGGCGGCATACGCGTGCGACGTCTGTCCGACGGCAGGCGAGGAACCTCGTCGGCCCGCCCGACCCCTGTGGGCGCTGACAGTGCCGCGTACCTGATCTACACCTCGGGTTCGACCGGAACGCCGAAAGGCGTGGTCATTCCCCACCGCGCCCTGTGGAACTTCGCCGACCACATGGTCGACGAACTCGGACTACGTCCCGGCCGATCGCTCCTCTCGGTCACCACGATCTCCTTCGACATCGCACTATTGGAGACACTGGTGCCGCTCTCGGCCGGCGCGTGCGTGATCATCGCCGACAACGACGACGTACACGATCCGGCGCGGCTGGCCGAACTCATCTCCCAGCACGGTCCCGACCTCGTCCAGGCGACCCCGTCGCTGTGGTCGGCCTTCCTCGGCGCCGGGCACGCAGACGCGCTCGCCGAGGTCGATGTGCTGGTCGGGGGCGAGCAACTGCCCGTCGACCTCGCACATGATCTGGCGGCCGCCGCGCGGTCGGTCCGCAATATGTACGGGCCGACCGAGACGACGATCTGGTCGACGTCGGCCGAGATCAGACGGGGCGGCATCGACATCACGATAGGCAGTCCGATTTCGAATACCGTTGTCCGCGTGCTCGATTCGACGCTGCATCCGGTACCAGTGGGACGCGTGGGCGAGCTGTACATCGGTGGTGCCGGACTTGCTCGCGGATACCGGGGCCTTCCAGGCCTCACCGCGACCAGATTCGTGGCCGACCCCTTCGCCGCCGGCGCCCCCATGTATCGGACCGGGGATCTGGCGCGTCGCCGACCCGATGGCCGTCTGGACTGCCTGGGCCGAACCGACCACCAGGTCAAGGTCCGCGGCTTCCGGGTCGAACTCGGCGACATCGAGACGGCTCTCTCCTCGCTCCCCGAGGTGTCCGGCGCGGTGGCGGCCTCGGTGGGCGGGAGACTCGTCGGCTACGTGACAGCCCGGCCCGACACGGACTCGAAGGCACTCGAACAGTCGTGGCGGAGCAGGGTCGCCGACATCCTGCCCGACTACATGGTGCCGTCAGCGCTCGTCGTGCTCGACGCGTTCCCGCAGACACCCAACGGCAAAGTCGATCGGCGGGCGTTGCCCGCACCGGATTACGCGGCCCGAGCCGCGCGGTCCCGCTCCCCGAGAGGGCCGCGCGAAACCGCACTCGCGGATGTCTTCGCAGCCGTACTCGGACTGCCCGCCGTCGGCGCGGAGGACAACTTCTTCACGCTCGGCGGAGACAGCATCGTCGCAGTTCGTGCGGTCAGCGCAGCGGCGTCGGTTGGCTGGGACCTCACGCCGCTGGAGATCTTCGACCACCCCACTGTCGAAGCTCTCGCGGCGGTTGCGCGCCCCCGCGGCGCCGCACGACCTGCGGACCCGGCGCCCGCGGCAGACGCCGACTCCGGGACGACCGCTGGCATCGATGACGACGAACTGACCGAACTCATGGAGGGGGACCTGCTGTGACCGCGGCACGCGTCGACACACCACAGAGCGGCAACGCGAAATCGCTGGAGGACGTCCTGCCCCTGACCGGGCTCCAGGAAGCAATCATCTACCGGTCGACCGCACCCCGTGCGTCGGACGATGTGGACCCGTACCTGATACTCGCCGACCTCGACCTCACCACAGTTCTCGGCGCCGACGTCGACGTTGACCGCCTGCGAGCCGCGATCGTCACCGTCGCCGCGCGGCACGCCGCTCTGCGAACGTCGTACACACGCCGCCGGACCGGCGAACCGGTGGCGCGTGTGCACGTCGGGGTCGACGTCGAGTTGCCGGTCATCGACGTCGCGACGCTCGACGGCGGGCTCGACACACTGCGTGCAGAGGCCCGCTCGGCCGGAATCCCGCTGACCTCTCCACCGCCACTGCGGTTCACACTCCTCACCGAGAACGATTGCCCCCGTTGGCTCTTCGTTGTGGCTCATCATGTCGCACTCGACGGATGGTCGCTGCACCTGATGCTCGGAGAGATCGTCCGCGCGTACCGGGGCGACGCTCTCGCCGCGGTACGGCCGATCAGCGACCACGCGCGCTGGCTCTCGTCGCGGGGCCGTGACGTCGGCCCGTGGGTGAACGCACTCGCCGGTGTCGAGGAACCGACGATCGTCGACGTCGTCGAGCCGACCACGCCGAGTGCGCCCGTGCGTACGGAGCTCGACATCGAACTGTCGTCGGCGCTCCGCGCGCTGGCCACAGAGTCGTCGGCGACGTTGAACACCGTCATCCAGTTGGCGTGGGCGCTCGTGCTCGCCGATCGCAACGACTGCGACGACGTGGTCTTCGCGACAGTCGTTTCAGGGCGTGATCCGTCGGTGCCGGGTGTCGACGAGATGGTCGGCATGCTCATCAACACGGTTCCGGTTCGTGTGCGAATGGAGCCGACAGAGACGGTCGGAGATACCCTCACCCGCCTGCAGCGCGAACAGCTTGCCCTGCTCGACAGCCACCATGTACCGCTGTCCGACATCGTGTCGGCGGTCGACCTCGGCGGTCCGATCACCTCCCTCGTCGTGTTCGAGAGCTTCCCGCGAGGAGAGGTCCGCCCCCACATCGAGGACGACAACGACTTCGCCGCAACACTTGTCGTCGACGATGATCCGCGGATCGGACTCGTACTCGAACGCCGTGGTGCCGATGCGCGTCTACTCGACGAGGTCATACGCTGGCTGGCGGTGCTGGCACGGTCACGTGACACCACACTCGGCCGGCTGAACACCGTCGCGACGACCGGATCGGTCAAGAACTCTCACGAGGAACACCCGCTTCCGTATGTACCGGTCGCCGAGCAGATCTGCGCCACCGCGCAGCGTCGCGCGCGGCGCACGGCCCTGGTGTGTGGGGATCGTCGCGTGGGATACCGCGAACTCGATGCTCTGGCCGGGCAGACCGCGCGGGCGCTCGCCGCGCGTGGCATCCGAGCCGAATCCATTGTGGCGGTGGCGTTGCCACGAGGAATCGACATGGTCGTCGCCATCCTCGCGATCGCGCGACTCGGCGCGGTGATCGCGCCGATCGATCCGACCTATCCGGAGCGTCGAGTCCGATTCATGCTCGACGACGCCGCTCCCGACCTCGTGCTCGACGACGAGACCTTCACCGAGATCTGTCGTGGCGGCGACCACGAGCCCGGGACAGATGGTGTTGCACCCGATCCGTACACGCCGCATCCCGCTTCCGCCGCGTACCTGATCTACACCTCTGGATCGACCGGCACGCCCAAGGGCGTCGTCGGCACCGCTGCCGCGCTCGCCAATCGTGTCGCGTGGGCCGCTCAGTGCTGGGACGGCTCGGTTGTGCTGGCCAAGAGTGCCATCGCGTTCATCGATGGTCTCACCGAGATCCTGGGCGCTCTGGCGGCGGGGGCAACGGTTGTCGTCGCCGACGACGAGTCCGCCCGCGATGCAGCGGCCCTCGTCGACCTCGCCGACCGCCACTGCGTCGACCAGATCACCGCGGTCCCGTCGTTGGCGAGAACCATCGTCGATGTCCGGACCGAGGAGAAAGCAGGCGAGCCCGGCGGGTCGTCGATTCGACGCTGGATCGTGTCCGGCGAACCGCTCCCCACAGGCACCGCGGCACTCCTCGCCCGCGCTGCCGACGAGGTGATCAACTCTTACGGCTCCTCGGAGGTGGCGGGCGACGTCACCACTGCGACCATCGGTGCCCCGACGGGTGACAACTCGCTCGAGGAGGTCACCGTGGGCACCGCGGTGCCCGGTTGCGGTGTCGTCGTTCTCGATCGGCACCTGAATCCGGTGCCGATGGGACGACCCGGCGAGGTCTACGTCACCGGAGTGCAACTCGCTCGTGGCTATCACGGCCATCCCGACTGGACCGCAACACGATTCGTGCCCAGCACCACCGGGTCCGGCGAGCGCATGTATCGCACCGGCGACCGTGGTCTGGTCACCGCGGACGGGCAGCTACGCCTTCTCGGGCGCACCGACTCACAGGTCAAGATCCGCGGCGCACGTGTCGAGCTGGGAGAAGTGGAGCAGGCTGTACTCGAACTCGCCGGCGTCGAGGACGCGGTGGCGACCGCCGGACGCGCCGCCGACGGAAGTGCACGCCTCGACGTCTACGTCAGCGGGGCACATGCTCCCGAAGCCGTCCCCCCGGCGCTCCTCGACGCGGTTCCCCCCGCGATGGTCCCGGCCACCTGGACGCGCCTCGACAGCCTGCCCCGGACGCCGGGAGGCAAGACAGACCGCAGAGCGCTACCGACCCCGTCGGCACCACGTACGGCGTCGCTGCGCGAGCCGAGTACCGACCTCGAACGACTCGTCGTCGACACCGTGACCGAGGTTCTCGGTCTCGACACGGCGGACGCGCGGCAACCGGGGCTCGACGACAACTTCTTCGACCTCGGCGGCCACTCGCTGTCGGCGACACGAGTTCTGACCAGATTGCGCGTGGCCACCGGACGCGTCGTCGGCGTCGCCGACGTCTTCGCTCATCCGGTGCTCGCCGACCTCGCATCGCTGTTCGCCGACGACGCCGAGACGGTGGGCGCGGCCCCGAGTGGCCCTGCCGTCCGGGCACCACGGCCCGAACGAATCCCGCTCTCGCCCGCACAGCGGAGACTGGCCTTCCAGAGCGGGATCGGCGATGCCGCATACACGATTCCGTTCGCGGTGCGCCTCGACGGACCGCTCGACCGCGCGCGACTTCAGCGCGCACTCGATGGTGTCGTCGGACGTCACGAAGCACTGCGCACTCGCATCGTCGACGACGCGCAGGTCATCGACCCGGCCGTCGACTCGAGAATCCTGATCGCCGATCACGAGGTCGAGCGCTCACGCCTCGACGAGACGATCGACGATCTGATCGGCAGACCGTTCGAATTGTCCACCGACCTGCCGATGCGTGCCGATCTGCTAAAAACCTCCGAGGATTCAGCGCTGCTGCTGCTCACCGTTCACCACATCGCCGCTGACGAGTGGTCGGCCACCACACTGTTCGACGAACTCGCAGCAGGCTACAACGGCGAGCCGGTCGCGGCCCCTGACATCGCCTATGCCGATCACACCCTCGCGGAGATCGACCGCCTCGGCAACGTCGCGGAGCCCGGGTCGCTGGTGTCACGGCAACTCGACTACTGGCGCGGGCAGCTCGCCGACGCACCCGCCGAACTCGACCTCCCCTACGACCGGCCACGACCGTCACAACCCGACCCGTCGGGCGGTCAGGTCGAGATCGTTGTCGACAGCGAGGTCCTGGCAGGTCTCCGCTCTGCGGTCCGTGCCCTCGATGCGACGCTGTTCATGGCAGCACACGCCGCCGTGGCGGTCGCACTCAACGCGTCCGGTGCGGGCAACGACATCGTGGTGGGAACCCCTGTGGCAGGCCGTTCGTCGGCGGCTGCAGAGTCGCTGATCGGCATGTTCGTCAACACCCTGACGCTGCGCACGGATCTCTCCGGCGATCCGACACTCGCCGAGGTGCTGCAGCGCATACGCACGACCGATGTCGACGCACTGGCCGCACAGGACGTGCCATTCGACGAGGTCGTCACCGCTCTCGCGCCCGAACGCGCTCTGAGCCGTCACCCGCTGTTCCAGACGATGGTGCAATACCGCGATCCGATCATCGCACCCGGGTTCGACGGTCTGCGTGCGCAACCGGTCTTCCCACGATCCCGGACGGCGAAGTTCGACCTGACCTTCGAGTTCGTGGAACTCTCCGACTCCGCCGGGATTCGGCTGCGCGTCGAGTATGCGACAGCACTCTTCGACGAGGCGACCGTCACCGAACTCGCCGCACGTGTGCGCACCGTTCTGCATGCGCTCGTCGACACCCCCACCGCTCGGGTGGCTCGGTTGCGCGCCGACCGACCGGCGCATCTTCCCGCGATTCCCCTACCCGAGTACCGCAGCGGCGAGGCGCTGCAACGGCGCACCCTCGTCGACGTCTTCGCCGGGACAGCAGACAGATTCGCCGATCGTCGCGCCGTATCCGCCGGATCACAGACACTCACCTATCGCGAGTTGGACACCAGAAGCACGTCGATCGCGGCACGTCTGCGTCGAGACGGTGTCCGACGCGGACACTCCGTGGCGTTGATCATCGACCGCTCAACCGATCTCGTCGCTGCGATCATCGGTGTCCTACGCTGCGGAGCGTCGTATGTGCCCATCGATCCCGCATATCCGCACGAGCGGATCACCACGACACTCGCCGAGGCGCGTCCCACCGTTGTCGTCGACGCCGACTACCTGTGGAACATCGACGATTCAGGTTCGTACACACCATCGTTCGTCGACGAGGACGTATCCGACGCCGATCCCGCATACGTGATCTTCACCTCGGGTTCCACCGGGATGCCCAAGGGCGTCACCGTCAGCCACGGCAATGTGGTCGCGCTACTCGACGCCACGGCCGATCTGTTCGACGTCGACGAGAACGATGTGTGGACGCTCTTCCACTCCTACGCATTCGATTTCTCGGTGTGGGAACTGTGGGGCCCGCTGTCGACAGGAGCCCACATCGTCATACCCGACCGCCTCACGACCCGGTCACCGGTCGACCTCGCATCTCTCGTTCGCGAGCAGGGCGTGACGGTGCTCAACCAGACACCCTCCGCCTTCTTCGCTCTCGACGCCGTAGATTCCGACGCCACAGATTCGGACTCCATAGATTCTGACCCCGCCTCGACGGAGCACTTTCTCGAGTCGCTGCGCTACGTGATCTTCGGCGGCGAGGCACTCGATCTGCCACGTCTGCGCGAGTTCGCCCGTCGCCACCCGCTCACGACGCTGGTCAACATGTACGGAATCACCGAGATCACCGTCCACGCCACCTATCTCGCGATCGACGAGCACCACGTGGACGCAGCGACGGGTCATGATGTCGGTGCCCTGCTGCCCGGATTCACCGGTCTTCTCCTCGACGGCTATCTGCGGCCCGTGCCGACCGGCGCAACAGGCGAGTTGTACCTCGGCGGCCCCCAGGTCACCGCCGGATATCTGCAGCGTCCCGCGGTGCAGGCAACCCGTTTTGTCGCCAGTCCGGCAGGTGACGGGCGTGTGCTGTACCGCACCGGAGATCTCTTCCGGTGCACGAGACAGGGAACACTGATCTATCTCGGTCGCGCCGACACTCAGGTCAAGATCCGTGGCTTCCGTATCGAGTTGGGCGAGGTTCGCGCAGCACTCGCAGGCCTGCCCGGTGTGCGGGATGTCGCCGTCCTGACGCGTCCCGGGCCAAGCGGTGCCGACCGGATCCTCGCCTACGCCGTCGGAGAGAACCTGACGAGTGAGGGACTGCACGCCGCACTCAGCGATGAGCTCCCCGAACACGAGGTTCCCGCGGCAGTGATGGTCGTCGACTCGATTCCGTTGACCGTCAACGGAAAGACGGACACCGCTGCGCTTCCCGAGCCCGAGGTCGGCAGCGCAACCGGTCGTGCACCGCTCACCGGTCTCGAGTCGGCGCTCGCCGAAGTGTTCGCCGATACCCTCGGGCTCCCCGCTGCGCCGAGCGTCGACGACGACTTCTTCGCCCTCGGCGGGGACAGCATCGTCTCGACCACGCTGGTCAATCGCGCACGACGCCGCGGTATTCGCTTCTCGCCGCGCGATGTCTTCACCCACCGCACCGTTGCCGGACTCGCCACGGCCGCGACGTGGATCGATGAGGCGATCACGATGACCGGACCGGCCGGCGCGTCGAGCACCGATGCAGCGGGATCGACCCAGCCGACGCCCATCCCGCTGCTGCCGATCGTCCACCGACTACGCGAGATCGGCGGCACCATCGACCGGTTCAACCAGTCACTCGTCGTCGACACACCTCCGGAGCTCGACACCGCCGGTCTGCGCGCGATTCTCGGCGCAATGCTCGATTCCCATGAGGCACTGCGCAGTTCGTTGCAGGTGGTCGCGGGTGTGTTGTGGGACATGCACAGCACACCGCCGGGATCAGTCGACGTCGACGACGTTCTGCGCGTTGTGACCGTCGAGTCCTCCGTGCTGACCGACCCGACGGCAATCGCTGCGACAGTGGCGACCGAATCCGCCGCGGCAGCGGGCAGATTGCGGCCCACCGCGGGCCTCATGGTCGCCGCAACCTGGCTGACGCCGGATCCCTCCGGCGCACCGGTGGCCGGTCGACTCGTCCTGGTCATCCACCACCTCGCCGTCGACGGCGTCTCCCGTCGCATCCTGCTCGAAGACCTGCGGACCCTGTGGGATTCTCTCGTCGAGGGCCGAGAACTCTCCCCGATTCCCGCTGTGACCCCGCTGCACACCTTCGCCGCAGCCCTCACCGAGCGCGCCGCTGATCCGGCCCTGCTCGACGAGGCGACCCACTGGGCCCACGTGCTGGCGCCGGGCGGCGACCTGGTGCCCGGGCGGCTCCCCACGCCGGGAACCATCGCGCAGCAGCACCGACACGTCGTCACGGTGTCCGACGACACCTCGGCGGCACTCGTCTCCGACCTGCCGACCCGACACGGCGTCGGGATCACCTCGATACTGCTCGGCGCCCTACGGGTCGCTGCAACACGGGTTCTCGGCACCGGGGATCTGATCATCGACACCGAACGGCACGGGCGCGATGCCCACGAGTTCGGTGTCGACGCGGACCTCTCACACACCGTCGGTTGGTTCACCACCGTCGCACCGATCCGCTTGCCTGCGACCGACGACATCGGCAACGCAGTGTCGGACGCCGAGCACGCGTGGTCGGAAATGCCATCGGCGGGTGCCGGATTCGGCATGCTCCGCTACCTCAACCCGCAACTGTCGGCAGCGCTGGCGGGTATGTCGCGTCCATCGGTTCTCCTCAACTATCTCGGCCGGTTCACCGTCGGCGGAGGCGCCGCGTGGCAGCCGTCGGCGGAATCGACGGCGCTGCATGCAGATCCCGACCCAGAACTCGGCGTTGCGTACCCGCTCGAGATCGACATCGTCTGTCGTGACGAGTCGTCGGGTCCTGTGCTCGCCGCCACGTTCCGTTACCTCCCCGACCACCTCGATGACGCCTCCGTACGCGGACTCGGCGACGCGCTGTGCGCGGCGCTCGAGTCGCTCGCGGCACGCGCAGAATCCGGAGTCAACCAGTGACCTCGACCCGACCGCACCTCGATGTCGTCACGGCCGACGCCTGCGCGACGGGCGTGAGCACCGACATGCAGAGCGACATGCTGCCGGTTCTCGCGGGACAGCGCGACATCTATCTGTCGATGCAGGCCTCCGACGATCCCGCGCTCTACGTGACCGGACTCTACGTCGAGGTCGATGGGCGGATCGACGTCGACCGACTCCGAGGCAGCCTGCTCGCAGTACTTGACACCGCCGAAGCCCTCCGCGCGGTATTCGTCGAGCAGGACGGCGACGTGCGGCAGCGGATTCTGCCGACGACCGACTTCGGCGTCGCGCTCCGCGAGATGACCGTCGCCGAGGCGCACGAGTGGATGGCTGCGGAGTTGGCACGGCCGATGGATGTCGCGCATGACCCGCTGATCGAGATCTCGATCATCCGCACCGGGACCGGGACCGGGACCGACACCGGTCACCCGACGCCGACACTGGTGTTCTTCAAGGTTCACCATCTCGTCTGCGACGGCATGGGACTCGGCTTCTTCACCCAGGCGGTACAGGAGCACTACGACGCAGCCGACACCACGGCGCGCGCATCGGGAGCGTCGGGACGGGAGTGGCACCTGCGCGCGGTGCTCGGTGCCGAGCGCGAGTACCGCGAGGGCAGCGATTTCGCGACCGACGCCGACTATTGGCTCACGCGGATGGGCGACCGGCCCCAACCGGTTCGCCTACTCGACGACGGCGTCGCCCCGGGCCGGGGAGTCGTCGCGTCCCGCTTCGACATCCCGGTCGATGTCCTCGATCCGTTGCGGGTTGCGGCCCGCGATGCCGGTGTCCGACCTACGGTCCTGCTCATCGCCGCGGTGGCCGCCTTCGCCCATGTCCGCACCGGACGCACCGACCTCGTCCTCGCACTGCCCGTGACCGGACGTCTCGACCGCAGTGTGCGCACCACGCCGTCGATGGTCACCAGCGTGCTCCCGCTGCGTGTCGAGACCGATCCCCGCGACAACCTCGCCGATGTCGCCGCACGTACCGAGCGCGCGGTGTTAGCACTTGTGGCCCATAGTCGTTTTCGCGGCGAGGATCTCGGCCGTGCACTGGCAGCGCGAGCACGCGATGACGCGCCGGCGAGCCCGACAGATGGCCCGTATCGGATGTTCGGTCTCGGCGTGAACGTCATGGCGAACACCTCGCGGCAGACCCTCGGCGGGTATCCGCTGTTCGTCCACGCGCTCGCCTCGGGCCCGGTCTCCGACGTGGAGATTCAGATCCAGGTGAGACGCCGCGACCGACCAGCGGAGGTCGTGGTCCGATCCGTTGTCGAGGCGACCGAAGAGGCGCGACGGGTCGGCGACGACTTCGCGGGTTTCCTGCGCGAGCTCGCCCGCGCCCCTCGGGCACGACTGCGTACCTTCACCGCAAACGGAAGACTCGACGCATCCGCACTTGTACCGGAACGGAGCACGACCGACGCAGGAGGGGCCATACCGCTCACCCCTGCCGTTGCACGGCTGCGTGAAGACCGGATCGACCCGGACGTGTTGCCGCCGCGCGTCGTTCGTGCCGCTGCAGCACCATCGGTCACCGCGGACACTCTCCGCGAGATCGCCGCAGCCCTCCTCGCGGCGCACCCCGCCCTGCGGACCACGGTGAGCCGACCAGCACCGATCCTGTGGACGTTGACCACCCAACCCCCGCAGGAGGCCGAGCTCGCCGTGTCGACGGCCGATGTCGTCCCCGACGAGCCGTCAACGCACGGACTGACCCTCGTACCGCCCACCGGCGAGGTGGTCGGTGTCTTCGACGCTGCGCTCGTCGACCCGGTCTCTGCGCAGATCCTGCGTTCCGACCTCCAGACCGCGCTCGACGACGCCGCCGCGGGCAGACATATCGAGATCGACACTCCAGACGCCGAACTCCGCGCGGTGGCAACGGGATTGGCGCGCCGTTCCGCCGATGTGAGCGCGCTACCCCACTACCTGGAGGTCCTGACGCCCGGCGCAACACTGCCGCGTATCGGCGGCGAGGACACCCAGCCGGGCGGCGTCGCCGAGTCGACATCGGAGGGCGGGGGAAGCGACGTCACACGGCCGCGCGCCGAGCGACCGACGATCACGGCGCGGATCCACGTCGACGACGCGAACGTCGAGCGACCCGGTCGTGACACCCTCGTCACGGCCCTGACCGCAGCGGTCGTCGACGTCTTCGGTTTGCGCGCGCCTCGTGAACTCGCGATCGATGTCGTCGTCGACCTGCGAGAGGTCGACGGCGCCCGCACGGTCGGGCCACTGCAGGCGCTCGAGCCGGTGCGCCTGGACCTGTCGAATCCGTCCGCTCCCAACGGGTTCCACGACAACGGTCCGGGCTTCGACGTGCTTCGCTTCCTCTCACCGCAGGTCGGCGTGGCGTTGGCGAGCGCCGCAGCCGCGGGACAGATCGTCGAACCCGACGTGCTCGTCGGCCATTACGGGCTGCCGACCGCACACCCGGTCTCGATCAGACTGTCGCCCGGTGACCCCCGCGACGCAACCGGATGGGAGGTGATCGTCGACGTCGATCCCAAGGTGATCGAACGCGCCGACGCACTCGCTCAGGCGATCGCCGAGCGTGTGGTGGCCGGTGCGGACCGACGACTCGTGACCCTCGACGACGTCGCACTCGAGCGACTCAGCCACGAGCACGGAACCCTCGACGACGTCTGGCCGCTGACACCGCTGCAGGAGGGGTTGTTCTTCCAGTCGCAGGTCGACGCCTCCGACGACATCTACAGCGCGCAGTTCTGGCTCGATCTCGGCCACCGTGTCGACGTCACGGCCCTGCGGCGGGCGGCGCAGTCGCTGATCGACGAGAACCCCGAGTTGCGGGCGGCGTTCGTCGACATCGACGGCACGCCCGTGCAGATCATCCGCGCGGAGGTCGACCCGGTGGTCGAGGAGGTCGATCTCGTCGAACTCTCCGACGACGTGGTCGATGTCGAACTCGACGCCGCGCTCGCTGCCGACCGCGCACGGCAGATCCCGATCGACACCGCACCACTGTGGCGTATCACGGTGATCCACCTGCCGGGCGGACACGATCGCATCGTCGTCAACCGCCGCTTTCTGCTCTGGGACGGCTGGTCGGGTGGGCTCGTCGTGTCGCGATTGCTCGCCCACCTCGAAGGCACCCCGGCCACGACACCCGAGGCCTCACTGCGCGACTATCTCGCGTGGATCGCCGAGACCTCCGACGCCGACACACTCGACGCGTGGCGTGCGCACCTCGACGGCTACGTCGAACCGGCGCTGGTCGCGCCCCGAGCCGCGGGTGGGACCCCTCGTGCGCCGCGGCGAATCGAGGTCGATCTCGGTGCGCCGGCGTCTGAGACACTTCGCGCGGACGCGCGGGCCGCAGGGGTCACCCTCAACACCGTGCTCTCAGGCGCACTGTCGCTCACGCTGTCGCGTGTACTCGGCGTGGCCGACGTCGCCTTCGGTTCGACTGTCGCGGGACGACCGACCGAGGTGCCCGGCCTCGACACCGTGATCGGACTCTTCCTCAACACCGTGCCGGTGCGTACGGTGTTGCATCCGCAGGAATCGGTCCGCGACTTCCTGCGACGCGGACAGGACGAACGCGTGGCGCTGATGGCCTACGACCACATCGGACTGGCTCGGCTGCAACGCGAAACCGGCCACCCTGTGCTGTTCGATGTCCTGTACGTGCTGCAGAACTTCCGCACCGAGGAGGAGGAACGCGAGCAGTCGTCGCTGCACGACGTCATCGGCGAGGGCAGCCTCGACCACACCCACTACCCTCTCGCGCTCGTAGTCACACCCGGTGCGTCGATTCGCTTCCGACTCGAGTACCGCGACGACCTGATCGACCATCGTGACGCCGAGGGCTTCGTTACGCGATTCCGGCGAACCCTGGAACTCCTCGGACGCGATCTCGACGCCTCGCTCGCCTCGCTCGACCTCTCACTGGACACCGACCTCCCGCTTATCGGCCCGCAGCACCGGCTGCCCGACACCACGGTGTCGGGCCTGCTCGCCGAGCGTGCCACGACGATCCCCGACGCGGACGCACTCGTCTGTGGTGACACCCGCATGACCTATGCACAACTCGACGCCGAGGTCGACCGTGTCGCGCACGTACTCGCAGAGCACAGAGTCGGAGCAGAAACGGTTGTCGCGCTCGCCATTCCACGCTCCATCGAGACTGTCGTCGCGCTGTTCGCAATTCTCAGGGCCGGTGGCGCGTACCTGCCGCTCGAACTCGACCATCCCGATGCCAGGCTGCACAGCATCATCGCCGATGCGTCTCCGCTGCTGGTCCTGACGCACAGTTCGGTGGCAGATCGATTCGATGCGGTCGACGTCCCCATGCTGACAGTCGACGATCTCCCCGCGCCGGCGACACCGGCCTGGGTGGCGCCGCGCGTCGACCCCGATCATCCCGCGTACGTCATTTACACGTCGGGTTCCACGGGCAAACCCAAGGGTGTGATCACGCCCTACCGCGGGCTGACCAACATGCAGCTCAACCACCGGGAGAAAGTCTTCGAGCCCGCGATCACACTTGCCCGCGAGGCCGGTGTCGACGGCAGGTTGCGCATCGCCCATACCGTGTCATTCGCGTTCGACATGTCATGGGAAGAGCTGCTGTGGCTCATCGAGGGCCACGAGGTCCACATCGCCGACGAGCAGCTCCGTGCCGATTCGACCGCCCTCGTCGACTACTGCGCGACGCACCGCATCGATGTCATCAACGTGACACCCACCTACGCCGCACAGTTGTTCGCTGACGGTCTCCTCGACGGCGACCACGTCCCCGCGCTCGTCCTGCTCGGCGGTGAGGCGGTGCCCGAACCGGTGTGGACCGCATTGCGCGATCATCCGCACATCCTCGGGTACAACCTGTACGGCCCCACCGAGTACACGATCAACACCCTCGGAGCGGGTACCGACGAGACGCCGACGTCGTCGGTCGGCACCCCGATCTGGAACACCACCGCACATCTACTCGACCCGTGGCTGCGGCCGGTACCCGCCGGTGTGCCCGGTGAGCTGTACATCAGCGGAGCCGGCCTGGCACGCGGATACCTTCGACGACCCGACCTGACCGCACAGCGGTTCGTCGCGGATCCGTTCTCCACCGGCGGCCGCCTGTACCGCACCGGTGACGCGATGAGGATCCGGCCGGACGGCAACCTCGACTTCCTCGGACGCACCGACGACCAGGTCAAGGTCCGTGGACACCGGGTCGAACTCGCCGAGATCGATGCCGCGTTGACGGCACTGCCGCAGATCTCGTCGTCGGCCGTGGTGGCCACCGCCGACCCGGCAGCACCCGACGTCAAACGTCTTGTCGCCTACGTGATTCCCGCTGACGTCGACACCGAGCGGGGCCGTCCCGGCGTGGATTTTGCGCAGGTTCGCCGCGAGCTGGGCGCCACCCTGCCCGACTACATGGTTCCCACCCTGTTCGCGACGGTCGACGCCTTTCCGATGACCGTCAACGGCAAGCTCGATGTGAAGGCACTGCCCGCTCCCGAGGTGGGTGGAACACACCGGGAACCCCGCACCGAGCTCGAGAGGCGGCTCTGCGAGATCTTCGCCGACGTACTCGGTCTTCCGAACACCGACGAGCGTTGTGCGGTGGGCATCGACGACGACTTCTTCGCGTTGGGCGGGCACTCGATGGCGGCGATGCGCCTGGTCTCCGCACTGCGCGCCGAGCTCGGTGCAGAACTGGCCATCCGTGACCTCTTCGAGGCCAGGACCCCTGCCGACATCGCGCTACGCGCAGACCTGACCGGTTCGACAAGCGATATCACGATCGGTGTCCGCCCGAACCGAATCCCGCTCTCTCCCGCACAGGAAAGACTGTGGGTGCTCTATGAGATGGATCCCGCCGATATCTCCTACCACTACGGTCACGTCGTCCGACTGCACGAGCCCATCGATACCGACGCACTGTCGGCGGCACTGCGTGACGTGCTCCTCCGACACGAGGCCCTGCGCACCGTATTCGACACCACCGACGACGGCGAGGTCTACCAGCGTGTTCTCGAGCCGGACGAGATCCCGGATGTGGTCGAGATACGTGCCACGGACGCCGATCCCACCGCGCTGACGAGAGACTTCCTGACCCGCCCCTTCGATCTGCGCACCAATCCACCGATCCGCGTGCAGGTGGCCGGACTCGACAGCCCGGACGCAGCGTCGACCGTTGCGGTGGTCAGCATCGCGATGCACCACATCGCCACCGACGAATGGTCGGATCGCCCTCTGCTCGCCGACCTCACCGCTGCATACGCCGCGCGTCGCACGGGCACCTCACCCGACTTCGCGCCGCTACCCGTCCAGTACCCCGATTACGCGCTCTGGCAACGTGATCGGGTCAGCGACAGGGCGCCCGAGCAGCTCGAATTCTGGCGCGACACGCTCGCCGGTATTCCCGACGAGGCGGCGCTCCCCCGCGACCGCCCGCGTCGACCCGGATCGCCCGGCCCCGCGGCCACCGAGTCGACGGTCGTCGACGCGCAGACCCGCTCGGCGCTCGCAGACATCGCCGCCGGGCGCGGCGCCAGCATGTTCATGGTCGCCCAGGCAGCTGTGGCCACGTTGCTGTATCGGGTAGGCGCGGGTCCCGACATCGCACTCGGGTCGCCGGTATCCGGCCGAAACGATCCCGCTCTCGACGACCTCATCGGCTTCTTCGTCGACACCCAGGTGTTACGCACCGACATCAGCGGGCATCCGACCTTCGACGAACTGATCGACCGAGTGCGTGCCGTCGATCTCGCTGCGTTCGACAACCAGGACATCCCTTTCCAGCAGATTGTCGAACACCTTGCACCGCAACGAGTTCCCGGGCGCAATCCGCTCTTCCAGGCCAGCGTCGGCTATCTGCCGTTCGGGTCGATGCCGGACCGATTCCTCGGTATCCCGGCCACCTTCGAGCACCTGGCCTCCGTGTCGGCCAAGTTCGATCTCGCGTTCACCGTCGTCGACAACACCGACACCGGAGAACTGACGCTCGCGCTCGAGTATGCGACGTCGATGTTCGACGCGTCGACCGCACGCGATCTTTTGACGCGTCTGGCACGCATCCTTCGCGTTGTCAGCACGGCGCCCGACATCGTCGTCGACCGCATCGACCTTCTCGAGCCCGCCGAGGAATGCGCGATCCGCGAGGCCGAACGCGGTGGAGAGGCACTCGTCGGTCACCCCACATCGGGCGACACCACCGGGTCGTACAGCACCGGGTCGTACAGCACTGGTGCGGACACCACGACGGTGACCGACCTCATCGATCACACCACGCGACTGCACTCGTCACGAACCGCTCTGCGCGACACCGGCGGACGTCGGGTGTCGTACGCCGACCTCGCCGTGGCGACGCAACGACTGGCCGGCGGGCTCGTCGAGGCGGGTGTACGACGCGGCGACGTGGTCGCCGTCGTCGTCCCGCGAAGCATGGCGCAACTCGCCGCACTGCAGAGCGTGCTGCGCGCGGGGGCCGCCTATCTGCCGATCGACACCGATACCCCGGCCGACCGAGTCGCGACGATTCTCGACGACGCGCGTCCCGCCGCCGTCATCGTGGGCGGGGACAACCCCGCATGCAGTGACGCGGGCTATCCCACCTTGCACATCGACGACGCGATGTTCGGCTACGGCTCGGCCGGGGCCGCCGACGACACACTCGACGGTGCGGGGACGGCGCCCGGTGCCACCGCCTCGAACGGCTCCGTGGCGCGCGTGCATCCCGATGAGGCTGCCTACGTCATCTACACGTCGGGCTCGACCGGCAGGCCCAAGGGCGTCGCGGTCACCCATCGCAGCGTGGTCAACGTTCTTCGCTGGCGTGCTGAGACCATGCCGGGAGGCGGCATAGGCCCCGGCGACACCGTTCTCGCCAAGACGCCTGTCGGATTCGACGGGGCTGTCTGGGAACTGTTGCTGCCGTTCACTGTTGGCGCGAGCGCGCTCGTCGCCGAACCGGGCGCGCAGCGTGACCCCCAGAGACTGGCCGACATCATCGGTGCGCACGGCGTGAGCACCTCGGTGTTCGTTCCGTCGTTGCTCGAGCACTTCGTTCCCCGGCTGCAGGGGCTCGACTCGTTGCGGCACCTCATCGTCGGGGGCGAGGCGTTGCGCACGGATCTCGTCGACGAGGTCCTCGCCGCGGCACCGTCGGTCGCACTGATCAACGCCTACGGCCCGACGGAGACCACCGTCGTCGTCGCCGATCACACCGCTTGTGCGGTCGCCGCCACGCGCACCGCGCCGATCGGTCGACCGATCACAGGAACCGACCTCCTCGTCCTCGACACCTCACTGCGACGGGTGCCCGACGGCGCTGTCGGCGAACTCTACGTGCGCGGCACACCGTTGGCCCGTGGCTATCTCGGGCGGCCGGGCCGCACCGCGGCCGCGTTCGTCGCCGACCCGACGGGTGAGGTGCCGGGAGGCCGGGTCTATCGGACGGGAGATCTGGTCCGACGCAGAAACAAGGAACTCGAATACCTCGGTCGCACCGACAGCCAGGTGAAGGTGCGCGGCAGCCGCGTCGAACTCGGCGAGATCGAAGCAGCACTCCGCACGCTTCCGCAGGTCGCCGACGCCGTGGCGGCCGTTGACTCCGATCGGATCGTCGGCTGGATCGTGCCCGGGACCGAGGGTCCTCTCGACAACGCCGACGTGGTCGAGTCCGTGGCACGCGACCTCTCGGCGCTGCTGCCGGACTACATGATCCCATCACCGCTCGTCGCGTTGGAGTCGTTGCCGCTCAACCAGTCCGGCAAGCTCGACCGCCGGGCACTACCGGTCCCGACCGTCGACGGCACGGGCGGAACGACGCCGCGGACCGCGCTGGAATCCGATCTCGCCGAGATCTTCTCGACGGTGCTGGGTACCGCGGTCACTGACATCCACACGAGCTTCTTCGCGCTCGGCGGCCACTCTCTCGCCGCCATCAAGGTGGTCAACCTCATCCGCGGCTCGCTGGGTTACGACATCGGTGTCCGGGCGGTGTTCGACGAACCCACCATCGCCGGACTCGGCGCGTGGCTCGTTGCCCACGGCAATGCCGGTGCAGCGCAGTCGCGGTCGCGCACCACCACGCTGCGTCGCCGTGCCGAGATGGATCCGGTTCTGTCGTTCGGGCAGGCGCAGATGCTGACCCTGGCTGGGGTCTCCGGGCCCACCAACACCTACAACGTCCCACTGCTGTGGCGTCCGGACGGACCGTCGGGGACGACACCCGTCGAGCCGGATGTGCTGCGTGCCGCGATCGGCGACGTCGTCGCGCGACACGAGATCCTTCGCACGCGCTATCCCGACGATCGACCGGAAGTCGTTGCCGCACCGCGGGTCCCGCTGCGGGTCGTCTCCGAGATCGCACAGTTGCACGCAGACGCTGCGCACCCTTTCGATCTGGCCACGCAGATCCCGATTCGCGTCGCCACCACGAGAGAGTTCGCGGTGGTCACCATCCATCACATCGCCACGGACGAATGGTCGGCGGCACCGCTGCGTGCCGACCTCGACACCGCATACCGCGCACGCGCACGCGGGACCGCCCCCGACTGGGACGAACTCGGCCTGCAGTACTCCGACTTCGCCGCATGGCAACGGGATCTACTCGCCGACGAACGCGGTGCCCGGCAGATGGAGTTCTGGCGCCGAGCACTCGACGGTTCGCCCGAAGAACTGTCGCTGCCCTACGACCGCGCCCGACCGCCGCGACCGTCGGGCGAAGGGGATGGTGTTCTCGTCGGCCTCGGCACAGACACGGTGTCGGCGTTGAAGCAGCTTGCGGCGTCGACCGGGACGTCGATGTTCATGGTTGTCCAGACCGCGGTGGCCGTCCTGCTCTCGCGACTGGGTGCGGGCACCGACATCCCTCTCGGATCGCCGGTCACCATGCGCGACGACGACCGGCTCGATGATCTCGTCGGCTTCTTCCTCAACACGGTGGTGCTGCGCACCGATGTGTCAGGGGATCCGACGGTCGTCGATCTCCTCGCACGCGTCCGCGCCGCCGACCTGTCGGCCTTCGAGAACAAGGACGTGCCGTTCGAGCAGGTCGTCGAGACCGTCGCCCGATCACGTTCCACGGCGCTCAATCCCTTGTTCCAGACGATGGTCGTCTACGTCGAGGGCCGCCTGCCAGAGGTGATCGACGGCGACTTCGCCACGACGACACCGCTCCCCACCACCGCGAAATTCGACCTGTCGTTCGATTTCACCGAGGACAGCTCTGGTAGTGATCCCCGGATCGGCGGAGTGATCGAGTACAGCACCGATCTGTTCGATCGCGCCACCGTCGAGTCGATGGCTCAACGTCTCGTCGCGATCCTGGAGTTCATGGCGGCGCGACAGGATCGCCCCCTGCGCGATCTCGACATCCGGATTCCCGCAGAGCTGCGCGAGCTTCATCGTCCGCCTGCGCCTGCGACAACATTCCCCGACCTGTTCGATGCCGCCGTGGCCCGCGACAGGGATGCGCCGGCGTTGCGGGGTCCCGACGGCAGTCGGACGTTCGGCGAACTCGACGCGCGGGTGCGGACCATCGCCGCCCGACTCGCTGCCGAGGGAATCGGTCCCGAAGACGTGGTAGTCGTGTCGCTGCCGCGCGGTGTCATCGCGCTCGAAGCGATTTTCGGCGTGCTCGTCGCGGGCGCGGCCTATCTGCCGATCGAGCCGGACACCCCGCCGGAGCGGGTCGAAGCGATGACGACCGTCGCACGTCCGCGCCGCGTCATCGACAGCCTCGACGACCCCGTCCTTGCTCGTGGACCGAGTGGTGCTGGTGCGCAGCCGGATTCGACGCCGGAGATCGTACGGACGGCACCTCTGCGTCCCGATCATCCCGCCTATGTGATCTTCACGTCCGGGTCGACCGGCACCCCCAAGGGTGTGGTCGTACCGCATCGTGGACTTGCCAACCTGTTCGCAAGTCATCGACGAATGCTGCACGAACCCACACGTCGCCGCGCGGGACGCGAACGCCTGAGGGTGGGTCACGCGTGGTCGCTGGCCTTCGACGCCTCCTGGCAGCCGCAACTGTGGTTGCTCGACGGCCATGAGGTCAGCATCGTCGACGCCGCGACACAGCGCGACGCCCAAGCGCTCGCCGCACAGCTGCGTGCGCAACGGTGGGACTTCCTCGAGCTCACCCCGTCGTATCTTCGGCAGCTCGACGGCGCGGAGGAATCCCTGTCCGCCATAGGTTTCGGCGGCGAGGCGATCCCGGACGCACAGTGGCGCCGCTACCGCGAACTGACCGGTACCGACGCGTACAACCTCTACGGGCCCACCGAGGCAACAGTCGATGCCCTCGTCGCGCGAGCCTCCGACGCCGAAGATCCCGTGGTCGGCAGGCCGGTCGACGGTGCGCGCGCCTACGTTCTCGACAGGGCGCTCATGCCGGTTCCCGACGGCGTCGACGGTGAGTTGTACCTTGCCGGAGCAGGATTGGCGCGCGGCTACCTCGGACGGGGCGACCTCACCGCCGAACGTTTCGTCGCCGATCCCTTCGCCGCGGACGGGTCGCGCATGTACCGGACCGGCGACACGGTGCGCTGGACCCGCGACGGACAGCTCGACTTCCGCGGACGCGGCGACGACCAGGTGAAGATCCGCGGCTTCCGCGTCGAACTCGGCGATGTCGAGTCGGCGCTGGCGTCCATCTCGGGCGTGAGCGCGGCGCTCGTCGTCGCACGCGCAGGCAGACTCGTCGGCTACGTGGTCGCCGAGGGGCACTCCGCGGTCGAACCCGCCACGCTGCGGTCTGCCGTACGCACAGTGCTGCCCGACTACATGGTTCCCTCCGCCGTGGTCGTGCTCGACGAGCTACCCACGCTGCCCAACGGCAAGATCGATCGTCGCGGTTTACCCGAGCCGAGTTTCGAGCGGGATGTGCGCCCGCCCCAGACCGACGTGCAGCAGCGCGTCTGCCGTGCCGTCGCCGACGCCCTTGAGTTGCCGCTCGAGCAGGTGGGACTCGACGACGACTTCGCAGAGCTCGGCGGTGACAGCATCGTTGCCATGCAACTCGTCGCCCGCCTCCGCGCTGAGGGATTCACCCTCAGTCCGCGTGGCGTGATGGTCAACCGGAGCATCGTCGACCTTGCCGACTCCCTCGAACATGCCGATACCGCACCGACGCTCGCGCGCGTGACCGAAGGCATCGTGCCCGCCACCCCCGTTGTGCGCTGGCTCGAAGAGCTGACCGATTCGACTGTCGAACACATCGGCGGGTTCCACCAGTCGGCACTGCTCGTCGTCCCCCCGGGCCTTGACGTCGATGCGCTCACGCGCTCGCTGGGCATTCTCGTGTCCCGCCACCACATGCTGCGCGCACGACTCGATGCGAGCTCCTCACCGTGGCGGTTCGAGATCCCCGAAGCCGCACCCGAGTCCGTCGCGGGCCCCGACGTGCTTGTCGTGCACCATCAGGGTTCGCTGGGCGACGATCTCGAGGCCATCGCACGACGTGTGCGCGAGCGTCTGGATCCCGCCGCTGGACGTATGGTCGCAGCAGCGTGGGTCGATCGCGGAGCCCAGCCGGGCCGTCTGTTGGTGGCCATCCATCACCTCGTGGTCGACGGTGTGTCGTGGCGGGTGCTCGTGCCCGAACTCCTCGCCGCCTACACGCAACTGACCAGCGGGACCGCACCCGAGGACGTATCGCTCGCGCAGGTGTCGACGGACTTCGGGGCGTGGGCACGCGGACTGACGATGCTCGACCGCAGTGGTGAAGCAGACCTGTGGCGTCGTATCGGTGCGGATACCGATCCGCTTGCGCTGTTCTCGCGGCCGCTTGATCCCGGCCGCGACCGTCAAGCAACCGTCGCCCGGCATCGGGTGGAGGTTGATTCCGCTGTCGCACGAGAGGTCCTCGGCCCGGTCGGCGCGCGCCTGGGCGTCGGTGTCGACGACGTGTTGCTGGGTGCGTTCGGCGCCGCGATCGGTACTCCGACGCTCGTCGACTCGGAGGGCCACGGTCGCGTCGAGCATCTGCTTCCCGGCGCCGATCTCACCGGAACCGTCGGTTGGTTCACGGCGGTTCATCCGATTCGTGTCGGTGGTACCGGCGACGCTGGTACTCAGGCGAAAGACCTCGCCGCGCAGCGCGCCACGATCCCGGACGGCGGTGTGGGGTACGGTCTGCTCCGGTACGGTTCCGCAGGTGTCGGCGTGGATGTCACCGACCGGGCCGGGGTCGATTTGCCGAAGGCGGTCATCGAGTTCAATTACGTCGGCCGATACCGCGATTTCGCGTTCGAGGGATGGTCGATGGCGCCCGAGTCGGTCGACATCGGCCCCGACGACGAGATGCCTGCCGGGTACGGCCTCATCGTCGACGTCGCGACCGTCGACGGCCCCGACGGGCCGCGCCTGTCGGCGACCTGGAGCCATCAGCCCGGCATGATCGACACCGACACCGTTGCACGACTGGCCGATCGGTGGTTGTCCGCGCTCGCCGAGGTGGCGAACGCGGACATCCCGCGCCCGCACGGCGTACCGGGCGGCGACGAGACATGTGCCGGTGAGATCAATCCCGACGAGACGGAAGGTGGTCGATGAGCGGCAAGGTACGGGGTGTGCTGATCGACATCAGTCCCCTGCGGGAGAGCGTCGCGTTCCGCCGCATCTTCTGTGCCCGACTGATCTCGATCATCGGTATAGGACTCCTCATGGTGTCGGTACCGATCCAGATGTATGACCTCACCGGATCGTCTGCGCAGGTCGGCGCGGCCACCGCGGTCACCGGGATCACGACGTTCGTCGGCATGCTCGTCGGCGGCGTCCTCGCCGACCGTTTCGACCGCAAGAAACTCATTCTGCTCGGACGTTCCGGCGCAGCACTGAGCTTCGTCGGCCTTGCGCTCAACGCCTTCGGTGTGTTCGGCCCGACGTCGGTGGCAGCCCTCTACGTCCTCGCCGGTGTCGACGGCCTCATCGGTTCGCTGTCGACCTCGGCGTTGATGGCTGCCGTGCCGACCCTGATCCCCCGCGACAAACTCGTCGCCGTCGGCGCGCTCAGTTCGCTGACCGTCCGGGTCGGGACCGCGATCTCGCCGGCCATCGCGGGTTTCGTCATCGCGGCGGCGGGCGTCGAGTGGGCGTACACCCTCGCCGCGATCCTCGCGACGCTGACCGTCGTGATCCTGCTGGGTCTGCCGTCGATGCCACCTAACGCCGCGACGCTCGGTGCGCACTCGCAGTCGCCCGACGGCCCGGCTGACGTCAACGCCGCCGACGCAGCCCACCGAGACGCCCCGCAGTCGCTCGTGGGGTTCCTCACCTCGCAGCGCGTGGTGCTGGGCGTGATGATCGTCGGTGTGCTCGCGATGCTGGGAGCCGGACTCGTCGCGCTGCTTCCGGCGCTCGTGGCACAGCGGTTCGACGGCGATGCGAGAGCCACCGGCCTGCTCTACGCGGCGGTCGCCTGCGGCGCGATGCTGGGCGCTCTGACCAGTGGCTGGCTGGCAGGGGTACGGCGGCCCGGCGTTGTCTTGCTGAGCGCACTTGCAGGCGCTGCCGTGGTCCAGATCTTCTTCGGATTCGCGCCGGTGGCCTGGGTCGCGATCGTCGCCCTCTGCGTCGTGGGATACCTCGAGGCGACGCAGGAGGTGCTGCGGTATTCGCTCATCCAGCACCACACGCCCGGCCCGCTCCTCGGCAGGGTCAACGGCATCTGGATGGCGCAGGAGGTCGGCGGTGTCACCGTCGGCGCACTCGTCGCCGGTGTGTTCGGAACGATCTGGACCGCATCGGATGCGATCGTCTACTACGGGCTGGCGCTGCTCGTCCTGTCGATCATCGCGGCCGTCGTGCTCCGGACGCTCGTCGCCGTCCGTAACGACACCGCGGTGCAGAGCATCTCCTGACCTCTCAGCCCGCCAGGATCTCCCGCAGCTTCTTGCGGCTCACCTTGCCGACCCCGGTCTCGGGAAATGCGTCGACGATCCTCACGGAGTCGGGGAGCTTCCACTCGGCGAGCCCGTTGTGACGCACGAAACGTCGGATACCCGCGAGATCCGGGGGGTTGTCGACGTCGTCGGCGATGAGGTAGGCGCAGGTCCGCTCACCGAGGTACGGGTCGGCGACGGCCACGACGATCGCGTCACGCACAGCCGGGTGCGTCAGCAACTGTTCTTCGAGTTGCTCGGCCGACACCTTCTCCCCGCCACGATTGACGCGATCGCCGCCCCGACCCCGCACGACGATGTTGCCCTGCGCGGTCAGTTCGACGACGTCGCCCGTGCGGTACCAGCCGTCGGGCGCAAACGACGAGGGGCTCGCGTCGCGCCAGTATGAACGAATCGTGTACGGCCCCTGCGTTTCCAGGAAGCCCGGTCCGGCACCGACGTCGACGCCGGACTCGTCGACGATGCGGATCTCGTCGTCCGCCGACATCGGGCGACCCTGCGTCGTGGTGACCACCTCGATCGGGTCGTCGAGTCGCGTGTAGCAAACGAGGCCCTCGGCCATTCCGAACACCTGCTGCAGTCGCACGCCGAGGGCCGGGCCGATGCGGCGCGCGAGTTCGTCGGGGCAGCGTGCGCCACCGACCTGGATGACCTCGAGTGAGGACAGGTCGACAGTGGTTCCGGCCTCCGCGGTTTCGGTCCACAGCCGCGCCAGTGGCGGAACCAGCCCGGTCATCGTGACCCCCTCGCGCGAAACCATCTCCCATGCGACCGACGGAGCGGGCGAAGCGGTGAGCGCGACGGTGCCACCGGCACACATCGCGCCGAGGATACCCGGTGAACTCATCGGGAAGTTGTGTGCAACAGGCAAACTCGCAAGGTACACGGTGTCGGCGGTGACACCGCACAGTTCGTTGCTGCGACGAACGCTGTACAGGTAGTCGTCGTGTGTTCGTGGGATCAGCTTGGGCACCCCGGTGCTACCGCCGGACAACTGCAGGAATGCGAGGTCTCCCGGATTCGCGCGACCGTGCTCGACGGGAGGGGCCAGCAGGGCATCGAGGTCATCGGCGTCGATCCACCGCCGAATCGAATCAACCTGCGCTGCAATGGTATCGGCGAGTCCGCGGTAGTCGAAGCCGGCGTCGTCTCCAGGCGAGATGATTGCGACGGCGCCTGCGGCGTCGGCGATGCCGACGAGTTCTCCCGCGCGGTGCGCAGGAAGGGTGAAGACCGGGATCGCGCGAAGTCTGAACAACGCGAACACGGCCTCGACGTAACTGACGCGGTTCGGGATCTGCACGAGCACGCGGTCATCCGGCGTGATACCGAGATCGCGCAGTCCCGCTGCGATGGCGCCAACCCGATCATCGAGCTCCGCGTAGGTCAGTCGACGATCGATGTCGACCACCGCGGTGCGTCGGGCCGATGCGGGATCCGCGGCCCGCGAACGCAGGACATCGTCGAACGTCTCCCCGACCCACAGTCCGTCGGATCGATACTTTGCTTCCAATTCCGGGGGCCATGGAGACACAAGCATAAAGGTGAGGCTACCCTAATGGCGTGGCCATTCCGACGATCACCCCATATCCGATACCCGACGGACCGTTCCCTCAGCGCGTCGACTGGGAGCTGGAACCCTCCCGCGCCGCGCTGCTGATACACGACATGCAGAACTACTTCATCGACGCCTACGACACGCAGGCCGACCCGATGGCGACCGCACTGCCGAACATGGTCGCGATCCGCGCGGCGGCCACGGAGGCGGGTCTTCCCGTCGTCTACACGGCACAGCCGGGCGATCAACACCCGTCTCGGCGCGGAATCCTGGCCGATTTCTGGGGTCGCGGTCTCGATGCGGGTCGTGACGAGCACATCATCCCGGCCCTGGCGCCACGCCGCGGCGATATCACCGTCACCAAGTGGCGGTACTCCGGCTTTCAGCGCACCGACCTGAGACACCTGTTGGCACGGTACGGGCGCGACCAACTCATCGTGATCGGCGTGTATGCCCACATGGGCTGCATGATCAGCGCCACGGAGGCCTTCATGATGGACGTCGAGCCCTTCTTCGTCGCCGATGCCGTCGCCGATTTCACGCGCGACGAGCACCAGATGGCCTGTGAGTACGTCGGCAAACGAGCTGGCCGAATTCTCGCCACCCGCAACGTGATCGACGCATTGGGCTCAGGTGGGGTGTCGGCGGAGAACGCCGCCGACAGGTCAGCTCACAGTCATGCCTGACGCCTCGCCGCTGACCGGGGCGCGCGCGGTGGTCGCGGGCGCAGCGGGAGGTATCGGCGGCGCCGTGGTCACCACGCTGCGCGCGCACGGGGCACACGTCGACGCATGGGATGTCGTCCCAGACCACACGACTCGCGCCGTCGACGTCACCGACCGCGGGGCGGTCCGCGCCGCGTGGAAGGCGTCGAATGCGGACGGGCCCGTGGACATCGTCGTATCCGCCGTCGGTGTGATGTCCGACGACTGGGACACCTGCATGGCAGTGAACGCGGGCGGGGTACGCAACCTGCTCGACGCCGCGCTCGATGACCTCACCGAGCGTCAAGCCGGCTCCGTGGTGGTCATCTCGAGCAACGCCGGGGCGACTCCGCGATCAGGGCTGGCCGCATACGCGGCCTCCAAGGCTGCGGCCACGTCGTACGCGCGCAGTCAGGGGTTGCGCGTCGCGCCGCACGGGGTTCGCGTCAACATCGTCTCCCCCGGATCCACCGACACGCCGATGCTGCGGGGCATGTGGTCGGGCGCAGACGATCGCGACCGCGTCCTGACCGGCGAGCCCGACGCCTTTCGTCTGGGAATTCCGCTGGGCCGCATCGCGACTCCCGACGACATCGCGACCACCATTGTGTTCCTGGCGTCCGACGCCGCACGCCACATCACCATGCACGACCTGCGCGTCGACGGAGGTGCAACGTTGGACATGTGATGTGCGATATACACCTCTGTGAACCAGACAAAACCGTCAACGACGATAGGATTGAAGTGACACATACGCGCCGCACGACGCGGGCACTCGTAGTTCTGCTCACCGCAGGCCTGATCGGATTCCTGGCAGCATGTTCCTCCTCAGACGACGACAACGCATCGTCGTCCTCGTCGGAGAATTTCACCCCGGTGAGCATCGACCACGAGTACGGCAGTACCAAGATCGACACGAAGCCCACCAAGGTGGTCACGTTGATCACGGACTGGACCGACACACTCGCTGCTCTGAACGTCCCCATCACGGCAGAGTTCGTCCCCCAGGGCAACAAGGCGTTCGAGTGGACACCCAAGCACGACAGCGAGGTTGTGGAGGTCGCCGATCCCTCACAGGTCAGCGTCGGCGAGCTCGCCAAGTACGAGCCGGATCTGATCCTCGCCGGCTACGTCGGGGACAAGGCCCGTTACGACAAGCTGGCCGAGATCGCGCCGACCATTCCTGTGCTGACCAAGGGCGCAACGGTCGACACCTGGGAGAAGATCACCACAACCGCCGGACAGATCTTCGGCAAGCAACAGGAGGCTGCGCAGCTCGTCGACACGACGAACAAGAAGATCTCCGACTTCAAGTCGAAGTATCCCGCGGCTGCAGGCAAGACATTCACCTTCGCGCAGGTCGGCCCTACCGGCCAGGTCGGTGCGATCAACACCACCGAGGACGCTGCCGCGGGGCTGATCGCGCAGCTCGGTTTCACCTTGAACCCCAAGGTCGCCGCGCAACACAAAGAGGGTTCGACTCGTTCGCTGATCTCCGCCGAGCGTATCGATCTGCTCGACTCCGATCTGCTCGTCGTCTACACACCCGGTGGCGATCCTGCTGTCGCAGAACGCGTTCCGGGATGGTCATCGCTGCCCGCAGTCAAGAAGGGCACCGTGATCTTCCTCGATGACAAGACGCAACCCGCCTTCAGCGTGCCCAGCGCACCGTCGGTCGGATTCGTGATCGACAAGCTCAGCCCGCTGGCTGCCAAGTTCTGACCCGAACCCAGACAGCACACACACGAAAAGCGCTCGGCCGGATTGCCCGGCCGAGCGCTTTTCTGTTGTGTCGACCCTTCTGTTGTGTCGACCTTGTATGTTTCGTGTAAACGTCGTCAGTCGGTCGGCCAGCGCAGGCTTTCCGACCAGCTCAAAGCGGTGGTCTCCGCGTAGACGCCGACACCGTGACCGGCCTGGTAGGTGCGGAGGTCCACGTTCACCTGGTTCGCCTTGGCGCGATCGACCCACTGCTGGGTCAGCGGAGCGAACGCGACCGGGTCGAGCGTGCCCTGCTGCACCAGGATCGGCGCCGGATAGCCTTTCTCCGGAACCGAGGTCACCGACCGGAGCGCGGGGATCAGCGGACCCTCGTTGAACGGCCTGGCCACCAGTTGTCCGACGGTCATCCCCTTCGTTGCGCGACCCTGATTCGGGTAACACAACGTCTGCGCATCCTTGACGACCTTCCGTCCCTGCGGGGTCAGATACGAGTCGACGTCGACGTCGGGACGCGCGACCTTGAGGCCTGCGAGCACGTAGGAGAAGTAGGTGACGTAGTCGGGCACCTCGACCGGCGGGATGCCGGGCCGGATCGCGGAGAAGTAGTCGGCGATGTCGACCGGCGGGGAGGTGGCCGCCACGCCGACATTGGTGAGTTCCGGAGCGTACGACGGTGCCAGATGACCCGCCCACAACGCTGCGTGTCCGCCCTGCGAGCCGCCTGAGGAGACGAACCCCCGCGAGACCTGCGCGTCGGCGAATCGCGGCGTCACCGTGCGTGCGGCGCGTACGGAATCGATCACGTTCTTACCCGCGACGTCCCCGTCGAGGTAGGCGTGCACACCGGGGCCTCCGATGCCTGCGTACTCGGTTGCCGCGATGACGTAACCCTTCTTCAGCCATGGGCCGAGCCACTCGTCGTAGCGACCCTGATGGCCCATGCGGTCGGTCACGGTGCAGTCATCGCCGAGCCCTGCGGTGCCGTGTCCGTAGGCCAGTACGCGGTAGCCGCCCGCCGGAGCCTGTGCCGACGGGATCATGATGGTCGCGCGCACCGGAACCAGAGTGCCGTCGCTTTGTGGTGAAAGATAAGTCACCGCAACCACTTTGCCCGCTCCGGCGACCTTGGCGTCCGGCCTGTCGGTGATGTCCTCGGCACTGAGCACGGTGCCGGCTGTGGCCGGCGCTCCCGCAGCAGGCGCAGAGGTGAGCGCGGGTACCACCCCGACGACCACCGCCACGAGCATGGATACGACCGATCCGAGAATCATGGCGAAACGACGCCGCCCGACCCTGGCCAGAGAACTCATGAGACCGCCTTCCTTGCAGACAGGACGCCTGACATTAGGCGACCCTAAGCAACCTAGCAGGTCGGAGAGAACACGAGGTCGGAGACCCGACCGTCAACGGCGATCGAACGCCGCAAGAATCTCCTGCGCGCCCAGCGCGGGAGTCAACTCCCCCGATCCGACCCGGGCTTCGACATCGGAGCGCAGTTCCGCGACTTCGGGGCTCGAGGCCAGCCGACTGAGCATCTCGTCGCGCACCATGGTCCAGGTCCAGTCGACCTGCTGTCGACTTCGTCGCGCGTCGAACTCCCCCGCCTCGACGAGCGCGGAATGATGGCGCTGCACGGTAGCCCAGAAGTCGTCGACCCCGGTGTTCTCGAGTGCGCTCATGGTCAGGACGGGCGGCACCCACAGTGCGTCATGTGGATAGATCAGCTTGAGCGCGTTCTTCAGCTCGCGCGCAGCACCTTTGGCCTCCGTGAGATGTGATCCGTCTGCCTTGTTCACGACGATGACGTCGGCGAGCTCGAGCACCCCTTTCTTGATCCCCTGGAGCGAATCGCCGGTCCGGGCCAAGGTGAGGAACGTGAACGTGTCGACCATGTTGGCGACCGTCACCTCAGACTGACCGACTCCGACCGTCTCGACGAGCACGACGTCGAACCCGGCAGCCTCGACGAGCACGATGCTCTCGCGTGTCGCCTTCGCGACGCCGCCGAGCGTTCCCGAGGTCGGAGACGGGCGGATGTAGGCGTCAGGGTGAACGGCCAGGGTGCCCATTCGGGTCTTGTCGCCGAGAATCGATCCTCCGGTGCGTGTCGACGACGGATCAACGGCCAGGACCGCCACTCGGTGTCCCTGCTCGATGAGGTGCATGCCGAGTGCCTCGATCGTCGTCGATTTGCCCACTCCCGGAACACCGGTGATGCCGACGCGGAACGACTTGCCCGCGTGCGGGGTCAGCGCCAGCAGCAACTCCTGCGCTGCCGCACGATGATCCGGCCTGGTCGACTCGACCAGGGTGATGGCTCTGGCGAGGTCGGCCCGACGGTCACCGAGCACACCGTCGGTCAGCGCCGCGACATCAACCCGACGTTCCACACCCATCAGCGGGTACGGGAGTCGGTCCGCTCGCCACCACTCCCGGCACCGGCAGCTGCTTCAGGCAACTCGAGTCCGAGATTCGCTGCGAGCTTCGAGATCAACTCGACCGCGGAATCGGCTATCACGCTTCCGGGCGGGAAGATCGCGGCAGCACCCGCCTGGTAGAGCTCGTCGAAGTCACCGGGCGGGATCACACCGCCGACGACGATCATGATGTCTTCACGGCCGACGTCGGCGAGCGCCTTCCGCAGTGCCGGTACCAGCGTGAGGTGCCCGGCCGCGAGCGATGACACCCCGACCACATGCACGTCGTTGTCGGCCGCTTGCGCGGCAACCTCCTCCGGCGTGGCGAACAGCGGGCCCACGTCAACGTCGAACCCGAGATCGGCGAACGCGGTGGCGATCACCTTCTGACCTCGATCGTGACCGTCCTGACCCATTTTCGCGACGAGCACGCGAGGGCGTCGACCTTCCGCCTCGGCAAAACGTCGGACGATGTCGGTCGCCGCGTCGATGTTGCTCACCTCGCCTGCCTCATGCCGGTACACCCCGCTGATGGTTTTGATCTGCGCCTGGTGGCGACCATAGACCTTTTCCAGCGCGGCCGAGATCTCTCCGACGGTTGCCTGATGGCGTGCCGCCTCGATCGCGAGCGCCATGAGGTTGTTGTCGAGACCGCCCGAGTTGTCTGTTGCCCCGGCTGCGCGGGTCAGGTCGGCCAGGGCCGCGTCTACGGCAGCCTGATCGCGTTGTGCACGTAGCCTTTCGAGCTTGTCGAACTGCTCGGCGCGCACCTTGGAGTTCTCGACTTTGAGGACCTCGATCTCCTCGTCGTCCTCGACGCGGTATTTGTTGACACCCACGAGCGGTTGCTGACCGGAGTCGATGCGCGCCTGCGTCCGTGCGGCTGCCTCCTCGATGCGCAGCTTGGGCAACCCCTCGTTGATGGCCTGTGTCATGCCACCGGTCTCCTCGACCTCGGCGATGTGCCTGCGGGCCTTCTCGGCCAGCTGGGCGGTCAGCCATTCGACGTAGTTCGAGCCCGCCCAGGGATCGATGGGACGCGTCGTGCCGGACTCCTGCTGGAGGAGCAGCTGCGTGTTGCGGGCGATGCGCGCCGAGAAGTCGGTCGGCAGGGCGATGGCCTCGTCGAGAGCGTTGGTGTGCAACGACTGCGTGTGACCCTGTGTCGCGGCCATCGCCTCGACGCACGTCCGCGCCACATTGTTGAACACGTCCTGGGCGGTCAGCGACCATCCGGAGGTCTGCGAATGTGTGCGCAGCGACAGCGATTTCGGGTTCTTCGGCTCGAACTGGGCGACGAGTTCGCTCCACAGCAGTCGCGCGGCACGCAGCTTGGCGACCTCCATGAAGAAGTTCATGCCGATGCCCCAGAAGAACGACAGACGCGGTGCGAACTTGTCGATGTCGAGTCCGGCCTCGATGCCTGCGCGGATGTACTCGACGCCGTCGGCGAGCGTGTAGGCCAGCTCGAGATCGGCGGTCGCCCCGGCCTCCTGGATGTGGTAGCCCGAGATCGATATCGAGTTGAACTTCGGCATCTTCGCGCTGGTGTAGGAGAAGATATCGGAGATGATCCGCATCGACGGCTTCGGCGGATAGATGTAGGTGTTGCGGACCATGAACTCTTTGAGAATGTCGTTCTGGATGGTCCCCGCCAGCTTCTCGGGCGGTACGCCCTGTTCTTCTGCGGCAACGACATACAGCGCCAGAATGGGCAGCACGGCGCCGTTCATCGTCATCGACACCGAGACCGAACCCAGGTCGATGCCGTCGAAGAGCTGACGCATGTCGAGGATCGAGTCGATCGCAACGCCTGCCATACCGACATCTCCCGCGACTCGCGGGTGATCGGAGTCGTAGCCGCGGTGGGTCGCGAGGTCGAAGGCGACCGACAAACCCTTCTGGCCCGCCGCGAGGTTACGACGATAGAAGGCGTTGGACTCCGCCGCCGTCGAGAATCCCGCGTACTGGCGAATCGTCCACGGCTGGTTGACGTACATCGTCGGGTAGGGACCGCGGATGAAGGGGGCGGCGCCGGGGATCGAGTCCAGCGGATAGGGGTGCTCGCCCTCGCGGGTGACGGCGTCGCGATCGGCCCGGGTGTAGATCGGCTTGACGTCGATCTGTTCCGGTGTGCTCCAGACGACCTGTTCGGTCGAGTAGCCGTTCGCCGATGCCAGCGAGTCGATCGCCTGTGCCGCATCGGAAGTCTCGGGAACCGAGGAGAAGTCTCCCGCCCCGTCGAGTTCGATCCCGGCGAAACTACCGATGGTTCCTGTCTGCTGTGTGTCGGTCATGCCGAGGCTCCCGTGGTTCCCGACCCTGCCCGGGTCGATGTGGTCAGCGTGTCGAAGAGATCTCGCAGGGTGGCGACGGCGTCGATACCCACACGCAGCGAGCCGTCGGGTATCGCAGTTCCGTCGGACTCGGTTGTCGGCCACTCCTTCTCGGGTCCGGCGAGCAGCACCCGGTCGAGTCCGGCCGAGCGCGCCGCGGCCAGCGCCTCGGGGCCGGCTTCGGCGTAGCGCTGCTTGGTGCCGCAGATGACCGCGACCGGGGTGTCGGCCGCACTCGCCAGATCGGCGATGTCGTCGGGGGTCACCGGGCCGGGGTTGATCACCGCAATACCGCCCGCGGCAAGGAGATTCGCGACGAAGGTCGTGCGTCCGTTGTGTTCGGCGACGCTACCGAGTGGCAGCAGCAGAACCGTGGGGCGACGTCCGGTGTCGGCCAGTACGGCGTCGGATCGATCGCGCAACTCCTCGAAGGCGCGCCCCACCCGCGCCAGTCGGGGACTGCCGGTGACGAGGTCGGTGGTGTCGGCCGCGTCGGTTCCCAGTGGCTTCTCGTCGAGATTGGGGAACTCGCTGACGCCGGTCACGGGCTTGCGCCGGTGTGCCACCTCGACGTCGCGTCGCGCCAGCGATTCGCCGACACGATCTGCCACCCAGCCCGACTCGAGAGCTGCCCGGTAACCGCCTGCGGCCTCGATGTCGGTGAACACTGCCCACGCGTTCGAGGCAAGGTCGTCGGTCAGGCTCTCGACGAACCACGAACCACCCGCCGGGTCGAGGACGCGCCCGATGTTGGATTCCTCGAGAAGCAACAGTTGGGTGTTGCGGGCGATGCGTCGGGTGAACGTCGAGCTCGAGGTACGTGTCGCCTCCGGCAGTGCGGCATCGTAGGGCAGCACAGTGACCTGATCGGCACCGCCGACACCTGCCCCGAATGCCGCGACCGTGCTGCGCAGCATGTTGACCCAGGGGTCGCGCTGCGAATACATCGACAGTGCGGTCACCGCATGGGTGAGCGCACCACCGGCCTCCGGCGAGCCGACCACCGCGGACACTCGCGCCCAGATCTTGCGTAGCGCACGTAGTTTCGCAATCGACGCGAATTGGTCGTCGTCGACCGACACTCCGAACGAGATCTGTGTCAGGGCGTTGGCCGCGGACAGTCCGGCATCGGTGAGGTCGCGCAGATGCGTGACAGCCGCGCCGACGATGAGTGCGATCTCGAGCCCGTTGTCGGCTCCCGCGGTGGCGAAGTCGGTGCCGTCGACACGGAAAGTGCGCACCGACGGGTCGTGGCGCGCCGCCGCCAGTGCGGTCGCCCGGGCCGTGTCGACGGTGGGGCGCCCGCTGAACGCCGCCGTCAGCGGCGACAAGCCGAGCGAATGTGTGGTGCTCACGGAGGGTGTGGTGCCCACCGGCGGCTCAGGGGCTGTCGCACGCAGTGCAGTGAAAGCCTCGGCGGCCTCGATTCCGTCGGCTCCCGCGTCGAGGGTCACCGGTGCCAGGTCGAGGTAGACACCGTCGAGCACGGTGGCGAGGTCGCCCGTGGAGACAGTCCCGCCGACAGCGATCCACAGGCCGCTGGTGCCGTTGTTCATCGCCTCAAGGATGTCGGTGTTCGCCGTCGCGGCGTCGATCGTCGGGTCATCGCCGAACCGCTCGGTGACGCGCCAACCGGTGGTCACATCACGTCCGGGATCGGCACCGCGGACGTAGGGAAACGAGCCGGGCAGGCCGGGCTCGGCGGTCTCATCCTTGCGCGTGTAGAGCGGACGCACGGTGAGACCGTCGGCGGTCGTCGTCGACAGGAGCGCTTCGGGAGTATCGGGGAGGTCGTCGACGTCGACACGTCGCGACTTCGCGAGCACTGCAGCCGCCGACTGCGACCAGGTGCGGTATCGGTCGTCGAGATCGGCGGGTTCGGACTGCACAGGGTGATCATTCATGTGGTCTGGCTAACCTCCGTGATGCTCCTGTCGGATGCGTAACCGAACCTTAGCCGATCGCTCGCTCGGTCGGACACCCGCTCCCGCGCACGCCTGGCCACATCCATCCAACACGACTGCGGGGACGAGTACAGTGGCCCGGTGCCTGCCGAGACCGCGTCCACGTCGCCCCTGCGTGACGTCGACGACGTGGAACGCGGACGAGACGACGGGGATCGCGGACGGGACGTCCGGGATCGGGCGGCACGACGCCGGGTGATCCGTAACGCGGTGATCGCGTTCGGAGCGGTGTGCGCGCTGCTTGTCGTGTCGTATCTGGTACCGATGCCGACGGTCGCGAGCGTGCGCACGTGGGGCGACGGCATCGGCGCGGGGTTCGTCTGGGTCTTCTTCGTCGCGTACGCACTCGTCACCGTGTTCCCCATCCCGCGAACCGTGTTCACCGTGACTGCGGGCGTGCTGTTCGGACCGGTGGTCGGTCTCGTGGGCGCGCTGATCGCGACCGCAGTGGCCGCGACCCTCGGGTTTCTCCTCGCGCGTCGAGCCGGTCGCGAGCGCGTCGCACCGTTCTTGCGTCGACCGGTCGTGATGACGATCGACAACCGATTGGCCGCACGCGGGTGGCTGGCAATCGGCTCACTGCGGCTGATCCCGGTCTGTCCGTTCTGGCTGTTGAACTGGTGCGCCGGGCTCTCGTCTGTGCGTCTGCTCCCCTATCTGATCGCGTCTATCGCCGCATCCGCGCCGGGCACCGTTGCCGTGGTCCTCCTCGGCAACGCTCTGACAGGCCAGCGCAACCCCCTGCTCATGCTGGTGAGCGCGACGTTTTTCGCGATCGGCGTCATCGGACTCATCGTCGACGTCCGACTGCCGGTGCGCACGACCACCGATCGTCCGCCCACCATCGGCTGAGCGACGGTCACCCGTCGTGCGGGACCCCGTCGGCCGGCGGTGCCGTGCTGTCGGTGTCCAATCCGGCTGCCGAAGCCGCGTCGGTCGGCGGATCCTGCTGAGAGTAGGTCAGCGCCGACCGCGCGGGACGTGAAGTCACCTCGGGTGCGACGGGCTTGCGTGCCACAGCCTCGGCCTCGGCGACGGCCTGCGCGACCTTCGGGTCGGACGCGAGTGAGAACCAGTCCTCGGTCTCGGCGTCGTCGACGGCGGGTGCGGCCTCGTCGTGGTTGGGCTCGTACCGGAACACACCGTCGTCACCCTGATTCGCGAACGACTTGGCGAAACCCTGCAGTGCCGATCCGAAATCGGTGGGCAGCACCCAGACCTTGCTGGCTTCTCCCTTCGCCATCTCCGGGATCTGCTGTAGGTACTGGTAGGCGAGAACCTCGGGCGTCGGCTTGCTGGACTTGACCGCCGCGAAGGTCTTCTCGATCGCCTTCGCCTCGCCCTGTGCCTGGAGATACACGGCGGCGCGATCGCCCTGCGCGCGCAGGATGCGACTCTGTCGATCGGCCTCGGCCGCGAGAATGGCTGCCTGCTTCGCTCCCTCGGCGGCGAGGATCTGGCTCTGCTTGTTGCCCTCTGCCGTCTTGATCGCCGATTCGCGCTGGCCCTCGGCCGCGAGGATCGTTGCGCGCTTCTCGCGGTCGGCCTTCATCTGCTTCTCCATCGACTCCTGAATCGATGGGGGCGGCATGATCGACTTGAGTTCGACGCGGGCCACCCGCAGCCCCCACCGACCGGTCGCCTCATCGAGCACCCCGCGTAGCTGACCGTTGATCGAGTCACGCGACGTCAACGTCTCCTCCAAGGTCATGCCTCCGACGACGTTGCGCAAGGTGGTGATGGTGAGCTGTTCGACACCGGCGATGTAGTCGTCGATCTCGTAGGCCGCCGACCGTGGGTTGGTCACCTGGAAGTACACCACCGTGTCGATCGAGAGCGTGAGGTTGTCTTCGGTGATCACCGGCTGCGGGGGAAACGACACCACTCGCTCGCGAATATCGACGCGGGCACGGATGCGGTCGATGAACGGCAACAGCAGCGTCAGCTGCCCGGAGACGGTCCGCGTGTAGCGTCCGAGCCGCTCGATCACCGCTGCCTCGGCCTGCGGGATCAGTGCCACCGATTTCGCCAGCACCACCACGACGAGCAGCACCAGCAGGATCACCACGGCCAAGCCAACGTACTCCATTGCCATTCATCCCTTCCAGACGACGGCGGTCGCGCCGTCGATCTGCACGATCGTCACGTGCTCTCCCGGCTCGATGGTCTCTTCGGGATCCATCGACCGTGCCGACCAGATCTCACCGCCGATCTTGACCCGTCCATCACGGCCGTCGACCAGCTCGGTCACCACCGCTTGTTTGCCTTCCAAGGCCTCGGTGTTCGTCAGCACGCGCGGACGACTCAGCATGTGACGCTTGGCGACAGGACGAACCAGGACGACGAGCAGGACCGACACGACCGCGAAGACCACACCGTCGACCCAGATGGGCGGGTCGAACGCGACGTCGACCCCAGCCGTGGCGAGCGCACCACCTCCGAGCATGAGAAGGACGAGATCGCCACTGAAGATCTCTCCGATCAGCAGCACGATCGCGGCGGCAAGCCAGATCAGTGCGCTCATATACCCATTGTGCCAGAACGAATCCGACAAAACGGGCGTCAGCGTGGTCCGATTGCGTCGTCAGTTGTCTCCGGGGGTCAGCGTGACGAAGTCGATCAATTCCTCCACCGATCGCAACAGCGGGACCTCGAGGTCGCGAAAGTCCTTGACTCCCGCGAGAACTCGGCGCCAGCCGTCCTGCGGTGTGCCCCATCGCAACCGCGCGCAGATTCCGGTTTTCCAGTCCTCACCGCGCGGAACATCCGGCCACGCAGCAATCCGCACCGACGAGGGCTTCACCGCTTGCCAGACATCGATGTAGGGATGCCCGCACACGAGAACATTCTCGCCCACCTCGGCGGTCAACCTCTCTTCTTTCGACCCGGCGACGAGATGGTCGACGAGGACCCCGACACGACGATGCGGCGCGGGACCGAACTGCGCCAACGCCGAGTCCAGATTGTCGAGACCATCGAGACTTTCGACGACAACGCCCTCCGCGCGCAGGTCGGCACCCCATACCCGTTCGAGGAGCGTGGCATCGTGTACGCCCTCCACGAAGATGCGGCTCGCCCGTGCCTGCCGTGCACGCTGGTGTGGCACGACGCGTGAACCCGAGGCTGTCCGTGTCGCCGCCTGCGGCCCCCGGGTGCGTGGACGGACCAGGGTGACCGGCTTGCCGTCGATCAGAAAAGCGGCAGGCATCATCAGGAACACCCTCGATTGTCCGTGACGGTCCTCCAGCCGGACCAGATCACCGGAGTAACTCTTCTCGAGTCCGATCACGGCGCCGCAGAAGCCCGTCGCAGCGTCCTCGACCACCAGGTCTCGTTCAGCCGCCACCTCGGGCGCACGGGGCTTGGCCCGCCGCGGGGTCGCGAGTACGTCTCGTCCGTATCGGTCGTCGCTCACCAGCGATACGGTAGGTCGCCGTGTAGTCGGAGTCGCCTCGCCACGCCGGTCGACCGGGACACGATGGCGCGCAGCGTGTCGTCGTGGCTCTCGGTATCGTGGTTCCTCGTGACCAGTACCGACCACACCGTGACACGCGCGTGGCCCGCGTGTGCCCTTGGCGGCTGGTCGGCGGCCTGGCACGCCGGCCGATGCTCCCCGGACGACGTCGCCGACACACTCGCAACGTTCGCCGATCGCCACATCATCGACGACCTCACCGACCAGTCACGCGCCGATGGCGACGGCGTCCTGGGAATTCTCGCGATCCTGCGCGGCGTGACCGCGATGTCGGTGCGCCTGCCGTCCGCGGGCGATCCGCACGGACTGCCTCCCGGGCGTGTCACGTCGGCCGCCTTCGCTGCGGGCGAAGCTCTTCTGGTCGACGACGGAAACAGCCTCGGCCCGCTGGCTCTCGTTCCCGCACTCGACGGCGACGTGTGCCGGTGGACTGTCGACCGGTACGCCGATCCGCTCCCGGCAGACCCCTCGGCGCCGGTCGGCGAGATCGAATACCAACTGCGGCAGTCGGTGTCGGAGGCGGCCTCCCTGGCAACGCGGGTCGGGTCACGCGCGGGCAACCCACCGGCCGACCTACGCGGATCGGTGCGAGCGCTCACGCTGCGCAATCAGGTCGACCTCCCGCCCCACGACGACACCCGCGCGAGCAGAGTCATCGACACGGCCGCGCAGATCGAGGCGATAGTCACCGTCGCCGGCGCCGGCGACGTCACCTTTGGCGCCACGTCGAGCGAATTGCACTCCGGCGACGGCGAATTGCGCAGACTCGTCACACTCGCGCGCGCCGCGCGAGGTGCCGCGGTCAACCGGGTGATCTCCGAGTTTCTGCCGACGATCCCCTGAGCCACGTCGGAGGTGCAGCGCTCGGGGCCGATAAGGCTGGAGTTTGTTCAGCGTCGACGCGCCTCGATGAGATGGCGCGTCGAGTGCGCGATGAACGGCCCCCCGTCCTTGATCTGGTCATGCAGGGCACGCAAGCGATCGCGATAGCCGTCGACTGTGAAGCCGGGGACCCACCACACGAGCTTGCGGAGCAAGTAGACCACCGCCGCGACGTCGTGGATCTCGATCCGCAACCGCGCGGTGCGGAGGTCGACGATCTCCAGACCCGCCGCCTCTGCAGCCCGCACCTCGTCCTCGGGATCCCGATCCCGACGCGTCTCGGGTTGTGGCCCCAGGAAGAACTCGATCAGTTCGAACGCGCTTGCCGGTCCGACGTGCTGGGCGAGGTACGTGCCACCGGGAACGAGTACTCGCGCGATCTCGTCCCACCAGACGGACGCGGGGTGTCGACTGGTCACCAGATCGAATGCCTTGTCGCCGAACGGAAACGGCGGCTCGTCGGGTGCTGCGACGACCACACCCCTCTCGGGTGCAGCAGGCGCGTGGCGTGCGCGACGTTGGGTGGCCAGGATTCGGTTGCCACGGCGGTCGCGGGGTGACGGACGGCTTCTGCGAGTACTTCTCCGCCGCCGGTCTGGAGATCGAGCGAAGCATCGGCCCCGGCAAGTCGATCAGACATCGTGCGGGCATATCCCCACGGCGGGCGTTCCTCGGTGGCCCGACCGTCGAGCCAGGAGAAATCCCATCCCGAGACATCGGCCCGTGCACCGGCATCGATCAAGGCATCGAACGACGCGGTGCCGCACTCGTCTGGCATGTCGACGCGGCCGTCACTGCCGCTGGGGACGACGTGCCGGGATGCAACAGTTCGGGCGGCACGTCGCGCCGTTGTCGGCGCAACCGAGTGCGCGGAGGTCGCCCCCGCCGTCGGCGTAGCGGTCGATGAGATCGGCGATCATGCTGATGAAACGCGGATCGGTGCCGACGGTGCCGGCGCGCTCGTAGTCCATTCCGAGTTCGCCGGCCTGTTCAGCGGCTTCGTTGTCGAGGTCCCACACCACTTCGAGGTGATCGGAGATGAATCCGATGGGACTCACCACGACCCGACGCACGCCCTCGGCCGACAGCGATTGCAGGTGATCGCAGATGTCGGGTTCGAGCCACGGGATCTGCGGCGGACCCGATCTCGACTGCCAGACCTGATCGACCACCGTAGCGCTGCCCTTGTGGTCGAGATCGTCGTCGAGTCCGCCGTCGCTGAGCGCCTCGACGACCGCGTCCGACGCGGCACGGACCTGACGCGAGTAGAGATGCCCTCCGCCGGCGGCGATTCCGTTGCCCGTGTAGTCGTCTGTCGCGTCAACAGGACCCGACGCCGCGTCGGCCGACATCGGCACCGAGTGCGCGGTGAAGACGAGGTGCGCGGGCACCTCCGATGGTGGCAGCGCCGCCACAGCACGCCTGACGGCATCCCTGCCTGCCTCGACGAACGCAGGCTCGGCCCAGTACTGCGGGAGTTTGCGTAGCAGCAGCGGATCGTCGGCGACGCCGGGTATTTGCTCGTGTAGTGCAGCGAGGGCGCGGCCGATGTCCTCGTGATACTGGCGGCACCCGGAGTAACCGCCCCACGCCGACGTCGGGAACACGAGGACGCGCCGGTGGCCGTCGGCGTACATCTGCTCGACGGTGTCTTCGACCATCGGCTCCCAGTTGCGGTTGCCGAAGTAGACCGGCAGGTCGCGACCCCGCCGTGCGAGCTCGGCGCGTAACGAGTCGATCATGTCCAGGTTGAGCCGGTTGATCGGCGACACCCCACCGAAGTGGTGGTAGTGCTCGGCAACCGCCTCGAGGCGTTCGCGCGGTATGCCGCGACCGCGGGTCACATTCTCGAGAAACGGCATCACCTCGTCGGGCCCGTTGGGTCCGCCGAACGAGAGGAACAGCACGGCGTCGAACGCCGCGCTGTTACGCGTGGTCGATTCCTGGGAGGTCACTCGCTGAGGAAATTCTCCGGGAACCAGGTGTTGTGGCTCGCCCCACCGTCGACGTAGACGATCGAGCCGGTCGTGCCCGGCAGCCAATCGCTCAGCAGAGTGCACACGCTCTTGCCCACTACCGTCGGATCGTTGACGTCCCATCCGATGGGCGACGCACCGTCCCAGTAGGTGTTGAGCATGTTGAGTTTCTTGGCGTCGTCGGTTGCAGTCCCCGAGATCGCCTTCGCTGCAAGGGTTTTGATCGGGCCAGCAGCAACCAGATTGGATCGGATCTTCTTCGCGTAGCCGACCTCGCGGGCGACATAGCGGTTCACCGACTCCAGTGCGGCCTTCGACACGCCCATCCAGTTGTAGTCCGGCAGCGCGGTACGGGGATCGAAGTCCATGCCGACGATCGAGCCGCCCTCGTTCATCACGGGCAGCGCGGCGCGGGCCAGCGAGGCATAGCTCCACGCGGAGATCTCGAATGACTTCGCGACGTCAGGACCTGGACCGTCGAGGAAGGGCACGGCGTCGGGCCCCATCAGGGTCTTCGGGGCGAATGCGATCGAATGCACCACGCCGTCGACGCCCTCGGGAGCGAGTTCGCGGACCTTGTCGGCGAGTGTACCGAGGCTCTCCTCATCGGTGACGTCGAGCGGAATCGCAGGAGGCACTTCCTTCGGAAGGCGCTTGGCGATGCGGTCGATCAGCCGAAGGCGCTCGGGGATACCGGTGATGATCACCTTGGCACCCTGCTCCTGTGCAACGCTGGCCGTGCTGAAAGCGATGGACGCGTCGGTGATGATGCCGGTGATGAGGACGGTCTTTCCGTCCAGGATTCCGCTCACTGTGCTGGGGCTCCTCTGCGGGTATGCGTGGTTTCTGGTCGGCTGACGGGTGATGGGAACGTCGGGGCCCGACGTCGGGATCAGGGACCAAGCGGGCCTAGTGGCCCATCCCGAGACCACCGTCGACGTTGATCACGTTGCCGGTGACGTAGGCCGAGTCGTCGGAGGCGAGGAAGCTGACCACGGCGGCCACCTCTTCTGGCTGTCCCATGCGCTTGGCGGGAATCGCCTGGTCGACGGCCGTCTTGGTGTACTCCTCGGGCAGCGACCGCGTCATGTCGGTGTCGATGAGGCCGGGAGCGACGACGTTGGCCGTGATGTTGCGGCCGCCGAGTTCACGGGTCACCGAGCGTGCGAGGCCCACGAGACCCGCCTTCGACGCCGCGTAGTTCGCCTGTCCGGGAGTGCCCATGAGTGCCACGACCGATCCGAGGTAGATGAACCGCCCCCACCGCTTGCGCAGCATGTCGCGGGTCGCCGCCTTGGTCACGCGGAACGCGCCCGTCAGGTTGGCGTCGACGACGTCCTCGAAGCTGTCGACGCTCATGCGCATTAGCAGGGTGTCTGCGGTGATGCCGGCGTTGGAGACCACGACCTCGACCGGCCCCTGGTGCTCGGCGACCTCCTTGAACGCGGCATCGACGGATGCGGTGTCGGTGACGTCGCACGTGACACCGAACAGGCCCTCCGGGGCGCCGGAGCCGCGGTGGGTGACGGCAACGTTGTGGCCATCGGCGGCGAGTCGACGGGCCACGGCGAGTCCGATGCCGCGATTGCCTCCGGTCACGAGAACCGAACGCGAGACACGACTGGGAGATTCATTGCTCTGCGACATGGGTTACAAACCTATCCGTTGCGAATGCGTGTGAGGTCGGCAGGGTCGATGAGGTGATGCTCCGGACGATCAGGGTAATCGCTGGTTGATGAGCATGGCACCGCCCGCGGCGAGGATGACGAAGATCGTGCCCGCGAGCAGCCAGGGCCACGAGTCGTCGCCCTTGCGATACTCGTAACCGATCTCCTCCTGCAGGGTGCTGTAGACCTTGTTCAGCTCGTCGAGGCTCGACGCCGTGAAGAATCTGCCACCGCTGAGATTGGCGATCTTCCGCAGCGAGTCGTCGTCGACCGGTACCGGGACCTGGTCGCCCTCGAGATCAACGGTGCCGGTCGCGGTTCCGAACGAGATCGTGGAGACGGGCACCTTCTCCTCTTTCGCCTTACGCGCTGCGGTGAAAGCGCCGCGGGGGTCGTCCGGGTCGTCGGGCACCGTCTCCTTGCCGTCGGAGAGCAGCACGATGCGCGCGGGTGGGGCTCCCTCGTCCCCGCCGAGCACGGCATTGAGCGTCTGGATCTGCTGCAGCGCGGCGAAGATGCCCTCGCCGGTCGCGGTTTTGTCGGCAAGCTGCAGCTTGTCGACCGCCTGCTTGGTGGCGTCGTGATTCGGGGTGGGCGTGACGAGGGTCGACGCCGTGCCCGCGAAGGAGATCAGACCGAGGTTGATGCCATCGGTGAGGTCGTCTGCGAACTTCTTCGCCGCTGATTGCGCCGCCTTGATGCGCGACGGGGCGACGTCGGTCGCGTTCATCGACCGCGACACGTCCATCACCAGGATCACCGTCGCCTTGTTCCGCGGGATCTTCCGGTTGGCCTGCGGCCCGGCGACCGCGACCACGAGGAGCACCAGCGCCAGCAGGAGAGCAACCATCGGCGCGTGCCGTAGCCAGCGCTTCCACCGAGGCTCGGCCGGCACGATCCGGTCCAACATCTCCGTGTTGGCGAATTGCAGGGCACGTTGGCGCCGCATGCGCAGCATGTACCAATAGCCTGCGCCGAGGGCGACCACGAGAACGAGCGCGAGCAGCCACCAGGGATGCGAGAACACTGCCGTCCTCACCCCACCCCGGCGGCGAGTCCGCGGCGACGACGCCCCACGAACTTGACCATGTCGTTGATCCAGTCGCGATCGGTACGCAGCGACAACACCGGTCCTCCACAGCTACGGATGGTGCGGTGGACCTTCTGCTGGTGGGCGCGTGCCGCGTCGGCGAAATCGCGACGCAACGTGTCGGTGATCGTCACCTGACGGATCTCGCCCGACTCGGCGTCGGCAAGAGTGACATCGCCAATGGGCGGCAGCTCCAGATCCCGCGGGTCGAGGACCTCGATGGCCAGCAGCTCGTGATGAGCTCCGATCGCGCGCAACGACCGCTCCCAGTCGATCGGTCCGAGAAAGTCGCTGATCACGACGGCCATGCCGCGTCGCCGCTGTGGTCGGCGCAACGCTTCGAGTCCCGCCTTGAGGTCGCCTCGCACGCCAGGTTCGCTGCGTCGGGTGGTGGCGATCGTCTTCAGCAGACTCAGGTCGTGGGCGCGGCCGGCATGAGCGGGCACCCTCACGATCGTGTCGCCGGTACACACCACAGCCCCGTGCCTGTTGCCCCCACCCGAGGTCAGATGAACGATGGCCGACGATGCAGCCACGGCCAGTTCACGTTTCGTGTGCTCTACCGTCCCGAAGTCGAGGCTCGCGGACGCGTCGACGACGAGCCATGTCTCGAGTTCGCGATCGGCGATCATCTGACGCACATGGGGCTCGGTGGTGCGCGCCGTTACCGACCATTCCATGCGGCGGATGTCATCGCCGGGCTGGTACGGTCGTGCCTCTCCCGGTTCGGAACCCGGCCCGGGGATCAGGCCCTGATGTTCGCCCTGCAGCACGCCGTCGAGCTTGCGACGCACCGTCAGCTCGAGCGACTTCAGCGCTGCGGAGAGCTGCGGTTCGTCGAGGAGCCCCGAGTCGAGCGATGGCAGTGTGTTGTTAGCCGCCATACCGCGCTGACGTCTGGTTGGCCGGACCCGCCGGATACTGACCCTGCACGCCGTTCACCGGCTGTGCCTGCGCCGGGTGGTGACCGGGGGCGCCGCCACCGCCCGACGCCTGGGCCTGAGTTCCAGGAGTCTGGGGCCCCGGGGTTTGGGCGACAGCCCCGGGCTGGCCAGCCATCGGCTGAACAGGCGGCCCCTGCGGTGCGGGCTGTGTTCCGACCTGCGGCAAGCCGATCGTCTGCAGAATGCGAGTGATGATCTGGTCGGCAGTGACCTCGTCGGCCAGCGCGTCGTAGCTGAGCACGAGGCGATGGCGTAGCACGTCGGGGATGAGTTCGACGATGTCGGCCGGGATCACGTAGTCGCGGCCACGGACGAGTGCGAGCGCGCGGGCCGCGGCGACGATGCCGAGCGTTGCGCGCGGTGATGCACCGTACGACAGCCAGGAGTCGACGTCGTGCAAGCCGAGTTCCGCCGGGCGTCGCGTCGCGTTGATGACACGTACCACGTAGTCGACCAGAGCGTGGTGTACGAACACGTTGGCAGCGGTTTTCTGGAGCCGGATCGTCGTCTCCGGATCGAGGATCTGTGCCGCGCTGGGCGGAACGTTACCCATCCGGTAGACGATCTCGCGCTCCTCCTCGACCGACGGATAGTCGACGAGGATCTTGAACAGGAAGCGGTCTCGCTGTGCTTCCGGGAGCGGGTAGACGCCCTCGTTCTCGATGGGGTTCTGTGTCGCCATCACCAGAAACGGATCGGGCATCGGGTAGGTGGTGCCACCGATCGACACGTGCCGTTCGGCCATCACTTCCAGAAGGGCCGACTGGACTTTCGCCGGAGCGCGGTTGATCTCATCGGCGAGCAGGAAGTTGGCGACGACGGGGCCGAGTTCGGTGTCGAACTCTTCGCGACCCTGACGGTAGATCCGCGTTCCCAACAGGTCGGTGGGCACGAGGTCGGGAGTGAACTGGACGCGGGAGAAGGTACCCCCGATGACCTTGGCGAAGGTCTCGACCGCCAGGGTCTTGGCAACGCCTGGAACACCCTCGAGGAGAATGTGACCGCGGGCGAGAAGTCCGACGAGAATGCGTTCGACGAGCTGATCCTGGCCGACGATGACACGCTTGACCTCATAGATCGCGCGTTCCACGAGCTTCACGTCGTCGTCGCTGAGCGTCACCGCTCCCCCGCCTGAGTTCGACGCCTCCTGCGTCTTCTCAGCATTCGGATGCGAAGAGGTCAACCCGTACTCCTAAAGTTCGTCCGGTTTCCGGCACTCGGCCGGACTTACGCAGTCCAGTCACACCGGCAGCGGCTTGCCTACGAGAAAACGTATGCCGACATGATTGGGTGCCAGCCTAGCCGTGCGGCCTGAAAACGTGCCAAGAAGGTCGTTCGGATGGCGTGGCACGATTCCGGCGGACCATCGTTCGGTGCCGGGCGCGCCGGCCACAGAGCCTCTACAGAAGCCGCACCACGTTGGGCATCGCACCGGCCGTCCGCAGGGGCGACACCTTCACCACATCGCCCGACTGCGGGGCCTCGACCATCTTGTTGTCACCGAGATAGAGCGCCACGTGTTCGCTCGCGTTCGGCCCGTAGAAGATCATGTCGCCGCGCTGCATCTGCGCCAGCGGCACCTGCGGACCCGAGGTGTACTGATAACCCGTGTAGTGCGGCAGCTGTATGCCCACGCCCGCGAATGCGTACATCATCAGGCCGGAACAGTCGTAGCCGATCTTGTTGTAGTCGCCGTAGCGGTCGGCAACACCGCCGTCACGGATTCCCTGCGTGGGGCCGTTGGCATCGCCACCGCCCCACGCATAGGGGACATTGAGCTGTGAGAGCGCGCGGTTGACCACGATCTCGACTGCCTGCGGACCGCGCAGACCGGGTCGGACCGGGCCGCCACCGCCGCCCCCCGACGAGCTACCGAAGAGCGTCCCAAGGCTGCCCGAACCGAGCCGGCCCGCGATGCTGTCCGCACCGGACGAACCGAGCGACGCACCTCCGAGTCCGAGTTCGTCCAGGAGTTCCGAATGCGGGATCTGCGCCTGGCCGACCAGTGCTGCGAGCGCCTTCTGGCCGAGGTCTCCTGCGAGGCGCGCAGCAGCCTCCGCGGCAACCTGCAATGCCTGGTTGTCGCTCGTCGCGTCCACCTGTGTCGCGCCGGGAGCGCTCGGCCGCGGGCCGGGGATGCCGGGCAGACCGGGGAAGAGTCCCGACAACAGGTCGGCCGGCGCCGGGGCGTCGACCTTCTTGGGAGTGGTGACCGTACCGCGCAACCGATCGAGTTTCTGCTGGATCGAGTCACGCTGCGCCACAAGCGAGTTGCGACGCTGCCGCTCCTGGGTGATCGCCGATTGCGCTTCGCGTACCGCGGCCAGTGCATCGTTCTTGCGCTGTTCTGCGCCAGACGTGGCCAGTGCCGCCTGACGTTTGAGTGCCTGGAGCGCCGAGACCCGGTTGGCCTGCTGGTTGCGCGCCACCTGGAGGCGACGGATCGTGTCCTGCTGGCTGCGAGCGAGGCGGTCGAGCGCCGACATCCGGTCGAGCACTCGGTCGGGATTGTCCGAGGACACGTACTTGGTCATCGAACTCGTCGTACTGCCGTTCCGGTAGACGTCGCGAATCAAAGCGTCAAAGGACTTCTGTGCATCTTTGGCGGCACGGGTGGCCTTACTGAGTGAATTCTCGGCTCCGGCGGCGGCTTGCGTGGCCAGTTGTTGTGCCGCGACCGAATTCTGGTAGTCGGCAAGCGAGCGGTTGGCGTTCTCCTGGCGGACGGCCACCGCACCGTCGAGATCCTTGATGTTCTGATTCGTGGACGCGATCTGATTGATCAGCGTCGACACCGCACTCGTCGGCTTCTTCGGCGCGGCACCCGGCGCAGCCATCGCCTGCCCCGTGCCCAGTCCGCTGAGCATCGCGACCGCAAGCACGGCCCCTAGACGCGCGGTCCGCGGCGTACCCCTCCTCGGGGCACCACGGGCCACACCGGTGGTCACTCGCCTCACGTGAAACTCCTCGCCCTCGCCGGCGATGCCGTGCCTCGAGTCGCAGCACCTCGAGTCGCACGCATCTCCATCTCCGAACAGGGTGCACGTCTTCCCCGACCAACCAACGTGCACCAACTACCACATGTGGTGCATTCGATACCAATAGCAACACAAGTGACATGAGAACCGTACGTCACATCGGACACACGAGAAAACCGCTGCAACGAATTACATACAGGTGATTACCTGCGAAAATGCCGTGAACAGCCCAAAGGGTGGCCTGACTCGCCAGGTATCGAATTGGCAACAGAGCGCCGAGCGCCGGTGAGATCTCACCCACCTGGCGCGATGACGGTCAACAGCGCGCAGAACTGCCGGTGATCATGGGCTGATCGGTTGGTGAGCCGCCGTCTCAGCGAGCGGACGAACCGGCCGACGACGAGTCGGCGGACAAGCCCGGCGTACTGCTCGACTCTGTGCCCGGATCCGACGCCTCGACGACCGACCGCGCGGCGTCGTCGGAGCGCCGACGCGCCCGGACGGTGCGCACCCGCGCGAGTACCGCGCCGATGATCGTGACAACGATGAGCAGCACGGTCACGAGCGTCCAGTCGATCTGGGGTGAGGTCATCTCGTCGTACATCTGCGTGGCCGCAACGGACGGGTTCTGCAGCGTGAGGTCGTCCATCGCCTGCTCCTGCACGACGCGGCTGAAGTCGGTCGACGAACTGCCGACGGAGTTCGGTCCGATCACGAGCACGGTCCCGCCCACCTCGGAGTGGAGTTGCGTGGCGATGTCGCGGTAGTAGGTGAAGTTCGGCTGCGCCTCGGTCAGCACGACCACGTTGAGGTCGTGGCCGTCGGACTTGGCACGGGCCACCAACGCGCGTAGCGCCGGTTCCTGGTCAGCGGGTGCGGCGACGTGGTCGGCAAGGAGTTCTTGACGCAACGCCGTCATGTCGACGTTCGTGGGAATGATCGCGGGGTAGCCCTGTGGACCTGGACTCATCGGCTGTACCCATCTTTCTCACTGTGCGTTCTGTCTCACACGGTGCGTTCTTTCTCACTGTGCATTCCGGCCGTACGCGCTGCCCCGCCAATCCTGCCCAATGGCCTGTCATCGACGGGGACCCACCCCCGTGTGTCGCCGGAGAAGGTTTCGCTGCCGTGAAATGTCGCCGACGCCCGCACGACCGGGTGAACCCCATCTCGTGTCATGCGACAGAATGGAGGATGCTGGAGGCAGGCGGTATCGGGGCGCGTCGCGTGTTGTTAACAGTACAGCCGTACTGTTAATATGAGGTGGTGACCACGGCGGCCCCGTGGCCGCCCGCGAGGCCAGGGAGGCATCGGTACCACCCACCGGCGCCACCGACAGCACTCGAACACCCGACGCAGCCCGTCGGGAAACGGTCGGAGTCGACGAGCGGCGTTCGTCGACGAGCCAGCCAAGCAGTCTCACGTGCGCACACGCGAGACGTCGAACGACGCCGACGCAGCCCGTCGGCACGAGGAGAGTGGAACAAGTCGTGAGTATCAATTCCTTTGGCGCCCAAGGCACCCTCGAGGTGGGCGACAAGTCGTATGAGATCTACCGGCTGAGTGCTGTTGAGGGAACCGAGAAGCTCCCCTACGCACTCAAGGTCCTCGCCGAGAACCTGCTTCGCACCGAGGACGGCGCGAACGTCACGAAGGACCACATCACCGCGATCGCCAACTGGGATCCCTCGGCCGAACCGAGCATCGAGATCCAGTTCACCCCCGCACGCGTCATCATGCAGGACTTCACCGGCGTGCCCTGCGTGGTCGACCTGACCACCATGCGCGACGCCGTCAAGGAACTCGGCGGCGATCCCGACAAGGTCAACCCGCTTGCGCCCGCAGAGATGGTCATCGACCACTCCGTCATCATCGAGGCGTTCGGCAACGCGCAGGCCTTCGAGCGCAACGTCGAGATCGAGTATCAGCGCAACGAAGAGCGTTACAAGTTCCTTCGCTGGGGCCAGGGTGCATTCGACGACTTCCGCGTCGTGCCGCCGGGCACCGGAATCGTCCACCAGGTCAACATCGAGCACCTCGCACGCTCGGTCATGGTCCGACCGAACGCCGAGGGCACCGACGTCGCCTACCCCGACACCTGCATCGGCACCGACTCGCATACAACAATGCAGAACGGTCTCGGCGTGCTCGGCTGGGGCGTCGGCGGTATCGAGGCCGAGGCCGCGATGCTCGGACAGCCTGTGTCGATGCTCATCCCCCGCGTCGTCGGCTTCAAGCTGACAGGTGCGACCAAGCCCGGTGTCACCGCAACCGACGTCGTGCTGACCATCACCGACATGCTGCGCAAGCACGGCGTCGTCGGCAAGTTCGTCGAGTTCTACGGCAACGGTGTCGCCGAGGTTCCGCTGGCCAACCGCGCCACCATCGGCAACATGAGTCCGGAGTTCGGCTCGACCTGTGCGATCTTCCCGATCGACAGTGAGACCATCAGCTATCTCAAGCTCACGGGCCGCCCCCAGGAGACCCTCGACCTCGTCGAGGCGTACGCCAAGGAACAGGGCATGTGGCTGGAGAAGGACGCCGAGGAGCCCGCGTACTCCGAGTACATGGAACTCGATCTGTCGACGGTCGTTCCCTCGATCGCAGGCCCGAAGCGTCCGCAGGACCGCATCGAGCTGTGGGACGCCAAGAACGCGTTCCGCAAGGACATCCACAACTACGTCGAAGAGGGCAACACCCCGAGCTACAACGGCGTCGACGAGTCGAACGCCGAGAGCTTCCCGGCGTCGGACGCGCCAGCACTCGACCCGAACGGTGCGAAGCTGTCCTTCGCCGACGACGATTACGAGCCCGCCCACAATGCCAGCAAGGGCGCAGAGGGACGACCGTCGAAGCCTGTCAAGATCACCTCGCCCGAGCGCGGCGACATGATCCTCGATCACGGCATCGTCACCATCGCATCGATCACGAGCTGCACCAACACCTCGAACCCGTCGGTCATGCTCGGCGCGGGCCTGCTCGCGAAGAAGGCGGTGGAGAAGGGTCTGACCTCCAAGCCGTGGGTCAAGACGTCAATGGCTCCGGGTTCGCAGGTCGTCACCGGATATTACGACAAGGCGGGCCTGTGGCCGTACCTGGAGAAGCTGGGCTTCTTCCTTGTCGGCTACGGCTGCACCACCTGCATCGGTAACTCGGGGCCGCTGCCCGAGGAGATCTCGAAGGCGATCAACGACAACGACCTGACGGCCACCGCGGTGCTCTCCGGTAACCGCAACTTCGAGGGTCGTATCAACCCGGACGTGAAGATGAACTACCTCGCGTCGCCGCCGCTGGTCATCGCCTACGCACTCGCGGGCACGATGGACTTCGACTTCGAGAACGACCCGCTCGGCCAGGACCAGGACGGTAACGATGTCTTCCTGAAGGACATCTGGCCGTCGAACGAGGAGATCGCGCAGACCATCGCCAGCTCGATCAGCCCCGAGCAGTACGCGGCGGACTACGCCGACGTGTTCAAGGGTGACGAACGGTGGCGGAGCCTGCCCACTCCCGAGGGCAAGACCTTCGACTGGGACGACGAGTCGACCTACGTGCGCAAGCCTCCGTACTTCGAGGGTATGAAGCTCGAGGCGGACCCGGTTTCCGACATCAAGGGTGCTCGTGTACTCGCGAAGCTCGGCGACTCGGTCACGACCGACCACATCTCCCCCGCGTCGACGATCAAGCCCGGCACCCCTGCCGCGCAGTATCTCGACGCACATGGTGTGGCCCGCAAGGACTACAACTCGCTGGGTGCACGTCGCGGCAACCACGAGGTGATGATCCGGTCGACCTTCGGCAACATCCGTCTCGCCAACCAGCTCGTGGATGTGACGGGTGGTTACACCCGCGACTTCACGCAGGACGGTGCTCCGCAGTCGTTCATCTACGACGCCGCGCAGAACTACGCGAAGCAGGGCACCCCGCTGGTCGTGCTCGGCGGCAAGGAGTACGGCACCGGTAGCTCGCGTGACTGGGCCGCCAAGGGCACCAGCCTGCTGGGCGTCAAGGCCGTCATCACCGAGAGCTTCGAGCGTATCCACCGCTCGAACCTCATCGGTATGGGTGTGATCCCGCTGCAGTTCCCTGACGGCGAGTCGCACAAGTCGCTGGGCCTCGACGGAACCGAGACATTCGACATCACCGGCGTCGAAGAACTGAACAACGGCACCACGCCGAAGACGGTTCACGTCACCGCCACCAAGGAGGACGGCTCGAAGATCGAGTTCGACGCCAAGGTGCGCATCGACACACCCGGTGAGGCCGACTACTACCGCAACGGCGGCATCCTGCAGTACGTGCTCCGCAACATGATCAAGAGCTGACAGGGCGAGTTCAGTGCCCAAGGTCAGTGATGACCGCCTTGCCGCGCGTCGTCGGGAGATTCTCGACGGCGCGCGGCATTGCTTCGCCGAGTACGGCTACGACGGAGCGACGGTCAAACGCATCGAGGAGTCCACAGGACTGTCTCGTGGCGCCATCTTTCACCATTTCCGCGACAAGGAAGCCCTCTTTCTCGCGCTCGCACGCGAAGACGCCGAGCGCATGGCCGACGTCGCCGCGGAACAGGGTCTCGTCCAGGTCATGCGCGACATGCTGGCCCGCCCACAGGATTTCGACTGGCTGGGTACGCGGCTGGAGATCGCGCGCAAGCTGCGAACGGACCCTACGTTCCGGTCGGCGTGGTTGGAACGGTCGGCAGAGTTGGAGAAGGCCACCCTCGATCGCCTCGAACGCGGCCGCGAGACCGGCCGCCTGCGCGACGACGTTCCCACCGATGTCCTTCTCGCCTATCTTGACCTGGTACTCGACGGCCTGATTACCAGACTGGCCTCGGGCCGCCCGACGGACGATCTGCACGCCGTCCTGGACCTCGTCGAGGCATCCGTGCGGGCACCGAGCAGCGTGGAGACCTAGACCGGTCCTCGTCGACGATCTACCCAATGTGATTCCGCACACTCCGAGCGATCGCTCGGTATAGGATTCTGTTCGAGCCGTACATGCTGTTCGATCAGAGGAGTTCCCGTGTTCCCAGGTGTCATCGCCGCCACCACCCCCGACAAGCCTGCGATCATCGATGCGGCTCGCGGACTGAGCCTCACCTACCGGGAACTCGACGACAATTCCGCGCGTCTCGCCAACCACCTCGAGGCACTGGGTTTGCGTCCCGGTGACACGATCGCCATGGTGTCCCGCAACGACCTGCACATGTTCGAGGTCTACTGGGCCGCGCTACGCAGCGGACTCTACGTCACGGCGGTCAATCATCATCTGACCGCTGACGAGACCGACTACATCCTCACCGACAGCGCGGCACAGGTCGTGTTCGCCGACGCTACGGTGTCCGATGCGGTGTCGCAGACCGGGCAGATCCCAGCTCTCGCCGTACCGGGACACCGGATCGCCTGGGGCGGTTCGATCGACGGTTTCGACGACTACGACGCCATCCTCGCCGCTGCGCCGGATACGCCCCGCACGGACGAGCCCCGTGGCACCGACATGTTGTATTCGTCGGGAACCACGGGACGCCCCAAGGGAATTCGCACACCACCCCCGGTGGGGAACGTCGCAGAGGTTCCCGACGCCTACACCGCGATCTTCGGTCCGATGTACGGATTCGACTCCGACAGCGTCTACCTCTCCCCTGCTCCGCTGTATCACGCTGCGCCACTACGCTTTTGCGGCGTAACGAATTCGACGGGCGGCACCGTCGTCTTCATGGACCACTTCGACCCGATCGACGCGTTGCAGCTGATCGAGGAGTACCGCGTCACACACAGCCAGTGGGTGCCGACGATGTTCATCCGCATGCTGAAGTTGCCCGAGGATGTCCGCACCGGCTACGACGTCTCGAGCCTGAAGGTGGCCATCCACGCTGCCGCGCCGTGCCCCGCCGAGGTGAAGCGCGCGATGATCGAGTGGTGGGGTCCGGTGATCTACGAGTACTACGCGTCGACCGAGGCCGCAGGCGCCACGTTCATCGGTTCCGAGGACGCGCTGACACATCCGGGCTCCGTCGGACGAGCCGGTATGGGAGTCATCAGGATCTGCGACGAGGCGGGCGCCGAGGTACCAACCGGCGACGTCGGGTTGGTCTACTTCGAACGCGACACCCCTGCGTTCGAATACCACAACGATCCCGAGAAGACCGCATCCGCGTATCACCCTGATCACCCCACCTGGGCCACCACCGGCGACATGGGCTACGTCGACGACGAGGGTTTTCTCTACCTCACCGATCGCAAGGCGTTCATGATCATCTCCGGGGGCGTGAACATCTACCCGCAAGAAGCGGAGAACGTCATGATCAACCATCCGGCCGTCTACGACGTCGCGGTGATAGGCGTCCCCGACGACGATCTCGGCGAGGTGGCGAAGGCGTGCGTACAACTCGCCCCCGACTACACGCCGTCCGACGAACTCGCCGCCGAGTTGCTCGACTTCGTGCACGAGTCCCTTGCCGCGTACAAATCGCCCCGCACCGTCGACTTCGTCGACGAACTACCGCGTACGCCAACGGGAAAGCTGGTGAAAGGCCAACTGCGCAAGGCGTACTGGCCGTCGACCGTCTGAATGACCGTCGATAACGCGCTGATAACGGTTCTTCGCTCCTGTTAACGATCTTCTCCCCGAATCGGACAGAGACAGTATCGGGGGTCACACAGTGATCCGAATCGGGTCGGGGAGATCGAGAGCGCGCCATGCGCACCACCGAGTCACGTCGTCACGGACGGCACCACACCTCACGTCTCGTCTGCTCGCGAGTTCGCCTGCACCGCGGCATATTACGCGCAGCGGTCCTGCTGGGAGCCTTCGTTCTCACCATGGCTGCGGCGGTAGTCGGCACCGTACCCGCACATGCAGACGACCCTTCCGTCCCCGCAGGTTCCCCTCCCGCCTCGACAACGCCGGCGACGACTCCCCCGGCAACAACCACACCTCCGGGCACCACAACACCGCCGACCACGACACCACCGACGACCACGCCTCCGGCCACCACAACACCACCCACCACGACACCACCAACGTCCACGACACCACCAACGTCGACGACAACACCACCTGAGGGCTCGCTCCCGGCCAGCACGGTGCACCTGAACGCGGTTCTCGAAGGCGCGCACGACACCGTGAACGGGGTCACGGTGCGGGTCACCTGGCCTGGCTCCTACACGGTCACTACACCGGCGACTCTGCAGACCTCTCACGGCGGGCTGAGTTTCACGGTCGTCAGCGTGCCGAAGGGATTGCGACTGGTCAGTCCCGCGAAGGACAGCGTGACGGTGCGGCGAGGACAGAGCGCCACCTATCTCATCCGTCTCGCAGTCGACGAGGGGTCAACCGGAGTGGTCCCCGGTCGCGATCCCGGCGCCCGCACTCCACTGGATTCGATCCCGTCGGGACCCGTCGACCGGCCGTGACCGCCGTGGCCTGCTGCGCGTACGGCATGCGAATGATTTATGGCTCGCACCGCGTCACTGCGATAACGCAACCACCGATGTAGTCGACATTCCGGGTGTCGGGGCCCGTCCACCCCATGAAAGGCTCAGTGACAATGTCCAAGCACATCACGCACCGCTACAACAGTTTTCGACCCAGACGCCGACTGATCACCGCGCTCGCGGCCGGGGTCCTGGCCGGGGTCCTGGCCGGTGCCGTCGCGGCACCGGCCGTCGGTGCGGCCGACACACCGCCGCTGCCGATGTCGTCCCAGTCGCCGTCGTCTGTGGACACTCCGACGACGTCGGTGCCGACAACGACCACCACATCGCCGTCAACCGCTCCGTCACCCACGGTGCCATCGGCTCCGAATCCGTCGTCACCCAGTTCGTCGACGCCCGTGCAGGCACCGACGTCAGTGACACCGAGTTCACCGACGACTCCACCGGAGTCGGGAAGCGCACATCTGTATGTCGCATCGTTCATTCCCTATGATGGCGGCATCACGCCGGTGGACAACGTGCGTGTCCGGCTCACCAACACCCAGACCGGAGCGGTGACCCTCGCGACCGCGCCTGCCGACCTCACACTCAATGTCGGTACCTACCGATATGAGACTCTCGCGTGGCCGGATGGCTTGAAGCTCATCTCCGGGAGCGGCAACGTCAACGTGGGGTTGCTGGGCAACCACATTCAGATCTCGTTCGCCCGTGTCGACGACGGCGGAGGCAGGACCGGGACTCTGCAACTGGTCAAGGCCGACCGGGTGACCGGCGCGAAGCTCCCCGGCGCGCGCTTCGTCGTGTCGACGTGCGCGGGTCAGGTGCTGGGTTCTGCGACGACCGGCGAGGGCGGTGTGGCGAATCGAGAAGTATCACCGGGCTGCTATCGCGTCAGGGAGACTGATGCGCCGAAGGGCTATGTGGTAGAAGGACGTTCGTACACAGTCGACGTGTCCACCGACAAGGTCTCCACGGTGACGATCTTCAACACTCGTGTCGATCACGTCAGCGATCGAGACCCCGCGGGCCGCACCCCGCTGTCGTCGATTCCCTCGGGGCCGGTGGATCGGCCATGACCACCTCGCGAGTTCGCACTCTTGTCTGCCTGCTGGCACTGGGATTCTCTCTTCTTGTCGGGTGCTCAACCCGCGAGGCGGAGTCGCCTCCGGCCACGTCGTCGGCGCAAGTGGATCTACCCTCGCCCGTCGCCGCTCGCACGGACGACCCTTCTGCTCCGAAACACATTGTGGTCAATGGAGACTCAGCGGTCACCGATCCGGTTGCGACGGACACGACGGGAGCGCTGCTGCCGCCCCAGGATGTCCATCGCCTCGGCTGGTGGGTCGACTCGGCGTTGCCCGGGTCGAGTAAAGGCACGATCGTCGTGACCGGACACGTCGACGACGCCGCCCAGGGACAGGGCTTCGCCGCGCGTTTCGGTTCGCTCGCGCCGGGCAGCGATGTGGCAGTCACGACCGTAGGCGGCGACACGATTCACTACCGGGTGCGCAACGTACAGAGCTCAGACAAGGAGAAGGCGTTTCCGGCCGACGAGCTCAATCGCCTCGATGGGCCCGAAACCCTTGCCCTCGTCACATGCGGAGGGCCATTCGTCGGACCGCCACTGGGCTACGCCGACAACATCATCGCGTGGGCGACGCGGGCATGAGACGCGTGCGCGCCGCGGCGACTCTCGTGGCGGCGGCGTCGGTGACCGTCGCGGGGTTCGTCGGGGCACCGGCGGCCGTCGGTGCCCCGAGCGGCTCTGCCACGTTCACTGTCACCGGTCGCGACGATTACACGGGTCGCACCGCACGCGGCGACGACACCGATCGATCCGTCGGCGGAAAGTTCTCTCGCGACAACGGGTTCGACGACGGATCGGGAATACTCCTGATCAGGGTTCGTGACCGGATCGACGGTCATCCGCTTGCGGGTGCTCGTTTCGTGTTCACGACGTGCCCGGGGCAATCGCGTGGGTCGGCCGTCACCGACGCCACCGGTGTGGTGCTCCGCACGCTGCCCGCGGGCTGCTACCGCGCACGTCAGGTCGCCGCGCCGAGCGGATATCTCGACACGGGGGTCGATGGGACTGTCCACGTCGAGTCGGACGCCACTGACCATTACGAGGTTTTGAGCGTACCGATCGGGCACGTCAGAAATCGGAATGTGGCCACGCGCATGAGGTTGTCGGGCATCGAGGCGGGTTCGTCGACTCGAGCCTGAACCCTGCACCCTCACAGATCAGGCGAGTTCGATGAGTTCTTGGTACTCCTCGCTCCAGTGATCCTCGGTGCCGTCGGGTAACAGGATCACCCGCTGAGGATCCAGCGCGGCAACTGCACCGGGGTCGTGGGTCACGAGGACCACGGCTCCGGTGTAACTACGCAGGGCATCGAGGACCTGCTCGCGGGATACCGGGTCGAGGTTGTTGGTCGGCTCGTCGAGGAGCAGCACGTTGGCGGCCGACGAGACGAGTCCTGCCAGCGACAACCTGGTCTTCTCACCGCCCGACAGTGTTCCCGCGGGCTGATCGAGCTGCGGGCCGGTGAACATGAATGCTCCGAGGAGTCCACGCAGATCCTGCTCGCCTGCGTCGGGCGCGGCGTGCCTGATGTTCTCCCACACGGTCGCCATGTCGTCGAGCGTGTCGTGCTCCTGGGCGAAGTACCCGATCTTGAGTCCGTAACCCGGTTCGAGCGTTCCGGTGTCGGGCGCCTCGACTCCCGCGAGAACCTTCAACAGCGTCGTCTTTCCCGCTCCGTTGAGGCCCAGCACCACCACGCGGCTGCCCTTGTCGATGGCGAGGTCGACCCCCGCGAAGATCTCCAACGAGCCGTAGGACTTGCTCAACCCCGAGGCCATGAGCGGGGTCTTGCCGCACGCCGCCGGCTCCGGGAACTTGATACGCGCGGTCTTGTCGGCCACCCGCTCGGCGTCGAGCGAATCGATCATCCGGTCGGCACGCTTGAGCATCTGCTGTGCCGCAGTCGCTTTCGTGGCCTTCGCGCCGAGTTTGGCGGCCTGTGCGCGAAGCGCCGACGCCTTCTTCTCGGCGTTGGCGCGCTCACGTTTGCGGCGCTGTTCGTCGGTTGCGCGGGCGTCGAGGTAGCGCTTCCACCCCATGTTGTAGATGTCGGCCTCCCCGCGCACCGCGTCGAGGAACCACACCTTGTTGACGACGTCGGCGAGGAGATCGACGTCGTGGCTGATCACGACGAGTCCGCCTTCGTGGTTTTGCAGGAATCCGCGGAGCCAGGTGATCGAGTCGGCGTCGAGGTGGTTGGTCGGTTCGTCGAGAAGCAGCGTCGTATCGGATTTGCCCGAGCCGTCGGAAGCCGCGAAAAGGATGCGCGCGAGTTCGATTCGACGACGCTGTCCGCCGGACAACGTGCGCAGTGGTTGACCCAGAACACGGTCGGGCAGACCGAGGCTGTTGCAGATGCGGGCCGCCTCGGATTCGGCGACGTAGCCGCCGAGGTCGGAGAACCGCTCTTCAAGTCGGCCGTACTTGGCGACGGCCTTGTCGCGGACAGTGTCGTCGGCGGCCTCGGCCATGAGGGCCTGCTGCTTCTCCATCTGGTGCATGATCTCGTCGAGGCCGCGCGCCGACAGCACGCGGTCGCGTGCGACGACATCGAGATCGCCCTCTTTGGGGTCCTGCGGCAGATAACCGAGCGCACCTGTCCGGGTCACGGTCCCCGCATACGGCTCCGTCTCGCCGGCGAGGATGCGCAACGAGGTGGTCTTTCCTGCGCCGTTACGTCCGACGAGTCCGATGCGGTCGCCGGGCTGGATACGCAGGGCGGAGCCGGGCGCCGACAGCAGGGTCCGAGCGCCCGCTCGAACTTCCAGGTCGGTCGCGGTGATCACGACAAACCAGTCTACTGTGCGTCCACCTCTGGTTTTTCCACCCCGCTCGCCCACGCGGCGCCCACGTCGGTCGATACGGTGGCAAGGTGACTGATCGCACAGCTGACACCGCCGCTGCCCCGCTCCCGTCCTCGGATCTCGTCGGCCGATCCGCCCTCGTCACGGGCGCGAGTCGCGGCATCGGGCTGGCCATCGCCACCGAGCTCGCCCGCCGGGGCGCCAGTGTGGTCATCACCGGCCGCAAGCCCGACCCGCTGAGTGAGGCCGCCGGGTCGATTCGTGCCGCGGTTGACGGGGCAAAGGTCGACGGGGCAAAGGTCGACGTCTGCCCCGGAAACACCGGCGACGCCGCGCACCGCGCCGACGCGGTGGCGGCCGCAGTCCGGCTCGGCGGCGGGATCGACATCCTCGTCAACAACACCGGTATCAACCCAACCTACGGTCCGCTTGTCGACGCCGATCTCGACGCGGTGCGCAAGATCTTCGATACCAACGTGGTCGCCGCGCTGGGGTTCGTGCAGGAGGCATTCCGTGCAGGCATGTCCGAGTCGGGCGGTGCAGTCCTCAATATCGCCTCGGTCGCGGGCCTACGGTCGACGGGTGTGATCGCGGCCTACGGGGCGTCGAAGGCGGCACTGATCCGTCTCACCGCCGAGCTGGCGTGGGAGCTCGGCCCAAAGCACATCCGCGTCAACGCCATCGCACCGGCCATCGTGAAGACGAAGTTCGCCGACGCGCTCATCGCCGGTGACAACGAAGCCCGCGCCGTTGCGGGCTATCCCCTGGGGCGTCTCGGCAGCACGGAGGACATCGCGCAGGCCGCGGCATTCCTCGTCGGCGAGAACGCATCCTGGATCACTGGCCAGACCCTGCAGGTCGACGGCGGGCTGCTTGCCACCGGATCGATGTGAGTCCGTCGCGCACTGCGGTCGTTGTCGGTGGCGGCCCCGCGGGACGGGGGCTTGCGCACCGTCTGCGTGAGCGTGGCGTGAGCACCACCCTGGTCGATCCGCATCCCGACCGAACCTGGCGGGCCACGTATGCCGCGTGGACAGACGAGTTGCCGAACTGGCTGAGCGACAACGCATTCGCGTCGCAGATGGACACCGTCGCGGTCAGCGCACGAACCCGTCGCGAGATCGCTCGCGGCTACACGGTGCTCGACAATGCAGCGCTCGCAGCCGAATTGGATCTCGGCGGGGTGGCGCTGGTGACGTCGACCGCGACATCGGTGTCGCCACGGCAGGTGGTCTGCGCCGATGGCTCGGTGCTGCATGCCGAGCAGATCATCGACTGCCGCGGCGCTCTGCCACACGATGCGCCCTATCAGACAGCGTTCGGGATCGTCGTCGACGCCCGGGACGCGGAGCCGATTCTCGACGGTGCGGGCGCGTTGCTCATGGAGTGGACGGGCCCTCGACAACTCGGCGCAGCGGGCTCGCCACTTCCGTCGTTCCTCTATGCCGTACCCCTCGGCGACGGCACAGTGCTGCTCGAGGAGACGTGCCTGGCCGGACATCCCGCGCTACCACTCGCAGAGCTCCACCACCGGCTCCTGGTGAGACTGGGCGACCATTATCCGTCGGTGCTTCGCACCGAGTCGGTGAACTTTCCCCTTGTCGGCGCGTCGACGACTCCGTGGAAGGACCCCGTCTTCCGGTTCGGGGCGGCGGGCGGGCTGAAGAATCCGACGACGGGCTACAGCGTGGCCGCCTCGTTGGCATGCGCAGATCTCGTCGCTGCTGCGATCGCCGAGGGCGCCGATCCCGTCGCGGCACTGTGGCCGACGTCGGCTCGATTGGTCCACGACCTGCGGCTACGCGGACTGTCGGCGCTGCTCGGGCTCTCAGTCGACGAGACCCTCGACTTCTTCGAGGCATTCTTCACCATGCCGATCAGCGCCCAACGCAGCTACCTCAGCGGGCGCGACGACCTCGCCGGAACGTTGGAGGCGATGGGTCGCGTGATCAGCAAGGTCGGTATGCGGACGCGACTGAAGGTCGGTCGGGGCGCGGTGGCCGGGCATGGATGGGTCGACGTCGCAGCCGAGCAGGTCACCGCCGGCCCTGCCTGAGAGCGCGCCACTGATCGATCAGCCGGTCGATATCGACGGTGTGCGCGGTGACGACCGACGGCAGACCCGCCCGCGTGGTCAGATGAGCCTCCCGAACCCGACGGTTGAAGTCGGCGAGTATGTCACGCACCGCGGCTTCGTCGGCGACATCGACCAGGGAGGCGGGGAATCCCTGTGCCTCCTTGCGTAGCTGCAGAGAGGCGGGCAGCAGTGCCGTGGAATCGAGCCCCTCGTCACGGATCTTGCGTTTGACCCACCAATCCGGATCGTCGGCGTCGGAGAGGTCGAGCGGCTTGCCCATGCCCGGCAGGTCGTCGAACTCACCCCGCTCGGTGGCCTCGCGGATCATCTTCTCGACGCGGGTCTCGTATGTGGGCGGCTTCCATCGACGGACACGACGAAACCGTCCCTCTGGCTCGTCCATGTATCCAGGTTGCCACAGGCGTTCCCGGTGTCGCAGTGTTCTCCGAGGCCGCTGACCTCGCCCGCTGTGCAAGACGTCGAGTTCATCGAGGCGCCGCCGGTTACAAACGCGCATCCACCGGCTCAGACTCCAACGCCAGGACGCCGAACACACACTCGTGGATCCGCCACAGCGGTGCAGATTCGACGTGCCGTACGAGTCCTTCGCGACCGAGTTGGTACTCGCGCAGCGCCATGGAGCGCTTATGGCGTAGGTCGCGCGATCGGAGGCGGTCGAGATCGTTGCGGTAGCCGGGCCCGTAGATGATGCGCAGATACTCCTCGCCACGCACCTTGACTCCTGGGAGTACGAGTCGGTTCTTGTTGTCGCGCATCATGTTTTCGAGCGGCTTGACCACCATGCCCTCGGCGCCGTTCGCAGTGATCTCGCTCCACCATCGCGCACCGGCACGACACGACGCAGTGTCTGTCGTCGAGACGAGCCTGCGCTGCGTCGATGCGAACAACGTCGGGTCCGCGTCGACCAACGTGTCAGCGATGTCGAGATGCCACAGGTGCGACTCGTGCTCGAACGTCTGCGAGTCCGACTCGCCGCCGCCCGCTGCGAGCAGTTCGAAGGGCGCTATCCGCACATCGGCAATACCCGCGCCCGGCCTCACGTACCGGAGGTACGCGGCGCTGAAGGCGTCGACGTCCATGCGCTCGGTGCGCACCGCATCCCTACGAGTACCGAGATCCAGACCTCTGTGGGCGGCGGCGTCGAGTTCTGCGGCGTACGCGTCGAGCTCGGCCGTCGCCGCAGCGGCGAGGTTCGCGTAGTGGTCGCGGATCAGCTGCTGGCCCTTGATGTTCCACGGCAGCAACTCGGCGTCCAGGATCACCCACGCACACCCGAGCGCGTCGAACACCCTCGCGGTCGCGCTGCGCGCACGTCGCAACAACGCGGCGGTGGTCTCGTCGTCGAAGAACATCCGGCCGGTTCTGGTGTAGAGCGCGCCGAGACCGTCGATGCCGAAACACCTGCGTGCGGTGTCGTCGTCACGAGTCACGACGACGACGGCCCGCGAACCCATGTGCTTCTGCTCGCAGAGCACCGTGTCGACCCCCGAGTGGGCATAGTGGGCGAACGCCGCCGCCGGATCCTCGAGGAGGTCAGAGGCTACCGCACCGACCGGACTCATCGTCGGCGGCAGATACCGCAGCCAGCGGGGATCGGCCGCGAACCGGGTCAGCACCTCGAGGGCGGTCGCGGCGCGATCACCGCGAATGGTGACCGAAGGGCCGAAGCGGGTGGAGATCACCCGCTTGTCGCCGTCGATGACGTCATCGAGTCGCAGTCGCGAGCGAACCCGCTCGTCTGCCGCAGAGGCGCCATAACCCATCGGCCGCTCCGAGGGCCAGTACGTCTCGGCCGCATCCACACCCACGACGGTGTTCTCGGGGTATCGCAGCGCGGTCAGACGACCGCCGAACACGCATCCGGTGTCGAGGCACAGCGTGTTGTTGACCCACTCGGCTTCGGTCACCGGTGTGTGGCCGTAGACGACCCGCGCCTGTCCGCGGTAGTCGCGCGCCCAATCGACGCGCACCGGGTACCCCCATCGGTCGGTCTCACCGGTCGTCTCGCCGTACATGGCCAGCGTTCGCACCCTGCCCGAGGTTCGTCCGTGATAGCGCTGAGCCAGCCCGGCATGCGCAATCACCAGCCGTCCGTCGTCGAGAACGTAGTGCGATACGAGGCCGTCGATGAAATCGGCGACCGCGGTACGGAACTCGGGTGGCTGCGTTCCGAGCTGTTCGAGTGATTCGGCAAGACCGTGCCGGGCCGCTGGTGTGGTCGTCGACGACCGGGAACCGCGCGGGGCAAGAGCGCGGAGCAGTTTCTCCTCGTGGTTGCCGCGGACGCACAACGCCTGTCCCGCGGCTGTCATCGACATCGCGATCCGCAACACGTCGGGCGTTCGCGGCCCGCGGTCGACGAGGTCGCCGACAAAGATCACGCGGCGTCCGTCCGGGTGATCGTCGACGCCGACGATGTCACCGGACGCCGAGAATCGGACCGTCCAGCCGAGCTCACCGAGCAGAGTGATCAGCTCCGACGCGCATCCGTGGACGTCTCCGATGATATCGAACGGGCCGTGCTCGTCGGTGCGGTCGTTGAAGAGTCGGGTTCTGACGACAGAGGCCGATTCGACGTCGTCACTGCCCACCAGGGTATGAACAAATCGAAACCCCTCCTTGCGCAGGCTCTTTCCGTACTGCCGCAATAGCCTGTGCTGGCGAGCGATCACACCGGAGGGGACGTCGGGACGGACCTCAGCGCGTCGCTGGAGCTCCGCCAACTCGAGGTCGAGCACGATGGCGACGGCGAACACGTCACGTTCCCTTGCGAGGTCGAGCAGTACTCCCCTGTCCTCCGGCCGCACCGATGTCGCGTCGACGACGGTCAGCAGACCCCGGCGAAGTCGGCGATCGGCGACGTCGAGCAGTGCCCCGAAGGCATCAGCGGTCGCCGACTGGTCAGTCGGGTCGTCGGCAACCAACCCTCGGAATACATCCGACGACAGCACTTCGGTCTCCGCGAAGTGCTTCTGCGCAAAGGTCGTCTTGCCCGCGCCCGAGACGCCGACAAGGGCGACCAAGCACAGCTGCGGCAGCTCGATGACGGTCATCGCACACCTCCTTCGGAGTCGATCCGGCGAAATACCGCGCACTGAGTAGGGGTACCGACATCATCGGAGACCTGCCCGATGCCCGAGGTCGTCACCGTGTAGGAATGGTCGGCAGCCACGCCACGGCACCATGATTCGAACTCGTCGCGGGTGAACTCGAACCGGTGGTCGGGATGGCGGAAGCCATCGGTGATCCCATAGACAGGGTTGTATTCGGAGTTGGGCGTGGTGACGATGACAGCGCCGGGCTGCATCGTCTCGAATACGGAGTCGACGGCGACCGGCAACCTGCCACGGTCGATGTGTTCGATCACTTCCATCAGCACAACGACGTCGAATCCACGACAGCGCGCGTCGGTGTACAACAGCGATGACTGCCACAGCTCGATTCCGCGTCGGCGCTCGAGACGTTTTGTCGCAGAACCCAGTTCATCGGTGGAGACGTCCACTCCCGCGAGGCGGGCGAAAACACCGTCGGCTGACAGCGCGCCGAGTAGGCGACCCTCACCGCAACCGACGTCGAGCACCGAGCGCGCACCGAGCGCTCGGACCATCCCGGCCACCGCCTCGATCCGTTCAGCGGCCAGTGGGCGTCGACCGACGGCCATCCGCCGATCAGCTGCCATGTCGTCGCCGAAATCCCCGCCCTGAAGATCCCCGACGCGGAAGTCCCTGTCGTGGAGATCCTTGTCGTGGAGATCCTTATCTGCCGATTCCTCGTCACAGGTTGAGGCCGGGTCGAGTCGGGTGAGAGCATCTCTCGCCAGGGCGCCCAGGTTTTTGAGATATCCACGCACGATGGAATCGCGGCGCGGATGCGTCTCCAGCCACCCTTCTCCGTGGCGGAGCAACTTGTCGATGTCGTCGTCGTCGACGAAGTAGTGCTTGTCACCCGCGAGTGCCGGGAGCGCGATCGCGATGTGCCGCAAGCTGTCCCGCACCGTGAACCTGCCCGAGAGCGTCAGTGTGACGAAGTCGGAGTCGCCCCACTCCGTCGGCGTCAACGGTTCGGCGCGCGCTGTCACCGACCAACCGAGTGGCTCGAACACGTCAGCGGGGGTCAGTGTGCCCCGGACAGGGACCGACGGAATCAGTACAGAGACGTCCCACACGTGGTCGACGAGTTCCGGACGGGCCGTGCACCGCCCCGCGAGTGCGTCTCCGAAGACTTTTCCGAGCGCAACCACAAGTCGCGTCGACGCCGCGTAAGGGATCGTGTTCACATGACGGTCGATGTCGGTGTGCGAGTCCACTCGCGCATCAGTGCCGTCGACACGGAGGACCGCTCGGCACTTGTCGGCATCGGCGACGGGATAGAACACCGTCGCCTCGCCCTGCGTGGTGGCGAAGCTCTGAACCCGGTCAGGATGCTTGTGCAGCAGGTAGCCCAGATCGGTTGCAGGTGAATTCAGCTGGGCGTCGTCGGCTTCGGTGCGGACGACCTCGAGAGCAATGAGCACTCTTGCAGCCTATGCGCGGGGCGCAAGCGAATTCTCAGACGGTGAAACCCAACGCGCGTAGCTGTTCGCGCCCGTCGTCAGTGATCTTGTCGGGCCCCCACGGCGGTAGCCACACCCAATTGATCTCCAGCTCGGTGCACAAACCGCTGCCGATCAGCGCCGCGCGGGACTGGTCCTCGATCACGTCGGTCAGTGGACACGCCGCCGACGTCAGGGTCATGTCGATCTTGGCCACCGCGTCGTCGGTGATCTCGATGCCGTAGACGAGTCCGAGGTCGACGACGTTGATGCCGAGTTCGGGATCGACGACGTCGCGCATCGCTTCCTCGACGTCGTCGAGCTGTGGCAGCGAGGTGTTCGGCTCGGCCACGGCAGATTCTGGTGCCGCACTCTCTGCTGCAGGGGTCTCGGTTGTCGGCTGGTCTGTCATGAGGTCTCCACCTGTTCTGATTCGCGTTCTTCGACCGACTGGGCGAGCGCGTCCTTGAAGGCCATCCAGCCCAGGAGTGCACATTTGACGCGTGCCGGGTATTTGCTCACTCCGGCGAATGCGATGCCGTCGCCGATGACGTCCTCGTCACCCTCGTCAGAGCCACGAGAGGTCATCATGGCGTTGAACGACGCGACCGTCTCCAACGCCTTGTCGACGCTGGCGCCCTCGAGCTGATCGAACAGCACCGACGTCGACGCCTGGGAGATCGAGCAGCCCTGGCCGTCGTACGAGATGTCGGCGACGGTGTTGCCGTCGTCGGACAACGACACGCGCAGGGTCACCTCATCGCCACACGTCGGATTGACGTGGTGGACTTCGGCACCGAACGGCTCGCGCAATCCGCGTCCGTGCGGATGCTTGTAGTGATCGAGGATCACGTCCTGATACATCTGCTCCATACGCATGTCAGATGACTCCGAAGAACTTCTGCGCCTTGACGATTGCCGCTGCGAGCGCATCGACCTCGTCGTGCGTGTTGTACACAGCGAACGATCCGCGCGCCGAGGCTGCAACTCCGAAGCGCCGGTGCAGGGGCCATGCGCAGTGATGTCCGACGCGGATCGCTACGCCCTCGTCGTCGAGAATCTGTCCGAGATCGTGGGCGTGGATTCCATCGACCAGGAAAGACACCGCACCACCACGGTTCTCGGTGTTCGTGGGTCCGATGATCCGCAACCCGTCGATCTCGTCGAGCGCACGCACTGCGTGCTCGGTGAGCGAGTGCTCGTGCGCGGCAACAGCGTCCATGCCGATCGCGGCCAGGTAGTCAACGGCAGCACCGAGACCGACGACCTGCGAGGTCATGGGTACGCCTGCCTCGAACCGCTGCGGCGGGTCGGCGTAGGTGGTTGCCTCCATCGTGACGGTCTCGATCATCGACCCGCCCGTGATGAACGGCGGTAACGCGGCGAGGAGTTCGGCCTTGCCGTACAGCACACCGACCCCCGACGGTCCGAGCATCTTGTGCCCGGAGAACGCCGCGAAGTCGACGTCGAGAGCCCGGAAGTCGACGGGCATGTGCGGGACCGACTGGCAGGCGTCGAGGACCACCAACGCGCCGACTGCACGGGCCCGCCGCACCAGTTCGTCGACATCGGCCACCGCCCCGGTCACGTTCGACTGGTGGGTAAACGCGACAACCTTCACGCTGTCGTCGAGTTCGAGCGAGTCGAGGTCGATCCGGCCCGCGTCTCCGTCGTCACCGTCGGTGACGCCATACCACTTCAGTGTGGCCCCGGTGCGTCGGCACAACTCCTGCCACGGAACGAGGTTCGCGTGGTGCTCGAGCTCGGTGATGACGACGGTGTCGCCTTCACCGAGCCTGCGACCGCCGAACAGCGGAGCGCTCCGGTCGTCGCCGAGCGTGTAGGTGACGAGGTTCAACGACTCGGTGGCGTTCTTGGTGAACACCGTTTCGGGCGCCGTGACTCCCACGAAGGCGGCGATCTTCTCGCGCGCACCCTCGTAGTCGTCGGTGGCCTCCTCGGAGAGTTGGTGCGCGCCGCGATGCACTGCCGCATTGTGGGTGGTCAGGAACTCTCGCTCGGCGTCGAGTACCTGCACAGGACGCTGTGAGGTGGCACCGGAATCGAGATAGACCAACGGCTTTCCGTCGCGCACGGTGCGCGCCAGAATCGGGAAATCGGCTCGGATGGCGTCGACGTCGAGCGTTGACGCCTGGGCGGCCACGGTCTCGGTCGACATGGCTCAGCCCGCCGCTGCGGCTGTCGTGAACCGGACGTAACCGCTGTCTTCGAGTTCGTCGGCGAGTTCGGGGCCACCCGATTCGACGACGCGTCCGTTGACGAACACGTGCACGAAGTCGGGCTTGATGTAGCGGAGGATTCGCGTGTAGTGCGTGATCAGCAGGATGCCGCCGTTCTCCTCGGCCTTGTAGGTGTTGACGCCCTCGCTGACCACACGCAGTGCGTCGACGTCGAGACCGGAGTCGGTCTCGTCGAGGATCGCAAACTTCGGCTTGAGCAGGTCGAGCTGCAGGATCTCGTGGCGCTTCTTCTCGCCACCGGAGAAGCCCTCGTTGACCGAGCGCTCGGCGAACGACGGGTCGATTTCCAGTGCCGTCATCGCCTCTTTGGTCTCCTTGACCCAGTGGCGCAACTTAGGGGCCTCCCCGCGGACCGCGGTCGCGGCCGTGCGCAAGAAGTTCGACATCGAGACGCCAGGCACCTCGACCGGGTACTGCATCGCGAGAAAGAGACCGGCGCGGGCGCGCTCGTCGACACTCATCGACAGGACATCTTCACCGTCGAGTGTGATAGAGCCGCTGGTCACGGTGTACTTGGGATGGCCGGCGATCGCATACGACAGGGTCGACTTGCCGGAACCGTTGGGGCCCATCAGTGCGTGGGTCTCACCCGACTTCACGGTCAGGTCAACGCCTTTGAGGATGTGGATCGGCTCGGCGTCGGAGTCCGACTGCGCGACGTCGACGTGGAGGTCTCGGATTTCGAGTGTGCTCATGGTGTTTTTCTTTCTGGGCTGGTGATCTCGATCAGCGCGGTGGGCGGCTCGATCACGCGGATGTAATCGGGTAGGCCGTCAGGCGCCGGAGATCTCGAGTTCGTGTTCGATGGCGGCAGCGAGCCGGTCGCGCAGTTCTGGCACGGTGATCTTCGCGATCACCTCGCCGAAGAAGCCGCGGACAACCAGTCGGCGGGCCTGATCCTCCGGGATCCCGCGCGCCTGCAGATAGAACAACTGCTCGTCGTCGAATCGGCCCGTGGCGCTGGCGTGTCCGGCGCCGATGATCTCGCCGGTTTCGATCTCGAGGTTGGGCACCGAGTCGGCGCGCGCGTTGTCGGTGAGTACCAGGTTGCGGTTGAGCTCGAAGGTGTCGGTCCCCTCCGCTTCCGGTCGGATGAGCACATCGCCGATCCAGACGGTGTGCGCCTCGCGACTGCGGTCACCGGACGGATCCCCTTGCAGCGCACCCTTGTACACCACGTTCGAGCGACAGTTCGGCTGGTTGTGGTCGACGAGCAGGCGCTGTTCGAGATGCTGCCCGGCGTCGGCGAAGTAGAGCCCCCAGAGTTCGACGTCACCGCCCGGCGCGTCATAGCGCACCAGTGGGGAGAGTCGGACGAGGTCGCCGCCGAGACTGATGGCGAAGTGCCGCACCACGGCGTCGCGTCCGACCTTGATGTGATGTGCGGCCACGTGCACGGCGTCGTCGGCCCAGTCGTGCACGTTGACGACAGTCAGTGCCGCCTGGTCGTCGACGATGAACTCGACGTTCTCGGCGTACGTCCCGCTGCCTTTCTGGTCGAGCACGATCACCGCACGGGCGAACGGCTCGAGGTGGATCTGCACGTGCCCGAAGGCAGTCGTGCCGACACCGGGACCCTCGAGCGTGATGATCACGGGTTCGCCCAACTCGACCTCACGGCCGACGGTGATCACCGTGGCCTCGGTGAAGGACGAGTAGGCCTGCGCGGCAATACGATCGAACGGGACGCCGCCGGCGCCGAGCCTCGGATCGTCGCGGCCGACGCTGTCAACGGTCACTCCGTCGCCCAGCCCGGCCACGGTGACGACAGCCCGGCCGTCGGCCTTCGCGCTCCCGTCGTGCAGGCCGCGTAGACGTCGGAACGGGGTGAAACGCCACGCCTCTTCACGCGAACTCGGGACCTCGAACGCATCGACGTCGAACGAGGTGAACAGTTCGCCCTTATTGGCCGGGGCGGCTTCGCCGCGGTTGACGGGCGCGCCGGTGGTACCCGGCGCGGTGACCGGGATCGTGGGGTCAGCCATCAGCCGACGGCTCCTTCCATCTGCAGTTCGATGAGGCGGTTGAGCTCGAGCGCGTACTCCATCGGCAGTTCCTTGGCGATGGGCTCGACGAAACCGCGAACGACCATGGCCATCGCCTCGTCCTCGGTCAGTCCGCGACTCATCAGATAGAAGAGCTGATCGTCGCTGACCTTCGACACGGTGGCCTCGTGACCCATCGTCACGTCGTCTTCGCGGATGTCGACGTAGGGGTAGGTGTCGCTTCGGCTGATCGTGTCGACGAGCAGGGCGTCGCATTTCACCGTCGAACGACTGCCGTGCGCACCGTTGTTGACCTTGATCAGTCCGCGGTAGGACGCGCGACCACCGCCACGGGCGACCGACTTCGACACGATGTTGCTCGACGTGTGCGGTGCGAGGTGAACCATCTTGGACCCGGTGTCCTGATGCTGGCCCTCACCGGCGAACGCGACCGAGAGCACCTCGCCTTTGGCGTGCTCACCGGTCAACCACACGGCCGGGTACTTCATCGTGACCTTGGAGCCGATGTTGCCGTCGATCCACTCCATCGTCGCGCCTGCCTCCGCCTTGGCACGCTTGGTGACCAGGTTGTAGACGTTGTTCGACCAGTTCTGGATGGTCGTGTATCGGCAGCGGCCGCCCTTCTTCACGATGATCTCGACGACGGCCGAGTGCAGCGAGTCGGTCTTGTAGATCGGCGCGGTGCAGCCCTCGACGTAGTGCACGTAAGCGCCCTCGTCGACGATGATCAATGTGCGCTCGAACTGACCCATGTTCTCGGTGTTGATCCGGAAATAGGCCTGCAGCGGGATGTCGACGTGGACGCCCGGCGGCACGTAGATGAACGAGCCGCCCGACCACACCGCGGTGTTCAGTGCGGAGAACTTGTTGTCGCCCGCCGGGATGACCGAACCGAAGTACTCGCGGAACAGTTCGGGGTGCTCTTTGAGTCCGGTGTCGGTGTCGAGGAAGATCACACCCTGTGCCTCGAGGTCCTCGCGGATCTGGTGGTAGACCACCTCGGACTCGTACTGCGCGGCAACGCCTGCGACGAGACGCTGCTTCTCGGCCTCGGGGATGCCCAGCTTGTCGTAGGTGTTCTTGATGTCCTCGGGCAGATCGTCCCAGGAAGCGGCCTGCTTCTCGGTCGAGCGCACGAAGTACTTGATGTTGTCGAAGTCGATGCCGTCGAGGTCGGCGCCCCAATGCGGCATGGGCTTGCGGTCGAAGATGCGCAGCGCCTTGAGGCGGTTCTCGAGCATCCACTCGGGTTCGCTCTTCTTCGCCGAGATGTCGGCGACCACGGCGTCGGAGAGCCCGCGCTGTGCGCTCGCGCCTGCGACGTCGGAATCGGCCCACCCGTATCCGTAGGTGCCGAGTGAGGCGATGGTCTCCTCTTGTGTCAGAGGAGCCTGTCCATCTGTAACTGTCATCGCGAGGCCTTTCGACTCGTCTGCGTGGGGTCGGCGACTGGGGTACCGCTGGGCTGGATGTCGCCGATCATCAGGGGGACATGCGTTGTGCACGCGCAATCGCCGTTGGCGATCGTCGCGAGACGCTGTACGTGCGTGCCGAGGAGTTCGGTGAACGCCGCAGTTTCTGCTTCACAGAGCTCGGGGAACTCCGCCGCGACGTGTGCCACGGGGCAGTGGTGCTGGCAGATCTGAACGCCGGAACCGACCAACCGGGTGTTGGCTGCGTATCCCGCGCTGGTGAGGGCGTCGGCGATCTCACCGACGGTGTCGACGACCGATCCGGACTCCGCCACCGGGCGTACCCCGTCGACGATTCCCTCGATCCGGTCGCGCGCGAACTCACCGATCGCTTCCTCGCCTGCAATGTCGCGCAGTTTGCGCATCGCCGCACCGGCGAGGTCGTCGTATGCGTGTTGCAGTTTGCCGCGGCCGGTTGCGGTCAGCTGGAACCACTTCGCAGGCCTGCCCCGACCACGCTCCCCGCCCCGACCGAAACCCGGCGAGGCGAGCTCGACATCACCCGCATCGACGAGCGCATCGAGGTGACGACGCACTCCCGCAGGGCTGATCCCCAACCGCTCGGCGATCTCACCCGCGGTGAGCGGCCCGTCCTCGACGAGTAGCGACACCACGGCAGCACGGGTCTGCCCGTCGGCGTGCATGGCCCCCGCGTCAGCCACTACTCCTGGCGCCACCACACCGGGACGGGCGCTGTCGGGAGGCAGCACAGCATCTCTCCGCATGGTTTTCACAACGCCAGTGTGACGTAATTACTTCCCCGCTTCCAGCAAGGGTGACCTAATCGCCGGCCGCAGCACCGCTGCGGAGCGGCGTCGAAGTGGGCTTCGCGGGCACCCATTACAGTCGTCGTGTGCCAGAAACCAGTGTCCTGCGTCGCGCCGCGACGTACCTCGGGCTGAAGTCTCAGCGACCGGAGGACGAGGACACGGATACGGACACAACCGGCGACTACGGCCGATCGGTCGCGACGCTGCACGAGACCGAGCAGGAAGTCGGCCCGCTCAATGCCGAGGAAAACCGGAGACTCTTTCGGATCAAGATCTTCGGCGCTACCGGATCGGTGCTCCTGCTGATCGGCTCACTGGGAACTGGCCAGATCCCCGTATTGCAGAATCCCGTCGCGGGCATGCGGCTGTTATCGCTGCCGTCACGCATGTGGAGCACGGCACTGACGATGTCGATCGGTGGAACCCTGATGCTCGTCGTCGCGTGGCTGATGATCGGGCGTTTCGCCGTCGGCAGGTTCAGCGTCGAGGTACTCGAGGGCCGGAGTCCGCAGCGGCGCATGACGCGACGACAAGCCGACAGCACGTTGTTGCTCTGGATCGCGCCGATCCTCGTCGCGCCTCCGCTGCTCAGCAAGGACATCTACTCCTATCTGGCCCAGAGTGCGATTGCCAAACGCGGGATGGATCCGTACGTCGTGAGCCCGGTTCGCGGGCTCGGCGTCGACGATGTACTGACGCGCTCGGTCCCCAACCTGTGGCGCGATACCCCCGCGCCCTACGGGCCGTTCTTCATCTGGATCGGCGAGGGCATCACCAAGATCACCGGCGACAACATCACGGCGGCGATCTTCCTGCACCGGCTCGTTGCGCTACTCGGCGTGGTCCTGATCGTGTGGGCGCTCCCCCGACTGGCCCGTCGGTGCGGTGTGTCGGGTGTTGCGGCGTTGTGGCTCGGCGCGATGAATCCGCTCGTGATCCTGCATCTCGTCGGAGGTATTCACAACGAGGCCCTGATGCTCGGCCTGATGCTCGTCGGACTCGAACTCTGTTTCGCGGGTATCTACAGTGCCGACCGCCTCCGTGGGTCCGGTTTCTGGCCGAGCCGGGCGGGGTGGCTGCTCATCGCAGGCACTGCGGTGATCGCTGCGTCGTCCATGGTGAAGGTCACATCGATGCTCGCCCTCGGATTCGTCGGCGTTGCCCTCGCCCGACGATGGGGCGCCACCTTGCCTGCGCTGCGTCATGCCCCGGTCAGCACGTGGTGGACCCGGTCGCGCCAGTCCGTGCGCGCACTCGCTGCGTCTGCCGGAGTCCTCTTCGTGATTCTCGCCATAGTCGTCGGGGGGATCTGCCTCGGCACAGGACTCGGTTTCGGTTGGACGACGACACTGTCGACAGGCGAGATCGTCCGAAGCTGGATGTCGATGCCCACGCTCATGTCGGTGAGCACCGGCAGGGTCGGCGTATGGCTGGGCCTCGGCGACCAGACCCAGGCCATCCTCGACGTCGCGCGCCCGATCGGACAGCTCATCGCCGCGATCTTCGTCGTCAGATGGATGCTGGCGACGCTGGCCGGACGGCTGCATCCCCTCGGCGGACTCGGCATCGCGATGGCCACCGTGGTGCTGTTCTTCCCGTTCGTGCAGGCCTGGTATCTGTTGTGGGCCGTCATCCCGCTCGCGGCGTGGGCAACCGGTCCGTGGTTCCGCGTATTGAGCATCGCGGCGTCGGCGATCATCGCGATCGTGGTCATGCCGACGAGCTCCAACACCAGCGGTGTGGTCCTCGCGCAAGGCTTACTCGCCGGTGTGATCATGGTCGCGGTCCTCACGGCGCTGTTCTTCGAGGATCTGCCGTTCACCCGGCACAGACGCAGCCGCTCGGCACCTGGCACCGACTCGTGACAGCTATGTCGGCGTCGGAGTCGTTTTCTCTCCGGGCCCCTTCACCGCATAGTCTTGGCGTGTGCGCGGCACGGCTTCACCCTCATCATCTCCGGCAGACGATCAGATGACCGATCGTCGCACTCGCCGCTCGGTCCCCACGGACGCGGCGACGAAGGCCGACGCAGCACTGAGCATCCGTCGATTGGTCAAGCGGTTCGGTGACCGGCCCGCTGTTGACGGTCTCGATCTCGATCTCGACACCGGGACTGTTCTCGCGCTCCTCGGACCCAACGGGGCGGGCAAGACCACAACAGTGGAGATATGCGAAGGGTTCCAGCACGCAGACGAGGGCACCGTCTCCGTACTGGGTCTCGATCCGTGGCGCGACAATGACAGACTCCGCACGCGCATCGGCGTGATGCTGCAGGGTGGCGGCGCATACCCGGGTGCCCGCGCCGAGGAGATGCTTCGCCTGTGCGCGGCGTATTCGGCCGACCCCATCGACCCTGATTGGCTTCTGAACGCACTCGGCCTCGAGTCGGCCGCACGAACGCCTTTCCGACGCCTCTCCGGCGGACAGCAGCAACGGCTGTCGCTCGCATGCGCGATCGTCGGTCGGCCGGAGCTGGTCTTTCTCGACGAACCGACGGCGGGACTCGACGCCCAGGCGCGCCTGGTCGTCTGGGAGATCATCGATCGTCTGCGCGGCGACGGTGTCTCGGTCTTGCTCACCACCCACCTCATGGACGAAGCCGAAGAACTCGCCGACCATGTGGTCATCATCGACCACGGCAAGGTCGTCGCGAACGGCACACCTGCCGAGTTGACCAGTCGTGGGGCGGAGAACGAACTGCGTTTCACAGCGCCCCGAGGTCTTGACCTCACGATGCTCGAACTCGCGTTGCCTGAGGACTACTGCTGTAGCGAGCCAGTACCCGGTAATTACCTGGTCAGCGGCGATGTGACGCCACAGGTGCTGGCGACAGTGACCGCCTGGTGCGCCAAGATCAACGTCCTTGCAACAGACCTCCGCGTCGAGACACGCAGCCTCGAAGACGTCTTCCTCGATCTGACCGGGCGGGAGTTGCGCCGATGACCACCGCACGCACACCGTCGACGTCGCAGTTCCCACCCGGGACTTTCGCACCGCGGCCGCAACCCGCATCCCTGCCCGCCATGCTCGCCGCCCAGACGCGGCTCGAGCTGACCCTGCTGCTCCGCAATGGCGAACAGCTGCTGCTGACCATGTTCATCCCGATAACGTTGCTGGTCGGGCTGTGTCTACTACCACTCGACACCGACCTCGGCACGACCAACGCCGAGCGTGCCGCCACCTTCGTGCCGGCGATCCTGACGGTGGCTGTCATGTCGACGGCGTTCACCGGACAGGCCATCGCGGTCGGTTTTGATCGCCGCTACGGCGCGTTGAAAAGACTTGGGGCGACGCCGATTCCGCGATGGGGGATCATCGCGGGCAAGGCAATGGCCGTGGTGATCGTCGTGATCGCACAGGCGATCCTGCTCGGAGCGATCGGCGTCGCGTTTGGATGGCGACCCGAGCCCGTGGGATTGCTGATCGGCGCCCTGACCATCGCACTCGGGACGGCTGCGTTCTGTGCGCTCGGATTACTCCTCGGCGGCACGCTCAAAGCCGAGGTTGTCCTCGCACTCGCGAATCTACTGTGGTTCGCAATGGTCGGCATCGGCAGCCTCGTGGTGATGTCGTCCCGTGTCCCTGATGCAGTGTGGTGGGTGGCACGTATCGTGCCGTCCGGAGCGCTGACCGAAGCATTAGAGCAAGCCGCCGATGGACGCGTTGACGTCTTCGGTGTGGTGGTTTTGCTGGCCTGGGCCGTTCTCGGCTCGGCGCTGGCAGTGAGGTGGTTCCGATTCCAATGACGACATCAGACACACGCACCGAACGTGCAGCCGCGGCGCCCGACACCGCGACTCGCGACCCCGGGTCGAAGCCAACGCCACGGAACCGATTCGCTCGCGTCCCCGGCTTCGGCACCCCCACCGCGCGATTCATCCACGGTTGGTCGATCGCGCAGCTGGTGGTCAATGTCGGCATCGTCGTGACCGGCGGCGCGGTCCGCCTGACCGGCTCGGGTCTGGGCTGTCCGACGTGGCCGCAGTGCACCGACGAATCGTTCGTGCCCCACCAGGCGCTGGGGATGCATGGTGCCATCGAGTTCGGCAACCGCATGCTGACCTGGGTCCTGGTCATCGTCGCCATCGCGACGTGGCTTGCCGTATTCCGCGGGCGCGACTCGACGCGCGGTGATCGATGGTTGGCCACACTCATCGCCCTCGGCATCCCGTTCCAGGCGGTCATCGGCGGCATCTCGGTGCTCACCGATCTGAACCCGTGGGTCGTCTCACTGCACTTCGTGTTGTCGATGGCACTGGTGTCGGCGGCGACGGTACTGGTGTTCCGGACCTCCCCGCGCACGCGCGAGAAGACGACCAACCTGGTGGCCGCCCGACTCGGCGGCGCGCTCTCGTGGCTGATATACGCATTCACCTGGGCGACCATCTACATCGGCACCGTGGTCACCGGCTCGGGCCCGCACGCCGGTGACGCCGACGCTCCCCGAAACGGACTCGACCCCGGCGCCATGACTCAGCTGCACGCCGATTTCGTCTTCATTCTGGTGGGTCTGGCGCTGGCGGTCGCGGTCACCACACGCGTGCTACGTATGCCGCAGAGCCCTGCCGCGCTCGTCTACGTAGCGCTGCTGGCACTGCAGGGCGTGATCGGCGGTGTCCAATACGCGACCGACCTCCCGATGGCACTGGTCATCGCGCACATGCTGGGAAGCGCACTTCTCATGATCGGCGCCACCTGGCTGGTGTTGTGGTTCGGGCGAGATCAGCGCGAGGTGGTTGGCTCGTCCATCGGGTGACCGGTCACCCCCGGTGACCGTGGGCTCAGAGAATCGCGCTGTTGCGCGCCTTCGGGAAGCGCTCGGAATGTGCAACCCACCCGGCCATCTTGCGGTAGTGCTCGGGCGACACAGTGGCCTGCGACGTCAGCTCTCGATCCCACTCGCCGACCTCGAGACCGGGAACCGCGTCGACGACGGCGTTGGCTGTCGCGAGGTCGTCCACGACCCGGTCGCCGAGATAGCCATTCGACTCCCCCACCAAGGTGATGCGGACTCCTGCCGTGCCGATCGGCTGCAGGACTGCCGTCGCGGCGCCCCCTTCAGCCGCGACGAACTTCTTGATCGACGCGACGACGCCCGTGGGCGCCTTTGTACGCGGAGCGGTCTCGGTGGTCTCGGTCGGCTGCTCGTCGCTCATGGTCTGTAGAGCATACCGGTCGAGGTCCTGACACTTCGCCGCAGATTGTCGGCAGCCGTCCAGCCTGAGGTCCCTCTCACGGCCCGGTCGCGCGTACCGTCGGTCGGTATGGGCGCACACGAGCCATCTCGAAAGGTCGCCGTCGTCACCGGTACAGCGCGCGGTATCGGACGGGCCAGCGCAGTCGCGCTAGCGACGTCAGGGTTCGACGTCGCAGGTATCGACATAGCCGGCCCTGTCAGCAACATCCCCGACCTCGTGCCCTCGTCCCGCGCGGATCTCGACGAGACAGGTCGAAAGGTCGCCGAAGCGGGTGCGCCCGAAGCGGGTGCGCGGTGGTTGCCCCTCGTTCTCGATCAACGAGATATCGTCGCCCTCCGGAAGGGCTTCGCCACGATCGTCGAGACGTTCGGCGGCATCGACGTCGTGCACGCGAACGCGGGAATCCAGGCGTTCGTACCGTTACTGGACATGTCCGACGCCGACTGGAGCGACCAGATCGACGTCAATCTGACAGGAACCGCCAACGTCATCCGCGTCGCTGCGCCGTTGCTCAAGGAGCGCGGCGGCGGCCGCATCATCATCACGTCGTCGACACAGGGACAGCACGGAACCCTCGACGGTGCCGCCTATTCGGCGTCGAAGTGGGGGCTCCTCGGTCTGATGAAGTCAGCAGCCCTCGAGCTCGGGGCCTACGGCATCACCGTGAACGCGGTGGTGCCGGGCCTGATCGACACCCCGCTCACACGTCGCGAGAGCCGCTACGAACAGGCGCTCGAGTCGTCCGGCAAAACCGCAAGCGGTGACGAACGTCGCGACGAAGAACAGGCAGAGCAGGGCTTGGCGTCGAAGTCTCCGCTCGGCGTGCCGTGGATCGAACCCGAGGACATCGCGCCCGCCGTCGTGTTCCTCGCTTCCGACGGTGCACGTATGGTCTCCGGAACCTCCATCGCCGTCACCGGCGGAGACAGCGCGAACCTCACCGCCTGAACCCCGACGGTTCGAGATGTGCATCGGCCGCAGAGTTGGCAGAGTTGTCAGGTATGAACTCGTCCGCGCCGGAGCGCGAGGTACTCACCTGGGAACTCAACGGTGTCGCGTGCCGCGAGCTCGCGCAGCTGGTCGCCGACGACGGGTACGTGCCCGACATCATCATCGGCATCGCGCGCGGCGGACTCATCCCGGCGGGAGCGATCGCCTATGCCCTCGACTGCAAGCTCATGCTCTCGCTCAACGTCGAGTTCTACACCGGCATCGGTGAAACACTGTCCGAACCCGTGTTGCTCCCGTCTCTGCTCGAGAGCAGCGGACTGCACGACCAGCGGGTACTGGTCGTCGACGACGTCGCAGACTCGGGAAAGACGCTCAAGCTGGTCGACGATTTCTGCGAACAACAGGGCCGCGTGGCCGAGGTTCGCAATGCGGTGATTTACCAGAAGCCGCACACGATCACGACTCCCGACTACTGCTGGCGCACCACCGACAAGTGGATCAACTTTCCGTGGTCGGTCGATCCGCCAGTTGTCACCACCCGCACCAACAGCAGCGAATCGAACCCCTAGCCCCGCTTCGTCGGGCGTTCACTGCTGTCCTCGGATACCGACAGATGGCTGAGAACAGCAGCGTGTAGAAACGAGTCATGCGCGCGATTCAGGTGACACATCACGGCGGTCCCGACGTACTCAACTACGGAACGGTCGACGACCCGATTCCCGCACCCGACGAAGTGATCGCACGGACAACCGCGGTCGGCGTCAACTTCATCGACACGTATCTGCGGCGCGGCATGTACCCGTCGACACCGCCCTACGTGCCGGGCGCAGAGGGTGCGGGCGAGATCGTCGCGGTCGGCAGTGAGGTGACCGACCTCGAGCCCGGACAACGAATCGCGTGGGTCGACGCGCCGGGTTCCTACGCCGAACTCGTCGCGGTGAGCGCGGCGCGAGCTATTCCGGTCCCCGACGGCGTCCCCGACGTCGTGGCAGGAGCGACCATGCTGCGTGGCCTGACCGCGCACTATCTACTCGATGGCAGCGCGCACCCGGCTGCGGGCGACACGATTCTGGTACACGCGGGCGCCGGTGGGGTCGGCCTGATCCTCACACAGCTCGCCAAGCGTCGGGGCATCACTGTGATCACCACAGTCTCGACCGACGAGAAGGCGGAGCTATCGAAGAAGGCGGGCGCCGACCACGTCCTGCGATATGGCGACGACCTCGTCGCACAGGTTCGGGATCTGACCGACGGCAAGGGCGTCCCCGTTGTCTACGATGGTGTGGGCGCCGACACCTTCGAGCAATCACTCGCGTCTACCGCTGTCCGCGGGATCGTCGTCGTGTTCGGGGCCGCGAGCGGGCCAGTGCCGCCGTTCGACATCCAGAGACTCAATCCAGCGGGTTCCCTGTCGGTGACACGTCCTACGCTCGGCCATTTCATCGCCGACACCGATGAACTGCGCTGGCGGTCGGGTGAGTACTTCGACGCCGTGCTCGACGGACTGGATGCCCGGGTCGGACAGGAGTACCGCCTCGCCGATGCCGCACAAGCGCAAACCGATCTGGAAGGCCGCGTCACCACCGGGGCGACAGCACTCATCCCCTGACTCCCCTGACGCCCGGCGAAGGGATGCTGCCCCGCGCGGACCGGTCAGAAGTAACTGGCGATGGTGGGCAGGTTGACCACCGCGTCGATAGCGAGACCGCAGAACAGTGCCGCAAGGTACTCATTCGACTGCAGGAACACCTTCAACGGCGTGACTTCGACGCCGCGCCGGGTGTCGCGGTAGAGCTTGTGCACCCGGTTGAGGAACCACACGCCCGCCAACACCGCGAGCGCGGCGTAGATCCAGCTCGCCGCCCCGATGAGCAGGAACGAGCAGATCACGGTCAGCCATGTGTAAACGACGATCTGACGGGTCACCCGCTCCTCAGTGGCGATGACCGGCAGCATCGGCACGCCCGCTGCCTTGTAGTCCTCGCGGTAGCGCATCGCCAGTGCCCAGGTGTGCGGAGGCGTCCAGAAGAAGATGACGCCGAACAGCACGATCGGCTGCCAACTCAACGATCCGGTGACAGCCGCCCAGCCGACGAGGGTCGGCATGCAGCCTGCAGCGCCACCCCAGACCACGTTCTGCCAGGTACGGCGCTTGAGGATCATCGTGTACACGCCGACGTAGAAGATGATCGTCGCCGACACGAGTAGTGCGCTGAGCAGATTGGCCGCCCACCAGAGCACCGCGAACGACGCCACCCACAGCAGAATGCCGAAGATCAGCGCATTCAGTCGCGTCACCGCGTGACGGGCCAACGGCCGCTTGGCGGTCCGTCGCATCTTCTTGTCGATGTCGGCATCGACGACCATGTTCAACGTGTTCGCGCTCGCGGCGCCCAGCCATCCACCGAGAAGCGTGAACGCAATAATTCTCAGGTCGACATGTCCTCGATCTGCCTGCAGCATGACCGGGATCGTCGCCACCAGCAGCAGCTCGATGACACGAGGTTTGGTGAGCGCGATGTACGCCATCACCATTCCGCGCACGCGTGCGAGGGCGCCTGTGTCGGCGGTCGTGTTCGATTCGCTGACGGGGCGGTCAGACTCCACCTCGGACGTGCCGCGAGAAGTGGCGGAACCATCTCCGCTCACACGCTCACCGATCCTCACGTCATCTCCCCTGCCCCGCCGACGATTCGGCTCTCGGGCATCTCCGACTACTACTCAGCATGGTAGACGTTGGGGTGTTCGATCAAAGAATCGAGTCGTGGCGGTGCCGCCGACCAGCAACGACGAACTGACAGGCCGATCGTTACCGGCCACCCCGCCACACCGTTGCCGTGAGCCGATTACTCTGGAGATCGTGGGTCTTCGGGCCCTGCAGAGCACAGGGGCGTGACGCGCACGAGCATTCGCGCAAGCCCAGCACATTTGCACCACAGGCATCAGTACATCGACGTTCACAGCACCCGACATCCCGAGCACTCAACATCCGAAGCACACCGACACGTACAGGAGACGGCACACGTGGCTGACACCGACGAGATCCGCGAACGCACCGAGGCGGCCTACCCCGATGACTGGTCCGACGCGGACACGCGCGCGGTCAACACGGCTCGTGTGCTCGCCGCAGACGCCGTCCAGAAGGTCGGCAACGGTCATCCCGGCACCGCGATGAGCCTCGCGCCCCTCGCGTACACACTGTTCCAGCGCGTGATGCGACATGACCCGGTCGACACGACCTGGGTCGGGCGCGACCGCTTCGTCCTGTCGTGCGGACACTCGAGTCTCACCCTCTATATCCAGCTCTACCTCGGCGGATTCGGCCTCGAGCTCTCCGATCTCGAGGCATTGCGCACGTGGGATTCGCTGACCCCCGGACACCCGGAGTTCCGCCACACCAACGGCGTCGAGATCACCACCGGGCCCCTGGGGCAGGGGCTGGCCTCCGCCGTGGGCATGAGCATGGCGTCGCGCTATGAGCGCGGGCTCTTCGACCCCGACTCCGCTCCCGGTGCCAGTCCGTTCGACCACTTCATCTACGTCATCGCCTCCGACGGCGACATCGAGGAGGGCGTGACATCCGAGGCGTCGTCGCTGGCGGGCACCCAGGAGCTGGGCAATCTGATCGTGTTCTACGACCAGAACCAGATCTCGATCGAGGACGACACGACCATCGCGCTCGGCGAGAACACCGCACTGCGCTATGAGGCCTACGGCTGGCATGTGCAGACGGTCGAGAGCGGCGAGGACGTCGTCGCCATCGAAGCTGCTATCGATGCGGCCAAGCAGGTCACCGACAAGCCCTCGCTCATTTGCGTGCGGACCATCATCGGCTACCCGGCGCCCGACAAGATGAACACCGGCGCCGTCCACGGCTCGGCGCTCGGCGCCGACGAGGTCGCCAAGACCAAGAAGGCCCTCGGGTTCGATCCGGACAAGAACTTCGACGTCTCCGAAGAAGTCATCGGTCACACACGCAAGCTCGTCGAGCGCGGGGTCGAGGCCAAGGAGACGTGGACGAAGGCCTTCGACGCCTGGGCAAGTGCCAACCCCGACAACAAGAAGCTCTTCGACCGGTTGCAGGCACACGAACTGCCCGACGGATGGCGCGACGTGCTGCCGGCCTGGGCTCCCGGCGACAAAGACCTGGCGACCCGCGCGGCGTCGGGCAAGGTACTCTCCGCCCTCGGCGGCATCCTTCCGGAGTTGTGGGGCGGATCCGCCGACCTCGCGGGCTCGAACAACACCACCATCGACGGTGCCGCGTCCTTCGGTCCCACCGCGATCTCGACGAAGAAGTGGTCGGCCAACCCGTACGGCCGCACGCTGCACTTCGGCATTCGTGAGCACGCGATGGGCGCGGTGCTCTCCGGCATCGTGCTGCACGGCCCGACGCGAGCGTATGGCGGTACGTTCTTGCAGTTCGCCGACTATATGCGTCCGTCGGTGCGACTGGCCTCGCTCATGGAGATCGACCCGATCTACGTGTGGACACACGACTCCATCGGTCTCGGCGAGGACGGCCCCACCCACCAACCGGTGGAGCATCTCGCCGCACTGCGCGCCATCCCCCACCTCGACGTCGTGCGTCCCGCCGATGCCAACGAGACCGCTGCGGCGTGGGCCCACCTGATGACGCGCCGCAATCGTCCCGTCGGCCTGGTCCTGACACGTCAGAACGTTCCGGTCCTCGAGGGGACGTCGGCGGAGGGGGTCGCCGCCGGAGCGTATGTGCTCAGTGACTCCGACGACGACGCCCAGGTGGTCATCATCGGCACCGGGTCCGAGGTGCAGTTGGCTCTCGACGCGCAGAAGACTCTGGCCGAGAAGGGAATCGCGGCCCGCGTGGTGTCCATGCCGAGCATGGAATGGTTCGACGAACAGCCACAGGGTTACCGCGACTCGGTACTGCCTCCCGCAGTACCACGGGTGTCGGTCGAGGCAGGTATCGCGATGCCGTGGTACCGCTGGGTGGGCAAGGGCGATCAGATCGTATCGCTCGAGCACTACGGCGCATCCGCCGATTACAAGGTGCTGTACGAGAAGTTCGGCATCACCGCGGAAGCGGTCGTCGCGGCCGCGCTGCGCGCGGTCGCCGGCTGAGCGCCGCGATCAATCCACAACTCAACATCGAAATCCCAACCGAGGCAACACAGTTGTTGCGTCCCACAAGGAACGCACTGCCGGAGGAGATAACCGTGACACAGAACGAGAAGCTCGCAGAATTGTCCGCAGCCGGGGTTTCGGTGTGGCTGGACGACCTGTCCCGAGACCTGATCGGCTCGGGACAGCTCCAGGAGCTCATCGACACCAAATCGGTGGTCGGTGTGACGACCAACCCGTCGATCTTCCAGGCCGCATTGTCGAAGGGAACCGCCTACGACAACCAGGTCAATGAGTTGGCGGCGCGCGACACCGACGTCGAGAGTGCGGTCCGCACACTCACCACCGACGATGTCCGGAACGCCTGCGATGTCCTGCGTCCGGTTTTCGACCGCACCAACGGACTCGACGGACGAGTGTCGATCGAGGTCGATCCCCGCCTGGCGCACGACACCGAGAAAACCGCCGCTCAAGCTGTCGAGCTGTGGAAGATCGTCGACCGGCCCAACACGCTGATCAAGATCCCGGCGACCAAGGACGGCTTGCCTGCGATCACCCGCACACTCGCTGAAGGCATCAGCGTCAACGTCACCCTGATCTTCTCGGTGGAGCGGTACCAGGAAGTGATGGACGCTTATCTCAACGGGCTCGACGCCGCGCTCGCCGCAGGCCACGACATCTCGAAGATCCACTCTGTCGCCTCGTTCTTCGTCTCCCGGGTCGACACCGAGGTCGACAAGCGTCTCGACGCGATCGGCACTCCTGAGGCTGTACAGCTGAAGGGATCCGCCGCGCTCGCCAACGCGAGGCTGGCGTACCACGCCTACCAGCAGGTGTTCGAGATCGATTCGCGGTTCCCCGCCCTGCGGGAACAGGGCGCACAACCACAGCGCGCGTTGTGGGCGTCGACGGGGACCAAGAATCCCGACTACGCCGACACGCTCTACGTCAGCGAGCTCGTCGCGCCGAATACGGTCAACACCATGCCGCGCAAGACCATGGACGCCTTCGCAGACCACGGCTGGGTCGACACCGAGTCGATCGTGGGCCGCGCGCAGGAGTCCCGCAAGGTTTTTGATGCCATTTCGGCTGCGGGCGTTGACTTCTCGGATGTCTTCAAAGTTCTCGAAGACGAGGGCGTGCAGAAGTTCGTCGACGCGTGGACCGACCTCCTCGGCGCGACCGAGGAGCAGCTGTCCGCCGCGAAGAAGAGCTGACGTAGGTGGCAGACACCGCGGGCTGGAAGAACCCGCTCCGTGATCCGCGTGACAAACGTCTCCCCCGTATCGCCGGGCCCTGCAGCCTCGTGATCTTCGGCGTGACCGGAGATCTCGCACGCAAGAAGCTCATGCCCGCGGTGTACGACCTCGCCAATCGTGGACTGCTGCCGCCGTGGTTCGCGCTGGTCGGGTTCGCCAGACGCGACTGGGACGACGAGGATTTCGCCAAGGTCGTGCACGATGCCGTACGCGAGCACGCCCGCACCGGATTCCGGGAGGAGGTGTGGGAGCGGCTGTCGGAGGGGTTCCGCTTCGTCCAGGGTTCGTTCGACGACGACGCCGCCTTCGACCGCCTGCAGGAGACGCTGCTCCGCCTCGACAAGGAGCGCGGGACCGACGGTAATCACGCGTTCTACCTGTCGATTCCGCCCAACGCTTTTCCGACGGTCTGTGAGCAGCTCGAACGCAGCGGGTTGGCGTCCGAGGAGGGCGACAACTGGCGACGCGTCGTGATCGAGAAACCTTTCGGACATGATCTGCAGTCCGCGAAGGAACTCAATGCCATTGTCAACGCGGTGTTCCCGGAGTCGTCGGTCTTCCGCATCGACCACTACCTCGGCAAGGAGACGGTGCAGAACATCCTCGCGCTGCGCTTCGCCAACCAACTCTTCGACCCGCTGTGGAGTTCGCACTACGTCGACCATGTCCAGATCACCATGGCCGAGGACATCGGACTCGGTGGGCGCGCCGGCTACTACGACGGGATCGGCGCCGCGCGCGACGTGATCCAGAATCACCTGCTCCAACTCATGGCGCTGGTGGCGATGGAAGAGCCCATCTCGTTCGAACCCAAGCAGTTGCAGGCGGAGAAGATCAAAGTGCTCTCGGCGACGACCAACATCCTGCCGCTCGACGAGAACACTGCCCGCGGCCAGTACGGCCCCGGCTGGCAGGGAAGCCAGAAGGTGCCTGGACTGCTCGACGAGGAGGGGTTCAGCGCCGACTCGATCACCGAGACGTATGCGGCGATCGCACTCGAGGTGGACTCGCGACGCTGGGCCGGTGTGCCGTTCTACCTGCGTACCGGGAAACGCTTGGGGCGCAGGGTCACCGAAATCGCCCTGGTATTCAAGCGCGCGCCACATCTGCCGTTCGACAAGACGATGACCGAGGAGTTGTCGCAGAACGCGCTCGTCATCCGCGTGCAACCGGATGAGGGCATCACGCTGCGGTTCGGGTCGAAGGTCCCCGCGTCGAGCATGGAGGTCCGCGACGTGAACATGGACTTCAGCTATGGCACCGCGTTCACGGAGGCGTCGCCCGAGGCATACGAGCGTCTCATCCTCGACGTCCTACTCGGCGAGCCGTCCCTGTTCCCGGTCAACGACGAAGTCGAGTTGTCATGGAAGATCCTCGATCCTGTACTCGAGCACTGGGCGCAGTCGGGGCGCCCCGACACCTACGAGTCGGGTACCTGGGGACCGGACTCCGCGGACGAGATGATGGCCAGAACCGGCCGATCGTGGCGTCGACCCTGACCCGAGAACACTCCGTCGTTCCCGATGGATGAGGACCAGACACCGCCCAGCAGGTCACCGCACGCGCCGAGGAGGCACCGATGATCGTCACCCTGCCCGACACCACGACCAACGAGGTCGCCAAAAAGATCGTCATGGTCCGCGAGGCCGGCGGTGCGATCAGTTTAGGCCGGGTCCTGACCCTGGTTGTGGTCGCCGAGCACGGCGAACCGACGGAGGCAGCGATCGAAGCCGCCATCGGCGCCAGCAGCGAGCACCCCAGTCGCGTGATCGTGATCTCGTGCGATCCACGCGACGAGCAATCGCGTCTCGACGCCGAGATCCGTGTCGGCGGGGATGCGGGTGCGTCCGAGGTGGTGTTGTTGACGCTGCACGGGGAACTTGCGGATCACCCGCGAAGCGTCGTCACGCCTTTCCTACTGCCGGACACGCCAATCGTCACGTGGTGGCCCGGTGCGGCGCCCGAGGATCCCGCAAAGGACACGATGGGCCGCATCGGCCGGCGCCGGATTCTCGACGCGACGAAGTCGGCGAATCCGGAGACCGTGCTCGCGCGCAGACTCGCGACCTACTCCCCCGGTGACACCGACCTCGCGTGGACGCAGATCACCGCATGGCGCGCGCTGCTCGCGTCCGCGGTCGAGCGGCCACCACATACTCCGATCACCGGCGCAGAGGTCACCGGACCGGCGATCTCACCGAGCGTGGATCTGCTTGCGGGATGGCTTCGTTCGACGCTCAACGTGCCGACACAACGCAACATCGGCAGCTTCGAGGTGCGTCTGCATCGCGACGAGGGCACCACGGTGATGTCGATCGATCAGAACGGCAACGCCGTGCTGAGCGCGCCCGGTAAACCCGACGGTCGGGTGGCGATGATGCACCGCGATCTGCCGATCTGCTTGGCCGAGGAGTTACGCAGGCTGGACACCGACGAGATATACGAACTGGCCCTCCGCGGCGCGGTGGAACTACAGGCACAGGGAGCTCCCGTATGACGACAGAGACACTGGTGTTCGACGATCGCGACATGCTCACCACCACGGCCGCAACGCGGTTCGTCGACGTCGTGTCCCGCGCTCAACGCGAGCGAGGGATCGCATCGGTGGTGCTGACCGGGGGTAGCAACGGAATCGCCATCCTGCGTGCCCTCGCACCCGGAGGCGACGTCGACACCGGCGAGCTGGACTGGTCGCGGATCGACTTCTACTGGGGCGACGAGCGTTTCGTCCCTGGCGACGATCCCGAACGCAACGTGGGACAAGCCTTCGACGCCCTCCTCACGCACGTACCTGTCGATCCGGCGCGGGTGCATCCCGTCGCGGCGTCCGACGGGGCCTTCGGCGACGACATCGAGGCTGCGGCATCGGACTACGCGGCAACACTCGCAGCGAATGCCGACGACGGCGTCTCCCCCGCCTTCGACCTACATCTGCTCGGGATGGGCGGCGAGGGGCACATCAATTCGCTGTTTCCGCACGCCGCGGCCACTGCCGAGAACGTCCGCACGGTGGTGTCGGTCGAGGACTCTCCGAAACCGCCACCGCGCCGCGTCACGCTGACCTTCCCCGCCCTGAATCGATCGGCGCAGGTGTGGTTCCTGGTATCCGGCGCGGACAAGGCCGACGCCGTGGCGGCCGCGCACTCCGGCGCGTCGCGTGACGACTGGCCGTGCGCGGGCGCGCACGGAACGTCGGAGACGGTGTGGTTCCTCGACGACGCGGCGGCGGGCAAACTTTCCGTCTAGGCTGCCCCCTGCCGCGACCCGTCCGGTTTCCCTGGTCCCCGCGAGCAATCACAGATCTGCGAGCCCTGGTTTCGACAGGAACTCGGCGAGCTTGCCATCGATGAAGTCGATGTCAACCGGGTTTGCGCCTCCACCTGCGAAGTGACCCCACACACCGGGGATGACGGTCACGTCGCCGCGCTCGATGAACTGCGAGGCCCAGACCTCGTCCTCGGGAGGGAAGTACAGGTCCTTCTCTGCCGGCATCGCCAGCACCGGGCATCGTATGGAGCGCAGCGCTGCCTGGGTGTCACCGTCGAAGCCGGGTGTCTGGCCGACATCGCCCGCGTGCCAGGTCCTGAGCATCGAGATCAGGTTGTTGGGATCTCGTCCATCGCGAAAGAACGCCTCCCAGAACCCGAGCACGAAGTCGTCGAATGAGGTGAATCCCATTGTGCGCCATTGTTCTTGCCAGTAGAACGCCTGAGAGAAACCCCACCCTGCGTATATTCGTGCGAACGCACGAAGCCCCTTGATCGGCGGCGAGGCCGGATCATAATCACCGTCGGACCACGCCGCATCTGCCATCATCGCCACCTCTAGCGACTCCAAGAACACTTTGTCGTGCGGCGCGGTGACACTCGAGCCGCAGAACGGAGCCGCCCGCTGAACCATCTCCGGATAGCTCACCGCCCATTGATAGGTCTGGCCCGCGCCCATCGACCATCCCGTGACCAGTTCGATGGAGGACACGCCGAGTGCAGTCAACAACGCATGCTGCGCCTCGACCTGGTCGTAGAACGTCACGAGCGGAAACCTGGCGTGGTCGTAGGGCACCTGAGCATTCGACGGCGACGTCGACAGTCCGTTTCCGAGCATGTTGGGAATGACGATGAACCATTCGTCCGGATTGAGTGCCTTCTTGTCGGTGCCCACCAGCCATTCGTTGTCGGTGTGCCATCCCGAGTACCAGGTGGGATAGACGACCACGTTGCTCTTGTCGTCGTTGAGCTTTCCGAACGTCTTGTACGCGAGTCTCGCATCGCGCAACGTCACACCGGACTGCAGCGTGAAGTCACCGAGCTCGAAAATCTGCGCATCGGTCGGCATGGGCATCGCGTGGTCCGCCTTTCGGTCAAGGTACTTCCATATGGAACTATCGATGACCATGCTATGTCCAGGGACGCCGGCTGTCGCGACGATTCGGCGCCCCGACCGACATCTGGTGCACCGCAACGATGTGCGGATGACGTGTCACAGAAGCTCTCGAGTGTCGTGCGCGGGGTGATCACGCAGGACGGTCGAGGTGCGCCCCGATGCTCGTCAGCAGCCACTGCGCGTAGTCCTCGGCACTCCAGCCGTTACGAATCACGAAGTAGTGGAACGATTCCGGGTCGGTCAGATGTGTCAGGATCACGGCGAATCGTGCTCGCTCCCCCTCTGACACAAGGCCGCGCGCCACGAACACGTGACTGCCGACGTCGATCTCCGCAGCCCTGGCCGCCTCGGAACGGCGCAGTGCCGCCCTGATCGCCGGATCCGCATCACCCGCGAGGAGCGCGGTGTGCCATAGCCGCGCGATGCGCGAGTGCCCGTCGGCCAGAAATCGGGTGTAGCGGCCGAGCGCGACATCGTTGTCCGGCTCGGCGAAGATGTCGCGCACCTCGGCCTGTTCGGCGAACAACTCGCCCTCCGCGCCCATGAACTCGCGCTCGAGGACTGCCGCCATCAGCTCGGCCTTCACGCCTGTGGCATGGACCGTGTGGAGCGACACCCCGGCACGACTTGCGATCTCCTTGATCGACGTGGCCGTGTATCCCTGTTCGCCGAAGAGATCGCGCGCCGCAGCGAGTACGTGTGCGCGCGTTGCGGCCGCTCGCCCACTGCGCAGCTGCGACTCGTATTTGCGTGCCACCTGTTGCACCTCGGTTCTTGTGCGGTTACATTGCTCATATTAACCAGAATCTGAATCTGGTGAAATTTCGAGCAGCCTCCGGAGGCCGACGATGAGTCACTATCTTCTCGCGAGCACTCCCCTCGTCGGCCATGTGGCACCGCTCGTGGCTGTCGCTCGTGACCTGGCTGCCCGCGGCCACGAGGTGACGATGCTGACCGGATCACGGTTCGCCCCCTCGATCCGCGCTGCCGGCGCGCAACCTCTTCGGCTTGACGGCGTCGCCGATTTCGACGAGCGCGAGCTCGACACCTATCTGCCCCACGCAGACCGATATCACGGCATCGGACTGTCTCGGTATCAATTGACCCAGACCTTCGTCCGTCCGATGCCCGAGCAGTGGAGTGGCCTTCGGGCGGCTCTCGACGCCGCCCCGGTCGACGCGATTCTGGTGGACAACTTTTTCCTCGGCGCGCTGCCACTTCTCGTCGGACAGCGCAGGCAGCGCCCGCCCGTTCTGGCGGTCGGAGTCGGCCCGTTGGCGCAGTTCAGTCGCAACACCGCACCCCCCAACTCCGGATTCGCCCCGTCGTGGTCGCACGCGGGGATGCTCCGCAACCGGGCGATGAACTCCTTCGCGCGGAGAGTGCTCTTCCGATCGCTGCAGCGATACGCGATCGGACTGTACAGCGAGATGACCGAATCTCCTGTGCCGCCCGGGTTCCCGTTCGTTCTCGACGTCGCGGCATCATTCGATTCCTACCTGCATCTCGGGCCACGCGAGTTCGAATACCCCCTGGACGACCTGTTGCCGACCGTGCGTTTCGTCGGGCCGATCGACACGAGCAGATCGATCCCCGCCCCGGAGATGCCGAGCTGGTGGAACGACATCGACAAAAGTCGACCGATCATCCACGTCACACAGGGAACCCTCGCCAACTCCGACTTCGACTCGCTCGTACGCCCGGCGGCCACGGCCCTGGCCGACATGAACGTGACGGTCGTGGCCAGCACGGGTGGGCGCCCTGTCGAAACGCTCGGGCGACTACCGGACAATTGCCGCGCCGCCGAATTCCTCCCCTATGACCAGCTGCTACCCGCGACGTCGGCAATCATCTCCAACGGCGGATTCGGCACGGTCATGCTGGCGCACGCACATGGCGTACCAGCTGTGATCGCCCCCGGCGCCGAAGACAAACCCGAGGTTGCGGCGCGTGTTGCGTTCCACGGCACGGGAATCGACCTTCGCACCGACAGTCCGACGCACTCACAGATACGCAATGCAGTGGCCCGCGTACTCGACGACAGTAGCTACCGACAGGCCGCTGCCACGCTCTCCTCCGCACTGTCGCAGTACGCTCCACTCGAGTCGATCGCACAGGCGCTCGAGCATGCGTCGAGCCATGGGGATGAACGAAACCACCCCGTCGGAGGACGGTCGCGCTTGTGCACGAGCCGGGCCGGGCTACGCGCCGCCAGGCGCTAGCCGCTGTTGCGCAACGCCGTTGCCAGTCCGTTCATGGTGAGCTGGATGCCTCGACGTACCCGCGGGCTGTCGTCGCCCGCGCGGAACCGCCGCAGCAGTTCCACCTGCAGCAGATTGAGCGGCTCCAGATACGGGAAACGGTTGTAGACCGAACGCTTCAGTGCGGCGTTGTCGGCGAGCAGATCGTCGGTGCCGGTGATCTTCGCGTACATCGCCAGGGTCCGCTCATGTTCGTCGACGATCATGCCGAATACCTTGTCGCGCAACGCCTCGTCGGGGACGAGTTGGGCGTACCGATGTGCGAGACCCATGTCCGATTTGGCGAGGACCTGCGCCATATTCGACATCACCGTGCGGAAGAACGGCCACTTCTCGTAGTACCGCCGAAGTGTCTCGAGCCGCTCCGGGTCGTCGCCAACCCACTCCTCGAACGCCGACCCGGTCCCGTACCAGCCGGGCAGCATCACACGCGACTGTGTCCACGACAACACCCACGGGATGGCACGCAGATCGGAGATCTTCTCGGTCTGCTTTCGCGATGCGGGCCTGGAGCCGATGTTCAGAGCCCCGATCTCCGACAGCGGGGTCGACGTGGTGAAGTACTCGACGAAACCGGGCGTCTCGTGCACGAGCTTCGAGTAGGCCGAGCGGGCAAGTGCCGCGACTTCGTCCATGTTCTGGTAGGCCTGCTCGGACTCGTCATCGAGGCCCTCGACATCCAGCAGCGACGATTCGATCGTGGCTGCAAGAAGGGTTTCCAGATTCCGTTCTGCGACAACGGGTTCGGCGTACTTGGCCGCAATGATCTCGCCCTGTTCGGTGATCCGCAACGACCCCTGCACAGCGCCCGGGGGCTGCGCGAGGATGGCGTCATAACTCGGTCCACCACCACGTCCGACAGTGCCACCGCGACCATGGAACAGGCGCAGGCGAATCCCGGCCTTCTTCGCCGCCTCGACCAGATCGAGCTCCCCGCGGTAGAGCGCCCAGTTGGCGGCCATGTAACCGCCGTCCTTGTTGGAGTCCGAGTACCCGAGCATGACCTCCTGCATGCCTGCCTGTGAATCGACGAGACCGCGGTAAAAGGGCAGATCGAGTGCAGCCAGCAGGGTTTCTGCACCCTGCTGAAGGTCTTCGATGGTTTCGAACAACGGGACGATTCGCACGGTTGAGACCACCGCGCCGTCGTCGTCGATGTCGATCAGGCCGGCCTCCTTGAGGAGGATCATCGGCTCGAGCATGTCGCTGACCGACGTACACATCGAGATGACGTAGTTCGGTACCGACTGCGGGCCGAATGCGCTGACCGCGTCGGCGGCAGCACGAACGATGTCGAGTTCCTTGCGTGCGAGTTCAGACAGCTCCGCATCGGGCCGCGTGAGTGGGCGGCGGGCCTGCAACTCTGCGGAGAGTACGGAGACCCGTTCTTCCTCGGACAGCGAAAGATAGTCGGGAGTGACGCCAGCCCACGCGAGCAACTCCGCGACGACCTCCTCGTGCATGTCGGAGTTCTGCCGCATGTCCAGCCCCGACAGATTGAATCCGAACGTCCGCACACCCTCACGGAGCCGCAGCAGACGGTCGTCGGCAATGGCGTTGTCGCGGTTCTCCCGCAGCGCACCGTCGACCACGTCGAGGTCGGCGAGCAGTTCCGAGGCCTCGGCATACGGAGCCTTGCCGTCGATGAGGTCGAGGTCTTCTTTCTGCAGCACGTCCGGACCGAACAACGATTCGGCGGTCGCCACCAGACGCGCTCGGATGTGCTTGAGGGCCAGCCGGAATGGCTCGTCGGTTGCCGGATCATCCGGATCGACGCCTGCGAGCTCGACGAGTCGCCCGCTGGTTTCGATGAGCCGCGCCGACATGCTGAGTTCTTGTCGCAGCAATGCGAGTTCGGACAGGTGATGGCCGATCGCCGTCCGCGCCGCCAATGACGTGGCCAGGCTAACGACGTCACCGGTCACGTACGGGTTGCCATCACGGTCGCCACCTATCCATGACCCCATCCGGAGGATGGGGTCATCGGAGAGTCCCGCGTCGGGATAGGCCGCCTGCAGCGTCGACCTGACTGACGTGTTGATCTTGGGTACGACCTCGAAGAACGAGGCGTCGTAATAGCGCAGACCGGACCGGATCTCGTCCTGGATGGTCAGGCGTTCGAGCCGAATGAGCGCCGTCTGCCACAGCGTCAGGATCTGACGCTCGATCGCTTCGATGACCTCCTCGTCCTCCTCGGAGGTCAGGTCGGTGCGGCCACGGAAGCGCATGAGCTCTGTGATGCGGTTCTGCGCGTCGAAAACGGTGCGGCGTCGGGTTTCGGTGGGATGCGCGGTGATGACCGGGACAACGGTGGCGTCGGCAAGCGCTGCCCCGACCTGGGCATCGGACAGGTCGGCCGCTGCGAGTTTCGCGTAGGTCGCCGCCAGACTGCTGTCCTGTGGCGGATCACCCGCACGCACGTGGATCGCACGTCGGCGCTCACGGTGAATGTCCTCGGCGAGATTCGCCAGCAGAGCAAAGTTACCGAATGCGCGGATGACCGGCATCGCGGTGTCGATGTCGAGGTCGGTGAACATGTCGGCGAGCTCGTCACGGTCGATCTCGGCACGACGGATACGGAATGCCGCGACTCGCGCTGCCTCGACCAGATCGAAGACCTCGTCGCCCGAATGCTCCCTGATCGCGTCGCCGAGGAGTCCGCCAAGCAGCCGTATGTCTTCGCGAAGCGGTTCGGTGAGGGCTCTTCCCTCGTCGTCAACAGAGATCAGATCGTCGATGGACTTCGACGGACGCCAGCTCGGGGCACCGTGGGACGGATCGGTTGAGGTCATGTCCTCAAGTATTCAGGTATTCAGCGGCGCGGGCATCTCGGCGGGGTCGGCGCACAGCACAAGGGCCGCGCTCGTGCGCGGCCCTTGTGCTGACAACCGGGTCGTCGGAGATCCGTACCGCGGTGGTCAGGAGAACTTGATGTCCAGTTCGACGCCGATGATCAGGATGAACCACACGAGTCCTACGAAGATCGTCAACCGGTCGAGGTTGCGCTCGACAACACTCGAGCCCGAGAGGCTCGACTGGACGCCGCCACCGAACAGCGAGGACAGGCCTCCGCCCTTGCCGCGATGAAGCAGCACAAGGACGACCAGCAGAACGCTGGTCACGATCAGACCGATTTCGAGCGCGAGCTTCATCCGGTGAGCATTCCTGTTTCGTCGGGTAACGGCAGAGGGCAGGTTGGCCCCGCATGCGCACACGGCGCACAGCGAAACCAACCTGCCACAGTCTACGCGTCAGGGTCGGCACTACCTCGAGTGCCCCGCTGTCCGCGGATGACCTGTCAGGGCAGCGGACCGCCCGCGGCGATCGCCGACAGCGTTGCGAACTCGTCGGCCTTCAGTGATGCACCGCCGACAAGCGCTCCGTCGACGTCCGGCTGGGCGCCGAGGTCGCCGACGTTCTTCGCGTTGACCGACCCGCCGTAGAGTACGCGCACCGTCGCCGCCGTGGCGTCGTCGGCCAATTCGGCCAAAGCAGTCCGAACGGCGCCACACACTTCCTGCGCATCCTGCGCACTCGCGACCCGACCGGTGCCGATGGCCCAGACGGGCTCATACGCGACAACGACCTTGCCGATCTCCTCCGCCGACAACCCAGCGAGCGAGGCCTTGAGTTGTTCGACATTGTGGGAGACCTGGTTTCCGGCCTCGCGCACATCGAGATGCTCGCCGATGCACACGATCGGCGTCAGACCGTGGCGCAGCGCCGCCTTGGTCTTGGCGAGCACCACCTCATCGGTCTCGCCGTGCATCGTCCGACGTTCGGAGTGCCCCACCACGACGAAGGTGCAGCCCAGCTTGGCGAGGAACGCTCCGCTGATCTCGCCGGTGTAGGCGCCCGAATCGTGCTCGGACAGATCCTGCGCACCGTAGGTGAGCAACAACTTGTCGCCGTCGACGACGGTCTGCACGCTGCGGATGTCGGTGAACGGCGGGATGACCGTGACGTCGACCTTCTCGAAGTACTTCGCCGGCAGCGCGAAAGCGATCTTCTGCACCAGGGCTATCGCCTCGAGGTGGTTGAGATTCATTTTCCAGTTGCCCGCGATGAGCGGTTTACGAGAGCCTGCCATCAATCCTCCAGCACCTTGAGACCCGGGAGTTCCTTGCCTTCGAGGAACTCCAGGGATGCACCACCGCCCGTCGAGACGTGCGAGAAGTGATTCTCCGGCAACCCGAGCGTGCGAACAGCCGCTGCCGAATCACCACCGCCGACGACGCTGAAGGCGCCGTTGTCGGTCGCGGTGATGATCGCCTCGGCCACGCCCTTGGTTCCCGCAGCGAACTTCGGGAACTCGAACACGCCCATCGGACCGTTCCAGAAGATCGTCTTGGCTCCCGTCAGCACCGCGGCGAAGCGGTTGACCGACTCCGGGCCGATGTCGAGACCCATCCACTCGTCGGGGATCTCGTCGACGCTCACGGTGTCGGATTCGGCATCGGCGGCGAATGTGTCGCCGACGACGACATCGACCGGCAGGTGGATGACATCGGCGAAGCGTTCGAGCAGGTCTTTACAGACGTCGATCTGATCCTCTTGCAACAGCGACTTGCCGACGGAATGTCCCTGTGCGGCGAGGAAGGTGAATGCCATTCCGCCGCCGATCACGAGAGTGTCGACCTTGGGTGCCAGGGACTCGATGACGCCGAGCTTGTCCGACACCTTCGACCCACCGAGCACCACCGCGTACGGGCGTGCGGGGTCGGTCGTCAGCTTCGTCAGGACGTCGACCTCACGCTCGACGAGTTGACCGGCGAAGTGCGGCAACAGCTTGGCGACGTCGTATACCGACGCCTGCTTGCGGTGCACCACACCGAAGCCGTCGGACACGAACGCGCCGTCGTCGCCGACCAGTTCCGCGAGCTGCTTGGCCATCGACTCACGTTCGGCATCGACTTTCGACGTCTCGCGTGCATCGAACCGTACGTTCTCGAGCAGCAACACGTCACCGTCGGTCAACCCCTCTGCACGGGCGAGGGCATCGGAACCGACGACGTCCGCGGCGAGCTGGACGTTGCGTCCGAGTTCTTCACCGAGACGCTCGGCGACCGGGGCCAACGAGTACTTCGGGTCGGGTGTGCCCTTGGGACGTCCGAGATGAGCGGCGATGACGACCTTGGCGCCTGCGTCGATCAGCGCGTTGAGCGTCGGCAGGGAGGCGATGATGCGGCCCGGGTCGGTGATCTTGTCTCCGTCGAGGGGAACGTTGAAATCCGACCGGACCAGCACCGCACGCCCTGAAACGCCTTCGGCCAGAAGGTCTTTCAGAGTCTTTACGCTCATTACAGGGACTTACCCACCAGACCGGCGAGGTCGACGAGGCGGTTGGAGTAGCCCCACTCGTTGTCGTACCAGGAGCTGACCTTGGCCAGGTTGCCCTCGATCACCTTGGTGAGTCCGGAGTCGAAGATCGACGAGTGCGGGTCACCGACGATGTCGGACGAGACGATCGGAGCGTCGTAGTAGCGCAGGATGCCCTTGAGCGGGCCGTCGGCAGCTGCCTTCATGGCTGCGTTGATCTCATCGACCGACGGAGTCTTCTCAAGTTCGACGGTGAGGTCGGTGATCGAGCCGGTGGGGATCGGGACACGCAGCGCGAATCCGTCGAGCTTGCCCTTCAGTTCCGGCAGCACGAGGCCGATGGCCTTGGCAGCACCGGTCGAGGTCGGCACGATGTTGATCGCGGCCGCGCGGGCGCGACGCAGATCCTTGTGCGGGCCGTCTTGCAGATTCTGGTCGGCGGTGTACGCGTGGACCGTGGTCATCAGGCCCTTGATGATGCCGAACTCGTCGTTCATCACCTTCGCGAAGGGGCCGAGGCAGTTCGTGGTGCACGACGCGTTGGAGATGATGTTCTGGCTGCCGTCGTACTTGTCGTCGTTGACACCCATCACGATGGTGATGTCCTCGTCGGTCGCGGGGGCCGAGATGACAACCTTCTTGGCGCCTGCCTCGAGGTGGCCCTTTGCCTTCGCCGCATTCGTGAAGATGCCGGTCGATTCGACGACGACGTCAACACCGAGATCGCCCCAGGGAAGCGCAGCCGGACCCTCACGGACCTCGAGCGCCTTGATCTTCTGATTGCCGACGACGATGGTGTCCTCACCCTCGAGCGAGACCTCTTCGTCGAGGATTCCGCCGACGGAGTCGAACTTCAGCAGATGTGCGAGGGACTTGTTGTCGGCCAGGTCGTTGACCGCAACGATCTCGATGTCGGTCTGGCCCAGCTTCTTTTGTGCCTCGACGGCACGGAAGAAATTGCGGCCGATCCGGCCGAATCCGTTGACGCCTACCCGAACAGTCACTGTGTGCTCCTTAAGCGGTTTCGTCGGTCTCGGGCCTGCAGGCCCGGGTCATGGGACGGAGCAACGAGCCTCCGCGAACCCAGTCACACCCAGCCTAGTGGTCCCGACCTGCTGCGGCACCCATTAGGGTCGGTACCCGTCCCACAGGGCAGGCGCTGCGGTCGTTGTCGTGGTGGTCTGGCACGCTCCGGCGCGTTCAGGCGTCGTCGAGAAGATCCGACGTGACAGCCGATTCCGTATCCGGGATGCCCTCGGTGCGCGCCTTCTTGTCAGCCATCGACAGCAGCCGACGGATACGCCCGGCGACGGCATCCTTGGTCATCGGCGGATCGGCGAGCTGCCCGAGCTCCTCCAGCGACGCCTGCCGGTGCGTGACGCGCAATTGCCCCGCGGCCACGAGATGGTCGGGCACCTCGTCGCCGAGGATTTCCAGCGCACGCTCGACGCGCGCAGCCGCGGCGACCGCGGCCCGCGCTGACCTGCGAAGGTTCGCGTCGTCGAAGTTCGCAAGGCGGTTCGCAGTCGCGCGTACCTCGCGACGCATTCGACGCTCCTCCCACACCAGTCGGGTGTCGTGTGCCCCCATGCGGGTGAGCAGAGCTCCGATGGCCTCCCCATCGCGGATCACGACGCGGTCGGCACCGCGCACCTCCCGCGCCTTGGCCGAGACCCCGAGCCGACGTGCAGCGCCGACCAGCGCAAGTGCGGCCTCCGGGCCGGGACAACTGACCTCGAGGGCCGACGACCGGCCGGGTTCGGTGAGCGATCCGTGCGCGAGAAACGCTCCGCGCCAAGCAGCTTCGGCGTCGGCCACGCTCCCGCCGACCACCTGCGCGGGCAGACCCCGAACGGGCCGGCCGCGCAGATCGAGCAGTCCTGTCTGCCGTGCGAGTCCCTCACCGTCCTTGGTGACACGGACGATGTAGCGCGCACTCTTGCGGATGCCGCCACTGCGGAGCACATGGACATCGGAGGCGTAGCCGTAGAGATCGTGGATCTCGCGGCGCAGCCGACGTGCGACATTTCCCATGTCGACCTCCGCCTCGACCACCACACGACCGGCGACGATGTGCAGACCACCCGCAAACCGCAACAACGCGGACACCTCGGCCCTGCGGCAACTCACCTGTGTCACCGTGAGTCGGCTCAGCTCGTCCTTCACGGCCACGGTCATTGCCACCGGTCCCTTGCCTCCTGTCACCTGGTTCTCAAACCCCTCGGTTCGGCGATTCCGCAGTCACCTGATTCCCTGGCGGGAACGCGCTGCAGACAATGGGCACAGCCTAGTCGGTGACTTCACCTTCGCACAGTTGCTTCACCAGTGACGCGACCTTGACGGGGTCGTGGACGTGCTGACCGGGCACGGCGAGGTCGCCGACGCGCAGTTGCGCGCCGAAGTTCTTCGCTGCCCGCACCAGGTGATCGCGCTCGGCTCCCGACGGTACAGAAGCGGCATCGACGACGACGTCATCGACGGTCAGGGTGTCGTCATGGGCATGCAAAACGTGCAGGTGACGCTCGACGGAGAACCCGGGCGTCTCCCCCGGCTCGGGCGCGAGGTTGACGATCAGCATCTTGCGAGCTGCACTCTCCTGCAATGCTTTTCGCTGCGCGGGTACCAGCACGTGCGGGATGACACTCGAGAACCACGACCCGGGGCCCAGCACGACGAGATCCGCCGCGGCAATGGCGTCGAGAGCGGCGTCGCAGGCGGGCGGATCGTGCGGCAGCAAACGCACCCGACGTACCTTGCCCGGAGTCGTCGCCACGGCGACCTGCCCGCGGATGACCCGGCTGATCCGAGGATCCGATTCCAGACCGGACACATCCGCCTCGATCTCCAGCGGCCCGGTCGACATGGGAAGCACCCGCCCGTCGATGTCGAAGAGTCTGCCCAGTTCGTCGAGAGCCGCGACAGGGTCACCGAGCACCTCGGACAGACCGGCGAGCAACAGGTTCCCGACGGGATGTCCCGCCAGTGCACCGTATCCCCCGAACCGGTGCTGCAGCGTCCGTGCCCACAGTTCGTGGCGGGAGCGCTGCATCTCACCAGGTGCGGGATCGTCGCCGCGATCGTCCAGAGCGGCCGGCGCGCTCATCAGCGCCACCATCGCCATCCGGAGGTCGCCCGGCGGGATGATGTCGAGCTCGCCGCGAAGACGCCCAGACGAACCACCGTCGTCGGCGACGGTGACCACCGCTGTGACATCGGAACTCAGGTAACGCATCGCCGTCAGAGTCGCGTAGAGCCCGTGACCCCCACCGAGGGCGACGATGCGCTGCGGGCCGGTCATTCGCGCCCCAGATCGCGGTGCATCACGCGCACGTCGTAGCGCGTCGAATTGGCCTCGTCTCCCGCGGCTCTCAACCGCGCGGCCAGTTCCTCGGAGATGGCGACACTGCGATGCTTGCCACCGGTACAACCGACGCTGATCGTCATGTACCGCTTGCCCTCACGCAGGTACCCCTTGCCGACGACGCCGATGAGCGCTGTGTAGAGATCGAGGAAGTGTCCGGCTTCGTCGTGGCCGAGGACGTAGTCGCGGACGGGTGCGTCTCGCCCGTTCTGTTCCCGTAATTCCGGCACCCAGTACGGGTTGGGGAGGAAGCGGACGTCGGCCACCATGTCGGAGTCGATGGGAAGCCCGTATTTGAAGCCGAACGACTGCACGGCGATCGACAGCCGCGGCTCGCCGTCGTGTGGATAGACCTCCTCGACGAGCTCGCGCAACTTGGAGACGGTCAGCGACGACGTCTCGACGACGAGGTCGGCGGAGTTCTTGATCGGCGCGAGGATGACACGTTCGCGTGCTATTCCCTCGACCAATGTTTCTTTGCCCTGCAACGGATGTCGACGACGAACCTGCTCGAATCTACGAACGAGGACGGGATCGGTCGCATCGAGGAACAACACCTTGGTGGCGATGCCCGCGAGTTCGAGCTCTGTACGCAGTGACTCCAGCTGCGCACCGATCGAGGGATCGGATGCACGCAGTACCACTGCGAGTCGGGTGACCGGCGGGTCGGAACCTCGCACGGTCTCGACCAGCGTCGAGAGCAACGGCGCCGGCACATTGTCGGCGACATACCACCCGTCGTCCTCGAGAATGTTGGCGACGGTCGACCGGCCCGCGCCCGACATACCCGCGACGAACAGGACGACGAGTCGATCGTCGTCGGCGATCTCATCCACTCTCTGCTCCCGTCTGGGTGGAAACTTCCGTCTGGGTGGAAACTCCGGTCTGGGCGGAAACTTCGGTCTGGGCGGCGGCTCCCGCCCGACTCGACACCGCGGCCGTGCTCGCGTCGCCCGTCTCCGCGGGGCCGAGTGCCTCGTGGACCGCACGCGCTGTCGCCTCGCCAATACCTGGTACCTGCGCGATCTCGTCGATCGATGCCTCCCGCAGCCGCGCTACCGAACCGAAGTGCGTGACAAGCGCGGTGCGTCGAGCTCGCCCGAGTCCTGCGACGCCGTCGAGCACCGATTCGGTCATCCGTTTGCTGCGTTTGCTGCGGTGGAAGGTGATCGCGAATCGGTGTGCCTCGTCGCGCACACGTTGCAGGAGGAACAGGGCTTCGCTCGTGCGCGGGAGGATCACCGGGTCGTCGTCACCGGGCACCCAGACCTCTTCGAGGCGCTTGGCAAGTCCGATCACCGAGACGTCGTTGACGCCGAGTTCGTCGAGCACGGCCGCGGCCGCGTGTACCTGTGGCGCGCCTCCGTCGACGACGTAGAGATTCGGCGGATATGCGAACCTCTTCGGCGGGGGCGGAGCGGAATCGACTGCGCGCGCGGAGATCTCGCCTGACGTCACTGATGCTGCGGCAACGGCCGCGGCCTCCTGGTCGGCACGGTGCCGGAGGAACCGTCTCCGCGTCACCTCCGCGATCGACGCCACGTCGTCGGAGTGGCCATCGCCTGCGGCCTGACGGATCGAGTAGTGCCGGTAGTCGGACTTGCGGGGCAACCCGTCCTCGAAGACGACGAGCGACGCGACGACGTCGGTCCCCTGAACGTGGGAGATGTCGACACATTCGATCCGCAGGGGCGCCTGGTCGAGGCCGAGCGACTCCTGCAGTTCGGTGAGCGCAGCCGAGCGGGTCGTGAGGTCGCCCGCACGACGGAGCTTGTGCTGGGCGAGCGCCTCACCAGCATTGCGTTCGACGGTCTCGAAGAGCGCCCGCTTGTCGCCTCGCTGCGGCACCCGCAAACGCACCTTGGACCCACGAAGCCCCGACAACCACTCCGCGAGTTGCTCCTCGTCGGGTGGTAACTCCGGAACGAGAACCTCACGCGGGATCGCGTCGCTGCCGTCGAGATCGTCCTGACGGCCGTAGAACTGCGTGAGGAACTGGGCGACCTGCTCGGCAGGCGATTCGTCGTCGGGCTTTTCGACGACCCACCCCCGTTGTCCACGCACACGCCCGTCGCGGACGTGGAAGACCTGGACCGACACCTCGAGGTCGTCGCCGACCATCGCAACGACGTCGGCGTCGGTCCCGTCACCGAGTACGACGGCCTGCTTCTCCATCGCGCGACGCATCGCGCCGACGTCGTCGCGCAGTCGCGCGGCGCGTTCGAAGTCGAGTTGTTCTGCCGCCGTGTTCATCTCGCGTTCGAGACGTCGGATCATCTGATCGGTGCGGCCGGCGAGGAAGTCGCAGAAGTCGTTGACGATCGCGCGGTGCTCGTCGGCACTGACACGCCCGATACACGGTGCCGCACACTTGTCGATGTAGCCCAGAAGGCACGGACGGTCGATCTGACGGTGACGTTTGAACACGCCGGCCGAGCACGTCCTGGCCGGAAAGACACGGGTGAGCAGGTCGACGGTCTCACGGATGGCCCAGGCGTGGGAGTACGGACCGAAGTACCGGACCCCCTTCTTGCGCGGTCCCCGGTAGACGAACAACCGCGGGTACTCCTCGTTGAGAGTGACCGCGAGCATCGGATAGGTCTTGTCGTCGCGATAGCGGACGTTGAATCGAGGGTCGAACTCCTTGATCCAGTTGTATTCGAGCTGGAGCGCCTCGACCTCGGTTCCGACGACCGTCCACTCGACCGACGCCGCGGTGGTGACCATCCGGCGCGTACGCGGATGCAGCGACGCCACGTCGGCGAAGTACGACGTGAGGCGCGAGCGGAGGTTCTTGGCCTTGCCGACATAGATGACCCTGCCGTGTGCATCGCGGAAGCGGTAGACCCCGGGGTCGGTCGGGATGGTTCCCGGCGCGGGACGGTAGGTAGTCGGGTCGGCCACGGAATCCAGGCTAGTACGCGGCTGCGACGCCAGCCCCGCACCCGCCGATCAGGACGAGGCGGACCGGCTCTGGTAACGCGTTTCGAGCTCGCGGTAGCGCTCCATGGCGTCGACCGCCCTGTCGCCGTCGCCAGCCTGGACCGCGAGCACGGGGATGTGTTCGTCGGCCGGCAGGAGCAGCTGCGCACCGAACCCACGATCCGGGTAGGTCAGCCCGCGCACGCGATCCCATTCGAACAGCCGGTCCGACCACAGATTGCGCACTGAGACACCGCCGGGACCCACACGCAGTCGCGGTCGGGTGAACAGGAGCACGGCTGCCGCAATGATCACGCCGATGATCATGATTGCCGCCTGATCCGACGCCCCGATGTTCTCCGGGCCCGTGTCGGAGATGGTGAGCAACACACCGAATATGACGTGGATCGCCAGCACGACGACGGCAACAGCGATCGCGATCCGTACCAGCCTGCGCGGCCGGTAGACCATGTCCCACTCGGCGTCAACCGAGCCCCTTCGGTCGCTGCCCGTCTTGTCGCTGCCCGTCTTGTCGACGGACGTCGCATCGGGGACGCGCTCGGTCACGACGACGACCCGGCGGCGCCCAGCGCCCGGAGCGTGAGTGCCGACGCGAGCGCCGCAGCAGTCGCCTGGGCACCCTTGTCTTCCTTGGAGTCGGGCAGACCTGCCCGATCGAGAGCCTGCTGCTCGTTCAGCGTGGTGAGCACTCCGTTTCCGACGGGTGTCGACTCGTCGAGCGAGACTCGCGTGAGTCCCGCGGTGACGGCGTCGCACACGTACTCGAAGTGGGGTGTCTCGCCCTTGATCACCACGCCGAGCGCGACCACGGCATCGTGTGTGCGAGCCAGCGCCTGAACGATTACCGGTAGTTCGATCGCGCCGGCGACCTGGACGACGGTCGGGTCCTCGACGCCGTTCTTTCGCGCCTCACGCAGTGCACCGTCGAGCAGTGCGGTGCAGATCGTCGCATGCCACTGGGAGGACACGATCGCCAGCGAGACTCCGCCCGCGTCGCCGAGGTCGAGTTCGGGTTCGCCTGCGCCGCTCATGCCTGTCCCGCCTCACCCGCGACGGCCGCTCCGTCGGCGAGCGGCTCGTCGAGTCCGATGATGTCGTGGCCCATACGGTCGCGCTTGGTGCGCAGATACCGCAGGTTCTCCTTGTTCGCCCGCACCGGCATGGGAACGCGTTCGACGATCTGCAGTCCGTAACCGTCGAGTCCCACCCGCTTGGCCGGATTGTTGGTGAGCAACCTCATCGAGGTGACGCCGAGGTCGGCGAGTATCTGCGCGCCGAGTCCATAGTCACGGGAATCAGCAGGCAGTCCGAGTTGGAGGTTGGCGTCGACGGTGTCCGAACCCGCATCCTGCAACTGGTAGGCCTGCAGCTTGTGCATCAGGCCGATGCCGCGCCCTTCGTGTCCGCGCATGTAGAGGACAACGCCGCGCCCCTCGGCGGCGACCATCTCCATCGCTGCGTCGAGTTGCGGCCCACAGTCACAGCGAAGGGATCCGAACACGTCGCCCGTCAGACACTCCGAGTGCACCCGCACAAGCACATCGCTGCCGGTTCCGTCCTCACCGGCGATGTCTCCCATGACCAAAGCGACGTGCTCGACGTCGTCGTGGATGCTGGTGTAGCCGACCGCGCGGAACTCGCCGTGCCGGGTGGGGATGCGCGCGTCAGCGACACGCACCACGTGCTTCTCGTGTCGGCGGCGCCACGCGATGAGGTCGGCGATCGAGATGAGCGCGAGGTCGTGTTCGTCGGCGAACACCCGCAGTTCCGGTGTCTGCGCCATCGCCCCCTCGTCCTTCTGCGACACGATCTCGCAGATCACGCCGGCGGGGGTGAATCCGGCGAGCCGCGCGAGGTCGACGGCGGCCTCGGTGTGTCCGGGGCGGCGCAGCACTCCCCCGTCCTTCGCGCGCAGCGGTACGACGTGGCCCGGTCTGGTGAAGTCGTTGGCCGTGCTCGCCGGGTCGGAGAGCTTCCGCATCGTGGTGGCGCGGTCGGATGCGCTGATGCCGGTACCGATGCCCTCGCGGGCGTCCACGGTCACCGTGTACGCGGTTCCGTGCTTGTCCTGGTTCACCGAGTACATCGGGGGCAGTCCCAGCCGATCGCAGGTGTCGCCGTCGAGGGGCACGCACAGGTAGCCGGAGGTATAGCGCACCATGAACGCGACGAGTTCCGGTGTGGCCTTCTCCGCGGCGAAGATCAGGTCGCCCTCGTTCTCGCGGTCTTCGTCGTCGACAACGACGACGGCCTTGCCCGCCGCGATGTCGGCGATGGCACGCTCCACGGAATCGAGCTCGACGCCCGTGCGCGCGCTGTCGACACCCATCACACCGACATCTGGCACGACAGTGCCATTCGATCCGTTGATCGTCGTGCTCGACGACGCCTCCACGTTGTTCTTGTCACTCATCTGACTCACTTCATTCCTGCTGCGTCGACAGGCGCGCCGGAGGCGCCCGCCGTGTGAAGCCGCTCGACGTACTTGGCGATAACGTCGACTTCGAGGTTGACCACGGCGCCCACCTGCGCCGCACCCAGGTTCGTTTCGTTCAACGTGGTGGGGATCAGCGAAATTTCGAACCAGTGCTCGCCCCCGGCGTCGGGGTCGGTTCCGACAGCAGACACCGTGAGGGACACACCGTCGACGGTGATCGATCCCTTCTCGACGAGGTAGCGGGAAAGCTTGTCGGGTACCACGATCCGGACGACGCTCCAGTGCTCGGAGGGGGTCACCGACGCCACGGTGCCCGTGCCGTCGACGTGCCCCTGCACGATGTGCCCACCGAAGCGCCCGTCTGCGGCCATCGCGCGCTCGAGGTTGACCCGGCTTCCGGCGGCGAGGACATCGAGCGAACTGCGAGTGAGTGACTCGGCCATCACGTCCACGGTGAATGAGCCGTCGGATGAGAGGTCGACGACGGTCAGGCACACGCCGTTGACCGCGATCGAGTCACCGTGCGAGGCGTCGGAGGTCACGAGCGGTCCGGAGATGGTGAATCGAGCCGAGTCGGAGAGGTCGTCGCGCGTGACGATCGTGCCGAGTTCTTCGACGATGCCGGTGAACAAATGTGCGCTCCTGTCCTGCCCTTGTCCGGGAGACCCCGTCGAGGGTGACCCGCTGGGGCGGACAGGACAGCGCGCCGACGCTGTCTTGTTCTCTCACATCCGGACTGTGACCGTCGGCTCCGGAATCACACCGGATCTGCTGACCCCGACCTGGCCGGGCGCTCGCGGGCTTGTCGCCGCGATCCGATCGCGACCACTCACCGCCGGTGGGGACTTGCACCCCGCCCCGAGAACGTGTGCTTTCGACGCTAGCACGCTGGTCACACGACGCGACACCCGCCACTGGGCGGTTCCCCCACCAGCGAGCCCTCACCGGGCGATAATTCCGATCATCGGGCGTTTCACCCCGTGCAGCACCCGTCTCGGGTCCCAGGAAAGGCAGCATCATCATGTCCGCAGGCACCAGCGGTACGACCACCACCTCGACCCCGTCGACCGGGCAGAAAGTCCTCACCCTCGCCGCACGCAACTGGGTTCCGATCGTCCTGATCGTCGTCGGCGTCATCTTCATCGCGCAGAACACCCAGCACGTGCGCATCAACTTCCTGGCATTCCATGTCGGAGCCTCACTCTGGCTGATCCTCACCATCGTGGCGGTCGCCGGTGTGATCGCAGGTTGGTTCATCGGGAGGAACCGACTCAAGCGCAAGTAGCGCTCACGCGCGTGTCATGCGGATGAGGACGTCGTCGCCGAGTTTCTCGACCGAGGCGGTGGCGAATCGGCGCGCATCGGCGAGCGTGGTGACCGTCGGACGATCGACCGACGATGCCCCGGCTCCCAGCACCATCGGCGCGATGTACGCCTCCACCTCATCGACGAGGTCCGCGTCCGCGAACGCGCCGATGACGGCCGGACCACCCTCGACAACCACCCACGTGGCGTCGGGAACTGCTGCCAGCACATCTGCGGGATCGTGACTCGGGACGGCGAGGAACGGGGCGGCGTCGTCGCGGATGCGTGCCGACTCCGAGATCTCACGCAGTCCCATCGCGATCCGGACCGGCTGATGTGACGCGAGGGTTCCGTCGGGCAACCGCGCCGTCAATGACGGGTCATCGGCGATCACCGTCCCCGTGCCCACGACGATCGCGTCGACCTGCGCGCGTTGGCGGTGTGCACGTTCTCGCGACGCCGAACCGGTGATCCAGCGACTCGTGCCGTCGGGGGCGGCGACGCGGCCGTCGACCGTCGACGCGAGCTTCGCAGTGACGAAGGGACGGCCGTGCCTCTGTCGGAACAGCCACTGCCGTAACGGGCCGTCGCCGACCTCGGTGGAGAGCCGCCCTGATTCGACGACGACGCCCGCGTCACGAAGTCGCTGCGCCCCGCCACTGGCGGCCGGGTTGGGGTCGGCGACCGCGAAGACCACGCGCGCGATGCCGGCGTCGATCAGCGCCTCTGAGCAGGGTCCTGTGCGACCGGTGTGGTTGCACGGTTCGAGTGTGACCACTGCGGTCGCACCCCGAGCCGCATCTCCGGCAGCCCGCAACGCCACGATCTCCGCGTGGGGCCCGCCGGGGGGCTGCGTATGGCCTCGGGCGACGATCTCACCGTGAGGTGAAACGATGACCGCTCCGACGGGTGGATTGGGTGAGCTGATGCCCAACGCGGCCACGGATTCCCCCATGGCCGAGCGCATGGCGGAATCGAGCAGCGACCGGTCAGTCGACACGTGCCCGGGCCGCCGCCGCCTGCTCACGCAACGCGGCAACGGCCTTACCCGGATCCTCCGCGCCATACACGGCCGAGCCGGCGACGAAGCAGTCGACGCCGGCCTCTGCAGCCTGCTCGATGGTGTCGGCGTTGATACCACCGTCGATCTCCACGAGCAGACGCAGATCCGACGAGTCGATGATCGTGCGCACGATACGGACCTTCTCCAGCACCTCGGCGATGAACTTCTGGCCACCGAAGCCGGGCTCGACGCTCATGACCAGCAGGGTGTCGATGTCCCGCAGTATCTCCAGGTAGGGCTCGAGCGGGGTGTTCGGCTTGATCGCGAGTCCCGCCTTGCCACCTGCGGCACGGATGTCACGTGCAACGTCGACCGGATCGTCGGTGGCCTCGGCGTGAAAGGTCACGTTGTAGGCCCCGGCCTCGGCATACGGCGGCGCCCAACGTTTGGGGTCGTCGATCATCAGATGGCAGTCGAGGGGGATGTCTGTGGCCTTGAGCAGACTCTCGACGACGGGGAGACCGAGCGTGAGGTTCGGAACGAAGTGCGCATCCATCACGTCGACGTGCAGCCAGTCCGCGCGGGTGTCGCCAGGATGCGCGACCGCTGCCGATTCCGCGGCCAGGTTGGCGAAGTCGGCGGAGAGAATCGACGGCGCGATCATCGGGGTGTTGGCATCAGTCATGGCAGTCAATTTAATTGTCCATCGCTTCCGACGATGTGGCAGGCCCCGACGATATCGCCGGCTCCGACGAGGCAGGGGGCTGGTTCGGGTCGTCGGGTGAAGCGATCGGCGACCGGACCGCGCGGAAGGTCCACAGCTTGTTGACCGCGAAGTTGATGGGCATCGTGATCACGATCGTGATGATCTGGGCCCAGTATTCGCGCGAATGCAGACCCGCTCCCTCATGGAAAAACGACGACGAGAGGTAGATCGGGGAGGTCGGATTGGTGAACCCGACCTTCAGGAACATACCGACGATCGCAGCGACGCTGCCGACTGCGAGAAATGGCCAGAACTCCGACCACCAGCTCGCGTGCTTGGCACTCTTGAAGGTCCAGGTGCGATTGAGCTGGAAGTTCACACAGTTGGCGACGAGGAACCCGACGACCCAGACGATCACAGTGAATCGCACGTTGAAGTCGGTGCCGCTGACGTGCCACAGCACGTCGTTGGCCTTCGCGGTGCCGCCGTGAGCCTTGTTCAGGAGAATGGCGACGACCATGTTGACGACGACCCCGCACGCTCCGACGATCCCGAATCGGACAAATTGGCCCAGACTACGTATGTGCTCGGCGTAGCGGGCTTGGCGAAGATCGTTCACGTAAGGGCAATATACGTGGTCGCTCCTCAAACTCCCGCACCGAGAATCCGCGCGCCGTCAGAAGTGATCGCAATGGTGCGTTCTGAATGCGCTGCATTTCGCCCGTCTGCCATACGCAATGTCCAGCCGTCGTCGACGACGAGGTTGGCAGATCCCCGTTCCCACCAGCGGACGAAGCGCCGTCGTGCGACGCCGACCCGGGCGGTTCAGCCGATACTCAGATGTAGAACGCCGCGAGGTGACCGTCGCGGTCGATCAAAGAAACGACGATGCGTCGTAACGGGCCCCTCATTCTCGTGTCAGTGCCGCCAGGAACATCGCGTCGGTGCCCTGCCGGTGCGGCCAGAGCTGCACGTGCGGGCCATCGCCGATCTCCTCGGTACCGACGAGCGGCCGGGCGTCGAGCTGACTGGCCTCGGGGACGTCGGCGAGAACACCCGCGACGAGTTCTGTCGTCTCCGCGGGGTGCGGCGAGCACGTCGAATACACGACGACGCCGCCGGGACGGATCATCTTCAGAGCCTCCGTCAGCAGCTCACGCTGCAGCCCCACCAGTTCATCGACGTCGGCGGGTGTGCGCCGCCACCTGGCCTCGGGTCGGCGACGCAGAGAACCCAGCCCCGAACACGGAGCGTCGAGCAGGATTCTGTCGTAGCCGGGTGCTAAGCCGGTCTCCGCGGTGAGACTGCGCGCGTCCCCGACGTGCACGTCGACCGGCATGTCGCGTGTGACCCCGCGGATCAGGTCTGCGCGGTGTTCACTCACCTCGACGGCATCGACATGCGCGCCGTCGATGTCGGCGATGGCGCCGATGAGAGCGGCCTTGCCGCCGGGACCGGCGCACATGTCCAGCCACCGGCCACCGTCCTCCCCGACGTCGGCTGCCGTGACAGCCCGCGCCACGAGTTGACTGCCCTCATCCTGAACACCCGCATAACCCTGGCGCACAGCCTCGATGTCGCCGGGATCGCCGCCGGGCAGATACACCGCATACGGCGAATAGCGGCCGACCTCACCGCCGCTGGTCAGGGCCAACTCCTCCGCGGTGATCAGTCCGGGACGGGCGACGAGGTGCACCGGGGGGCGCTCATCGTCGGCGGCGAGGGCAGCCTGTAATTCGCCCGCGGAGCCACCGAGTGCGTCGGAGAAGACCTGCGCGATCCATCGCGGGTGCGCATACCGAAACGCCAGATTCCCGACAAGGTCGTCCCAGATCGGCGGCGCGAGCTCGTCGACCCACAGGTCCTCGTCTCGCTGAGAGATCTTGCGCAGCACCGCATTCACGAAACCCGAAGGGCCCATGCCTTTTTCGCTGCGGATCAGGTCGACAGATGTCGACACCGCCGCGTGTGCCCCGATGCGGGTGCGGAGCAATTGATAGGCCCCGAGACGGAGGACGTCGAGGACGTCGCCGTCGATCTCGGACACGGGTCGGTTCGCCGCGGCGGCGATGATCGCGTCGAGTGTCCCGAGTGCGCGTGCGGTGCCGTAGGTCAACTCTGTGGCCAACGCCGCATCGCGACCGGTGATCTTGCGCTCGCGCAACAGCTTCGGGAGTACCAGGTTCGCGTAGGCATCGCGCGCGCGGACCGCACGCAGTACGTCACGCGCGACCTCGCGCACCGGATCGACGGCCTTCTTACGAAGCTTGGGATCGCTCATGACGGCACCGCCTCGCCCAGCACGGTCTCCTCACCGAGCCGTGCGCCCCGCGCCCAGTCGGTCGCGGGCATCTGCTTTTTGCCCGGTGGCTGCACCCACCCGAGTCGCACGGGCGACGTCGCGGTGCCGACGAAGACCACCTTTTTGGTCACGACCACACGGCCCGGTGCGAGCTCGGTCGGCACTGTCGGATCGTCGGCTGCGACGACGCCGACCGGTCCGATCTTGACGCGGGCGTCGCCGAGGGTCGTCCACGCTCCCGGTGCGGGTGTGTGCGCGCGGATACGTCGGTCGAGTAGATGTGCCGGCAGGGTCCAGCGGATACGTGCATCGTCGACCCCGACCTTGGGTGCGTGACTGATGCCCTCGGCGGGCTGGGGCACCGGTGACAGCGCCCCCGCAGCGATCCCGTCGATGGTCGACACGAGCAGGTCCGACCCGGCGTCGGCGAGTCTTCCCAGCAGCTCTCCACTGGTGTCGGTCGGCCGGATGGTTTCGGTCAACACGCCGTACACGGGTCCGGTGTCGAGACCCTTCTCGAGCAGAAAGGTGCTGGCCCCTGTGGTCTCGTCACCCGCGGCGATCGCAGCCTGCACCGGCGCGGCACCCCGCCATGCGGGCAGCACCGAGAAGTGCAGGTTGATCCACCCGTGCGGCGGAATGCCGAGGACGTCGGGAGGAATGAGACCGCCGTAGGCGACGACGGCTCCGACGTCGGGCGCCCACCGCGCGAGCGCCTCGGCGACCTCGGCGTCGGACATCCGACGCGGGGTGATGACCTCGATGTCGCCGGCGTCGGCGAGCGCGGCGACCGGTGAGCGCGACACCTTGCGACCACGGCCGGCGACGGCGTCGGGTCGTGAGATCACGCCGACGACCTCGTGATCGGGCGAGGCGAGGAGCCGCTGCAACGAGGGCACCGCCACCTCGGGTGTTCCGGCGAACACGATCCGCACGTCCTGCTCCTTCGAGTCGTGAGGCGCATGGTTTGCGCTCATCCGATGGTAGGTGGATCGACCTGCACGCGGATCGGCCCGGTCTCGTGATGTGTGTTGCGACGCACCTGCGCCGCTGTCAGAGCATCGGTCAGCTCACGCCCGCGCCGGCGGTCGGTACGCACCAGGATGCGTTCGATCTCGCCGCCATCGGGAACCCCGGCAGGTGGGCGCACGCCGGGTGGCAGCGGCACCGGCCCGAGAACGTCTGCACCAGTGGGCAACTCGATCAGGTCGGTGAACGAGTTGATCGACGCGGTGTCCCCGTCGATGGACGCCATCGTCACCGCGGGGGGGAATCCGAGTTCGACCCGGTTGGCGAGCTCATGAGCGGCAAAGCCCACCGGATCCCACCGGATGACCGCCTGCACCGGACTCAGCGACGCGTCGGCGACGATCACCATCGCGCCACCCTCGCGGCGCGGACGGATCAGTGCGCCGACCGCCATCCAGCGTCGGACCGCGTTCTCGTCGACCCGCAGGTCGAATCTGTCGAGTTGCGCCCAGGTGTCGAGAACAATGGCTGCACCGTAACCGCCGTCGGCGACCGGCTCCGCACCGGGAGTCGACACGACGACGCGGGCCCCACCGTCGACGCTGTCGGCGATCGACGAACCGCCACTGGTCAGCACGGGGACTCCCGCGAACGCACGGCCCAGTTCCTCTGCGGTGCGTCGCGCACCGGTCGTCAACGCTCTGACCTGGGTGCCGCCGCACTCGACGCAACGGAAACGCAGTTCGACACGTCCACACCACCGACAGGTCAGCTGCTGGTCCGCTCCCATCTGGACCGGACCGTGACAGGACCTGCACCGCACGTGGGTGCGGCATCGTGCACACGCAAGCGACGGGATGTACCCGCGGCGGGGCACGCTGAACAGGACGGGGGTGTCGGCAGCGATCGCCCTGCGGGCGGCGTCGAACGCCACCTCGGGAATCCGCGCGCTGTGCGCCAGCGGATCGCGTGCGACCCGCGAGTCCTCGTCGCTGATCGCGTCGATCCGCGGGCTGCGGTCGCGGATCGTCGGACGGTCGGCGACGAGGTCGTGTGCCCAGCCGGCTTCGGCGAGGACCTGGGCCTCCGCGGTGCGCGCGAACCCGCCGATCACTAGTGCGCCTCGCTCGATGTGTGCCCGCAAGACCGCAACCTCACGCGGATGCGGGTAGGGCGCGCGAGGCTCGTCGAGGCTGTCGTCGCCGTCGTCCCAGACCACGATGAGTCCGAGGTCGTGTACGGGCGCGAACACCGCGCTGCGCGTGCCGAGTACGACGTCGGCTGCGCCGCGCCGGACCGCCAGCCAGCGCCGGTACCGTGCGGTCGGTCCGAGCCCCGCGGCGAGCGTCACACAACGATCGCCGAGCAGCGGTTCACATGCAGCCGACAACCTGTCGAGATCGCGCTGATCGGGTACGACGACGACGACGCCACGGCCTGCGGCGGCGACGTGCGCCGCGAGTTCGGCCAGCCGCGCAGGCCAGTCCTCACCCGGAGTCGCCTGCCACAGCGCGCGCGGAGCTGCCTCGGTGAGTGAGTCGAGGAAGGAGTCGGCGGTGAGATACGCGCGCCACCCGTCACGCTCTGGAACGACGATGTCCGACGTCGGCGCAGGCGACTCCTCTTTCTCGGTGCGGGCGTGGCGCGGGGGCACGGCGAGCCGAACGACGTCGGACATCGTGCCCGCGTACCGCTGCGCGACCGCACGACAGACCAGGGCCATCTCCGGGGAGAGCACCGGCTCGGGAGAGACGACCCGTTCCAGCCACCCCAACTTGCCGGGATGCTCGGATTCGTCGACGCGATCGAGGAGAAAACCGTCGATGAGCCGACCCGAGAACCGCACACGCACGCGGACGCCGGGCACGGCATCGGCATCCTGCTCGGCGTCGATCAGATAATCGAAAGGCCGGTCGAGATGGGCCAACCCCAACATGGGCAGGACCTTCGCGACCGGCTTCGACGCTGCGCGTTCTTTCAGAACTGTGGCTTGTGTCTAGAGACCTGCGGCCGAACGCAGCTTGTCGGCCCGGTCGGTGTTCTCCCAGGGCAGGTCCAGATCGGTGCGGCCGAAGTGCCCGTATGCCGCGGTCGGTCCGTAGATCGGGCGCAGCAGATCCAAGTCGCGGATGATTGCGAGCGGGCGAAGATCGAACGTCTCCGAGATCGCCTTGCGGATGATTTCGGGGTCGGTCTTCTCGGTGCCGAAGGTCTCCACGAACAGCCCCACGGGGGCTGCCTTGCCGATGGCGTAGGCGACCTGCACCTCGATGCGACTCGCCAGACCTGCTGCAACGGCGTTCTTGGCCACCCAGCGCATCGCGTACGCCGCGCTGCGGTCGACCTTCGACGGGTCTTTGCCCGAGAATGCGCCACCGCCGTGGCGGGCCATGCCGCCGTAGGTGTCGACGATGATCTTGCGTCCGGTCAGACCCGCGTCGCCCATCGGGCCGCCGAGCACGAACTTGCCTGTGGGATTGACCAGCAGCCGGTATCCCTCGGTGGTGAAGCCGGGCAGATCCAATTCGGCGAGCACAGGATCGATGACCTGCGCCTTGATGTCGGGGGTCAGCATCTTCTCGAGGTCGATGTCAGCGGCGTGCTGAGTCGAGACGACGACTGTGTCGAGCCGGACGGGCTTGTCGCCGTCGTACTCGATGGTGACCTGGGTCTTGCCGTCGGGCCGCAGGTACGGCAGCGTTCCGTTCTTGCGGACCTCGGTGAGTCGTCGCGAGAGCCGGTGCGCGAGGGCGATCGGCACCGGCATCAGCTCGGGCGTCTCGGAGGTGGCATACCCGAACATCAGCCCCTGGTCGCCTGCGCCCTGGGCGTCGATCTCGTCCTCGGAGATGCCGCTGCGGCTCTCGTGCGAGTTGAAGACGCCTCCGGCGATGTCGGGTGACTGAGCCCCGATCGCAACGTTGACCCCGCACGACGCGCCGTCGAAACCCTTGGTCGACGAGTCGTACCCGATGTCGAGGATCTTGTTGCGCACGATTCCCGGGATGTCCACATAGGCGGTGGTTGTGACCTCGCCTGCCACATGAACCTGTCCGGTGGTGACGAGCGTTTCGACGGCCACACGGGCCTTCGGGTCGTCGGCGAGGATGGCGTCGAGGACCGAGTCGCTGATCGCGTCGCAGATCTTGTCCGGATGCCCTTCCGTGACCGACTCACTGGTGAACAGGCGTGACGCAGAACTGGTCATCTGATCCTCTCAAAACTGGTGTCCCCCGCTGGGAGCACACGGCAACCCGAACAGGTCGACGTTGGTGGTCTCGTGGCTTTCAAAACTACACACCCGACCCGACATCCGACCGATGAGGTCGGGCGCGCACCTAATCAGGCAGCAATGCGCGGACTTCGTCAAGTATTCGGCTCGCCATAAGGGTTTTCGAGCCGAACGGAAGCGACGTCTCACTGCCGTTGGCCGACAACAGCCAGCCGGTGTTGTCCTCGGTACCGAACGCCTTGCCGTCGCCAACTGCGTTCACCACGAGCAGATCGCATCCCTTGCGTCGCAGCTTCGCCCTTCCGTGGTCGAGTACGCCGCCCTGCTCGTCGCCGGTCTCGGCAGCGAAACCGACGATCACCACATCGGACGGGATGGTCCCGGACTCCCTCGACTCGACCAAGCCCCGCAGGATGTCCGGATTGGTTGTCAGCGCGATGGGAGCCGGACCGTCGTCGTTCTTCTTGATCTTGGTGTCGTTGACACTGATCGGGCGGAAATCGGCGACCGCCGCGGCCATGATCACGGCGTCGGCGCCGGCGGCTCGTGTCGTCATCTCGTCGGCGAGTTCCCGCGCGTCCTCGATGTGGACGACCTCGACTCCTGCCGGCTCCCCTGCCTCGTTGGTCGATCCGGCGACGACGGTGACGTGCGCACCTCGCTGTGCCGCGGCGCGGGCCAGCGCGAAACCCTGCTTGCCCGAACTGCGGTTACCGAGATAGCGCACGGGATCGAGTGGTTCGCGGGTGCCGCCCGCGCTGATCACGATGCGCATTCCGGCCAAGTCATACGGTAGGGCGTCTGCCCGATCGAGTAGCAGCTCACCGAGCAGCGCGATCTCTTGTGGTTCGGGCAGCCGCCCCGCGCCGGTGTCGCGGCCTGTCAACCGCCCGGATGCCGGTGTCACGACGGTTGCGCCGCGCTCGCGAAGAGTGGCCACGTTCGCCTGTGTGGCGGCGTGCTCCCACATCTCGGTATGCATGGCAGGCACGAACATCACGGGACAGGTGGCTGTCAGCAACGAGGCGGTGAGAAGATCGTCTGCCCTGCCCGTCACTGCGCGGGCCATGAGGTCGGCGGTGGCAGGCGCCACGATGACCAGATCTGCTCCCTGTCCCAGCCGGACGTGCGGCACCTCGTCGACGTGCTCGAAAACCTCGGTCGAGACCGGGTGACCCGAGAGCGCCTCGAAGGTGGCAGCACCGACGAACTCGAGCGCCGCGCGGGTGGGGATGACCCGCACCTCATGCCCGGCCTCGGTGAAGTGCCGGATGACCGAGCACACCTTGTACGCCGCGATACCGCCGCCGACACCGACCAGAATGCGCCGACTGGCGCCCGGAGTGGTCATCTCCAGTGGAGTTACTCGCCCTCGGTGTGCTGGAGCAGATCCGAGTGGATCTCTCGCATGGCGATCGACAGCGGCTTCTCCTGCATACCCGGCTCGACCAGCGGGCCGACGTACTCGAGGATGCCGTCGCCGAGCTGGTTGTAGTAGTCGTTGATCTGACGCGCACGCTTGGCCGCGTAGATGACGAGCGCGTACTTCGACGACGCGCGCTCGAGGAGATCGTCGATCGGAGGATTGGTGATACCCAGCGGGGTGTCGTACGACGGGGCGTCGACGATCTCGGGGGTGTCGAAAGTGGTCTGCGTGCTCACGCGAACTCCTGCTTTGTATTGTCGGATCCAACCAACAAGGATACCAATTGGCGGGCCGTCGAGTCGACTTCGGAGTTGACCACCACGTGGTCGAACTCTCCTTGTGCGTCCATTTCGGTTCTGGCCGTGTCGAGTCGACGCTGGGCCGCCTCGGGTGTTTCGGTGCCGCGACCTGCAAGTCGTTCGACGAGATCGTCCCAACTCGGCGGCGCGAGGAAAACCGTGACGGCTTCGGGGAGTCGGCGCACCGCGTTGCGGGCACCGGCCAGGTCGACCTCCAACAGTACCGGCTGTCCGGTCGCCAGCGCGTCCTCGACGGGTGCCGCGGGCGTGCCGGATCGCTGGAGACCGCCGTGGATCTCGGCCCACTCGAGGAACTCGTCGTCTGCGATCATCCGGTCGAACTCGGTATCGGACACGAAGTAGTAGTCGCGACCGTCGAGCTCACCGGGTCGTGGTGCCCGGGTCGTGGCGGACACGCTGAAGAACAGGGTGGGCACGAGTTCGCGGACACGCCTCACGACGGTCGACTTACCCACGGCCGAGGGGCCGACCAGGACAACCAGTCGACCCCTCGTGTGTGTGTTCTGCCCGCTCAGGACGGGAACTTCTCGAGCAGCGCCTTGCGCTGACGATCGCCGAGGCCGCGCAGGCGGCGCGTCGGGGCGATCTCGAGTTCGGTCATGATCTCCTGCGCCTTGACCTTGCCGACCTTCGGCAGTGCCTCGAGCAGTGCCGAGACCTTCATCTTGCCGAGGATCTCGTCGGTCTCGGCATCCTTGAGCACCTGGGAGAGATCGGTGCCACCGCGCTTGAGACGCTCTTTGAGCTCGGCGCGTACTCGGCGAGCGGCAGCTGCCTTCTCCAACGCAGCGGCGCGCTGCTCGTCTGTCAACTGGGGAAGCGCCACGGGTTCCTCCGTCTTTCGTTCTCGAACTGACTACACCAGCGCCCGGGGCAGGCGTCTGGTGGCGTATGGCCGCGGATCTCGAACACTCACATCGCCCTACCCGGGCGCCATGACGTCGAATGACTGCAGCGAAAGCGACCGTACCCATCTGAACAGGCATTTGCGAGAGGCACCCCCGCGTTTCCGGTCGGCCTCGGTGATGTAGGGGGTGTGAGAATCCCCTGCTCACCGATGACGTGGCAGAGCCTACGCGTCGCATCCGACACGTTCTCAATCACCAGAAAGATGCAGGTCACAGAGCTTCGCCGGACCCGAGCCCCATGCCGGCGTCGACAAGCCGTCGACGGAAGCGGGGCGACGGCTGAGACTGCTGTGACTGCAGTTGCGACGGATAAACTCGACGAATTGTCACGCGCGTCGAGCGTGTCGCGGTGGCGGCGAGGCGGCGACCCGTCCGACACAGGACCCCATTCAGCCCAGAGCCGCCTCGACCTCGTCGCGAGCGGTCGCAAATGACGCCCGCACCGCCTGTGGATCCGGCCCTGCACGCAGAATTCCTCGCGAACTCGCGGGGAGTACCCAGGCGGGATCGGCCCCGTCGAACACCTCGGGCAGATCCCGGGCGGTCGCACCCTGGGCACCGAGACCGGGGGCCAGGATCGGCCCGCCCAGACCCTCCAGATCGAGGCCGTGGGAGCGGGTGGCGCCCACGACAAGGCCGACCGTCGCGGAGCCATCAGCGTTGCTCGCAGAGGCCTCGTCGACGATGAGCTGACCCACGCTGCGCTCCCCCGTGCCGGCGAGTTGCACCGCTCCGCCCTCCGGATTCGACGTCCGCGCGAGGACGAACACACCTCGCCCACTGCTGCGGGCGGCGTCGACCGCGGGAGACAGCGAACCGAACCCGAGGTAGGGCGAGACGGTGACCGCGTCGGAGCACAGCGGTGACCGTCCGTCGAGCCAGGCGTGTGCGTAGGCGTCCATCGTCGAGCCGATGTCGCCTCGCTTCGCGTCGGCGAGCACCAGGGCTCCTGCCTCTCGACAACCGTCTATGACCGCCTCCAGGACTGCGTAACCCGCGGACCCGAAGGCCTCGAAGAACGCGACCTGCGGTTTGATCACAGCGGCAACCGGCCCGAGGGCCTCGACGCAGATGTCCGCGAACTGGCGCAGACCCGTCGCGTCGACGGGTAACCCCCACTGCTCGAGAAGCGCGACGTGAGGATCGATGCCTGCGCACAGCCGCCCACGCTCGGCAACGGCGGAACGATACGGAATCGCGAAACCTGTTGTATCCGAGCGTGTCACCATCGTCACCCCTCGTTGACCAGCGCTGCGTGTCGACGCTGAAGTGACTCGACTTCCATCTGGCCGCGCAGCGCAGCTTCGATTCCCTGGACCGCCGCACTCGCCCCCTGCACCGTGGTGATGCACGGAATGCCTGCCGTCACCGCGGCGCTACGGATCTCGTAGCCGTCGACGCGAGGACCCGATTGGCCGTACGGCGTGTTGATCACCATCGCGACCTCGCCGGCCAGGATCGCGTCGACGATCGTGCGATCGCCCGGCTGCGCCTCGAAGTGCTTGGGCACCGTCGTGGCGACGATCCCGTTGCGGCGCAACACCTCCGCGGTGCCCTCTGTCGCCAGGATCGTGAATCCCAGGTCGGCGAGATGCTTCACCGGGAACAGCAGCGACCGCTTGTCCTTGTTGGCCACCGATACGAACACCGCACCCTCGGTGGGCAACGAACCGTACGCCGCGGTCTGCGACTTGGCGAACGCGCGGCCGAAGTCCGTGTCGATCCCCATCACCTCACCGGTCGACTTCATCTCCGGACTCAGCAGTGCGTCGACGCCGGTGCCGTCGAAGCGTCGGAACCGGTTGAACGGCAACACCGCTTCCTTGACGGCGATGGGTGCGTCGATGGGAGCGGTACCGCCGTCTCCGGTGGCCGGAAGCAACTCCTGCTCACGAAGCTCTGCGATGGTCTCCCCCAGCATGACCCGCGCACACGCCTTGGCCAGCGGCACCGACGTCGCCTTGGAGACGAAGGGCACGGTGCGACTCGCCCGCGGATTGGCCTCCAGAACATAGAGGATGTCGTCCTTGAGCGCGTACTGGACGTTCATCAACCCGCGTACCCCGATGCCCTTCGCCAGGGCCTCGGTCGAGCGCCGCACCATCTCCAGATCCGATCGGCCGAGCGTGACCGGCGGCAGGGCGCACGCCGAATCACCGGAGTGGATGCCCGCCTCCTCGATGTGTTCCATCACACCGCCGATGTAGACCTCGGTGCCGTCGCACAGGGCGTCGACGTCGATCTCCACCGCGTCCTCGAGGAAGCGGTCGACGAGGACCGGATGATCGGGGGTCAGTTCGGTTGCGCGCGAGATGTAGTCGGCCAGGGACGCCTCGTCGTAGACGATCTCCATGCCCCTGCCGCCGAGCACATACGACGGACGGACGAGCACCGGATACCCGATACGGGCCGCCGTCTCGCGCGCCTCGTCGAACGAGGTCGCCGTTCCGAACGCCGGTGCGGGCAGCCCGGCATCGGTGAGCACCTTGCCGAACTCACCGCGGTCCTCCGCAAGGTCGATCGCGGCCGGTGACGTTCCGACGATCGGCACACCGGCCGATTCCAGCAGATCGGCGAGGCCCAATGGTGTCTGTCCGCCGAGCTGGACGATCACGCCGGCGACGGTGCCCGACTGCGCCTCGGCGTGATAGACCTCGAGGACATCCTCGAACGTGAGCGGTTCGAAGTAGAGACGATCGGCGGTGTCGTAGTCGGTGGAGACCGTTTCGGGGTTGCAGTTGACCATCACGGTCTCGTAGCCGGCTTCCGACAACGTCAACGCTGCGTGCACACACGAATAGTCGAACTCGATGCCCTGACCGATACGGTTGGGGCCCGATCCGAGGATCAGCACCTTGGGCCGTTGCGTCTGCGGTGCGATCTCGCTGGTCGCCGAGGGATCGAGCTCGTAGGTCGAATAGTGGTACGGGGTCTTCGCCTCGAACTCCGCAGCGCAGGTGTCGACGGTCTTGTAGACGGGTCGGACGCCGAGTTCGTGCCGGTAGGCGCGCACAGCGTCCTGATCGGCGAAATCTCCACGGAGCGCCGCGATCTGACGATCGGAGAAGCCGTTGGACTTCGCATCCCGAAGCAGTTCCTCGGTCAGCTGCTCGGCGTCACGGACCTCGGTACCGAGCGCTCCGATTGCCGCGATCTCGGCGAGGAACCAGGGATCGATCGCGGTCGCCTCGTACACCTGCTCGATTGTCGCTCCCGCGTCGAACGCCAGCATCACCTTGTAGATGCGGCCGTCCTTGGGGGTGGCGATCTCGCGCAGCAGGGCATCGAGGTCGATGCTCGCCGGGTCGGGCCGGTTCGGTTCGGTCCAGAATCCCGCGGCCTTGGTCTCGAGCGACCGCATCACCTTGCCGAGCGCCTCGGCGAAGCTGCGACCGAGACTCATCGCTTCGCCGACCGACTTCATCGTCGTGGTCAGCGTGTCGTCGGCGCCGGGGAACTTCTCGAACGCGAAACGCGGAGCCTTCACCACCACGTAGTCGAGTGTCGGCTCGAAACAGGCCGGCGTCTCCTTGGTGATGTCGTTGGTGATCTCGTCGAGGCTGTAGCCGATGGCAAGTTTCGCGGCGATCTTGGCGATGGGGAAACCCGTCGCCTTCGAGGCGAGTGCCGACGAGCGGGATACGCGCGGGTTCATCTCGATCACGATGAGACGCCCGTCGCGCGGATCCTGGGCGAACTGGATATTGCATCCGCCGGTGTCGACGCCGACCTCACGCAGGATCGCGATCGAGAGGTCGCGCATCTTCTGATACTCGCGGTCGGTCAGGGTCATCGCCGGGGCGACGGTGATGGAGTCACCCGTGTGCACGCCCACCGGGTCGAGGTTCTCGATCGAACACACGACGACCACGTTGTCGCGGTTGTCGCGCATGAGCTCGAGCTCGTATTCCTTCCACCCGAGGATCGACTCCTCGATCAGCACGTTGGCCGTGGGCGACGCCGCGAGTCCCCCACCGGCGATGCGGTCCAGATCGTCGGAGTCGTAGGCCATGCCCGAGCCGAGGCCACCCATGGTGAAGGACGGTCGCACGACGACCGGATAGCCGAGTTCGGCGACGGTCTCGCGCACCTCGTCCATCGTGTGACACACGCGTGAACGCGCGCTCTCGCCACCGACCTTGGCCACGATGTCCTTGAACATCTGGCGGTCCTCGCCACGCTGGATGGCGTCGAAGTCGGCACCGATGAGCTCGATGTCGTACTTCTCGAGCGATCCCCGATCATGCAGGGCCACAGCGGTGTTCAGCGCGGTCTGACCTCCGAGGGTGGCCAGCACGGCGTCGATCGGGTGCCCGGCGTCGCGCTCGGCTTCGATCACCTTCTCGACATACTCGGCGGTGATCGGCTCGATGTACGTGGCATCGGCGAACTCCGGGTCGGTCATGATGGTCGCCGGGTTGGAGTTGACCAGGCTCACCCGGAGGCCCTCGGCCTTGAGTACCCGGCATGCCTGGGTGCCCGAGTAGTCGAACTCGCAGGCCTGTCCGATGACGATCGGGCCGGAGCCGATCACCAGGACGTGATTGATGTCGTCGCGGCGCGGCATTAGGACCTCGTTCCGTGTGCGCGATCTGCCTCCATCACGGAGACGAACCTGTCGAAGAGATATGCCGCGTCGTGCGGACCGGCCGCGGCTTCTGGGTGGTACTGGACCGAAAACGCTCGGCCGGAAAGCAATTCCACGCCCTCAACTGTTCCGTCGTTGGCGCAGACGTGACTGACGCGGGCGCGCCCGAAATCGGTGTCGAACTCCTCGCCGGCCTCGCCCTCGAGAGCGAACCCGTGGTTCTGTGCGGTGATCGACACCTTGCCCGTGGCGACGTCGAGCACCGGGATGTTGATTCCGCGGTGGCCGAACTTCATCTTGTAGGTACCGCGGCCGAATGCCCGGCCGAGTATCTGATTGCCGAAGCAGATACCGAACAGCGGGATGTCGGCGGCGAGCACCTCACGGGTCAGTGCGACGGCGTTGTCGGCGGTCGCCGGGTCGCCCGGACCGTTCGAGAGGAAAACGCCGTCGGGTTTCAGTTCGGCGATGGCAGCGAAACCGGCGTCGGCGGGCAGCACATGTACGGCGACGCCGCGTTCGGCGAGCATGCGCGGCGTGTTGGTCTTGATACCGAGGTCGACGGCGACGACCGTGAACCGCGGATCACCGCTCGGTTCGACGAGGTATCCGCGGTCGGTGCTGACCTCGCCGGCGAGGTCAGCACCCTTCATCGACGGCTGGCTGCGCACGCGCGCCAGGAGTTCGTCGTCGTCAGCAAGCGCGGCGCCGGAGAAGACGCCTGCCCGCATCGAGCCGTGATCGCGCAGCACACGCACGACGGTCCTGGTGTCGATGCCCGCGATGCCGACGATCCCCTGCCGTTCGAGTTCGTCCTCGAGCGAGGTCGTCGCGCGCCAATTGGACACGCGGCGAGTGGGATTACGCACGGCGTAGCCTGCGACCCAGATCTTGCCCGAGTCGCCGACCTCGTCCTCGCTGCCCGCGCTGCCGGTGGACTCGCCATCCTCGTCGTTCCAGCCGGTGTTGCCGATCTGCGGTGCGGTCGCCACCACGATCTGACGGTGATAACTGGGATCGGTCAATGTCTCCTGATAGCCGGTCATCGCAGTGCAGAACACCGCCTCGCCGAGAGTCTCACCCACGGCGCCGTATTCCCGGCCGCGGAACACCTGGCCGTTCTCTAGCACCAGAACCGCTGCGGTCATTGGTCTTTCCTCTGTTCTGTATCGGGCTGTGTGTCGAATGCGGCCACCCATCCCGGGTAGACGGTCTTGTCGTCCGCGCGCATTCCTGAATCGATCTCGGTTCCGCTGGGCAGTATCCAGCGGATCACCAGAAGTCCGTCGGCCGTCATCACCTTGCCCGCGAGCCCCCGCTCGGTACGAACCGCCGTGATCGCCGATCGCGGGATCCAGATGTCGCCGGCTCCCTGCCGTTCGATCAGCACACCGTCGGTATACGCCGCGATCGTCGCTGCGGCACGGTCGCCGACATCGCCGACCGCCACGCGGTTCTGCCAGCTTGGAGCAATCGTCGACCCGACGTAGAGTCCCGTGTCCGGACCGAGTATCGCATCACCGAGATGCGTTGGCGGAACGGGGAACTCGCCGATCAGATCGGCCTGACGACGCCCACGGTTGCGCCATCCGCGTAGCACGAGCGACACCAATCCGAGCCAGACCAGCACGACGACGACCACGATGATGATCTCGGTCAGGCTCACCGGGTCACCTCGCCGGCGTGGGCCGTCACCACACCGCGCAGCACCGTCGCGACAACGCTGGCCGGCATCGACATCGACTCATAGGGCGTGTTGTCGGACAGGCTCGCCAGCTCGCGCCCGTGCACCACCCATGGGGTGTTCGGGTCGACCACCGTCAGGTTCGCCGGTTCGCCGACGGCGATCGGGCGCCCCTGATCGGTGAGTCCGACGATCTCCGCCGGGCGCTCACTCATCACACGTGCTACACCGCGCCAGTCGAGCAGACCCGGATTCACCATGGTTTCCACGATGATCGGTAGCGCGGTCTGGAGCCCGAGCATCCCTGGCTTCGCCTGGGCGAATTCACAGCACTTCTCCTGCGAGGCATGCGGCGCATGATCGGTCGCCACGCAGTCCACGATTCCGTCGGCCAACGCCTGCCGCAGTGCGATCTTGTCGCGCTCCTCACGCAACGGCGGATTGACCTTGTTGATCGCGTCGTAAGTCTGCAGACGAGAGTCGTCGAGCAGAAGATGGTGCGGGGTGACCTCCGCGGTCACGTTGATTCCCTGCTCCTTGGCCCACCGCAGCAGTGCCACGGTGCCCTCGGTGGAGGCGTGACAGATGTGGACGCGTGCTCCGGCGTCCCGCGCCAGCAGGGCGTCACGCACCACGATCGACTCCTCGGCGGCGCGCGGCCAGCCGGCGAGTCCGAGGCGCGCAGCCATCGGCCCCTCGTGCGCGACGGCACCGACGGTCAGGCGAGGCTCCTCAGCGTGCTGCGCGATGAGTACACCGAGGCCCGTCGCGTATTCGAGCGCACGACGCATGAGTAGCGGGTCGGAGACGCATTTGCCGTCGTCGCTGAACATGCGGACGCCAGCGGCGCCCGACGCCATCATGCCCATCTCGGCGAGTTGCTTGCCCTCGAGCCCGACCGTGACGGCACCGACCGGATAGACGTCGACGAGACCGACTTCCCTGCCGGTGCGCCACACGTTGTCCGTAATGGTCGAGTTGTCGGCGACGGGCGCGGTGTTGGCCATCGCGAACACTGCCGTGTAGCCCCCGAGAGCCGCTGCCGCCGAACCACTTCGGATCGTCTCGGTGTCTTCGCGACCCGGCTCACGCAGGTGGGTGTGGAGGTCGACGAGGCCGGGCAACAACACCGCCCCTTCACCGTCGATCACATCGATCCCGTCGGGAGCATCGACGTCGGCACCGAGTGCGGCGATCTCACCGTCGGTGACGAGGACGTCGACCGGATCGCCCTCACCGTACGGCCGGACCGAACGAATCAACACGGACCCGTGCACCACCGATCCGACTGCTTGGCTGGCGCCGGTCACAGCGCACCTCCTGATTCCGTGCCCGCGAGGAGGCGGAACAGCACCGCCATGCGGACGTGCACACCGTTGCGGACTTGCTCGAGAATGGTCGCGCGCGGAGAGTCGGCCACCGAGTAGCCGATCTCCATTCCGCGCAGCATCGGGCCCGGATGCAGGACGATGGCGTCGTCGGAGAGCAAGCCCATCCGCCGCTCGTTGAGGCCGTACCGCACCGAGTACTCCCGGGCGGAGGGGAAGAAGCCGCCGTTCATACGCTCGGCCTGCACACGCAGCATCATCACGGCGTCGGCCGCGGGGAGTTCTGCGTCGAGGTTGCCGGATGTCTGCACCGGCCACTGCTCCACTCCCACCGGCAGCAACGTCGGCGGAGCCACCAGTACAACGTCCGCGCCGAGCGTCGAGAGCAGATGCGCGTTCGACCGTGCGACACGTGAGTGGAGAACGTCGCCGACAATCGCGATCCGACGCCCCTCGATGGCGCCGAGACGCTGGCGCAGGGTGAGAGCGTCGAGCAACGCCTGCGTCGGATGCTCGTGGGTGCCGTCTCCGGCATTGATCACCGCGGGTCCCGTGCCCTCGGCATCGGGGCCGTCGGGTCCGAATCCGCCCGTCGTCCATGCGGCGATCTGGTGGGCTGCGCCCGATGCGGGGTGGCGCACGATCAGCGCGTCGGCGCCTGCGGCACGCAGCGTCTTCGCGGTGTCGCGCAGCGACTCGCCCTTGTTGACCGATGAACTCGATGCACTCACATTGATGACGTCTGCACTCATCCATTTGCCCGCGACCTCGAACGACACCCGTGTGCGGGTGGAGTTCTCGTAGAACACGGTCATGACGGTGCGGCCCCGCAGTGTGGGCAGTTTACGGATCTCCCGGCCGGTCAGCGCCTGTTCGAAGCGCTCGGCCTCGTCGAGCAGGTCGGTGGCGTCGTCGCGGGTCAGGTCGGAGGTCGAGAGCAGATGGCGCATCACTGATCAGCCTGCTCGTCGCCCGACCCCTTCGGGCCGAGCACGACCTCGTCGACACCGTCGTGCTCGGTCAGGTGGACGGAGACAACCTCGTCACGAGAGGTGGGGATGTTCTTTCCGACATAGTCGGCACGCAGTGGAAGTTCGCGATGACCACGGTCGACGAGGACCGCCAGTTGTACCGCAGCCGGACGACCGAGGTCCCGGAGGGCATCGAGCGCGGCGCGCACCGTCCGTCCCGAATAGAGCACGTCGTCGACGAGTACAACGACCGCGTTGTCGACGCCGCCGGACGGCACCATGGTTCGCTCAAGGGGGCGATGCGGTTTGGCGCGGAGGTCGTCGCGGTAGAGCGTGATGTCGAGGTAGCCGACAGGAACGGCGACACCGGAGAACTCGTTGATCTTCGCGGCCAGCCGATCGGCGAGAGTCGTTCCGCGGGTGGGGATTCCGATGATGACCACACGGGGAGAGTCGGGTGCGTCCAGTGCCGTCTTCTCGATGACCTGGTGCGCGACGCGCGCGATGGTGCGGGACACGTCCGCGGCGTCGAGCAGTACACGTTCGCCCATATATGGACCTCCTTCTCCGCCTCACGGGACGGATCGTTAAAGGATGTCTGCCACCGCAATACTTTACACGTCGGTAGCGCGACCACCCGAATCGGAGCCCGCGGCCTGCGCGGCCCGCACCTGCGGTGCGAGTTCGGCGATCTTCGCGAGCACGCCGTTGACGAATGCCGGCGAGTCGTCGGTCGACAGTTCTTTCGCCAGTTCGACCGCCTCGTCGACGATGACGATGGGATCGACGTCGGTGGAGTTGAACAGCTCCCATGTCGCGAGACGGAGGATCGCTCGGTCGACGGCGGGCAGCCGTTCCAGCGTCCATCCCTTCAGATGCGACGAGACGACGGAATCAACCTGCGACTGGTCGGCGGCGAGTCCCTCGATGACCGTCGCGGTGTAGTCGTGGATCTCGCCGACGCTCTCGTCGTCGCGCACGAATTCGCGCCGTTCGGCGACGAGCTGCGCGGGGCTGACCTGCTTGGCTTCAGCCTCGAACAACAGGTCCACCGCGCGGCGGCGGGCCTTGTGCCGGGTTCCGGGTTGCTTCACTGATCTACCTTCGCTGACAGAGCCGGGCGGTCAGCTGTTGACGCGGCCGAGGTAGCTGCCGTCGCGCGAATCGACCTTCAGCTTGTCGCCGGTGTTGATGAACAGCGGCACCTGAATCTCGGTGCCGGTCTCGACCGTTGCGGGCTTGGTGCCGCCGGTCGACCGATCACCCTGCAGACCCGGGTCGGTGTGCGTGACCACGAGCTCGACGGTGACCGGGAGCTCAACGAAGAGCGGCTGACCCTCGTTGAGCGAGACCTGGACGGTCATGTTCTCGAGCAGGAAGCGTGCGCCGTCGCCGACGGTCTCCGGCGCGATCGGGTACTGCTCGTAGTCCTGCGCGTCCATGAAGACGTAGTCGGTGCCGTCGTTGTACAGGAACTGCATGTCGCGACGATCGACGGTCGCGGTCTCGACCTTCACTCCCGCGTTGAACGTCTTGTCGACCGTCTTACCGCTGAGCACGTTCTTGATCTTCGTACGCACGAACGCGGGTCCCTTGCCGGGCTTGACGTGCTGGAACTCCAGAATCTGCCAAAGCTGATCGTCCATGCGGAGTACGAGACCGTTCTTGAAATCGGCGGTGGTCGCCATGAATCAGTTCCTCAATCTTCTACGTCGGTGTGTGCGTCTGTTGCGCGTCGGGCAGCGCGAGCCGTCAGATGACGGTGAAGGTCTTGTCGGTGGTGGTCAGCAGGTCGGGCTCGCCGTCTGTGACGATGAGCGTGTCCTCGATCCGGACGCCACCTCTTCCGGGGAGGTAGACACCGGGCTCCACAGTCACCGCTGCGCCGGAAGGTAGTGTACCCGTCGCGAGTTTTCCTATTCCCGGTGCTTCGTGGATATCGAGTCCGACACCGTGGCCGAGTCCGTGCACGTACTGCTCCCCGTATCCCGCGTTCTCGATCACCGACCGCGCCGCGGCGTCGATGCCTCGGAGATCGGCGCCGGGCGCCAACGCCGCCCGTCCAGCCGCCTGAGCCCGCTCCACCAGGTCGTATATCTCGCGTTGCCAGTCCGCGGCCCGGGTCAGAACGTAGGTACGGGTCATATCGGAGTGGTAGCCGGACGCGACGGCCCCGAAGTCGATCTTGACGAAATCGCCGTCCGCGAGAACCGCAGAGGTGGGCCGATGGTGCGGGATGGCCGAGTTGGGGCCCGCCGCAACGATCGTCTCGAAGGAGATCTCGTCTGCGCCATGCCGGAACATCGCGTTCTCGAGGGCACGTGCCACGTCGCGTTCAGTAGCGCCCGCACGGATCACGCCGTCGGAGATGATCTCCGCGAGCGCGGCGTCGCCGATCGCACACGCGCGCCGAAGCAGTTCGACCTCGGCATCGTCTTTCACCTCACGCAACTCCGCGACCAGACCGGTCCGCCCGAGGAGCTGCCGCCCTTGGGCCGCACCTCCCGTGAGCTGTGCGTGCTCGGCAACCGTCAGGACGTCGGACTCGAAGCCGATGCGCGACGCCCCCGCGGCGACGGCCGCACCGACGAGTTCCTCGGTGCACGCGCGCGCGATGACGGCGACGAGACCGCCCGACTGCTCCGCGATCTGCGTGGTGTATCTGCCATCGGTACAGATGCGGTCGCCGTCGCTGCCGGCGGCCGAGATCAGCAGTGCGGCGTTGGATCCCGTGAAACCGCTCAGGTAGCGGATGTTGGTCAGATCGGAGACCACGAAGACGTCGAGCGGCTCGGGTCCCGTCGAGATCAACGTGCGACACCGTTCGCGACGACGCGCGAACTCATCGGACAGCGGCTGAGAAAGCATGACTGCCACGCTACTCGGGGACGCCTTGCCTGTCGGCGCCGAGCGACAAGCCTCGGCATGTCAGCGCTGCGCGGCCAGTCTGACCGGAGCGTTGTCGACGCCGTACCCGTCGTATCCGTCGAACCGCTGGACGAATTCGAAGAACACACGGCCGAGAGTGCGCGTGTAGAAGTGCAGCAGGTACCCGCCTTCCGGCTCCGGGCTGCGGTCATAGAGCACCCCGAGCTCACGCAGTTGCGCCAGGAAATCGTCGTCGACACCGAACCGCCCGCGGACGTAGTCGTAGTAGTTGTCCGGGACCCGCAGGGACTCAAGACCCGCCTCCCGTGCGCTGCGCGCGAGGCCGAGCACGTCGTCGCATGCGAAAGCGACGTGCTGCGCGATGGCCTCGGAGTCGAGCACGTGCGGCGCCACGTTGAGCGGTACCCGCACGGCACCGTCGGGCGTACGGAGAACCTGACTGCGGATCAGTCCACGCGGGCCGGGCACCTCGACCGGGTCGTCGGCGTCGAGACCGAAGACACTCGCCATGAACAGTCGCGCGTCATCGGCGGTCTCCCACTGCTGCGTGAGGTTGACGTGGTCGATCGCGCGGATCGGGGTGCTCACCGCCGGAAGCGCGTCGTCGAACTCATCGACCCAGGCGGGCGCACCCGGCGCGTCAAGCGTCCAGAAGATCTCGGTGCCGCCGGGCACCAATGCCGTACCGAAGGCGTGCTCTGACGCATGGGTCCGCCTGTTCACTGCGGGCGCCTTCAGGATGGACGCACGTGCGCTCAACGCCTTCGGGTCGGATTCCTGGAGACCGATGGCGGCGATGTGCGGCGACTGATCACGTGCCTGCTGTTCGTTCAGCACGACTCGGGCCCCGCCCGCCATCCACAGAGTGACCGGTTTGCTGCGGTGTCTGCCCGAGGCGGTGAATCCGAGTTGGGCGAGCATGGCCTCGACGTCGCGCGTGTCCTCGGCTTTGATCTCCACGAAGTCGAATCCGATCGGCGGCTCGGGATCGGGAAGGTCGATCAGATCGAGTCGATCCTGCAGCCACAGCAACGAACGTTCTGCGTGCACGGCGGTCGGCCCCGGATCCGTCTGGCGGAAGGTGTCGTTGAAGACCTCCAGCGACAGCGGTCCGGCGTATCCCGCGGCGAGCACGTGCCCGACGAACCCCTCGAGATCGAATACCCCCTCACCCGGGAACAACCGATGATGTCGGCTCCACGACAACACGTCCATCGACAGAGCCTGGGCGTCGGCGAGCTGAACGAAGAAGATCTTCTCCCCCGGTATGGCCCTGATCGCCGACGGATCATGCCCGCGGGAGAGTACGTGAAAACTGTCGAGACACAGGCCGACTGCTTCGTGATCGGCGAGTTCGACGATGCGCCACGACCGCCTGTAGTCGTCGACGAAACGCCCCCACGCTAGTGCTTCGAACGCGATACGCAGACCGTGGCGCGCAGCGATGTCGCCCACCCGTCGCAACTGCTCGGCGGACACAGCATCGTCGTCGACGGTCGCGGTGGCGACGTTGCTGCAGACGAGAACCATGGTGATGCCCAGGCGTGCCGCCGTGGCGAACGTGGCGTCCGCGCGCCGGAGGTTGTCGGCGAAGCGCTCTTCGGTCACCCCCTCGATGTCGCGCAGCGGCTGATACAGGTACAGCTCGAGACCCAGTCGCTGCGCAAGCGCCCGGATCTCCTCCGGGGATTCATCTGCAGCGATGAGATCGGGTTCGAAGATCTCCACACCGTCGAACCCGGCGTCGGCACACGCGTGCAGTTTCTCGACGAGTGAGCCGGACACACAGACGGTGGCTATCGAGGTCTTCATCACATCAATGTACCAACCGGTACAAAGCAACGGCAACGGTTCGCACTACGTCCACACCACGCAAGTAAGCTCCCAGCGTGGCCGCCAAGCCGAAATCCGAACTCCAGCGCGACCCGGAGCGCACGCGCGCGGAACTACTCGCCGTCGCCACCGAGGTCTTCGCAGAGTCGGGCTATTCCGGGGCGCGGGTCGACGAGATCGCCGAACGCACACGCACCACCAAACGGATGATCTACTACTACTTCGGCGGCAAAGAAGGTCTCTACCTCGCTGTCCTGGACAAGGCGTACCGGGGTATCCGACGCGCCGAGCAGAAGCTCCGCGTCGACCACAGTGACCCGATCGAGGCGATCCGACGACTCGCCGAGGTCACCTTCGACCACCACATCGACAACGACGACTTCATCCGCCTGGTGTCGATCGAGAACATCCACCGCGGAGACTTCATCCGCCGCCTCACCGATCTCCCCCAGTTGAGTGCGCCGGCGACGTCGCTCATCGACGAGATCCTGGCCGACGGCCGCACCGCGGGACTCTTCCGCACCGACGTCACCGCACTCGATGTCCACCTCGTGATCAGTTCGTACTGCGTCTTCCAGGTGGCGAACCGCTACACCTTCGGATACCTCTTCGACCTCGATCTCTCCGAGACGTCGAACCGAGCTCACCTGCGCAGAATGATCGGCGACGTCGTCGTCGGGTGGCTCACCACCACCGCCTGAGCATCCCCGTAGGCCCTTCCGTCGGAGGCGGCTGAGCACTTCTGCGTGCGATCCCGCTCACACAAAAGCATTGACGAGATGCGAGGCACAGTGCTCTACTCAGATGCGAACGTACTAGTTCGTACATTACGGAGAAGCTCATGACCCCTACCGAGACCAGCTACCTGGTCGGACTCATCGGCACCGGCGTCCGCCCGTCGCTGACCCCGGCGATGCACATGACCGAAGGGCGCGCACTCGGCCTCGACTACGTCTACCGGCCGATCGACCTCACCGCCGCGGGGGTCTCTCCCGACCGCATCGGCGATGTCTTGTCGTGGGCGCGCACGCTCGGATTCGACGCGGTCAACGTCACCCATCCGTGCAAGCAGATCGTCATGGATCACCTCGACGACGTCGAGGAGGTCGCGGCAACGCTCGGTGCCGTGAACACTGTGCTCTTCACCGATGACGGTGACATCGGATACAACACGGACACAACGGGATTCGCTCATGGATTCACCGAAGGGCTACCCGACGCCGATCTCGCCGACGTCGTCCTCGTCGGCGCGGGCGGCGCAGGCACCGCGGTCGCCGACGCGCTACTGCGACTCGGCGCGGCACATCTGACCGTCGTCGATCTCGACGTCGACCGTGCGGGCGCCCTGGCGCACGACCTCGCCACCCGCCATCCACTCCTGCGGATCGACGCCGCGGCGTTCGACAAATTGCCCGCGTTGCTCCCCGAGAGCACCGGTGTCGTTCACGCGACACCAACCGGCATGTCCGAACACCCCGGCATCGCGTTCGACGCATCACTACTCCGCCGGGACCTGTGGGTGGCCGACATCGTCTACCGCCCCCTCGACACCCCGCTGCTTCAAGCCGCACGCGCAGCGGGCGCAGCGACCCTCGACGGAGGCCACATGGCCGTCTACCAGGCCGTCGACGCATTCGCGCTGATCACCGGGCTCCGCCCGGACGCCGATCGGATGACCCGCCACTTCCGCCAACTCGTCGCAAACCCGTCCTGACCGCCACGCCACCAGGCACAATCGCACCAGAGGAGTACCCCATGACCGCAACCCAGGCCGACGGCAGCGGAGCCGTCGGACAACGCACACCACGCCATGCAGCCCTTGCCGGGTTCATGGGCAGCGCCGTCGAGTACTACGACTTCTTCCTGTTCGGCTCCGCAGCAGCACTGATCTTCCCGCACATCTTCTTCCCGTCGGATGACAACGCGGCATTGGTGATGTCGTTCGCCACCTTCGGTGTCGCCTACATCGCGCGTCCGATCGGGGCACTGATTCTCGGCCACTTCGGTGACCGCATCGGACGTCAGCGGGTGTTGATGTTCACGCTCGTCCTGATGGGATTGTCGACGTTCGTCATCGGCTGCCTGCCCACCTTCGACCAGATCGGCTGGTTCGCACCCGTACTGCTCGTGATCTGTCGTCTCCTGCAGGGGTTCTCGGCAGCGGGCGAGCAGGCGGGTGCCAGTTCGCTGGCACTCGAGCACGCCCCCGATCACCGGCGGGCGTTCTTCACCTCGTGGACCCTGACCGGTACCCAGGGCGGTCTCATCCTGGCCTCGCTGGTGCTGATCCCCTTCATGGCACTCCCCGACGACGCGAAGTACTCATGGGGATGGCGCGTTCCGTTCTGGCTGTCGGCCGTCGTGGTGCTCGTGGCCTACTTCATCCGGCGCCGCCTGCACGAGACCCCGCAGTTCACCGAGGCACGTGAGTCTGGCGAGATCGCCCGGATGCCTCTGATCCCCCTGATGCGTGACCAGTGGCGCTCCGTGGTCCGCGTGGTGCTGTGCGCCTTCATCGCCGCGGTGTCGACCGTATTCGCCAACCTCGCGCTCGCCTACGGCAAGCACGTCGGACTCGACGCCGGGCTCACGCTCTGGCTGGTCGTCGTGGCCAACATCGGTGCCCTCATCACTCAGCCCCTGTTCGGCGCTCTTGCCGACCGCATCGGGCGTAAGCCGGTCTTCATCTACGGGGCGCTCTCGTCGGCAATCCTGATGCCCTTCTACATGCTCTCGATGGGCCAGAGCAATCATCTGCTGACGTTCGTACTCGCCGTCCTCACCTTCTCCTTCGGGTATGCCGCGGCCAACGCGGTATGGCCCGCGTTCTATGGCGAGATGTTCTCCACCAAGGTGCGGTTCTCCGGCCTCGCGATCGGTACGCAGCTCGGGTTTCTGATGGCAGGTTTCGCACCGTCGATCGTGACCGCGCTCGGCGGTGTCGGCGACGGGGGCTGGGTGGTGATCAGTATCTTCACCGCGGCGATCTGTGTGATCGCAGCTGCTGCCGCGCTCACGGCACGCGAGACCAAGGACGTCGCAACTGACGACCTCGGCACGGTGGCCACGCCGATCGCTGTGCACCGCACGGCTGCCCTTGCAGCATGAGCCCCCGCCAGGAGGGCGGCGTGCGCTGCCGCTGACTGATAGACCCCTGATGCGGGAGTGGGGTGGCGGAAATACGCCACCCCACTCCCGCGTGTTCGAGATCACGTCGCCCATGGGTAAGCTGTCGGCCATGGTGTCCTGGTTGCTGCGCGGTGTCGTCATGACCGCGGTCCACGTCGTCGCTCGTGTTCTGCTCGGCATCGCGGTCGTACAGGCTCCGCTGCACTCGACGGCATGGAAGACCATCGCGGTCGCAGCGGTGATCTTCATCGCGTTGGTGTGGGGCGGTTTCGACGGAATCCGCGATGCTCGTGCACACCCCGACCCCGACGACTACGACGACCTGACGATCCGCTGGCTCAAAGCCGGCGTCTTCGCGGGTCTGGTGTCGTGCCTGATCTGCTGGATTCTCGGTACTGTCGGCGTCAAGGGAATCAGCGAGGCGAGCTTCTTCATCGAGATCATCGCGGGCGGCTCGTTCATCGCCCTGCTGACGTTCTTCCCGGCATTCTTCGGCGCATCGGTCGGCCGCTGGCTCACCCGGCGCGACCAGCGCAAGGAGCAGCGTCGTCGCGACGACGCCGACCGAGATGACGACACAGCCGTGATCGAGCGCGCCGATGACCGCTCGGTCGCGGCATCCGGCGCGGAGTCGGCCTGATCCCCTGATCTGATCGCCCGGGGCGGCGCCCCTGATCAGGGTCGCCCGAGGGTGGTCGGCCCTGCACACCCGACCACTCAGTGATCAGAGCAGTGTGGTGCCCTCCGTGCGACGATCGGAGGCGATGGCCGAATAGGCCGCCGCGAGCAGCCCCGGGTCGGGACCTTCGAGCCGTCCAGGCCTCGCCAGTCCGTCGAGCACGACGAACCGCAGCAGACCCGACCGGTTCTTCTTGTCTCCTGACATCCCCTCGAGCAGGTCTGCGAACGCATCGGCGTCGTAGGTGGTCGGCAATCCGACGAGTTCGAGGATGCTCCGATGCCGATCGGCGGTCTCGTCGTCGAGTCGTCCTGCAAGGCGCGCCAATTCGGCGGCGTACACCAACCCGACGGCAACTGCCGCGCCGTGACGCCAGCGATAACGCTCCCGGCGCTCGATGGCGTGTCCCATGGTGTGCCCGTAGTTCAAGATCTCCCGCAGCGACGACTCCTTGAGATCTGCCGAGACCACGTCGGCCTTGACCTGAACCGACCGTCGGATCAACTCCGGAAGCACCGGACCGGCCGGGTCGGTAGCGGCGGCCGGATCGGCCTCGATGATGTCGAGGATGGTCGGGTCGGCGATGAATCCCGTCTTGATGACCTCGGCGAGTCCCGCGATGATCTCGTTGCGCGGCACCGTTTCCAGCGTGGCGATGTCGATGAGTACCGCATCGGGTTCGTGGAATGAGCCGACGAGGTTCTTCCCTGCGTCGGTGTTGATTCCGGTCTTTCCGCCGACAGCGGCGTCGACCATGGCGAGCAGTGTCGTGGGGATGTGGATCACGCCGATCCCCCGCATCCACGTTGCGGCCACGAATCCCGCGAGGTCGGTCGCCGCTCCCCCGCCGAGAGCGATCACCTTGTCATTGCGCTTGAGTCCGATGCGGCCGAAGACATCCCAGCAGAATGCGGCCACGGACAGGTCCTTACCCGCCTCCGCATCCGGAATCTCCACTCGGTGAGCATCAAACCCGTTGTCGGCCAAGAACTCGCGAACCTGTTCGGCCGTCTTGGCCAATGTCGGCTGATACAGCACGGCCACCCGGTCGGCGCCGGCAGCTGCCGCTGCGACCTCGTCGAGCAGTCCGCGCCCGATGACCACGTCGTAGGGCGACGCCCCATCGACCCGGATGGAGATCGGCTCGGTCATGAGGTCCTTCCTGCCGTGAGTTCGTCGGCCAACGCCAGGATGATCAGGTCGGCGACGGCATCGGGATCGCCGTGTGCGTCGATCTCGACCCCCGCGACCGACGCGTACGTCTCTTCTCGTTCGGCCAGCAGCGCACGGTAGCGCTCCGCGGGATCGTCGGAGGCCAACAACGGACGATCGGATTCACGTACCCGCGCGAAACCCGAGTCGGCACTGACCCGTAGGTAGAACACCCGATGCGCGTCGAGAGCATCACGCACCGCTTCGGTGGTCACCGCGCCACCGCCAAGTGCGACGACGCCGTTGTGGCTCGCGAGGACGTCGGCGACGACCTCCGCTTCGAGTTCCCGAAACCTCTCGGCGCCGTCGGTGACGAAGATGTCGGGGATGGAGCGTCCGCTCCGGCGCACGATCTCGTGGTCGGTGTCGATGAAGTCGACGCCGAGCCGGTCGGCGAGCAATCGGCCGACCGTCGACTTTCCGGCGCCCATGAACCCGACGAGAATCGCCGTCGGCTTACTCGGAGGGACGGCGGCGGACGCGGTCACGATCGGACTCCACGCGCGGCGACGCGCCTGACGTAGCCCGCGAGATTGTCCGACGTCTCGGTCACCGAGTCGCCACCGAACTTCTCGAGCGCTGCCTGTGCAACCACCAGCGCGACCATCGCCTCGGCGACAACGCCGGCCGCGGGAACGGCCACGACGTCGGATCGCTGATGGATGGCCTGCGCCTGCTCGCCGGTCGCCATGTCGATCGTCGACAGCGCACGCGGCACCGTGGAGATCGGCTTCATGGCTACCCGCACACGAATGTCCTCACCGTTCGTCATGCCGCCTTCGAGACCGCCCGCACGGTTGGTCGACCGGAGCACCCCGTCGGGCCCGGGAACCATCTCGTCGTGCGCTGCGCTGCCCCGGCGGCGTGCGGTCTCGAACCCGTCGCCGACCTCGACACCCTTGATCGCCTGAATGCCCATCAGCGCGCCTGCGAGTCGCGAATCGAGCCGGGTGTCGCCGCTGACATGCGAACCGAGTCCCACCGGCACGCCGGTCGCGACGATCTCGACGATGCCGCCGAGGGTGTCGCCCTCCTTCTTGGCGGTTTCGATCTCGGCGATCATCGACTCCTCTGCCGCCTTGTCGAACGCACGCACGGGACTCGCATCGATTGCCGCCAGATCCGAGATCGTCGGAGGCACACCGACATACGGCGTGCTGCCGCCGATCGAGATCACGTGGGAGATCACTTCGATGCCGAACACCTGGCGCAGGAAGTTGCGGGCAACCGTACCCGCGGCGACGCGCGCGGCTGTTTCGCGGGCGCTGGCACGTTCGAGCACCGGCCGGGCGTCGTCGAAGCCGAACTTGAGCATGCCGGAGTAGTCGGCGTGTCCCGGTCGCGGACGAGTGAGCGCGGCATTACGTGCGCTGCCTTCGAGTTCGGCGGGATCGACCGGATCGGCTGCCATGACCGTCTCCCACTTCGGCCACTCGCTGTTGGCTATCTCGATGGCGACCGGCCCGCCGAGGGTCAGCCCGTGCCGCACGCCCCCGAGCACGCTGACCTTGTCGGCCTCGAACTTCATACGCGCGCCGCGCCCGTAGCCGAGCCTGCGGCGTGCGAGTTGTTCGGCGATGTCGGTCGAGGTGATCTCCACCCCGGCGACCATGCCCTCGACAATGGCAACAAGGGCCGGGCCATGGGACTCTCCGGCGGTTATCCAGCGCAACACAAGAAGCAATTGTTCCATGTGACGGCGACGACACCCCAGGCACGTCAGCCCGAGGCCGTGACCACCAGCAGCACCGCGCAGGCCACGACCATCGGCGGCCCGTGCGGCCAGCGATGACGCCCCCGTCGGGTCAGGAGCCCGAGCACCTGTGCGGCGAGCACCATCACGAGCGCGGTCGCGGGATCGGCGAGCATCCCGCCCAGGACAAGCGCCAGTTTGACGTCACCCCCGCCGCACAGACCGCGCAACCAGCCCACCAGGTACGGCGACGCCGCCGCAATGGCAGCGACTGCCACCGACAGGCGCACACAGGCGGACACGCCGACCGCGGCAAGCCCCGGCCACAGCAGAACGGTCGGCAAACGACAGGTTCGGCGATCGATCTCGGCGAGCGCGGTCAGCCAGAGCACTACCGCGCAGGAGACAAGACCCATGCACCCCAGTCTCAACGCTCCGAGGGACCGCGACGTCGACGACGGCCGAGGCGGGACGCCAGCTGTGCATCGAGTGCCGTCTGGGGACAGCGCGCGGGCAGGTCAGTCGACCGCGGCGGCCATCGCCGCCCGGGGCGCAGGCAAACCGGTGAATTGTTCGACCTGGCTGTAGGCCTGGTTGAGCAGCATCACCAGACCACCGACCACCCGACCGCCGCGGGTGGCTACCGCGTCGGCGAGCGGCGTGGGCCACGGGTCGTAGATCACGTCGACAAGTGCGCGGGTATTCGCGAGTGAGTCGATGATCGGCTCGGCCGCAGAAGCGGGCACCGTCGACACCACGACGCCGGCTCCTGCGGACGCTTCGGCGAGTGCACGTGAGGGGACGAACGGAAGAAATCGCACGTCGAGATCGAGTCGCTGCGCGAGCTCGACGACGTCGGATGCACGGCGTTCGTCGCGCGCGACCACCGTGAGGTCACCGAATCCGGCCTCCGCGAGCGCTGCAACGCTCGGCAGCGCGGTTCCGCCCGCTCCGACGAGGACCGCCCGCGGTCGCTCGGCGACCTCGATGTCGAGCTGCCGCAGGGCGCCGATCATGCCGTCGATGTCGGTACAGTCTGCGCGCCATCCGTTCTCGACGCGCACCAGGGTGTTGGCCGAACCGACCAGGACGGCCCGCTCGGTACGTTCATCGGCGACGTCGAGCGCGACCCGCTTCCCCGGCATGGTCACCGACAGCCCGACCCACTCGGCGGGGAGCTCGCCCACCAGGGTCGGCAACCGACGCTCGTCGCACTCGATGCGCTCGTACGTCCAGTCGTGCAGGTCCAGCGCACGGTAGGCGGCCAGATGCAGGTCGGGTGACCGCGAATGCGAGACCGGCGAGCCGAGAACTGCCGCTTTCCGAGATGCCGATCCACCTCTCGGCGCGCGGCGCGGCGGAGCTGTCAGATCCATCGGCTCAGCTGCAGCCGGTGGTCAGGAGCTTGTTGTCGCATGCCTGCTGACGATTGCGCTTGTGTTGGTCGAAGGTGTCAGCAAACAGCGTCGTGCCCTCACGGTCGACGGTGACGAAGTAGAGCCAGTTCCCGGTCTCCGGATGCTCGGTCGCCTCCAGAGCGCGCTCGCCGACCGCGCCGATCGGCGTCGCGGGCAGGCCCTTCATCTGATAGGTGTTCCACGCGTTGTCGGACTTGTAGGCCTCGCCATCGAGATCGATGTTGGTCACGGTCGCCGTGTAGTTGGCGGTCGAATCCATCTCGAGGCGCTGATCCTTGTCGAGACGGTTCAGGATTACCCTCGCCACCTTCGCGTAGTCGTCGGGCTTGGCGACCTCACGCTCGACCACGGACGCGGCCACCAGCGTCTGGTAGGGGGTCAGTCCCGAGTCGTTGGAGCCCTGCTCACCCAGACCCCACTGTGCGAAGCGCTGTGAGCTCTGCGAGATCAGTTCGCGCAAAATCTGCCGTGCTGACATGTGCGGATCGATCGTCTCCCAGGTGCCCGGGGCGATCAGCCCCTCGATTCGACGGTGATCACCGTTGAGCTTCTCCACGTCGGTGACCGCCCAGCCCGGCACTCCGAGTTCTTGCGCAGACGCTCCCGCAGCGGCCTTCTGCAGGTCGTCGACCGAGACGCCGATCTTCTCCCCGTTGACGGTGACGGAGGTGGCGTCGGAGATCATCTGGAAGATGCCCGGCGTCGTCTTGCCGTCGACGCCCTCCTTGGTGTCGAGTTGTAGGCCCTCGGGGACGACGACGCGTCCCACCCGATGCGTCGTTCCGTCGGTCAGCATCTGCACAGCGGTCGACGCGGGGATCTCCGTGCGCAACTTGTAGTAACCACCTGAGATCGCTTGTCCGTCAGCAGCATTGATGAAGGCACGCTGACTGCCGACGACATTGTCGTCAGCGAGGATGCGTCCGAAATCCTTCAGCGTCGAGTTCTGCGGGATGTCGACGATCACGTCCCCGGTACCGGCGGCATTCGTGTAGTCCTTGCGCGAGTCGAGCATGCCCGTCGCGCGCAAGCCGTAGTAGCCGACACCGACGACCGCGACGAGCATGACGGCGATGACCGCGGCGAGCACGGTCCGCCGCTTGCGTCGTCTGCGCTGCGCTTCTGGGGTCCGGGCGCGTGCCTGTCCCCTCCGTCGGGGAGCGATCAGCTCGTCGTGGTCGATCGACCCGTACGCCTCGTCCCGGTCAATCGACGCGGCATGCGCACCGGTGTCATGGTGCAGGTCGGTGTCATGGTGCAGATCGGTGTCATGGTGCGCCGACTGATGGTGCAGGTCGGTGGCGTCCTCGGTGACGGTCGCCGACGATGCCGCGATCGCGTCCATCGGCCCCGTATCGGCACGACCGGTATCGAGAGGTCCGGCGTCGACGAACCCGGAATCGGCGGGGTGCGTGGCCCCTGAGCGCTCGGTCGCCGTCTCGTGTCGTTGCACGTCAACGGGGGGCGCCGGCGAGATCCGCTGCGGGCGGGCGCGACGCGGCGTGGCCATGTGGAAGGGGTCGGCCGCATCCGTCTCGGCAGGTGCGGCGGCCGGGTTGCGGCCACGCATGGTCTGCGAGTCGTCCCGGGTCGCCGGTCGACGCACAGGACCCGAAGCCGACGCAGAGTGGGCCGCGGCAGGCGGCGTTGGTGAGGGCGGCTGCGCAGCTCTGCGCTGCCGCTGCGTGGGGGCAGTCGGCTCGCGCCTGGTTCGATCGCCCCGGGGATCGGCGGAGCCCGGCGCGCCGGGACGCGGTGCTTCGGCGCGAGGACTCTCGGACCGGACTACCGGAATCTGCCCCGTCGTGCCGGTACGTCGTCGTCGGTGGCGATTGTGGGGCTTGCCGTCGGCCGGTTGGGTGAAGTACCGGAGTCGCTCGAGATCGAGTCCTTCGGTAGGGTGATCAGAGGGTTCACGATGACGATTCCGATGCCGTTCGTCGGTCACCGAGCGTCGCCTCCTCTGTGTTGAGCTGCTCGCCTGGCGAGATGGTCTGTGGGCAGCGTTGAACCACTCATCGTCGCGAATCCAGCCACCCCTGAAGAATAGCGACCGCCGCGGCCTGATCAATCACCCCACGCGAGGACTTGGCGGTTCGTCCGCTGGCGTGGAGCGCTTGCTGCGCAGCTACGGTGGTGAGTCGTTCATCAGAGAACACGACTGAAATCCCCTCCAGTTCGTCGGCGAGTCGGGCGCCGAAGGCGCGTGCCTTCTCCGCTGCCGGCCCATCGGTGTTGCGAAGCGTCTTGGGTAGTCCCACGATCACCTCGACGGCTTCGTACTCCTCGACCAGCGCGTGCAAGCGCCTCACCGCGGCGTCCGCGTCGGCGCCCGCAACGGTCTCGACCGGTGTCGCGAGGATGCCGTCGGGATCGCTCACTGCGACCCCGATGCGTACACTTCCGACGTCGACGCCGATGCGACGCCCACGAGTCAGGCTCATCGGCCGACGAGATCGCGGATGCGGGTCCTCGCCGCGTCGATGCCTGCGGGATCGGTCCCGGACCCCTGGGCGAGATCGGGCTTCCCACCGCCCCGTCCGCCGACAATAGGCGCGATCTCCTTGACCACATCACCCGCCTTGATGCCTGCGCTGCGCGCCGCGTCGGTCGTGGCGATGACGAACGGCACCTTGGTGTCGGCGCCCTCGCCTGTCGTCGAGAACAACGCGATGACGGCCTGGCGATCACCCACACGGCCGCGCAGATCGGTCGCAATGCCGCGGAGATCGTTGGCACCGACCCCCGGGACCACTCCGCCGACCACCAGCGTCGAACCGATGGTGTCGGCGGAATCCAGCAGCCCCGCAGCGGCAGAGCGAGCGGCGTCGGCGCGCACCTTCTCGAGCTGCTTCTCCGCATCCCGCAGCCGGGTGACGAGTTGCTCCACGCGACCCGGGACCTCCTCGGAGGGCACCTTGAGGGACGACGCGAGTCCAGCGAGCAGAGCACGCTCCTTGGACAGGTACCGGAACGAATCCATGCCGACGTATGCCTCGACGCGCCGCACTCCCGATCCGACCGACGACTCACCGATGAGGGTGACGGGGCCGATCTGCGCCGACGAGGCCACGTGCGTTCCGCCGCACAGCTCCATCGAGAATGGCCCGCCGATCTCGACAACTCGGACGACGTCGCCGTAGTTCTCGCCGAACAGCGCCATCGCGCCCATAGCCTTCGCCTCATTCAGGCCGGTTTCGAACGTGTGCACCGGATAGTTGGCCTCCACGGCGCCGTTGGAGATCTCCTCGATCTGCCGACGCTGGTCCTCGGTCAGCGCCGAACCGGAGTGGAAGTCGAACCGCAGGTACCCCGGTCGGTTCAGCGAACCGGCCTGTGTTGCGCTGGGGCCGAGCACCTCACGTAGCGCGGCGTGCACCATGTGAGTACCCGAATGCCCCTGCGTCGCACCGTGTCTCCACGTCTGGTCAACCGATGCTATGACCTCGTCGCCGTCGTGGATCTCGCCGGCCTCGACGGTCGCCTTGTGCAGCCACACCGACTTGCCGACCTTCTGTACGTCACCCACCGACAAGCGGGTCCCGTCGCTGGTGGTGATGGTGCCGACATCGGCCATCTGGCCACCCGCCTCGGCGTAGAGCGGCGTGCGGTCGAGGATGACGGTTGTCTGTTCTCCCGGCCCCGCGGAATGCACACGGGCACCGTCGGTGAGGAGACCGAGCACTCGCGCTTCGGACACCAGTTCGTCGAAGCCGGTGAACTCGGTCGGCCCGCGGTCGAGGAACTCGCGGTAGACGGCGGCATCGGTGTGACCGGTTTTGCGCGCGACCGCGTCGTCCTTGGCGCGCTGCTTCTGCTCCGCCATCAGTTCGGTGAAGCCCTGCTGGTCGACGTCGAGTCCTGCCTCGGCAGCCATCTCGAGGGTCAGGTCGATGGGGAATCCGTAGGTGTCGTGCAGAGTGAACGCGTCATTGCCGCTGATGGTCTTCTTGTGTGCTGCCTTGGTCGCCTGCGCGGCGTCGGCGAAGAGTTTCGAGCCGGCCTCCAGGGTCTTGGAGAACGACGTCTCCTCCCCGACCGCGACGGAAACGATGTGATCGCGTTGCTCGGCGAGCTCTGGATACGACGGCGACATCACGTCGATCACCGTGTTGGCGATGACCTCCATGGTCGGCGCGGCTGCGCCCAACAGGCGCATCGAGCGCACCACCCGACGCAGCAGTCGACGCAGAACGTAGCCGCGGCCGTCGTTGCCGGGGAGCACGCCGTCACCGATGAGCATCACCGCTGTGCGCGAGTGGTCGGCGATGACGCGGAACTTCACGTCGTCGTCGTGATTACCGGTGCCGTAGCCGCGTCCGGTGAGCGTCGATGCGAGATCGATGAGGGGCTTGAGCAGATCCGTCTCGTAGACGTTGTCGACGCCCTGCAGTAGGCAGGCGACCCGCTCGATGCCCATGCCGGTATCGATGTTCTTCTTGGGCAGTGGCCCGAGGATCTCGTAGCCCTCCTTGGCCCCGCCGGGTCCCCGCTCGTTCTGCATGAACACGAGATTCCAGATCTCGATGTAGCGATCCTCGTCCACCTCGGGCCCGCCCTCGACGCCGTACTCGGGACTGCGGTCGTAGAAGATCTCCGAGCACGGACCGCACGGGCCGGGCACTCCCATCGACCAGTAGTTGTCTTTCATCCCGCGCCGCTGGATGCGCTCGGCGGGAACGCCGATCTCATCACGCCAGATGCCGAACGCCTCGTCGTCGTCGAGGTAGACCGTCGGCCACAGTTTCTGCGGGTCGATGCCGTATCCGCCATCGGCGACCGAGGACGTCAGCAGGCCCCACGCGAACCTGATGGCCTCACGCTTGAAGTAGTCTCCGAACGAGAAGTTACCCGCCATCTGGAAGAAGGTGTTGTGGCGGGTGGTGATGCCCACCTCCTCGATATCGAGGGTGCGCACACACTTCTGCACGCTGGTCGCGCGGTCGAACGGGGGCGTCTGTTCACCGAGAAAGTAGGGCTTGAACGGCACCATGCCCGCGTTGACGAACAACAGGTTCGGGTCGTCGAGGATCAGCGAGGCACTGGGAACCTCGGTGTGTCCGGCCTTGATGAAGTGATCCAGGAATCGCTGCCGGATCTCATGCGTCTGCACTGGGTTCTCGTCCTCGGTGGTCGTGGTGCGTCTGTTGTCGGTGTCTGTGGTCGGGGCGCCTGTGGTCGGTGGTCGGGGTCGATCGAGCCGCCACTCATCCGACGATCTGCGACACACCAGCCTACCGCCGCGCGCAGATGGCACCCGAACGGCGTCGTCACCAGCACGAAACGATCACATGGCTAATGATCATGCGTCGATGCACGATGTCACAGTCATGACCCGAATCACAGCAGTTCGCTCAGCGCTCGTCCTGTTCGTCGCGCTCGTCCTCAGTGCGGTGGGAGTCGGTGTCGCATCCGCCAGCGACTACAGCGAATACGACGGCGTCATCAACCAGACGTCGCGTAACCGGTGTGCCGCGATCAGCCCGAACATCGTCGACAACACTTACTCCGGCACGATTGGCACGATGCAGTGGCTGCGCAATGGACAGCGCGGCGCCGTCGACATCTCCGTCTCGGCGAGCTTCAGCATCTGGGGTTACGACAACCTCATGACCGTCGTGTGGACCAACCTGAACACGCACCGGTCGGGCACGCTGCGCGGCGTCCAGCGCACCACCGCGGCAACGGGCGGGTCGATGCACGACTTCCGGGACGTCCGTACCGGTGCAGGACGCGTGCGTATCGAATTGCGACCGGTGAACCGTGGTCCGCTGTTGACCCTGCCTGCGTCGACGTGTTCAGACGTGTTCGTCGTCAAGTGACGCACCCCGCAGCCGAGGGCTACGGGGTGCGGCTGTCACGCCTTTTTGGGGCGTCGGGTCGCCCGTCTCACGATGGACCGCAACTTGGCCACGCGTGGCCCGATCTCACGCTCGAATCCGTGATCAGTGGGGACGTAATAGTCGACACCGACGAGCTCGTCGGGCGGATACTGTTGCGGCACAACGCCGTCGGGGTCGTTGTGCGGATATTGATACCCGACGCCGCTCCCGAGTTTCTTCGCGCCGCTGTAGTGCGCGTCCCGTAGCCCCGGGGGCACGGCGCCTGCCTTACCCGCTTCGACGTCGGCCAGCGCAGCACCGATAGCGCTGACGACGCCCGCCGATTTCGGGGCGGTCGCAAGATGAATCGTCGCCTGCGTCAGCGCCAGTTTCGCCTCCGGCATGCCGACGAGCGCCACCACCTGCGCGGCGGCGACCGCGGTCTGCAGGGCCATCGGATCGGCCATCCCGATGTCCTCACTCGCGTGGATCATGAGACGTCGCGCGATGAACCGGGGATCTTCGCCCGCGGCGATCATCCGTGCCAGATAGTGCAGCGCGGCGTCGACGTCGGACCCGCGAATCGACTTGATGAACGCGCTGGTCACGTCGTAGTGCTGGTCACCGTCACGGTCGTAGCGCACCGCGGCACGGTCGATGGCCGCCTCGACGTCGGCCACATCGATCTCGGGGGTCTCGCGCGCCCTCCCCCAGCCCTCACCGGCCTGCTCGACGCTGGCACCCTGCCCATCGACTGCGCCCGCCGAGTCCGAGCCATCGTCTGGCCCCGCCGCGTCCGGCGGCGGTTCACGCAGCGCGGCGTCGGCACTCGCTTCGAGAGCGGTCAATGCCCTGCGTGCGTCGCCACCCGCGACGGCAACGAGGTGGTCATAGGCGGCGTCGGTCACCGTGACCGCACCCGCGAGTCCCCGGTCGTCGGCGACCGCGCGTGTCAATACCGTGCGGATATCCTCATCGGTGAGTGACCGTAGTTGCAGGACAAGCGATCTGGACAACAGTGGCGATACCACCGAGAACGATGGGTTCTCGGTGGTTGCGGCGACGAGCAGGACGATCCGATTCTCGACGGCGTCGAGGAGCGCGTCCTGCTGGGTCTTGGAGAATCGGTGGACCTCGTCGATGAACAACACGGTCTGTTCGCCTGCGGCGAGACGACGACGCGCGACCTCGATGACCGCGCGTACCTCCTTCACACCTGCCGACAACGCCGAGAGAGCCTCGAAGCGCCCACCCGCCGCGCTCGAGATGAGCGAGGCCATCGTCGTCTTACCCGTGCCCGGTGGGCCGTACAGGAGTACAGACGCGGCACCCGACCCGTTGATGAGACGCCGCAGCGGCGAGCCGACACCCAGGAGATGCTGCTGGCCAACGATGTCGTCGAGGGTCTGCGGACGCATCCGGACAGCCAACGGTGCGCTCGGTGATGGAGGCGAGGTCAGCGATGTGGCACCGCTCGTCGGACTCGGTGGCGGCGGGTCGAACAATCCACCCACCGCGGTCAGTCCAGCCACGAGCGCTGCAGCGCGAGGCCCACTTCGGTAGCGAACTCAGAGATCTCTGCATTGCTCGTCGCCGCGGCGGCGAGATCGGTCCAGCGCGCCACGAGGACACGGGGGTCATTGGTATGCAGCGCCCAGTCGTGAGCGAAGTGCGTCATCGGGACGGTGTCGGTCGACGAATCGGGCAACATCCACACCGTCGACAACCAGACCCACAGCAACCGTGCAGTCAATACCTGACGGTGCATCACGCGGTCGCGCTCGAGTGCCGGCCAGATCGGCACCACCTCCGACCGCCACGCGTCGACCATCGATACCTCGAGGTCGAGTCGGTGGGCGCCACCCATCGGTCCGAGTTGCGGCGCGAACGTGACAAGGGCATAGGCGATGTCGAGCGTGGCGTCGCGGAAGCCACCCCACTCGTAGTCCATGAACTGCACGCCGTCGTCGTTGAGCAGGATGTTCTCCGGGCCGACGTCGGATGGACTGAATGCACGGTGATCGCCCTCGTCGAACAGGGCGCACGCCGATGTCAGTGCCTCGGCAGCGGCGTCGGGCAGCGTGAGGCCGAGATCGGCCACACGCACCGACGCTGCGGACACCGCACGGATGGCCTCGTCGCGAAGGATGTCGCGCCCGGCCGTGCCCGCGGCACCGTGGCGCACGAGGGCGTCGAAATCGCCCTCGCCGCCCACCGTCGCCGCGTGCATGCGGCCGAGTGCCTGACCCCAGGCGCTGACCACGCGGGTCATCTCGACCACGTCGGCGTCGGCGAGCAGCGCCGTCAACGGATGGCCACGGCCGAGGTCGGACAGCACCATGAGTCGGTTGTCGGGATCGGATGCGATCAGTTGAGGGCCGGGACGGGATTCCGTCGGCAGCGCTGTTGCGTACTTGTATGAGGCAATCTCACGATGGAACGCCTGGGGGTCCTCATGGCTCGGCAACGCCTTGATGACAAGCGTGCGATCCATCGACAGGGGATTCTGCGCCACACGTACCCGGACGACTGTGGTTCGGCCGCTCCCGCCGAGATCCTCCGGATCCGCGAGTACCACCGGGGCACCCGCTCTGCGGGACAACATTGTTTCTGCGGCACGCACCACGCTGGTGACGCGGCTCTCTGTGATGACCGTCATGGCAGTGACCAACTTACTCGCAGGCACCGACACGCGACACCGACTTTGCTCACGGACACGAGTCCACCTGGGGTTGGCACTCCTTTGACCTGCATCTTTGTCATAACACTTTCTTTTTCGGCGCAAATGATGTCGCGCCAATCCACGCCGACCATTCGAACGACATCAGCGGGGTGAGCGCGTGGCGCTGTGGATTGTGCTGCGCTCACCCTTCGGCTGCTGACAGCGGACTCACGTCGACCGAGACCTCGATCTCGCTCTTGGACGCGTCGGTGTAGATCACACCGCGCAGCGGAGGGACATCGTCGTAGTCGCGTCCCCACGCCACGGTGACATGGCGTTCGTCGACGAGCTTGTTGTTGGTCGGATCGAACGCAAGCCATCGGTCCCCTGGCAGCCACACCGCCGCCCAGGCGTGGCTGGCATCGGCTCCGAAGATGCGCTCGGTACCCGGGGGCGGGTCGGTGGCGAGGTAACCGGACTCGTAACGCGCGGCGAGTCCCACCGAACGCAGGCAGGCGATCGCGACCCGCGCGAAATCCTGGCACACACCCATCCGCCGCTCGAGCACGGTGTCGACGCGAGTACTGATCGCCGTCGAGCCCGAGCGGTAGGTGAAGTCTGAGAAGATGCGTGACGTCAGATCGATGATCGCATCGATGAGTGGCCTGCCCGGCGTGAAGACGCCTGCGGCGTAGTCGCGGACGGCGGGGGTGATCTCCGGCGGATCGAGATCCAGCACGAACTCGTCGACGAGGACCGCACCGGCGGTAGCCGGCCGCGCGTCCTCCCAGGGCGCTCGGGCCGCGAGACTGTGCACGAGACCCTGGTCGACGGGGTCGACCTCGACGATCGACGTCGTGGTCACCTCGAGTGCCCGATGAGGTGTGCGGACGTGAAAGTACGCGTCGATGTTCCCGTACACGTCCACTCCCACTGATCGGTCCGCGGGCTCGGGCGCGATAACCGTCTCCGTCTCGTGGACACGCTGATACGGCAGGTCGCGCGGCGTCAGGTAGCACCGCCCGTACGACGACGACACCTCGTCGTCGTAGGTGTAACACGTGCGGTGAAAGACCCGGTACCTGCGGGTCGCCGGGGCCTCGGAGGACGGCGTCGTCACCATTGCCCTCCCCAGATCGGTTGCGCGGTCCGCGGCGGTGCGAACCGGGTGCGGTTGAGCAGATCGGACAGCGCTCGCGCGCGGTCGCGCAGCGCGGTGGTCAACTCGACCAGATCGGCGCGCCTGCCGCTCGCATCGACGTGGCTGAGACCGGCCGGATCGCAGCGTCTCAGTTCGGCGGTCATCTCCTCGACGGCTCGCTCGGCCGCCGCCGACCGCAGTGTTTCGGGCAGCGACGCGAGATCGTCACGCATCTTGGCGAGCTGATAGATCAGCGCACGCGGGTTGGTCTCGTCGAACATCAACAACTCGGCGACAGCCTCCGCCCGGTAGAGGCCACGATTGCGGCGGCGATAGATGACCGAGGATTCTGACGCACTCAGGTACGACTCCAGCAGTGTCTGCTCCGTGTCCCGCGGGTGCTCGTGCCCGAACAGTGTGCGGGTGAGATCGGCCAGCGTGATCACCCGCTCGATGCGCCTGCCGAGATCCATGAGCAACCAGGCGGCGTCGTGGACCATCGACTCCGCTTGAAGCCCCGACAGTGCCAGAACGCCGTGCAGGATGTTCTCGTGTGTTCGCGCGAGGTCCGGACCGAGGTCGAGCGCGGCGTCGCCGAACACCCCGGTGCCCGCCCCGACGTCGTCGCGCGCACGTTCGATCTGGCGCGTCATGGACTCGAGTGCGCGCTCCATCGGGGTCAACACCATCCACGTACTCGTCGACATCTGATCGCGGACCGCACGGGCCGTGGCGACGAGTCGCTCGGTCGAGTGCGCGATGGTGCCGGGGGTGTGACGGTTCACGGTGAGTTCGGCGATCTTGACGATCGCGGAGTTGACCTGATCGATCGACGACAACGACGAATCGTCGTCGAACAACGGCTCACCGGTATCGAGGAGCCCCGCTGTGCCGGTCACCTCGGCGACCGCGTGCAGGAACAGTGGAACCGCCGCGGTGCCCGACATCCATGGCCGGTACTGGAAGTCCTGGTATCGCTCTCGGGCGACCTTGGCCAGTCGCGTGACCGATTCCGTGCGTTCGCCGTACCGTCCGAACCAGAACATGTCGGCGAGCACACGCGGACTCGCGGCAGCCGCGACGTCGGAGTAGCCCGCGGACGCGGGCCGAGGGGTGATGGTGACCTCGTCGTCGGGCTCGACCCGCAGCTCCGTTCGGCGCGAGACATGGCCTCCCACATCAGGATTGGTCACCCAGATGTCTTTTGCCGCGACCGAGGCCAGCGACGCACCGACGACGCCGTCGGCGAGGACCGATCCCAGACCACCCGGCATGACGGCGTACGTCGGCCCCTGCGCGACCGAGAACGCGCGAACCGACACCGGCGCGGCACGCACGGTGCCGCGCCCCCGTGTCGGCAGCGCACCCTCGGTCAGGCTCGGGGCCACCGAGTACGCCTGCACCTCGCGGCCCACCCACTGCCAGGAGTCGGCATCGATTCGGCTCCGCAGCACTTCCTTGGTCGCGGAGTCGGTCGCGGGGCCGATGAACTCCTCACCTGTTCGGAAGTTCGTGAGCACCAGCGAATCGAGCGACGACCAGATCTTGGATCTGTCCGCGTGGTCGCCTGCCCAGTAGGTGGGAACCGAATCGAGGACGAGTTCCTCGTCGATGAGCACTGGTGCGACCTTGTGGAGCACCGTGTTGAGAGCGGGGTTCTCCAGGACACCGCTACCGAGTGTGTTGACGACGGTCACGTTGCCGCGAGAGATGGCCTCGACGAGCCCCGCAACCCCCAGCCGTGAATTGGTCCGCAGGTCGAGCGGGTCACAGTAGGTGGCATCGACGCGGCGCAGCAACACGTCGACCCGTTTGTATTTGCCGAGCGACCACATGTAGACCGCACCGTCGCGCACTGTCAGGTCGGCACCCTCGACAAGCGGAAAACCCAGCACCGACGCCAGATACGCCTGATCGAAGAATGTCTCGGACATCGCTCCGGGACTGAACACCGCGACCGTCGGGTCGTCGACGCCCGGCGGGGCGTAGTCGGTCAACGCCAGCCGGAGGGTCCCGGCGAATGTTGCCATCGGGCGTGGGGCGCAGCGCTGGAACAGCTGAGGGAAAGTACGCGAGATCAGGCGTCTGTCGGCGATGGCGAACCCGACACCCGACGGCGCTTGCGTCCGGTCGGCATACACGGCGAAGGTGCCATCCGAGAGGCGTCCGAGGTCGAGCGCGTGCAGAAACAGCGCATGCGGGCCCGCAACCCCGAGTCGTGCGGCCTTACGGATGTAGCCGGGATGCCCGAAGACCATCTCGGGTGGGATCAGCCCGGCGTTGATCGTCTTCTGGTCACGGTAGATGTCGCGGAGGATGAGATCGAGCAGCATCGACCGCTGCGTGATCGCCTTCTCCAACTCGGTCCATTCGACACCGTCGACGATCAGCGGGACGGCGTCGAGCAGCCACGGCCGCGGAACCGTGGTGGTTCCGTCGACCTGGTTGTAGACGACGCCTTCATCTGACACCGCCGAGGCCAGCCGCGCCGCCGACGCGCGCAGCCGCTCGTCGCCACGTAGCCCGTAGCCTTCGACGAGTTCGTCCCACGCCGGACGCACTGATCCAGCAGGATCGAGCACCTCGTCGTAATGAATGCGTGCGGCAGCCGGTGCGACACCACCCGAGTGGAGTTGTCCTAGATCGAACAGCGTGTAACCGTCGGATCGGTATCTGTCGAACACCGCGGGCACACCGCCGCCCGCTGAAACAGTCACCGAAGAACTGTACGTGCCCGACGCAGATCGAGAATGGTCGGGACCCCGGTGTCGGTGGCCATGCGCGCGATTCGCTCCCGGAGCAGACCGACGTCGACGGATCCACTGGTGTGTCCGGCTGCCTCGAAGCGTCCGTTACGACGCGACTCGGCCTCCACCGCGTTCACCGGCGGGCGGTCGTATGCGCGGCCACCCGGATGCACGACGTGATACGTCGCACCGCCGACAGATCGCCCCGCGAGCGTGTCGACGAGGTCGAAGGTCAGCGGGGTGTCGATGCTGATGGTGGGGTGCAACGCGCTCGGCGGCTGCCACGCGCGGAAGCGGATCCCCGCCACACGCTCGCCCGGTCTTCCCGTATCCGTCAGCGGGATGGGATATCCGTTGCAGGTCAACACGAACCGGTCATCGCCGGCGCCCTGGACCCGCACCTGCACCCGCTCAATCGAGGAATCGACATAGCGAGCGGTCCCCGTTCCCGTTGATTCCTCGCCGAGCGTGTTCCACGGTTCGATGGCGCCGCGCAGTTCCACCTCATAGTCGCGGATGGCCACGGTACCCAGCCGCGGAAACCGGAATTCGGTGAACGGGTCGAGCCATGCGGTGTCGAACGGATAGCCGGCTTCTCGGAGTTCCTCGGCCACCTGCGCGATGTCGGCGATGACATAGTGCGGGAGGAGATGTTTGCCGTGAAGGTCGGCGCCGTGGTGGATGAGTCTGCTGCGGAAGGGCATCTCCCAGAACCACGAGACCAGTGAACGTACCAGCAGCGACTGGACCATCGCCATCCGGTGATGCGGCGGCATCTCGAAGCCACGGAGTTCGAGCAGCCCGAGCCTGCCACGCGCGGAGTCGGGGCTGTAGAGCTTGTCGATGCAGAACTCCGCCCGATGAGTGTTGCCGGTGATGTCGGTGAGCAGATGGCGGAGTGCGCGGTCGGTGACCCACGGATTCGGCGGTGCATCCGCACCGCGCGCCGGCTCACCCTTCACCGCGAGCCTGTCGATCTCGGCGAACGCGATCTCCATCTCGTAGAGCGCCGACTCCCTGCCCTCGTCGGCCCGTGGCGCCTGTGAGGTGGTTCCGACGAACTTGCCGCTGAACAGATACGACAGTGACGGGTGGCGCTGCCAGTAGGTCAGCATCGAGACCAGGAGATCCGGTCGGCGCAGCAGTGGTGAATCCGCAGGTGTCGAGCCGCCGAGCGTGATGTGATTGCCGCCGCCCGTACCCCCGTGGCTGCCGTCGAGATCGAACGTCTCGGTACCCAGTCGGGCGTGCCGAGCGTGCTCGTACAGCGATTCGAGCAGGGCGGTCTGCTCGGCAAAACTACCTGTGGGCTGAACATTGACCTCGATGACACCCGGGTCGGGCGTCACGGTCAGGGTGGTGAGGCGCGCGTCGGCCGGCGGGCCGTAGCCCTCCACGACCACAGGTGCGTCGATCGCAGCGGCGGCGTTCTCGATCATCTCGACGATCGCCAGGTATTCCTCGAGTTCGGCGGTCGGCGGGAGGAACACGTACAGGGTGTCGCCGCGCTTCTCCGCAACCAACGCCGTACGCGGTACGAAGGCGGCGGGGTCGACGTCGACCACCGTGCGGCCCAGTGCGTCGGCGACGTCGTCTGGCAACGGTTCGGCACGCACCGACGGATCGGCCTCATAAAGGACCGGTGCGGGCCCCCACGACAGTGAGTTGAGCGGAAGGCGGAGCCCCGCGGGCGAGGTTCCGGGCGTGAGCACAAGGCGCCCCCGCCTCGTCGTCCACCGTGCGCTCTGCCACGCGGTGCCATCCTCGGAGCGACTCAGCGGTAGGACGAAGGCTGTCGGGTTCGTCACCGATGCGTCCAGCGAGGCAATCAACTCGCGGCGCGCCTGCGTCGCGTCGTCGTCGGGTTCGATGTCGGCATCGGCATCGGCGGCTTCGGCGGCAGCGCTCGCCCAGGCAGCTGCGCGCGCTGCGGACAGCGTCGGGTCCGCTCCGGGATCGCCCGGTGGCAGGGCCGACAACTCGCGCATCCGCACCAGCGGGTCCTCGAATGCGGGCATCACCTGCGAGCCCGGCAGCCCCAGCGCGGAGGCGAACGCCGACAACAGCTTCTCGGCCGATGGGTCGGTTCCCGAACCGGGTGGTGGCCCTGACGCCTCGAGAGTCATCGACGCGGCGGCCTGTGCGCGCGTCACCCACGGATCGGCCAGCAGTTCGGGCCTACGCCAGATCGGCTGGCCGTCGGCTCGCCACATGATCGCGATCTGCCAGCGCGGCAACGGTTCTCCCGTATACCACTTGCCCTGGCTGCGCTGCACGAGGCCCGCCGGCGCGTAGTCCTCGGCGAGGCGACGAGCGAGCGTCGACGCCAACTCGCGCTTGTGCGGCCCGTCGGCGGCGGTCGTCCACTCCGGGTCGCTCTGGTTGTCCACGGAGACAAACGTCGGCTCGCCACCCATGGTGAGGCGAACGTCGTTCTCGGCCATCCTCGCGTCCACAGCAGCACCGAGTTCGACGACCCGCTCCCACTGGGAATCCGTGTAGGGCAGGGTGACTCGCGGGTCCTCGTGGAACCGGGTGACGGTATTGGAGAAGTCGAGCGTCGCGTGGCACTTGCCGGTTGCACCGGTGATCGGAGCGGCGCCGCCCGGCGTCGGCGTCGCGGCGAGCGGGATGTGTCCCTCACCCGCGAAGAGGCCCGACGTCGGATCCATGCCCACCCATCCCGCACCCGGGAGGTAGACCTCGGCCCATGCATGTAGATCGGTGAAGTCGGCGCTGGGTCCTGACGGGCCGTCGATCGACATGACGTCTGAGGTGAGTTGCACCAGGTACCCCGACACGAAGCGCGCCGCGAGCCCGAGTTCGCGCAGAAGCGCCACCAGCAGCCACGCCGAATCGCGGCACGAGCCGATGCCGCTGGCAAGCGTGTACTCCGGTGTCTGCACTCCCTGTTCGAGCCGAACCGTGTAACCGACGGCGTCGCGCACCGCTTGGTTGAGCGACACCAGGAAGTCGATGATGCGCGTGGACGACGTCGGCTTATGCGATACCGCGAACGCTGCGACGTCGGGATGTACCGGGCTACCGGCGAACTCGCCCTCCGTGACCCCGACCGGCCGCAGATAGATCTCGAGATCCTCGCGCAGGTCGTCGGGGTAGCTGAATCCGTACTCCTCGGCCCAGTCCTCGATGAAGAAATCGAACGGGTTGATCGCCGTGAGGTCGGCGACGAGACTCACGGTGATCGACAATGACGTCGACGGTTCCGGAAACACCAGGCGCGCTTGATAATTACTGAACGCATCCTGCTGCCAATTCAGGAAGTGCCCGCCCGGTTCCACCGACAGCGAGTACGCCTCGATCGGCGTGCGCGAGTGCGGGGCCGGACGCAGTCGCACCACATGCGGATAGATCTTGACCGGCCGGTCGAACGCATACGCCGTGCGGTGTTCGAGCGCCACCTTGATTGTCACCGGTCATCCTCCCGGAGGTCGTCGAGCAGATACGTCCCCATGGGTAGAAATCTCAGCACAGATGGCGTCAACGCGCCCGACGTGCGATCAGCAGCGCACCGGTGTGCGATATGTGTCACGCACGTCGGTGCCCGACGGGTCAGTCCGCGGGTTTCGACGCCCCATGCTCAGCGTCGCCGGCCTTCGGCTTCGGGGTGGCGTCGATGCCCGACTCCTTGCGTTGTGCCGCGGTGATCGGAGCGGGTGCGTCGGTGAGGGGGTCCACTCCGCCACCCGACTTCGGGAAGGCGATCACCTCACGGATGGAACTCTCCCCCGCGAGCAGCGCGGTGATGCGGTCCCAGCCGAAGGCGATGCCGCCGTGCGGAGGTGCGCCGTAGGCGAACGCATCGAGGAGGAAGCCGAACTTCTCCTGCGCCTCGTCGTGATCGATGCCCATGATCGCGAACACCCGTTCCTGGACGTCACGACGATGGATACGAATCGATCCGCCTCCGATCTCGTTGCCGTTGCACACGATGTCGTAGGCGTAGGCCAACGCCGAGCCCGGGTCGCTCTCGAGGTCGGCCAGCGACTCCGGCTTGGGCGAGGTGAACGCGTGGTGCACAGCGGTCCACGCTCCCGATCCGACGGCGACGTCGCCGGACGCGGTGGCGTCGTCTGCAGGTTCGAACAGCGGGGCGTCGACGATCCAGGTGAATGCCCACGCTGCCGTCGCAGGATCAACCGGATCGCCGGGCGCAGGAATCAACCCGAGGCGGACGGCGATCTCGCTGCGCGCCGCGCCGAGCAATGCGCGCTGCGCCTTGGCCGGTCCGGCGGCGAAGAACACACAATCACCGGGCTTGGCGCCGACGTGCGCGGCGAGGCCATCACGCTCGGCGTCGGACAGGTTCTTGGCGACGGGACCGCCCAGGGTGCCGTCCTCTCCGACGAGGACATAGGCCAGCCCCTTGGCTCCGCGTTGCTTGGCCCACTCCTGCCAGGCGTCGAGTGTGCGCCGCGGCTGCGAGGCCCCGCCCTCCATGACCACCGCACCGACGTAGGGCGCCTGGAAGACACGGAAGGGTGTGTCGGCAAAGAATTCCGTGCACTCGACGAGTTCGATCCCGAAGCGCAGATCCGGCTTGTCGGATCCGAAGCGACGCATCGCGTCGGCATAGGTCATCCGAGGGATCGGTGTGGAGATCTCGACCCCGATCAACCGCCAGAGGGCCACGAGGATCTCCTCGGCGAGAGCGATCACGTCGTCCTCGTCGACGAAGCTCATCTCGATGTCGAGCTGGGTGAACTCCGGCTGACGGTCGGCACGGAAGTCCTCGTCGCGGTAGGCACGTGCGATCTGGTAGTAGCGCTCCATGCCTGCCACCATGAGGAGCTGTTTGAACAACTGCGGACTCTGCGGCAGCGCGTAGAACGTTCCGGGTTGGAGTCGGGCCGGAACGAGGAAGTCGCGCGCACCCTCGGGCGTCGACCTGGTCAGCGTCGGCGTCTCGATCTCGACGAAGTCGTGGGCGGCGAGCACACCGCGCGCGGCCGCGTTCGCCTTGGAACGCAAGCGAATTGCGGCAGCGGGGCCCTCGCGACGGAGGTCGATGTAGCGATAGCGCAGACGGGCTTCCTCGCCGGGACTCTCATCGAGTTGGAACGGAAGCGGGGCCGACTCGTTGAGCACCTCGAGTTCGGTGGCGTTGATCTCGATCTCCCCCGACGGAAGGTTCGGGTTCTCGCTGCCGGCGGGGCGCTCCTCGACGACACCGGTGACCTTCACGACATACTCCGCCCGCAGCCGATGCGCCTTCTCGGCGACTGCATCCTCGCGGAAGACGACCTGCACCAGTCCGGAACTGTCCCGCAGGTCGATGAACACGACGCCACCGTGGTCGCGGCGACGCGCGACCCACCCGGTGACGGTGACGGTCTGCGACGCGTCGGCGCGGCGCAGCGAACCGGCGAAATGCGTGCGAAGCACTGGAGTCCTTCCTGGTGGACGTACGAAGTCTCACAATCTCGTGGTCAATCCTACGGAGGGCGCGGGCGCGGTCGGCGACTGGTGTCCGCCGACGACACGACCGTGCCCGGTCGGCATCGACGCGGGAGGGGTCGTTGGGCGTGGTTCACCCGTATCGGCGCCCCACCGCCGGTAGCCTGACCTGCATGACGTTCCAAGGCAGCGGGTCGCTGGACAACAGCAACGTGTCCGGCGGTGGGGGTGGTGGCGGCTTCGGCGGCGGCGGTGGCGGACGTATCGCCCTCGGCGGTGGTGCCGGCCTGATCGTCACACTGGTCGCCCTGTTCTTCGGCATCAATCCGGGCCAGATCCTCGGGTCGTCGTCGACGAGCAGTAGCTCGGCAAGCAGTTCGGCGAGCGAGATCGACGAGCACCTGGCGCAGTGCACGGTCGAGAAGGCGAACACCGACGACATCTGCCGCATCAAGGCCACGACCATCAGTGTCAACCGGGTCTGGTCGGACCAGATGAAGGGTTACACGCCGCCGAAAACCGTCATCTTCAGCAATTCCGTCGACACCGGTTGCGGCGCAGCGACGTCGGCCACCGGCCCGTTCTACTGCCCGGTCGACAAGACCGCGTACTTCGATCCGTCGTTCTTCGCCGAGCTGAAACAGATGGGTGGCAGCGACGGTCCGCTCGCCCAGGAGTACGTCGTCGCCCACGAGTACGGCCACCACGTCCAGAACCTGACCGGCGCACTCCAGAAGGGCCAGCAGCTCGGATCCCACGGCCCGAAGTCGGGTTCGGTTCGCGTCGAGTTGCAAGCCGACTGCTACGCGGGGGTGTGGGCATATCACGCCGACAAGGGCAGCGACGCCATGCTTGAGCCCCTGACCTCCGATCAGATCAGCTCGGTGATCCAGACCGCGAAGGCGATCGGCGACGACACCATCCAGGGCTCGAACTCCAATCCCGAGGGATGGACGCACGGCTCCGCCGATCAGCGCGTGCGGTGGTTCTCGACCGGATACAAGAACGGCGACCCGCGCCAGTGCGACACCTTCTCCACGAATGACCTCTGAGCGTTCCGTCCGCGACGCGACCGCGGTGGACGCGATCGCCGACGATCATCTCGCCCGCAGTGCCGCACTCGACCCGATCCTCGCCACCGAATTCGGCATCGACGGCCACAACCGGCTACTGACCGACTTCTCCCCCGACGCCGTCGACGAGCGCGCGGCGCAGGTACGTTCGACGCTGGCACAGCTCGATGCCGCAACACCTGTCGATCACATCGACCGGGTCACGATCGCCACGATGCGCGCGGAACTCCGCCGCGAACTCGCACTCGCCGATGCGGGTGAGCTGACCGGCGAGTGCAATGTGATCGCCTCACCGCTGCAGTCCATCCGCGACATCTTCGACCTCATGCCCACCGACACGGCCGAACAGCGGGCCGACATGGTGGCGCGGATCGCGGCGATCCCGTCGGCGATCGACAGCGTGATCGTCGGACTCCGGCACCGCCGGGATGTCGGCCCCGCTCTCGCGCGTCGGCAGGTCGAACTGGTTGCGGCACAGGCGAATGGGGCGCGGGCGGCAATCGCACAGAACACCACGGCCATCGCGTCCGACGACGCGCTCGCCACCGATCTGGCCTCGGCGCTCGAAGGCGCGGGCGCCGCATTCGACCGATTCGCCGCTCACCTGCGGACCGAGGTACTCGACGGCGCGGACACCGACGACGCCATCGGCCGCGACCGCTACCTTCTGCACCTGCCCTACCATCTCGGCACCGACGTCGATCCCGACGAGGCCTACGACTGGGCGCTCGAGCGCCTCGCCGCGATCACTGCGGAACAGCGCGACATTGCCGCTGAGATCGCGCCCGGCGCGAGTGTGACGGAGACACTCGAGTTGCTCGACGCCGCACCGCAGTATCAGCTGCACGATCGCGCGTCGTTCCTCGCGTGGATGCAGCAGACCTCCGACGAAGCGGTGGACGGACTCGCCGGCACACACTTCGAGATCCCCGAGCGCCTGACCCGGCTGGAATGCCGACTGGCGCCGTCGTCCACCGGGATCATCTACTACACACAGCCCAGCGCCGACCTCTCCCGACCCGGACGCATGTGGTGGGCGGTCCCGCCGTCGCAGACCGTCTTCCACACGTGGCAGGAGAAGACAACCGTCTACCACGAGGGCGTGCCCGGCCATCATCTGCAACTCGGGGCCGCCATCGTCGACCCGGACCTCAACTCCTGGCGCAAGCTCGCATCGTTCACGTCGGGTCACGGTGAGGGCTGGGCGCTCTACGCAGAACGTCTCATGAGCGAGCTCGGTTGGCTCGACGATCCGGGCGACCGGATGGGCATGCTCGATTCACAGCGACTACGTGCGGCGCGCGTCGTCGTCGACATCGGTGTCCACTGCCGCAAGACCGCTCCCCCGTCCGTGGACGGGGGCACCTGGAATGCCGACAAGGCGTGGCAGTTCCTGACCGACTCTGTGGCGATGGACCGGGCAGTGCTCCGCTTCGAACTCGACCGCTATCTCGGCTGGGCAGGTCAGGCACCGAGTTACGCACTCGGCCAACGGGTGTGGGAGCAGTGTCGGGTTCAGGCGCTGGCACATCACCGGGAGTGGACGCTCAAGGACTTTCACACCAATGCGCTCGCGCTCGGCGGGGTCAGCCTCGACGTGTTGCGTGAGGAGATGACACGCTGATGTTCGGCGGAGTCACCGGCCCTACCGCGAATCGGCTCGTATAAGCCGGTAGGACGTCGACGACGTGGTCAGGACAGCAGCCCGCGTACCTCGTCGACGACGCCCTCCAGCGACGTCTTGTGTTGTTCGCCGTTGCCCAGGTTCTTGATCTCGATCGTTCCCTCGGCCAGTTCACGGTCGCCGAGGACCAGCGCGAGCACGGCGCCGGACCGATCGGCGGCCTTCATCGCCCCCTTCAGCCCACGGTCGCCATAGGCCAGGTCGACGCTGATGCCTGCGGCACGCAGTTGTCCTGCGACGCTGACCAATTCGGCCTTGGCGTCGGTTCCCAGCGGAACACCGAAGACCTGGCAGCGCGCGGCGTCGACGTGGGCGATGCCCTCGGCCTCGAGCGCGAGCATGGTGCGGTCGACGCCGAGTCCGTATCCGATCCCGGACAGATCCTGCTTGCTGCCGAGCTGCCGCATCAGACCGTCGTAGCGACCGCCACCGCCGATACCCGACTGCGCACCGAGGCCGTCGTGGACGAATTCGAACGTGGTCTTGGTGTAGTAGTCGAGTCCGCGCACCAGGCGGGGGTTGATCACGTAGGGCACGCCGAGTTGACGCAGGTGCGAGAGCACGCTTTCGAAGTGACCGCGCGCGTCGTCGGACAGGTAGTCGAGCATCAACGGCGCGTCGGCGGTCGCCTCCCGGATGTCGGGCCGCTTGTCGTCGAGCACGCGGAGCGGATTGAGCTGTGCGCGTTGGCGAGTCGCCTCGTCGAGATCAAGTCCCGCGAGAAAGTCCTGCAGCGCAGCCCGGTACGCGGGACGGCACGAATCGTCGCCCAGGGAGGTGATCTCGAGCCGGAATCCCGAAAGACCGAGCCTGCGGTATCCCTCGTCGGCAATCGCGATGACCTCGGCGTCGAGCGCGGGGTCGTCGACCCCGATCGCCTCGACGCCGACCTGCTGGAGCTGGCGATAGCGTCCGGCCTGCGGCCGTTCGTAGCGGAAGAACGGTCCGGCGTAGCAGAGCTTGACCGGAAGCTGGCCACGGTCGAGACCGTGCTCGATGACGGCACGGACGACGCCGGCGGTACCTTCGGGGCGCAGGGTGACCGAGCGTCCGCCGCGGTCTTCGAAGGTGTACATCTCTTTGCTGACAACGTCGGTGGACTCGCCGACGCCGCGTGCGAAGAGCCCGGTGTCCTCGAAGATCGGCAGTTCGATGTGTCCGTAGCCGGCACGACGAGCGGCGTCGGTGAAGGTGTCGCGCACACGACGGAAGTCAGCCGAGGCGGGTGGGTAGTAGTCGGGGATGCCCTTCGGTGCGACGAAGTCGGCGCTCACAGTCTCCTACTTCCCTTCGGTTGGCTCGACGCGTTCAGGTCGGCGAGGAACGGGTTGGTCGCGCGTTCCTGTCCGATCGAGGTCTGCGGTCCGTGACCGGGCAACACCTGCGTGTCGTCCGACAGCGGAAGGAGCTTCGACGCGATCGAATCGAGTAGCTGCTGATGGTTGCCGCCGGGCAGGTCGGTGCGTCCGATCGACCCCGCAAAGAGTACGTCACCGGAGAAGCACACCGGCACGCTGGTCGGTGCGCCGTCATTGTCGGTGAGCTCGACATCGGTGCCGAGGAGCACCGATCCCTGGGTGTGGCCCGGCGCGAGGTCGACGCTGAATCTGATGCCCGCCACGTCAATCGGCTCGCCGTCGACGAACTCGATGACCTTCTCCGGCTCGCGGAACGTCAGCGGACCGATCATGGAGCCGAGTGCGCTGCCGAGGCCAACAGCCGGGTCGGCGAGCATCGGCCGGTCCGCGGGATGGATGTAGGCGGGGATCCCGTAGGCGTCACACACGTCGGCGGCGTTCCAGGTGTGATCGAGGTGTCCATGCGTCAGAAGAACGGCCACCGGGGTGAGCTCGTGTTCGGTCAACAACTCGGAGACCTTGGCCGCGGCTTCCTGCCCCGGATCGATGACGATGGCCTCGCCGCCCGGCTCAGGCGCAACGATGTAACAGTTGGTCTGGAACATTCCCGCTGGGAATCCGGTGATCAGCATCTGCGCTCCTCGACTCGACGGGTGGCGGCGCGGGCGACGCGCCACCGCTGACCCTCCATTCTGGCCTATCGCGACACGCTGCCCGACGACACTCCGGAGTACCTGCCTGGGGAACTCTCAGGGTGTCCTGGCACACTTGCGTGTCGATACAGCCGTGTCGCCTCATACGCACCGACAGACGTCTCAGGAGGGTTCACCAGCGTGACCACCAACGAGGAACGCCGCGAAGCCGCCAAGCGGAAGCTCGAGGAGAGGCTCGAACGCGAGCGTCAGGAGCGCAAGCGGCGTCGAATCATCATCGCATCGGTCTCGACAGTGCTGGTGGTGGCGGTAGTCGCGACAGCGACCACGCTCATCGTGAAGAAGGTTCTCGACGACCGCGAAGCCGCGCGGTGGACCTCGTGTGAGTACCAGGACCAGCCGGATCGCCTCAAGCCGATTCCCACGGATCCGCCACAGGGCGTGCCCGCTGAACAGCACGACGAATACCGCAAGTACGCGGCCGAGATGAACAAGATGATCAACGAGGGCATCCCCAAGAAGCGGACGGCCCCCAAGCCAGGCGATCGTCAGCTCAAGTCGGGTGACGTCTCGGCGGTCTTCGACACGTCGCAGGGCACCATCCCGATGACCCTCAAGCGCGACGGGGCGCCGTGCAACACCGGTGCCGTCATCTCACTCATCCGGGACAACTACTACAACGACACCCCGTGCCACCGAATGACCACGAGCGAAGCGCTCAAGGTGCTCCAGTGCGGTGACCCGACGGGCACCGGCGCCGGGGGCCCCGGCTGGAGCAGCCCCGACGAGCCGCCCACCGACCTCAAGCCGGCCGGCGGCGCCAATCCGATGGCCGGTCAGCAGTCGGTGATCTACCCGCGGGGAACGATCGCGATCGCCAACAGCAATCAGGGCGGCCAGAGCAGCAACACCGGATCGAGCCAGTTCTTCCTGGTGATGTCCGACAGTCAGCTGCCGGCCGACTACTCGGTCGTCGGCAAGGTCGATCCCGAGGGATTGAAGGTCCTCGACAAGGTTGCCGCAGGCGGCGTCACGCCCGGCCCGTCCGGCGAGGCCAGCGACGGCAAGCCCAAGATCCCGGTGCAGATCACCACCGCGAAGATCACCGGCGGAGACCTGGACTAGGGCCGCACAGTCGACAACTGGAGGCGCACGGTCGGCGGGAACGTTCCGCTGATTGTGCGCCTCTGTCCGTCGAGCGGGCGCAGAGGAACGTCGAGTGGGCGCGGCTACGGGACGAAGCTCTACGCCGCCGACGTCACCCGGTACACGTCGTAGACCCCTTCGACGTTGCGCACCACGTTGAGTACGTGACCCAGATGCTTGGGGTCGCCCATCTCGAAGGTGAACTTGCTCACCGCCACACGATCGCGGCTGGTGGTCACCGACGCCGAGAGGATGTTCACCTTCTCGTCGGCGAGCACCTTGGTGACGTCGGACAGCAGACGGTGCCGATCCAGCGCCTCCACCTGGATCGCGACGAGGAAGACCGACTCCGGCGATGGGGCCCACGTGACCGGGATGATGCGCTCATCCTGACGTCGTAAATCGCTCGCGTTGGTGCAGTCGGTGCGGTGCACACTGACTCCCCCACCACGGGTGATGAAGCCGAGGATGTCGTCGCCGGGCACCGGCGTACAACACTTGGCGAGCTTGATGAGGATGTTGTCGATGCCTTCGACGACGACGCCTGCGTCGCCGCCCACGCGCGTACGCGACGGCATCGTCGACAGCGTCGAGCGCTCGGCGATCTCCTCTGCGGCATCGTCGATGCCGCCCAGCGACGACACCAGCCGGTTGACGACGTGCCGCGCGGACACGTGATTCTCACCGACCGCCGTATAGAGAGCCGTCACGTCGGCGTAGCGCAATTCTTTCGCGATCGCGGCCATCGACTCGGCGCTCATCAACCGCTGGAGGGGCAAACCGCCGCGTCGCACCTCCTTGGCAATGGCGTCCTTGCCGGTCTCGAGGGCCTCTTCACGACGTTCCTTGGCAAACCACTGCCGGATCTTGGCCTTGGCGCGCGGTGACACGACGAAGTTCTGCCAGTCCTTACTCGGGCCGGCGTTGGGCGCCTTGGAGGTGAACACCTCGACCACTTCGCCGTTCTCGAGTTGACGTTCGAGCGCGACGAGACGTCCGTTGACCCGGGCGCCGATACATCGATGACCGACCTCGGTGTGCACGGCATATGCGAAATCGACCGGCGTCGACCCCGCCGGAAGCGTGATGACGTCGCCTTTAGGGGTGAAGACGAAGATCTCCTTGACCGCGAGGTCGTATCGGAGCGACTCCAGGAACTCGCCGGGATCGGCGGCTTCACGCTGCCAGTCGAGAAGCTGACGCATCCACGCCATGTCGTCGATCTCGGCGGCATCAGACTTGCGTCCCTTGCGATCTCGGTAACCGTTCTCCTTGTAGCGCCAGTGCGCAGCGATCCCGAATTCGGCGGTGCGGTGCATGTCGTTGGTGCGGATCTGGACCTCGAGGGGCTTGCCCTCCGGTCCGATGACAGTGGTGTGCAACGACTGATAGACGCCGAACCTGGGCTGTGCGATGTAGTCCTTGAAGCGTCCGGCCATGGGCTGCCACAGCGAGTGCACAACGCCGACGGCGGCGTAACAATCCCGCACGTCGTCGCACAGGATGCGCATGCCGACCAGGTCGTGGATGTCGTCGAAGTCGCGGCCCTTGACGATCATCTTCTGGTAGATCGACCAGTAGTGCTTGGGCCTGCCCTCCACCGTTGCGGTGATCTTCGCCGACGACAACGCATTGTTGATGTCGGCGCGCACGCGCGCCAGGTACGTGTCACGCGAGGGTGCGCGGTCGGCCACCAGACGCACGATCTCCTCGTATCGTTTGGGGTGCAGGATCGCGAACGAGAGGTCTTCGAGCTCCCACTTCACCGTCGCCATACCGAGTCGATGGGCAAGTGGCGCAATCACTTCGAGGGTCTCGCGCGCCTTGCGCGCCTGCTTCTCCGGCGGCAGGAACCGCATGGTGCGCATGTTGTGGAGGCGATCGGCCACCTTGATCACGAGCACCCGGGGGTCACGGGCCATCGCGATGATCATCTTGCGGATCGTCTCGGCCTCCGCGGCGCTGCCGAGCGCCACCTTGTCGAGTTTCGTCACACCGTCGACGAGGTGTGCCACCTCGGCACCGAACTCACTCTCGAGAGCCTCGAGGGAGTAACCGGTGTCCTCCACGGTGTCGTGCAACAGTGCAGCGACGAGCGTCGTGGTGTCCATTCCCAGGTCGGCGAGAATCGTCGCAACCGCGAGCGGATGGGTGATGTACGGGTCGCCCGACTTCCGGTCCTGTCCGCGATGCCGCTCGTCGGCCACGTCGTAGGCGTGTTGCAGCAGTGCGATGTCGGCCTTGGGGTAGATCTCGCGATGCAGGGTCACCAGCGGCTCGAGGACCGGGCGCACGGAACTGCGGGTCGCGGTCATGCGACGCGCCAGTCGCGCGCGGACCCGCCGCGACGCCGAGGCATGGGTGGTGTCGGTCGTGGTTCCGGAATCGTTCTGGCCCGAAGCCTGCTGGGCGGTGCGGGGTTGACCAGTGCCGGCTTGCCGAGCATCGGGCTGAACCGTGCTGGGCGCGTTTTCCTCGGTCTCCGCGTGTCCGTTCACCGGGGCAGCAGGTTCGGTGTTCGAACGGGCTTCCTCGGCGGCAGTCGGCGCGACCCGCTCACGAGTGACGGCCGCCTCGGTCTCGTTCGCCATGCTGCCTCCTTCTCGTGGTGTGACCCTCGTCGAGGTCGCGTCGTGTCGGCACGACAACGCCCGCCTTGAAAATCAACACCGTGTGTGACGAGTCTAATCCGGGGTCGTCTGCGCCTGCGGCGTGCACAGCTCAGCGGTCGTCGGTGATCGCGTGCAGATGAACCTCAGGCCCCAGCTCGGTGACGATCCTCTCCCGCCCCCCGAGGTCCGCGAGCTCCATGATCACCGCGACCCCGACCACCGATGCACCCGCCAGGCTCATCAGCGTCGATGCCGCGACCGCGGTTCCCCCGGTCGCGAGAACATCATCGACGACCAGCACGCGCCGACCGCTGATGTCGATACCGCTCGCAGGGATCTCCAGGCGTTCGGTGCCGTATTCGAGGTCGTAGTCGACGCCGTGCACCGGCGGCGGCAGCTTCCCGCCCTTGCGTACGGCGAGGATGCCGACACCGAGTTCCTGCGCAACTGCCCCACCGACGAGGAAACCACGCGCATCGATACCCGCCACGAGGTCGACGCCCGAACACCCGTGCGTCAGCGCGGTCACGATCGAGGCGAACCCCTCGGTGTCGGCGAGAACAGGCGTCAGATCCCGAAACAGGATGCCCGGCTTCGGGAAGTCGGGCACAGTGCGTTCATGTTCGGTGATCGCCTGGCGTGCTCGACGGACCGCTCGGCGCGTGACGTCATCGTCGGGATCACCGCTCACGTGGCCGCCGTCCGCCCGCTCACTCACTGCTGACCCACCGATCCATGTTCCATCCCGTTCCATTGCGTCCGAGGCCCGCCACCACGTTCTCGACCCGATCATTCCATCGTCGGACCCGAGGAGCAGCGAACAGCGGGATCGACGGGACATCCGACCACGCCGCACCCTCGATCGTTCTGACCAGACCCAACTGCTCGCTTCCGAGAACACCAACACTGCGTGCGGCGATCGCATCAGAGACCTGCTTATCGTCGAACCCGTTGATGTCCAACGGATCTCCGTCGAACAGCTGATACGAGTCGCGACTGGGGTCCGCTGCTCCCGCCGCGGCAAACGACGTCCCGTTGACCGCCAGCACGGCGTCGGCCGTCTTGCCGAGTTCGCCGACGCCGAACTGCGGCGAGGACACATCCGTGACCGAGATGCCCGCCGCTCGGCATGAGTCGGCGATCGCCGCGACCATCTGTCTTTGGCGATCGCCCGGTGCGAGGTAACCGATCCGAACCCGCACTCCGGACTCCTTGCCCGCGTCAGCGAGCAGCTGGCGCGACCTCGCAGTGTCGGCGCGCAGATACCCCTGACCGAACTCGCCGTTGATGGCTGCCGCGAGGCGGTCGGCGGGCGCAAGGGTTCGGAGATTCCACAATTGCGCGCCCTGACCGAAGGAGCGCGTCAGCGAGGCACGGGGCACGCAGCCCGCAAATGCCCGCCGGACGGAGACGTCGGAGAACACTCCGCGACGTGACAGCACCACCTCCTCGACACCGAGTGCACGTCCGGGAGCGTCGGGGGCCTGCACCTGCCCTGCGGAGTTCTGGTCATCGTTCCCAGCGTCACCGTGGGTGAGGCCTGCGGTGACGTCGGCGACATCGTACGAGGTGCCGGTGATGAGGCGCGCCGAGTCGGACCTGCCGTGCACGAGGATCCTCGATACCTTGGGTGCATCGCCCCACCACTTGGGGTTCGGAACGAGCAGTACCCCTGCCTCGGTGATCTCGGAGATCTGATACGGCCCCGACGAGGGCACGTTGTCGGCGCTGCCACCCGGGCGCAGGTCGAAGGCCGACTTCCATGCCTGGGCGATCTTCCTGAGGGCCGCCCGATCACCCGACCGGATCGGACCGAGCAAGTCCGCGACGCCGGCCGCGCGGGCAACCACCTGTGCGGGCATCAGCGTGCCTGCGCCGAACAGCGAGAGCCAGTCACGGTAGTCGCGACCACGCTTGAAGGTGACCGTCGCGGACTTGGCACCGGCCTCACAGTCGATTCTGTCGATATCGCGATAGCCCGCAGTGCTCGCGGCCCCGAACTCGGGATACCGCCCACTCATAGCAGTCCACGCCAGCACGAGGTCGTCGCAGTCGAGTGGAGTCCCATCGGAGAACTCCGCTCCGGGGGCGAACTGGTAGGTCAGTGTCCTCACTGGGCCGGACTGCTCGCTCACCCTGCCGATATCGCGGTCCGGGGTGACCTGGCCCGACGCTCCGAGGTAGCTGAAACCCGGTAGTACGCGACCGGTGAGCATCAACGCGCCGTCGGCGTTACCCGCAACGGTATTCGCGTTGGCTGTGCTCAACCGTGCGTCGGTGAGGTAGTCGAGCGTGGGCGGCTGGTCGTCGCCGCATGCCGCAACCACACCGATCATGACGAGCCCCGCGAGTACCACCGCGAGCACTCTCGTGCCGCGCCCCGAGGTCACCGCGTGCCTAACGCGAACGCCGACGCTTGCCGGTCGGAGCCTGCGGCTGCTCGCCCGCATCCTTCGCACCCCGACCGCTGCGGCTGCTCGACGCTGCGCCGGGACGTCCGCGAACCGGACGATCTGCCGCGCTGACGTCGTCGCCTGCCTCGATCGCGGCGCGACGCTGGAGCACACGGTCGGTGTGCTTCTTGATCTCGGAACGCCGTTCCTTGAGCGTCACCAGCAGCGGCGCCGCGAGGAAGATCGACGAGTACGTACCGACGACCACACCCACCAGCTGGATCAGACCGAGATCCTTGAGCGTGCCGACGCCCAGCAGCCACACCGCGATGACCATGAGGGCGATGATCGGCAGCACGGAGATCACCGTGGTGTTGATCGATCGCATCAGCGTCTGGTTGATCGCGAGATTGGCCTGTTCGGCGTAGGTCCGGCGGGTCGTCTGCAGCACGGACCGCGTGTTCTCGCCGACCTTGTCGAACACCACGACGGTGTCGTACAGCGAGAAGCCGAGAATGGTGAGGAGTCCGATCACCGTAGCCGGTGTGACCTCGAACCCGACGAGCGAGTAGATGCCTGCGGTACAGACGATGTCGAACAACAGCGAGGCGAGCGCGGCGATCGACATCTCCCTGTCGAAGCGGATGGCGATGTAGACGAAGACGATCACCAGGAACACCGCGAGCGCGATGAGCATCTTCTCGGTGATCTCTTTGCCCCAGGTGGAACTGACCTCCGAGATACTCACGTCCTGATTGGTGAGTTCGGGCCCGAAGCGATCGGTCAACGCCTGGGTGAGCGTCGACGCCTGCTGCGGCGACAGGCTGTCGGTGCGGACCTGAACCGTTTGCGCTGCGCCCGACCCCGCCGTCTGGACCGCCTCCGGCGCGCTGCCGAGCGCTTTCGTGGTGACATCCTCCACCGACTGGCTCGACACCCCCTGTGTCACGGGTATGGAGACCTGCGTTCCGCCTTCGAACTCGATACCGAAGGAGAATCCGCGGATGGCGATCGATGCGACGCAGATGATCACGATCACCAAACTCACCAGGTACCACATGCGCCTGCGTCCGACGATCTCGAATGCACCCGTGCCGGTGTAGAGGCGGGACAGGAACGACCGGTTGGTATCGGCGACGAAGTCGGCGTCACTTCCGGCCGACGGTGCCGGAGCCGAGGCGTCGCGAGAGTCGTTGGTGGTGGTCATTTCGACGTTCCTTCTGCGACGGTCTGCTCGTTGTCAGTGCGCTCCGCGGCCGCCCGCTCAGCCCTGCTTGTGCGTTGACGACGCTGCCGCGCCACCTCACTCACCGCACCGAGTCCGTTGATCTTCGGCCGCGAGAGGAAGTCGTTCCTGCTCGCGAGCACGACAAGAGGATGGGTGACGAGGAAGACAACGACGACGTCGAGGATGGTGGTGAGGCCCAACGTGAACGCGAACCCGCGCACCTCTCCGATCGCGAGGATGTAGATGACCGCGGCAGCGATGAAGCTCACCGCGTTACCCGACCAGATCGTCCGTCGGGCGCTGGCCCAGCCACGCGGGACCGCGGACCGGAAACTTCGTCCCTCACGCATCTCGTCCTTGATGCGTTCGAAGTACACGACGAAGGAGTCGGCCGTCATACCGATACCGATGATCAGACCGGCGATGCCCGCGAGGTCGAGGGTGAACCCGATCCAACGCCCGAGCAACACGATGATCCCGTACACCGCGGCTCCGGCGAGCACCAGCGAGAGGATCGTCAGGAAGCCGAGAGCGCGGTAGTACGCGAGCGCATAGATGAAGACGGCGATCAGCCCGATGAGACCCGCGATCAGACCAGCGCGCAGCGACTGCAGACCGAGTGTCGCCGAGACCGTCTCAGCGTCCGAGGTCTTGAACGACAGCGGCAGCGAGCCGTACTTCAGCACGTTGGCGAGATCGCTGGCCTCGGACTCGTTGAACGAACCCGTGATCTGCGTCTTGCCACCCGAGATCTGCGAGTTGATCGTTGCGGCCGACACCACACGGCTGTCGAGTACGAACGCGGTGGTGTTGCCGATGTTCTTGGCGGTGAAGTCGCTCCAGGTCTGCGCCGCGTTGGGCTTGAAGTCGAGGTAGACCGTCCAGGCGCCGGTCTGCTGATCGGATCCTGAGCTCGCAGAACTGATGTCGCGTCCGTCGATGATCTGCGGCGCGAGGAGGTAGACCTGCTTGCCGTCCTCCGAACACGCGACGAGGTACTCGTCGGAGCGGTCGTTGCCCAGAAGCGGATCGTTGGCGCCGGTCGAGCAGTCCATCTTCGACATGTACGCCTTCAGCCCGTCGGTGTTGGCTCCTGCGGGGACCTGCCGCAGCTTGCGCTGCTCCTCGATCGCCTTGGCCGCCTGATCCGCCGGCTGCTCGTCGGTGGGCTGCTGTGAGGTGTCCTTCTTCGGCTGCGGAGTCGCGGCCTGTACCTCGACGACCGGGCGTACGAACAGTCGCGCGGTTTGGCCGAGGGTCTTGGCCTGCGCGCCATCCTGACCCGGAACGGTGATGATGAGGTTGTTGCCGTTGACGACCACCTCGGAGCCCGACACACCGAGTCCGTTGACGCGCTGCTCGATGATCTGCTTCGCCTGGTCGAGCTGTTCACGGGTGGGCGGATTACCCGACTCGGTGCGTGCCGTCAGCGTGACGCGGGTGCCGCCCTGCAGATCGATACCGAGCTTGGGCTCCGGCGATCCGCCGCCGGTGAAGAAGATGAGCGCGTAGATCGCGGCAAGGAACACGATGAACAACGTCAACGGTCGCCACGGCGGGATCTCGCGGGCTGGCGACCGCCGCTTCTTCGCTGGCTTTGTGGTCGACGACCCGCGTTTTCCGGTCGACGACCCTCGTGTGTTGGTCGACACCTCTGTCGCCCGGCGAGGGGTGGTCACGTTGTCCTCGATCTCCTTCAGCGCGCGTCAGATTGGCCGCAGGCCACTCTACTGATCGGCCAGATGGCCGCACGCCACTCTACTGATCAGTACCGACGCATTCGCACGACCCCACCGGGGGTACGAATGCGTCGGCAATGCTGCGCAGGCCTCGCGCTACTTCTCCGAGTCGGGTGAGCTCGGGCCCTGATCCTTGCGGAGGTTCACGTCGGTGTCGTCGAGATCGTCGTAGCCCGACGCGTCGTCGTAGTTCACCGTGCCGTCGATGGTCGAGAACTCGTCGCCGTCCGCGGTCAGCGGCGCGCTCGGCGGCACGTAGCCCGCGTAGGTCGCCGCGGCGTCCTCGGTCGATACCACCTTCATGATCGCGAGCCGGTTCCACCGGGTGACGACGCCGGTGGCGATCTCGACGTCGATGTAGTCAGAACTCGACGAGTCGATGACGGTGCCGAACAGGCCCGACGTCAACTGGATTCGCGTACCGGTCTGGATCGAGTTCTGCATGTCCTGCATCTCGGCAGCGCGCTTCTTCTGCTTACGCATCGAGAAGAACATGAAGCCGGCGAGTAGCACGAGCAGAAGCGGGAAGAGCAGAGATTCCATGAGAGAGCGATCAGTCCTTCGTCGAATGTGGAGGTTGCACGCCGTGGCTGTGCACTCCTACTAGTGTGCCACGTCGCGAAATCGGACATTTTGGTCGCACCCCGGACGCTCAGAGGTCGTCGAACAACGTCTCGCCGTCGATGTCGCGCGGGCGAACACCGAATGTGGCGTTGAGCGCGCCCGCCGGTGGCGTCAGTCCGAGATGGTGCCACGCCGCGGCAGTCGCCACACGCCCCCGCGGCGTGCGCGCGACCATGCCCGCGCGCACGAGGAAGGGCTCGCACACCTCTTCGACCGTTGCGGGTTCTTCTCCCACGGCGACCGCCAACGTCGACACACCCACTGGACCACCACCGAACGCCCTGATCAATGCGTTGAGCACGGCGCGGTCGAGTCTGTCGAAGCCGAGTTCGTCGACGTCGTACACAGCCAAAGCGGCGCGCGCGATGTCGACGGTCACGACGCCGTCACCGCGGACCTCCGCGTAGTCGCGCACACGCCGCAACAAACGGTTCGCGATTCGCGGAGTGCCTCTCGAACGGCTTGCGATCTCCGACGCCGCGTCGCCGCCGAGGTCAATACCGAGAATGCCCGCCGATCGGCGCAGGACCCGCACCAACTCGTCGGTTTCGTAGAACTCCATGTGGGCGGTGAAGCCGAACCTGTCGCGGAGCGGACCGGTCAGCGAGCCCGACCTCGTCGTAGCGCCGACCAGTGTGAAGGGCGCCACGTCGAGCGGGATCGACGTGGCGCCGGGCCCCTTGCCCACGACGACGTCGACACGGAAGTCCTCCATCGCGAGGTAGAGCATCTCCTCGGCAGGGCGTGCGATGCGGTGGATCTCGTCGATGAACAACACGTCACCCTCGACAAGATTCGACAGCATGGCCGCGAGGTCGCCCGCCCGCTCGAGCGCCGGACCCGACGTCACCCTGATCGCAGCACCCATCTCGGCCGCGATGATCATTGCCAATGAGGTCTTCCCGAGTCCCGGCGGCCCGGACAACAGAATGTGGTCGGGTGTCCCTCCCCGTCCACGCGCACCGTGCAGCACCAACTCGAGTTGTTCACACACGCGGGGTTGGCCGATGAAGTCGGCCAGCGACCGCGGGCGCAGACCCGCATCGAGGTCGCCGTCGGACCGTACCGGGGTCGCGTTGACCTCACGCTCGGCCTGCTCGTCGGAATCCATCACGACTTCCCCAGCACTGCAAGGGATTTCCGCAGCACGGTCGATGCGTCCGCATCGGGCGCGTCGGCCAGTACCGCCGCCACCGCCTTCTCCGCGGGCGCCGCGGTGAAGCCGAGACCGACGAGGGCCTCCGTCACCTGATCACGCACTTCACCGCTCGCCACGACGGCTCCCGACGGACCCTCCCCCGTCGGACGGTCGACCTTGTCCCGAAGCTCGACGACAAGCCGTTCGGCGACCCGTTTGCCGATCCCGGGCACCGTCGTCAGTGCCTTGACATCGGAATCGGCGAGTGCCCCGCGCAGCGCCTCGGGTTCGAGAACCGCGAGCGTGGCCATCGCCAGGCGCGGCCCGACCCCCGTGACGGTCTGCAGCAGCGCGAACAACGATCTGGCATCCGGTTCGGTGAAGCCATAGAGCGTCATCGAGTCCTCGCGCACGATCATCGAGGTCAGAAGCGTCGACTCCTCACCCCGCCGCATGCGTGACAGCGTCGAGGGGGTGGCGAGGACGCGGTACCCGACGCCGGCGCAATCGATGACCACGTGGTCGAGCGCGACGTCGACGACCGGCCCACGGACCGAAGCGATCATGCGCCCCTCCTCTCCCCCGCAGTTGCTGCCGCGGTGCGATCCGGCGCAGCACCTCCCGCGCTGCGATTCGGCGCGGCACGCTCGCGCGCGGCGGCGATCTTCTCGCGATGGCGAGCCGCTGCGTCCTCCGCCTGCCGCTGCGCCGCCATCATGCGCTCGGCCATCGGACCCCGCCAACAATGGCAGATCGCGAGGGCCAGCGCGTCTGCGGCATCGGCCGGACGTGGTGTGGTCTGCATACCGAGAATTCGTGTGACCATAGCGGTGACCTGTGCTTTGTCGGCGCGCCCGCTTCCGGTCACGGCTGCCTTGACCTCCGAGGGCGTGTGGAACCGTACCGGGACGTCGCGCTGACCGGCAGCCAGCGCGATGACACCACCGGCCTGCGCCGTACCCATCGCGGTGGACACCTGGTTCTGCGCGAACACCCGCTCGATCGCGACGACATCGGGTTGATGCGTATCGAGCCACTGGCAGGCCGCGGTGTACACGGCGAGGAGTCGTCGCTCGAGGTCCATGTCGGTCGGTGTACGCACCACGTCGACGTCGAGTGCGGTCACCTGACGACCCGCGCCTGACTCGACGAGAGCGATTCCACATCGCGTCAGTCCTGGGTCGACGCCCATCACTCGCACACGCACTCCCTCGGATCACGGCGAACAGTTGTTCGAGATGTTACCGACGGTCTCTGACATCGCGAGGGACCGACACGGCGTAAGACTGGAGTCGATGACGCGATTCGAACCGATCACGCCCACCGGCCTGGTGGACCTGTGCGTACAGCGCTGCGCCGAACTGTCGCGGACCGCCGTTGTCGGGGTCGACGGTGCGCCCGCCGCCGCTCCGGAGTCGTTCGCGTCCGAGATCGTCGACGGCCTGCGCGCACGCGGCCGGGCAGCGGCGGTCGTGCGCACGGCCGACTACCTGCGCCCGGCGTCGCTGCGACTGGAGTACGGCAGATCGGATCCCCAGTCCTACCGAGACAACTGGTTCGACTTCTCCGCCATCACCCGCGAGGTGATCGTCGCTGTCCGCACGGAGCGGCAATGGCTCCCGAGGTTGTGGGACCCATTGCGCGACAGATCATTTCGCGATCAGCGCGAGAACGCGACGAATGGTCAGATCATTGTCGTCGCCGGCCCCATGCTGCGAACCCACGCGCTCGACCTCGAACTCGTGATCAGCCTGGAGATGTCCGAAGGTGCACTGCGACGCCGCACCCCGACGACGAGCAGTGGATGATCCGCCCTCTGCTCGACGACGCCGCACAGGCCCGACCTGCCGACCTCGAGGTCCGCTATGACCATCCCGACCGGCCCGCGCTGGCTCGTCGCGACGGCGGCCCGGGATGATCAACCACTGGCCCGGTCAGGCGTCGAGCTCCGCCAGTACATCGTCGCTGACGTCGACGTTGCTGTAGACGTTCTGGACGTCATCGCAATCCTCGAGAGCATCAATGAGCTTGAACACCTTACGAGCGCCCTCGGCATCGACCGGTACCTCGACGGACGCACGGAAATCGGCTTCCGCCGAGTCGTAGTCGATACCCGCGTCGACCAGCGCGGTACGGACCGCGACCAGGTCGGTTGGCTCGCTGACCACCTCGAACGAGTCGCCGAGATCGTTGACCTCCTCGGCGCCTGCGTCGAGAACAGCCATCAGGACGTCGTCCTCGGACTGACCGTTCTTCTCCAGCGTGACCACGCCACGGCGGGTGAAGAGGTACGCCACCGAACCCGGGTCTGCCATGTTGCCGCCGTTGCGTGTCATGGCGGTGCGGACCTCGCCCGCCGCACGGTTGCGATTGTCGGTGAGGCACTCGATGAGGATCGCCACACCGTTGGGGCCGTAGCCCTCGTAGGTGATGGTCTGCCAGTCGGCGCCGCCCGCTTCCTCACCACCGCCGCGCTTGCGGGCGCGCTCGATGTTGTCATTGGGTACCGAGCTCTTCTTGGCCTTCTGAATCGCGTCATACAGCGTCGGGTTACCCGCGGGGTCGCCACCCCCGGTACGTGCCGCGACCTCGATGTTCTTGATCAGCTTTGCGAACATCTTGCCGCGCTTGGCGTCGATGACCGCCTTCTTGTGCTTGGTGGTCGCCCATTTGGAATGGCCGCTCATACGCTCTTCCGATCCTTTCGCGTGCCCGCGGCGTCGTTGCCACGCACGGTGTCGTTCGTCATTCGATCTTAGCGGCGACCATGTCGACGAAGTATTGGTGCACTCGTCGATCACCTGTCACCTCGGGGTGAAATGACGTCGCGAGGACGTCGCCCTGACGTACTGCGACGATCCGCCCTTGGGCCGGGCCGTCGGGCACCCGCGCCAGAACCTGGACGCCCTCGCCCGCTCCCTCGACCCAGGGTGCGCGGATGAACACCGCACGCATCGGGGTCCCGCCGGTGATCCCGTCGACCTCCAGGTCTGTCTCGAAGGATTCGACCTGACGGCCAAACGCGTTGCGCCGCACGGTGATGTCGAGGGCATCGAGATGCCGTGCGTCGGGGCGGGTGTCGAGGATGTCGGACGCGAGCATGATCATGCCCGCGCACGAACCATAGGCAGGCATCCCCTCGGCCAGGCGCGCCCGTAGCGGCTCGTAGAGGTCGAACACTCCGAGAAGTCTGCTCATGGTCGTGGACTCGCCGCCGGGAATGATCAGCCCGTCGACGGCGTCGAGTTCGTCGCGGCGGCGGACACCGATCGGCGTCGCGCCCGCCGCGGCCACCGCGGCGAGGTGTTCACGCACGTCACCCTGCAGTGCAAGGACTCCGACGCGCGGGGGCCTGGTGGCCGCGCTCACTTCTCGTGCCGCGCGTGCTGATCTGCCGGCATCGGTCGACCCGTTCGGCTCAAGCCCTCCTGGGTGACGGCGGCGACCAGACGTCCGGCACGATCGAAGATGCGACCTTGGGTCAGCGCACGCCCCGCACCGGCCGACGGCGAGGTCTGGTCGTACAGGAGCCACTCGTCGGCGCGAAACGGTCGCATGAACCACATGGCGTGGTCGAGGGAGGCCGCCTGCGGCTCGATTCCCGGATGGGGCACCTTCGACGACCCGAGCAGCGTCATATCGCTCATGTACGCCAACGTGCACACATGGATGGTCTGGTCGTCGGGCAGTCGGTGCCGGTATCTGAACCAGACGCGCTGCTGGGCGGCGAAGTACTCGTTGGTCACCATCTCGTCGCGCGGAACGACACGCAGATCGAAGTTCTGCCACTCCTTGAACACCGCGTGGTCGTCGTCGGAGAGATTCTCCGAACGGTCGGGCAACGATTCGGGATCGGGAGCAGGCGGCATCCGGTCCTGGTGTTCGATTCCCTCGTCGCCATGCACGTGGAACGACGCCGACATGGTGAAGATCGCCTCCCCGTTCTGGATGCCCGTGACCCGACGCGTACAGAACGAACGTCCGTCACGGATGCGGTCGACGAGGAACACCGCCGGGATGTCGGGGTTACCCGGCCGCAGGAAATAGCCGTGCAGTGAATGGACCGTATAGGCGTCGTCGACGGTGCGAGTGGCCGAGACGAGGGCCTGGCCGGCGACCTGGCCGCCGAACGTGCGCTGGAGAAAGCTCTCGAACGCCCCGCCGCGGTAGATGTCCTTCTCGATCCGCTCGACCTGGAGGATCTCTTCGATGTCAGCCACGAGAGACAGTATCCCGCATGGTCGGGTGGGAGCCGACCATGGCCGGGGTCAGAGTTCGTCGAGTTCGACGATCCCGTCCTGAACCGCCCGCGCGACGAGGCCGGCCTTGGTAGGGGCGGGACGACCGATCTCGGCGTACTTGGCACGGATTCGTGTGAGGTGTGTGTTGACGGTGCCCAGCGAGATGTAGAGGGCTTCCGCGGTGGCGGGCTTCGTGTCGACCATCAACCAGGTCCGCAGCACCTCGATCTCCCGGGGCGTCAACTGCGGCTTCGGCAGGTCGCTACGGACCTTCCGGGCCTCCGCCGCCGATGTCTGCGGCTCGTCGAGCGTCGAACCGATCTCCGGGAGCAGATGCATGTGGCGTCCGCCGCGGCCACCGGAGAGCGAGGCTGCCGGTTGCGGTCCACCGCCCACAGCGACCGCTCCAGCGGGTGCGGGCAGTGGCATCCGACGCGCAGCGAGCCGGGCGAGAGCCTCCCGGCGGCGCGCCGCCGACTCCGCGCGACGTCGTTCGGCGTATGCGTCGAGTTGCACAGCGGGAGTGCGGGGTGCGGTAGGTGCGGTCATGTCGGCATCTCCTCGGTCATCGCTGGCGCCGCATCGGTCACATTCCGTGTCGGCTCGGTCATTCGCGAAACTCAATTTCCGCGTGCAGATGACGTTATGAGCGCTCGACTCCCCCGTCGATGGGGAGAACTCCCCTCCCGATGGGGAGTTCTCCCCATCCGACGCCGCAGAGCGCGTGTGGTGGCCTGAGATCACGTGCCCACTTGCGGGCCGCACGTGCTCAGGAAGAGGCGTTGCGAGCGGCTTCTGCGTCGATGAGGGGCAGGTCGGTGCGGGTCACGATCCGCGATGCCACCGCGTACTCAACCAGTTTCGCGCGGCGGTTGGTTGCGAGTTTTCCGCCGCCCGCACGCATTCCGCTGACGCCGAGCTGGTCGAGCTTGTCGCAGACGTTGTCGAGCTTGCGGTTGAACTTCGTCAATGACCAGCCCAGTCGGGCCGCGGCCTGAGCAGAGGTCGGTATCGCACTGGCCCCCGTGCCGTCACGACGCAGGATCTCCTCTGCGAGCACCACGATGAGCAGCTTCTGACTCTCGGTCAACATCGGGACGCCCTGGGTGATCTGGCCACCGACCACCTCGGGTTGAGTCACGGCGTCGACCTGCGGCGTCACCGTGTGGACATCGACCTCGTAGGTCGTCGGACCCGCCGAGAACACGATCGTGGTGTGTCCGAACACGAGCGGCATCCGTGCGCCGGGTCCGAGCACGGCCGAGAATCCGACATCACCCGCAGAGACGCTCGCAGACAGATGTGCGCCCCGGTTACTCAACCACCACAAGCCATTCACGTTGTGCAGCAACAAGAATCGACGGTGAAGGTACGGGTTGTCGTCGATCGACAGATCCGCCTCCCGCCCGATCCAGAACCGACGACCCGCCAGGATTCCATAGCGCTCGCCGCAGTAGTCGACGAAGGCGCGCTCTGACTGAACCTGCGGAGCCTGCCCGGAGGTCATCGGCGGGTGCACCACACCGCGGTCACGTCGCCGTCTCGTTCTGCGCGATCACGCTGTGCCCACCCGAGTCAGCATCTCCCGCGTCGCTCTCTACGGAGTCAGCTTCTGCGGGGTCAGCCGCTACGGACTCGTCGTTGCGCACGGCTACGACGATGACGGTCACGTTGTCGTGCGCGCCGACGAACAGCGCGGCGTCAACGAGGCTCGCCGCAGCATCCTCGGCGGAATCGGAGCCCGCGAGAATGTCGGCGATCTCGGCATCGGGCAGCTCACCGGTCAGACCGTCGGAGCAGATGAGCAGCACGTCTCCGGGGAGTGCCGGCGTGCTGAAATAGTCGGCGTCCGGCTCGGCCATCCCCGCGCCGAGTGCCCTGGTGATCACGTTGCGTCGCGGGTCTATCCGAGCCTGCTCGGCAGTGATCACACCGGCGTCGACGAACTCCTGGACCTGGGAGTGATCGCGGGTGAGCAATTGCAGCGTCCCGTTCTGATATCGGTACGTCCGCGAATCGCCGATGTTGAGGATCAGCCAGTGCAAGACGTCGTCGTCGATGACGAGTACAGCGCCGGTGACCGTGGTGCCTGCTCGTCGCTCGGAGAACCCATCGATACTGCCGATGCGTTGCTGCGCGTCGTCGAGCAGTTGGTCAAGCGCCGCCCGGGTGCCGACGAGTTCGGCAGCGGGCTCCACCTCCGCCAGGGTCAGCAGCGCGGCCTCACTGGCCAACTCGCCGCTTTCGTGACCACCCATGCCGTCTGCCAGCAGGTACCTTCCGGGCAGCACGAGCGCAGCGTCCTCATTGGCGTCACGGACACGTCCGACGTCGCTGTACACCGACCAGTCGAGTCGCAGATCTCCGACGATGTCGCTACCGGTCAGCGACGAATCACGGACGATGCTCACCGAGTCCATAATCAGCAGATCCTACCGGCGGAGCGACCCCGCGCGAGTGACGTACCCGCCGTCGGCGCGCGCGTGTCCATGTCGTCGATGTCGGCTACCAGCCGCGCTCGGCGAGGCGGTGCGGCGCGGGGATGTCGTCGACGTTGATGCCGACCATCGCCTCACCGAGTCCGCGGGACACCTTCGCGAGCACGTCCGGATCGTCATAGAACGTCGTCGCCTGCACGATCGCGGCGGCACGTTGCGCCGGATTGCCGGACTTGAAGATGCCGGACCCCACGAACACACCTTCTGCGCCGAGCTGCATCATCATCGCGGCATCCGCAGGAGTCGCGATACCACCGGCGGTGAACAGGGTCACCGGCAGCTTGCCCGCAGTGGCGACCTCGACGACGAGATCATATGGAGCCTGCAATTCCTTTGCTGCAACGTACAATTCATCCTTCGGCAGCGACGTGAGGCGTCGGATCTCGTCGCGGATCTTGCGCATGTGAGTTGTCGCGTTGGACACGTCACCGGTACCCGCCTCCCCTTTGGAGCGGATCATCGCTGCCCCCTCGGTGATGCGACGAAGCGCTTCGCCGAGGTTGGTGGCGCCGCACACGAACGGCACCGTGAACGCGAACTTGTCGATGTGGTTGGCGTAGTCCGCAGGGGTCAGTACCTCCGACTCGTCGATGTAGTCGACGCCGAGGCTCTGCAGGATCTGCGCTTCGACGAAGTGCCCGATACGCGCCTTGGCCATCACGGGGATGCTGACGGTGTTGATGATGCCGTCGATCATGTCGGGATCGCTCATCCGCGACACCCCGCCCTGAGCGCGGATATCGGCGGGGACGCGCTCGAGCGCCATCACCGCGACCGCACCCGCGTCCTCGGCGATCTTGGCCTGCTCAGGTGTGACCACGTCCATGATCACGCCGCCCTTGAGCATCTCGGCCATGCCGCGCTTGACGCGTGCGGTGCCGTGTCCCGGCTGCGAGTCAGCAGCGGCGTGCCCGTTGACCGACGAAGTTGCGTCCGTCGCGGGATTCTCCCCTGACTGGATTCGACTCACTGATGTCTCCTGAATTCACGTTCACTGCCCATAGGCGATCCACTGGGCTCTCAACCGTCAAGGATAGGCGACACACGTTCGCGTCCCCGCCGCAGGTTCGCCGCTTGTCAGCGGGATTCGTCCGGTGCCACCCGCTCGGAGATCTCGAAATACGCGGGTGGCGCTGCCGTACCGCCGAGCCTCAACCATCGGACGGGCCGACGGATGGCCAGCGCCCGCGTGTCACGGACGGCATCGTTGTAGAAGCGCCGTGCCATCATCACCCGAGTCTCCGCGTCGGCGAGCTCGATCGACAGCGATGCGGGACGGGCACCGTTGTCGGTGCGGGCCAGTGCCGCCGACACGTCGTTCTCGGCCTCCTCACGCAGATCAGGAGTCGCCCGCTCGGCACGATCGGCCACGGCTGCCAACCTCGCGGCCGCCTCCCGGTCTCGCTCATCGGCCGACGTCTCCATCCACGCCGCGATCGCACGCGCGACGACACTACGACGCTCGAGTGCTGACTCGAGGGACCGACGGGCCAGATCGACGCGCACGTTGAGGCGGTCGAGACGGTTGGCCGTCTTGTACGCCCACGCCGCCGCCACGACGACGAGAACCACCGCCACGAGAACGATCGACGCGACGGTGCCCGAGACCATGATCCCGGAGAACCTCACGGCGTCAGCCAGACTCGACGTCGACGAGAAGTGTTGGTGTGATGCAGCATTCATGTCGGTCCACTCAGTCCGATACCACGACAGGACCCGCGTCGACGGTGACCGTCTCGTACACGCGCAGTATCTGATCGGCCACCCTCGACCAGTCGTACTTTGCGGCCCTCGCCCGACCGGCCTCGACGAGGTCGGCCCGCGCGTCGTCGTCGGAGAGCAGCGCGATCACGGAGTCGGCGAGTTCGTCAGCTGCGCCGACGGCCACGAGCTTTCCCGCACGGCCGTCGTCGAGAACCCGTCGGAAGGCGTCGAGTTTGCTCGCCACCACCGCGGCACCGGCAGCCATGGCCTCCACCAGCACGATTCCGAAGCTCTCCCCGCCGAGATTGGGGGCGACGTAGACGTCTGCGGACGCCAGTGCCCGCGCCTTGGTCTCGTCGTCGGCCTGTCCGAGCAGCACCAGGTGGTCGGCGAGCGCGCCCGCACGACGTCGCAGCGCTCGCTCGTTGCCGCCGCCGACGACGAGCACACGCACGTCGGGAAAGCTCTCGACGATCGTGGGCAATGCGCGCATCAGGATGTCGATGCCCTTACGCGGCTCGTCGAAGCGTCCGAGGAACAGGACCGACCGACCGGGATGCGGGTAGCCGGGCAACGGCGGGGAATCGGCGAATCCTGCACAATTGATGCCGTTGGGGATCTCGACGGCGTCGGAACCCAGCGACTCCATCTGCCACCGGCGCGCGAGTTCGGATACAGCGATCTTGCCCGCGATCCGTTCATGATACGGCCGCAAGATACCCTGAAATGTCTTCAACCACAACGATTTCGACGTCGAGGTGTGAAACGTCGTGACGATCGGTCCGAGCGCGACCATCAACGCCAACATCGACAGACTCGGCGAATTCGGTTCGTGGACGTGCAACACGTCGAACTCGCTCTCGGCGATCCAGCGGCGCAATGTGAGATAGCCGCGCGGACTGAAGCACACCCGCGACACCGAGCCGTTGTAGGGCAACGCCAACGCCGGGCCCGCGGACACCACGTAGTCGGGCAGGGTGGTGTCGTCGGCGGCAGGCGCGAGGACACTCACGGTGTGACCGCGGTCGATGAACACCTCGGCGAGTTCGACAACGTGCGCCTGCACACCGCCCGGGACGTCGAACGAGTACGGGCAGACCATCCCGATCTTCATTCGGCGCTCTCGATCCGCGCTCGACGATCCGCCGACCAGTCGGCCTCCCAGAGAGGCTGCAGCATGTGCCAATCGGCCGGATGCGCCGCGATATTGACGGCGAAGTCGTCGGCCATCGCCTGCGTGGCCTCCTGGACGCCTGCCGACACATCGATCTCCTCGCCGACGATGATCTTCGAGCGACCGTCGGGGAGAAATGAATGATGGACCGGTAGCAACGGCGCACCGGTCTCGATGGACAGGCGCGCCGGCCCTGCGGGCATGCGGGTGGGTTCCCCGAAGAACGTCACGGGTACCCCGTGCCGGCTGAGGTCACGTTCGGCGAGCAGACACACCACCGAGCCCTGCCTGAGACGATCCGCAAGTAAACCGAAGGGGGGCTGCTCTCCGCCGGTCAGCGGGAAGATCTCGAACCCGAGGCTCTCGCGGTAGGCGACGAACTGGTCGAACAGCGATTCCGGCTCGAGGCGTTCGGCGACGGTCGAGAACCGCCTGCCGAGGTGATTGATGAGCCACACGCCCGCCATGTCCCAGTTGCCACTGTGCGGCAACGCAAAAAGCAGACCCTTGCCCTCGCGGTAGAGCGCGTCGAATCGTTCGACGTCGGCGTGGTCGAGATGCACCGACTCGGCGGCTGCCGAGAAGTCCATCGCAGGTAGACGAAACGCCTCGTACCAGTACCGGGCGTAGGACCGCATCGCGTCGGCGACGAGGTCGTCGGGTACGTCCTGGGGTCCTGGGACTCCGATCACCCGCGCGAGATTGCGCCGCAACTGCTGGGGGCCACCGTTGCGGCGCCCGACCAGCCCGCCTGCACCCTCGAATGCCGCTCTCCCCCAACGATCGGGCATCAGCCGCACGCCAGCCCAGCCGGCCCTGTAGCCCAGGTCGGTCAAATAGCCGCCGAGGCGGCTCATCGTCGATCGCTGCCGGCGTCGGGCCCGGATTCGGCGTCGGCAGAGTCCGTCTCGGCAGGGGCGGCGAGCGGGATGAGATCGCGGGCGCCCGGTGAGCGGGAAATCGACCACATGCGTTGGCCGACGGTGATCACGCTGCCCACTGCGAGAACCCACATCGCCACATGGATCGCCCACCACAGGCCAAGGCCGGTGAACCCGGCGCCGACGAGCACGATGATCAGCCGGTCCGGACGCTCGATGAGGCCGCCGTCACCGTAGAGTCCAGCGGCCTCCGCACGCGCCTTCGCATACGAGATCACTTGGGAGGTCACCAAACAGATCATGGTGGCGACGAACAACCACTGGTGCGGGACGGTCCACGCACACCACCACGCAAGACCGGCGAAGATCGCACCGTCGGCGATGCGGTCGCAGGTGGCGTCGAGCACAGCCCCGAACCTTGTGCCGCCGCCCCGCGCCCGAGCCATCGCGCCGTCGAGCATGTCGAACATCACGAACAGCCAGATGACCATCGTGCCCCAGAACAGATGGCCCATCGGGAACAAGGTGACCGCCGCAGCGACCGTGGCCACCGTCCCGATCACCGTCATCGCATCAGGTGTCAGCCCGGTGCGCAGCAACGCGCGTCCGAGCGGCAGCGTCACCTTCGACACCGACGCCCGGCCTCGAATGCTCAGCACCGCACCGCTCCTTCCCGACCATCCGATTCTGTCTGCGCGCCGCGGCAGCACGGTCGCGCGTTGATCCGGCCCCGTAATGCGTTTCTCACGCGTCGAGTTGTTTCCACGCATCCGACAGCAGCGCACGGGTATCGCGCAGCAACTGTGGCATGACCTTCGTCTCGCCGACAACCGTGATGAAGTTCGCGTCGCCGATCCACCGCGGCACGATGTGTTGGTGGATGTGCTCCGACAATGATCCGCCTGCCGCGTAGCCGAGGTTCAGGCCGACGTTGAACGCGTTCGGATTCGACACCCTCTTGATGGTGCGAATCATGCGTTGGGTGAACGTCATCAGTTCGGCGGACTCGTCCGCGGTGAGCGCCTCGAGGTCGGCTACCTGCCGATACGGCACGATCATGGTGTGACCCGGGTTGTAGGGGTACAGATTGAGCACCGCGTAGACGTGCTCGCCGCGCGCCACGATCAAACCGTCCTCATCGGTCATCGTCGGGATGTCGAGGAACGGGTGACCGGTCAGCTCGGAACCGTCGGCCGCCTTCTTCACGACCGGAGGGTCGGCCGTGATGTAGGTCATCCGATGCGGACTCCACAGTCGCTGGAGACGATCGGGGTCGCCGGTGCCGCAATCGCGGATCTGACCGGCGTGAGCACCGCCGGTCGGGGCCCCACCGCTCGACTCGTTGTCGGCGTCAGGCATGTCCGGCACCTTCGATCAGCTCCTTGGTCGGAGACTCGTTGCGGCGAGCCGATACCCACTCGTCGATCAGCCGCACCGCGTCGGCGACGGGCACCCCGTTGACCTGGGAGCCGTCACGGAAACGGAAACTGACCGCGCCCGCTTCGACGTCGCGCTCACCCGCGAGCAGCATGAACGGTACCTTGCCCGTGGTGTGCGTGCGGATCTTCTTCTGCATGCGGTCGTCGGAGTAGTCGACCTCGGCGCGAATCCCCTTGGCCTTCAGCTGATCCACGACGCCCTGCAGGTGGTCGACGAACGCCTCGGCCACCGGGATTCCGACGACCTGCACCGGTGACAGCCACGCAGGGAAAGCACCCGCGTAGTGCTCGGTCAGCACACCGAAGAACCGCTCGATCGAGCCGAACAGCGCGCGATGGATCATCACGGGCCGATGCTTGGCGCCATCCGGGCCCGTGTACTCGAGGTTGAAACGCTCGGGAAGGTTGAAGTCGAGCTGGATCGTCGACATCTGCCAGGTCCGCCCCAGGGCATCCTTGACCTGCACCGAGATCTTTGGACCGTAGAACGCGGCTCCGCCTGGATCCGGGACCAGGTCGAGCCCGCTTTCGCCGGCAACCTCTGCGAGTGTGTTGGTTGCGATCTCCCAGCTCTCGTCGTCGCCGACCGACTTCTTCGGGTCCCTCGTCGACAACTCGAGGTAGAAGTCGTCGAGACCGTAGTCACGCAGCAGGTCGAGCACGAAGGTCAGTAGCGAGCGGAGCTCGTCGCGCATCTGCTCACGGGTGCAGTAGATGTGCGCGTCGTCCTGGGTGAAGCCCCGCGCGCGCGTCAGCCCGTGGATGACGCCCGACTTCTCGTAGCGGTAGACGGTGCCGAACTCGAAGAGACGCAACGGAAGCTCGCGATAAGAGCGACCGCGCGAGTCGAAGATGAGGTTGTGCATCGGGCAGTTCATCGGCTTCAGGTAGTAGTCCTGCGCCGGCTTGCGCACCGAGCCGTCGTCGTTGAACTCGGCGTCGAGTTGCATCGGCGGGTACATACCGTCGGCGTACCAATCGAGGTGCCCCGACACTTCGAACAGATTGCTCTTGGTGATGTGCGGGGTGTTGACGAACTGGTAGCCCGCGGCGATGTGTCGCTTGCGCGAGTAGTCCTCCATCTCGGTGCGGATGATGCCGCCCTTGGGATGGAACACGGGCAGTCCCGAGCCGATCTCGTCGGGAAAGCTGAACAGGTCCAGCTCCGCACCGAGACGTCGATGGTCGCGCTTCTCAGCCTCCGCGAGCATCTCGAGGTAGGCGTCCTGTGCTTCCGACGACTCCCACGCCGTGCCGTAGATGCGCTGGAGGTCGGCGTTGTCCTGATCACCTCGCCAATACGCTGCCGAGCTGCGGGTGAGTTTGAATGCCGCGATGTACTTGGTGGTCGGCACATGTGGTCCGCGACACAGATCGCACCAGATCACCTCGCCGGTACGCGGATTGAGGTTGTCGTAGGCGGTCAGTTCGGCGCCGCCGACCTCCATGACCTCACTGTCGTCGGCCGCGCCCTTGTCGTCGATGAGTTCGAGCTTGTACGGCTCCTTCGCGAGTTGCATCCGTGCCTCGTCCTTGGACGCATACACGCGTCGGGAGAATTTCTGGCCCGACTTGATGATCTGCTTCATCTTCTTCTCGAGTGCGGCCAGGTTCTCGGGGGTGAAGGGCTCGGCGACGTCGAAGTCGTAGTAGAAGCCGTCCTTGATCGGGGGGCCGATGCCGAGCTTGGCGTCGGGGAACAGGTCTTGAACGGCTTGGGCCAGCACGTGCGCGGTGGAGTGTCGGATGACACTGCGCCCAGCTTCGGTGTTCGCCGCGACCGGTTCGACGTCGGTGTCGAGGTCCGGAGCCCACGACAGGTCGCGCAACTGACCCGCGGCATCGCGAACGACCACGACGGCCTCAGGCCCCTTGTTGGGCAGGTCATGCTCCCGCAGCGCCGTGCCCGCGGTGGTCCCGGCCGGCACACGGATCGTGGCTGGGCTGGTCACCATTGCGTTGTCGGGCACGTCATCGCTCCTCGTGTGAATTGGTCTGCAGCCTCTCGAATGTGGGGCCGCCTGGGTTGCCCTTGAATCGTATCCGCGTGCGCGAACGCCGTGGGCACCGCGTCCCGGCTTCTGACCTGCGCCTAGAGAATGGGGCTCTGCGCCCAGTCCGCGTCGACGCCGAACCATCCGCCCACCGTGCCGAACACGCCCAGGACCCACAGCGAGGCGAGCACGACCACACACGTGGCGAGTCCGAATACCCCCTGCACCGACCAGTGGCGCTGCTTCATCCAGTCGAGCCAGGCGTCGTACTTGCTGCGCGCGAACCGTAGAAGCCGTTGCGCCCAGGAGAACTCCGATGCCAGAATGCCGAGCCCGAGGAAGACGATCAACCAGCCCGGACCCGGGTATGGGATGGCGACGATCCCGCCCGCGAGCACGAGGGCACCCACCACGCCGACGACGATGCGGTAGGTCAGGTTCAGCCGCGCGTCACGCCGGATGACGTATCTGCGCTGACGACTCCAAATCCGTACTTGTTGCCAGGTCGGCACGCCGTGCTCCACTCTCCGCAGGTGCTGTGCCCGGGACAGAGCGGCTCTCCACGCCGGACGACGACTCGATTGTTTCAGGGTACGTAGGCGAATCGGGCTCGGCGGCAACCGTCGACGAGGTCGAGGATTCGATTGCCTCGTTCAGGTCGTCGGCTCTCCGCGCGCGGAACTCGGCCGCGAGCGTCACGATGATCGTCAACAAGAGGATCAGTGGGTAGCAGCCGGAGTAGAGGATCACCGCGATACGGTCGAGCACCCCGGGGTCGGGATAGCGCGGCATCATGAACAAGCCGATCGCAATGATGTGGTCGGCGCGATAGTGGGGGCCGCTTCCGAAGTAGTTCCACCAGTAGGAGAACGAAAGCGCACAGATCGCCAGCGGCGCGAGCCATCGCCACCAGTACCGGCGACCGTTGAGGCTACCGCGATAGGCGAAATCGAAGGCAACGACCAGGAGCGGCACCACCCATACCCAGTGGTGTCCCCAGGAGAACGGTGAGACCGTCGCCGCCGTCATTCCCGCGATGCTGACCGACAGCAGTCGCCGCCCACGGCGATAGGACACCACTGCCGCCCACAGGCCGAGTATCGCCGCGACGAGCGCCACCGGCACCCATAGCCAATCAGGCGCAGAGAACAGCGGCCCGCCGGGTGCCGGATGCGAGAACCTTCGAATGTCGAAATAGGCCAACATCTGCGCCATGAAGCCGTTCACCGACTGGTTCGCAGGCGAGTCCACGCGTCCGATGCGCGACTCGCCCGTCATATATGTCGTCCAGTATTGGTGCGCGTCGGCGCCGATGACGAGATAGCCAACCGCGACAGTGACTCCGAAGGCCACGACCGCCATCGCCGCGGCACGCCACCGACGCAGAACGAGTAGATACACGACGAAGAACGCCGGAGTCAGTTTCAGCCCTGCCGCGATCCCGACGCCGATCCCCCTCAACCTCGACCGCGGATGCAAGAGGTCGAGAAAGACCAGGTCGAGCAGGATGAGGAACATCAGAAAGACGTTGATCTGCCCCAGCCAGATCGTCGTGCGGACCGGCTCCAGCACCGTGACGCACACCGCTGCGCAGGCCGCGAATACGGCAAGCCTCCGGTCGGCGCGGTAGCCGAGCGTGCGCATGCCGAGATACACCGTCAGCACCAGGGCCGCGAAGATCGCCGCCCACCACACGATCTTCGCTATCAGGGCGGTCATCAGAGCGAACACGGTGAACACCACCGCCGAGAACGGTGGGTATGTGAAGCTCAGACGACCCGAGACCGGAAACTCATAGAGCGGCTTGCCGTCGAGTACGACCTGACCACCCGCGCGATAGACAAACAGGTCGGTGGCGTTGTCGAACAGCCCGTAGAAGCGGGCGTCGATCGGTATCACGAAGATGTGAAACGCGATCGCCAGTAGTGCGAGCGCGCCGACGACAGCGACGGGCTTCCAGCCGAGCACCAGCGGCGACGCTCGTCGCGCGAGGGTGACGCTCTCCGACATGCAGACACCGTAACGAACTCTTGCCGCAGGTCAGAAACCGAATCGCCGAACGCGACGAATGTCTGCTTTCGACCAGCGGATTACGTACCCACGTGAAGCCGCGCGTCAGTCGAAGAGTCGCGCACGATCTCTACTACGGCCCGGCATCCAACCCGGATCGCCGCTCGTTGCAAAGTCCACCCACGCACGATGCATTGCGTCCGCGATCCGCTGATCCGGCTCGGGGCCGACAAGTGCATGTGCCCGGTCGAGATGGTCGAAGACAAAGGGAATCTCCACGGCATGCCCAGCCCTGATGTCGGCTTGGGGACTGCGGTATCCGAACTCGTACAGGTACGTCGATCCTGCCGTGCGCGACGCGGCGATCGCTGCTGTCGGGTCAGCGAACGCGCGCGCGGTGAGAATTTCTGCGAGCACATCGCCCGCGCTTTTGCCTGAATCGAGTCCGGCGCGCAGGTGATCGACGCCGCCCTCGACCCGGCCGAGGACAGCCGCGGCCCCCTGTTCTGTGACTGCGTCGGCCCCACCGGAGGCGACGAGGAAGAAGCGGAACTCGTCGGCATTCCACCCGGCCATCAGCGGCACGTCGGCACCTGCGCCCGAAGCTATCGCCTCCTGCGGGACGGCCGTGAGCACCTCGCCGTCGACCACGGGGAACTGGCTCATGATGCCCATCCCCTGAGTAACGGTTGTCTCGCCCCACACCGCCGGGTCCGGGTTGACCATGATCTCGAGAGCCAACTGGGACTGCGCGCCGATCAATGCATCGGGATCAACAGCGGCGAAGACCTCCGCATACGCGTCGACGCCGAGGATCTCCGCCAGTCGGTCGGTCACCTTTCGCGCATCGTGGACATCGCCCGCCGCGTTGCCGTTGCCACTCTGCATGATCGCGCGTCGGAACCGGCCCCGCGCCAATGGCGACGCCAGCAACGACGCAACGCTCATCGCACCCGCCGATTCGCCGAACACCGTCACGTTGTCAGGGTCACCGCCGAATCTCGCGATGTTGTCCTGTACCCAGTCGAGCGCCGCGATCTGATCGCGCAATCCCCTGTTCTCGACGCCTCCGCGCACCGACGCGAAACCGGCAGTGCCCAGTCGGTAGTTGATGCCGACGCAGACCACGCCGTCGCGGGCGAACGTGTCGCCGGCGTAGATGGACAGCCTGTTGGAGCCGCGTGTGAATGCGCCGCCGTGGATCCACACCATCACGGGCAGCCCACCCGCTCCGGGGTCAGGGGTCCACACGTTGAGGTTCAGATAGTCGTCGCCGAGCTCGATCACGTTGTCGAGCAACGCCGCGATCGGCGCCGGGTAGGACACCTGCGGCGCAGTCGGGCCGTACTCGATGGCCGGGCGCACATCGGCCCACGCAGCGACGGGGCGGGGCGCGTCGAACGCTGCGTAGCCGACGGGCGGGGCTGCGTAGGGGATGCCGAGAAACGCCGCCACTCCTCCGGTCACGCAACCGGCGACAGGGCCGCAGGTGGTCGTCACGACGGGGGTCTTCGGATGAGATCTCGTCATGCTCGCGGACAGTACGCCGACACTGCGGACGAGCGAGCCCGATCGTGCGGATACGTGCGACACGATTCTCATAACTTCATACGATCGTCTCGTAATCATACTTTTGCGACACTCAACTGGTGTGTACGCGGTCCAACACTAGTGCGAATCAAGTCGCTAAAGTAGGCCTCTCGGACGCGATGCCCGCATTCCTACATCTCGAAACGCCGCACTCGATATCTCAGATTTCCGCGTGTTTTGAGATACGTTGGAACCCATGACCGCGACACCTCCGCCGCTCTCGCCCCACATGCTGCTCGGGTATGCGCGGGCGAGCGCGATGGCGCCTCCACTCGAAGCGCAGGTCGATTCCCTCGCGGCGCTGGGTGTGGAGCGTCGTCGGATTTACACCGACGTGGCCGCAGCCGGAAGCGTTGTCGCACAACGACCGGGTTTCGACGCCCTTCTCGACTACGCACGTCCGGGCGACCTGCTGATCGTCGTCAGCATGGATCGCCTGGGGCGCTCGCTCGACGAAGTGATGTCGACGGTCCGCACACTGACCGACCACGACGTCGGAATCCACGCCGTCCGCGAAGGACTGAGCACTCACGACGATGCCGGCTCAACACTCGTGGGCGTCCTGGCTTCGCTCGCGGTGGTCAATGAGGAAGCGGGTGCGTCCACCCCTCGTGCGCGTGCCCCCGGCGACCGACATCGAACCGGCCATCTCGGACGCCCTCGAGCTCTTACCGATGAACAAGTCGAACTGGCGCGGAGGCTTCGCGACAACGGCGATTCCGTCCCGACGATCGCCGCCGTCCTCGGCGTCAGCCGCGCCACTCTGTACCGCACCCTCGCAGAAAAGAGATCCACCAGATGACCAGTGGCCGAATCGTCGCATTCCCGTCGGCACCGTCCCAGCCGCCGATCGTCGATGACACGCTCGACGAAGAGGCGTTCCAACGCGGATTCGACGACGCGACAACGTATCTCGCCACCATGCCGGCCGCTTGGGCTCGTCACCACGCGTCGTCGGCACTCGCATCCGGCGACGTACCCGACATCGCGCAGAGCTATGAACGTGGCTACCGGGCCGCGCTCTACGGCTTCGTACGGCAGTCGCGGCGCTGACTACGATCGATGGCGCACACGCCGCGCACAACATCTGAACAGGGAAGAAGCTCACATGACCAAGCTCATGATCATTCTCGGTAGTGTCCGCGAGGGCCGTATCGGTGGTCCGATCGCCGAATGGGTCAAGGCTGCGGCCGATGCCGATGACCGCTATGAGGTGGACTTCGTCGACCTGGCCGAACTCAACCTTCCGTTCATGGACGAGCCGAACCATCCTCGACTCAAGAACTACGTGAAGGATCACACGAAGGCCTGGAGCGCCCGGGTCGAGGCAGCGGACGGATTTCTCTTCGTGTTCCCCGAGTACAACTACAGCTACTCCCCCGCCATCAAGAACGCACTCGACTACCTGCACAGCGAGTGGGACCGCAAGCCGGTGGGCTTCGTCAACTGGGGTGGAAATTCGGCGGGTACCCGTGCCCAGGTCGCACTACGGATCGTCGTGTCGGCCCTGGGTATGGTGATGACCAAGGGCAACGTCGAGATCAACTTCCCGCAGAAGCAGTTGACCGACGACGGCGTCTTCGAGCCCAGCGAGCAGCAGAGTGCGGTGGTCAAGGCTCAACTCGACGAGATCGTGAAGCTATCGGCTGCGCTGGCACCGCTGCGCGGATGATGTGAGGCGTCGTCGGGGCGGAGCAAACCCTCCCTGCATTCGTCGACGCGCCGACGGACCCGCCGACGGCGAGCGCGGCAGAAACTCGGGGAAGGAACCCTTCCCCGAGTTTTCGGCCCTTCCCCGCGCAACTACCCGCGGAAACGCGCACAACCCGCGAAAAGAAGCTTCCTCCTACTTTTTTGAGGCCCGGGCCGGCCGACCCGCCGACGGACGAGCACCGCCAACATCACGACGCGCGACGCCGCGCATTCACTCGAGCTCACGAACGGTTCACCGCAGCCGCTCGCGGACACCGAGCAGGTAGACGCGGAACACCGCAGCGGAAACCAGCATCGATGGCGGACCGAAACTGACCGCAATCGTTGAGAGGCTCGTCAGAAGTTCAAACAACTCTTGATGGGAGCCCTCTCAATGTACCTACCGCAGCGCGACGACGAAGTGACCGGGATCGCCAACTACGTCGACCAGCAACTTGATGCGATTCGAGCAGCGGTTTTGGGGCTGACCGAGACACAGCTACGCGAAACCCCTTGCAGGAGTGCGCTTTCAGTCGGCGGAGTGATCAAACATGTGCTCGACGGCATGCTCGGGGCAGTCGCCCGCCTCGCCGGCACGGTCGTCGCGCCCGTCGTCGACGATGCGGGAATCGCCCGATACCTCGCCGCATTCGTGGTCGGTCAGGACGAGTCCGTCGACGATCTGCTCCGCGACTTCGACGCCGCGCGCGTGCAGCTGCGGACCGCGATCCTGGCCAGCGATCCGGACAGGGACGTCGTTGCCCCGCCATCGCCGTGGTACGGGCAGTTCGACGCCCAGCCGATTCGACTGCGCTACTTCCTTGTTCACCTGATCGAGGAGTACGCCCGCCACGCCGGCCACACGGACATCATCAGGGAGCAGATCGACGGGATGTCGGTTCCAGCGCTCGTGATGACCATCGAGGAGGGGCCTGCCAACCAGTTCTTCACGCCCTACGAGCCCACGCCGGGGACGATCGGGGCCTAACGACACTTGGTGGTCCCGGCTGGGATCGAACCAGCGACCTCCCCGGTGTGAACGGGACGCTCTTCCACTGAGCCACGGGACCGCGCGCGACGCCGCGAGGCGTCGGTGCACGAGGGCAAAGACTACACGGATCGACGCCGGTAACCCAAATCGCGACTGGGCGCGCACTTCGGGGGCCATCCGCAACCGAGCACCTGGGACGTTCTCACTTTGCAACGCGATGACCAGGCGATTTGGCATAACTGTGTCCGTCGGATAATGTTCTGCATCGCATCGCGAGCAACAAATGGTCCACAAGATCTGCTCGCGAAGCATGCGGATGTAGCGCAGCTGGTAGCGCATCACCTTGCCAAGGTGAGGGTCGCGGGTTCGAATCCCGTCATCCGCTCGGCGCGAGTCGACTCGCATCTGGTGGTGTGGCCGAGTGGTGAGGCAACGGCCTGCAAAGCCGTGTACACGGGTTCGATTCCCGTCGCCACCTCCAAACCACCAATTTCATACCCGCGCGATTAGCTCAGTGGGAGAGCGCTTCCCTGACACGGAAGAGGTCACTGGTTCAATCCCAGTATCGCGCACCATGAGATCCCGCTGTTCGCAGCGGGATCTTTTCGTTTCGCGCCAGGTTCCAGTTGTGTGGGATGCAGGGGTACAAAAATGCCCCCGAGGATCCCACGCAACACCGGATCTACCCCCTTCGGATGGCTTCGACACTGCGCTGCGCAATGACTGCCTCATCCACAGACGCGGGGCGCAAACCATTCGGCCGGCCCGCGAGCTGGTCAAGGAAGCTGAGCAATGCCGTTCGGGCGTCTGGGCCGGATGCCTCGACGACGAGGTCGTCGTCCACCCGCAGAGTTTCGTCGTCGACCCGATAGAGGCGACCGACATCATCACGCGCTGCCACATGGAATCCGAATGCGACTTCTGCAGACACCTCGACATGGACCTCCGCAGCTCCGACATGCAGCAAGGCTCGCCCACCGCTGTCACTCAATCCATCAGCGGCTGAATAGAACTCAGTGTCAATCACCTCCACTCCCGTGTTCGGCCAGATGAGATCAATGAGGTGAGTCAGGTGTATCCCAAGATCGACAAACGATCCCGATCCTCCGCTGCGGGGATCGACCATCCACGACGCGTCGCCGTCGAACACGCCACGACGTCTGCCGTCGTGTCCGAAGGTGAACGAGGCACTCACAGGGGGCGCGGCAAGGAGCTCCAGGAATCGCGCCACGGCAGGCACGTGGTGTAAGAAGAAGCCTGTCGCCGTCGGCACGTCCCGCAGCGTTGCCGCAACGACCAGAGCCTCGTCCTCAGTGCATCCCAACGGCTTTTCGATGAAGCATGCGACGTGAGCACTCGCCACCTCGCGCGCCTGGCGCAGGTGAGCAGTGGTGTTTCCGTTGAGGATCACTGCGTCGACGGAGGCGAGACAGTGCGGTGTCTGGTCAGCGGACACGATGTCGACCATCCCTACGGCGGGATGTGCGTCAAGAGCAGCGAGATGGTCGCTGACGTGGGCGTGGGTACCACCCCATAAAAGAACTCGCACGTCTTCACGCTACGAGTTCTGTGCGGTGCTTGCGTTCGCCACCTGAGTGCGATCTGATTGCCACAACTGACACGGGGTGCCGACACGAGGTCGGCTGAGATCACACCCGCAGAACCTGCTCCAGTTAGCACTGGCGAAGGGATGGTCCGAAAATGGCTGCAGCGCTACCACTTTCCGAGCACGTCGTCGTTATCACCGGAGCCGGCCGAGGTTTGGGCGCGGCCATCGCACGTGCCGCCTCCGCCGAGGGCTCCCGAGTGGTGATCAATTACCGGAACAGCGCCGCCGCGGCGCTGGCACTCGCCGACGAACTCGGGGATCGCGCGTTCGCCGTGCGCGCAGACGTCACCGATCCCGCAGCCGTACGCGCCATGGTCGACGAAACGAGAGCGTACTTCGGCTCGCCGATCACCGCGGTCGTCAACAACGCGCTGCCCGATTACTCGTTCAACGGCGACGCCCGCTCCACCGCCGACACCATCACGACCACTGAACTCGACGCACAGTTCCGTGGGATCGTCGGCGGCGCGCTCACCGTCACGCAGTCCGTTCTCTCCGGCATGCGGGAAGCAGGCATCGGGCGCATAGTCAACATCGGGACAAATCTCGTGCAGAACCCGGTCGTCCCGTACCACGACTACACCGCGGCCAAGGCGGCACTTCTGGCGTTGACACGCACCATGGCCGCCGACCTCGGGCCCGACAACATCACCGTCAACATGGTCTCGGGCGGACTCCTGCGCACCACGGACGCGAGTTCAGCCACACCGCCCGAGATCTTCGACGCGATCGCAGCGTCGACCCCGCTGCGCTCGGTCACGACTCCCCAGGAGTTCGCCGAGGCGACACTGTTCTTCCTGTCGCCGTGGGCGCGTGCGGTCACCGGCCAGAACCTGGTGGTCGACGGCGGCCTCGTCATGAACTGACCGATCGCAGGCATACTGCGACCATGAACATCGACTACCGCGCGGGAAGTTTCACCGTCTTCGACGCCGCAGGCAACGGCACGAGATTCGACGGCGACAGCCACAAGTGGGAGATCACCGACGGCATGCTCATCGTCAACTCGACGGCCACCACCGGCGATACCGGGGCGATGGCCTATGAGGTCACTGAACTGCAGGAAGTTTTCGCGGGGTCGTGGCGCCTGCAGATCGAGTGACGAGCCGGTCGCCACGGGTGCCGATTGCGCCACCAATCGCCCCGGCATCCGAGAACTACACTGATATGCATGAATACTCATGTGAATGCGCCCGCCTGTGACAACCCCGACTGCACCTGCGGTCCCTCGTGTCAGTGCGGCGAGAACTGCACATGCGGGAAGAAGTAGCGTCGACGACGTCGACGTGCTCGGAGGACGTCGGATCAGCTGCCACGAGGTCGGATGCGGACCGTGCGACACGCCAGGTCGTCGTCGACCTCGTCACCGAGCCTTCGCAGGCTCCCGACGTGGCTGCTGTTGCGGCAGCGACCTTTCCGCTGGCCTGTCCCCCGCATTCGGCACCCGACGACATCGCCGCGTACATCCGAACGAGCCTCGGCGTGCAGTCCTTCGCCGACCACATCGCCAGCGAGCAGAGCGACGTTCTCGTGGCTCGCACCGAGGAGGGCGCGGTCGTCGGCTATTCGCTGGTGCACCACCGACCGCCCACCGCGCCGGACGTGGCCGCTGTGATCACCGAGCGAGCATCGTCGGAGATCTCGAAGATGTACGTGGTGCCCGACCATCACGCCCGCGGGCGCACCGACCCTCCCGCGCATCTGCTGATGCGCGCCGCGATCGAAGCCGCCCGCGCTCACGGGAGTGTGGTCGTCTGGCTTGGCGTGAACCAGGAAAACGTTCGCGCACAACGGTTCTACACCAAGATGGGATTCCGGCGCGCCGGCGTCAAGACGTTTGATCTCAATGGCAGGATCGAGCACGATTTCATCTTCAGTCGACGATTGTGACCCGCCGATCTACGGTCAACCCGCCCGAACGTCGAGCGCCTTGGCGATCGTCGGCCACGCATGGTGCAGGTCCTCGTTCCAGTATCCCCACGAGTGGAGTCCCTGCCGGAAGTTGTAGGTGATCTTCACTCCCGCACGGTCGGCCTTCTGCTTGAACGCCTCGGTACAACGCAGGGCCGCGCTCTCGAGCGCGCCACCCACCGGCGAGGCGATGCCCTTCACGCCGAGCGAGAGATCAGGCAGGCCGTTGCCGACCGCGACGTAGATCGACTTTCCGCGCAGCGCGCCGATGTGCGCTGCCGGGTCGTGCGCGGCCCACAATGAGCTGGTGATGGGCCCCCACATGTTGTTCGGGTTTCCACCGCGCGTCTCGACGGTCGCAGCCGTTGCACGCCGGAAGTCGGGAGTTCCCTGATCGAGACATCCGCTGAATGCAGCCACCCCCGAATACATTTCGGGATTGCGGACCGCTATCGACATTGCACCCAGCGCACCCATCGACAACCCACCGATCGCGTTGACGCCATTGGTGGCAAACCGTTGTGCGATCAGCGGCGGGAGCTCTTTGGTCAGGAAGGTCTCCCACCGATTGTTCTTGAGCACCGGATCGCTTGAGCGCCAATCGGTGTAGTACGAGCCGGTCCCGCCGATCGGAAGGACGACGTAGACCTGCTTGTCGGCCATGAACTTCTCGATGTCGGTCTGATATGTCCAACCGCTCTGGGTGTAATTGGTGTACACGCCCCCGTCGATCCCGTCGAGGAGGTACAGCGTCGGACTCGGCGTCGACCGATCACGCGGCAACAGCACGCTGACGGTGATCCGCCTCTTCATAGCTGCCGAGTAGGTGGTCACCTGGGCGCGCGTGGCGCTCGACATACTCACTGCCTCGATGCGCGAGGCGTCGGACGCGCCCGCGGGCGCCGCGGATGCCGGCGCCGATACTGCTGTTCCCAGAAAGAGTGCTGCAACACAGGCAGCAACCGTCATCACCATTCGCACGCTTGGCCCCCCAGGGTCGGATTATGCGAGCCGCTGGCGCACCTCGCTCACGAGAGCGCAGAACCCCGTCCCCCGACACGTCTGCGCTACTGGGGAGTAAGTAAAGCACGCCGAGCCGTCAGTGAACACTCGAACACTGAAATTCGAGAGACGCTCAGCCGATCGCCGATTCCGACGATCGCGACAATGCGAGAAGGCGCGACGTCGCACGAAGATACTTCTTGCGGTAACCACCTGCGAGCATCTCGTCGGTGAAGATCTCGTCGAGTTTCCCGCCCGACACCGTGACCGGGATGTCCGCGTCGTACAACCGGTCGGCGAGCACGACGAGCCGTAGCGCCACCGACTGGTCTTTGGCGGGATGCACGCCGCTGATGCACACCAGGGAGACGCCGTCGACCAAGGCCTTGTACTTGGAGGGGTGCAGGGTGCTCAGGTGTTCACTGAGAGCGTCGAAATCGTCGAGGGTCGCGCCGGGCGTCGACTCCGCGAGAGCGACGAGGTCGGCTTCGCTGCGGGGGTCGGGAGCAGGCGGGAGGTCGCGATGACGGTAGTCGGGTCCGTCGACCCGGATCGTGTCGAAGACGGACGCGAGCTTGCGGATCTCCCGTAGGAAGTCCTGCGCCGCGAAACGGCCTTCACCCAATTGCCCGGGCAGTGTGTTCGACGTCGCGGCGATCGAGACGCCCTGCGCGGTGAGCTCGGCGAGCAGCCGGGAGATCAGCATGGTGTCGCCCGGGTCGTCGAGCTCGAACTCATCGATACACAGCACCGAATGGTCGGAGAGCCGTTCGACGGCCTGCATGAAGCCGAGCGCCCCGACGAGGTGCGTGACCTCGACGAACGTCGCGAACGACTTAGGTTCGGGCATCGCGTGGTAGATCGACGCCAACAGGTGGGTCTTGCCGACACCGAACCCGCCGTCGAGATAGAGCCCGATCCCCTGTTGTTGCTTGTTGCGCGAGAACAGCCCGCGTTTGCCACCCCTGACCTTGCGGGCGCGAGTGACGAAGTCGCGCGCGGCGTCGACCGCGGCGGACTGCGTAGGCTCGTTCGGGTCCGGGATGTAGGTGTCGAAGCTGACCTCGTCGAAGGTCGGTGGAGGCACCATCTCATCGATGAGAGCGTCGGGAGACACGACCGGATTGCGGTCGACAAGACTAGCCACCATATCCGGAGCGTAGCGATACCAGTCGAGAGGACGAGATGCTCTACCTGCAGAAAGCGACCCAGGTCACATTCTCTCCGGAGAGCAGCCTCACCGAGCTGGCTGATCTGTACGCCTATCCCTCCGATCGCGGCCGGGCGTGGCTCCGGGTCAACATGATCTCGACGCTCGACGGCGCCGCGGCCATCGACGACAAGTCGGGTGGGCTCGGCGGCGCCGGCGACAAAGCGATCTTCCGAGTTCTGCGGGGGCTGTGCGACGTCGTTCTGGTGGGCGCGAAGACCGCAATCGCAGAGGGATACGGCCAACCGCAACCCGACGCCGACTTCGCCGAGCGCAGATCGGCGGCTGGGCAGACCCCTGCACCGCGACTGGCACTGACGTCGCGTTCACTCACCATCGACCCCGACTTCAGACCGCTCCACGACCCGGGCACTGTCGTTCTCACCTGCGCCCAGGCCGACCCCGATCGCCGTGCACGGCTGCTCGATGCGGGCGCCACGCTGGTCGACTGCGGCGATGATTCCCTCGAGCCCGATGCCGTGACGACCCACCTTGCCGCGAGCGGATCACCACGAATCCTGTGCGAGGGAGGCCCGAGCCTGCTCGGCTCGTTCATCGATGCCGACCTCGTCGACGAACTGTGCCTCACGACCAGTCCGAACCTGCTGTCCGGCGACGCACCTCGCATCGCGCACAGCGACCGGGGCAACCCCTCGCTGCATCACCTGCGTCCCGTGCACCTCCTCACCGACACCGACGGCTACGTCTTCAGCCGGTGGAGCCGTTGACTACGCTCGCCCTCATGGGATCTGCGCGAGGCCGACACCGACGACCCTGGCGTCTTCGCCACCCCTCGACCTCCGGCATCGGTGCCGTCTGCGCACTGCTCGTGGTCCTCGTGGTGTCCTCGTGCGCCGTCGGCCCCGACACCGGCCCGGGACTCGTACCGGCGGGCGACGGCGGCGGCGAGCGATCGCCCGCCTCATCGAGTGCCGCACCGCAGATCGCCGCACTGCAGAAGCCCCGCAACGAACTCGACTGGCGCGAGTGTGGCAGCCGGGTCGCACGCGACTTCTCGACGTCGGCACCGAGCGGCGTGACGATCGAGTGCGCGAGCCTGCCCTCGCCCATCGATCCCGATCGTCCAGGCGACACGATCGACGTCGCCCTCACCCGCGCCAGGACCGCCGACACGCCCGCCGACGCCCCTCCCCTCGTACTGACGTCGGGTTCCGACCTGCCCTCGTCGCGCACCCTCATGCTCCTCGCAGGCGGGCCGGGTAAAAAGCTCCTCGCCGCCAACCCGGTGGTCGCCGTCGACAGACGTGGGATCGAACGAAGCGGAGCCCTCGACTGCTTGACACGCGATGAACGTTCGACCATTCGGAACAACGGGCTCGCGGCCGGGTCGTCGGACACCTCCGCACGACTGACACGACTCTCGGCGGCGGCCTCGACCGCCTCGGACGGCTGCACAGAGACCTTGACGCCGAACCAACTACACTTCGGCATCTCCTATGCCGCGTCGGACCTCGAATCGCTTCGGGAACGCTGGGGTGTCGACAGGCTCGGTCTGATCGGCGTGGGAGAAGGGTCGGATGTGGTGATCGCGTACACCGCGCAGTACGGCGGTCGTACGGGTCGCATCATCCTCGATACACCGACCCCGTTCGGCGCGAATGCCCGCGACACGGGGGCCAGCGAGGCGACGGGAGTCCAGGCGGCGTTACGGACCTTCGCCCAGCGCTGTTCGGCATTGCCATCGTGTGCTTTCGGCGCGAATGGAACCCAGACGATGCAGAGCGTTCTGGACAAAGGCCGCGACGGTCGCCTCGGCGGCATGTCCGATACCGACGCACTGGCTGCGATCACCACTGCGCTGGCACTGGCACCCAACGATTCCGACGGAATCAATTCCGTGGCGTCGGCCGTTGCGTCCGCCGACCGCGGCGATACCCGCACACTCGCACGACTGGCCGACAACGCGGCGGCGTTGCGTGAATCCGACGGACAGCTGGTCGCCGCGTGTAACGACGTGTCGGGACCGATCGGTCAGAATGAGATTCCCGGTCTCGCCACCACCTGGAGCAAGCAGAACCCGCTCACCGGCACCACCTCGGCGCTCACGCTCGGCAGGTGCCTCGGCTGGGCGTCGACACCCACGGTCAACCCCCCGAACTCCTACCCTGTTCCGCCGCTGCTGCTGAACGGAACAGGTGACCCGGTCAATGGAGGCGACGGCATCGCAACGGTCAACACGGTGCTCACCAAGGCCGGTGCCGACTCGGTCGGCGTGACGTGGGACGGCCTCGGCTACTCGGTGCTCGCCCGCAGCGACTGCGCAGCCGACGTCGTGACCGACTACGTCAAGCAGGCTCCGCTGAGCGGGCCGTCCGAACGCGGCTGCCCGACCTGACCCTTCACCGCTGCGCACATCGCCAAAGGATGCGGCTCGCACGGCGGGGTCACCTCGGTGTCGGCCACCACTCGTAGTACGGTTCGCGGGTGGCCTCTCTCGACCGGATTCTCTACCCACAGATGAACGTCCAGCGGATCATCCCGCTGGTGCTGTGGCCGCTCACCATCATGACGGCCATCCACCGGTCGGTGATCCTTGCCGTCAACGGCGACCGCACCGACGACTTCTCGCCCGTCTACCAGGCTGCGTTGCGGTTCATGAACAACCAGCCGGTCTACAACGAGAACCTCAACACCGTTGACCCCCACTATCTGTATCCGCCGTCGGGCACGCTATTGATGGCACCGATCTCGGTGATCGATCCGCAGACGTCGCGATGGATCTTCATCGGCGTGAGTGTGGTGGCGCTGGTGATCTCGGCGATTCTGTTGACGAAGCTGTTCGGCTATTCGATCAGGTCATGGGTGCTGCCCACGATCCTCTTCTTCTTTTTCATGACGGAGTCGACCGCGCACACCCTGATCTTCACCAATTTCAACGCCTTTGTGCTACTTGGCATGTCGGCGTTCATGCTCCTGATGATGAAGCGCCAGGACCTCTGGGCCGGCGTCCCGATCGGACTGACCATCGCGGTGAAGCCGGTACTGGCGCCGTTGCTGTTGCTCCCGCTCCTCAATCGTCAGTGGCGCATCCTCGTCACCGGAATCGGCGTGCCGCTGATTCTGATGATCATCGCGTGGCCACTGTCGGCGGATCCGGAAGCGTTCATCGATCGGACGATCCCCTATCTCGGTGAGGCACGCGACTACTACAACAGCTCTATCGCGGGCAACGGCGCCTACTTCGGTGTTGCGCCGTGGCTGGTGCTCGTCCTGCGCATCGCCTTCGTCCTGATGGCAGTGTTCGCCCTGTGGTTCCTCTACCGGTACTACCGGACCACAAATGAACTGCTCTGGCTGACCACGTCGTCGGGCGTGCTGCTGACGACCACGTTCCTCGTGGGTGCACTCGGTCAGGGCTACTACTCGATGTTGCTCTTCCCGCTGGTGATGACCGTGCTGATCCCCGGCTCCACAATGCGGAACTGGCCCGCATGGCTCGGCGTGTACGGCTGCATGACGTTCGACTCGTTCTACTCGCGGGAGTGGACGGCCTTCGGCTGGATGCTCGAGTACAACAAGGTCACCTACGGTTGGTCGCTGCTGATGATCGCCGTGTTCTGCTCGCTGCTGTTCCGCTACCTCGACATCCGCGGCAAGGGCGAGCCGGTTGTGCAGTCACGACCGCAGAGTTCGCACACCCCGTCGGCGACCAAGGAGTCGGCAACAGCCGCATCGTGAATCACGGGGCCGCTCAGTTGTGGCAAAGCCATTCGGCCGCTCGTACCGTTGGAGCATGACCTCCGAGATTTCAGGAAGCCCGTCAGCATCCGACCGACAGACCCCCGACCAATTGTCCGACCTCACCGATGAGCAATGGCGCGAACGCCTGTCCCCGCAGGAGTACCGCGTCCTGCGACAGGCGGGCACAGAGGCCCCGTTCGTCGGCGAGTACACCGACACCAAGACCACCGGCGTCTATCGCTGCCGTGCGTGCGGCGCCGAACTGTTCCGCAGCGACCAGAAGTTCGACTCGCACTGCGGCTGGCCGTCGTTCTTCTCCCCCCTGGCGGGTGACGCGATCATCGAACGCACCGACGACTCCCTGGGCATGACACGCACCGAGGTGCTGTGTGCGAACTGTGGAAGCCACCTCGGACACGTGTTCGCCGGCGAGGGATACGACACCCCGACAGACCTGCGCTACTGCATCAACTCGATCAGCCTGACGCTCGAACCAGAGCAGGACTGATCACGGCGGGCTGGTCACGGCAGGGCTGGTCACGGCAGGCTGGTCACGGCAGGGCGTCGACGAGGTCGGTGACCTCGGTGCGCGGACCGGTGAAGAACGGGACCTCCTCGCGCACGTGACGGCGTGCCTCGGTGGCACGCAGATCACGCATGAGGTCGACGATGCGGTGTAGTTCAGGCGCCTCGAAGGCGAGCAGCCACTCGTAGTCGCCGAGCGCGAACGACGCGACGGTGTTGGCGCGCACGTCCTTGTATCCGCGAGCGGCCATGCCGTGTTCGGCAAGGATCGTTCGACGCTCGTCGTCGGGCAGCAGGTACCAATCGTAGGACCGCACGAACGGGTAGACGCAGATGTACTTCGCTGCCTCCTCGCCCGCAAGGAACGCCGGAACGTGGCTCTTGTTGAACTCGGCAGGGCGGTGCAGGGCCGCGGCACTCCACACCGGATCGCACGCCTTGCCGAGCACGGTCTCACGCCGGAATCGGCTGTAGGCAGCCTGCAATTGCTCGATCTGCTCGGCATGCCACCAGATCATGAAGTCGGCGTCGGCTCGCAGGCCGGAGACGTCGTACACACCACGTACCACGACACCCTGATCCTCCAGCGACTTGAAGAAGTCTGTCGCGTCGGACTTCACCTGGTCCCGATCGTCGCCGAGCTCGCCGGGGCGCACGGCGAAGACCGAGAACATGAGGTAGCGGATCGTCGAATTCAGCGCGGTGTAGTCGAGTCGGCTCATACCACCAATCGTGCCACCGGCCGACTGTCAGCCGTCAGCCAGGTGGTGGTCTCGACAAGCCCGTCCGCAGACAAACCCGTTGACCGACCGCGACTCGACCAGCCGAGATCTACGCCCCGAGCGCGGCGACGAGGCGCTCGACGGCTCGACCGGCCTGGCCGATGCACGCAGGTACTCCGACACCCCGCACCGCGTTGCCCGCGAGCGCGAGCCCCGCGGGAAGGGCGTCCTCGGCATGGGCGATCGCAGCGAGATGGCCCGGCGCGTACCGCGGCAAGGTCCATCGCTGCACCACGGTATCGACGATGCGACCGGTCACCGAGTCGATGCCTGCCGCCGCGCACACCCGGTCCAGATCGGCCGCCGCCCACTCGCGCAGCATGCCGTCGATCCCCGGCTGCGCGTCCTCTCCGGGCACCGGTTGCCCATACCGGCCGAACGACGCGCGAACCGACACAGCCGCTCCCGGCTGACCGAGATGCGCCCACTTCCGCGAACTCAGAGTGAATGCCTTGGCTCGCAGATCCTCTCCCGTGGCCACGAGGACACCGGAGTTGTCGGGCAGCGCGGTGTGGGGCGCGAGGGTCATGGACACGACCACCGACTTCGCGCGCTCAATGGCACGCAGGGTCGACGCGACCTCGGGCGCCGCGCGTTGCAGCATGTGGCCGGTCATCCATGCGGGCGCCGCGAGCACCACCCCGTCGTAGCTCGCGTCAGCAACCGGCTGATCGCCGGTCAACAGTGCCCACCGCCCGTCGTCGCGCCGGATGTCCGTCACGGCCGCACTGAAGCGCAGATCAGGGCGTGCGGCGTCGGAGAGCGCGTCCACGAGCACGCGATAACCACCGATCAGCGTGCCGAACACCGGACCGGAGGCGGTCGGATTGTCGAGGAGCTCGCGCACGGCTTCGGTCAGACTCGACGCACCCGCGTCCAGCCGCGCGGCCAGCGCCGGAAGCGCCTCGCGCAACCCGATGTCGGCGGCGAGGCTCGAGTACACGCCGCCGAGCATCGGGTCGACGCTGCGCGAGACCACCGACGGGCCGAACCGGTCGGCAACGAGGTCTCCCACCGAGATATCGCTGCCGGGTACCCATTCGAATGGGCGGTCGGGCTCGGCCGCCATCCGCGCGAGATCGCCCGGGTCGGCCAGATCCGCCACCGCGTCGGGCGTGGCGGGAATCCCCATCAACGCGGGCCGCGGCATCTCGCGCAGGCGACCACGCGCCCACAGGGCGGGGCGACGCCCGGTCGGCGAGACCACCCGATCCGCCAGACCGAGCTCGGTGACAAGCCCCAATGCCTCCGGGCGACGCACGATGAAGGCCTCTGCTCCGACGTCGATGCCGATGGGATCCGCACCTGGGCTACCGACGTCGACGGTCTTGAGGATCCCGCCTACCCGCTCGTCCGCCTCGTAGACGTCGATGCGCGCGTCGGGACCGAGTCGTTGCCTGAGCCGGTAGGCCGCGGTGAGACCCGAGATCCCCGCACCGACCACAGCGACGTCGATGGTCATGTCCTCACCTCACGGACGTTCAGATCGTGTGGACCAGCTCGACGGTCCGCGTGATGACGTCGGGATCGGTCCCCGGCAGCACACCGTGCCCGAGATTGAAGATGTGTCCGCGCGCGCCATGGGCAATGGCACGCTGCCCCTCCGCGACGATACGTCGCACGTGCGCGTCGACGACGGCATCACCAGCGAAAAGCACTGTGGGATCGAGGTTTCCCTGAACAGCAACGTCTCCGTCGACACGGCGAGCGGCCTCGTCGAGCGGTACCCGCCAGTCGACGCCGATGACGTCCGCCCCGACCTGCGTCATCGAAGAGAGCAGTTCTCCGGTTCCGACGCCGAAGTGGATGCGCGGCACCCCGAAGTCGGAGACCTCGGCGAGCACGCGTGCGCTGTGCGGCGCGACAAATGTCCGGTAGTCGGCGCCCGAGAGCGCTCCGGCCCACGAATCGAAGAGCTGGATGGCGTCGACACCCGCGTCGAGCTGTGCGCGCAAGAAAGTGATCGTGATGTCGGCGAGGTGCCCCATCAGCGCGTGCCAGAGCTCGGGTGCGGAATACATCATCGACTTGGTGATGGTGTAATTGCGGCTCGGCCCGCCCTCGATGAGGTACGAGGCGAGAGTGAAGGGCGCTCCGGCGAAACCGATCAACGCGGTCTCGTCGTCGAGTTCGTCGAGAATCAGCCCGACTGCGCGCGCGATGGCACCGACCGACTGCGACTCGAGGGCCGGGAGCGCCGCCACGTCGTCTGCCGTGCGCACCGGGTGTTCGATGACCGGCCCAGTGCCCGCGACGATGTCGAGGTCGATGCCCGCAGCCTTCAGCGGCACGACGATGTCGGAGAAGAGGATCGCGGCGTCGACATCGTGACGTCGCACCGGTTGCATCGTGATCTCGCAGACCATCGCCGGGTCGAAACACGACTCGAGCATGCCGTGATCAGCGCGGATCGCGCGGTATTCGGGAAGTGAGCGCCCTGCCTGTCTCATGAACCACACGGGACGTCGCGTGGGCGTGCCACCGGTCGCCGCTGCGACGAGGGGCATCCGGGAGTGGTTTCGGCGGGTGCGGACACGTTGTGACATCACCGATCACTCTGCCATGTGCGACGAACCCGCAGCCCGCCGAGGCCCAACCTCGCCCGGCGCGCCTCCGGCGCGGGTCGGGCACCTCGCCTTACCGTCGAGATGTGACCTCTTCTGGAGCTCCGACGGAGCCTGCTGACTTCCGCACAGCGGTCGAGTCGCTGCATACCGCCCAGATCCGGCGCGATATCGAGGTCGGCCCGATCCGTCCGCCGCAGCGGCTCGCACCGTACAGCTACGCGGTCGGCGCCGAAGTCCGTGTGCCCGACGCCGACGACGACGTACCGGTCGACTCGTCGGGAAGCGCCTTCGGTCGACTGGTCCTGCTCTACGATCCGGCAGGCCAGGACGCCTGGAACGGCACCATGCGCCTCGTCGCATACATCCAGGCAGAGGTGGAGGCCGCGCTGGCCATGGACCCGTTACTGCCCGAGGTCGCGTGGAGTTGGCTGGCCGACGCCCTCGGGGTCGAGGTCGGCGCGACGTCGGGCGACGGTGCACAGACATCACGAACCGGCGAACCGATCGTCGTCACCGCGCTGGGCGGCACCGTGACATCGACGACGTCGGTGCGCTACGGCGACATAGCGGGTCCCCCACGGGCACATCAGCTCGAATTGCGGGCCTCGTGGACCGCTCCGACCGCCGAAGGACTCGGCGGACACCTCGAGGCGTTCTGCGACGTGCTGTCGTCTGCCGCAGGCCTTCCGCCGGTCGGGGTCACCGAACTCGGCGCGGTATGAGCGTCTCCGACGATCGGCCCTCCGATCGCGGCGCCGGAACCGAGGTCGACGCCGAGCCCGTCGTCGAACCACTGCTCTCACCCGCCGACGGCGTCCCGCCGGTACTCTCCCGTGCCGCCGACTTTTCCGCTGCCGCCGAGCGACTGGCCGCAGGCTCCGGCCCGATAGCCGTCGACACCGAGCGTGCATCGGGATATCGGTACTCGCAGCGGGCCTACCTCATCCAACTGCGCCGTACGGGCGCAGGCAGCTTTCTCCTCGACCCGATCAGCGAGCCCGAGGCACTTGCGCCGGTGATCGAGGCTCTCGACGGTCCGGAGTGGGTTCTCCACGCTGCCGACCAGGACCTGCCGTGTCTGAGGGAGCTCGGTTTCCACTGTGAGACGGTCTTCGACACCGAACTCGCGGGTCGACTCCTCGGTGAGCCCAAGGTCAACCTGGCCGCGATGGTCGCCACCCACCTCGGGCTCGGCCTTCAGAAGGGCCACGGCGCCGCGGATTGGTCGCGACGGCCACTGCCCGACGACTGGCTCAACTACGCCGCCCTCGACGTCGAGGTTCTCGTCGAGTTGCGCGACGCCGTGCAGGCGGCGCTGATCGAGGCCGGCAAGGACGAGTGGGCCCGCCAGGAGTTTCAGCACGTCCTCGACCGCCCGGCCCCGCCTCCACGAATCGACAGGTGGCGCAAGACCGCGAACGTGCACACGGTGAAGAACGGTCGCTCGTTGGCCGCCGTCCGCGAATTGTGTTCTGCGCGTGAAGAACTCGCACAACGCAGGGACGTCGCACCGGGCCGGATTCTGCCGGACTCGGCCATCGTCACCGCCGCCAACGCGATGCCGACCTCGGTGGCCGAGTTGACCCGGCTCCCGGTCTTCGGTGGTCCGCGTCAGCGTCGTCAGTCCGGCATCTGGTTCGGGGCGATCGAGCGGGCGCGCACCCTCCCAGACTCCCAATTGCCCTCGAAACGCGGGCCCACAGTAGGACTTCCGCCGATCAGCAGGTGGGAGCAACGCGATCCGGAGGCCGCAGCGCGCATCGCGCGGATACGCCCGGTGGTCAAGGAGATCGCCGAAAGCAACACCGTGCCGGTTGAGAACCTGCTCGCACCCGATCTGGTCCGTCAACTCGCGTGGGACGGAGTCGCGTCGCCCGCGACCCCCGATGTCGTGGACGCCTACCTCGCCGCGGGCGGAGCACGACCCTGGCAACGCGAACTCACCGACGTCGCACTCGCAGAGGCACTGACCGCTGCCGCGGAGCGCGCATCGGACGAGGCCGACCGCAACGATTGATGGCCGACTGACGGCGGGCGCCTCAGCCCCTCCGCTCGCCCTCCGGCGTGTCGACGGCACTGTCCGTGCTGACCGCACTGTCGGGGACGTCGACGGACTCGTCTGCGTGCTCGAGCTCTGGCACCGTTTCCATCCCGGATACGGTCGCGGTGATCGATCGCGCCAGATCCTGCGCCGTCAGGCCGAGTTCGGCGAGTATCTCACCACGCGACGCGTGCTCGACGAATCGCTGCGGGATCCCGCGCAGCTGCACCGGCACGGGCACCTCCGCGGCGGAGAGAGCAGCGCTGACGGCGGCACCGACTCCCCCACTCACACCACTGTCCTCGAGCGTGACCACGAGCCGGTGCCTGCGGGCGAGGTTGACGATGGACGGCGCGACGGGCAAGACCCACCGCGGGTCGACGACCGTTGCGTCGATGCCCTGCTTCGCGAGCCGGTCGGCGGTGTCGACCGCCAGACCACAGAATGCGCCGACCGCGACGATGAGTACATCGCCCGCAGCAGTTCCGACCCCGGGCGAGGACCGACGCAACACGTCGACGCCGTCGTCGAGGCGCTCTACTGCGCGGATATCTTCGGGCACAGCGCCTTTCGAGAAGCGCAGCGCTGTGGGTCCGTCGTCGACGCTCAGCGCTTCGTCGAACTCCTCACGCAGCCGCACGGCGTCGCGCGGTGCAGCGACACGCAGGCCGGGCACCATCGCCATCAGTGAGAGGTCCCACATTCCGTGGTGACTCGGGCCGTCGGGCCCGGTGATGCCAGCACGGTCGAGGACGAGCGTGACGGGCGCACGCAGCAGCGCGACATCCATGAGGAGCTGGTCGAAGGCTCTGTTGAGGAACGTCGAGTAGATGGCGACGACCGGGTGCATACCGCCGAGCGCGAGGCCCGCTGCCGAGGTGAGTGCGTGTTGCTCGGCGATCCCGACGTCGAACATCCGGTCCGGGTACTTCGCGCCGAACGGGGCGAGTCCGGTCGGGCCTGGCATCGCGGCGGTGATGGCAACCACGTCCGGCCGCGTCGCACCGGCCTCGAGCAGCGCTGCGGAGAAGACCGACGTCCAGTCCTGAGCCGACACCGACTTCGCACGACCGGTCTTGGGATCGATGACACCGGTCGAGTGCATCTGATCGGCCTCGTGGTTCTCGGCGTGGATGTATCCGTTGCCCTTGCGGGTCACGGTGTGCACGATCACCGGACCGCCGAACGACCGCGCGTGGGTGAAGGCGGCCTCGAGTGCCTCGACGTCATGGCCATCGACCGGTCCGACATACTTCAGCCCGAGGTCGGTGAACATCTGCTGCGGCGCGAGGAGGTCTTTGATGCCGCTTTTCATGCCGTGCAGGACCGCATAGGCGGGGCCACCCACGACCGGCAGCATCTGCATCACGCGTCGGCCCTCGTCGAGGAGCCTCTCATAGCCGGGCTGAAGCCGCAGTCCCGAGAGGTGCTTGGCGACACCGCCTATGGTCGGGGCATAGGAACGGCCATTGTCGTTGACGACGATCACCACCGGGCGATCGGAGTCGGCGATGTTGTTGATCGCCTCCCAGCACATGCCACCGGTGAGCGCCCCGTCACCGACCACGGCGACCACGGTGCGGTCCTGCCCGGTCAGGGCGAACGACTTCGCCAGCCCGTCGGCGTAGCTCAGCGCTGCCGACGCGTGCGAGGACTCGACCCAGTCGTGCTCACTCTCGGCACGGTCCTGATAACCCGTGAGGCCGTTACGCTGCCGCAGTTCGTCGAAGCCTGCCGCCCGCCCGGTGACGATCTTGTGCACATAGGACTGGTGCCCGGTGTCGAAAATCACCGGGTCGACGGGTGACTCGAAGACACGGTGCAGCGCGAGAGTGAGTTCGACGACTCCCAGATTGGGGCCGAGGTGACCGCCGGTAGCCGATACCTTCTCGATCAGGAACTCCCGGATCTCCCCGGCGAGAACGACCACCTCATCGGCAGACAACGCCTTGAGATCGGCCGGGGATGAGATCCGCTCGAGCACACTCATCGAGTCCTCCTACTACGCGCACCGGCCGCGCGGGCTTGTCGCGGTCGTGCCGCACAGTCTACGGATCCCGGTCGGGTGCTCCCGGTCACCACATGCTCGACCTCGTCACACTCCGGCAGACGAGATCGGCACGAGCAGAGCGATCGCCTCGACGTGATGCGTCAGCGGAAAGGCGTCGAATGCCCGCATCCTGATGACTGCGTACCCGCGTTCGGTGAACAGTGCCAGGTCACGTGCGAACCGTGCGGCGTCGCATCCGACGTGCACGACGACCTCGGGTGAGGCGGCGACGATCCGATCGATGACCCGCGTGCCCGCGCCGGTGCGCGGCGGGTCGAGTACTACGACGTCCGGAGACGGCAACGATTCGATCACCGCTGCGACCTCACCCCGGTGTGTGTCGACCGACGCACCCTCCGCGGCGAACACCTCCTCGGCGGCGACGAGGGCTGCGGCGTCGGAGTCGACGATGTGCACCCGGCCGGGATTTAGGGTGTCGACGAGTGCGCCGGCCAGGATTCCCGCACCGCCGTAGAGATCCCAGCACGTCGGCGACCGCGAGATCGACGTCGAGCTCACGAACTCGGCGACGGTGTCTGCATAGACGGTCGGCGCCGCCCGATGCGCCTGCCAGAAGCCCGTCACCGGGATCGACCACACCCGATCGCCCACACGGTGCGCAGCGAATGCGTCGCCTTCGAGTACCGTCGTGGCCCTGCGTGATTCAACGCTGCGTCGACGACGCTGTGCAGCACTCCTGCCCCGATCGCGACGGCCGCGGCGGTGTGGCGGTGCTGCGGGCGCGATCTCGGTGAGGTGCCTGCGACCCGCGTCGTCTCCGACGACGGCCAACTCGGCGCCGGGTGTGAAGCGTCGCTCGTCGAGTCCGTCGAGAAGTCCGGCAACGGGCTGCACACAATCGGCCCCCACCACGACGTCGCCGCTGTGGAACCGATGCTGTCCGCACCGGCCCTCGCCGTCGATCGCCAGCCGGGTGCGCACGCGCCAGCCGGTGGCGTCGTCGGACAGCGAACGGAGGGCGATGGCTGGAGGCGCGTCGGGATCCGTGTCGTCGGCGCACCAGTCGTGCACGCGGTCGGCGGTGAAATGACCCACCCTGACGAGCACATCCTCGAGTGCCTGCGCCTTCAGCGCCCTCGCGTAACCGGGTTCGATGAATGCGAGGTCGCAACACCCCGCGCCGTGAGCCGCGGCCGGGCAGATCGCATCGACGCGATGTGGTGAGGGGTCGCGGACGGCGACGGCCTCTGCGCGCCAGAACGACTCCGATCGGGTGTCGACGACGCGCGCCTCGACCGTCTCGCCGGGAATCGCTCCCCGGACGAACATCACCCGACCGTCATCGAGGCGTCCGACCGCTTCTCCCCCGTTCGCGGGACGATCGACGCGCACGGTGACCGCAGGTGTCTCTGGTAGCTGTGCGGAGCAACTCACTGTCCGCCCAATGCGCGTCGAGTGTCTCCGGGTGCGTTGTATTCGAGGTCATCGCGACGACGGTCCGAGGAGGTGAGCTGCCACGGTACCGAGGTGACCATCACGCCCGGCTCGAAGAGCAGTCGGGTCTTGAGCCGCAGCGCCGACTGGTTGTGCAGGATCTGCTCCCACCAGTGCCCCACCACGTACTCGGGGATGAAGACCGTGATCACGTCGCGCGGATGTTCGCGGCGGACGCGGCGAACATACTCGATGACCGGGCGGGTGATCTCACGATACGGCGACGCGATCACCTTGAGCGGGACCGTGATGTCGCTCTCCTCCCACTGCGACACGAGGATGCGGGTATCGCGGTCGTCGACGTTGACGGTGATGGCCTCGAGCACGTCCGGTCGTGTCGCCCGCGCGTAGAGCAGCGCACGCTTGGTGGCCATGTGCAGCGTCGACACCAACACGATCGAATGCGTGCGACTCGGCAGGACCTGCTCGTCCTCGGCCTCGACGCGCTCGAGTTCACGCTGAACCGACGCGTAGTGATGGTGGATCAGCTTCATCAACACGAAGAGGATGACCATCGCCAGGATCGCGATCCAGGCACCCGCGGTGAACTTCGTGATGAGTACCACCACCAGCACGGTCGCCGTCATCACCAGGCCGACCGAGTTGATGATCCGCGATTGCATCATCCGACGCCGCGCGCGCGGATCGGTCTCGGTGCGCAACAGGCGCGTCCAGTGCCGCACCATTCCCGCCTGGCTGAGCGTGAACGAGACGAACACTCCGACGATGTAGAGTTGGATGAGCGCGGTGACCTCGCCACCGAACGCCACCACGAAGGCGATGGCCGCCACCGCGAGGAAGATGATGCCGTTGCTGAAGGCAAGCCGGTCACCGCGAGTGTGCAGCTGACGGGGCAGAAATCGGTCCTGCGCGAGGACCGAACCGAGGACCGGGAACCCGTTGAACGCGGTGTTGGCCGCCAGCATCAGGATCAATGCCGTCGCCACCGCGACGAAGTAGAACCCGAACGGGAAACTCTCGAACACCGCCTGCGCCAACTGCGCGATGAGCGCTTCCTGCTGATATCCCGGCGGCGCGCCGATCAGATCCCGAGCGGGATCCGACACGTACTTCGCGCCGATCCGCTCGGCGAGCATCACGATGCCCAGCAGCAGGATGATCGCGATGGTGCCGAGCATGAGCAGCGTCGTCGCAGCGTTGCGAGACTTGGGTTTCCGGAATGCGGGTACGCCGTTGCTGATGGCCTCGACACCGGTCAGCGCCGCGGAACCGGACGAGAAGGCCCGCGCGACCAGGAAGATGAATGCGATGCCTGCGAGATGTGTGTTCTCGGCGCGGATTCCGAAGTCGGCCGTCTCGGCCCGCACGTCCTTGCCGAGAACGAAGATCTCGATGACCCCCCACAGCAGCATGGCGATCACGCCGAAGATGAACGCATAGGTCGGGATCGCCAGCACCGAACCGGACTCCTTGATGCCGCGTAGATTGACCGCGGCGAGCACCACGATCGCGGCGACGCAGAACCACACCCGGTGCTCGTGCACGAACGGCAGCGCCGATCCGATGTTCTCCGCAGCGGAGGAGATCGACACAGCGACGGTGAGCACGTAATCGACAAGCAGCGCGCTGCCGACGACCAGGCCGGCATTGGAGCCGAGGTTGACCGTGGCGACCTCGTAGTCGCCGCCGCCCGACGGATACGCGTGCACGTTCTGTCGGTAGCTGGCGACGACGACCGCCATGACGACGGCGACGGCGAGTGCGATCCACGGGGCGAGGGTCATGGCGGACAGACCGGCGACCGAGAGCACCAGGAAGATCTCCTGCGGCGCGTAGGCGACCGACGACATCGCATCAGAAGCGAAGACGGGTAGCGCGATCCGCTTGGGCAGCAGCGTGTGGCCCAATGTGTCGCTACGGAAGGGTCTGCCGAGAAGCAGCCGTTTCGTCGCGACAGACGCCTTTGACACGGTGGACACCACGCAACACTAAGACCTCACGCTGGTCTGCGGCCACTACGGCCCCCACGTGCCCGATTTCCCCCCGCCGGGAGTGTGCGCGGGCGTGTCCCGGGCGACTTCGCCCGGCCCGATGTCGCCGAGGTGATCGGGCGGGTAGGTTCAAGGCGCGCGGACATTCGGTAGGACACCACCTGCACCGACACAGCACCGCGCCCACGAGTAGCGAGCCCACGAGAGGATCGATGTGCGGGTAGTCATCATGGGGTGCGGACGAGTGGGATCGTCCCTGGCGATGGCCATGCAGAAGCGCGGTCACCAGGTTGCCATCATCGACCGCGATCCCGCGGCGTTCACCCGACTGTCCGACGACTTCACCGGCGAGCAGATCGTCGGGGTCGGGTTCGACCGCGACGTCCTCGGGCGCGCCGGGATCCAAAAGGCCGACGCGTTCGCCGCAGTCTCCTCTGGCGACAATTCCAACATCATCGCCGCACGGGTGGCCCGCGAGACGTTCGACGTCCCGCGCGTCGTCGCCAGAATCTACGACGCCAAGCGTGCGCAGGTGTACGAGCGACTGGGGATTCCCACCGTCGCGACGGTGCCGTGGACCACCGAACGCTTCGTCTCAGCGCTTGGCGAGACATCGACAACAACCGAGTGGCGCGACCCCTCGGGAACCATCGCGATCGCCCAGCTCGACGTGCACGAGTCGTGGATCGGCATCACGTCCGTGAAGTTCCAAGAACTCTCTGGCGCCCGTCTGTCGTTTCTCAACCGCCACGGCAAACCGATCCTACCCGAGGCCAAAACCGTTCTGCAGCAAGATGATATCGTCTTCGCCTCGGTTCGCCTGGACGATCTCGCCGACGTGCGCGCGCTCGTCGCCGCGCCCCTGGCCCACGCTGATTAGAGGAGAGAGATGAAAGTCGCGATCGCAGGCGCGGGCGCAGTCGGCCGCTCGATCGCCCGTGAGCTCATTGCCGCGGGACATGAAGTGACGTTGTTCGAGCGTCTGGCGAGCCACATCGACGTCGACGCGGTCAGCGGGGCCACCTGGCTGCTCGCCGATGCGTGCGAGCTGACCAACCTCGAGCGGGCGGGCCTGCAGTCCTACGATGTGATGATCGCAGCCACAGGCGACGACAAGGCCAACCTCGTCGTCAGTCTTCTGGCGAAGACGGAGTTCGCGGTCAGCAGGGTTGTCGCCCGCGTCAACGATCCCCGCAACGAGTGGTTGTTCGGAGAGGACTGGGGAGTCGACGTCGCGGTGTCGACACCGCGCCTACTCGCCTCCCTTGTGGAGGAAGCGGTATCGGTCGGTGATCTGGTGCGGCTCATGACATTTCGTCAGGGGCAAGCCAACCTCGTCGAACTCACACTGCCTCCCGATACTCCGCTCGCAGGCAAACCGGTGCGCAAGATCGATCTGCCGCGGGATGCTGCGCTCGTGGCCATCATCCGCGGAGGTCGCGTGATCGTGCCCGAACGCGACGATCCGCTCGAAGGCGGTGACGAGTTGGTCTTCGTGGCCGCCGTCGAGGTCGAGCCCGCGCTGCACGCCGCCATCCATGTGAGCTGAGTGTCAGCAGTCAGGCGCGTACTGCACGCCGCACCAGAACCACCGTCACGACGACCGCGAGCGCGGTGAGCGGCCAGCCCATACCGATCCGTGCCGCCGCGAGCCAACCGGTGTCACCGCTGTCGTAGAGCGACGACTGGGCGAGGTAGCGCCCCGCGAACACCAGGCCCCAGAATGCTGTGGCGATGTCGTAGGCCAGCAGCGTTCTGCGGTCGCGACGCCACCGCGTGCCCGCGCCGTTGACGTAGTTCCAGGCCACGCCCACCAGCGGCCACCGAAGCAGGATCGAGGCGAGCAGAATGCCTGCGTACGCAAGCGATGTCCAGATGCCGAAGAGAAAGTAGCCCTTCGCATCGCCGACCCGGTGAGCGATGAACACACAGATCGCGACACCGAGGAATCCCGACACGGCCGGGGCGAGTCCGTCGTGCCGAAGCAGTCGCGCGATCGCGAGCACCACAGCAGTGGCGAGCGCAGCGATGATGGCTGCCGTCATCCCGACGGCGGCGTTGACGGCGACGAACACGACGACCGGGATCGTCGACGAGATCAGACCTGATACGCCGCCGAGCTGGTCGAGAACGGTCGGAGTCGGTTGTCTTTCTCGTAGTACTGCGTCGTTATCCGTCGCGGCGTCGAAACCGTCAGTCTTCTCCGTCGCCATGCAACTCGTAGTCAGGGTTGTAGATCACCTTGGTGCCGTCGTGTTCGCCGAGGCGTCCGCTGACCGTGATCTTGCGTCCTGGTTCGATGCCTGGGATGCGGTTACGACCCATCCATTTCAGAAAGACGACGTCGCTACCGTCGAAGAACTCGGCCTTGACCCCGCTCTTGGCGGTGCGCGAACAGGTTTCGACCGCACGCAACTCGCCGTGCATCGTCACTTCGTCGCCGCGTGAACACTCCACCGCGCGCTGGGCGCCGGTGGCCGCCGATTCCGCCGCGATCTTCTCCGCATCCGCCTCGCCGAGATCTTCGGTGAGCCGCTTGGTCAGTCGCTTGAGATAACCGGCTGTGGGCATCACAACCTCCAAGTACACATCGTGTTTCGGGCCCGGCGTATCGGTGTTGAAACCAACCGAGCCGCACCCGGTCAGCCTAGACCCCTACGCTCTTCACTGACAACGCGCGGCATCATCGGTTCATGCCCTCGTACGACACCGCTCCCTCACCGGCCCCGACCGCGCTCATCGCCATGCCGGGGACAGGTTCGGACGATGACTACATCCGACGCGCGTTCGGTGCGGCCGCGCGACTGCTCGACGTCGAACTCGTCGCCCTCGCACCGACGGCAGATCTCCTACCCGGCTACATCCGTGCACTCGACGCAGCAGCATCCGAGCACGAGGCGATCCTCGTCGGCGGCGTGTCGATCGGAGCTGTGACCGCACTGCGCTGGGCGCTCGACCAACCGCTGTATGGGCGCATCGGCGCCTGTGCCGGCGTCCTCGCGGCGCTGCCGCCGTGGAGTGGCGAGCCGACGAGATCTCCTGCCGCAGCCAGCGCCCGACTCACCGCCGACGCCATCGAGAGCGACGGACTCGACGCGACGATCGCTGCGATGGTTGCGACCAGCCCCGACTGGCTCGGCGTCGAATTGAGCCGCTCGTGGCGCGCACAGTCACGCGACCTCGTCGCTCAGTTGCGTGCAGCAGCTCGGTGCGTGGCGCCGACGGCGGACGAGATTGCGACCCTGACCGCGCCACTGGCGATCACCGCCGCGATCGACGACCCGCTGCATCCCCACGAGATCGCCGAGGAGTGGTCGGCGGCCGCCCCGTGCGCGGACGTCGTCGACGTCGGATTGACCCAGTGGGGCACCGACCCGGCAGTGCTTGGCACGACCTGCGCGCGCACCTGGCTACGCCTGCGCGCCGCAGCGACGATGCGCGAATGAGCACCTGCTGAGGCGGGTGCGTCGATCTGGGATTCAGCGACGCCGACGGAATCGCTGCATGGCCGAGCCTGCGGAGCGGGGCTCGTCTCCGGAGCCGACATCGTCACTGGCCGCGGGTTCCGCTGGACCAGGGCCATCCCCGACGCCCGACCCCGATGAGGGCGGCACCCGCTGTGCCTCGTCTGACGGAGCGGGCGCACTCTCGGGGACGACGACACCCGACGGGACCTCGCCGCCCTGGGCTGCAGCGTCGTCGAACATCTGCTGCTGGGCGGCCGCGACCTGTTCGGCGAGAACCGGCGGCAGCACCAAGGGCAGCATCTCGCGCGGCGGTGCGGGCTCGGTGCCGCGTCGGACGACCGACTCCGCGAGCACGGCACGGGAGAGCTGAGCCAATTCGACCGCGGTCTCGGTCGGCCCGCTGGCCACCAGCCGCACCATCCAGCGCGGACCGTCGACGCCGATGAAGCGATGACTTCCGCCCGGCACCTCTGCAACGATCTCGCGACCCCAGTGGCCGTCCTCGATACTGGTTGTCGCGCCGTCGTTCTTCAGCGACTCGACCAGCTCGCCCACCACCTCACGCCACAGACCAGGTGACTTCGGTGCGGCGAACGCCGCGACGGTGATCCGCCCGTAGGGCGTCACCAGGTAGACGGCCTCCGGCTGATGGTCGGCGGTCATCTCGACGGTGACCTGGCCGCCCTCGACGACAGGAACGAGCACTGCACCGAGATCGAGATGCGACTTCTCGAGATCGTCGGCCGGCGTGTCGAGTTCGGTGATGTCGTAGGGACCACGCGCCTGACCGATGAGGAGTGGCTGATCGGACGTGTCCGGCGTCGACGTCGTTTCGGGGTCTCGTGCCATCACGTCGGGTTCTCCTCGTTCGCGTTGTCGCCTACGGGACCCGGGCCGTTACCCGGATCGACAGACCCCCCGGTGGTCAGTATGGCGTGTCCGCCGCTCGATCCGTAGCCACCCTCGCCGCGTGCCGTCTCGTCCAGCGCGTCGACCTCGACGAAGTCGGCGAGTTCGACCCGCTGGATCACCAACTGCGCGATGCGATCTCCACGTGTGATGCTGATCGTCTCCGACGGGTCGAGGTTGATCAGACACACCTTGATCTCGCCCCGGTACCCGGCATCGATGGTCCCGGGAGTGTTGACGATCGACAGACCGGCACGCGCAGCAAGTCCCGACCGTGGATGGACAAGGCCGACCGTGCCGATCGGTAGCGCCACAGCGATCCCGGTACCGACGAGTTGCCTGCGCCCGGGCGGTAGCTCGACGTCGATGGTCGAACACAGGTCGACGCCCGCGTCACCGACATGTGCGCGAGCGGGCAGTGGAATGTCGGGATCGAGTCGCTTCACAGGGACGGGACCGATCGGTGCAGCACCGGGGTCAGATTCTGCGGTCACGCACGCAGACTACGCTGACACTGTGACCCCATCCGAACCACCCGAGGAGACCGGGAACCGTTCGCCGCGCCCGGCCGCTACGGCAGCAGACCGCTATAGCGAACGTCTGCGTGTACCTCTCTGGTGGTGGCCGGCAGCCGCTGTGGTGACCGCCGTGGCCGGATATGAGATCCAGCTCTCGGCGCATCGCTCGTCGTGGAGTTTCGTCGGCTACATCGCCGTGGGCCTGCTGTGCGCATTTCTGCTGTGGTCGATGGGGCGGACGCAGATCAGAGTCAGCGCCGACGGCGTACTACATGCAGGCAAGGCTCAGTTGCCGAATTCTGTCATCGCGCGCGGCGCGAGCATCCCGGCGTCGGCCAAGAGCGCTGCGCTGGGCCGTCAACTCGACCCCGCCGCCTATCTCATGCACCACGCGTGGATCAAGACGATGGTGCTGCTGGTGCTCGATGATCCCGACGACCCGACGCCCTACTGGCTGGTGTCGACACGGCATCCCGAGCAGGTGCTCGCCGCGCTCGGCGTCGCCGATGCCAGCGCGAGCACCGCTGCGAACCCGGAGCACTCGGACCGCCATCAGGCCTGAACGAGCCGTGAGGCCGGACCCCGGAGCGTCGCAGCCGACCAGTGTCGGCGCTTCGAGCACCGGGAGCACGTAGAAAGCGGCGCAGCGATGCCGGAAGGATCCGGCACGCTGCGCGGCCGCTCAGGCGCAGTCGACGCAGATGAGTGAACTGCCGTTCTCCCGTGCCAACCGGCTGCGGTGATACACGAGGAAGCAACTGCTGCAGGTGAACTCGTCGGCCTGCTTGGGAATCACCCGGACGGAGAGTTCCTCTCCGGAGAGGTCAGCGCCGGGCAGCTCGAACGACTCGGCGGTGTCGGTCTCGTCGACATCGACCGCAGACGACTGGGCTTCGCTACGACGAGCCTTCAACTCCTCGAGCGAATCCTCGTTCAGGTCTTCGGTCTCCGTACGCCGCGGCGCGTCATAATCAGTAGCCATTGTGTGCCTTACTTGGTTGGAGTTGGAGCCGAGGAGGACTGGCTTGTGGCCGGTCGACCAATGAGCACGATGCCTGTCGGGGGATTGGATTTCGCCGACGTCACAACAACTCGTGGCGCCTGCAATTCGTTACCCCCAACCGAACAGATTTATGTGATGTCCATCACATACTCCGTAGGCTGGTCCATCCGTGTCTCGGACGGGGCGCCCGAACTGTAGTGCATCGCTTGTCCGCGGTCAACATCACGTGTACTCCGATTCATTCCCGATGCGTCCGGCCATCCCGACGCGCACGCGCGGGACCTGCCCCACCGACACCCGCCAACCCTCTAGAGTGAGGCGGAAGTTGATGCGTAGATGCGAGAAGGAGCACGGTGGTCTCGAGGATTACGGTCGGTTATCCCACCGATGACAAGGGACGCCCCTATCGACGTCGCCGGGCGCGACCTGCGATCATCGTCGCGGTCATCCTGCTCGTCGCCGGCGTGATCGCATGGGCCGTCGCGCTCTCCACGTCGACGGCAGACGCAACACCCACGAGCTGCAACCAGCCGACCCCGGCCAGTTCCTCGGTCGCAGCACCCCCGGTCGCCACGGCTCCTGCCGCGGCCTCGGCGAAGACACCGAAGCTCACCGTCGTTGATCGCGACCAGATGCTCGAGGTCGCCCCGGCTGCGCTCTCCACATTCCAGGTGCGCGTCCTCAACGCATCAACCCAGCGCGGTGAGGCACAGACCGTGTCAGACGATCTGACAGCCCAGGGGTTCAATCCGGTTGCCGACGGCGCGTATGCCGACGATGCGCTCTACCCCAACCGCGACCTCGACTGCGTGGCGCAGATTCGGTTCGGCCCCGCGGGAAAGGCCGCCGCGGCGTCGGTCTGGATCGCGATTCCGTGCGCCGAACTGGTCGACGACGGACGCCCCGGCACCTCGGTGGACGTCGCTCTCGGCGAGTACTACAAGGCGCGTGAGCAGTCGCAGGACACGCAGGCTGCCCTGGAGGCCCTCCGCTCGGCCGATCCGCAGAACCCCAAGACCGGCGCCGATCCCGGCGTCGTGCGCGCGGTTCACGCCCAATCCTGTTGACCGACACTGCTGTTCACTCAGAACGTAGGTTACGTCGTGGGAAACCGTCGAGCACTCACGTGATCGGCGACAGCGCACCGATCTCGTCCAGCAGCCCGAAGAACTCCTCTGCGATTCCCGGCGCCACCGCAACGGTGGCGTCGCCATCACCCGAACGCGAGTCGGGCAGCGGGGTGCGCACCAGCGCGCCTGCCTCCGATGCCACAAGTGCACCGGCAGCCCAGTCCCACGGACTCAATCCGTGCTCGATGTGTGCGTCCACCGCGCCGGAGGCAACCATGCACAGATCGAGCGCCGCGGCGCCTACCCGACGCAGATCACGCACCCGCGGTAGCAATCGGGCCATCAGTTCGCCCTGTGCGCGTCGACGCTCGACGTCGTAACCGAAGCCCGTCGCGACAAGCGCGAGGTCGACGCACGTGATCGGATTCGCATGCAGCCTGGTGCGCACGCCGTCACGCAATTCGTAGGCGCCACCTGAGAGCGTCGCCGTGTACACGACGTCGCGAGCAACGTCGACGACGGCGCCTGCCACCGACTTTCCGTCGACCTGTGCGGCAACCGATACCGCATATGCAGGGATCCCGTAGAGGAAATTCACAGTTCCGTCGATCGGATCGATCACCCATCGCACACCGGACGGGACCTCGACACTGCCGCCTTCCTCTTCTCCGAGGATCGCGTCACCGGGGCGTAGTCGACTCAGTCGCGAGCGGATGAGATCTTCGGATTCGGTGTCGGCCAGGGTCACCGGGTCGGTGGGCGTGGACTTGGTCGAGACAGCCGACGACGTGGCTTCGTCGGCCTCGCCCGCGCCCGTACGTCCGAACAACTCCGGTCGTCTTTTCCGCACATGCCGAGCCGCATCGGTGGCGACCTCGAGTGCCACCTCGCCGAGTCGCTCCACGTCGACGCCTGCGATCGTCTCGGTCGTGTCGGGCTTCTCGCGTGGGGTGTTCACGAGACCATCATGTCAGTTGCCGGAATCCCTCCCGCTCGGCGCCGCGGCGTCACCCGACGGTCACGCAACCGTCACCGTGCGACACGATTCCCACAAGATCCGCCCGTTGCACGTCACGCCTCGTTAGCCTGAAGATCGCATGATTGCGGACACCGCGATCCCCGAGAGAGGAAACCGCCATGACCGACTCTTCCACCTCCGCCAAGGATTCCGCCGGACCACGCGCGTTCGGCGTCGACGTCGGAGGGTCGGGAATCAAGGGCGGGATCGTCGACCTGACGACAGGGATGCTCGTCGGCGAACGCTACAAGGTCCTCACCCCCCAACCGGCAACGCCCGAAGCAGTGTCGCGGGGCGTAGCCGAGGTTGTGGGCCACTTCAATTGGGATGGGCCCGTTGGCATCACGCTCCCCGGCGTCATCACCGGCGGGACCATGCGCACCGCGGCGAACATCGACAAGGGATGGATCGGTACCAATACCTATGACCTCTTCGCCAAAGATCTCGGCGGCCGGGATCTGTCCGTCGTCAACGACGCAGACGCCGCGGGAATGGCAGAGGACGCACATGGGGCCGGACGCGGGGTCGACGGTGTGGTCATGCTGTTGACCTTCGGTACCGGCATCGGGTCGGCGATCCTCGTCAATGGCACGCTCGTACCGAACACCGAACTCGGACATCTGATCGTCGGCAAGAAGGAAGCCGAGCATCAGGCGTCCTCACGAGTGAAGGACGAGAAGGGCTGGTCCTACAAGAAGTGGGCGAAGAAGGTCAGCAAAGTCCTCGACGAGTACGAGGCACTCTTCTGGCCGTCGCTGTTCATCGCGGGCGGCGGCATCAGCCGCAAGGCCGACAAGTGGATTCCGCACCTGACGAACGAGACCAAGGTGGTGCCCGCCGCGCTCCAGAACACTGCCGGGATCGTAGGTGCCGCGATGGCGGTCGACCGCGGTCTCCAGCCCTGATCGTCGTCGAGATCTCGTCAGCCTTTCCGCCCCGGTCGTCAACGGTCGGCCGGGTCACGAAACACCACGCGATCGGCGCTGCGACAACCCGTCTGACCTGGCATTTGTCACATTCGGAGTGATGTTGTCGTTACAATGGTTTCCACCGGTGACGATGCACCGAGAAACCAGCCCGATCCGCAGCGGTTCTCCGCTGTGAATCAGCGTGTCAGATTGTGTTCGGAAAGGTTGTACGTGGCAGCCACCCAGACCCGCCAGAGCGACGCCGAAGCCGAGGATTCGACGACGACGTCGGCCCCGGCTGCAGATAAGGCAACGGCCAAGAAGACCGCCAAGAAGGCGGCCAAGAAAGCCACAGCTCGCAAGGCTCCTGCCAAGAAGGCGGCCAAGAAGGCCGCACCGAAGAAAGCGGCCAAGAAGGCCGCGAGTCCAGCGGACGGCTCAGGCGACGCCGATGGCGCAGATGAGCTCGACGGCGGCTCGATCGATGACATCGACGGCCCTGACGCCGAGCTCGATGACGACGTCGAGATCGACGACGAGGATCTCGACGTCGACGACGAGGACGAGGTCGACGACTCCGCCGAGGACGACGACAGCACCGCGGAGTCCGAGACTCCCGCCAAGACCTCTGCGGGAGCGACTCCCCCGGTCGCGCCGCCCGCCGAGAAACCCACGAAGGACGCCGACGCCAAGACGGCGGGCGACTTCGTCTGGGATGAGGAAGAGTCAGAGGCTCTCCGCCAGGCCCGTAAAGACGCGGAGCTCACCGCGTCCGCCGACTCGGTGCGCGCCTACCTCAAGCAGATCGGCAAGGTCGCTCTCCTCAACGCTGAAGAAGAGGTCGAACTCGCCAAGCGCATCGAAGCAGGCCTGTACGCCACCGAGCGTCTCCGCCGGATCATGGAGTCCGGCGAGAAGATCTCGACCGCACAGAAGCGCGACCTGAACTGGATTTCTCGCGACGGAAACCGCGCCAAGAATCACCTCCTCGAGGCAAACCTTCGTCTCGTCGTCTCCCTCGCCAAGCGCTACACCGGCCGCGGCATGGCATTCCTGGACCTGATCCAGGAGGGCAACCTCGGTCTGATCCGTGCTGTCGAGAAGTTCGACTACACCAAGGGGTACAAGTTCTCGACGTACGCCACCTGGTGGATTCGTCAGGCGATCACCCGCGCCATGGCCGATCAGGCCCGCACCATCCGCATTCCGGTGCACATGGTCGAGGTGATCAACAAGCTCGGTCGTATCCAGCGTGAGCTACTCCAGGACCTCGGTCGGGAGCCGACCCCCGAAGAGCTTGCGAAGGAAATGGACATCACGCCGGAGAAGGTGCTGGAGATCCAGCAGTACGCGCGTGAGCCCATCTCGCTCGACCAGACCATCGGCGACGAGGGTGATTCGCAGCTCGGCGACTTCATCGAAGACTCCGAGGCGGTCGTCGCGGTCGACGCGGTCAGTTTCACGCTGCTGCAGGATCAACTGCAGTCGGTTCTCGAGACGTTGTCCGAGCGCGAAGCGGGCGTAGTCCGGCTGCGGTTCGGGCTGACCGACGGTCAGCCGCGCACGCTCGACGAGATCGGCCAGGTTTACGGCGTGACGCGCGAGCGCATCCGGCAGATCGAGTCGAAGACCATGTCGAAGCTGCGCCATCCCAGCCGCTCCCAGGTGCTGCGCGACTACCTCGACTGACCCTCGCCGAATTTCGCATCCGATCGTCCCCCGCCAGCGGACTCACGGCCTGTCGAACGGACCGAAAGCGCCATCCCCACCACGGGGGTAGGTGATGACGTCTGCTACTGCTGCCAGCGGCAGCGGGCCGTACAAGTGCGGAAACAGCATCGCGTCAGGGTCGTCGTCGACGCCGGGTTCCCAACGGATCTCGGCGTCGAGTGATGCCGTATCGATCACCAGCGCGAGAAGTTCCTGCTCGTCGGCATAGAACCGGTTGGCGGGTAGGTGCACCTGGTGCGGGGTCGAGAGATGAACGAACCCGACATTATCGAGCGACGGCGGTCGCAGGTGGGAGTCACCTCGGGCCGCTCGCCAGTCCGCGCGGGAGATCAGATGAATGAGGCGTTCGACGGCCGCCCCGTCGGTTGATGACGTCACGCCAGCACCATAGCCACCACCGCTCCCAGCACCGCCCGATTGTGAGCCAGATCGCCACGCGCGTAACGGGTTCGTGTAGTTGTGTTGCACCTCGAAGAACAGGTGTTAACGGTGAGTGACGACACACCCGGGAAACCGGCGGAACAATACGAGCGCCCCAAACGTCTGACACAGTGAGGTTGACGCATCGTCCGGATGCGTTGGCTCTGAAGGGAAGGCGACCACACCGGCGCCGGACCGGGACGGAGGAAAATGTCTGACATCGCCACCACAACCCCGATCTCCATACCGCTCACCGCTGCCGATCGTTGCGATCGCTGTGGCGCAGCCGCAAAGGTTCGTGCCGTCCTGCCCAAGGGCGGCGAGCTTCTCTTCTGCCGCCACCACTTCAACGAGCACGAGGCCCGACTCGTCGAGCTCAGTGCCACCGTCGAAGAGTCCGCGGGAGAGCTGGTCTAGAGACCGATACACGTACTCGAACGCCCCGGCCACACCATGTGGTCGGGGCGTTCGGTTATCGGGCGTCGTTCGTTGAGTGTGCCTCGTGTCACCGCCACTCGCGCAGCGCCTTGATGCGCTCGCGGAGTTGGTCGGCCGTCGCCATTGCCGTGGGCGGGCCGCCCAGTCTGCTGCGCAGTTCGTTGTGCACCATGCCGTGCGGTTTGCCCGTGCGGTGATGATGCATTGCCACCAGCCCGTTGAGTTCTTTACGCAGTGCGTGGAGATTCTCCCCAGCTGTGGCCTGCGTCGGAGTCTTCTCGGCCGCGGGTGTGATCTGGGTGACCGTCGACCGCTGGGCAACCTGCTCGGCCTGTTTCTTGCGGAGCAGCGCGCGCACCTGGTCGGCGTCGAGCAGTCCGGGAAGACCGAGGTAGTCCGACTCCTCGTCGCTTCCGGCAAACGTCGCGGTACCGAACGAGGAGCCGTCGAAGATCACCTGGTCGAGTTCTGCGTCGGCGTGCAGCGACTGGAAGCCCTTCTCGTCCTCGCCCGGCTCGTCCTTCTGCTTGTTCGCGTCGATCAGCAGGGCGTCGTCGAGTCCGTCGCTCTCCCGATGTGGCTTCCCGAGGACATGGTCGCGTTCAGCCTCCATCTGGCTGGCGAGATTCAGCAGGACAGGCACAGAGGGTAGGAAGACGCTGGCCGTCTCCCCTGGGCGCCTCGAGCGCACGAATCGCCCGATCGCCTGGGCGAAGAACAGCGGCGTCGACGCACTCGTCGCGTACACCCCCACCGCGAGCCGTGGAACGTCGACGCCCTCGGACACCATGCGGACCGCGATCATCCACTCGTCGTCCGACTCGGCGAACTGAGCGATGCGCGATGTCGATTTCGGGTCGTCGGACAACACGAGTACCGGCTTGCGCCCGGTGATCGACTCGAGGAGTTCCGCGTAGTCTCGCGCAACGGTCTGGTCGGTGGCGATCACGAGGCCACCGGCGTCGGGAACGCCTGCTGCTCGTAGCTGACCGAGCCGGGTGTGGGCCGCCTGGAACACCGACGGAATCCAGTCGCCGTGTGCGTCGAGGGCGGTTCGCCAGGCGCGCGCAGTCTGCTCGGCGGAGAGCGGCTCACCCAACCGCGCGGTGTACTCCTCGCCCGCGGACGTCCGCCAACTCGCCTGGCCCGAGTACGCGAGGAAGACCACCGGCCGAACCACGCCGTCGGCGAGCGCGTCGGCGTACCCGTAGGAGTGGTCGGCCCGTGATCGCAACACGCCACCCCCTTCGGGCTCGTAGGTGACGAACGGGATGGGTGAATCGTCAGAGCGGAACGGTGTTCCCGTCAGCGACAATCTCCGTACGGCGTCGGAGAACGCCTCACGGATCGCGTCGCCCCACGATTTCGCGTCGCCACCGTGATGGATCTCGTCGAGGATCACCAGTGTTCGACGATTCTCGGTACGAACGCGGTGCCGCGATGGGTGCGCCGCAACCTGCGCGTAAGTCAACGCCACGCCGTTGTAGTCAGAGCTCGTCTGGCCGTCGGAATTTCGAAACCGGGAGTCGAGCGCGATACCGACGCGTGCGGCGGCCTGAGCCCACTGATGCTTGAGGTGTTCGGTCGGGGTCACGACGGTGACCTGCTCGACCGTGCGATCGTCGAGCAGCTCCCGCGCGACCCGCAGACCGAATGTCGTCTTTCCTGCCCCGGGCGTCGCCACGGCGAGGAAATCGGTCGGCCGGGTTGCGAGGTACTTCGTGAGCGCTCGCCGCTGCCAGGCGCGTAGCGGTGGACCGGCGGGCGTTGCGGACGATTGGGCAGAAGTCACGTAATCAAAGCTCCCGACGGCGCGAAGGCAAGAAACAACCCCTCGGCCAGATGGACCGTGCCGAAACACATTCACTCATCCGAGGGGACTTCTCGATCTTAGCGGCTCATCCCGACGGCCCTGCCCCCAGACACAACATGCCTGCCCGCCCGGCGAGATGGGTCATGTGACACGCGGCAAGGGGTGTGTCACACGCAACCTGCGGCAATCATGGATGCTGGACCCATAGCCACAACACGCCGCAACCCCGTACCGATGACCGACGACGACGCGCCGTCGCCGGTCATCGGCGCACGCTCACGCAGGCCACACCGTCGGCCCGCACCCGTGTCGATGGACCTCCCCGCCGGCGACGAGCACTCACCGCTCGACGCCCCGGATGCCGCGCGACACACCGGCCGGGAACACGACGCCGCGCGTGCGGCGGAGGGAACCGATGATCCGCAGGAACACCACGACCCGCGCCCGGGGCCACCGGTCCTGCCGAACCTGCACCGCGTGGTCTGGCGCACAATCAAGAAGGCGTGGGACGACGGGATCGTCGGCTGGGCGGCACAAGCGGCTTTCTGGCAGGCCCTGTCACTACCTCCGCTGCTCCTCGGGCTCCTGGGCAGCGTCGGCTACGTCGCCGGCTGGTTCGGTCCCGACACCGTAGGGGTCATCTCGTCGCGGATCATCAGCTTCGCCGACCGCACGTTCTCGGCAAGTGTGGTGAACGACCTCATCACACCGACTGTCGACAACGTCCTCGGCCGAGGACGTGTCGGGGTGATCTCGGTGGGCTTCATCTTGTCGCTGTGGGCCGGCTCGTCGGCCGTGTCGTGCTTCGTCGCCTCGATTGTGCGCGCACACGACCAGCACGAAGTGCGAAATCCGGTGTGGCAGAGGATTTTCGCGCTGTTGCTCTACGTGTGCTTTCTGGTTGTGTCGGTGTTTCTGCTGCCCCTGGTGGCGCTCGGTCCGAACTACCTTCACGAGATCGTTCCTGACTCGTGGGATCGGGGAGTCAGCGCGCTGATCGACTACGGATACTTCCCCTTCGTCGCGGTTCTGATGCTCGGGGTCCTGACCACCCTCTATCACCTGGCGCTGCCCAATCCGCTGCCCTGGCACCGTCTTGTCGGTGGCGCAGTGGTGGCCGGGATCTTCTTCTGGATCGCCAGTTACATATTGCGCATCTACCTCGCGGCGGTCACCCGGGCCGGCTACACCTACGGAGCACTGGCCACCCCGATAGCCTTCCTGCTGTTCACGTTCTTCCTCGGGTTCGCCATCGTGATCGGCGCCGAGTTCAACGCCGCCGTGCAGTCACTGTGGCCCGCAAAACCGCCCGCCACAGCCCACGTCAGGCATTGGGTGCACGAGCAGACGTCCGATATCACCGGACACATCCGATCGTTGCCCGAACGTCTGGCCACCGGGCCCATCCGCAAGTCGCCCCAGCGCAACGAACACTCCCCCGCGGACGCCGTCGACATTAACGGCAATCCGCCGCGCGGCGACCGCAGCACACGGGGGCATCCGGACACCAGGTCCCGACGACAACCGCCGCCCGGCGATCCTCGCTAGCAGGCGGCGGCGTGAGCGGCGAACCTCACTCCTTGCGCATCCGGTTGTATATCTTCTTGCACTTGGGGCAGACCGGCGATCCCGGCTTGGCCGAACGTGTCACCGGGAACGTCTCGCCGCACAGCGCGACAACATGATTGCCCATGACCGCACTCTCGGCGATCTTGTCCTTCTTGACGTAGTGGAAGAACTTGGGCCGGTCGTCGTCTCCCCGGTCGGTCGCGTCGGCGTCGGGGCGTTCGTCGGTCTTGGTGTCCGACCATTCGTCGAGGTCGGGACGCTCGATAGTTTCGGTTGCCATGCGCTCTATTGTGCTCCTCACCGTCCGATTCCGACACGGTGGCCTGGGACGCGGCGCAACCGGAACGACCCGCGCCCGACGACACGCCCGAGCGCGTCACGTCACCGGGGACCTGTCGGTGCAATCGGGCGGCGAAAGTGGAACAGTGGAGCCATGGGAATCGACGGAGCGAAGCGCGATCATGGTCTGCGCTGATCGATCAGGCCACCGTGATGTCCGGCACTGACGGGCCGAGGCGCGATCACGCGTCGACCGACGCTTTCCTCATCACCGACGCGCAGCAGTCCCTCGACGAGCAGCATCGCGCGCGCGTCCGTAAGTATCTGACGCTGATGGCCTTTCGTGTTCCCGCGCTGATCGTGGCGGGCATCGTCTACAGCATGACGGGTTCGGGATGGTGGGCGCTGGGTATCGTGGCCCTCTCCATCCCACTCCCCTGGGTCGCCGTCCTGATCGCCAACGACCGTCCGCCCCGTAAGCGCGGTGAGGTGGCCCACTACAAGTACGGACCCGACCACCACGTCGTGGGACCGCCCGCGCTGGGCGACGAATCGAACGTGATCGACTCGTCCGTGGCCGACCACAGGCACCCGAACTGACCTCACGCGCTCGAAACGCGACTTCTAGCACCCGAACCGACGCCGCGATCGGGTCACATCTCAGCGGATTCTCAGCCGACTGAGCGTGAGAAGTTTGCGTTCACGCAGGTCAGAAGCCAAAAGACTGAATCGGCCCCCAGGGAACTTTCGACGAGTGCATGTCGTTGGACCCTGTGAACGCACTCGATTAGGAGGCCCGATGTCACGCTCCACCGTCACACGCTCCACATCCACCGTCGCCCCCGGCGACACCACCCCCTCGCGTCCGGCCATGACGGAACAAGATCTCGACGCACAGTCACCTGCGGCAGATCTGGTCCGTGTCTACCTCAACGGCATCGGCCGCACGGCCCTGCTCAATGCAGAGCAGGAGGTCGAGCTCGCCAAGCAGATCGAGGCAGGCCTCTACGCCAAGCACGTGCTGGCGACCCGCAAGCGTCTCTCCGCTGCGAAGAAGCGTGATCTCGCAATCGTCGTGCGCGAGGGCGAGACCGCTCGGTCGCATCTGCTCGAGGCCAACCTCCGTCTGGTTGTCTCGCTGGCCAAGCGCTACACCGGGCGTGGAATGCCGCTTCTCGATCTCATCCAGGAGGGCAACCTCGGCCTGATCCGCGCGATGGAGAAGTTCGATTACGCGAAGGGCTTCAAGTTCTCGACATACGCGACCTGGTGGATTCGCCAGGCCATCACCCGCGGTATGGCCGATCAGAGCCGCACCATCCGCCTTCCGGTCCATCTGGTCGAGCAGGTCAACAAGCTGGCGCGCATCAAACGAGAACTTCACCAGCAGCTCGGCCGAGAGGCCACCGACGACGAGCTCGCCAACGAGTCCGGTATCCCCGCGGAGAAGATCGCAGATCTCCTCGATCACAGCCGCGACCCGGTGAGCCTCGACATGCCGGTCGGAAGCGACGAGGAGGCACCGCTGGGCGACTTCATCGAAGACGCCGAGGCGACCTCCGCGGAGAGTGCCGTCATCGCCGGTCTGATGCACACGGACGTGCGTGCGGTTCTCGCCACGCTTGACGAGCGCGAGCAGCAGGTGATCCGTATGCGCTACGGCCTCGACGACGGACAACCGCGCACACTCGATCAGATCGGGCGCATGTTCGGGCTCTCGCGCGAGCGTGTCCGACAGATCGAGCGTGAGGTCATGGGCAAGCTCCGCCAGGGAGAGCGCGCCGAGCGCCTGCGCGCCTACGCGAGCTGACTCGACCTAACTCAGACGTCTCGGCCCGGTGTCCGCTTTGGTGGGCACCGGGCCGATCCGTATGCGGACGTTGAGGATGGCTGCGCCCTCCGGCGAGCACAGCACCGGGTCGACGACGATCTCGCGGATCTCCGGAATGTCGTCGGCCATCGTCGAGATGCGGATCAGCAGGTCGACGAGTGCCTCTCGATCGGCCGGGGCCTCCCCCCGATAGCCGTACAGCAGTGGCGCCGATCGCGGCTCGTCGATCAGTTCGTCGGCGTCGAGTGCCGTGATCGGGATCGCGCGATATCCGTCGTCCCCGAGCAGCTCGAAGGTTCTGCCCGACAGTCCAAATGAGATCAACGGCCCGAACGACGGGTCGTCGCGCATGCGCACCATGGTGCCGACGCCCTTCGGTGCCATCTTCTGCACATGCAGCACGTCGTCCCCGGTCAGCTCCGATATCTCGGCGAACGCGGTCACCACCGCGGTGGCATCCGGGAGATCGAGCCGTGCCCCCTCGCGATCGAGTCTGCCCCGCCACGACGGGGACGTGGCCTTCACCGCCACCGGGAATCCCAGTTCGCGCGCCGCGGCCGACGCCTCGTGCATCGTCGACACCTCTCGGAACGGCACCACCTCGACGCCGTACCAGGCCAGCAGCCGCGCGGAGTCGACGTCGCCGAGGACCGTCTCCGAGGGGACGCCATCGGCTCCGTTGTCCTGCGAACCTGCATCGGACGTCGGGCACATCACTTCACGCACCCATGTCCGGGCGGCCTCGGGATCGATTCCGTCGGGACGCTCGACGGGTACCTCCGGTCGGGAACACCACCGCGCATATCGCCATGCACGAGCCAACGAGGCGGCCGCCCGCTCCGGCGACGAATACGACGGGATCGAGCCGCGGGTGGGCAGCCCCGAGGGACCGGGCTTCATGAGGCCGGGCGGGATGCCCTCCACGGCCACGAAGGTGGTCACGATCGGTTTGTCGGCATCGGCGTCAGGCGTGTTCGCGCCCGCCATCAGCGCCCGGGCATGCCAGTCGAGATCTACTGCGACCGGTGGCACGAAGACAACGATCACGCTGTCGACGCCCGGATCAGCCATCGCTTGCGCAACCGCGCCCTCGAACTCGTCCTCCGACGCTCCCGCGCCGAGGTCGATGGTCGACTCCACCTCGAGTCCGCCCGAGCGCGCGGTGTCGGCGGCGAGGCTACCGAGCACAGACGAGTTCCCGATGATGCGTGTCCGGGGGCCACGCGGCAACGGTTGGTAGGCGAAAATCGACGCGGAATCGAACAGTTCGGGGATCGTGTCGACCTGGATCACACCAGCCTGCTCGAGCATCATCTGCGCGATGCGGTCGTCGAGACTTGCCGCGGCGGTCCGTGCCGCGCGCACCGGACTCATCGCCCCCTTGCCCGACTTCACCGCCACGATCGGCTTGGACCGCGACACCCTACGGGCGATACGCGAGAACTTCCGCGGATTACCGAAGCTCTCCAGATACAGCAACACGACGTCGGTGGCGGTGTCCGAATCCCAGTACTGGAGCAGGTCGTTACCCGAGACGTCGGCGCGATTGCCTGCCGAGACGAACGTCGACAGTCCGATTTGTCGGTGCGCGGCCGTATCGAGGATCGCGATACCCAGCGCGCCGGACTGGCAGAAGAATCCGACGCGTCCCAACGGCGGGATGCGTGGTGCGAGCGTGGCGTTCAACGCGATCGACGGGTCATTGTTCGCGACGCCGAGCGCATTCGGGCCGACCAGCCGCATTCCGTGCTCGCGTACCTGCTGCACGAGCCGGTGCTCGCTCTCCAGGCCCGCCTCACTGCTCTCGCCGAATCCGGACGACACGATGACAAGCGCGCGCACGCCCTTGACCATGCAGTCGTCGAGTACCTCGTCGACACTCGCCGCGGGCACAGCGACCACGGCGAGGTCGACGGGATCGGGGATGTCGCGGACGGTGGGATACGCGCGGATTCCCCTGACCGACGGCGGCCGTACGCGCGGCGATCGAGAGGGGCCGTGATGGCGGCGAGGCTGCGGCGCAGTCGCCCTCGCACGCACGGCATCGTGTGCCGACGTGCTGTCCTGCTCGTCGTCGGGGTCTCGGTCCGGTCCGTTCACCGGGAAGACCGGCCCGGTGAAGCCACCGGCAATGATATTGGCCAGCAGCGCGTTTCCCACTTTCTTTGGATCGGTCGACGCCCCGATCACCGCTACGGAGGCCGGACGCAACAAATTCGCGACGCTGCGTGCCTCCGATGCACGCTCGCGGTCGTTGCGTACCGAGAGCATGGCCTCGGTGGGATCGATCGTGAACTCGACGTGGACAGTCGATCCGTCGAAGGCACGGGAGATCTGATAACCCGCGTCGCGGAACACGGCCACCATGTTCGGGTTCTCGCTGAGCACCTCGGCCTCGAATCGGGTGAACCCGTTCTCGGCCGCGGCGCCTGCGAGGTGTTCGAGCAGGATGGGCCCGAGGCCGCGGCCCTGGTGTTCGTCGGCGACGACGAACGCGACCTCGGCCGATTCGGGCTTCCCGTCGGCGGCGAGGCCCTCGTAGATGCCGATCGCGATGATCTCGCCGCCGAGCACGGCGACGAGCGCAACCCTGTTGTGATGGTCGACTGTGGTCATGCGTGCAACCTCGCGCGGCGGGAGCGTCGGAGTCGGACCGAAGTACCGCATGTAGCGCGTACGTTCGGACAGTCCAGCGTGGAAGCGCACGACGCGGTCGGCGTCGTCGGGCACGATCGGGCGCAGATGCACCACACCGCCGTCTGATGCCAGAACGTCGGCGATCCAGTGGCGGGGGTAATCCCACGGGCCGCGGGGGCGCTCACCCTCGCCGTGTTCAGCGTGTTCCCCGGTGGACCCTGTCACCTCTGTTTCGGGCACATCGGTTGCGGGGGAATCAGTCACGGGGATCCTCCGGGTCGAGGCCGTGCAGCGGATACACCGCACGGCGGGTGGCCATGATGGCGCGGTCGGTCTGTCGTTGTGCGCTCTCGTCGATGCCGGGGGGTGGTTCCTGCCCGGTGTCGCCGTCCCACTCGACGAAGTCGACGTCGCCGCCGTCGCCCATCACGCGCACGGGCGCCTGGGAGTATTCCGAGTGGACCTGGGTGGCAATCTCTTCTGCTGTGGCACACCATGATTCGTTGATCTGTGTCGAGACGTCGACGTCACGATCGAGCACGACGCCCAACAGGTGCGACCAGCTACGCGGCACCACGTTGACCACGCCGTAGCCGCCTCCTCCGACCGCGATCCAGCGGCCGTCGCTGTACTTCTCGGCGAGGTCGCGCATCGCGATCATGGCGGCGCGTTGCCCGTCGACTGTCAACGACAGATCGGTGAGCGGATCGGCGCGATGACTGTCCGCACCGCACTGACTGATGATGATCTGCGGTTTGAACTCGGCGATGAGCGACGGAACAACAGCGTGGAATGCACGCAGCCAGAGGCGGTCCCGGGTGTCCGGCATCAACGCGATGTTGACCGCGGCACCCTGGCCTGCGTCTTCTCCGACCTCTGTCGGCCAACCCGTGCCCGGCCACAACGTCGCCGGGTGCTGGTGCAGCGACACGGTCATCACGCGGGGGTCGGACGCGAAGGCCACCTGTACGCCGTCGCCGTGGTGTGCGTCGATATCGATATAGGCGATGCGGTCGAAGCCGTTCTCGAGCAACCAGTGGATGGCAACGGCGCAGTCGTTGTAGATGCAGAATCCTGCTGCGCGCGACCGCATCGCGTGGTGCATCCCCCCGCCGATGTTGACGGCCCGACGCACCGCACCCGATCCGACGGCCTGAGCCGCGGCCAACGTACCGCCGACGAGCAGACGCGCCGCCTCGTGCATCCCGTCGAACACGGGATTGTCGGAGTCCCCGAGTCCGAACAGGCGCTCGAGAAGCGGCCCCGACAACGACGCGGTACCGGATCCGACCGCGCGCACGGCGTCGATGTAGTCCTGACTGTGCACCACGGTGAGTGCGTCGTCGCCGATGTCGAGGGGCGGCGAGACGTCGATGTCGTCGAGCACTCCGAGGCTCTGCGCGAGTGTCATCGTCAGTGCAAGCCGTACCGGGTTCATCGGGTGCGTGTGCGCCCAGCGATACGAGAGGAAGTCCTCACTCCAGATCACAGCCGCATTCATCGTCGTCTCCACGCACTCGCCACATTCCCCACGTTAGTGCCTCGCCGCGCGGCCCGGACGCGTTCAGCATGTGACGAGCCGGACGCGATGCAGGTCAAGGTACCCTTGTGGGGACGGAAGGGACTGGACTCAAGTGAACGATCTGGTTGATACCACCGAGATGTACCTCCGGACGATCTACGACCTCGAAGAAGAGGGAATCGTCCCACTGCGCGCACGCATCGCCGAACGTCTCGAGCAGAGTGGCCCGACGGTCTCGCAGACCGTCGCACGTATGGAGCGTGACGGGTTGCTGCGCGTTGCCGGCGACCGCCACCTCGAACTGACCGACAAGGGTCGGGCCCTCGCGATCGCCGTGATGCGCAAGCACCGTCTCGCAGAGCGACTGCTCGTCGACGTCATCGGGATGCCCTGGGACGAGGTCCACGAGGAGGCCTGCCGCTGGGAGCACGTGATGAGCGAGAACGTCGAGCGGCGGCTGCTGTCCGTCCTCGACAATCCGACGACGTCGCCCTACGGCAACCCGATCCCCGGGCTCGCCGAGTTGGGGGTCGAGCCGCCCGAGGCCATGGGCGAGGCCGCTCGGTTGTCGGATCTTCCGCAGGGCGAGGCAGTTCCGGTGATCGTTCGCCGACTCTCCGAGCATGCCCAGTCCGACACCGAACTGATCGCGGCGTTGCGTGAGGCGGGTGTGGTCCCCAATGCGCGTGTCACCGTGACGTGCACACCGCAGAAGGTGGAGATCAGCACCCCCGGGCATGCCGGCCTGACGCTGTCGCCGGAGATGGCTCACTCGTTGTTCGTCGAAAAGGTCTGAGCACCAGCAGTTGTCGACTCAGCATGTGCCCGATCTGCGCCGGCCGTGTCAACTCGCGTCGCGCAGGGTGGCGCTCGGGAGGGTCACGCCGAGTCGCCTGGCGGCCTCATACGAGTCGCCGATGATGTGCCACAGGTTGTCGGGCCGTAGTCCGTTGCGCAGCGAGTGGTCGAGGAGCTCAGCGAGTTTCCAGGACGGGTCGGCGTGGCGTGCCACGTCGAGCGCAACCCCCGCGAAGCTTCCCTCACCTGCGATGTAGTGCAGATGAGCGAGCAGCGTCGCTGCGCTCGCTCGGCCCGTTCCACCGAGCCGTCGGGTCAGTTCGCGCCACAGGATCTCGGCCTCTGAACGGAGGTCAGTGACCGCGAACGCCAATGCCGCGTCCCGCACCTGCACGTCGCAGATCGCGCGCTCGAGTTCGGTCACCGATGCACAGTCGAAGCGGTCGGGTCCCACCACGACCGCCTCGAAGACCGCGGCCATCAGTTCCGACGGCGACGCCTCACCCGACCAGCCATCGCACGCGATGGCGCACGAGCCCAGATCGCAGCACACCTCGTCGCAATGCGACGTCGGCGCCAACATCGATGCGATCTCCTCGCGGTTGCCGAGGAGGAACCGTCCCGAATTGACCGCACCGGCAACAGCTGTCGGCGAGATACGCGGATCGTCGAGTACACCGCTGTGTCTCGGCGACCGGGTCATCAGCGCAGCGCCCTCCTCCCAGATCTGTATCCACCGCTCCCCTTCCCGGAAATGCCTGCAGATGTACCCCCGGCCGACCCCGCCGCACAGTCGCATCCTCCGATCGACGACGGACAGGATCTCCTTGTATCTCGGCGAGGTCGGTTCGAACCTGTCGTCGCCGATGATCGCGATGACATCCGCGCTGCCGTAACCGTGGAGAATGCGCGCCAGATTGTCGATCTCGGCGAGCATGTGTGGCGTCGGCGAACCGTCGGGTCCGATGCTGAGATCGAGTCGCACTGATGCGTGGACCGTGCGCGCGTCCGATGCCAGCGACAGAAGCACGAGTGAGCGTACGGGCACGAATCCGAAGAAGCCGGGGACTGCGGTCAGCAGTGCGGAGACGGTTCGGATGGGGCCGTTCGAGGAGACGTTGCGAGGTGACATGTCGAACATCTTCGGTGTGTGGGCGGACGCTTGTTCCCCACGCATGCCCGGTACACCGGGGTTGTGCACATTCCGGGCCGCGTGCACAACGTCATGTACCGAAGGCCGCCCGCAGCGCCTTGTCGAACAGTGACTCGAGCTGGCCGGAGACCTCCGGGTTGATGTCACCTGCCGACGGCCATCGGTACTGGCAGTACACGCGCACTGTGCCACGCTGTCCGATATAGGTCATCGTGCGTGTCAGCAGCGGCGCCTGATCGCCACCGGTCTCGACGGTTCGTTGTATCGCCGTGGTGTCGATGCCCGATGGATGCTGCGGAGCGTCGGATATCGTCGTCTGCACTGTGCTCCGCGCGGTCGAGGCAGAGCCCGTCGTTGCCCTCGGACATGCCCGGGCCTGATCGACCACCGATGACAACGAGGTGTCGACCCCGACGACAGCTGACGTGAACGACGCGCGGTCGGCCTCGACAATGCCCAGGTAGACCACCGCGCCGTCGGAGCCCACTGCTGCCGGTTGGCAGGAGGGCGGGTCGTACGGGGAGTTCGCGGGCCTGCCGATGAGGTCGCCGATCGCGTACGCGACCGAGTTCTGCGGAACGCGGGTCGCCCCCGACACCGGGAAGTCGGCTGCGGTCACCGATCGCGACGAGAGATCAGCGTTGTTCTGCGTCGGATCGCCGTCGACAGAACACGCCGCCATCAACAAGACAGCGGCCACACCCATCACCACACCGACCCTGCGCACAGCCATGAGTTTCGACTGTGCCACCGTGTTGCGGGTAAGCCCGCCGCGACACTCCGGCCGCGATCGGATCGATGTCGGGAATCGGTAGGTCTGCTCCGTTGTTGACACAGCACAGACGGTCCCGCGCATTTCGACGACAACGATGCGTCGACAGACGACACCGATTCGTCACAACAGGTGTGCATGCGGGACAATTCGACGAACAGGTAGGACAGGCACGTGCCGATCTTCAAGAGGAGGGACGACATGGATCCCCATCCGGACGAGGGCCGTCAGCTCTTCGAGCTCGCCTTCCCCGCCCCGCGGGTGTCCGACGACGCCGGAACCGGGCCGGTACTCATCCACGCCCTCGACGGCTTCGCCGATGCGGGCCACGCGGTTGCGCTGGCAGCCCAGAATCTGCGGGACTCCCTCGATTCCGAGGTGGTCGCAACGTTCGACAACGACGAGTTGATGGACTACCGCTCGCGGCGCCCGACGATCACATTCAGCGGCGAGACCTTCACCGAGGTCCAGATGCCCACCCTGACGCTGCACGCGATCCGCGACAACGCCGGCAAACCGTTTCTGCTGTTGTCGGGTTCTGAGCCCGATCTGCGGTGGGAACAGTTCACCGAGGCCATCCGCCGTCTCGCCGACCACTTCCGGGTGACCGATGTGATTGGTCTCAACGCCATCCCGATGGCCGTGCCCCACACCCGGCCTGCATCGCTGACGGCACACGGCAACGAACCCGAATCGCTGGGGGATCTGCCGACGTGGGGCTCACAGATGAAGTTGCCCGCGAGCGCCTCGATGCTTCTCGAGCTGCGTCTGGGACAGGGTGGACGCCGTACGTCGGGCCTCTCGGTGCATGTGCCGCACTACCTGTCGCAGACCGACTATCCCGCGGCGGCGGCTCGGCTCCTCGAAGCCGTATCAGGGCTGACCGGACTCGAATTACCCACCGGCGCACTCGAATCGGCCGCGGCAGCCGTTCGCGAACAGGTCGACGCCGAGGTATCGGGCAACGGAGAAATCGAATCCGTTGTCGCGGCACTCGAAGCGCAGTACGACAGCTTCACCGAGGCACAGACGCAGCGGGCATCGCTCCTCGCCGCGGACGAACCGCTGCCCAGCGGCGACGAACTCGGCGCCGAACTCGAGCGCTTCCTCGCAGAGCAATCGCGTGACGACGTCGATCCCGACGACTCGTCGCGGAACGAGAACGGCGACGGCGGTTCGTCATCGCCGAACTGATCGACGGATCCGTGTCCGAGTCGGCGTCTACGCTGACCCCCGTCGCCGACGACGACGCCGCATTCGACACGTTCACCCGGTGGTGGGCCGACCGCGGGATCGACCTCTACCCGCACCAGGAGGAGTCGCTGCTCGAGCTGATCTCGGGCAACAACGTCATACTCGCGACGCCGACGGGCTCGGGAAAATCGCTGGTGGCCTCGGCGGCCATCTACTTTGCTCGGTGTCGGGGCGCGCGGGCCTTCTACACCGCACCGATCAAAGCGCTGGTCAGCGAAAAGTTCTTCGATCTCTGCGCACAGTTCGGCGCAGATCAGGTCGGCCTGATGACCGGCGACGCCTCGGTCAACGCAAATGCTCCGATCATCTGTGCCACCGCGGAGATCGTCGCGAACCTCGCACTTCGTGACGGTCCGGACAGCGACATCGGGGTCCTCGTCGCCGACGAGTTCCACTTCTACGGCGAGTCCGATCGCGGCTGGGCGTGGGAAGTGCCGCTGATCGAGTTGCCGCAGACCCAGTTCTTGCTCATGTCCGCAACACTCGGCGACGTCAGCTTCTTCGTCGACGACCTGTCCCGGCGTACCGGCCGCACAACCACGGCTGTCACCGGAACACATCGCCCGGTGCCGCTCGAGTACACGTATGCGATGACGCCCGTCCACGAGACCATTGAGGGCCTGATCGACGCCGGTCGCGCGCCCGTCTACGTCGTGCACTTCACCCAGGCCTCCGCGGTCGAGCGCGCGCAAGCCCTGTTGTCTGCGCGCATCACCACCAAGGAGGAGAAAGCGCAGATCGCCGAGGCGATCGGCGACTTCCGCTTCTCCACCGGCTTCGGCTCCACGCTCTCCAAGCTCCTACGCGCCGGAATCGGGGTGCACCACGCGGGGATGTTGCCTCGCTATCGGCGACTCGTCGAGCGGCTCGCCCAGCAGGGGCTCCTCAAGGTGATCGCGGGTACCGACACCCTCGGCGTCGGGATCAACGTGCCGATCCGGACCGTGCTCTTCGCTGGGCTGAGCAAGTATGACGGCACGCGCGTACGTCGACTTCGCGCGCGCGAATTTCACCAGATCGCGGGTCGCGCAGGGCGGGCGGGGTTCGACACCATCGGCTACGTGGTCGCCCAGGCGCCCGAACACGACGTCGAGAATGCGCGAGCCGTGGCCAAGGCAGGTGACGACCCGAAGAACCTGCGCAAGATCGTCCGCAAGAAGCCACCCGAGGGTTTCGTCTCATGGGGCGAGAAGACGTTCCTGCAACTCGTCGACGCACCGGACGAGCCACTGCGGTCCCATTTCCGCATGACCACGGCGATGCTGCTCGAGGTACTCGGACGGCCAGGCGACTGCTTTGCCGCCACGCGGCATCTGTTGGAGGAGAACCACCTCCCGCGCCACCGCCAGCTCGGCCAGATCCGGCACACGATTCGTCTCTACCGCGACCTGCGCGACGCTGGCATCGTCGTACAACTGCCCGAGCCCGACTCCGACGGCCGCTACATCGCGCTCAGCGTCGACATGCCGGAGAATTTCGCGCTCACCAATCCACTGTCGGCGTTCGCCCTTGCCGCGTTCGAGTTGCTCGACCCGGAGTCGTCGACCTATGCGCTCGACGTGATCTCTGTCCTCGAAGCGACGCTCGACGACCCCCGCCCCGTCCTGATGGCGCAGCGGAAAGAAGCGCGCGACGCGGCGATCGCCGAGATGAAGGCCGACGGGGTCGAGTACGAGGAGCGCATGGCTCGCCTGGAGGAGATCACCTGGCCGCGTCCACTCGCGGAGGAGATCGACTACGCCTTCGGCGTCTATCGACGTTCGCATCCGTGGATCGCGGGCTTTCCGCCGTCGCCGAAGTCGGTATTACGCCTCATGCTCGAGCGAGCCATGACGTTCACCGAGTTGATCTCGGCATACGGCCTTGCCCGCAGCGAAGGAGTGGTACTGCGGTACCTGTCCGACTGCTATCGCGTTCTACGCCAGGGGGTACCGACGACGGTCCTCACCGACGAGATCGTCGAGATCACGGAGCGGGTCGGAGACATGGTGCGTGAGGTCGACTCGAGTCTGCTCGACGAGTGGGAGGAGTTGGCTCGCACCGATGCCGCCGACACCCTTGCCCGCGAGAAGTGACCTCATATCGACGCGGCCTTTTCCACGCGCACCGCGCCGGTCTGCTCGACGAGCCGCGCGATGATCGACGCGAGTCGCTGATACGACTCACCTCTCCCCGACGACTCGCGGTAGACCAGTCCTATCCGCCTTCCCGGGCGGGGCGTGGTGAACGTGGCAGTGGCGAGGTCCCCGCCCGCGGTCTCCGCGGCAACGGCAGTGCCGGGGATGAGGGTCACCCCCAAGCCACCCTCCACGCACTGCACCGCGGTGGCGAGGGACGCCGCGCGGGTGTGCCCGATGTCGGCGCGCACCCCGGCAAGCCTGCACACCTCGAGCGCCTGGTCGCGCAGGCAATGCCCCTCGTCGAGCAGCAGAAGCGGCAGATCGGCGAGTGAGCTCGGATCAACCCGTTTGCGCCCGGCCAACGGATGATCGGACGGCAGAGCGAGGACGAAATCCTCGGCGTACATGGGTATCTCGGCAAGTCCGGGAGCGTCCGCCGGCAGGGCGAGACAGGCCGCGTCGAGCGATCCCTCCCTCAACTGAGCCAGCAGTCGCGCGGTCTGATCCTCGACCACACGCAAAGTGAGAGAAGGCAATCGATCGGCGAGTCCGCGCAGCACTGTGGGCAGAATGTAGGGCGCGACCGTCGGTATGAAGCCGAGGCGCAGGGTGCCGGTCAACGGGTCGTCGGATCCCGCGGCCGCGGAGAGGAATTCATCGACGGCGTCGGTCACCGCGATCGCCTTGGGTAGGAGCGCTTCGCCTTCCGCAGTCAAGAAGACACGCCGGGTTGTACGTTCGATGAGTTGCCTACCCAGCCCTGCCTCCAGGCCGGCGAGCGCCTGCGACAGTGACGGTTGACTGACACCGAGTTCCGTTGCCGCCGAGCCGAAATGACGTTTTCGCGCCAGCGCGACGAATGCCCGCAGACCGGCGATCGACGGCTGATAACTTCTATCACTCATACCTATCAGTCTAGTGCTAATCATCACGTTTCGTTTTCGGTGGTCTTTGGGCAGAATTGAGGGGCAACTGCAGATACGTGAGTTCGCGCGCCACCCACGAACGCCATCGACACGAAGGAGCGAAAGACACATGGCTCTTCTGACCATCGGAGATCAATTCCCCGCATACAACCTGACGGCTGTCATCGGAGGCGATCTGAGCAAGGTCGACGCGCAGCAGCCCGACGACTACTTCACCCAGGTGTCGAGCGACGATCATCCCGGCAAGTGGCGGATCATCTTCTTCTGGCCCAAGGACTTCACGTTCGTGTGCCCGACCGAGATCGCCGCCTTCGGCAAGCTGAACGACGAGTTCGCCGACCGTGACGCACAGGTACTCGGCGCGTCGGTCGACAACGAATTCGTCCACTTCCAGTGGCGTGCACAGCACGAGGATCTCAAGACCCTCCCCTTCCCGATGCTGAGTGACCTCAAGCGTGAGCTGGCAACCGCGGCCGGCGTTCTCAACGCCGATGGTGTTGCCGATCGCGCGACGTTCATCGTCGACCCCAACAACGAGATCCAGTTCGTCTCGGTGACCGCCGGCTCCGTCGGCCGCAACGTCGACGAGGTGCTCCGCGTTCTCGACGCACTGCAGTCTGACGAACTGTGCGCCTGCAACTGGAAGAAGGGCGACCCGACCATCGACGCCGGCGAGCTCCTCACCGCAAGCGTCTGAGAGGAATTCGCATGAGCATCGACAATCTCAAAGAGGCTCTTCCCGAGTACGCCAAGGACCTCAAGCTGAACCTGGGTTCACTGGCTCGCTCGACCGAGCTCTCCGAGCAGCAGCTCTGGGGCACCTTCCTCGCCACCGCGGCGGCATCGCGTAATGCGAAGGTGCTCGCCGAGGTATCCGAGGAAGCCGCCGACACCCTGTCGGCCGACGCCTACAACGCGGCGCTGGGCGCGGCGTCGATCATGGGTATGAACAACGTCGCCTACCGGGCCAAGAGCTTTCTCGGCGACGACTACGCCCAGGTGCGTATGGGACTGCGGATGAACATCATCGGCAACCCCGGCGTCGACAAGACCGATTTCGAGCTGTGGAGCCTCGCCGTGTCGACCATCAACGGTTGTCACGACTGCACCGCCGCACACGCGAAGGTCGTCCGCGACGCGGGCCTCACCAAGGAACAGGTCTGGGAGGCCGTCAAGGTCGCCGCGACCGTTTCCGGTGTCGCGCAGGCCATCGCCACCACCGAGGTGCTGGCCAACGCCTGATCACCAGCGAACATGAATGCCCCGGTCTCGCCAGAGACCGGGGCATTCTGGCGTCCGGTCAGCGTCCGACGGACGTTGTCGCCGTCGCCGCGGCCTCGAGGCGCAGCAGCTTCTCCGCGCTACCCGTGCCCTCGACCGGCTGATAAACGACGACACGCTGTCCTCGGGCACCTGCCACCTCGAGTGTGTCCCAACGCAACTCGAGAACGCCGACCTCGGGTAACAACATCCGCTTCGAGCCTCTCGACTTGACCTGGACATCGTTACGAGCCCAGATCTTGGCGAACAATCGAGAGCGCAGCGAGAGCTCGCCGACGAGGTCGCGGAGGCGTGGATGGTCGATGTCACCGCCGGTGAGTGACCGGAGGTTGGCGACGATCTCCGCAGCGACCTCCTCGAAGTCGAGGTAGATGGGACGAGCTCGCGGATCCAGAAAGAGCTTGCGCAGCATGTTGTCTCCGACTCCGATTCCGAGTGCTCCGTGCAGCGGGGCACCGGCGTCGTTGACCGCGAGCAGGTCCATGAATCGATTCATGACGATCGCGGGTTGGCGCCACTGCGCCATCAACACCCGGATCGATTCGCCCACTTCGTCATCGGAGAAGTCGACGTCGATCCGTACGTCGGCGAGGGCGGCGAGGTGATCGCGTTCGGAGTCGTCGAGTCCCAGGACATCAGCCAGGCCGCTCACCACTGCCGCCGATGGGTTCCGATCGCGTCCACGTTCGAGCCGGATCAGGTATTCGACGCTGATACCGGCGAGACTCGCAAGCTCTTCACGCCGGAGCCCTGGTGTCCGACGCGGTCCCACCGTGCGTAGGCCCAATGTGGCAGGGTCCACTCGTTCGCGTCGCGCGCGAAGAAACTCACCGAGTGCGGTCATGGGGAGAGTCTAGGACGCCTGGCGTGCTCAGCCAGGTAGTGCGAGGACCCCTCACCACACGGTCTGTGCCGGTCGTCTGACCTCGTCGACGCTGAGGACATGACACAGCAGGAGAGCATCGCATTCACACCCACCCTCACCGACCGCATCGCCGTGGTGACCGGCGCCGGAACAGGTATCGGCGCCGCGACCGCACGCGCGCTCGCGGCCCGCGGAGCCCGGGTTGCGCTCCTGGGCCGGCGAATCGACAAGATCGCACGGGTCGCGCAGGACATAGACGGAGTGCCGGTCGTGGCCGACGTCAGCGATCCGACCGCGGTCGTCGCGGCCTTCGACGAGGTGACCGAAAGGCTCGGTGCGCCGGACCTCGTCGTCGCCAACGCCGGGGCGATGCTGGCCGCGCCGTTCGTCGACGCCGACCGTGCCGAGTGGCGTCGCATGCTCGACGTCAACGTGATGGGCGTTCTCGACACCGCGCGTGCAGCCGTCCCGGGACTGAGGGCGGCGGCGGACAATCGGCGGGCTGCCGACCTCGTCCTGATCAGTTCGATCGGTGCGCACATGGTGCTCCCGACGTACGCGGTCTACATGGCAACGAAGGCTGCCGTCACCCATCTGACGCGCATACTGCGAGCGGAGCTCGGACCCGACGGTATCCGGGTGCGGGCCATCGAACCGGGCATGACGGAATCAGATCTCGGTCACGACATGAGCTATCCGGGCTCGAAGGAGCTTCTCGCCGACTTCGCGGTGGCGAACCCGCCTATACCCGCCTCAGCGATCGCGGAGACCGTCGCCTGGTCGGTATCGCTTCCCGCAGCGGTCAACGCCGCGTCGATAGAGGTCCTGCCGACGACGCAGGGGTAAGGCGCACTCTCAGCCGAGCGCGGCGGTGATGCGGTCAGCCAACTCGCCCACCTCGGAGGTCTGCATGACGAACGACGGAGAGATCTGCAGCGCACCCTGTCCTGCGGCCCGGGTACTGACGCCGTGCTTGCGCAGCGCACCGACCGCTGCGGGCGCCGTGGCGGGGTCGGCGAGCTGGACGGCGGTGACGGCACCGAGTCCGGTGCGGATCTCCGAGACCGCGTCGAGCTCGACAAGCGGACCCAGCTTGTCCGCGAGATCACCTTCGAGCCTCGACGCCTCGCCGAGCAGGCCCTCCCGTTCGATGATGTCGAGGTTGGCCATCGCCGCCGCCGCGGCACCGGCATGGCCGCCGTAGGTGTAACCGTGCCGCCACCACACCCCGCCGGCGTAGAAGGGTTCCGCGACGCGCGGCGCGATGAACACCGCGCCCATCGGGACATAACCCGACGTCAATCCCTTGGCCGTGGTCATCATGTCGGGTTGGAGGTCGAAGCGCGTCGAGGCGAACCAGCTGTCTCCACCGATGCGCCCGAATCCCGTGACCACCTCGTCGGCGACGAACAGCACGTCGTTGTCGCGGCAGATCTGCCTGACCTCTGCCAGGTAGCCCGCCGGCGGGAGGTAAATGCCGCCCGCGCCGATGATCGGCTCACAGAAGAACGCGGCGACCTTGTCGGCCCCCACGCGTTCGATCAGGCCGAGCAGACTCTTGGCGTCGTCCCACTCGACGGTCTGGGCGTCGGGCATCAAGGTCCCGTAGCCGTCGTGATTGCTGGGGATGCCCGCGAGCGACGTACCCGCGACGTGCATGCCGTGATAGGCCTTGGTCCGGCCGACGATGATCGTCTTCTCCGGTCGGCCCACCTCGACCCAGTAGCGTCGGGCGAGTTTGGCCGCGGTGTCGACCGAGTCGCTTCCGCCGGAGGTGAAGAAGATCTTGCTTCCCGGTACCGGCGCGATGGTGGCAAGACGATCCGCGAGCGCGTCGGTCACATCGGCGGTGAGATCACCGAATCCCGAGTAGTGCGCGAGCGTCGAGAGTTGATCGGCCACCGCCTGCGCGACCTCGGTCCGGCCGTGTCCGATGTTGGTGAACCACAGCCCGGCGGTGGTATCGAGATACTCGTTGCCGTCGCGGTCCCAGACGCGGGTGCCCTCGCCCCGCGTGATGACGAACGGGCCGCTTGCGGTGACCGACCCCATGTCGGCGAATCCGTGCCACAGTGAACCTGACATGTGCTCAATGATGCCCGTCGGCGTCGCGACAGAGCCAGGCAGGGTCACCTGTGGGACGACGACGCGGGATCGACCCATATCCTGGAGACATCATGTCCGTCTCCCCCGAATCCCGGCCCGATCGGCCAGACGAGGCGTCCGCACCGGAGGCACGGCCCGTGTCGACGGACCCACGCTCGCTTCGCCGCCGGCTTGCCGACCTGACGATCGTCGACCAGCACCGATTACGGCGTCGCGTCGACAAGCTCGGGGCTTCACCGAACGCCGATGCGGTTCGCGCGCTCACCCGCGACATCGATGCCGCGTCACGGCGTATCGAGCGTCGTCGAGCCGCGGTGCCGGTCCTCGATTTCCCGCCCGAGCTTCCCGTATCGGAGGCCCGTGACGAGATAGCGGCAGCAATCGCCGCACACCAGGTCGTCGTGATCGCAGGCGAAACGGGTTCTGGCAAAACAACGCAGCTTCCCAAGATCTGTCTCGAACTCGGACGAGGGATCCGCGGCTCCATCGGCCACACCCAGCCGCGCCGCATTGCCGCCAGTTCCGTGGCCCGACGCATCGCCGACGAGACGAACACCGACATCGGTGACGCCGTGGGATATTCGGTGCGGTTCTCCGACCGGTCGGGTGCCGACACCCTCGTGAAGGTCATGACCGACGGCATCCTGCTCCGCGAGATCGCCACCGACCCGATGCTTCGTGCCTACGACACGCTGATCGTCGACGAGGCGCACGAGCGCAGCCTCAACATCGATTTCATCCTGGGCTATCTGCACCGGCTGCTCCCCCGACGGCCCGACCTGAAGCTCATCATCACGTCGGCGACGATCGAACCCGACCGGTTCGCACGACACTTCACCACGGCCGACACCGAGGTCCCTGTGCTCGAGGTGTCCGGGCGCGCCTACTCGGTCGACGTGCGGTATCGCCCACTGACCACCTCCGACAGCCCCGACACCGGTGACGAACGCGGGGGCGGCGAACACGCCGATCTCGATCAGATCCAGGGCATCGACGCGGCGATCGACGAGCTATGGGGGCGTAGCACCTCCGGCGGCGACATCCTCGTGTTCCTGCCGACCGAGCGCGATATCCGTGAAGCCGCCGATTCTCTGTCGCGACGCGTCGCCGCGGGCGCCGAGGTGGTGCCGCTGTATGCACGGCTGTCGATCGCCGAACAGCAGAAGGTCTTCACCCCGTCCCGCGGGAACCGGATCGTTCTGTCCACCAACGTCGCCGAGACATCGCTGACGGTCCCGGGTATCCGCTACGTCATCGACACCGGCACCGCGCGCATCTCGCGGTACTCGGCGCGCACCAAGATCCACCGGCTTCCGGTCGAGCCGGTCTCGCAGGCCAGTGCTCGTCAGCGCGCAGGCCGGTGCGGACGTGTCGCGCCGGGCATCTGCATCCGCCTCTACAGCGAGGCCGACTTCGATGCCCGACCGGCGTTCACCGACCCCGAGATCCTCCGCACCGACCTCGCCTCGGTGATCTTGCAGATGGCGTCGCTGAAGCTCGGCGACATCGCCGACTTCCCGTTCGTGCAACCCCCCGACGCCCGCGGTATTCGCGACGGTATCGGCGTCCTCACCGAACTCGGTGCGATCACGACGACCGACAAGACCGACACCACTCCCCGTTTGACTCCGGTCGGCCGCACGATGTCACGCATCCCGGTCGAGCCGCGGGTCGCGCGAATGCTCATCGCAGCACACGAATCCGGTTGTCTTGCCGACGTTCTGGTGATCGCCGCAGCGCTGTCGATCCCCGACGTCCGCGAGCGGCCCGCCGATCACAGGGAGGTGGCCGACGCTGCGCACAAACGGTTCGTCGTGCCCGGCTCCGATTTCCTGGGGTATCTGAGTCTGTGGCGCTATCTGCAGGACAAGCGACAGGAATTGTCCGGCAACCAGTTCCGACGTACCTGCGAGCGCGAATTCCTGCACTACCTGCGCATCCGCGAGTGGCAGGATCTGCACCGACAACTGAGACGCATCGTCGACGATCTCGGCTGGGCGACAACGGAGCCCACACCGTCGGACTCAGGCAGCGCGGAGGTATCACACCACACCGATGCGATTCACCGGGCGATACTGTCCGGACTCCTGAGCAACATCGCCGCCCGCAACGCCGAAGGCCGCGAGTACACCGGCGCACGCAACACGACACTGATGATCTTCCCCGGGTCGTCACTGTCGAAGAAGCCGCCAGCCTTTCTCATGGCTGCCGAGATCCTGGAGACCTCGCGGCTGTTCGCCCACACCGTCGCAGGAATCGACCCGCTGTGGGCTGAACGACTCGCGGGTGACCTGGTCAAGCGCACCCACAGCGAACCGCACTGGTCGTCGAAGCGCGGAGCGAGCATGGCCTACGAACGGGTCACCCTCTACGGCGTTCCGCTGGTGGCCCGACGCCGTGTCGACTACGGCCCCATCGATCCGGCAGCCGCGCGCGACATGTTCATCCGACACGCGCTCGTCGAAGGTGACTGGAAAACGAATCACGCGTTCTTCGAACGCAATCGAGCGCTTCTCTCCGACGCGGCCGAAGTCGAACACCGCGCACGTCGGCGCGATGTGGTGATCACCGAGGACCAGCTGTTCGAGTTCTACGACCAGCGCATCGGCCCCGATGTCACGTCCGCACGTCACTTCGACACCTGGTGGAAGAAGGCGAGGAGATCCGATGCGGCACTTCTCGACCTGACCCCCGAGGACGTGGCCGCAGACGTCCACGTCGCAGATGCCGACTATCCCGGAGCGTGGCAGCAGGGCGACACCCGGTATCGCCTGCGGTACCGGTTCGAGCCCGGCGCGCCGGACGACGGTGTGTCGGTACTGATTCCACGTCCGCTCCTGCGCCACGTCAGACCGGCGGGCTTCGACTGGCTGGTGCCGGGGATGCGCAACGAACTCGCGACCGAGCTGATCAAAACGCTGCCCAAGCCCATCCGCAAGACCATGGCGCCCGCCCAGCGGTTCGCCGACCTCGCGCTGTCGCGGCTCACTCCGCGCAAGGAGCCACTGACCGTCGGCCTCGCCCGGGAGTTGTCGACGATCACCGGACATGCGATCGCGCCGGAGGACTTCGCACCGGACCGTCTTCCGGCATACCTACGGATGAATTTCGTCGTGATCGACGAGAAGGAGGAGACGGTCGCCACCGGCAAGTCACTGGCCGAACTGCGTCGACGCGTCGACGGTGAGGCGACGCCCGCTCCAGCGCGTCGGAGGTACACGGCATGGACGGCAGACGGGATCGGAACGCTTGCCGATTCGACCATCGACTCCGTTGCCGGACAACAGATCACGCGATATCCGTCATTGGAGGTGGTTGACGCCGATGGCGATCGAGGCGTGGCACGCACGCTCGCCACGTCGGACGCGCAGCGACACGCGCAGCTCCGCGGAGCAGTGACAACACTTCTCGATCACGCAATAGCTCCGCTCTCGCGAAAGATCAGTGCCGGGCTCGACCCGGCTGATCGACTGGCGCTCAGCCAGAGCCCGTATACCGACCCCGACGCGCTCTACTCCGACTGCACACGCCGGGCGATCCGTGACATCGCCCCCGCGACAGTAGATCTCGGGTCCATCCGAACACCGGAAGCGTTCGCACACCTCGTCACGACTCTACGTCCGCTCGTCGCTGCAGAGGCCCCGGAGTACTTCTCGCTGGCGGTAGCAGTCCTGCGAGAGGTGGCTCCGCTGCGCGCCGACATCGACAGTCACTCGGGTCAGGCAGCGTCTGACGATGTCGCCGAACAGCTCAACGATCTGGTTTTCGATGGGTTCGTCCTCAGCACCGGACGCGAACACCTCCAGCATGTGCCGCGGTATCTGACGGCGGCTCGACGACGCCTCGAACAACTCCCAGCCGCCGCGGCTCGCGATCGAGAAGCGATGGCCAGCATCGACAGGGTCACAGAACGATGGAATCAATGCCTCACACAGCTGCCCGAGGCACGTCGCGACGCAGTGAGCGAGGAGGCACACTGGATCGTCGAGGAGTTACGGGTCAGCCTCTTCGCCCAGCAGCTCGGAACCGCCTACCCGATCTCGGAGAAGCGAGCGCTACGAGCTCTTGACCGACTCGGGTGACAGCGCAGCGTGCGTGGTCGACGCCTCGCTGTCAGCGGCATCGTCTCTCACTGAGGAATCGTCGAGATCGCCGGAGCCGTCGCGCGAACCAGTGAGGTTTCCCTGGAGATCATCGATCTCACGCTGAAAGTCTTCGACGGAGTCGAACGAGCGATACACAGAGGCAAAGCGCAGATACGCAACCTCGTCGAGGTCGCGAAGCGGACCGAGAATGGCAAGACCGACCTCATTACTCGGGATCTCTGCAGATCCCGACGACCTCACCGCATCTTCGACCTGCTGAGCCAGCTGTGCGAGATCGTCCTCATTCACCTGCCGCCCCTGGCACGCACGTCGCACTCCGCGCATCACTTTCTCCCGGCTGAACGGCTCGGTCACTCCGTTGCGCTTCACCACTGACAGAACAGCACTCTCGACGGTCGAAAAACGTCGCCCGCATTCACTGCAGGCGCGACGCCGACGAATGGCCTGCCCTTCATCGGCGACACGCGAATCGACGACTTTGGTGTCTTCGTTCTTGCAAAACGGGCAGCGCATGTAGTCCTCGTGCAAATCTCGGGACGCAGCGGCTCCGACGGTCTCGGTCGTCCGGATCGTCAGACGACCCGGTGATTCGAGACCGCAGCGGTGACCGTGTCGGTTTCCGACTGGACCCTGTGACATCGAGAATACCGCCCGCCCTCATCGGTAGGTGGGCGCGAGGAGTGGTTGGCCCACACGTAGCCCGCTCGACGGCAGGTCGTTGAGGTCGATGATCTCGTCGATGACGGTCTGGCGCGGCGCATCGGGTGCCACGCGAGCCGCGATCGAACTCAGCGACTCGCCGGCTCGCACGTGGACCACCTGGGTCGAGGTTGCCGCGGGTGCGCTCGCCCGTTGGTAATCGGCGCCAACGACACCGACCACCCATACCGTGAGTGCCAGCCCGATCCCGGCGAGCACCGCGAGTACGGCCGCCCTGCGGCGACGAGCCGCCGTGAGTTCGCCGACACCTCCTGCGCACCGTGTACCCACGGGTCGTGTCGAGGTGCCGCGCTCGACGACGATCTCCGCTCGGCCACGGGGCGCGACGCCCGCATGCACGGCTCGGTGCGGTTGGCGTGTGCGCACGCTTCCTGACACACGACGCGCGTCGCGGCCCGTGCCGATCGTCGACGCCCGACCGCCGCCGACCGCCGGGCTGTGGGCACGGTGATGGGCCGTCCCGGCAGTCCCGGGCGCTGCCGACCGCTTCTCCAGCGGCGTTGTGACCGGAGCGCTTGACGAACGAAACGCTGGGGTGGTCATCGTGCTGGTCATCGCTACCTCCAATGGTCGCTCATGCGTTCGATGAACGGATGTTCGAGTTCTACCACGGGGGTACGACAAAGTCCTGCGACACGTCGAACAGGTGTTTGATGTTGTCGGTGGCCTCGGCTAATGTCGGCGCCAGAAGTTGCAGCAGGACACATAGCCCGACATGCGCTTCACCGCAGCACGGCGCTTCGTCAGAGCAAGGCGTTTCACGACAGCAAGGCGTTCACCACCGGGAGCGCCTCACCACATCCGGGAAGGACGGATTCGATGACAGAGAAGTCACGACGCAGCCCGTCGTCGCCCAAGGGCAACGATCGCGGCGACGCCGCCAACAAGAGCGGGGGCGGCGTGGAGGCACCCATCGATCCGGTCGCGGCCGAGGCGTCACTCACCGACCGCCAGCGCGGGGTTCTCGACGTGATCCGCAAGTCGGTGCGTGAGCGCGGTTACCCGCCGAGCATCCGCGAAATCGGTGATGCCGTCGGCCTCACATCCACGTCGTCGGTCGCGCACCAGTTGCGCACGCTGGAGCGGAAGGGGTTGCTCAAGCGAGACGCCAACCGGCCGCGCGCGGTGAACGTCTCCGACGCTCCGGACACGCAACACTCGGACGCTATCAACGGAGACCTCCCGACCCCGACATTCGTCCCCGTCCTGGGCCGCATCGCCGCCGGCGGGCCCATCCTCGCCGAAGAGGCAGTCGAAGACGTCTTTCCGCTACCTCGCGAACTCGTTGGCGAGGGCTCCCTGTTCCTGCTCCGCGTGGTTGGTGAGTCGATGATCGATGCCGCCATCTGCGATGGCGACTGGGTGGTCGTCCGTCAGCAGAACGTCGCCGACAACGGCGACATCGTCGCAGCGATGATCGACGGCGAGGCAACGGTCAAGACCTTCAAGCGCAAGGACGGGCACGTCTGGTTGATGCCACACAATCCGCTTTTCGATCCGATCCCCGGCGACGACGCCGCGATCCTCGGCAAGGTCGTGACGGTGATGCGCCGGGTCTGACTGACGCCCGTCGTAGGCGGGCGTCGGCTGTCAGGCGTCGAGGTGCTCGGCGGCCGCGCGGCGGGCCGATGTCGGGCTCGTGGTCTGGAGGACGGCCTCGGCCGCTGCCCGACACTGGTCGAGTGTCACCGTCGACAGCTTCGCCCCCACTGCGGGTGTCGCGGCCGGTGCTGCCGACAACGAAGTGACACCGAGTCCGACCAGCACGCACGCCAACGCCGGGTCGGCGGCTGCCTCGCCACAGACTCCCACAGGCTTGCCCAGGTCTGCCCCGGCATCGGCTACCTGCGCGATCAACGCGAGCACAGCAGGCTGCCACGGGTCGGTCAATTCGGCCAGTTCCGCGGACATGCGGTCGGCGGCCATCGTGTACTGCGTCAGGTCGTTGGTGCCTATCGATACGAAATCGACCTCCGCCAGGATCGCTCGAGCGAGGATCGCTGCCGCGGGGATCTCGATCATCACGCCGGCGGTCAGTCCACGCTCGCGAACCATGCGCGCGAACTGTGCAGCCTCCGCAGCGGTGGCGATCATGGGCGCCATCACCCATGGGCGCGACCCCGTTTCGGCCCCGGCGCGGGCAATCGCGTCGAGTTGGCCGCGCACGATCTCGGGGTGATCGACGGCAATTCGGTTGCCCCGCACCCCGAGCGCGGGATTCGCCTCGTCGGGATGCTCGATGAACGCCAACGGTTTGTCCGACCCCGCGTCGAGCGTCCTGATGACGACCTTCCGGCCATCAAACGCATCGAGAACGTGGCGGTAGAGCCGCGTCTGCTCGTCAACGCCCGGTTCATCGCCCCGGTCGAGAAACGCCAATTCGGTGCGGAACAATCCAATCCCCTCGACCGGTGCATCGGCAGCACGTCGCGCCGACGCCCCGTCGGCGACATTCGCGAGGATGGCCACCTCCACGCCGTCGGCGGTGCGCCCGGGGCCACTCCAGGCGGCGACCAACGCAGCCTCGGCGGCCCCACGATCGACGAGTTCCTGAGCCGACACGGGATCGGGTTCGACGACAACCGAGCCGGCCGCGCCGTCGACCAACACCTCTGTACCGCTGGTGATCTCGCCGAGCCGGGCCACGGCGACCACACACGGAATACCCAGTTGCCGGGCGATGATCGCCGTATGGCTGGTCGGGCCGCCAAACCGTGTCACGAGTCCGACGATGACGGTCGGGTCGAGGCCCGCGGTGTCGGCGGGAGCCAGATCGTCGGCCAGCAGGATCGACGGTTGGGTGGGCGTCGGGATTCCAGGCTCGGGCTCACCGAGGAGTTCTGCGACGACGCGGTCTCGCACATCGTTGAGGTCGGTGATGCGCTCAGCCATGAGTCCGCCCAGCTTGGCGAACATCTCGGCGAAGGTCTGCGTTGCAGCGACGACGGCCGCGGGTGCCGGTGTGCCGACTGCGATGAGCTTGTCGGCCGCGCCTATCCAGCCTCTGTCCTCGGCCAGACCGGCGGTCGCGTTCAGCACCTCTGCAGCAGCGCCCGACGCGTGCGACGCGCGGTTACGCAGTCGGCCTGCGACCGTTGCGGCGGCAGCCACCAGCCTGTCAGCCTCGGCATCTCGGTCCTCCTCGGCGAGCGTTCGGTCCATCCCCAGGAGTCGATCGTCGTGCTCGACACGGCCACCGGGCCACAGCGCGGGCCCGAACGCATATCCGGCGACGACAGGGGTTCCTGTCAGTTCTCCCTGCCCATTCACCTCTTCCTGTCCATTCATCGAGACCCGATCGTCCGATACCAAGTCATGCTCCATGTGCCTACCGCCTTCCGGGTCCACCTGCCGTACCAGCGCTGTGAGTGACGCTGACTGCCGACATTTTCTGTGATCAAAGTTACTCCGAAGCCTTGACTTGTCAACATAGTCGGGCGTAAAACCATATATATCAACATTCAAACCAACAGAAACTCACAGTCGATACCCCCGATGTGAGAGCCACACCACAGATCGGAGACGACAGGTGTACGCCGAAGAGCGACAGCGGGCAATAGCGGATCAGGTACGCACGCATGGCCGCGCCTCCGTGACCGCGTTGGCCGACCGGTTCGACGTGACGAGCGAGACGGTGCGGCGCGATCTGGCCGTTCTCGAACGCGCCGGCAGCCTGCAGCGCGTCCACGGTGGTGCGGTCAAGGCAGGAACGGTCGAGGTTCTCGATGAGCTCGGCATCGACCAACGCGAGTCCGCCCACATCGAGGAAAAGGCGTCGATCGCGCGCGCTGCCATGCGATTCCTGCCCTCGGACGGGGGTTCGGTGATCTTCGATGCGGGCACTACCACGTACCAGGCTGCGAAACTCCTACCCGCGGACCGCAGATTGACAGTGATCTCGACCAGCTTGCAACTCGGCCAGGCGCTCACAGCGCACGAGCGGGCCACGCTGCTCATGGTCGGTGGTCGGGTCCGAGGGCTCACGCAGGCCGCGGTCGGCGCCGAGACGGTCGCCGCCCTTCGTCGGATGCGGGCATCGGTGGCCTTCGTCGGCACCAACGGGATCAGCGAAGCCCATGGCCTGTCCACGCCGGACGCCGAGGAGGCATCGGTCAAGGCGGCCATTGTTTCTGCCGCACAGCGTGTCGTCGTGCTGGCCGACTCGTCGAAGATGGGCCGCGAGGACTTCAGCTCGTTCGCCTCCCTCGACGACATCGACGTCCTGATCACCGACGACGGTATCGATCCCGAGTTCTCGGCTGTGCTCTCCGCGCGCGGCGTCGAGGTCGTGATCGCATGATCGTCACAGTCACGGCCAACCCCAGTCTCGATCGCACTCTGGAGATCCCGGGTCCGCTGTTGCGGGGCCAGGTCCAACGCAGCATCGACGCGCGGGTCGAACCCGGTGGCAAGGGAGTCAACGTGTCACGCGTCATCGCGGGTTCGGGAATCGCCACCGTGGCGCTGCTTCCCGCCCACACGGGCGACCCGTTGCTCACCGCGCTCGACGCCGTCGCACTTCCCTACCGCTCCGTCGACATCGACGGTGAGGTCCGCAACAACATCACCGTCGCCGAAGGCGATGGGACCACGACGAAGATCAACGCTCCCGGCCACACCCTCGGGGGCGCCGAACTCGACGAGCTCACCGCACTGGTTCTCGCGGGCGCCGAGAAGGCATCCTGGGTGGCGCTGTGCGGATCACTTCCGCCGGGCGTGCCCGACGACTGGTACCGACGCATCGCCGATCGCCTCGTCGAGAGCGGGCGTCGCGTGGCCATCGACACCTCGGGCGCCCCTTTGGGTGCCGCGACGTCGGGGCCGGTCGACCTGATCAAACCCAACGACGAAGAACTCGCCGAGGTCAGTGGTACCAATGCGACCGAGCTCGCCGCATCCATCGCCGCCGGCGACTACCTGCCCGTCGTCGCTGCGTCGCGCACCCTGATCGCAACCACCGGCGGGTCCGTGCTCGCCACTCTCGGCGCCGCAGGCGCAGTGCTGACGACGGCGACCGGCAGTTGGCTGGCGACTCCCCCACCGATCGTGCCGCGCAGCACTGTCGGGGCGGGCGACGCCTCCCTCGCCGGATACCTCATCGCGCACGCTGCAGGTGCCGCCGATCCCGACCGTCTCCGGACGGCAGTCGCCTATGGCTCTGCAGCCGCGGGTCTCGCAGGAACCCAACCGCCGCTTCCGTCACTGGTCGACATCGACTCGGTGCGCGTCGTCGAACTCTGCGGAGCCGCCCCGATCACGTGACACCACACCACGGGTGATCTCGCACCGGAGCACCCCGTGCGCACACCTACAACCAAACATCACCGGAACACCCACACGGCACAGAGATAATCAAAGGAAACCCCATGTCCGACAACATCATCACCGCTGCAACGGTGAATCTCGATGTCGACGCCGGCAATGATCCAGCCGCCGTCATCACCTATCTCGCCGAGAACCTCGGCGACGCCGGGCGCACGACCGATCCGTCCGAGCTGAGCCGTGCCGCCCTGGCACGCGAGGCGAAATCGGCGACCGGTCTGCCCGGCGGCATCGCGATTCCGCACGCGCGCGCAGCCTCTGTCAGCACCGCGAGCCTCGCATTCGCACGGCTGGCCCACAAGGTGGACTTCGGCGCCCCCGACGGCCCAGCCGACCTTGTGTTCCTGATCGCAGCGCCAGAAGGCGCCGCATCCGACCACATGAAGCTGCTGAGCTCTCTCGCCCGCGCCCTCGTGCGGCCCGATTTCGTCACCGCCCTGCGGGAAGCCCCCGATGATGCGCGCATCGTCGAGCTGGTCGACGAGGCGATCAACCCGTCCGCTCCGGCCACCACAGCCGCCACAGCCTCGGCGACCGGCGCTTCCGCCGCCGGTGCGACGTCGGGCGGGGCCGCGGCGGACACAGTAGGTCCGCAGATGCACAAGACCACCGACTCGGGGAAACGGCCGTCGATCGTCGCGATCACCGCCTGCCCCACCGGAATCGCACACACGTACATGGCAGCCGATGCCCTCAAGTATGCCGCTGAGCGCGCGGGCGTCGACTTCCACGTCGAACCGCAGGGATCATCGGGCACCACACCGTTTACACCCGACGTGATCGCCGGTGCCGACGCCGTCATCTTCGCCACCGACGTCGGGGTGAAGGGCAAGAGCCGGTTCCACGGCAAGCCTGTGATCGAGTCGGGAGTCAAGCGTGCGATCAACGAACCCGACGCGATGATCGCCGAAGCGGTCGAAGCGTCGCATAATCCGCACGCCTCGCGCGTCGAGGGTTCTGTCGGCGACGGTGCCGGTACCGCCGAGGGGACGTCGTCGAGTCTGTCCTTCGGCAAGAAGATCCAGCAGGCGTTGATGACCGGCGTCAGCTACATGATCCCGTTCGTCGCAGCCGGCGGCCTGCTGATCGCCCTGGGATTCCTGCTCGCCGGCTACCAGATCGCCAACAAGACGCTCGATTCGAGCAAGACACTGTCCGACGGCGCGTACATCGCTCTGCACAACAGTCTCTGGGATCTGCCCGCAGGCGGTCTCGGCCAGTACCTCGGCGGCGTGAGTTTTGCGATCGGTGCGCTTGCCATGAGCATGCTCGTCCCGGTGCTCGCGGGTTACATCTCATTCGCGATCGCCGACCGTCCCGGTATCGCGCCCGGATTCGTCGCAGGTCTGGTGTCGGTTGCGGTGGGCGCGAGCTTCATCGGTGGTCTGATCGGCGGCCTGATCGCGGGTGCCGTTTGTCTCGCGATCTCGCGACTTCCGTTGCCCCAGTGGGCAAAGGGCCTCCAGCCTGTCATCAACATCCCGTTGTTCGGCAGCCTCATCGTCGGCGGTCTCATGTTCATGCTTCTGGGCAAGCCGCTGGCCTGGGTCACCACCCAGCTCACCGACGGCCTCAACAGCATGAACGGAAGCTCCAAGATCGTGCTCGGGATCGTGTTGGGGCTGATGATGTGCTTCGACCTCGGCGGGCCGGTCAACAAGGCCGCATATCTGTTCGCAACCACCGGCCTCGCGATCGGCGATACCCCGCAGCTGGAGATCATGGCCGCCGTGATGTGCGCAGGCATGGTCCCGCCGCTGGCCATGGCGCTCGCCACCGTCATTCGTCCCGGGTTGTTCACCGAACCCGAGCGTGAAAACGGCAAGGCCGCATGGTTCCTCGGCGCCGCGTTCATCTCCGAGGGCGCCATCCCGTTCGCCGCGAAGGACCCGGTACGCGTGATCCCGTCGATGATGGCGGGCGGCGCGCTCACCGGAGCACTGATCATGGCCTTCGGCGTCACCCAGCGCGCTCCGCACGGCGGAATCTTCGTCTTCTTCACGATGAACCACTGGCTTCTCTTCCTCGCAGCACTCGCGGCCGGTACGGTCCTCGGCACGGTCTGCGTCGTCGCCGCCAAGCAAGTGGGCAAGTCGCACACCGAACGCTCTGCAACACCCGCGCTCGAGACCGTCGCGGCCTGACCATCACCCGTCACCTGACACCATCTGCAAAGGAGCACCCCATGCCAAGCACCACCGTCGAGGTCGGATCAGCCGTCGGACTGCACGCGCGGCCCGCAACCATCATCGCCGAGGCCGTCGCCGACGCGGGAACACCCGTCACCATCTCGGTGGTGGGGGGCGAGCCGGTCGACGCCGGATCGGCACTGATGATCATGACGCTCGGCGCCGAGAAGGGCACCGCCGTCGTCGTCGAATCCGATGATCAGGCAACGCTCGACGCCATCGCCAAGCTCGTCGCCGCCGACCTCGACGCCGAATAGCGCCTACTCGGCCAACGAGGCCAGTTCTCCCGCCAGCGCCGAGGGCACACGGACACGCATCCGGGTGCCCTCGGTGCTGTGGTCTGTGGAGAGCACCTCGCCCTCGCGATGAATCCGTGACACCAGATCGCCACGCGTGAACGGAATGTCGACGACGAGTTCGACGTCGTCGCGTCCGACGAACTCCCGGACCGTCTCGAACAACTCCGGCAGGCCCTCGCCTGTGCGCGCCGACACGTAGACCACCCCTGCGGAATTGGGGCCGTGTGTGCTGCCGCCCGCGCCGAGCATGGCGCGTAGTTCGGTGAGGCGCGACGCGTCGATGGCGTCGATCTTGTTGATGACCAACAACTCCGGAGGCGGGGCGACACCCTCGTCGGCCACGACGTCGTTGATAACCCGACGAACCGCTGTGATCTGTTCGGCCGGAAACGGGTCGCTGCCGTCGACGACGTGCAGCACGAGGTCGGCGTCGACCACCTCCTCCAGGGTCGATCGGAAGGCCTCGACGAGCTGGGTCGGCAGGTGACGAACGAATCCGACGGTGTCGGTGAAGACCAACTCGCGCCCGTCCTCGAGGGTGGCGCGCCGCGTCGTGGGATCGAGCGTCGCGAACAGCGCATCCTGCACGAGCACGCCCGAGCCGGTCATCGCGTTGACCAGACTCGACTTACCGGCGTTGGTGTATCCGGCGACGGCGATGCGCGGCACCGCACCCCGCAGGCGTGCGGACCTCTTGGTCGTGCGCGCGGTACGCATCTCACGAATCTCGCGACGCAGCTTGGCCATCCGCTCGCGGATACGTCGGCGGTCGGTCTCGATCTTGGTCTCACCGGGTCCGCGCAGCCCGACGCCGCCGTTGCTGCCCGCGCGGCCGCCCGCCTGCCGCGACATCGACTCGCCCCAACCGCGCAGTCGCGGAAGCATGTATTCCATCTGCGCAAGCGCCACCTGGGCCTTGCCCTCGCGCGAGCTTGCGTGCTGGGCGAAGATGTCGAGGATGAGCGCGGTGCGGTCGATCACCTTGACCTTGACCACCTTCTCCAGCGCGGTGAGCTGTGCCGGGGTCAGCTCGCCGTCGCAGATGACGGTGTCGGCGCCGGTATCGGCGACGACGTCGCGCAATTCCTGGGCCTTGCCGGAGCCGATGTAGGTCGCGGGATCGGGAGAGGACCGCCGCTGGATCACCGCCTCGAGAACCGCCGACCCGGCGGTCTCGGCGAGAGCGGCCAGCTCCTCCATGTTGGCTCGCGCGGCGGCGGCTGTGCCCTCGGTCCACACACCCACGAGGACCACACGCTCGAGGCGCAGCTGCCGGTACTCGACCTCGGTGACGTCGGTGAGTTCGGTGGAGAGTCCCGCGACGCGTTGCAGCGACGCGCGATCGGAGAGCGCGAGTTCGCCCGTTGTCGGTGTGCCCATGCGCTCATGTGAGTCGGTCGCACCGCCGTCGTGGGCGGACGACTGGTCGTGGTCGGGAAGGTCGGCGAGATCGTTCGGATCGATCAGATCGTCGGCGAGGTCGATTCCGCGAGTGCTCGCGCCGACGGGATGTGTGTCGTGCAGGTCAGATACCTGTGGTGATGTCTCGGTCATACATCATCCATGGTGACACGCCGACGGGTGTTCGAGCACGTGGATATTCGACGTCCCGCCTCGCGGACATCTCGCGACAGTCAGTCGACGCGGTACCAGCCTGCTCGGAAGGTGCCGTCGGCGACGAGCGCGGACGGACCGCGCAGTGTCGCCTCACCGGCGTCGACGGTCACCGTCACCCGGCCACCTCGTACGTCGATCACCATCTCGCCACTCTCGAGCTCGAGCGTGCGCAGTGCGGCCGCCGCCGCTGCCACCAGGCCCGTTCCACAGCTTCTGGTCTCCCCGACCCCGCGCTCGAAGACACGCATCGTGGCGTGCAGGCCATGTGTGCCGGTGTCCGGTGCGGTCAGCACCTCGACATTGGCCCCGTGCGGAAAGACCCCGTCCGGTAGGACGACACCGGCCGAGAAGTCGACCGCTGCGAGGTCGGTCGCCGACAGGTCGGGCATGACGCAGGCCAGATGCGGATTGCCGACGTCGACAGCAACACCGGGATAGAGGTCGTCGCCGATCCGCACGGTGGCATCGTCGCCGATCGTCACCGGACCCATGCGCACGCTGACGTCGGCATGCAAGTCGTCGTACGAGTGAACATGCACCGGTCGCGCTCCGGCTCGCGAGCCCACTGTGAATTCGTCGACCTCGACGAGCCCGGTGGCTCGCAGGTAGTGGGCGAACACCCGGACACCGTTGCCGCACATCTCCGCTATCGAACCGTCGGCGTTGCGATAGTCCATGAACCAGTCATCGGGTTCGACGCCCTCGGGGAGTCCGTCGAGGACACCTGCGCGCACCAGTGCCACCGCCCGCGCGACGCGCAGCATTCCGTCGGCGCCGATACCCCGTCGGCGATCGCATACCGCTGCGACGAAGTCGGTTGTCAGGTCGAGTTCGACCGCCGGGTCGGTGAGCACGACGAAGTCATTCTGGGTGCCGTGGCCCTTCACGTACGTCACTGCCTCGCTGATCGTCGTCACCCGGCCAGGATACGTGCGTGCGTTGTCATGCCTGCACGGCGGCAAGCGCGGAGTCGAGCACTCCAGGCGCTGCGGCATCGAGCCACCGGATGCGGTGATCGCGGCGGAACCACGATCGCTGCCTGCGAACGTAGCGCCTGGTGCCGATGAAGGTCAGTTCCTCCGCTGTGGCGAGGTCACGGTCACCATCGAGCGCAGAGAGGATCTGTGCGTATCCGATGGCTCGTCGAGCGGTGACCCCGTCGCGCAGCCCCGCATCGACCAGCGACCTCACCTCGTCGACAAACCCGTTCGCGAACATCGATCGCGTGCGCAACGCGATCCGCTCGTCGAGTTCGACGGTGTCGCGATCGAGAGCGAGAATAGTTGTTCCCCAACGTGGCTCGCCTATCTTGGGCGCCGACGCCGCGAACGGCTCCCCGGTCAGCTCCACCACCTCGAGCGCACGCACGATACGTCGCGAATCGGTGTCGAGAATCGACTCCGCGGCGGCCGGGTCGACCGATGCGAGATGTCGGTGCATCGCCGCGACGCCGATCTCATCGAGCATCGCCTCGTAACGCGCACGGACCTCCGGATCGGTTGCCGGGAAGCGCCAGTCGTCGAGCAGGCCCTGGATGTACATCATCGAACCGCCGACGATCACCGGTGTCCGATCGGCAGCGAGCAGCGAGTCGATCTCGGCGGACGCCGCCTCCTGATAGCGGGCGACGGTCGCGGTTTCGGTCACATCGAGCACGTCGAGTTGATGGTGCGCAATCCCGCGCCGCTCCTGCTGCGGAAGCTTGGCCGTGCCGATGTCCATTCCCCGGTACTGCTGCATGGCGTCGATGTTGATGATCTCGCCGCCGAGATGCTCCGCGAGATCGAGCGCGAGGTCGGATTTCCCGGTGGCGGTGGGGCCGACGACGGCGATCGGCGACACCGCGGGTCGTCGCGTCGTGTCACTCATTCGGACGCCCTCTCCGGTAGATCTCCCGGCGTCCAGGCCGCGACGGTATAGCCGACCCCGAACGGCGCGTCGGCGTAGTACTGCTCGGCCGACACCGCCCGGTCGCCCACGATCCCCGCGGCCACCTGCCACGCCGCGCGCCCAGCGACACCCTCGGCGGCGCATGCGGCCACGTCGAGGTCGTTCAGTGCCGCGACATCCGCCTTCGCAATGCAGGCATCGATGCGCTCTTGAAGGCGCACGGCGGCCTCGCGTCGAGAACCGCCGGGAGCCTTCGGTGTGAGTGCCGTCGCGCCGTCGGCCACGACGAGCACACCGACCGCGTCGGGATCGGCGGAGACCTCGGCACCCAGTGCACGGCCGAGGGCGGCAGCCGCCTGGGGCTCGGTGTCGGGTGCGACGACGACCGGACGCACAGACTCCGCACCCACCTGTTCGCGCAACCACCCGGCGATCAACATCGACAACGGCATGCGGCCACCGGATTCGGCGTCGAGCCGCTCGTGCGCGGCGTCGAGTGAGACCGGTACCTCGACGCCGAATCTGCCGAACCCGCCTGTCGTGGGGATCGATCGCGGTACCCGCGACCTCCCCGACGTGGCGGCGTCGCGTCCCGCAGCGACGTCGTCGACTCCCACCGCCAGCCAGCGTGGCGCGTGTCGGGCGAGTAGCTCGCCGGCATCACGCACGGCAGAACGCACCTCGACGGTGTCCACCGCGTCCGGTCCCGCGAGTTCGGGAACCAGCAGCGGTGCGCTCGGGACGAAAACCACGCAGGCCAGCACATCGTCGACGCTAGCCGACGACGTACTCGACACCGCGGAGAGCACCGCGACACCCGTTGTCGGGTCAGCGATGTTACGCAGGCCGCACATCGGGAACCCTGACCTGCTTGAATAGGTGCAGTCCTGGCGTGCGAACCCGGGACGAAGTGACAGGCAGCCGTGACGCGCGGCACCACCGAGGCTGTGAGGGGACCACACCATGACGAGCGACGAGTTCAGCGGACCGACGACATCTGCATCCGAACACACCGCAGCCCCAAGGCCGGGTCCACCGAAGCCGGGCCCCAAACCCGGCCCCCGCCCGGGTCCCACGCCGACCGCTCAGAAACCGACAGCCGCCCCCGCGGTGCCTGTCGGCAAGCCCGCGTCGTTCGATCCGCGCGATTTCGGACGGATCGATGAACACGGCGTCGTGTGGCTCATCCCCCCCGACGGTGAGCGCGAGATCGGCTCGTGGCAAGCGGGCACCATCGACGAGGGGCTCGCCCACTTTGCCCGTCGCTACACCGACCTCGCGACCGAGGTGGAGATCCTCGAAGAGCGCCTCGCCGCACGCACGGGAGATCCTCGTAAATCGCAGGCCGCGGCCAAACATCTCCTCGACACCCTCCACGACGCCAGCGTCATCGGCGACGTGGCGGCCATCGAGCAGCGGCTGACGATCATCGTCGGTAGCGCCGACGATGTCGCCGACTCGCTGAAGGCCGAGCGTGAGCAGGCACGCGCCGCTGCCATCGCGCGCAAGGAAGAACTGGCCACCGAAGCCGAGACGATCGGCGCCGAATCCACACAATGGAAAGCTGCGGGCGATCGCCTGCGCGCGATCCTCGACGAGTGGAAGACCATCAAGGGCATCGACCGGAAGACCGATGATGCACTGTGGAAGCGCTACTCGAAGGCGCGCGACGCGTTCAATCGACGCCGCGGTGCCCACTTCGCCGAACTCGATCGCGAGCGTGCCGGAGCCAAGGCACGCAAAGAAGAGCTCATCGCCCGGGCCGAGACTCTGTCGTCCTCGACCGATTGGGGGCCAACCGCGGGCGCCTTCCGTGATCTGCTGACCGAATGGAAAGCGGCCGGTCGGGCGCCACGCGACGCCGACGAAGCACTGTGGCAGCGTTTCAAGGCCGCTCAGGACGTCTTCTTCGCCGCGCGCAACGCCGCATCGTCGGAGCGAGACGCCGAATTCAGCGCAAACGCAACCGCGAAGCTCGCGCTGCTCGACGAGGCGGAGAAGTCGATCGATCCCGCATCCGACCTCGACGGTGCACGGCGCGAATTCCGCACGTTCCGGGAGAAGTGGGACGAGATCGGCAAGGTGCCGCGCGACCAGATGCACAGCCTCGAGGGCCGCGCGCGTGCGTTGGAGAAGCGCATTCGCGACGCGGAGGACGCGCAGTGGCAGCGCACCGATCCGGAAGCGCAGGCGCGCGCGGCGCAGTTCGCCGACCGGGCAGCACAACTCGAGGAACAGGCAGCGAAGGCTGCCGAGCGCGGCAAGAACAGGGACGCGGAGAAACTCCGCGAGCAGGCCGCGCAGTGGCGCGAGTGGGCACAGGCCGCGCAGAGCGCCATCGCCGATCGGTAGCGCCCCGGCGAGTTACCCCGGTCAGACGATCAGTGCTCGCCCGGGCGTTGCTTCAGCTTGCGGGCGGCCTCTTCGCGCGCCACCGCTTCCCGACGCCGCTCCTCCTCGAGGGCGAGATGGTAGGTGCTGCGCGCCCACACGACACGCGACCAGTGGAACGTCAACACCAGCAGCGCCAACCACCCGATGACCAACCCGGCGCCGACCCCCGACGGCGGGGCCACTCCCCCGACACCGGGGGTGTTTCGCGACCACCATGCCAACATGCCTGCCACGCAGCCGATCGCGCAGCCGCACAATGCAATCCACGCGATCACCCATCGGCGAGTGACCAACGCGAGCATCGATCCGCAGATCCCGAAGACCACCAGGAACCACACGAAAACCTTCGAGACGACCGCGACGCGCTCGGTAGCGGCGTCCGCAGCGGACGTCAGCACATCGAGCCCGCTCGCCGAGCCGGTGTGCGGGAGTAGCAACGACCCCATGGCGACAAGAACCGCAACCGCGACCACCACGGCGCGGGCGCCCGGATCGATCTCACCGGCGACCTTGCGCTCTGCCTTACGGAGGTCGTCGGCGTACTGCGCGAACTCGACCTCGTCACTTCTGCTATCACCGCTCCGGCTCTCGTCCGTCCGGGACCCGTCGGTCCGCGGTATGGGCCGTTCGGCGTTCTCGTCGTCGCGCGGTTCGTCGCTCATCTCGCGCCTCTCATCTCTCATCGCCCATCGCGTATCACTCGGTGTGCGTCTGCCGGTAGCTGATTCATGCACCGCAGGCGCCGGATGAACATCCGGTCGACGCCACCTCGGGCATCGGTGCGGGACCCATGCCGGGCATTCCGAGTCCGACGCCGACCGGTGCCGTCATCGGGGTGCGGCTGAGTTCGTGCGCGTCGCCTGCACGAGTTCTGCGATGCGACGCAATCGACCCGTCCGCCATCAGGTGGTGCGGCGCCGCGTCGGTGATCGTCGTGACCACCACGTCGCCCGGGCGTATCGCTGCCGCGGCATCGTCGGCACGGAAGTGGACAAGTCGCCCGTCGCGCGACCGACCGGTCAGGCGTCCGGTGTTGGCCGACTTACGTCCGGAATCGGCGACGACCAACAGTTCGGCCTCGGAGCCGATGAGGTTGCGGTTCTCGGTCAGACAGATGCGCTCCTGTAGGGCGATCAGTCGCTGATAGCGCTCACTGACGACCTCCGGCGGCACCTGATCGGGCATTGTCGCCGCCGGTGTGCCCGGGCGGGGCGAGTACTGGAAGGTGAAAGCGCTCGAGAAGCGCGCACGCTCCACCACGTCGAGCGTCGCGGCGAAGTCTTCTTCGGTCTCCCCCGGGAAGCCGACGATGATGTCGGTGGTGATCGCTGCGTGCGGCATGGCCGCGCGGACCTTGTCGAGGATGCCGAGGAACTTTGTGGTGCGGTAGCTACGGCGCATGGCGCGCAGGATTCGGTCGGAACCCGACTGCAGCGGCATGTGCAGCTGCGGGCACACGTTGGGCGTCTGCGCCATCGCGTCGATCACGTCGTCGGTGAACTCTGCCGGGTGCGGCGAGGTGAACCGCACACGCTCGAGGCCGTCGATGTCGCCGCAGGCACGCAGCAGATCGGCGAAGGCGCCGCGGTTGCGCGGCAGCTCGGGATCGGCGAACGACATGCCGTATGCGTTCACATTCTGACCGAGCAGTGTCACCTCGAGCACACCCTGGTCGACGAGTGCCTTGACCTCGGCGAGCACGTCGCCCGGGCGTCGATCAACCTCCTTGCCACGCAAGGACGGGACGATGCAGAAGGTACAGGTGTTGTTACACCCGACCGACACCGATACCCAACCGGAGTAAGCGGAGTCGCGTTTGGCCGGCAGCGTTGACGGGAATGCCTCCAACGCATCGAGGATCTCGACCTGCGCCTCCTCGTTGTGGCGTGCTCGATCAAGCAGTGCAGGCAACGATCCGATGTTGTGCGTGCCGAATACGACGTCGACCCAGGGAGCCTTACGCAGGACCGTGTCCTTGTCCTTCTGCGCAAGACAGCCGCCGACGGCAATCTGCATTCCGGGTCGGCGCGTCTTCTCCGGTGCAAGGTGTGACAGGTTGCCGTAGAGCTTGTTGTCGGCGTTCTCGCGGATCGCGCACGTATTGAAGACGACGAGATCGGCGTCGTCGTCCTCGGCGGCGCGCACATAGCCGGCGTCCTCGAGCAGACCCGCGATGCGCTCGGAATCATGCACGTTCATCTGGCAGCCATACGTGCGCACCTGATAGCTGCGCCGCGATTGCGGCAGCTCATGCCGCTCCGACAACTCCGTACTCACTGGATCCAGGGTACGGTGCCGGTGCAAATCGGCTCACGCGGTCACCCGGACACGCAACACCGAGGTTCGCATTCACCGCGCCTACAGGAGTTCTCCGCATTAGGGTCGACGGTTATGACCGAATCACCGACGGGGGGTGCGGCGGTCGGACCCGCGACTCCGGCTCCTGCCTCCGGCACACCCATGATCGTGCTCAAGAATGTCCAGAAGCACTTCGGCGAGCTTCACGTGCTCAAAGACATCGATCTCGACGTCCCGGCCGGGCAGGTGGTCGTCGTACTGGGCCCGTCGGGCTCGGGCAAGTCGACGTTGTGCCGCACGATCAACCGCCTCGAACCGATCGATTCGGGCGAGATCCTGGTCGAGGGTCGACCGCTGCCCGCCGAGGGCAAAGACCTCGCCTCACTACGCGCCGACGTCGGCATGGTCTTTCAGTCGTTCAACCTCTTCGCGCACAAGACGATTCTCCAGAACGTCACGCTGGCCCCGACAAAGGTCCGCAAGAAGAACAAGGCCGACGCCGAGAAGCGCGCACTCGAGCTGCTCGAGCGCGTCGGCATCGCCAGCCAGAAGGACAAGTACCCCGCGCAACTCTCCGGCGGCCAGCAGCAGCGCGTCGCCATCGCACGTGCGCTCGCGATGGACCCGAAGGTGATGTTGTTCGACGAGCCGACGTCGGCACTCGACCCCGAGATGGTCAACGAGGTGCTCGACGTGATGGTGTCGCTGGCCAAAGAGGGAATGACCATGCTCGTGGTCACCCACGAGATGGGCTTCGCCCGCAAGGCGGCCGACCGCGTGATCTTCATGGCCGACGGCGCGATCGTCGAAGACACCGATCCGGACAGCTTCTTCGACAATCCCCAATCCGACCGCGCCAGGGACTTCCTCGGCAAGATCCTGGGCCACTGACATGAGTGACACGTCGCCGACGACGCATGGGGCACCGCGGTCCACGACCGAGCGCAGGCCCGCCGATGCCCGAGGGTCCAGACCACGTTCACGACGCCGGACGACAGCGTCCGCGATACTGCTCGCGGTGTCTACGCTGTTCATCTCGCTGCTCGCGGGCTGCGGAAGCACCGAGGCCAAGAGTCTGCTCGACTCGATCCGTAGTGGTGAGGTCGTGCTGGGCACGAAGTTCGACCAGCCGGGGTTGGGAATCTACAACCCGGACAAGACGATGAGCGGATTCGACCCGGCGGTGTCGGAGTACGTGGTCAATCACATCGCCGATTCCCTCGGGGTGGCCCATCCGAAGATCTCCTGGCGTGAGACTCCGTCAGCCCGACGCGAGGCCATGATCGAGCACGGCGAGGTCGACATGATCGCGGCCACGTACTCGATCAACGAGAATCGCGCGAAGAAGGTCGATTTCGGTGGCCCCTACCTCATCACGTACCAGGGGCTGATGGTGCGCAAGTCCGACGACTCCATCCACAACCTCCCCGACCTCGGCAACGGGAAGAAGCTGTGTTCGGTCACCGGATCGACCTCCGCCCAGAACGTCAAGGCACAGCTCCCCAACATCGAACTGCAGGAATACGATTCGTACTCCGCATGTGTTGAGGCGCTGCGTCGGGGCAAGGTCGATGCGCTGACCACAGACGAGTCGATCCTCGCCGGATACTCGAACTTCTGGAAGGGCGAGTTCCGACTGGTGGAGATGACCTATCTGAAGGACGCGTGCGTCAAGAAGGCGCTGAAGTCAGCGGGAACACCGTTCTCGACCGAGCGCTACGGCATCGGACTGGCCAAGGGCGACACGGCGTCGGTGGACAAGGTGAACGAGGCGCTCGACTCGATGTTGAAACCCGGCCCCGGCAACGGACCGTCGCCCTGGATCACCGCGCTGCGCGACAACCTCGGCGACGATTACGTGAACCAGATCTCACAGCGAGCCCAGACTCCGGACTCGAAGTTCACGTTCACACCGAAGCCCGGCGATCTCGCGTTTCTCGAATCGAAGTCCACGCCCTGCCCACCGGGCCTGAAGTGAGGAGGTGACCACTCGTGAATGAACTCTGGGAAGACATGGGGCCGCAATTGTGGCCCGCCTTCTGGGTGACGAGCCAGTTGACCTTCTGGTCGGCGATCGGCTCCCTGATCTGGGGCACCATCCTGGCCGCCATGCGGGTCTCCCCCGTGCCGGTGATGCGCAGTTTCGGCACGGCATACGTCAACATCGTGCGCAATACACCGCTCACCCTCATCGTCCTGTTCGCGGCGATCGGGCTGTACCAGAACCTGGGGCTCACGTTCTCGTCGACGATCAAGACCAACAACTTCTGGCTCGCGGTACTCGCCTTCATCGTCTACACCTCGACGTTTGTGTGCGAGACCCTGCGCTCGGGTTTCAATACCGTTCCCCTCGGACAAGCGGAAGCGGCCCGATCACTCGGATTGTCGTTCACCCAGGTGTTCGGCATCATCGTGCTCCCGCAGGCGCTGCGGGCAACGATCGGCCCGATGGGCAGCGTGCTGATCGCGCTCACCAAGAACACCACGATCGCCTCCGTCATCGGTGTCGCCGAAGCCGCGGCCCTGATGAAGACCGAGATCGAGTCGTTCGCCGATCAACTGCTGGTGATCTTCGCGGTAATCGCGGTCGGATTCATGATCATCACACTGAGTGAGGGTGCCGTGTTCGGTTGGCTCGCAAAGCGATGGGCGGTCAAGCGATGAGCGATCAGGCAACTGTTCTCTACGACGCACCCGGTCCGCGGGCGCGCATACGCAATGCGATCGTCGCGATCGTGTTCATCGCGATCCTGGTCGCAATCCTCGCGTACGTGATCACGGTGTTCGCAAGCAATGACCAGTTCACGGCCGAGAAGTGGCGGCCGTTCGTCACGTGGAGCACGTGGACGGGCTACATATTCCCCGGCCTGTGGCGCACCCTGGCAGCCGCAGCTCTCTCGATCGTCCTCGCCCTGATCCTGGGTTCGGTCCTGGGCATCGGCCGACTGTCGGATCACGCGTGGGTGCGGGGCGTGTGCACCGTGCTCATCGAGGTCTTCCGGGCGATCCCGGTGCTGATCCTGATGCTGTTCCTATGGTTCTTCTTCGCCCAGTACGGCGTGGTGCCGTCGTCGCAGTTGGCGTTCGCGGCCGTGGTCTGTGGTCTGACGCTCTACAACGGATCGGTCATGGCGGAGATCCTGCGGTCGGGTATCAAGTCACTCCCCACCGGGCAGACCGAAGCCGCCAAGGCACTCGGCCTGCGCAAGACGCAGATGATGCTGTCGGTGCTTCTTCCGCAGGCCGTGACGGCGATGATGCCGGCGATCATCTCGCAGATGGTCGTGGCCCTCAAAGACACTGCGCTCGGCTACGTCATCGGCTACTCCGAGATCATCCACATGGCGCAGCTGTCGGCCGCCCGGTACGGCAACTACATTCCCGTTCTCGTCGTGATCGCGATCATCCTGATCATCATCAACTTCGCACTGTCGTCGCTCGCGACGTACATCGAACGGAGACTCCGGCAGGGTCGCGGCAGCAGTGCCGACGACGTGCCCCACGCTGATCAGGTCGACCAGGCCGCGATGGAGAACGTCCCGGTGCCCTCACCCAAGCCCCGCGCCTGAAGCACAGGGGCGGGCCCGTCCACCGAGTGGTCGGGCCCGCTCCTGGCGTGCGGTGGTGATCTCAGTTGGTGGATGTGATCTCGTCGATCGCCCCGCCGACGACGTCGATGGCCATCGCCTGCGGGTAACCGCGACGGACGAGCATCCCGACCAGACGTCGAAAGTGCTTGTCGCGCACCGACCTGTCGTTGTCGGCGGCTGCGCGTTCGAGTTGCTCGGTCACGGTCGGAGTGAGCTTGCGACCGACGAGGGTGCTCGCGGCGGCGCGCTCATCGTCGGGATCGATCTCATCGAGTGCCCGCTCGACGATCGCAACCTCGACCCCCTTCGCGGCCAGCTCGTGCCGTAGCGCAACGCGCCCACGACCGGAGTACGTGTGTCGCGAGTGCACCCATTCTGCGGCGAACTCCTCATCGTCGAGCAGCTTGTGGGCGTCGAGCCGCGTCATCACCTCGGCGACGGTGTCGGCATCGAAACCTCTACGCGCCAGACGCTGTGCCATTTCCGAACGGCTACGCGCACGAACCCCGAGGAGCCGCAGTGCGACATCCCATGCGGACGGTCCAGTCCGTTCCGGACCAGTCCGTTCTGGGTGCCCACTCGGCTCCTCGGGGCCATCGGATGACGTCATCGGCGATGAGCGGAGATCAGAATTCCACCGGAGCAGGCGCAATGTCGTCGGCGTCGACGACGGCACCGATGCCCAGCTTCTCCTTGATCTTCTTCTCGACCTCGTCACGGATGTCGGTGTTCTCCAGCAAGAACTTCCGGGCGTTCTCCTTGCCCTGGCCGAGCTGATCTCCCTCGTAGGTGAACCACGAACCGGACTTGCGGATGAATCCCTCGGCGACACCCATGTCGATGAGCGAACCCTCCTTGGAGATGCCCTGGCCGTACAGGATGTCGAACTCGGCCTGTTTGAACGGCGGGGCAACCTTGTTCTTGACGACCTTGACACGGGTGCGGTTACCCACGGCTTCGGTGCCGTCCTTGAGGGTTTCGATACGACGCACATCGAGTCGCACCGACGAGTAGAACTTCAGTGCCTTGCCGCCCGTGGTGGTCTCGGGCGAACCGAACATCACGCCGATCTTCTCGCGGAGCTGGTTGATGAAGATCGCAGTGGTCTTGGAACTACTCAGCGCTGAGGTCATCTTGCGCAGCGCCTGGCTCATCAGACGCGCCTGCAGACCGACGTGGCTGTCGCCCATCTCACCCTCGATCTCGGCGCGAGGTACCAGCGCGGCAACCGAGTCGATGACCAGGATGTCGAGCGCACCGGAACGGATCAGCATGTCGGCGATCTCCAGGGCCTGCTCACCGGTGTCGGGCTGGGAGACCAGGAGCGCATCGGTGTCGACACCGAGCTTGGCTGCATAGTCGGGATCGAGAGCGTGCTCAGCATCGATGAAAGCAGCGATGCCGCCCGCCGCCTGGGCGTTGGCCACCGCGTGGAGCGCGACCGTCGTCTTACCCGACGATTCCGGCCCGTAGATCTCGATGACACGACCACGGGGCAACCCTCCGATACCGAGTGCGACGTCGAGCGCGATGGAACCGGTCGGGATCACCTCGATCGGCTGCCTGCTCTCTTCGCCGAGTCGCATCACAGAACCCTTGCCGAAGTTCTTGTCGATCTGGGCCAGCGCGAGGTCGAGAGCCTTCTCGCGGTCCTGGGGAGCTGCTGCCATGGGATCTCTCCTTGTTCGAGATGGTTGAGGTGTGGCGTCCTGCGCGCTTCGTGCTGAACGAGATGTCGACGCTGAACGTGTTGTCTTCGAGGCGGATGTTCGTTTCATGTTGCGTTGGACGCTAGTCGGCGGGTCTGACAGAAACGCTCCGGTGCATACTCTGACGCGCCCGCTACCGCTGTGGTTCCACTGAATACAGCATGGCGCGAACAGGTGTTCGACGGCAAGTGCGACACGCGGGCGGAAGCTGAATCGCCGATCTCCCAGACAGCATGCCCAATGCACCATCGACGGTGGTTGATCATGAGAACGACTAGAGTTCCCGGCGTGGGCGGTCGGGGTGAGAGTGGATCGAGAGATCCGTCCCAGGGGCAACCCCTGGGTACATGTGACAGTTGGTTCCTGCGTCCGACGCCGGTCCGCACGCTGCGCGTGCCGGGCGGCGACGAGCACTCGGCTCGTGGTCACCTCGACCGTCCATCCGCATCGCCAAGCGCCCCGCCCCGCGGACCGGGACCGATCGACGGGACCCGATGACCCGGCCTGAACCGCCGTTCACCGCCGCCCAGGCCAGAGCCATCTCGGCGGCCATCGCCGACGCGATGGCCGACTGGACGTGGCCGGAGGCGTTGCGTGCGGTCGGTGCCCAACTCCCCGCCGAGATCAGCGCCGACATCGCACAATCGGCGTTCGCGATGGCACCCGCCGAACCCGCACACACCGCAGAGGTGTTCCGGCTGGCGTTGCTGCCGTGGACGGCGGCCGATTCACCGTCCGGGCGCATCGTCGAACTCACCGGGCCGACGCCGGTGGCAGGTCTCCCCCACGGCCTGCCGCCACTCGCGGATGTCTCAGAGTTCGCCTCGTGGCTCGATTTCACTGTGCCCGAGTTGGAGTGGTTCGCCGATCGCGGGGGGTGGTTGCGAACCGCGAACCCTCGACTGCGCCACTACCGGGTCTCCCGCCGGGAAAAGCGTTCCGGTGTCCGCGTCATCGAAGCCCCCAAACCGCGTATGCGTGAGACGCAGCGTCGACTTCTCCATCGGCTGATCGCCCGCATACCCGCCCACCGCGCGGCGCGTGGATTCGAACCCGGGTCGTCGCCCGCTGCGTTCGGGTGGCCGCACAGCGACCGCCCCACGGTACTGCGCGTCGACCTCCAACACTGCTTCGAATCGATCGGCGCGGGTCGCGTCCGTCGGGTTGTCGAGGACGTCGGCTATCCGCCGCATATCGCGCGTCTGATCGCCGAACTCTGCACCACGTCGACGCCTGCCGACCAGCTCACCGGAATCGACCACGCACACGCGAGCCTTCTCCGCCGACGCCATCTCCCCCAGGGAGCACCGACGTCACCTCACCTCGCGAATCTCGCTCTCGCGCAACTTGATCGGCGATTGGAAGGGTATGCGAACGCCAATGGTCTGCGCTACACCCGCTACGGCGACGACCTGGCGATCTCCGGGGACGAGTTCGACGCGGGCCGAGCGCTCTGGACGGTCCTGCGCATAGTCGATGATTGCGGGTTACACCTGAACGCCGCCAAGACCCGCGTCATGCATCGGCATCAGCAACAGCGTCTGGCGGGACTCGTCGTCAACGACCGCCCGCAGGTATCGCGTCGCGAGTACGACGCTGTCCGGGCACTGTTGCACAACGCGGCGATCACCGGTGCGAACGCGCAGAACCGTCATGGGCACAATGACTTCCGCGCTCACGTGTACGGGCTGATCGCCTGGATCGGAGCCACCGGGGAGGTTCGCAGACAACGGCTGCTCGAGATGGCCGACCGCGTCGACTGGAACAGGTGAACGCGCCAACAGGCCGCGCGGTCACGGCGTGGATGTCACCACCGCGAGCGTGGCACATCGAAGTCGCGACAGATGGCAACCCACACATCGCGCGGATCGACGCCATCTTCGATGGCTTGCGCACCCGTCCGACCACCGAACTCGATGAGAACGTGATCGGCGAGGATCGTATCGGCCGACGACACGCCGAACTCGGTTGTCATCAGTTCTGTGAACTCCGTGAGACGCACTCGGCAAAGCCTACGTTCCCGACGAGGCGAGCACCTCGCGCAGCACGTCGATCGGGTCGGACACCGCGTCCGCGGACTCGCGCGCCCGAACCGCCGCGGCGCGGTAGCGGCCATCACACAACACCGAGTCGACGGCCTCCTCGACGGCTTCCGCGGTGGCGGGCCTCACAAGTCTCCCGCTGCCCTGCCTGCTCACCCGGTTCGCCAGCTCCCACTGGTCGCCGCCGCCGGGGACGACGACCACGGGGACACCCGCCAGCAGTGATTTCGCCAGCATCCCGTGTCCGCCGCCACACACCACGAGGTCGGCGTCGGCCAGCAACTCATCCTGCCGGCCGAGCCCGTACGTCACGGCCGTTCCTTCGGCCCGTGCGAGTGACTCACGTGCGGGTGGGTTGAGCGACGAGATCACCGCACGCACGGGCGTGCGCGTCGCGATGCCACCGAGAGCGCTGAGCGTCTCGTCGAGGAGATCGTGGCTTCCGGTCACCGCCGTCGACGGTGCCACGACGATCAGCGGTCCGTCGCCGGTCGGACGTTCGAAGACCTGATCGGTCGGCTCCCAGAGAAGTGGTCCGATCAGGTGGGTGTCGCGAGGCCAATCCGGACGCCACACCTCCAGCGCGGGAAGGGTTGCGATCAGCCGCGCGGCCGGCGATGGTGCGTCGCAGGTGAGCCCGATATCGCGTCGCGCTGCGGAACGCTGACGGACACCGAGGGCAACGGAGCGGTTGCTCGCAGTCCGCATCGCGGCGTCACGCAACCGACCGCGTAGACCACGGCCCGGCGCCAATCCCGTGCCGATCGGCGGCAATCCGGCGGACGGCAGATAGAGCGGGTGCGGCGACAATTCGACGACGGGCAACCCGATCAGTTCGGCCGCCCACCTGCCGGCAACAGTGATGACGTCCGACACCACGAGGTCGATGCCACGACTGGCGAGCACGGGCGCGAGCCGAACGGCCATCCGCGCCGCGCGAGCACTCAGCTTCTGGCCGGCGTCACCGTCGTCGTCGGTGTCGTCGGGTTGCAAACCCGGTAGCTCTGCGATGTCGATCCCGCGCTGACCAGCGGCCGCGTACCACTGCGTGCCGGTGAACACAGTTGCTTCCCACCCCGCCTCCCGGCACCGCTCGGCGAGGGCGAAAGCCGGGAACGCGTGCCCGGCGTCGGGACCGGCAACTATCCCGACCCGTGGTGGTGAAACCGCCTGCGGCCGACGGGGTATCAGTTGCTGTTCGGGGGCTCGGCCGCGGGTTGCGTCGGCTGCTGCGCCGGAGTGACATTCTGCGTCGGCTGGGCCGCCGAGTTTCCGCCCGACGGCAACGCTCCGCCGTTCATGCTCGCCCGGATCTGCTCCAGACGCGAATGACCCGCCATTTGGACGCTGGCCTGCTGCACCTCTTGCATGCGCCCCTGAACGCTGTTCCTGGCGAGGTCGGCGGAGCCGAGGGCGTTGGCGTAGCGCCGCTCGATCTTGTCACGCACCTGATCGAGGCTCGGGGTGTTGCCCGGCACCGACAACTCGCTCATCTGGTTGAGTGACGCCGACACCTGCTCCTGCATCTTGGCCTGCTCGAGCTGGCTGAGGAGCTTCGACCGCTCGGCGAGCTTCTGCTGCAGGATCATCGCGTTGCGCTCGACAGCCTGCTTGGCCTGCTCCGCGGCCTGCAGCGATTGGTCGTGCAAGACCTTGAGGTCCTCGACGCTCTGTTCTGCGGTGACGAGCTGCGCGGCGAACGCCTCGGCGGCGTTCGTGTACTCCTGTGCCTTCTGCGTGTCGCCCGCTGCAGTGGCCTGATCGGCGAGGGTCAACGCCTGACGCGTGTTTGCCTGGAGCTTCTCGATCTCCTCCAGCTGTCGATTGAGCTTCATTTCGAGCTGACGCTGGTTACCGATGACCGCCGCTGCCTGCTGCGACAGTGCCTGGTGCTGACGCTGCGCGTCCTCGATGGCCTGCTGGATCTGGATCTTCGGATCCGCGTTCTCGTCGATTTTCGCGTTGCCTGCTGCCATCAGGTAGCGCCACAGCTTCACGAACGGATTCGCCATGCTCTTCGTCAACTCCATTCAGCGGTCGTCGAAACCTCTGTCCGACGGTCGTGTGTCCGGCGGGTCTGTCTGACCGACGGTTCTGTCGGGGGTGTTGAATCCAATCTAGCGCCTACCCACCGACAGACACGCACTTGTCAGGCAGCGGCAAGGGCAGTAGCCCGATGAGCGTCGGGCGATGGGATGACGACCTTGGTGGAACCGAGCCCGGATTCGCCCGCCAGTGCCATCGCTTCGGCGTCGGCCTCCGCCGGCCGCATCGCGGTACCGACGTCGAGCAGCAGATCCGCGATCTCGACGTCGAGTGCGTCGCAGATCGCGGCAAGCAACTCGCTCGACGCTTCCTTCTGGCCGCGTTCCACTTCGGACAGATATCCCAGACTGACCCGTGCACCGGTGGATACCTCGCGCAGCGTTCGGCCCTGCTGGGTACGCACCCGGCGCAGGCTGTCGCCCAGCGCCTCGCGCAAGAGCATCGCCATCGAGTCTCCTCTCAATGTCTGTGTGATGTGTCCGTTGGTTGTGTCTCGTAGGTGGTGTGTCGTAGGTGTGTGTCGTGGCGGTTGTATGTCCGTTCGGAGTCAACGCCTGGGGCGTCCGATACGTTCCCCGCCCGACGAATTCCGTGTTGCGAATACTCCCCGTGTGTCTGGACGACATTAGTCCAAAGTGCCGACAGTCGCCGTACGCCACCTGTCCGCGCGTCGCGAACATTCGCGACGCCATTCGTTCGGACGACACCGGAGCCGGTCGGGCACCCAACGCGGTGTCACACTCACAACTCACACCGTGTCGGAGTGGCGGGGAGACGACGTATCGACATCGACTCTGCCGTCGTCGTCACGCGCCCGCTCGGCGGACACAGTGGATTTCGAAGAACTACGGGATTTCGACGACGCGCGGGGTTCCGCAGGCGGTGTCGGAGACTTGCGCAGCGACCCCGTGGTCGAATCCGACCGGGCAGCCTGCACACGAACCCGCAAGGCCTGCCACGTGTAGTCGATGCCCGTCACGACGGTGACAGCGACCGCCACCCACATGATGACCATCGCTGCTGTGTGCCACGCCCCGCCCAAGGGAAGGACGAGAAGCCCGATGCCCACCGACTGCAGCAGCGTCTTCAGTTTGCCGCCCCGGCTGGCCGGAATGACCGCGTATCGGATGACCCAGAACCGCAGGAGCGTCACCCACAACTCTCGGACGCCGATGATGCCGGTCACCCACCAGCTCAGATCACCCAGGACCGACAAGCCGATCAATGCCGCGCCGATCAATGCCTTGTCGGCGATCGGATCGGCCATCTTCCCGAAGTCGGTCACCAGGCCACGCTCGCGGGCGAGCCTGCCGTCGACCCTGTCGGTGAAAGCGGCACCGGCAAAGACGAGAGCGGCGACGATCCGCCACACCGTGTCGTGCCCACCGTCGATGAACAGGACGACGATGAACACCGGGACCAGCAGGATGCGGAACACCGTCAGCGCGTTGGCGATGTTGACCACCGGTACCGGATCGACCGGGTCGGTGATGTGATCGGGAGTCCGCACCCCTCCAGGGTATCTGTCGCGACTAGGCTCATATGCCGTGCCCACTGCCGAACAGGAAACGGCGCCCGTCATCCGGCGCGCCCGCACGTCCGACGTGCCGCGCATCAAGGAGCTGATCGACCTCTACGCGGGCAGAATCCTGCTCGAGAAGAACCTCGTCACCCTCTACGAGTCCGTGCAGGAATTCTGGGTCGCCGAGGTCGACGACCACGTTGTGGGCTGCGGAGCGTTGCACGTTCTCTGGGCCGATCTCGGCGAGGTGCGTACGGTCGCGGTGGACACACGGTTCTCCGGCCGCGGCATCGGGCATCTGCTCGTCGGGAAGCTGATGTCGGTCGCTCGCGAACTGCAGCTGTCGCGGGTCTTCGTACTGACCTTCGAGACGACGTTCTTCGGCAAGCACGGGTTCCGCGAGATACAAGGGACGCCCGTCACGCGCGAGGTGTACGAGGAGATGTGCCGCTCGTACGACACCGGTGTCGCCGAATTCCTCGATCTGAGCTACGTCAAACCCAACACCCTCGGCAACACGCGCATGCTCGCCCATCTCGACCAGACCCCGCCCGGCGGGACCCCAACCGGCGAGACCCCTGCCTGAGACGTCAACCGATCACACTTCGACAGACGAGAGACGAGGAAGCGACATCATGGCGATCTTCGCAGTCCACTACACCTACGGACCCGCCAAGGCGGCGGTGCGTGACGAGCATCGGGCGTTGCATCGCCAGTGGCTATCCGAGGAGTTCTCCGCAGGGAACGTTCTGTTCTCCGGTCCGTACCCCGACGGTTCGGGTGCGCTGATCCTCGTACGCGGCAGCGACCTCGACGAGGCCGAGGCCTTCATCGCGAACGACCCGTTCAACGCGCACCAGGCCGTCGACGGCGTTCGTGTCGTCGAGGTCACCCAGATCTACGGTCCGTTCACGGAGTAGGCCCGAGGCCCCACCGGCACCGCACGTCAGGTCGCCGGTTCGTCCGTCGAAGCACCCTTGCGCCTTGACCACAGCAGGCTCGCGACGGTCGTGACGACAAGAGTCACGATGATGACCGACAAGGACACCACTGTGGAGATCTCCGGTACCGCGACGTGCTGTCCGCCGTTGATGAACGGCAGCGTGTTCTCGTGCAGGGCGTGCAGAACGAGCTTCACGCCGATGAAGCCGAGGATGAACGAGAGTCCGTAGGACAGGAACACCAGCCGGTCGAGCAGACCACCGAGCAGGAAGTAGAGCTGACGGAGGCCCATCAGGGCGAACGCGTTGGCTGTGAACACCAGATACGGTTCCTGCGTCAGCCCGTAGATCGCTGGGATCGAGTCCAGAGCGAACAGCACGTCGGTGAACCCGATCACGATGAGGACCATCAGCATCGGCGTGGCCCACCGCTTGCCGTCGATCCTGGTGAAGAGCTTGTCACCGTCGTATTCATCGCTCGTCCGCAGGCGCTTCTTGAGGAATCGCTCGAGCCGGGTTTCGCGTTCCTCCTCGTGCCCGACGGGATCATCGCTCTCGCGGAGCAGCTTGACCGCGGTGAAGATGAGGAACGCGCCGAACAGGTAGAACACCCAGCTGTAGGCGTTGATGGCTGCGGCACCCACCGCGATGAACGCACCGCGCATGACCAGCGCCATCACGATGCCGAGCAACAGCACCTTCTGCTGGTACTCCCGCGGGACCGCGAACTTGCTCATGATGATCACGAACACGAACAAGTTGTCGACGGAGAGTGCTTTCTCCGTCACATAGCCCGCAAAATACTCACCGCCGTATGTACCGCCCCATTGCCACCACACGAACAATCCGAAGAGAACGGCGATCGAGATGTAGATCGCCGACCATGTCCCCGATTCACGGAGCGACGGTGCGTGTGGAACCCGAACGTGGGCGAAGAAGTCGAAGACGAAGAGTCCGAGGATCACCACACAGGTGATGACCCAGACGGTGGGCGAAACATTCATGAGAGCGATCTACCTCCAGCGCGCAGCACACAACGGTTGCGATGCCAGAGGTCTCTCCCGCGCGGACAGTGTGTCCGCACCAGCCGATCCGGGTCGGGAGCGCCGCACGATGATCGGCATCGTGTGACCTCTCGACCGTATTGACGGAAGGGCTGCGAGATGGGGATACTCCCCTCTTCGATCTGCCGACCACCTTAACAGGAGCGCCCGCACAGGCATATCCGACTTGCCGGACATGCCTGTCGACTACTCGCCCTCGGCCTCGTCGCCGCCTCCACCGGTGATCGATGCGATGACCCCGGCGAGGTCATCGGGCTTGACGAGCACCTCACGCGCCTTTGAACCCTCACTCGGACCGACCACGCCGCGGGTTTCCATGAGATCCATCAGACGACCGGCCTTGGCGAATCCGACCCGCAGTTTGCGCTGCAACATCGACGTCGAGCCGAACTGACTGGATACGACCAGTTCGATCGCCTGCAGCAGATCGTCGAGATCGTTGCCGATGTCGCCGTCGATCTCCTTCTTGTCACCGGCTTTGGCAGTGGTGACACCCTCGGTGTATTCCGGGTCCGCCTGCTCACGGGTGTAGTCGACGACGGCTGCGATCTCCTCGTCGGTGATGAACGCGCCCTGCATGCGGATCGGCTTGTTGGCACCCATCGGCAGGAAGAGACCGTCACCCATGCCGATGAGCTTCTCGGCTCCCGGCTGGTCCAGGATGACGCGGGAGTCGGTCAGCGACGACGTCGCGAACGCCAACCTCGACGGCACGTTGGTCTTGATCAGTCCGGTCACGACGTCAACAGAGGGCCGCTGGGTAGCGAGCACCAGGTGGATACCCGCGGCACGTGCCTTCTGAGTGATACGCACGATCGCGTCCTCGACGTCCCGCGGAGCGGTCATCATGAGGTCGGCGAGCTCGTCGACGATGGCCAGGATGTACGGATACGGCTTGTAGACACGCTCGGACCCGAGCGGGGTGCTGATCTCACCCGATCGCACCTTGGTGTTGAAGTCGTCGATGTGGCGCACCCTCGACGCCTTCATGTCCTGATATCGCTGTTCCATCTCCTCGACGAGCCACGCGAGCGCAGCCGCAGCCTTCTTGGGCTGGGTGATGATCGGGGTGATCAGGTGCGGAATGCCCTCGTAGGGAGTGAGCTCCACCATCTTCGGGTCGATGAGGATCATCCGGACCTGCTCGGGAGTCGCACGCGTCAGCAGCGACACGAGCATCGAGTTCACGAAGCTCGACTTGCCCGAACCAGTGGAGCCCGCAACGAGCAGGTGCGGCATCTTCGCGAGATTTGCACTGACGAAGTCGCCCTCGATGTCCTTGCCGAGGCCGATCACCAGCGGATGCGAATCCTTGCGCGTCGACGGCGACTTGAGGACGTCGGCCAGACGCACCATCTCGCGGTCGGAGTTGGGTACCTCGATGCCCACCGCGGATTTGCCGGGGATGGGCGCCAATAGGCGGACGTTGTCGGTGGCCACCGCGTACGCGATGTTGCGTTGGAGCGCGGTGATCTTCTCGACCTTCACGCCCGGTCCCAGTTCGACCTCGTATCGCGTCACCGTCGGACCACGCGTGTAGCCGGTGACCGCGGCGTCGATCTTGAACTGTTCGAGCACGCCGGTGATGCGATCGATCATGTCGTCGTTGGTCTGGCTACCGCGCTTCGGCGGATCGCCGTCGACGAGCAGCGTCGCCGGCGGCAGTCGGTAGTCGCCTTCGACGTCGGACACGACCAGCGCGTCCGGGTCGGCATCGGCTGCGGGTTCGGTGGCGGCAGGCCGAGCCGCCGTCTCCCGCCGGTCACGGCCACTGGCCTTCGCGACCTCTCCGGCGCGCTGACGGCTTCTGCTGGCCGGACGCGCGATCTGTTCGGTGACCTCGTCGACGACGGGTTCTGTAACCATGTCGTCGACGTTGTCGGTCGGGGCGTCAGTGACATCGACGTCCGGTGTGGGCACAGAGATGGGCGCACTACGCCGGTCAGACCGCGAACCGCGTCGACGAGGACGCGGGGCGGAGTCATCAGGCGGGTAGTTCTCGTAGGGATCGTCCGAGCGACCGCTCGCCGCCTGGCCCGACCACCCGCGGGTTCCGTACGAACTGCTCAGGTCCGCGTCACCCGCGTCGTCAAGCTCGTCAAGCTCGTCGTACGAGTCGTCAGGGTCGCCGTACGAGTCGTCGACGTCGTCGTCCCACGGCAGATCGTCGTCGTCGATCTGGCCACCGCCGAGTCCGAGCCAACCCGCGGCAGCATCGACCACCTCGCGAATCGTGCGGCCCGAAAGGATCAGCACACCGAAAGCCATGCACAGCACCAGGATCGGCACCGACACCCATGCGGTGACACCCGCCGTGAGCGGGGTACCGACGACATAGCCGACGAAGCCACCCGCATGCGAGCGCCCGGGTAAGTCCTCGGGTGCGCCGGCGACCAGATGCATCAAACCGAGCAGCGGCAGCACCACGAGCAGTGCCCCACCGATGTACCGGGCGCGCTTCTCCGGGTTCGGGCCGCGCCGCATCAGCACGATCGCACCTGCGGCCAGAGCGATCGGCACCAGCAACGCTGCGGTCCCGACGACGGCCCGCACGAGTGCGTCGATGAACGCTCCCACCGGCCCGGCTGCACCGAGCCAGACGCCGACGGAGACCAGCAGTGCGAGCGCCAGCAGCGCCAATCCGGTCCCGTCGCGCCGATGCGAATGGCCTTGAGCCCCCGCCGCCCGTCGAACAGCCCGTCCCTCGGAACCATCGACATCGTCCGAGGTCAGGTACTCATCGTCTGCGTCGCGGAGCTCCTCGTCGTGCACTGTGAGCCCAGGGGACCGCCCACTGCCCGCGCGCGCAACAGAACCGACACCGCGTGCGAGTAGCGACCAGGCGCCGCCGACTCCGCGGCCCACTCCCCTACCGACCGCCGCACCTGCCGAGCGTCGGCTGATGTCTGCGGACTCGCGGCGCGCGGTCGACTGCGTGGCCGGGCGTCGCGAGGTACCCGCGGACGACGAACGTGCACCCTGCGCACGACGGCTGTTACCGCTGGTTGACGCGCGTGAGCTGCGCGTACTCGTGCCCTGTTTCCGAGCCGACGCCCGTCCCCCCGACGCACGCTGTCCGCTGGTCGCACGTGACGCGGCCGCGCGGGTTCCCGTGCCTGCCTTTGAAGCCATAGGGACAGACTAGTGGTCACCCATCTCCTGAGTCACATGCACAACACAGGCAACACGACTGTGTGTCGAATTCGTAACCGATGCCCTGCTTCGATGTCGGACCCCGGCCCTCAGACCGACCGAGGCGTCCCTATCACTGCCGCGACGGCGTCGCGATCGCCATCCCACTCGAGCGCGACGGGCGCGCGACCATAGGCGAACAGCAACAGCTCTCCCACGCCGCCGACTGCTGTGACCGGCTGGCCGGAGCCCGCGACGAGGATGGTCTGGCCATCGGGTGTGGCGAGGGTGACGCGCGCGGGCATGGATCGCAGCGTCATCTTTCCCGCCCCCTTCAGCGGAGTCCGGAGCGCCTGTGTCATGTCGGTGCTCACCTGCCGCGGTGTCCAGGGGCCATCCGGGTCGGCGCTTCCGCGCAAGAGGTCCTCGTGGTGGATGAACATCTCGGCCAGGTTGACCCACCGGTCGACCAGTTTGAACATCGAGTACCACGGCGGACCGTCGGCCACCTGACCGACGAGATCGGGCCAGGGTTGTGCCGCCGCGGCGGCTTGGACCTTCTCGGTGTGCCCGGCGAGCGGACTGACCATGATGCCGAGTGCGGCGTCGGGTCTGCGCTCGCGGATCACGAGATGCGCGGCCAACGCCCGAGCATCCCAGTCACCGCAGAGCGTGGGCGCGTCGGGGCCGACCGCACGCAGGGTGTCGACGAGGGCTGCGCGTTCAGACTGAGCGAGAGTCACACCCCAAGCCTAGCCACGCCGCCGCCGAGACCCTCTCAGATCGACGGACGCAGCAGCGCCTTCTTCAGTCCGTCGATGTCGGAATCCGACAATCGCAGACCTTTGCGGACGTAACCGTCGAAGCTGCCATAGGTCTTGTCCGCGGCGTCGAACGATGCGTTCAGCCAACCGATGTTGACGCCGTTCAGCGGATCATCGGGTGACGCGTGGCGGAAGGAGTTGCTCGCGAGGAAATCAGCGTCGACGACACCGCGGTCGACACCGAGGATTGTCAGGAGCACCGCGGCGAGCCAGCCCGTGCGGTCCTTACCCGCGCTGCAGTGGAACAGCACGCTCCCGCCCGCCGTCACCGTGTCCTTGATCTCGAGCAGTGACCTGCGGAACGCGTCGCGCGCGTGGGCATCGGTGACGAAAGCACGGTAGGCGTTCGGCAGATCCACCAGGTACGACGCGGGAACCGCGCCGAGGACGTCGAGGTTCCGGCGGGTGGCACCCGGCACTGGTTTGTCCGGCTGGACCGCCGCCTCGAGCTGAGTGCGCAGGTCGATGATCGAGCGCACACCGTGTCGCTGCAGGACAGTGATGCCCGCCGGGGTCAGGCTCGAGAGGTTGGCGCTGCGAATGACCTTGTCGGAGATACGCATTCCGTCGTTGGTCGTGTAGTTGGCAAAGGTGCGCGCGTTCACGACCTCTGGCACCGAGATGGCAAGCGGCGCGGGAATGGTGTGCGCGGGCATGACGGTCGGCGCGGCCTGCACCTGCGCGGCCGTGACGGCCCCGAGCGGGAGGATCGCGGTGGTCACCACGGTGGCCGCTATGGCCACTCTGCGGCCGACCGTCCGCGACGAGGTTCCACGGGAGAAGAAGCCGGCAGTCGAGCGAGGAGTCACTGGTGGCCTTTCGTGCTTGCTGTCACGTCCCGGCAGGGCCTGCGCCCCGTCGCCTCCCGTGAAACCACGGGCCGCACAGAGCATATCGGCACATATATGCCTTCGGCAGTCGGGACCGGCCGAGGTCTCGTCAGGAACCGACCGCGAGCACCGTCGGCACGATCATCGGACGTCGACGGTAGGTGTCGGCAACCCAGCGGCCGACGACTCGGCGGATCGTCTGCGCGATCCGATGAGTGTCGGTGACGCCTTCTGCCGCAAGCGAATCGAGCGCCTGATCGACAAGACCTGCGGCCTCTTTGAGTGCCTCCGGATCGTCGGAGAACCCGCGGCCGGACACCTCGGGCGGGCTGACCGGACGCCCCGTCGCGGTATCGATCGCCACGGTGATCGCGATGAATCCGCCCTCACCGAGCACGAGCCGTTCCGACAACGTCGACTCCCCGACATCGCCCACCGACAGACCGTCGACGTAGACGTGCCCAACAGGTACCCGACCAACGATCTCGGCCTGACCATCGAGGAGATCGACGACAACTCCGTCCTCGGCGAGCATGACACGGTCGGGGTGCACACCGGTCGCCACCGCGAGAGCCGCATTGGCCCGCAGGTGCCGCCATTCCCCGTGAACGGGCATGGCATTGGTGGGTCGCACCGCGTTGTAGAGGTAGAGCAACTCGCCCGCCGAGGCGTGCCCGGAGACGTGCACCTTGGCGTTCTGCTGCGTGATCACGGTGGCGCCACGCTTGGCCAGGCCGTTGACGACGGCGAACACCGAATTCTCGTTACCCGGGATCAACGAGGAAGCCAGCACGACGAGATCGTCGGCGCGGATGTTGATCTGCCGGTGCTCACCCCGGGCCATGCGTGACAACGCCGACAGCGGCTCCCCTTGAGAACCGGTTGAGATCAGCACCAGCCGATGATCGGGAAGCGTTGCCGCGGTGTCCATGTCGACGACGACGCCGTCGGGCACGCTCAGGTATCCCAGATCCTGGGCGATCTGCATGTTGCGCACCATCGACCGTCCGACGAAGGTCACGCGCCGGTTGTGGGCGTGCGCGACGTCGATGATCTGTTGAATGCGGTGCACGTGACTGGCGAACGATGCAACAATCACCCGCTGCCTGGCCTTGCCGATCACCTGGTCGAGGACCCCGCCGATCTCGCGTTCGGGCGTCACGAAACCGGGCACCTCGGCGTTGGTGGAGTCGACGAGGAACAGGTCGACGCCCTCATCACCGAGTCGACTGAACCCGGCGAGGTCGGTAAGACGGTGATCGAGCGGTAGCTGGTCGAGCTTGATGTCGCCGGTGTGCAGGACCAGCCCGGCGGGCGTGCGAATGGCGACGGCAAGCGCGTCCGGGATGGAGTGGTTGACGGCGAAGAACTCGAGGTCGAACGGACCGTAGTCGAGCCGATCCCCCTCACGCACCTCCACGAGCTTCGGGCGGAGACGGTGCTCCTTGCACTTGGCGTCGACCAGCGCGAGCGTGAATTTGGCGCCGACGACCGGGATGTCACTGCGCAAGCGCAACAGGAACGGCACGGCGCCGATGTGGTCCTCGTGCCCATGCGTGAGCACCACTGCCTCGACGTCGTCGATGCGGTCTTCGATATAGCGGAAATCCGGGAGGATGAGATCGACGCCCGGCTGAGCATCCTCGGGAAACAGAACTCCGGCGTCGACGATGAGCAACCGACCGTTGTATTCGAAAACGGTCATGTTGCGGCCGATTTCGCCGATCCCGCCCAGCGCGACCACGCGCAGGCCGCCACGTGGCAGCTTGCGCGGGGTACCGAGCCGGTCGACCGCGGGGTCGACGGGAATCGATTCGCGGCGGGCGGACTGGCCGCCGGACTGCTTTCCCCCTGTGGAAGCGTGTGCCTCGTCGCGACGCTCGTGTCGGCCACGGCGCCGACCACGACCCTGGTTCGATCCCCGCGCCTCCGGCGTCGGGGAGTCGGTCGTCGCGGCGTCCGAGGGCGGCGCGGCTGGGGTCACAACGTCCGAGGTCGGGGCGTCTGCGGCAGGGGCGTTCGGGTTCGGGGCATCGGATGCGGCGGAAGCCGGGCGCTCGGCGACCGGGGAGGGCGGGCCCGCCTTGCGGGAGGCGCTGCGTCGGCGTTGCGTGGCCATCAGGCAAGCACTCCTGCCGTGCGAAGATCGGCGATCAGCGCTTCGATCTGTGGGCCGGTCGCGGGCACCTGCGGCAATCGTGGATCGCCGACGTCGAATCCCAGGACGCGTAACGATGTTTTGACCATGGTCACTCCACCGAGGCGTCCCATGGCGTTGACGAGCGGCAGTAGCGAGGTGTTGATTGCTCGCGCAGCGACGAGATCCCCCTTCTCCACGGCGATCTGCATGTCACGCAGGCGGTCCGGAACAAGGTGGCCGATCACACTGACGAACCCGGTCGCGCCCACCGACAGCCAGGGAAGATTCAGCGCGTCCTCACCGGAGAGGTACTCCAACCCGGTCGTGGCGATGATGCCCGCTGCCGAGTGCAGATCTCCCTTGGCATCCTTGACTCCCCGGATGCGCGGGTGTTCGGCGAGTGCGATGAGCGTCTCGTTGGCGATCGGCACCACCGAGCGCGGCGGAATGTCGTAGAGCAGAACCGGCAGCGACGTCGAATCGGCAACGGCACGGAAGTGTGCGAGCAGCCCGGCCTGCGGTGGCTTGGAGTAGTAGGGCGTGACGACGAGAAGCGCGTGCGCGCCCGCTCGTTCGGACGCCTGCGCGAAGCGGATGCTCTCCGCGGTGTCGTAGCTTCCCGCACCCTGCGTGATGCGGGCTCGGGTGCCGACGGCGTCGAGCACGACGCGCAGCAGGTCGAGCTTCTCCTGCGGAGTGGTCGTCGGCGATTCACCGGTGGTTCCGGAAACCACCAGGCCGTCACATCCCTTGGAGACCAGATGATCTGCCAGTTCAGCGGCCTTGTCGAGATCGAGCGAGCCGTCGGCGCGAAAGGGGGTCACCATTGCCACCACGTTGGTCCCGAAGGGGTGCGTGTGCAGCTGCTGCGCTCCTGCGTTCATGGTGGTCAAGGCTACCGTGACCGATCCTGCGCTAACGAATTGGCCACGCCGACCCGTTGCCTCCGACGTGCGGGAGCAGGTCACTCAGCCTTCGAGCACGAACGGCGACGTGGCGACCTCGGTGCCGTCGGCGAGAGTGCCGATCTCGAAGTCGCCGAACACCGTCGGCGCCACCTCCATCAGCTGACGGAGACATTCGACGGCGAGCTGCCTGATCTCGACGTCGGCATGCTCGGTCGCACGCATGCCCACGAAATGCCGCCATGCGCGGTAGTTGCCGGTGACGACGATCTTGGTCTCGGTCGCGTTGGGCAGCACCGACCTGGCGGCCTGTCGCGCCTGCTTGCGACGAAGGATGGCGTTGGGGACGTCGGCGAACTTCGCCTCGAGCGCGTCGAGCAACTCCCCGTATGCCTTGCGGCTCGCGTCGGTGGCCTCGGTGAACAACGCTTCGAGATGCGCGTCCCCCTCGATCGCCGGTGGCGCCACGACGTTGGAGTCGTGTTCGGGGACGAACCGCTGGGAGAGCTGTGAATACGAGAAATGGCGGTGCCGGATGAGTTCGTGCGTACACGACCGTGAGATTCCGGTGATGTAAAAGGTCACGTTCGCGTGCTCGAGCAGCGAGAGATGACCGACCTCGAGAATGTGCCGCAGGTAGCCGGCATTGGTCGCGGTTCGCGGGTTGGGTTTGTCCCAACTCTGGTAACAGGCGCGGCCGGCGAACTCGACGAGTGCCTCGCCCCCGTCGGCGTCAGTGCTCCACGCAACATCGCCGGGTGCGTTGAACGTGGTCGCGGCGACCATCTGCACCTTCAACGGGACCATGTCGGCCATGTCGCCTCCTCTCACCTATAGGGCATCAACGATTGTCCACCAGCCCGAGGTCGACGGCCCGACCACCCCGGCAAGCGACCACGCGGTCACGTCACCGCGGAGTTTCTGCTGCCGGAGACTCGTACGAGGGGGACGATGAAGACCATGTCCGATCTGAACTTCAGTACTGTCCGCGATCAACGCGACTGGGTTGTCGGCTCTCAGGTGACCTCGCGCGAGCTCGTCGAACACAGCCTCGCCCAGATAACACGGCTCGACCCCGCGCTCAATGCGTTCTCCGCCGTGCTGGCCGACGAGGCGCGCGCCGACGCCGATCGCCTCGATGCCGAGCTGCGCGATGGCTCCGAGCCCGGGCCACTCCATGGGGTTCCCATCGCGGTGAAGGACGAGAACGATGTCCGCGGCGTGCCGACGGCGTACGGCGGTGCATCGGTGACCACGCCGGCAGCGGCAGACTCCGAGGTGGTCAGGCGCCTGCGCGATGCAGGTGCGGTGATCATCGGCAAGACCCGGATGCCCGAGTTCGGTATCTGGCCGTATACCGAGACCGCGGCCCACGGCTGGACCCGCAATCCCTGGGATCTCGACCGCTCCCCCGCCGGATCGAGCGGCGGCACGGCGGCGGCGGTCGCTTCGGGCATGGTGGCTGCCGGAATCGGCGGCGACGGGGGCGGCTCGATTCGGCTGCCGTCGAGTTGGTGCGGACTGTTCGGCCTCAAGCCGCAGCGCGGCCGGGTCAGCACAGCACCCAACCGCGACCTGTGGCGTGCGCTGGGCACCCTCGGCCCCCTGACCCGCACCGTCGCCGACAGCGCACTCATCTACGACGTGATCTCCGGCACGACCTCCGTCGACAGGTTCCACGCCGCGCCGCTGTCGGGATCGTTCGTCGACGCCGCGTCGCGCTCTCCTGAGCGACTCAGAATCCGGATGTCGACGCGCAACCCTGCCGGCGAGGGCCCACTGGGCGGCGCCCATGCCGACGCCGAATCGATTGGGGCACTGCACCTTCTCGCCGATCGGCTACGCAACGCCGGGCACACCGTGGTCGAATCCGATCCGGATTACCCGCTCCTTGCGGCGCCCTTCTCGATACAGGTCGCGACGGGGGTCGCCGAGGAGGCCGCGCGGGTAGAGCATCCGGCCTTGCTCGAACAGTACACGCGACGCATCGCGCGGGTCGGCCGCGTCGCTCGACGTGGCGTCGGACGAGCAGAGCAGCAGGCCGAACGTACAGCGGCGCGGTTCCTCGACGAGTTGTTCGCCGAGTACGACGTCCTGCTGACCCCGACCACACCAACCACAGCGGTCCCGGTGGGACAGCTCGACAGGCACGGCTTTGTCGGGATCCTGCGGGCGGCGTCCTCGACGTCGTCGTTCACCTCACCGTGGAACGTGCTCGGCAATCCTGCTGCGGCAGTACCCATCGGGCTCGACCGCAGCGGACTGCCCCAGAGCGCTCAACTCGTCGGGCCTGCGCACAGCGAGTTGTTGCTCGTCTCGCTGTGCGCGGAGATAGAGCGAATCGTCGACTTCGCCAGGCATCGCCCGCGGCGTCGATGACGCGGGTCATCGATAGGTTACGTGGTCATCGATAGGTGAAGTGGTGCGTCACTCGTCGAGCAACGCCGTGAGCTTGCCCAGCGTGTCGTGCCAATCGGTCACGCCGATCGAGGTGATGCCGAGTTCCATCACGGGCCGGTCGTTCCCACCGTCGTCGAGGCGGTCGCCGTAGAAGAGGATGTCGTCGACGCCGAGGTCGAGGATCTCCATCAGTCGGCGCGCACCGTACGACTTGTCGATGCCCTTGCGCGTCACATCGACCGACGTCGAACCGCCGCTGCGCACCTCGAGGTCGGGAAGGCGCTGCGCCGCATACGCGCGCAACGACTCCTTCTTCCGGCCGTCGGGGTCCCACGCCTTCTTCGCGTCGACGGGAGCAGCCTGCCCCAGCGCGCTGAACGTGATCTGGCTGCCCCTGTCCTCGAGTACCGGCCCCCATGTCTCTGTTTCCCAGAGACCCAGTTCCTTCGCGCCGGTCTCCAGAGTTGTCAGGGTGCGCTGCTTCTCGTCATCGGTGAGGTACTCGGCGTAGACGGTGGCCCACTCGGAGCCGTCCCACCGCACGTACTGGGTTCCGTTCGTGGGCATCAGGTGCAGGTTGGGGCGGTTCACGTCGTCGCCGAGCCGGTCGAGCACCTGGACCTGGAACTGCTCGAAGCGCCCACCGGAGATGATGCACGCCATGCTGCGGTCCAACAGTCGGCCGAATACCTCAACCATGGAGTCGTCCATCGGGCTCTTCGACGGCGCCAGGGTGTCGTCGAGGTCGAACATGACCAGTTGGTAGTGGCGCCCGTCGTGCGTGACCGTCATCGTTACCTCTCGTGAACTCTGCAGTGCGGCGAATGCGTGTGCCGTGGTGAATGTGTGCTGGATTGTCTCAAAGCCGGACACAGCATGTCATGCCGTGGATCCCGACGCCGCATGTGCCAACCGTGCGGCGAGATCTCCGCGGTCGCCGACGGCGACGCCGTCTAGTCCGAGCCAACGTGCCGTCACGGCGAGATCGGCGGCGAGACGCTCGGCTACCACGTCCCCATCACGACCGGTTTCGAGATGAGCCGCCGGAACGCGCAGAAGGCCCGCGGCGCGGTCGGCCTTCAGGTCGACCCGCGCGACGATGTCATCGCCGAGCAGGTATGGGTGCACGTAGTAACCATGGACACGCTTGTGTTCGGGCACGTAGATCTCGATCCGGTAGCGGAACCCGAAGAGCCGTTCGGCACGCGGACGGAAGAACACGAGCGGATCAAACGGTGGCAGGAGCGTCGACCGTGCGTCGGCGCGTGCGATGCGCCGCGGAATGGCAATCTCGCCGTGAATGAATGCTGCGTCTTTCCAACCACGAACCGACACCTGCTGCAACACGCCGTCGTCGACCAGGTCCGCGACGGCGGGGCGCACCTCGGCGGAGGTGAGTCGGTAATAATCGGCAAGGTCGGCGATCGTCGCGACACCAAGTGCCGCAGCGGCATTCGCCACGAGTTGACGATGCGCGTCGACTCTCTCGACCTGTCGCTGCGCCACGTCGCCGATGACGCGCTCGGTGAGGTCGTAGTGGCGACCGAAGTTGGGGTCACGTACGGCGGACAACTCCCCGGAGGCGAACATCGCCTCACAGAGGTGCTTCACATCGCCTCGATTCCACCAGCCGCCCGGCGCGCTGGGTTCGCGTTCGATGCCGAGATGGTTCTCGATGAGGCGCGGCGTCGACGGTCCGATCTCGGCGATGAGCGTCCGGATATCCGCAGCGAGTTCTCTGTTGTCGCGCATGAGTTGTCGCGTATGGCGGTATCGCCCATCGCGATACTCATCCATGCGCCAACCGAACAACGGCCAGTCGTCGACCGGGATCAATGCGGCCTCGTGCGCCCAGTACTCGACAAGCATCCGAGATGTCCGTCCCGGACGCCACGCGGCGCGATCGAGAAGGGTTCGGTCGTACGGACCCACACGCGAAAACACCGGCAGATAGTGCGCACGCACCGCGATGTTCACCGAATCCATCTGAATCACTCTCGTTCGCTCGACGATCCGCGACAGATGTCTGCGCGTCACGGCTCCTGTGGGCTGCCTGGAACCGAATCCCTGTGCGACGAGAGCTATTCGAGCAGCCTGGGCGGTCGAGATTTCCGGGGGTGTCATTGCGGGGGTGTCATTGCGGAGGTGTCATTACGGGACGGTCAGGCTCCTCGACGCACGTCCGACGCCGCGCCGTGACGCGAATACTCGACGAAGCGGTAGCGCAAGCCGCCCGACGAGGTCTGCCACGATGTGGTGTCCGCGACTTCCCAGGCGTACGGATCGATCTCGGGTGCGAAAGCGTCGGCACCCTCGACGAGAAGGTCGATCTCGGTCACCTGCAGCCGCGAGGCGTGTTCCATCGCTGCCTCGTAGATCGCTCCGCCGCCCATCACCGTGACCGCTCCTACGATCCGGTCGAGCGCGTCGCGCAACGACTCCACCACCTCCGCCCCGGTTGCCACGTACTCACGGTTCCGACTGATGACGAGGTTGCGCCGTGCGGGCAAGGGCCGGAACCGCTCGGGCAACGACTCCCATGTCTTGCGCCCCATCACCACCGGATCCGAGCCCGTCAGTTCTCTAAATCGGCGCATGTCCTCGGGCACACGCCACGGAATCGCGTTCTGCCGCCCGATGGCGCCGACTCGGTCCTGCGCCCAGATGAGTGTGATGACGGTGGCCATGGATCGAGACTACCGCCGGGTTCCGACAGGCTCACCCGCCTCCGCCCCGGTGGGGCCGGCAGCGGCCGAATCATTCTCTCGCACAGCACCCTCGGCACGGTCGATGGACGCACGTGGTTCGCTGATCGGTTCTGTGACGCCTGGCGCATCAGCCTCCGGCCGACTGTTCCCGGCCGGAACATCGCCCGCCGGGGCCTGTGTCGGCTCTGCCGAGGGCCGCGCAGTCGGCTCGGTTACCGCGGGCGGGTCGGTGGGCGACGCATCTCCTACGGGCGTCGGGTGCACGTCCGCCGGCGCAGATGAATCACGGGGTTCGACACCCACTGTCGACGGCGCATCGGTGCGCGGTCGGCCGCGCGATCCGGAAGACGGGTCGGTTGTCGCCGCGGATCGCGTCGGTTCGCCCACCGGGGCCACGGCTGCTGCGGTCGTCGAACCGGGCGAACTGTCGCCGTGTGGGGCGTCATACCAACCGCGGAAGCTGAACTCCGGCACCCCGAACGGCCCGCCGACCGGAGCCGTGCCGAATGGCCTGTTCGACGAGTCGCCGGTCTTCTGCGCGACGGCGTCGTCGACACCGGTGGCGATCGCGATGGCAACGGTGATGGCATCGCGCACCGGCGAGAATCGGAACCATTGTGCCGCAACAGGTTCCCCTGGGCTGATCTCACGGTTGTAACCCATCTCGATGATGGTGCGCAACGGCATGTCCAACGCCGTGATCCACGGCGCGGGCAGGGTGCCGACGAGCGGAACGAGGATCGGTACGACCTCGGCGGGGATCAGGTAGTAGTGGGTGTCTCCGTAGACGCCCTGGTCGACCGTGCCCGGTGCCCCCAATGGCGATTCGAACGGGTACAGACCATGTTCAAGAGCGATACCGAGCACGGCGTTGAGATCGGCGAGAATGTTCAGTGGATGCGAGGGAAAGTCCGAGAAGCCGTCGTACTGGAAGCTGATGTCGGTCGTGCGGAAATGACAGTGGCCGTCGACACAACTGTTCGTCGGCGCCGCGCCGTCCATACTGATCCCGAGGAAGGGAATCGACAGTCCGGCAAATCGCTCCAGGATCCCGCCATTGGGCCGGTTGACGTCCGCGGCGAGCACGAAAGATACGTCGGGAGCCGATTCCCAGCCGATGCTCGAGTAGTAGTCGATCAGTGAGCGCTTGGTGATGGCTGCGACCCTTGTGCTCTGCGAATAGCCGAACACCACGAGCTGATCGCCCGTCGTTGGAGTACCGAAGGAAGGGTTCCGGGGACACCCGCTGCCTCCCGAGATGCAGGCGCTCAGATTGGCCACACCGAGCGCGACCGACTGGTCAAAGCTCAGATCACCCTTGGTGAACGGCGCGAACTGCTCGGGGGTGTAGACGGCAACCTTGTTCAGGTCGGCTGGATTCACGCCACTCGCCTGCGCAACGTAGTTCGATGCGACGAGGTCGAGATAGGTGGCGACGAACTCGTCTGATTGCGCTTGAGGGCCGAAGTCCACCAGAGGATTCCAGGTGCCGCCCATGATGAGCGCAGTCACCGTGGCCGCATTCGCCACTGTCATGGCGGCGGCCGCCCAGGCAGCCCCGACGGCGCCACCCAGCGCCGATGTCACCGCCACGCAGGCGCGCAGAATCGATCCCATATGCAGTTGCCAACCGATCGGGCCGCCCGCTCCCGACCCGACAGTGACATTCGGCTCGCCCCGCGTCCGAACTCGGCCGACGAACGAGACCGGCAGAGTGCGGTGAGGCCCATCAGATCTCCGCGCGGCACCTCATGGCTAACACGCTTTTCATGTCGATACCGTCGGTACTGAAAAGTAGTCCGCGACAAATCCTCCGTTCGGAGGACACGTCAGACGTCTGGGATTCACACGGCGACGGGCGCCTTGATGCCGGGATGCGACTGGTAGTCGATCACCTCGATGTCGTCGAACTCGTAGTCGAAGATCGAGTCGCGCCTGCGGAGTCGCAGGGTGGGGTACGGATACGCTTCGCGCGAGAGCTGCAGGTTCACCTGGTCGACGTGGTTGTCGTAGATATGGCAGTCACCGCCGGTCCACACGAAGTCGCCGACATCGAGGCCCGCCTGCTGCGCCATCATGTGCGTCAGCAGGGCGTATGACGCGATGTTGAACGGCACGCCGAGGAACAGATCGGCGCTGCGCTGATAGAGCTGACACGAGAGCTTGCCATCGGCCACGTAGAACTGGAAGAACGCATGGCACGGTGGCAGCGCCATCTGTGGGATCTCCCCCACGTTCCACGCCGAGACGATGTTGCGTCGCGAATCCGGGTTGGTCTTGAGAGTGTCGAGTGCGGCGGCGATCTGATCGATGTGCTCGCCCGAGGGCGTCGGCCAGCTTCTCCACTGGACGCCGTAGACGGGACCCAGCTCGCCGTGATCGTCGGCCCACTCATCCCAGATGGTCACGCCCCGCTCCTGCAGCCACCGCACGTTGGAGTCGCCCCGGAGGAACCACAGCAGCTCGTAGACGATCGACTTCAGGTGGACCTTCTTGGTGGTGACCAGCGGGAAACCCTGGCTGAGGTCATAGCGGAGTTGATGTCCGAACAGACTGCGCGTTCCCGTCCCGGTGCGATCGGCCTTCGGCGTACCGGTGTCCATCACCAGACGCAGGAGGTCCTCATATGGTGTCGGGATGGCCCCGGTCGGTCGGAGGTCGCGAATGGCCGTACTCACGGCTGCCAGTCTAGGACGACGCGTCGCCGTGCCCGCGGATGGCGCGGCCGCTCCGCGAGCACCTCCTTCACGGTGTGGCGCAAGTGACGCGTGGGGCATCGAGATTAGTCTGGCTGCATGCCACCCCGCTCACGGACCCGGGCCAATCGGTATGCACGCCGTCGTAGGTCCCGGGTCGCCGCACAGTCTCATGATCTGACTCCCGCCCAGTGGACCGCACTCCGCGAGGCCTGGGGCGGGTGCGCGTACTGCGGCGCCGAAGGCGCTGCGTTGCAACGTGATTGCATGCTCGCGATCTCGCGCGGCGGACGCTACACCCTGACCAACGTGGTGCCCTGCTGTCGCTCGTGCAATGCCAGCAAGTGCAACACCGAGGTCACCACCTGGATGCGGCGTAAGAAGCTCGACGAGCGTCAGTTCCTCACCCGTCAGGTGCAGATCAGCGCTCTGCTCGTCGACCGATTCGACGACGAGCAGCCCTGAACGCAGCCGTTCACGAGAAGATCGCAAGCCCCTTGCCGACGAAGTAGGCGCCCACCACGAGGAGCGTGATGATCGTGATCGGTGAGATGTTGTCCTCGAGCCACTGTCGGAAATTGCCCAGGGCGGGGTCGAGGCGGTGACCGCCGACAACGGCGATCAGCAGCGGCAGGACGATGCCGATACTGGCGATGAGCACGTAGATGACCAACGCCACCCACGCCGAGGCACCACCGAGGGTGTCCTCGGCGATCCGTGCCCCCGCACCGAGACTGAGCGGCACGTTCTTGACGATCGCGACACCCTCGATCAGACCGAGAGCCAATACCGAGAGCCCCGACATCGCGGTCACACGCGCGAGGAGTTTGGCCTCCTTGGCCGGCTCTCCCGGCGCCGGTCGGTTGCGCCAGGACATCACCGCGAGAGCGAGGAAGAACAGCCCGAGCACAAGGGTGAAGATCTGCACACCGTGCTCGGTGGCGGCGGGCTCATCCTCCTCGGCGACGTCGGTGACCGCGACCGCGATACCGGTGACGATCAGCAGGGTCAGAATCCACCCGACTGCGAACAGTGCCGCCTTGCCACGACCGTGATCCGACAGCAGGAGCACGACGCCGGTGATGATCGCCACCGGACTGATCGCCACCGCGACGGCGACCGGCAGCACATCCCCGATCGCGTGGGCGATCACGACGCAGACCTCGACACAGCGCCTCCCAACAATCGATCAGGCGCGTGCTCGCCTGATCGCGGCGTGCGCACCTGGTGCGGAAAGTTGAATTTTTGCACCGCATCAACGGATTCGACACTCGAGTCATCCGATATGGCACAGATCGAACCATGTCGGACTCAGCGACTCACATCAGCTGTGCCGCGACGCTCGCCCCCAGCTCCCAGCAGGCCTCGAGATCGGACTTCGACGGCGGGCCGGAGACGATCACGTACTCGGCGGCCTTCTCCCACCCGAGTCCGGCAGTGATCCGGTCGACGGCGTTCACCGCGCCCTCGGTCCCCTCGTTGCCGTGCAGGTACAGGCCGAACGGCCGCCCCCTGGTGGAATCGAGAATCGGGTAATAGCAGACGTCGAAGGCGTGTTTGAGTGCCCCGGAGATGTAGCCGAGGTTGGCCGGGCTGCCCAGCAGGTAGCCGTCGGCAGCAAGCATGTCCGATGCCGACACCTCCAGTGCCGCTTTGCGAACGACCTCGACACCTTCGATCTCCGGGTCGGTCGCGCCCGAGACAACTGCCTCGAACATCGCCTGGCAATGTGGCGACGGAGTGTGGTGGACGATCAGCAGGCGGGTCATCGTGACCGCCCCGCGAATGCCAGCAAACGGTCGGCCGCGCTCGTCGACTCGACATCTGCTCCCGCGTACTCGACGGCCGGACCGAACAGCCCGAGACCGCGGAGCTGCTCGATGATCGACGACGCGTCGGTGAGGAGGTATGTCGCCAGGGCCTCCGACGGCTCCCACCTGAGTCCGATGCCGACGCACAGGTCGTGTGTGTGCAGCGTGAGATCCATGGCGCGCATGAGCAACAACTCCTCGCCCGTGCGTGGCCCCGCACGATGATCCACGAGCGCATCGAGATCGGCTGCGGCAGCCGACTCGCGCAACATGGTCTCGTAGCTCCAGAACTCGCCGACGGGATCGTCCACGATGTAGTCGGTGCCCCTGGTCGTCTCTGCGTCGACGGCGCTCCCGCCCGCCAGCAACATCGCATAGCGATGACCCCCGCCGGTGACGTGATTGATCAGATCTCGGTTGGTCCAGGACTCCGCGCCGCTGGGCCGATCGAGTGTCGCCGGACCGACCTGCGCGAGAGCGTCAGCCCACAACTGCTCGGCGTCGAGCAGTGCACGAAGGGTCTCACTCATGCGCTGCGCCGTTGTTCGCGACCGTGAAACTGCGCCACTGCGCGTTTCATCATTTCCCGCGCACGGGAGCGATCACCCGCGTAGTCATAGGCCCTGGCGATCCGATACGTGTTCTGCCAGTCCGAGGGGTTGGCTTCCCACTCCTGCTTGACCTGGGCGAACAGCTCGTCGGCAGCCTCCCGTTCGATCCGACCGGAGGCTCGGCGCGGAAGCTCCGAGACGTCGAGTTCACGCCCCTCGTCGGCCATGATCCGCGCGAGTCGCTGGTGTTCGAGTCCCGCACGCAGCGTCGAGTAGATGAGCCACGCACCCAGGAACGGCAGGATCAGCACGCCGATGCCGAGCCCGACGGCGACCACCCCGCCGTGCGCGATCAGTTGTACGCCGGTCCGACCGAGCAGCACGAAGTACACGATCATCGCGACGACGAGGAATCCGATCATCCACACGATCGGTCGGGCGTCACGCTGCGTCGGATCCTTCTTGGGCTTGCTCGGGTCGGCGGACATGGCGACTACAGGTCCATCAATTCGTCGAGGCCGACGGTCAGGCCCGGCCGACTGCCGATCTGCCGCACACCGAGCAGCACTCCGGGCGCGAATGAACTGCGGTCGATCGAGTCGTGGCGAATGGTCAGTGTCTCCCCCTGCGTGCCGAGCAGCACCTCCTGGTGCGCGACAAGACCGGCGAGGCGCACCGAGTGCACGTGCACACCGTCGACGACGGCACCTCGTGCACCGGGGAGTTCGTCGGTCGTGGCATCCGGGCTCGGCCCGACACCGGCCTGCGCACGGGACTCGGCGATCAGCGCCGCGGTACGGTACGCCGTGCCCGATGGCGCGTCGGCCTTGTGCGGATGGTGCAACTCGATGACCTCGACCGACTCGAAGAACCGAGCCGCCTGCTGCGCGAAACGCATCGACAGGACCGCGCCGATAGCGAAGTTGGGAGCGATGAGCACGCCGACCCCGGGCGCCTCCGACAGCCACGCGCGTACCTGATCAAGACGTTCGGCTGTGAAGCCCGTGGTTCCGACGACGGCGTGAATGCCGTTGTCGATCAAAAACTTCAGGTTGTCCATCACGACGCTCGGATGTGTGAAGTCGATGACGACGGAGGTGTCGGCGTCGACGAAGGCCGTCGGGTCGTCGCCCTTGTCGACGCCCGTGGTGAAGACCAGGTCGTCGGCTGCCTCGACGGCGTCGACCATGGCCTGCCCGACCTTGCCCCCACTGCCGAACACGCCCACTCTGATCTCGTCACTCATCGATGCCTCTCCTCGCGCCCTCGGTCGAACATTCCCGTCCGAGTCTAGTGCGCGAGAAGGTCCGTTCCCGACCGGTCATGCCGCACACGCACCCGTGTGCCGTAGTCCGGTGTCACCAGGTGGCATCGGACTACGGCACAGACCACACACCTCAGTAGATCGGCGCATCGCCGCGTTGGTGGTCGAAGACCAGGGAGGTTGTCGTCCCCGCGACCTCGCGCCGCGCGTTGAGCATCTCGACGAAGGTCCGGAGGGCCTCGGTGTCGGCGGTCGCGACGTGCAACAGGTAATCGTCGGCACCGGCGAGGAAGAACACGTCGATCACCTCGTCGCGGCGCGCGATCTCGCCGACGAACTGCCGAATCTGTCCACGCGCGTCCGACTGCAGGCTCACCGCGACCATCGCGCGTAACGGACGTCCCACCGCAGCCGGGTCGACGTCGGCGAAGAAGCCCCGAATGACGCCGGCGTCGACGAGGCGTCGAACGCGGCCGTGCGCTGTCGACGCCGCGATCCCCACCCTCGCTGCGAGCTCACTGTTCGGAATGCGTGCGTCGAGTTGCAGCACTCGCAGCAGTTCACGGTCGGTGGCGTCGAGCTCGATCGCCCGAACATCCTTCGGCGTGGCGGCCATCACAACTCTCCCTCTCGACGATTCTTCGCCTTCATGACACTTCTACAGAACTTTCCTCATCCACATTGTGCCCTCTTCGACGTTCCTTCACTCTTGAAGGTGTTCAGCGCAGAGTAGCGCCCCTATTCGAGCCACCACCCGCGCTCCCGAAGCGCACCGACATCGCCCTCTTATATGAACGTCAAGGAGCACCTGATGCGTATCGGCATCCCCACCGAGATAAAGAACAACGAGTACCGCGTCGCGATCACGCCCGCCGGTGTGGCCGAGCTGACCAAGCGCGGCCACGACGTCATCGTCCAGGCCGATGCCGGGCTCGGCTCGGCCATCGACGACGCCGACTTCAAAGCCGCAGGCGCACAGACACTCGACACCGCAGCCGCTGTGTGGGAGCAGGCCGACCTGCTCCTGAAGGTGAAGGAGCCGATCGAGGCCGAGTACGCCATGATGCGTGAGGACCAGACGATCTTCACCTACCTCCACCTCGCTGCGAGCCGTCCGTGCACCGACGCCCTGCTGGCGTCGCGAACCACGTCGATCGCTTACGAGACGGTCCGCGCAGCGGACGGTTCGCTGCCGCTGCTGGCCCCCATGAGTGAGGTCGCCGGCCGTCTCGCACCCCAGGTCGGGGCGTACCACCTGATGCGGTCGGAAGGAGGCCGCGGCGTACTGATGGGCGGGGTTCCCGGCACCGAGCCCGCCGATGTCGTCGTCATCGGAGCCGGTGTCAGCGGTGTCAATGCGGCCACGATCGCCGTGGGAATGGGTGCGCAGGTCACCGTCTTCGATCTCGACATCGCCAAGCTGCGTGCTGTCGACGCCCGCTTCGGCGGACGCGTCCACACCCGGTACTCGACGTCGCTGGCCCTCGCCGACGCACTCAAGCAGGCCGACCTCGTGATCGGTGCCGTTCTCGTCCCCGGCGCCAAGGCGCCGGTCCTCGTGCCCAACAGCCTTGTGGCGCAGATGAAGCCGGGTTCGGTGCTCGTCGACATCGCGATCGACCAGGGTGGCTGCTTCGAGGATTCGCGCCCAACCACCCACGACGACCCGACGTTCACCGTGCACGACAGCGTCTTCTACTGCGTCGCCAACATGCCCGGCACCGTCGCGCGAACCTCCACGCAGGCACTGACCGGGGCGACCCTGCCGTACGTGCTCCAGCTCGCCGACAAGGGCTGGAAGCAGGCACTATCGGAGAACGCAGCACTGGCCGGCGGCCTGAGCACCCACTCGGGGCAGTTGTACAACGCGGAGGTCGGCGCCGCACTCGACCTTCCCGCCGAGCAGAATCCGTTCAGCACCAACTGATTCAGATCCTCTTCGCGAGACCGCGCTTTCCGCCCGCCGAGCACCTCACTCCGACGAACCGAGCGGGAGGTAATGTGCACGATTCGCGGCTCGACGCTGCGCACCGGCGATCTCACGGACAGCCTGGGCCACCATACTGCGATCGAGCGGCGAGAGACGTTTCATGTCGAGCACGTCACTGACAACTTCTCCCCGATCGAACTGGGCGACTTGATAATTCAGGCGCACCCGCTGCAGGACCTCGAACACCTCCACCAACGTCTCCGCATGGTCGTCTGGTAGCAGGTCCGTGCCCGACGCCGCACGCAGGCGGCCACGGGTGTCCAGTTGCGCGGAACCGACCGACAGCGCCGCCCATCGGGCGAGATTCACCAGTGGGCCTATCGCATGCTGTTTGATGTCGAAGTCGTCGCCCCGACGGGTCAGCAGATCGCGCACTGACCTCATCTTCGCTCGGGTGGCGAGCGCTTCTGCTAGTAGGAGATTCAGCGTTCCTCGATGACGTCTCAGATCGGCGAACACTTCGCCGACGGCCGGCAGTCCCTCGTCTCCCCAGATCGGCCGAGCGTCGATCAGCAACGACGTGAGGATCATGCCCTTGTTCTCCAGCGGATCGTCGAGCCACCGCTGAGCTGCCCGGCGCCAGCGCGCGTGAGTGCGGGAGAACAACGGCATCGAGGCGACGGCGCCGTTGTCGTCGACTTTCATGCCCGCCCCGCGGAGCAGATCGTCGACCTCTCCGAATGCAACCCGAAACGCCTGCGCCTGCGCATCGCTGACGTCATCGGCGAACGACACGGCCGAATCGATATCAGAACTCAGAACGGTTTCTCGACGAGCGTTGCTACCCAACGACATCCACGTCAGATGGGTCGGATCGACCTCGGGATGCGCTGCGAGGACGAGCTCGAGCGCTCGCCGCACCACTGCGTCGGTGACGAGTGAGGCCATCGTCGTGACCGAATGCGCCGGTTGCTCACGTCGCACGAGATCGGCGACGAGGTATGGCACCCGAGATGCCCGCTCCTGCAACTCCGGCACGTCTCGCGCACGGGAGATCTGTTCGCGCAGAGCCACACTCGGGCCACCGGGTACTGCAACGAAATCCGAGGGCGCAACCACGCCATGCACCACTCCGGCAGCGTCGACCACGGGCAGCGCTGTCAGGTCGTTCTCGAGGATGACCGCGAGCGCGTCGGAGGCCGCGACGTGCGGCGCGACGACGGTCGCCCGTCTCTCCGTCAGTACGGTCACCGGCGTGTCGAGGTCCGCTCCCGCCGCCACCACCCGCTCGCGGATGAGCGCGTCTGTGAGCACACCGAAACCGCGGTCACGCAACGGGATCAGTACGTGGTCGCGGCCCCGCTCTGTCATCAACTGCGCTGCCTGCCGCACCGACATGTCGGGCGTGCCGAGTAGAGGCTCTGATCGAATGAGACTCTCGACGGTGCTGTCGCCGCTGCCGGACGGATCGCGACGATGCGGCACCGTGAGTTTGTCGGCGACGACGTCGTCTTGGGTGTGATGTGCCATCGACGACCAGCCTCCTCTCGATCCACGACGACGGCCCGTCGTCCACACCATTGTGGACGACGGGCCGTCGAATTCTCGCGGCGAGCACGCCGCTGCTACGTCAGCAGATCAGGCGTCTGCCGATGCCGTGTCGTCGGACTTCTCCGCAGCACCGGACTTGTCGCTGTCGTCGACCGGGACGAGGCTGATCTTGCCGCGCTCGTCGATGTCGGCGATCTCGACCTGCAGCTTGTCGCCGACCTTGACGACATCCTCGACCTTGTTGATGCGCTTGCCCTTGCCGAGCTTGCTGATGTGCACCAGGCCGTCACGGCCGGGAAGCAGCGAGACGAACCCGCCGAAGGCCGTGGTCTTGACCACGGTGCCGAGGAAACGCTCGCCCACCTTGGGCAACTGCGGATTGGCGATGGCGTTGACCTTGTCGATCGCGGCCTGCGCCGACACACCGTCTGCCGCACCGATGAACACGGTGCCGTCGTCCTCGATGGAGATGTTCGCGCCCGTGTCCTCGGTGATGCCGTTGATCGTCTTGCCCTTGGGGCCGATCAGCTCGCCGATCTTGTCCATCGGGATCTTGATGGTGGTGATCCGCGGCGCGTACGGGCTCATCTCGTCGGGCTCGTCGATCGCTTCGGCCATCACGTCCAGGATGGTCAGGCGCGCGTCCTTGGCCTGGCTCAACGCACCGGCAAGCACCTTCGACGGAATGCCGTCGAGCTTGGTGTCGAGCTGCAGCGCGGTGACGAAGTCCTTGGTGCCTGCAACCTTGAAGTCCATGTCGCCGAAGGCATCCTCGGCGCCGAGGATGTCGGTGAGCGCCACGTAGCGGGTCTCGCCGTCGACGGTGTCGGAGACCAGACCCATCGCGATACCCGCAACCGGCGCGCGCAGCGGCACACCGGCGTTGAGAAGCGACATCGTCGACGCACAAACCGACCCCATCGAGGTGGAACCGTTGGAGCCCAACGCTTCCGACACCTGACGGATGGCGTACGGGAAGTCCTCGACGCTCGGGATGACCGGCACGAGAGCCCGCTCGGCGAGCGCTCCGTGACCGATCTCGCGGCGCTTGGGCGATCCCACGCGACCGGTCTCACCGGTCGAGTACGGCGGGAAGTTGTAGTGGTGCATGTAGCGCTTGGAGGTCTCGGGTCCGAGCGAGTCGATCTGCTGGGCCATCTTGACCATGTCGAGGGTGGTGACACCGAGGATCTGGGTCTCGCCACGCTCGAACAGCGCCGAACCGTGTGCGCGCGGGATCACGGCGACCTCGGCCGACAGCGACCGGATGTCGGTGATGCCGCGGCCGTCGATACGGAAGTGGTCGGTCAGGATGCGCTGGCGCACGAGCTTCTTGGTGACCGAGCGGTATGCCGCGCCGATCTCCTTCTCGCGGCCCTCGAACTGCTCGCCGAGCTGGGCGAGGATGTCGGCCTTGAGCTCGTCGGTCTTGTCGTCGCGCTCCTGCTTGCCTGCGATGGTGAGGATCTGCGACAGACGCTCGGTGACGGCGGCGGAGACGGCGTCGTAGACGTCGGACTCGTAGGGCGGGAACAGCGGGAACTCGGCGGTCTCCTTCGCGGCAGCATCCGCAAGCGACTTCTGCGCCTCGCACAGACGCGCGATGAACGGCTTTGCGGCCTCGAGCCCCTCGGCGACGATGGTCTCGGTCGGTGCCTGCGCGCCGCCTGCGACGATGTCGATGACGTTCTCGGTGGCCTCGGCCTCGACCATCATGATCGCGACGTCGCCGCCCTCGACCACGCGACCCGCGACGACCATGTCGAACACGGCACCTTCGAGCTGCTCGACGGTCGGGAACGCGACCCACTGACCGGCCTTGTTTTCCTCCGTGGGGATGAGCGCGACGCGCACACCGCCGACGGGACCGGAGAACGGCAGGCCCGCGAGCTGGGTCGACGCCGAGGCCGCGTTGATCGCGACAACGTCGTAGAGATCCTTGGGATCGAGGCTCAGGACCGTGACGACGACCTGGATCTCGTTGCGCAGGCCGTCGACGAACGACGGGCGCAGCGGGCGGTCGATCAGGCGGCAGGTGAGGATCGCGTCGGTCGACGGACGACCCTCGCGGCGGAAGAACGATCCGGGGATGCGTCCGGCGGCGTACATGCGCTCTTCGACGTCGACGGTGAGCGGGAAGAAGTCGAAGTGCTCCTTGGGGTGCTTCGACGCCGCTGTCGTCGACAGCAGCATGGTCTCGTCGTCGAGGTAGGCGGTCACCGAACCGGCGGCCTGCAGTGCGAGGCGTCCGGTCTCGAACCGGATGGTGCGGGTGCCGAAGCTGCCGTTGTCGATGACGGCGGTCGCCTCGGTGATGGCGTCGTCGAACTCCTCGACGACGTCGGTGGTGTTGACATCTGTCATGTGGGCTATGAATCCCTTCGTGCCGATCGCATCACGGCGCGATCGTGGTGGTGGCCGCTCGCAGCGGCCCGAATATGCGGATAGGGACCGGCGAGCGAACAACCGACGTGCGCTCCCGGTGAACTGCGCGGCACATGATGCCGCGCACCGGGGCGCGCGTGGCGCCACTACCGGCCCAGAACATCGCGGGGAAATGGCCACCGCATGCCCGGATTAGCCTCAGGTGATCCGTGGTGCTCAGACGGCCTTCGATCGAAGCGGCCGGAATCTCTGACGACTCCGGCGGCCACTACCGAGGACCGATCTGACTCTGCGACATGTGCGGGCACACAGATCTGCAACGTTCCGCTTGTCAGCCTATCATTGCGCCCCCGAACACCAGGAAACGACGAACCGGCCACCTCCGCAATGGGAGGTGGCCGGTCGGGAAGTCTTATCGCCGCGTTGTGGCGATAGGTCAGCGACGCAGACCGAGGCGCTCGATCAGCGAGCGGTAGCGTGCGATGTCGACCTTGGCGACGTACTTGAGCAGGCGGCGACGACGGCCGACCAGCAGCAGCAGACCACGACGGCTGTGGTGATCATGCTTGTGCTCCTTGAGGTGCTCGGTCAGGTCGGTGATGCGCTTGGTCAGCAGCGCGACCTGCGCCTCGGGCGAGCCGGTATCGGTCTCGTGCAGCCCGTACTCGCTGAGGATTTCCTTCTTCTGCTCGGCAGTCAATGCCATGGAGATACTCCTGTTGTTTCAGTCCCGCGTCATCTGTGACCGGCAACGACCCCACCCTGGGATTGTCGACATCGGCTCGGTGCGCCACCGCGGACTGCAGCGGCACCGACTCACCAGGCTACCAACCCCGCTGGTCCGGACCCAAATCGCGAACAGCCGCCGTCGACGGCTCGGCCGCGGCTACGACGCTGTGTGACCGGAGGCCAGTATCTCGCGCGTCGTGTCGACGTCGCCCGCCATCGCCGTCAGCAGGTCGTCGATGCTGTCGAAGTTCTCCATGCCTCGAATCCGATCGACGAAGTCGACGGCGACGTGCTGTCCGTAGAGATCGGCCGTCGTGTCGAGCACGAACGCCTCGACCGTGCGTGTACGTCCCGAAAAGGTCGGGTTGGTACCCACCGACACCGCTGCCTGATAGCTCTCGCCCGGTACCACCTGCCCGACGACGGGGCCGGGCCCGAGCACCGTGAACCACGCCGCGTACACCCCGTCAGCAGGGATCGCGGCGTACATCGGCGGCGCAACATTCGCTGTGGGATAACCCAATTCGCGTCCACGGCCATCACCGCGGACCACAACACCTTCGACACGATGGGGTCGCCCGAGTGCCTCGGCCGCACGCTCGACGTCGCCTGCGGCGACGCACGAGCGGATATAGGTCGATGAATAGGTCACCGCGTGCTCACCGAACAGTGAGATGGCCTGCACCTCGAACCCGAACCGCTCACCGAGTTCGGTGAGCTTCTCGACGTTCCCGGCGGCCTTCTTGCCGAACGTGAAGTTGGCGCCCACCACGACCTCTGCGGCATGCAGGCTCTCGACGAGCACATCGTGGGCGAAGTCCTTGGGTGAGCGGGCCGCGAGCTCCGGGGTGAACGGCATCACACAGAACACGTCGATACCGAGCTCCTCGGCCAGCTCCGCCCGACGTGTGAGGGTCGTCAACTGCGGTGGATGCGTGCCGGGGCGCACCACTTCCGCCGGGTGCGGGTCGAAGGTCATCAACACCGAAGGGATGCCACGCTCGGCCGCCGCGGACGTCGCAGCGTTGATCAACTGCGCGTGCCCGCGGTGGACCCCGTCGAACACGCCGATGGTCACCACGCACCTGCCCCAGTCCGCGGGCACATCCTCGAGACCTCGCCATCGCAACACGCCGACCAGCCTACGATGCCCGACGCCGACGAACCAGCGCCCGCGCCCGCGAAACACCGATCGACCACCCGAGGTGAATAGCGTGTATCCGCACGATGAATCACCGCACCCCGCCAGGCCAACCGTCATGGTCGGTGCCGTCGCAACGCCCGTTCGGACGGGCACGGCCGCTCGGTGTGGGTAGGCGGCGCTAAGCTCGATCCATGCCCCAACCCCGAGCGGCCGGTGCCACCACCTCCGACCCCGGACACCCGACCGACCCTGCCGGGACGCGCGTCCCCGAGACATCCGTCACCGAGTTGTCGACGGTCACCCAGGACTACCTCAAAGTCATCTGGACCACCCAGGAATGGGCCGAGGTCAAGGTGACGACGAAGATGCTGGCCGACAAGATGGGCGTATCGGCCTCGACGGCGTCGGAAGCGATCCGCAAGCTCGCCGACCAGGGACTCGTCGCCCACGAACGCTACGGCGCGGTCACACTCACCGAGGAAGGGTGCGCGGCGGCCGTCCTGATGGTGCGTCGCCATCGCCTGATCGAGACCTTCCTGGTGCGCGAACTCGGCTATGGCTGGGACGAGGTGCACGATGAGGCCGAAATCCTCGAACACGCGATGTCCGACCGCTTCATGGCACGCCTCGACGCCAAACTCGGTCACCCCGACCGCGATCCACACGGCGATCCCATTCCCCGCATCGACGGGTCGATACCCGCGCCCGAGGCATTCTCACTGGCCGACCTCGACACCGGTGAAGGCGGCCGGATCGCGCGCATCTCCGACACCGACCCCGAGGTACTCCGTTACTTCGACCAGCTCGGGGTGGCATTGGACTGCACTGTCCGCGTCGCCGAGAAACGACCGTTCGCCGGCACCATTTCGATCTCGGTCGACGACGCCGAGCCGATCGTGCTCGGCGACATCGCCGCTCGGGCGATCTTCCTGGTCGCCGAGCACTGACCGTCGCGCGGCGGCGGTCCTCCCGCGCTAGCGCAGCGTCGCAGGTCGGACGACCATCACCGAACTCGCGCGCCGACCCTTCTCCTGCACCAGCGCGATGGCTCGCCCCGCCGGATCGACCACCACGTAGACGCCTTTGCGGCCGATCGGGGTCAACCACCGTCCCTGGCTGATGGATTCGGCCTCGTCGTCGTCGATGTCGCGGTGCGGGAACGAGATCAATGCCGCCTCGTCGATGGTGAGACTGCGCTCCGGGTTCTCGGCGAGCTGCTCGAGAGTGCGCGCATGCTCGAGCGTGAACGGCCCGACCGAGGTTCTGCGCAACGCGGTCAGGTGACCCCCGACTCCGAGTTCGGCACCGAGATCACGTGCGAGAGAACGGATATAGGTTCCCGCCGAACACTCGACGACGACGTCGAGATCGACGAAGGCGCCCTCGTCGCGACGAGCCGACACGTCGAATCGGGACACCGTGACCGGCCTCGCCGCGAGTTCGAATTCCTCACCTGTCCGTGCCAGCGCGTGCGCCCGTCTGCCGTCGACCTTGATGGCGCTGACCTTTGCGGGTACCTGCTCGATGTCGCCGGTGAGCGTCGCGACGACATCGGCGATCTGCTCGTCCGTGATCGACGATGCGTCCGCTCCCGAGATGACCTCGCCCATGCGGTCGTCACTGTCGGTCGCGGCCCCGAGCCGGATGGTCGCGGTGTACGACTTGGTGTTCAACGACAACAGTCCGAGGAGCTTGGTCGCCCGTTCGACACCGACGACGAGTACGCCGGTGGCCATCGGATCGAGCGTGCCCGCGTGACCAACACGTCTGGTGTTGAACAACTTTCGACACCGCGACACGACGTCGTGGCTCGTGATGCCCTCGTCCTTGTCGACGATGACCAGCCCGGCGTTCTCGATGGAGGAATCGGCCACGTCAGCTCATCACGATCGTTGTGGTGATGTACCCGTCGTCGACCAGCCACCGTCCCGAGAAACCGGTGATCGGTGTGCCGCCGTCGATGACCGATCCGTCGATCAGTATCGCCGAGCGGAAAGTCCCCGCGTTCTCCCCTGTCTGCTCGAACGTGATGTGCGCGTCCTCGAAGCCGAGCCAGCGCTGGGTCAACGGGAACCATGCCTTGTACGTCGCTTCCTTGGCGCAGAACAGCAGTCGGTCCCAATGCAGGCCGGACGGCCTGGTGGCGAGAACGTCGCGCTCGGCGGGAAGGCTGGTGTGCTCGAGCACACCATCGGGCAATTCGTCGTGGGGTTCGGCGTCGATACCCAGTGAGCGAACCCCCATGGCGTAGGCGACGATCGCGGCACGATAACCGTCGCAGTGCGTCATACTGCCCACGACCTGCTTGGGCCACAGGGGCATCCCCTTGTCGCCGCGCATGATCGGGGTCGGCTCGACGCCGAGTTGCGCAAGTGCTTGGCGCGCGCAGTGTCGCGCTGTGATGAATTCTCGACGTCGCTTCTCCACAGCCCGCGCGATCAACGATTCCTCCGCGGGCATCGGTGCGAGGCCGGGCGGGTCCCCGAAGGACTCGGCGGCAGCCACGCCCGGCGGGACGAGTCGTTCGATCACTGGTTTCCCTCCTGGGTGTGCGGGCGCTGCGCCGATGAGCCCGACCGCTCCGCACGTCGCTGCGCCATCCGTTCGGCGAACTCGCGAGCGCGCTCAGCATAGTCGGGCGGCAGTGTGAAACGTGCTCCGTGGTCGGGTAGATCCTCTTCGCGGACGCCGGGATCCGGGGCGATCTGCCGTAGCAGCGGCTCGGGAAGCCCGCGTCGTTTCCATTCGCGCGGATAACCGACCGACACCTCCTCGAATCGAACGCCGTCGTACCACGTGGTGCGCGGTATGTGCAGATGCCCGTAGACGCTGCACGCCGCATTGAAACGGGTGTGCCAGTCTGCGGTGAGTTCGCTGCCGCACCACAACGCGAATTCGGGGTAGAACAGGGCGTCTGTCGGTTCGCGGCGCAGGGGCCAGTGATTGATCAGGATCGTCTTCTCCGACGGGTCGAGCGCTTCGAGTCGACGGCGCGTGGCATCGATTCGTGCCCTGCCCCACGCGTCTCGGGTCGGATACGGCTCGGCGGAGAGCAGGAATTCATCAGTGGCCACCACGTTGCGCTCTCGGGCAACCGCCAGCGCCTGCAGCGCCGTTGTCGTTCCCTCCGGCCGGAAGGTGTAGTCGTAGAGCAGGAACATGGGCACGACCCGCACGGGTTCACTGCCGTCGTCCGCGTCGAAGAGCGGATAGATGTCCTCGGGCGTGATGACCCCGATGTCGCGGCACGCCTGGACGAGGTAGTCATAGCGGGCCACGCCGAAGATCTGCAGCGGGTCCTTGGCCGTCGTGTAGAGCTCGTGATTGCCCGGTACCCAGATCACGGTGCCGAAACGCGCCTTGAGCCGACGCAGCGTGTCGACGATGTCGTCGGTGCGTTCGGACACGTCGCCCGCGACGATCAGCCAGTCGTCGGATGCCGACGGTCGGATCTGGTCGACGATGCTCTCGTTGCCGCGGTGTGCCACGTGCAGATCGCTGATCGCCCAGAGTGTTGCCACGAGGATCCATCGTGCCAGATGGCTGCGTCCCCAACCTGCGGCGCATCCGGACAGCGCAGCGAGGCCGACGACCGGGCATGTGAGAGCATGCCTGGCGTGGCCGACAACCACGCGAGATTCACCGGCCCGGCCGGGTTCGTACCTCCCCAGAGCACCCCGGGGGCACGCCCCGGCAATCGGGCACGCCCCGGCAATCGGGGGTCTCCGACGACGCAGGCACTGATCACCACACTCCTCCTCGTCGGATTGGCGCTTGTCTGGTTCCTGGCCAGTTCCTATGTCACCGTGGGCGGATCGTCTCGGGTCGTCGTCTCGACGTAGGCCCACGACTCCGACGATCAGCGCAGCTCCGAGTTGGAGTCGGCCCACCCTGCGGTCCTGTGGGGTGAGAGGGGCCCGGGTATGGCACGATGCGCTCGTGTACCCGAACCCGTCGCAGCCGGTTGCCTACCCGCCCTACCCCGGGCGCCCCATATCCCGTCGGCCCCTTGGCGATCGCGGTCCGTGGTGGGCACAAACACTGGTGAGCGCGGGGATCGCGCTGGTATTCGCTGTGCTGTATTTCGCCGTGGAGTTCGCCATCTATCGGTTCAAGCTGTTCGACTGGTGGTCATTCAGCGGCCTCAGCGTCTTGATCCTGCTGTACGTGTGCGTTCTGGGCATCTGGGGCCGATCGACACCGCAGCGAATCCTCGGCCCCCTCGTAGCCCTGGGTTTTCTCGGTCTGCAGCGCGGACTCGACGGCCTGTTCCTGGTTATCGGTCCCGACCTCTATTCGGGCTGGACGGACGCCGAGTTCACGACGTGGTTCACCGTGGGGAATGGTCTGTGCCTGTTCGGTGTCGCCGCAGGTTGGTCGCTCGCGCGCAGGCGAACGTTCATCGCGTTCCTCGGGATCATCCCGATGGTTGCCGTGAGCGGCCTCGGCGGGTGGGCCGAACAGTCGATCCGCTATCCGCACTCGTTTCTGTGGGCGTCGCTTCTCGACACTCTTGTGTTCTTCGGCCTCGCCGTTCTGGCCATCCTGTGCGTGTGGGCCTGCGATGGGCTCGGTCTCGCCATCCGCGGTGGCCGCACCCGACGCCAGCCCGGCGCCAACGCCGTCGGACCGTATCCGCAGCCGACCGCGCCGCCACCGAATCAGCTCGGCGGGTGGCCGCCCAACTGACCGACCGGGCACGGGACGTCAGTGCCTCTCGCGGCCGACGCGCTGCCACCGTCCCGACCGGATTCGCCACACAACGGTCAGCATGCGGATCACCATGAACACGACGAGACCTGTCCAGATCCCTGCGAGTCCCCAGTCGAAGACCAGCGACAACCAGATCAACGGCAAGAATCCGGTCAGCGCGGCGATCAGCGTCGCTGTGCGCAGGTAGGCGGCATCGCCGCTGCCGAGCAGCACACCGTCGAGCGCGAAGACGATGCCCGCGATCGGCAACATCGCCACGAAGAACCACCACGGTGTGCCGATCACATCGAGCACGCGCGCGTCGCTGGTGAACAGCTTCGGTAGCACTCCCGCACCCATCGCGAACACCGCAGCCATCACGGACGCGGCGATCACCGACACGATGGTCACCCTGCGGGCCACGCTGCGTGCAGCGGACACAGCGCCTGCACCCAGGGCCGCACCGACAAGCGCCTGTGCTGCGATGGCGACCGAGTCGAGGAACAACGACATGAACTCCCAGAGCTGGAGTGTCAACTGGTGTGCGGCGACGGCAGCGACCCCGAAGCGAGCCGCGACGGCAGCCGCCGAGAGAAAGCACACCTGGAAGGAGAGGCTGCGCGCGACGAGATCGCGGGCCATCACCAGCTGTGCGCGGATCACGGCGCACCGTGGACCCAGGGAATGGCGTCCGCCCTCCGGCAGCACCTCGCGCAGGAGTCGGGCTGCGAACAGCACACCGGTGATCGACTGTCCGAGAACGTTGGCCACTGCGCTGCCCTGTAGGCCGAGGCGTGGAAAGAACCACACACCGTGGACCAACCCCACCAGGAGCACAGCTCCGACCGCCACACCGACCACCACATAGACCACCGGTCGTCGAGTTTCCTGGACGCCACGCATCCACCCGTTGCCTGCCATCGACACGAGGATGAGCGGCACACCGAAGCATGCAATGCGCAGCCACGACGTCGCTTCCGCTGCAACGTGATTCGCATCGGGACCGGATGTTCCGACCATGAGTCGCATCACCCACGGCGCGAACGGGTAGATCACGGCGACGATCGCCGCACCGACACCGAGTGCTATCCACGTCGCCTGTACCCCTTCGGCTACCGCGCCTGCACGGTCACCCGCACCGAAGCGTCGAGCCGATCGCGCGGTCGTACCGTACGAAAGGAAGGTCAGTTGGGTGCTGATGACGGAGAGGACCAGCGCGCCGACGCCCAGTGCGGCCAGTTCGTCACCGCCGAGGCGTCCGACGACGGCGAGGTCGAGCAGCAGGTACAGCGGCGGCGCGGTCAAGACGGCCAGCGCCGACACCGAGAGCACCGCGATGCGTCGTATCCCCGTCTCCGGAGCGGTGGCCTGCGGGTCTGCAGCTTCTGCGGACACCGTCAGAGTGATCCCACCAGTCGCTCGACAACCTCGGCCGCGGTACCGGTGTCGCTGTAGCCGGATGCATGCCGGTGTCCGCCACCGCCGAGGGCGCGGGCGATCGGTACGAGATCCACCGATGACTTCGACCGCAGCGACACCGTCCAACTCGACGGCTCGATCTCCTTGAACACCGCGGCGATCTCGGCGTCGGCAGTCGTCCGCACGATGTCGATGATGCTCTCGGATTCCTCCCAGCTCATGCCGGCCATCGCGTCGCGATCGACGACGGCGTACACCAGTCCCCCGTCGCTGCAGACCCCGGGAACCAGGGTCGCGGATGCCAGCACCCCCGATACCATCGCGAGCCACGAGAACGGGTGGGTGTCGAAGAGCGCCCGACTCCACCGCCGACCGTCGACACCCGCGTCGAGTAGTCGTGCCGCGACGCGGAACGAGTCCGGGCGCGCCCATTTGAACGAACCCGTGTCTGTTGCCAGGCCGGCATAGAGACACGTCGCGATGTCGGCGGTCAGCGGAACGCCGAGTTGGTCGATGAGTCGCAGGATGAGCACCGCGGTGCAGTCGGCGTCGGGGTCGACGAAGTCGAGGTCGCCGAACCCACGATTGGACGTGTGATGATCGACGACGATCGACGTGACCGCACCGTCGAACACCGGCGTCAGCTCGCCGAGCCGATCAGGCCCCGCGGCGTCGACCGACACGGTCACGTCGTGCCCCTTGAGCGCGGGCGGGTCAACGAGCAGACCCTGTGCGCCGGGAAGGTCGCGCAGCGCGTGTGGCAGGCTCTCGGGGCCGGGAAACGCGACCTCGACGTCGAGACCGCGCGCCTTCAGCGCGTGGCCCAGGGCCAGTCCGCTGCCGATGGTGTCGGCGTCGGGACGCACGTGACAGAGAATCGTCACCGCCGACGCCCCGCCGAGTACATCCGCGATCGCCGCTGTGGAGGCCGCGGTCACTCCCGTGGACCGTCCGCGCCGTCAGTTCCGCCGTCATCTCCGGTGTCGTCGTCCATGTTTCGATACGGGTCGGGATCACCGGCCGGGCGTGCTTCTCTCGCCTGGCGCGCGACGAATTCGTCGTTGGCACGCGCACGCGCGACAAGCTCTTCCATGTGCCGCGCCGCGTCGGGAACGGTGTCGAGGACGAAACTCAGTGTCGGAGTGAATCGGACACCCGTTCCTGCACCCACTTTCGAGCGCAGAATCCCGGTCGCCTTGGCCAGCCCTGCGGCCGCCGCGTCGTAATCGGGTTCGGAGTCGATCGATTCGCCCATCACGGTGTAGAACACCGTCGCGTCGTGCAGGTCGTTGGTCACCTTGGCATCGGTGATCGTGACATGGGCCAACCGCGGGTCCTTGATGTCGTGGGCGATCGACGACGCCACGATCGACGAGATCCGCTTGGCCATTCGCTGTGCCCGTGCAGGGTCAGCCATGGTGTGTCCTTCCTCGAGAATCGAACCGCGGGCTGCGAGGAACGTACTCCCCTTCCGGGGCCGTCCGGGCAACAGATTCCCGCTGGCCCCGGAAGGGGAGCATGTTCGACGATTCGCGCGTCAGTCGCGCGGCTTCTCCTGCAATTCGTAGCTCTCGATGACGTCATCGACCTTGATGTCGCTGTACGTCAGCGTGAGACCGCATTCGTAGCCTTCGCGGACCTCGGTGACGTCGTCCTTCTCGCGCCGCAGCGACGCAATCGTGAGGTTCTCGGCGACAACGACGTTGTCGCGGAGAAGACGCGCCTTGGCATTGCGGCGAATGAGACCGGACTGCACGAGACAACCAGCGATGTTGCCGATCTTCGAGCTCTTGAAGATCGCGCGGATCTCGGCGCGGCCGAGTTCCACCTCTTCGTAGATCGGCTTGAGCATGCCCTTGAGCGCGCTCTCGATCTCGTCGATGGCCTGGTAGATCACCGAGTAATACCGGATGTCGACGCCCTCGCGGTTGGCGAGCTCTGTGGCCTTGCCCTCCGCGCGGACGTTGAATCCGATGATGATCGCATCCGACGCCGCGGCGAGGTTGACGTTGGTTTCGGTCACGCCACCGACACCACGGTCGATCACGCGCAGTGAAACCTCGTCGCCCATGTCGATACCGAGGAGAGCCTCTTCGAGTGCTTCGACGGTACCGGCGTTGTCGCCCTTGAGGATCAGGTTCAGCTGACTGGTTTCCTTCAGCGCCGAATCGAGATCCTCGAGGCTGATCCGCTTGCGGCTGCGCGCCGCCAACGCGTTGCGCTTGCGCGCATTGCGGCGGTCGGCGATCTGCCGCGCGGTGCGGTCTTCCTCGACGACGAGCAGGTTGTCGCCCGCACCTGGCACCGACGTGAAGCCGATGACCTGGACCGGACGCGATGGCAATGCCTCGCTGACGTCGTCACCGTGCTCGTCGACCATGCGACGGACACGACCGTATGCGTCGCCCGCGACGACCGAATCACCGACACGCAGTGTTCCGCGCTGGACCAGCACGGTTGCCACAGGTCCGCGACCACGGTCGAGGTGTGCCTCGATGGCGACACCCTGGGCGTCCATGTCGGGGTTGGCGCGCAGATCCAGCGACGCGTCAGCCGTCAACAGCACCGCTTCGAGTAACTGCTCGATGTTGGTGCCCTGCTTGGCCGAGATGTCGACGAACATCGTGTCGCCGCCGTACTCCTCGGGAATCAGGCCGTACTCGGTGAGCTGGCCGCGGATCTTCGAGGGGTCAGCGCCTTCCTTGTCGATCTTGTTGACCGCCACCACGATCGGCACATCTGCGGCCTGCGCGTGGTTGACCGCCTCAACCGTCTGCGGCATGACGCCGTCGTCGGCAGCGACCACCAGGATCGCAATGTCCGTCGACTTCGCACCACGCGCACGCATGGCGGTGAATGCCTCGTGACCCGGGGTGTCGATGAACGTGATCAGTCGATCGTCACCGTTGAGGTGGGTGTTGACCTGGTAAGCACCGATGTGCTGAGTGATGCCGCCGGCTTCGCCCTCGCGCACGTTCTCCTTGCGGATCGTGTCGAGCAGTCGGGTCTTGCCGTGATCGACGTGGCCCATGACGGTGACCACCGGTGGACGCTGCTCGAGGTCCTCTTCGCCGCCCTCGTCCTCACCGTAGGAGAGATCGAAGCTCTCGAGGAGTTCGCGATCCTCGTCCTCCGGACTGACGACCTGGACGATGTAGTTCATCTCGGAGCCGAGCAGTTCCAGCGTCTCATCGTTGACCGACTCTGTCGCCGTGACCATCTCGCCGAGGTTGAACAGCGCCTGGACCAGCGATGCCGGGTTGGCATCGATCTTGTCGGCGAAATCGGACAACGACGCTCCTCGGGCGAGACGAATGGTCTCGCCGTTGCCGCGGGGCAGCCTGACGCCGCCGACGGCCGGAGCCTGCATCGAGTCGTACTCTTGGCGCTTCTGCCGCTTGGACTTGCGCCCCTTCCGGGGTGCACCGCCGGGACGACCGAACGCACCGGCTGCGCCGCCACGTCCTCGGCCACCACCACCGGGGCGACCGCGGAAACCGCCGGGAGGACCTCCCGGTGCGCCGCCGGGAGCGCCGCCACCGCGATAGCCTCCGCCACCGCCA
>NZ_BANR01000006.1 GCF_000332975.1 Gordonia aichiensis NBRC 108223 | reverse complement strand
GCCGGGAGTCGAACCCGGCAACCGTTGGGATGAGCACAACGGTTGAACCGTCAGGGCGTTAGGAGGCTGCGTGGTGAAATGCGCCATGCAGTCGCGGTGATGAGCACCGCGCGGGGCCAACCGTGTACATGACACCCACGGTTGCGGCATAGTCGTCAGGTCGGTCTGCTCTTATCCACTTGTTGGTGAAGAGCAGCCCCGTGCTGAGCACCTCAGTGCTGCACAGTGCCCCGGTCTTGCTCGGAGACCTCGGTGTCAACCGACTCCTTCAACGTGCTCAACAGCTTCTCTGGCTCGTCGCCCATCGCCGCCGACATCCACTTCTTATGGGGATCAGCGTCGTCGGCACGCACGTAGTAGTGAACCCGGTACCCGCCGATGCGACGCCGATTGGTCTTCCGCAGCCGCGTCCACTTCTCGTATTTGCATTTCGCGACGCCGGCACTGAACACGTCTTCTGCGAGTCCGTAGACGACTCCGAGTTCTCGCTCAGTGAGCGCCGTCAACACAACTACCGTCATCCGCCCGTCGTCCCAGACATAGATGAGGCACGCAGACTTCCACACGACGCCGTCCTCAGCCGTGTAGGTCGGCGACTCGTTGCGTTGCTTGACGGTGATGCCGAACTGGGACAGATCCGATGGTTCCGAGCGTCGAACTGCGACAACTGTGAGGCTCATGCGTGCCACCCCAGCTCCATGCAGAGTCGCAGAACAGCGAGGGGGACGAAGTAGAGGGCCAGCGTCACGATGATCGTGACGCAGTCGGCGGATAAGATGCGATGACGGTGCATCGGAATTGACCTCCGGTGTATCCAGGCCTCGGAAGGTGTTGGTAGCACCCACCGGGGCCGCTATCGCTTTGATAGGTGTCCTAGGTCTACCTCTATCGGACTCGAGGCCGCACCCCACGTCGCAGCGATCATCACCAATCTCGAGCAGGAGTTGGCGATGGTCGACCGGATGAAGGATGCGCTGTCGGGCGAGATGACCCGCCGCCAGGAGGTGCTCCGAGCCGCGGGCAACTTCGCCAATGTGGCCGAGTACGAACATGCGCGGGCGTCGGGAGTGCGGCTCGAGCCGATGCCCGCCCTGTTCATCATCGTTGACGAGTTCTCCGAACTTCTCTCGCAGAAACCGGATTTCGCCGAACTGTTCGTGGCGATCGGGAGGCTCGGACGCTCGTTGCACATCCATCTGTTGCTGGCTTCGCAGCGCCTTGAAGAGGGCAAGCTGCGCGGGCTCGACAGTCACCTGTCGTACCGCATCGGACTGAAGACGTTCTCCGCCAACGAATCGAGGTCTGTGCTCGGGGTGCCGGACGCCTACCACCTGCCGAGCGTCCCGGGCTCGGCGTACCTCAAATGTGACAGCGCCGAACCGATCAGGTTCAACACCTCGTATGTGTCCGGGCCCTATCACTCTCCGTCCGCCTATCTCGAGGAGGGCGAAGAGGCCAGTGACCGTCCACGCGCCACGATGAAACCGTTCACGGCATTGCCGGTGCCGTGTGACGATACAGCTGAGTCCGCTGCGGACGGCCGTGGGGCGCAGAGGCTGCTGGCGCAAGGGTCGTCGGTGCGAGCGGGTTCGGTACTCGATGCCGCCCTGGCGCTGCTCGAGGAGGAGCCTCCGGCCGCCGATGTGGATGGGCCGGGCGGTTCGAATGGCGAGGACGGCCTCGGAGTCGGCGTGGCCGGGATGGGCGCGCCGACACTGCTGCACACCCTGGTCGGACGGATCGCTGGACACGGGCCTGCGGCACACGGGGTCTGGTTGCCTCCGCTCGACGAGTCGCCGACGGTTGACGCGCTCGTCGGGTGGCAGGCGGGTATCCCCACGACGCCGGGCGATCTCGGCGCCGCCGTCGGCATCGTCGACCGACCTTACGATCAGCGTCGTGACCTGCTCGTGCTCGACCTCGCCGGTGGCGCAGGCAATGTCGCAGTTGTCGGCGGACCGCAGTCGGGTAAGTCGACGACGCTACGCACCCTCGTCCTGTCGATGGCCGCCACGCACACGCCCGAGCAGGTGCAGTTCTACTGTCTTGATTTCGGTGGCGGGAGCCTGGCAGGTCTTGCCGGCATTCCCCACGTCGGCACGGTCGCATCCCGCGGTGATCTCGATGCGGTGCGCCGCACGGTTGCCGAGGTGTCGGCGATCCTGCGTCGACGCGAGTTGTTGTTCGCACGCTTGGGAATTGAGTCGATGCAGGATTTCAGGACGCGACGTGCGCAATGGTTCGCCACCGGAGTCCTTGACGACGATCCCCTCTGCGAGGACCGGCACGGCGACGTCTTTCTCGTCTTCGACGGCATCGGGGTTCTCCGCGGTGAGTTCGACTTCCTCGATGAGCAGATCAGTACCCTTGTGTCGCAGGGGTTGTCGTATGGGGTCCACGTGGTGATCGCCGCATCGAGGTGGGCCGAGGTCAAGCCCGCCATGCGTGACCTGATGGGTAGTCGGATAGAACTGCGCCTCGGCGACCCGGGCGATTCGATGATGGGGCGGCGGGCGGCCGCGTCGGTCCCGCAGAATCGTCCCGGTCGCGGCCTCACCGCACAGGAATTGCACATGCTCATCGCGTTGCCGAGACTCGACGGCGTCTGTTCTGCTCAATCGCTCGGCCCCGGTGGCGCACTCGCCGCGGAGAAGCTGCAGAACCTCTACGGTGCCGACAGGCACGCGATGCCGGTGCGCAAACTCGGCACCGAGATCACTCGTGAGCGCGTCGACGAACTGGTGGCCGCGTCGTCGATCACGTTGCGGCCCAACCAGGTCGCGATCGGCGTCGGCGAACTCGAGTTGGCTCCGGTCATCCTCGATTTCGGTGTCCAGCCCCATTTCATGGTGTTCTCCGACGTTGAGCACGGCAAGACGAATGTGCTCAGGACGATCGTCAACGGTCTGGTCCGCGGCTCGACGCCCGACGAGGTCAAGATCGTCCTCGTCGACTTCCGTCGGACCATGCTCGGGATCATCGAGGGCGACCATCTCGCAGGCTATGCGAGCTCGGCCGAGAACGCGGGATCGATGATGACCCAGCTCGCGGGCTACTTCAGTGAGCGGCTGCCGCCGGAGAATCTGACGGTGCAGCAACTCAAAGACCGCAGTTGGTGGTCTGGACCAGACATCTACGTGATCATTGACGACTACGACATGGTGGCGACGGGTGCGCGGCATCCGATCGAGCCGCTGGTCGAGATGGCCTCGCACGCCCGCGATATCGGACTGCACATCGTGCTCGCACGACGGTCGGGCGGGGTCGGCCGCGCCATGTTCGATCCGGTGATCGCTCGGCTGAAGGACCTTTCCAGCGACGTCCTGCTGATGAGCGGGGACCGCGACGAGGGGTACATCGTCGGTCGATCCAGAATGCAGCAGCTCGTACCGGGGCGCGGAGAACTGGTCTCTCGGGTCAGGCCGCAGGAGATGATCCAGGTGGCTCTCGAGCCTGGCGTATGAGCGCGCCGATGCCGGTGATCGCAGCGCCGGACTTGCCAGTTCGTGTCGGCGGTGACACGCCACTCGTCGTCGATCTGGCCTACGGAGACGTGGTCATCGACGCCGGTGCGGGTGGGTCTGGGAATGTCGTTGATGAGCAGCGGCGTTTCGACGTCACGGTCTTGCTCGACGCCATCGACTCGGCCGTCGTGACGGTGGGAGGAGAGACGCGCGCGACAGCCCAGCTGTGGCGCGAGATGCTGTTCAGCGTTGGCCGAGGCGCTCCCGACCGGCCTGTGGTGCTCGGACACCCCAGTACGTGGGGTTCGGTGCGGTGCGGGGTGCTCGCACGCGCGGCGAGTTGCTTGCGCGTGCCCGTCAGTCTTGTGCCGCGAGCTGTCCTCATCGCGCGCAGCCACAGCGACACCGTGATGAGCAACTGCGTGATCGTCGAGACGACGCACCGACCCGCCTACCCGAACACGACACCGCCGACCTGGGACGTCCAGCGTATGGCTCGCACGTCGTCGGGCTGGAAGGTCGCCGGCAGCGGCGTGATCACTCACACCGTCGATGAGCGCGTGCACGCCATCGGTGCGGGTGCCGGGGGACCGGCCGAGACAGGCATCGGGCAGCGGATCGTCGCGCTCATCGACGACTCGGTCGAAGCGGTCTTCGTCGACGGGGCCGACCCGGCACAGGTGCGTGCCGCGATCGAGGAGATCTGCGCCTACACCGTCGCCGGGCGTGTTGTGGCCGTCGATCGCGGCCTGGTCCGCCGACACGGATCGCGGACCGCGGTGATCGCACCCCTGCCCGAGACGCCGCCTGCTTTACCCGGGAACGCGGCCGAGCAGCAGTCATGGGCACACCGGAATCGACTACCGATCGCAGGCCTTGCCGCGCTCCTCGTCGTTCTCCTCGCGATCGGTCTCTTCGCGTTCGACGTGACCGGGCGGCGGAACGAGGAACCGCCGACGGCGCCGTATCGGGAGGCGACGGTCGGACGGACGACGCTGTCGGTGCCCGCGGGCTGGCACCAGAGCACACCACCCAAGCCCGCTGATCAGACCGATCGGGGCGCCGCGCAGACACGTAGTGTGTTCACCGATCCGTCGACGGGCTCCCGGATCCTTCTGGTGCAGAGCGACGTGCGGTCGGCGTCGACCCTCGGCTCGGTGGCGAACAGCCTGCGCAACCGCATCGGTCAGCGCGGTGACGACGTGGTGAGTGAGTTCTCGGCCTCGACGAGGTTCGGGGACCGCGAGGTGATCGCGTACCGCGAGGCGCCGGCGTCGGGGTCGGCCATCCGCTGGTACGTGCTGGTCGACGACGATCTCCAGGTCAGCGTCGGGTGCCAGGCGGGGTCGACCGGTGAACCGGTCGACGTCGAATGTGCGCGAGCGGTCTCGACGGTGCGTATCGGGCGGTGAGCGTCGCCGCGACCTGCGTTTTGACCCTGACCAGCGGCGTCGCGTACTCTGGATCGCTGGTGCGTGACACCTTTGCTCCCGCGTGGAGCAAGGTAGCAGAGCCCCGGGTCCCCACTGGTCGCCGGGAATCACCTCCGTCTGCGCTCCTGACCAGCACCATCGAACAAGAGTTGAGGACCACCTGTGCCTACTTACACCCCGAAGGCCGGTGACATCACCCGCACGTGGCATGTCATCGACGCCAACGACGTGGTGCTCGGCCGGCTGGCCGTGCAGAGCGCCAACCTGCTCCGCGGCAAGCACAAGCCGACCTACGCACCCCACATGGACGGCGGCGACTTCGTCATCATCATCAACGCCGAGAAGGTTGCGCTGACCAGCAACAAGGCTGATCGCAAGCTGAACTACCGGCACTCCGGACATCCGGGTGGCCTCAAGGTACAGACCACCGCTGAACTGCTCGAGTCGCACCCCGAGCGGGTCGTCGAGAAGGCGATCACGGGAATGCTGCCCCACACCAAGCTCGGCCGCGCCATGGCCTCGAAGCTCAAGGTGTACGCAGGCCCGAACCATCCCCACGCGGCCCAGCGCCCCGTCCCCTTCGAGATCAAGCAGGTGGCCCAGTGAGCAACGAGAACATCAGCGACGACGCCGTCGAGAACGCAGTGGAGAACGCTGCCGAGGCCCAGGCCGCTGCCGGTGAGAACACCGCCGCCGCCGAAGGTGCTGTCGAAGCCGCCGTGGAGGCCGCAGTCGAGCTCGAGCAGGCCGCAGACGATTACGACACCGAGGCACCCGCTGCCGCCGAGTCGACCTTCGATCGTGGGCCAGTGGTCATCGACCGCCCGATTCAGACGGTCGGCCGCCGCAAGGAGGCCGTGGTCCGCGTGCGCATGATGCCGGGTTCGGGCGGGTTCACCCTCAACGGCCGCAGCCTCGAGGAGTACTTCCCCAACAAGGTTCACCAGCAGCTCATCAAGGCCCCGCTGGTGACCGTCGAGCGCACCGAGTCGTTCGACATCTTCGCCAAGCTCGTCGGCGGCGGCCCCTCGGGCCAGGCCGGTGCGCTGCGTCTCGCGATCGCGCGTGCCCTCATCGAGGTCACCCCGGAGGACCGCCCGGCACTGAAGAAGGCCGGCTTCCTCACTCGCGACCCGCGTGCTGTCGAGCGCAAGAAGTACGGCCTGAAGAAGGCCCGCAAGGCGTCGCAGTACTCCAAGCGCTGACTTGGCACGCCTTTTCGGTACCGACGGCGTCCGGGGCCTGGCCAACGACCAACTCACCGCAGAGTTGGCGTTGCGCCTGGCCTCGGCCGCCGCGGTCGTTCTCGGACAACTCTCCACATCCGGCGACGACGCCTCGGGCTCACGACCCCAGGTGGTCGTCGGTCGCGATCCGCGCGCGTCGAGCGAGATGCTCGAAGCCGCCGTCTGCGCGGGCCTGGCTGCCGCCGGAGCCGACGCGATCCGTGTCGGTGTACTGCCGACCCCGGCCGTTGCGTTCCTGACCGGCGACTACGACGCCGCGTTCGGTGTCATGATCTCGGCGTCGCACAATCCGATGCCCGACAACGGCATCAAGTTCTTCGGTGCTGGCGGCCATAAGCTCGATGACGCGGTCGAGGATCGCATCGAGGCCGTGATGGCCTCCGACGACATCCCGCACCCCATCGGTGCTGGAGTCGGTCGTCTGCGTGAGGCGCCCGACGCCGCCGACCGCTACGCAGCTCATCTCGCGGCAGCCATCGAGGCTCGACTCGACGGACTCAACGTCGTCGTCGACTGCGCTAATGGTGCTGCCGCACAGGTGGGTCCGCAGGTGTTCAGTGCAGCAGGCGCAACGGTCACCACCATTCACGCGGAACCCGATGGCATCAACATCAATGCCGACTGCGGTTCGACGCACATGGAGAAATTGCAGGCCGCTGTGCTCGAGCACGGTGCGGATCTGGGCATCGCATTCGACGGTGACGCCGACCGGTGCCTTGCCGTGGACTCCACCGGCCACGTGGTCGACGGTGACGCCATCATGGCGATCCTGGCGACCGCGCTGCATTCGCGCGGCCGACTGGTTGACGACGTCCTCGTCGCGACAGTGATGAGCAATCTCGGTCTGCACATCGCCATGCGCGAAGCGGGGATCGAGGTGCGCACCACGGCAGTTGGCGATCGGTACGTGCTCGAGGAGTTGCGGCGCGGCGGTTATTCGCTCGGTGGCGAACAGTCCGGCCACATCGTCTACCCCCACTCGGGAACAACCGGTGACGGCATCCTCACCGGGCTGCTGCTGATGGAGCAGATCGTGCGCTCCGGTGCGCGCCTTGCGGAGCTCGCGTCGATCGTCACCGTGCTTCCGCAGGAGCTCATCAACGTACGTGTCGCCGACAAGCACGCGGTCGCGATCGCCGAGTCGGTGCGCGACGCCGTCGAGGCAGCCGAGCAGGAGTTGGGATCGACTGGTCGAGTCCTGTTGCGTCCCTCGGGAACCGAGCAGTTGGTTCGGGTCATGGTCGAGGCGCCGACTTCCGAACTCGCACGCGGTACCGCCGAGCGCATCGCGGAGATCGTCGCCGAGGCGGGCGCGTCGCACTCCCCGGACGCGCGGTCGGCCGCCGGCCGGTGACCCGATGAGCGGTATCCCGAAAGCGGTCCTGTTCGACTTCTCGGGCACGCTGTTCCGGTTCACCGACCGCCCCGAGTGGTTCGCCGACATGCACGACGCGAACGGACAACCTCTGCACCTCGAGCACCAAGCGGAGCTCATCCGACGGATGACCCAGCCCGTCGGGCTTCCGGCAGCCGTCGAAGATGACGATCGGATCTCCTGGGAGAGAAGGGATCTCGACCCAGACGAGCATCGTCGGGCATATCTGGCTATTCTTCGGGCGTCGGGGCTGACGGTCCCGGGCCAGGCCGAATCGCTCTATGAGCGTGTGCTGGATCCGGCGTCGTGGGAACCGTTCGACGACACCGCGGCAGTGCTGCGGGGTCTGGGTTCTGCGGGGGTTCCGGTCGGAATCGTCAGCAACATCGCGTTCGATGTCCGGAAGGTACTCGACCGCGTCGGCCTGCGTGAGCGCGTCGGCGCCTATGCGCTGTCCTACGAGGTCGGTGCGATCAAACCCAACCCCCGAATCTTCGAGGCGGCTCTCGACGAACTCGGCGTCGCAGGCTACGACGCCCTGATGATCGGCGACAGCCGGGAGGCCGACGGCGGATCGACGAGGATCGGATGCGCCTTCGAACTGGTCGAGGACGTGCCCCCGCGGCAGCGCCCGACCGCGCTGGTCGACGCCGTGACACGGCACGGGATCTCCTGGTAGTCAGCCCCGACGTTGATTGCGCGTAGGTGTTTTCGCCGAATGTGGAACCCGGGGCACGTCGGTAACGTCTAGACTTCAACGCCACGACCATGGGCGGAGACGGGTGGGGAACAATGCGAACAAATCCAGAGTCGCAGTCAGGCGCGGTCGACCCGGATCGCGTGCTCGTCGACGTGCAGAGAATCGAAGCAGTTGCGGCGTTCTACCGACGGGCCTCGCTGGTGGTGAAGGCGGCAGCCGACGACATGAGGGCGCACACGTTCGGCAGTTGGAGTCCCGGTGAGACCTATCGGCCGATGGCTGACCGGTACGCGGCGATGGGGGCGATGCTCGCTCAACGACTCACGTCGCAAGCGGCCGCGGCAGCCGAACTCTCCGAGTGTCTGTTCCGGGGCGTGGAGCGCTTCGACAACGCAGACGACGAGTGCGCCGCCGGAATTCGACGTTCCGTCGACGTTGTTGCGGCAGAAGGTGTGTCGCCGCACGGCTCGGTGCCGGGCGCACGATGAGCGTCGACGCCGACGGGTTGTCGGCACTGCGCGCACACGCCATCGCGAGCAGTGAGGACCTGATCTCGTTGCTGGACGTTGCGCGCACGCTGGGGCTCGATGTCCCGTCCAACGAGGAGATCCGAGATCCGTTGGCGCGCCTCGGTGACTTCGACGTCGCCGGCCTGTCCGACGACGCGCACCGGCTGACGATCGCGCATCGGGCGGTCGCCGAGCAGCTTCACCGCCTGCCCGAACAGCAGATCCGGCTCGACGACAGTTGGTCGGGATTGTCGGGGCGGGCCGCGATGGCGCAGGTGGTCGCACACCAGCGCCGGGCAGAGGCCGAACTCGGCGTACTCCGCACGTTGTCGGAGGCGACCGTCGCGGCGTCGTCGGGTATCGACCGTCTGCTGCGCACCTGGTATCTGACCGTCGCCCGCTGCGCGTCGCCGTTCGTTTCCGGCGTTCCGCTACCGGACCTCCCCTCTGCGGTCCTCACAGGTCGGGTTCCGCTACCGCTCGTGGCGGCCGACGTGGCCTCGCGCATCTCGCTGTTCCGCGAGACCGCGGAGACCACGATGACGAGCGTGCTGGAGATCCTGCACGCCCTCAACCGTGCGACCGAGGACCTCGACAGTCACGACAGAGACGGCCGCAGCGCATTCGGCACTCACTCGTCGTCCCCGTCGAGTCCGTCCCCGTCGAGTCCGTCCCCGTCGAGTCGATCGGACCTCAGTCATGTCGAGCGGCAATGGACCTCGTCGGTCGAGCCGGATGCGAGTCCGCCGCCGACATCTTCGGGGACGGCGCAACCAGCCAACCCGCCCACACACGGCACCGACGGGGCGCCCTCGCCGCCCGAGACGGGCAGATCCGAGGAGGGGGTCGACGTCCCGTTCACGCTGTCACACGAGGCAAGCGAGGGTGGCGGCGAGCAGTCGCCTGCCGGGGACGAGGCCGCGGGCGCCGAGCAACAAGTGCCCCTGCCCGCGCAACCCGCACCGCCTGCGGAGCAACCCGCGCCTGAACCAGCACCGCGCGAACCCGGACCGCCTTCACCAGAATCTGCAGCGCCGAACCCCGGCCGTGCCGAGTCTGATCTTGCGCTCGCGGGTGACCAATGATCCTCGCCGACCAGATAGAGGGCATCGCGCGCGCAGCGATCGAATCGATCGTCGCGGCGTCACGGGAGTTCAGCACGACGCAGCACGAGCTCGCGCGTGCCCTGGCCGAGCACCGCCGCGACGCGGGCTCTCAGACAGCGCGTCTGCGCGCGCAACTCGAGGACGACGCCGACGGTGCCGAAGCGATGCCGCGGCTGCTGTTGCCTGCCGACATGACCGAGGCGAGTCCCCATTCGCCCACCGGGACCGCATAGTCTGATCTCCGTGTCCAAGAAGCCGTCGTCGGCCAAGCCGGCAAGCAAACTGGTCAAGGAACTGTCCCGTCGAGGACCGCACAAGGTGCTACGAGGCGATCTCGGCATCGTCGGGGAGCGCGGGCAGGTGTTCACGCCCGCCGACCGCGGACGCTATCCGGCCATCGCCTTCGGGCACGGCTGGCTCACCGACAGTTCCCGTTACCGCGAACTGCTCTACCACCTGGCGACCTGGGGCATCGTCGCCGTCGCATCCGACGAGCAGAAGGGGCTTGCCGCCTCTGATATCGGGCTGGCAGCCAACCTGCGCACCGCGCTCTCGATCGTCAGCAACTATCCGCTCGGCACCGGTGATGTGCGGGTCAACCCCGAGCAGGTGGGATTCGTCGGCCACGGATTCGGTGCGTCCGCGGCGGTCATCGCCGCATCTGACCAGCAATTGCTCGGCGTTCCGGCTCCGGACGTTCGCGCGGTCGTCGCGCTTTTCCCTGCGCCGACGACCGACGCGCTGCCCGCTGCTGCCGCCACCGCGACCGCGCCATGTCTGCTGCTGACCGGCGCGAGCGAACTCGACAACGTCGACGCGAACGCGTTGTCTCTGGCCGCCGACTATGCCGGCGATGTGTCCTTGCGCACCATCGCCAAAGCCGATCGTGCAAGCATCGTCGCCCAGCCGTCCCTGAAGACGCTGCTCGGGTTCAGCGGAGTCGAACACAAGACCCATTCGCTCGTTCGTGCGATCACGACCGGATACCTGCTGTACACCCTCACCAACGACCCCGCCTATGCGGGCTTCGCCGACGCGGACGCAGAGATCGGCAAGGCCATACCGGTCGACCTCGACGACGCGCCCGAGGATCGCCTCGATTCGGTGTCGCGGCTACTCGGGGCCAAGTCGGGCGGCGGTGCTCGTCAGTTGCTCGCAAAATCCCCGGTACGCTGAACATCTATGTGTGGAATCGTCGGATACGTGGGCAGGCGCGATGCCCTCGACATCGTTGTCGAGGCGCTGCGTCGAATGGAGTACCGCGGATATGACTCGGCGGGTGTCGCCATTCTCGACGGGCACGGTCATACGACCGTCGAGAAGAAGGCAGGCCGTCTCGAGAACCTGGACAAGCAGATCGCCGCTGTCGGCCGTGAGGCACTGACGGGCACGACCGGAATGGGGCACACGCGATGGGCGACGCACGGTCAGCCGACCGATCGCAATGCCCATCCCCATGTGAGTTCTGACGGCAAGATCGCCGTCGTCCACAACGGGATCATCGAGAACTACGCACCGTTGCGCGCCGAACTCGAGGCAGGGGGCATCGAGTTCACCTCCGACACCGACACCGAGACTGCGGTGCACCTCGTCGAGCGCGAGTACAACTCCGGGCCGACCGCGGGTGACTTCGTCGCGAGTGCCTACGCGGCGCTGCGTCGTCTCGACGGCGCATTCACGCTGGTCTTCACGCATTCGGATCATCCCGACACGATCGTTGCGGCGCGCCGGTCGACGCCGCTGGTCGTCGGTGTCGGCGACGACGAGATGTTCGTCGCATCCGACGTCACCGCGTTCATCGAGCACACACGCAATGCAGTGGAACTCGGCCAGGACGAGGTGGTGGTGATCACCGCCGACAGCTATACGATCACCGACTTCGACCAGAACCCTCGGCCCGGCAAGCCGTTCCACATCGATTGGGACCTGGCTGCCGCGGAGAAGGGCGGCTACGACTACTTCATGCTCAAGGAGATCGCCGAGCAGCCGCGCGCGCTCGCCGATACCTTGCTCGGGCACCTGGAGAACGGCCGGATCGTGCTCGACGAGCAACGTCTGAGCGATGGCGACCTGCGTGATGTCGACAAGGTCTTCGTCGTTGCCTGCGGTACCGCTTACCACGCGGGATTGCTCGCCAAATACGCCATCGAGCACTGGACCCGCCTCCCCGTCGAGGTCGAGTTGGCCAGCGAGTTCCGCTACCGCGATCCGGTGCTCGACCGCCAGACCCTCGTCGTGGCCATCTCACAGTCGGGTGAGACTGCCGACACGCTCGAAGCCGTGCGCCATGCCAAGGACCAGAACGCGCGTGTCCTGGCCATCTGCAACACCAACGGTGCACAGATTCCGCGCGAGTCGGACGCTGTGCTCTACACGCACGCCGGTCCGGAGATCGGCGTCGCGTCGACCAAGTGCTTCCTTGCGCAGATCGCGGCCGCCTACCTGGTCGGTCTCGCGCTGGCGCAGGCGCGCGGTACCAAATACGCCGACGAGGTCGCGCGTGAGTTCGAGTCCATGGAGGCTATGGTCGGCGCAGTGCGCGAGGTTCTCGACACGATGGAGCCGGTGCAGGAGCTGGCCCGCTCGCTCGCCGATCAGCCGACCGTGCTGTTCATCGGTCGTCACGTCGGCTACCCGGTGGCGCTGGAGGGCGCGCTCAAGCTCAAAGAACTCGCCTACATGCACGCCGAGGGGTTTGCCGCGGGTGAGCTCAAACACGGTCCGATCGCGCTCATCGAAGACGGCCTGCCCGTGATCATCGTCATGCCGCAGGCCGGAGGACGCGCGGTGTTGCACTCGAAGATGGTGAGCAACATCCGCGAGATCCAGGCACGCGGTGCGACGACGATCGTGATCGCCGAACCCGACGACGACGCCGCACGCGCGGTGGCCGACCACTTCATCCCGATCCCGAAGACGACGACGTTGCTGCAGCCGCTGGTGTCGACCGTGCCGCTGCAGGTCTTCGCCGCGAGTGTCGCGCAGGCACGCGGGTACGACGTCGACAAGCCACGCAACCTCGCCAAGTCGGTCACTGTCGAATAGAGGCCATCATGCCGGTCAGCTACCTCCCAGCCGACGACGTCCGAGCCGCGGAACGGGCGACGGGGGAGTTGCTGACCAACGGCACGTTGATGCGACGCGCCTCTCATGGTGTGGCCCGGGCGGTTCTCGCCCTTCTGCGTGATCGTGTGGGCGACGTCGTCGGGCGCAGCGTCGGCATGGTCGTCGGAGCAGGAGACAACGGTGGCGACGCGCTTTACGCCGGGGCGGCACTCGCTCGGCGCGGTGTCGCGGTCAGCGCACTCCTGCTCGCGCCCGACAAAGCGCACGCATCCGGCTTGGCGGCGTTTCGTGGCGCACGTGGGCGGGTGGTCGACACGCTGCCGCCCTCGCTCGACGCCGTCATCGATGGAATTGTGGGAATCGGTGGGCACGGGCCGCTACGTCCCGACGCCGCAAAGGTTTTCGAGTCCATCGACCCGCTGACGCCGATCGTGGCCGTCGATCTCCCGTCCGGTGTCGACGCCGATACCGGGCAGGTCAACCACCCTGCCGTACGGGCGGACCTCACGGTCACGTTTGGTGTCAGGCGACGCGCCCACCTGCTCGCGGCGCCGCAGTGCGGGCGCGTCGAACTCGTCGATATCGGCCTTGCCGAGGACCCCGAGGGCACGCCGGTGGTGTCGACGCCGGCGGCGCGGCCACGACTGTACTCACTGACCGATGAGGAGATCGCCGACGCCTGGCCGGTTCCCGGACCGCACGATGACAAGTACACGCAGGGGGTCGTGGGGGTGATCGCCGGGTCGCATCGGTATCCGGGTGCCGGCATTCTGTGCACGGGCGCCGCTGTGACCGCGACGTCGGGGATGACGCGCTACGTCGGGTCGGCGCACGCCGAGGTGGTCGAGCACTTTCCGGAGGTGGTCGCGGTCCCGGAGTTCGCCGACGCGGGGCGCGTTCAGGCGTGGGTCGTCGGGCCGGGCGCAGGAACCGACGATGAGGCCGTCGATCTGATGGGGAAGATACTTGCCACCGAACTGCCGGTCCTCGTCGACGCGGACGGGCTGACGGTTCTGTCGGAGCATCCCGAATTGGTGCGCGGACGTGATGCCCCGACGCTGCTGACACCGCATGCGGGTGAGTTCGCACGTCTCACCGGCGACGAGGTCGGTGCCGACAGGCTCGGGGCGGTCGCGGGTCTCGCTGCCCACTGGGGTGTGACGGTGCTGCTCAAAGGCCGTATCACCCTCGTGGCCGAACCGGACGGCACGGTGTTCGGTAACGACGCAGGGTCGTCGTGGGCCGCCACCGCGGGCGCAGGGGACGTGTTGTCAGGGATCGCGGGAGCGCTGCTGGCCGCAGGGCTACCACCGCTGTGGGCGGGCGCCTGCGCCGCGCGGGTGCACGCGCACGCTGCGGCCGTGGCCAGCGGAGGTGCGCCGATCGGCGCGTCGAATCTGCTCGGCGGGTTGCGCCCTGCCATCAGGGAACTGCTCGGCTGACCTGCGCGAACAGCAGGACCAGGTGACGGTACCGCTCAGAGCACGAGGCTACGGAGAATCGGAAAGAACAGGTGGACTCCGATGTTGAGCGCGGTGCCGATCCAGGCCGAGGTGATCTGGGCCCGGCTGTATCGGTGCTCGCGAGTCGCGGCAACCGTGGCGAAAAGTCCGGTGATCATCGTGACCAGTGAGATCAGCCCGAAGAGCCCGCCGACGACGACCATTCCGACGCCCAGGTGGGTGACCGCGTCGTCGCCCCCGCTGCCATCGCCGTCGACCGTACCCAGCAGGACCACGATGAAGCCCCCCGCCACAGCCGCGACGGTCAGTACCAGCGATCCGAAGGAGATCGCAGTGCGGCGTCGGGCCGTCTGCAGAGTCGTTCGCCGACGGGCGTCGGTCGATTCCGGAGTGGGTATCGAGCTCATGAGGGTCCTGTCGTCGCGGGTACACGGTGAGTTGCGCGGATGTTGCTGGCCAGTCCACCATTCGTCACGCCGGTCACGGATGCGCAGGACTACTCATTCGCCCGGGTGGATCTGCGCCATCGGTGGGCTCGCCGCGCGCAGGTGAGTTGGCGCGATCTGGGACAATGGATGCGATGACTGTCACCGACCCACCACCGGACGCGCTGCCTGCGGCTTTGACGGCAACCGTCGATCTCGACGCGATTGCACACAACGTAGGTGTGGTCCGCGCGGCTGCGGGTGCGGATGTCATCGCCGTGGTCAAGGCCAATGGTTACGGGCACGGCGCTGTTCCGGTGGCGCGCGCGGCCCTGGCGGCCGGGGCTGTCGAACTCGGTGTCGCGCACATCGCCGAAGCGGTCGCGCTACGCAACGCGGGCCTCGACGCGCACATCACGGCATGGCTGCACACCACCAACGCTTCGTTCGACGCTGCGATCTCCGCGGACGTCGACATCGCGCTGTCGTCACGCCGACAACTCGCCCTCGTCGTCGACGCCGCACGGCGTCTCGGTCGGACTGCGACCGTGACCGCCAAGGTGGACACCGGACTCAACCGCAGTGGCGTGGCCCGGGACGAATGGGCCGACTTCGCCGACGACCTCGCGAAGGCGAACGCCGGCGGTGCGGTGCACGTCCGCGCGATCATGTGTCACCTGGTTCGTGGCGACGAGCCGGACCATCCGTTGAACTCGCAGCAGGCCGAACGCCTCGATCTGGCCGCCGCCGATCTCGCACGGTTGGGAAGCCCCGCCGAGGTGATGCACATCGCCAATTCACCTGCAGCGCTGACACGTCCAGACCTGGCTCGCGATCTTGTCCGTCCCGGTATCGCGCTGTACGGATGTACCCCGATACCCGAGCGTGGCGACTTCGGGTTGGTGCCGGCGATGACGCTGCGTGCTGAGGTTGCTCTTGTGAAGAAACTCGCTGCGGGGCAGGGGGTTTCCTACAATCACCAGTGGACGTCTGATCGGGACACCGTGATCGCGGTGGTCCCAGCAGGCTACGCCGACGGTGTGCCGCGGTTGCTGTCCAATCGGATGCGCGTGCAGGTCAACGGCCGCAGCTTCCCTCAGGTCGGCAGGATCTGCATGGATCAGTTCGTGATCGACCTCGGACCCGACGGCGGCGGAGTCGCCGAGGGCGACATCGCCGAGTTGTTCGGCACCGGTACCGACGGTGCCCCGATCGCGCGCGAGTGGGCCGAGGAGATCGGCACCATCGACTACGAGATCATCACCGGGGTCGGCGCTCGCGCACTGCGGCAGTACGTCGGTAGGGAAGCACTTGGCGCAGAGACAGCGCGCGACGTCGCGGCGGCGCAGCGGTGAAGGCGTACGAGCGGCTGGGGCTGGTTGCGGGACTTGGCGGCCTCGGGGCACTGGGCGGACTTGCCGTGTCGGGTGCCGGTCGGGCGTTGGCGCGTCGCCGTCGAGACAGCATCGGCGACGCGTATGCGGGAATCGATTTCACCGCCATCTACTCCGACGCGGCGTCGACGGTCACCACCGACGACGGATTGGCGCTCGCGGTGCGCACCGTCGACCTGGGCGGCATCGGCCCCGGTGAGACGCCCGAGCTGACGGTTCTCTTCGTGCATGGATTCAGTTTGCGTATGGCGTCGTGGCACTTTCAGCGATTCGATCTCGCTCAGCACTGGGCGCAACGTCGAATCAGGTTGGTGTTCTTCGACCATCGGGGGCACGGAAAGTCTGACGCGGCGCCTCCCGAGACCTGCACCATCGCCCAGATCGCTGACGACGTCGCCGCGGTGATGCGGACCGTCGCGCCGGCGGGACCTGTTGTCCTGTGCGGACATTCGATGGGCGGAATGTCGATCATGGCACTGGCGCGACGACACTCGGAGCTCTTCGGGCCGGATGGTCCGGTGGCAGGCGTCGCGCTGGTTGCCACCGCGGCCCGTGGGCTGACCGAGGCGGGCCTCGCGCGCGGACTGCGTAATCCGCTGGTCGACGCGTTCCGCGCAACGGTTCGTCGGACGCCGCGGATGATCGAGGCAGGCCGCGACCTCACCAGGCTCGTTCTCGAGCCGGTCCTGGTGTCTGCGAGTTTCGGTCCGGACTTCCACAGTCCCGCACTGGGCCGAGCCGTGGAGAAGATGATCCAGAACACGCCGATCTCGACTGTCGTCAGTTTCTTGAACGCGCTGGAGCGTCACGACGAATCGATGGGGCTCCCCGTGATCGCGGCGGTCCCGACCGCCGTCGTCTGCGGGACCGCGGACCAGATGACGCCACTGCCCAACTCGCTGCACATGTTCGGCGATCTGGGCGACGACTCGCGCCTCGACATCGTCGACGGTGCGGGTCACATGGTGCTGATGGAGCAGCCCGACCGGGTGACCGACGCGATCGCCGACCTCGTCGAACGATCGAGGGTGGCACGTCCGCAGCCGCGGCGCCGTCGAATTCCGTTGTTGGGCAGGCGGCGATGAGCGGCACCGGTACTGTCGGCAGTCGCGATCTTCCCGATGTCTCCGACACCGAGGCACTGGGAGTCGAACTCGCACGGGAACTCTCGGCGGGCGACGTGGTCATCCTCGACGGTCCGCTCGGAGCCGGCAAGACAGCGATGGCGCGCGGGATCGCCGCAGGGCTCCACGTGGTCGGCCGGGTGTCCTCGCCGACGTTCATCATCGCCCGTGAACACAAGCCGGGGTCGCCCGATGGTCCCGGGATGGTGCATGTGGATGCCTACCGTCTCGGTGGCCTCGACGAATTGGATGCGCTCGATCTCGACACTGATCTCGAGGACGCGGTCGTCGTGGTCGAATGGGGCGAAGGCGTTGCGGAACGTCTCGCCGAACGGCACCTGCTGGTGCGGTTGCGGCGCGATCCCGACACCGATGTCCGGCACGCGCAATGGAGTTGGATAGATGGATGAGATGACGGTGCTCGTCATCGACACCGCCACCGACGTGGTGGTGACCGGTGTCGGGACGGTCGACGGCGATGGGTTCGTGCGCGTCGCGGCCGAGCGCGCGGTCGCAGACCATCGGCGGCACGCGGAGATACTGACGACGCTGATGTCCGAGGCGCTCGACGAGGCGGGCGTACGCCGCGAGGCACTCGATGCGGTCGTGGTCGGGTGCGGTCCCGGGCCGTTCACGGGGCTGCGGGTCGGCATGGCGACCGGGGCGGGATTCGGTGACGCACTTGGCCTTCCGGTCTACGGCATCTGTTCCCTGGACGCGATAGCCGCCGACGCCGCGCAGCATGTCGCCTCCGCTGCATCGATGGTCGTGGTGACCGACGCCCGACGCCGCGAGGTCTACTGGGCGCGTTACTCAGACGGTGCGCGGATCAGTGGCCCCGATGTGGCAGCCCCTTCTGTTGTCGCGCACTCGCTTGCGGCAGAACCGGTCGATGCGGCCGCAGGCTCGCCGAGTCATCTCGAGCTCAGCGGCTGGCAGGGCGAACCGTCGCTCGTGAGTACACCGACGGCGCGGGGTCTGCTCCTGGCCGGCGCGCGCGACGTCGTGTCGGGCACGGAGCCGGGCCCGCTCGCCCCGCTGTATCTCCGTCGGCCGGATGCCGTCGAACGAAAAGACCAGCGAGACAAGGCGGTGATCCCGAAGTGACCACCCACGAGCTGCTCATCGATCTCTTGGACTACTCGGACATCCCGAGATGCGCATCTCTCGAGCGCGAGATGTTCGTCGGCGATTCACCGTGGCCGGCAACGGCATTTCGTGCCGAGCTGAACGCACCGTACAACCGATACTTCGCGGCACGCGAGATACCCGGTGGCGAGGTCGTAGGGTATGCGGGGATTTCGACGCTGGGCAGCGAAGGCGCCTTCGAGTGCGAGATCCACACCATCGCTGTTGCTCCGAGTCATCGTGGACTCGGCTACGGACGTGCGCTTCTCGCCGAGATGCTCGCCGTTGCCGACGCCGCAGATGCACCTGTCTATCTCGAGGTCAGAACCGACAACGAGACGGCCATCGCGCTCTATGAGCGCAACGGGTTCGTACAGCGCGGCGTCCGCCGCAACTATTATCAGCCCTCCGGCGCCGACGCCTACACCATGGCACGTCCTTCGGTCTCGGGGCGCGGAGGTGATCCCGCATGATCGTGATGGGCGTCGAGAGTTCGTGCGACGAAACGGGTGTCGGGATCGTCGAGTGGACGCCGGGCGTGGGCGACGCGCCCGGCGAGGTGACGTTGCTGGCCGACGAGGTGGCGTCGAGTGTTGACGAGCACGCACGGTTCGGGGGCGTGGTTCCCGAGATCGCTTCGCGCGCGCACCTCGAGGCGATCGTGCCCGCGATGCAGCGAGCGCGGGAGACCGCCGGCATCGACAAACCCGACGCCATCGCCGTCACGATCGGGCCGGGACTGGCCGGCGCCCTGCTGGTCGGAGTCGCTGCGGCCAAGGCGTATTCGCTGGCCTGGGATGTGTCGTTGTACGCGATGAACCACCTCGGCGGGCACGTCGCGGTTGATACTCTCGAACACGGCCCGATGCCCGAGTGCGTTGCGCTGCTCGTCTCCGGCGGCCACACGCATCTGCTCCACGTCACCGACCTGGCAGATCCGATCGTCGAACTCGGTACAACTGTCGACGACGCGGCAGGTGAGGCGTTCGACAAGGTCGCACGACTGCTCGATCTCGGTTTCCCCGGCGGCCCCGCGCTGGACAAGGCTGCGGCACAAGGTGATCCGCACGCGATCGAATTCCCCCGCGGTATGACCGGACCCCGCGACGCGCGCTACGACTTCTCGTTCTCCGGAGTGAAGACAGCAGTGGCACGCCACGTCGAGAAGTGTCGTCGCGACGGGGTCGACGTGCCGGTTGCCGACGTCGCGGCGTCGTTTCAGGAGGCGGTGGCAGACGTGCTGACACTGAAGGCGGTTCGGGCCTGCACTGATCTGGGCGTCGACACGTTGGTGCTCGGTGGGGGTGCGACGGCCAACTCCCGAATCCGGTCGCTCGCCCAGGAGCGTTGCGCTGCGGCGGGTATCACGCTCCGCGTCCCGAAACCTCGGCTCTGTACCGACAACGGTGTGATGATCGCGACGCTCGGTGCTCACGTGATCGCCGGTGGCGCGCAGGCGTCCCCGTTGACGGTGGCCACCGATCCCGGTCTGAGCGTTCAGGTCTCGCAGGAGCGCTGAACGGGCGACGTCACTCCTCGCGCAGTAGTTGTGGGCATCCGTCGGTCAGTGAGGCCAGAGTCTCACGCTGCGTGGGGCGAGCCTGCGCGTAGCGTTCCTCGCCGGTCGAGGTGAGTTTCGCGAACACGGAACGACGATCCGCGGTGCACATCGTCCGAGAGACGAGGCCGTCCTTCTCCAAGCGAGCCACGACGCGCGACAACGCGCTCTGGCTCAGATGCACGCCGCTGGCGAGGTCGCTCATACGCGCCTGATGATCGTCGGACTCGGCAAGCACCTCGAGTACTTCGAACTCGCTCGAGGAGAGATTGTGCTTGCTCTGTAGCTCACGATCGAGTGAGCAGAGCACCTTGTTGTAGCGGATGGAGAGATCACGCCACGCGGCGGCGAGGGCGTCGGAAGATGTCACCGCCTTGGTCATGACCCGCATCCTACCCTCCGTCGTCAATATATGCGCGGGCAAACGATGTGACTGCAATTAATGTAGACGCATTGAATGCACATGCATATAGTTCTCGGCATGGCACACAACACACACGACGTGGTCATCGCGAACAGGTCTGTCTCGGCCGGCGCCACAGCCGAGCAGGCGCACGACACCCAATCGGTACACCCCGAACCGTCATCGGACCTGCACATCACCTCGGCGTCCGGTTGGACGAGCAGGGTATGGATACTCCTGGTCGTCTTGGCGGGGGCGCTGTTCCTCGACGGCCTCGACATCTCGATGGTCGGCGTCGCACTCCCGTCGATCGGCACGGATCTGCACATGGGGCAGTCGCAGCTCCAGTGGATCGTGAGCGCCTACGTCCTCGGTTACGGCGGGCTGTTACTTCTCGGCGGCAGGGCCAGTGACCTCTTCGGCCGACGTCGGGTCTTCCTCGTCGCTCTCGGGGTTTTCGGCGTCGCGTCCGTCGCGAGCGCCGTCGTCGACATCACCGGCGTGATCATCGGCCTTCGGTTCGTCAAGGGCATCGCCGCGGCGTTCACGGTTCCTGCTGGTCTGTCGATTATCACGACGACGTTCGCCGAGGGTCCCGCGCGTAACAAGGCGTTCAGCATCTATACCGTCTGCGGCGCGAGCGGCTTCTCGCTCGGGCTGGTCTTCGGCGGGCTGCTGACCGAACTGTCCTGGCGGGCGACCCTGCTCTTCCCGGGGCCGGTCGCACTGCTGCTGCTCGTGGCGGGCCTGCGAGTGATCCCCAGAGCGCCGCGAACGCCGATGCGTCTGAGTCAGTTCGACGCTCTCGGTGCGCTCACCAGTACGGGCGCGCTGTTGCTGCTGGTCTTCGCGGTTGTGCGGGCTCCCGAGGTCGGCTGGGCGGCTCCCGTGACCATCGCGTCATTCGTGGCAGCTGTGGTGCTGGGCTTGTCGTTCGTCGTCGTCGAGTTCCGCCACCGTCACCCACTGGTCCGACCGGGGATTCTGCGCTCGATGTTGCTGGTGCATGCCAACCTGTCCGGGGCGCTGATGTTCGGCGGCTATGTTGCCTTCCAGTTCGTGGTCACCCTGTACCTGCAGGACTCGCTGGGCTGGTCGCCGCTGGCGATGGCGCTGGCCTTCCTGCCCGCAGGCGTCATCGTGGTGGCGAGTGCGATTCGAATGGACCGGGTGCTCGACCGCGTGCCCACGCCGTTGCTTCTCGTTGCGGGATTCGCAGCGTTCCTCGGCGGCTACCTGTGGTTCTCCCGTGTGCAGCCCGGCATGTCCTACGTCGACTTCCTGCTTCCGACGATCGTGTTGCTGAGTGTGGGCTTCGCGTTGTGCTTCCCCTCGATCAACTCGCAGGGCACCGCGGGCGTCGCCGACCATGAGCAGGGGTTGGCGTCGGGTCTGGTCAATACGAGTGTTCAGGTCGGGGGAGCGGTGATGCTCGCTGTCATCACCGCGGTGTTGGCCAGTTCGACCGAAAAATCGGAGCACGGCCACTTACTCGGCGGAATGTCGACGGCGATCTGGGTGGTCAGCGCGCTCGCCGTGGCCGGTCTGATCGGGGCGCTCGTGGCATCGTGGCTGTCGCGTCGTGTTCCGGCGCGTGTCTGACGAGTGGATGTACGACGTTGCACCCAGGCCTCTTGAGTGCTGGCACTCTCACGTATAGAGTGCCAGTAGGCACTGAAGTGAACCTCGGCACCCGCGACGACGAGGTTTCGTGCAGGGCCCGCAAACACATACATCGTTTCTCAGATGAGAAAGTTGAGGACTCACATCGTGGCGAGCGTGAACATCAAGCCGCTTGAGGACAAGATCCTGGTGCAGGCTGTGGAGGCCGAGACGACCACCGCATCCGGTCTGGTCATCCCGGACACCGCCAAGGAGAAGCCCCAGGAGGGCACCGTCATCGCCGTCGGCGAGGGACGTGTCACCGAGCAGGGCAATCGCGTCCCTGTCGACGTCAAAGAAGGCGACACCGTCATCTACAGCAAGTACGGCGGCACCGAGATCAAGTACGCCGGCGAGGAGTACCTGATCCTCTCGTCCCGCGACGTGCTCGCGGTGATCGGCAAGTAACAGCCCACGGACCAACGTGTGGTCGTTCCGCCCCGGGGTCTGTACACAGACCCCGGGGCGGCTTACGTTGTGCCCCCATTCAATCCAAGTAGAAGGCACTCAAGAAGGAAATCATGGCCAAACAGATCGAATTCGACGAGAAGGCCCGTCGCTCACTCGAGCGCGGTATCGATCAGCTCGCTGACACGGTCAAGGTGACACTCGGCCCGCGCGGGCGACATGTGGTGCTGTCCAAGGCGTTCGGCGGACCGTCGGTCACCAACGACGGTGTGACGATCGCTCGCGACATCGAACTCGAGGACCCGTTCGAGAACATGGGTGCTCAGTTGGTGAAGTCGGTCGCCACCAAGACCAACGACGTGGCGGGCGACGGCACGACCACCGCAACCGTTCTCGCGCAGGCAATCGTCAGCGAGGGGCTGCGCAATGTCGCGGCGGGCGCGAGCCCGGTGGCGCTCGGCGCAGGAATTTCCAAGGCTGCCGACGCGATCAGCGACGAACTGGTGCGCGTGGCGACGCCTGTCGAGGGCGAGAAGGCCATCGCGCAGGTCGCCACCGTCAGTTCGCGCGACCCCGAGGTCGGCGAGATGGTCGGCAAGGCGATGACGACGGTCGGCACCGACGGCGTCGTCACCGTCGAAGAAGGCTCGGGTCTGCACACCGAACTGGTGGTCACCGAGGGAGTGCAGTTCGACAAGGGCTACCTCTCGCCGTACTTCATCACCGACCCCGACCTGCAGGAAGCGGTGCTCGAGGACGCTCTCGTGCTCCTCTACCGCGACAAGATCAGCTCGCTGCCCGATTTCCTCCCCCTGCTGGAGAAGGTCGCGCAGTCGGGCAAGTCGCTGCTGATCGTGGCCGAGGACGTCGAGGGTGAGCCCCTGTCGACGCTCGTGGTCAACTCGATCCGCAAGACCATCAAGGCTGTCGCGGTCAAGGCGCCGTTCTTCGGGGATCGCCGCAAGGCGTTCCTCGACGACCTCGCAGTGGTCACCGGCGGCACCGTGATCTCCACCGACATCGGTCTGTCACTGTCGACAACCGAGCTCGATCAGCTCGGCACTGTGCGCCGGGCGGTCGTCACCAAGGACACCACCACGCTGGTCGAGGGTGGTGGCTCGAAGGAGGCCGTGGCCGCACGCGCCGAGCAGATCCGACGCGAGATCGACAACAGCGATTCCGACTGGGATCGCGAAAAGCTCGCCGAGCGTCTGGCGAAGCTCTCCGGCGGCATCGCGGTGATCCGCGTCGGTGCCCCGACGGAGACGGCTCTCAAGGAGCGCAAGCACCGCGTCGAGGATGCGGTCGCCGCAGCCAAGGCGGCCGTCGAGGAGGGCATCATCCCCGGTGGCGGGTCGGCACTCGTGCAGGCGTCGAAGGTACTCGATGCCCTCGCCGAGGGACTCGGCCAGGATGAGGCGCTCGGCGTCAGGGTCGTCCGTGACGCCGTGCGTTCGCCGCTCTACTGGATCGCCAGCAACGCGGGCGTCGACGGTGCGGTCGTGGTCGACAAGGTCGCACGTGAGAAGACCGGCCACGGTTTCAACGCCGCGACGCTCTCGTACGGTGACCTGCTCGGCGACGGCATCATCGACCCGGTCAAGGTGACCCGGTCGGCAGTGGTGAACGCTGCGTCGGCTTCTCGGATGGTGCTGACCACCGAGGCAGCAGTCGCCGATGAGCCCGCTGAGGGCGCCGACGACCACGGTCACGGGCACGCGCACTAGGCGAGTCGACCGAGCGGTCTGACACCGACTGCCGGTCAGAGACGAAGGAGCCCGGGCGGATCCATTGCGGTCGCCCGGGCTCCTTGCCGTGTCTGCTCTTCTGTGGTGCCCGCTCGTGTGAGCCGGTGTACTGCGCGGGCTCGGTCAGCTCGCGATGCGACGTCCGACGCCACGCTTCATCAACATGCTGCGTTCGGACTCCGACAGTCCGCCCCAGATGCCGTAGGGCTCGGCGACGGCGAGCGCGTGCTCACGGCAGTGCGCGATGACCGGGCACTGGTGACACATTTCCTTTGCACGACGCTCACGTTGTGCCCGTGCCCGTCCCCGCTCGCCGTCGGGATGGAAGAACATCGACGAGTCGACGCCACGACATAGGCCTTGCATCTGCCAATCCCAGATATCGGCGTTAGGTCCGGGGAGATGATTTGGCTGAGGCATGGCACGAACTCCTTCGATTTTCGAGGTACCGCTGCACTGCTCCACCGATCGTGAAACCGGGGAACCACACTGGCGCATCGCCGCTTTCGGCTTGCAACGCAAACATTAAGCGGACGGCGGAAACAGCGTCAATAGTGCGTCCCGAGGACAAGATCGTTCAAAAAATTCCATCGTTGTTAACGAAATGTTGTGTCACCGGTGTGGGCTACCACAGGTCGTCCGCACCACCTGCAACGACCCTGCGCGATGCTGCAGGAGGCGGCGTGAAGTGCGCCGATACCGATTGATTTCACTCTGCACGAGCGAAAATGCGATCGTAGGCGGCTGTCTGCCCCGGAACGTCGGGGTAACACGTAGGAAATGTATTCATCATGTGCACGTGACGTTGGGCTCGGATTAAAGAATTGTGACGGCACGTTAAATTCAGGAAAACGGAAGCATGAGAAGTGACGTGAACCACGGAAAAGGCGAGAGTTCGCTGCGAAAGCAATGGTGGCGAGCCGTCGAACGCGGAGGATTCGGCGACGGTGCTGCGGCGCTGACCATGCTGTCGCAGCTCCGCGACCGTGCGCGAGTTGCCGACGCAGCCGACGTGGTCTCACTGGCGTGGAGCACCACAGGGTCTCTGTACCGACAATCGGGCAGGCACGATCTCGCCGTGGGATTCGACGCCGCGGCGCTCGCCGAACTCGCCGATCCGTTCGGCTCGACCGATCCATGGGTTCGCGTCGCCGCCCACGATGCCCTCGTGGGCCTGGCGGCCGATGCTCTCGGCCGCTTTCGCTTCGATTCGTCTGCTCGTCTCCTCGCGCGGGCACGTGCGCTGGTGAACACGGACACCGCCGTCGGCAACCCCGCCCTTGGCGAGTGGACGGCTTTCGTCACAAAAGTCCGACCGCTCGTACGAGAGCGCTGGGTCGGCACCGAACTCGCGATCTGCACCGGTGACGGGGAGCGGGGACGTCGCCTGATCGGAGAGGCCCAGATGATGATGTCCTCTGTGTCGCCGGATCATGAGCGCCATCACATCAAGACTGCTCTGATCGCCGCGGCGGCCACCGAGAAAGCATCTGAGGCGTATACGGTGGCAAAGTCATGCGTCAACCGGGCCGAGGCGGGCGGGTTTGTGCCTCTGACCTGGGCGTCGACGTCGTTGTTGCACGGCCTGGGTGACACGTCCGATACGACGATTGCGGGCATCACCCGCTTGCATGACATGCTTGTTGATCGGGGGATGCCGTTCCGACGGCCACCGCTGGACCCATCACGACCCGATTGATCAGCCAACACAAACGTGTAACACGGGGATCTCAACTGACGATGAAACTGACAGGTGTTGAGTTAGACGAAGCCGTCCGCGCAGCCGCGTCGGGCGACCGGGTCGCACTCACGTCAGTCCTCGAAAGTGTGCAGGAACCCATTGTGCGCTACTGCCGAGGGCGAATCGGTGCCGGAGAACGCCATTTGTTCTCCGCTGACGACGTGGCGCAGGAGGCCCTTATGGCTGTCATGACCGCGCTGCCCCGGTATCAGGACCAGGGCCGACCGTTCATGGCTTTTGTGTACGGCATTGCCGCGCACAAGGTCGCCGATGCCATGCGCGTCGCCGGTCGCGTGAAGGCCGATCCCGTCGAGCAGCTCCCTGAGGTCGTCCAGATGACCGGAGGACCAGAGCAGAGCGCACTCGACGCCGATGCCAGTAGACAGATGAAGGCGCTGCTCGCTCTGATTCCGGAGAAGCAGCGTGAGGTGCTCATCCTGCGCCTGGTCGTCGGACTGTCCGCCGAGGAGACCGCCGAGGCCGTGGGGAGCACGCCCGGCGCGGTCCGCGTCGCGCAACACCGAGCATTGGCGAAATTGAAGGAACAGCTGAGGAAGGCAGGAGGGCATGATGAACGACGGGCATGAGTCGTATCGTGGTCGCTCCGTGCCGGGTCGGCGGCAGTCGGGGGGCATGCACGACACCGGAACAGGTGCGTATAACCAGCCCACGGGGGAGTGGGCCACCCCGGACGAGATGCCCGTGGACATCTCCGCGGTGCAATTCGACGACGCGTTCATCGACGCGCTGTCACACGACGTACCCACGCCGACACGCGACGATGCCGAGTACGAACTCGCGGGACTGCTCTCGGCGTGGCGCCACGAGTCGCTTGCCGATCCGTTGCCGCTCGGGCCGAGTGTGGCCGACGTCGAGAATGCGATCGCTGCGGAACGCCCGCGGGCCAAGACTCGGACGGTCGTGCGTACGCTGCGCATCGTTGCGGGTGCGGCAGCGGTTGCTGTCGTCGCGGCCGCAGGGCTGACAGTGATGTCTCAGGGCTCCGAACCCGGCGACCCGCTGTGGAACGTCAAGAAGGTGGTGTTCGCGGAGGCGGCGTCGGAAACGCAAGCCGCCTACGACGTACGGACCAACCTCGAGAAAGCCGAGGCCGAACTCGCGGCCGGCAACACGCCCGCTGCGGAATCGCTGATTTCCCGAGCGGAGAGTTCGATGGGGCCGGTGCGCGATTCCTCGACCCGCTCACATATGAACGAGTGGATCGGACGCCTGCGCGCCGATACCGGCACCACACCGGGAAGCGGTACGTCGGCGACCGCGCCGAACGGTGGAACCGTCGATACATCGCAGGCACGATCGACCGAGCCCCAAGGGCCGACCAATCAGCTCATGACCGAGACGAATCCCGCCACGACGCCACCACACACGACGCCGTCGCCGACAAGCGAGACACCAGCGCCGACAACCACCAAACCGCCGACGACGACGGCGACCACCACGACGACCGCGGCCAATGACGGTCCGTCGAGTAGTTGGCCGCCCTCGAGCTGACCTTCTCAGAGCTGGATGCACTGTCGGTCAGACGGAGTAACACCTTTCGACACCGAATACACCACGAGCCCCGCCGAAACGGGGCTCGTGGTGTATTCGTATGCCGTGGTAAGAGATGATGTGGTGAGGGACGGTGGCTCGGCGGCGACGCCGCCGGAGCCGTCGCCTCAGTCAGCGCTCGTTGTCGAGATGGTGGTGCGCGTCGGCATAACCGCGGCAGTAGTCCCAGGTGACGTAGGCGTCGGGGCGCGGATCGACGGCAGGCTCGTGGGGACGCACGGTCCCATCGATCAATAGCTGAAGCAGGTTGGCCCGCAGCATGTCCCAGTCGTGGTAGTGGTCTTCCTGGCAGTCGTCGCAGACCACGACGAGACCACGGACCCCGCGGTGTGCCAACAGTGCCTCGTAGACTGCGAGATCGGCCAGGTCCTCTTCGACCGCGAGCCGCTCACTCTCGTCCAAGGGGATCCCGGGCTCCATCGAATCCAGCATCGAGGCCGGATCACTGGGGTCGTCGGCGAACGGGTCTGGTGGAAGGCCCGGTGGGAGATGATCACGCACATATCCACCGTAACCGATTCCGCGGCCATGATGTCGTGCGGTTGCGTTGTGTGCACAGACCGCACGCCCGACGGTCTCGCCTTCGCTGCGGGCGAAATCAGCAGCACTCCATTACCAGATAGAATGGACGAATGACGCAGGTTCGCACCGGAGGAGACGACCCCGGCAAGGTCGCAATGCTCGGATTGACGTTTGACGACGTCCTGTTGTTGCCGTCGGCATCGGATGTGATCCCCAGCGAGGTCGATACGTCGTCGCGGGTCACCAGAGACATCACGCTGCGCGTACCCCTCGTCAGTTCGGCGATGGACACGGTCACCGAGTCGCGCATGGCGATCGCGATGGCGCGCGCCGGAGGCATGGGTGTGCTCCATCGCAATCTCTCGATCGAGGCCCAGGCGAGCCAGGTGGAGACGGTCAAGCGCTCCGAGGCCGGCATGGTGACCGACCCGGTGACGTGTTCGCCGACCAACACCCTGGCCGAGGTCGACGCGATGTGCGCGCGATACCGCATCTCCGGCCTGCCGGTCGTCGACGAGCGCGGCGAACTCGTCGGCATCATCACCAATCGCGACATGCGCTTCGAGGTCGATCAGAACCGCCCGGTCTCCGAGGTGATGACCAAGGCCCCGCTCGTCACTGCGCAGGAGGGCGTGTCCGCCGAGGCCGCACTCGGGCTTCTGCGCCGCAACAAGGTCGAGAAACTGCCGATCGTCGACGGCAACGGCAAACTCACCGGCCTGATCACCGTCAAGGATTTCGTCAAGACAGAGCAGCATCCCCTCGCCACCAAGGACTCCGACGGCCGGCTGCTCGTCGGAGCGGCCGTGGGCACCGGAGACCCGCAGTGGGAGCGTGCGATGGCACTCTCCGATGCGGGTGTCGACGTGATCATCGTCGACACCGCCCACGCGCACAACCGTCTGGTGCTCGACATGGTCTCCAAGCTCAAGGCCGAGATCGGCGATCGGGTCCAGATCGTCGGCGGTAACGTCGCCACACGCGAAGCCGCGCAGTCGCTCGTCGATGCGGGTGCCGACGCTGTCAAGGTGGGCGTCGGCCCCGGCTCGATCTGCACCACGCGTGTGGTCGCAGGCGTCGGCGCACCCCAGATCACCGCGATCCTCGAAGCGGTGGCCGTGTGCCGCAAGGCCGACGTGCCCGTCATCGCCGACGGCGGTGTGCAGTACTCCGGCGACATCGCCAAGGCCCTTGCGGCAGGCGCGTCGACCGTGATGCTCGGATCGCTGCTCGCGGGCACCGGAGAGGCACCCGGCGACCTGATCCTGGTGAACGGCAAACAGTTCAAGAGCTACCGCGGTATGGGCTCCCTCGGCGCCATGCAGGGACGTGGACAGGGCAAGTCGTACTCCAAGGACAGGTACTTCCAGGACGACGTGCTCGCCGAGGAGAAGCTGGTGCCCGAGGGCATCGAAGGGCGCGTGCCCTACCGCGGGCCGCTGGGGCAGGTTGTCCATCAGCTCGTGGGTGGTCTGCGTGCATCGATGGGATACACCGGGTCGTCGACGATCGACCACCTGCAGGGTGCGCGGTTCGTGCAGATCACCGCGGCGGGCCTCAAAGAATCACATCCGCACGACATCACACTGACAGCCGAGGCGCCGAACTACTATTCCCGCTGACGTCATCGCAGTGATCGAACTGATCGCTGCCCCGAGCAGTCGAATGGCAGTCCAACAACCCCCAGAGAGGCGCAACGGTGCGTGACCTGACCGACATCGGCATGGGCAGAACCGCCCGTCGAACATACGAACTCGACGACATCACCATCGTTCCGTCGCGACGGACGAGGTCGTCGAAGGAGGTGTCGACGGCCTGGCAGATCGACGCCTATCGGTTCGACTCGCCGATCCTCAGCCATCCCACCGACGCGCTGGTCTCGCCGCAGATGGCCGTCAAGTTGGGCAAGCTCGGTGCACTCGGCGCGATCAACGGTGAGGGCCTGTGGGCCCGGCATCGCGACGTCGAGGACAAGATCGCGCAACTCGTCGACATCGCTCTCAACGATCCGGATCCACAAGCTCCCGTGAGGTTCCTGCAGGAGCTCCATCGCGCCCCGATCGACACCGATCTGCTCGGTGAGGCCGTCAGCTTCGTGCGCGACGCCGGTGTCACGACCGCAGTGCGCGTGAGTCCCCAGCATGCACCGGAGCTGACACCCACCCTTCTCGCCGCCGGAGTGGAGATCCTCGTCGTACACGGCACGATCATTTCCGCCGAGCATGTCGTCCGTGGCGAAGAGGAGCCGCTCAACCTCAAGACCTTCATCGCCGAACTCGACATCCCGGTGATCGCCGGTGGCGTGCACGACCACCGCACCGCCCTGCATCTCATGCGTACCGGAGCGGCGGGCGTGATCGTCGGCTACGGGTCGGCCGAGGGCGCGACGACCACCTCAGAGGTTCTCGGAATCGGTGTTCCGATGGCCACCGCCATCGCCGACGCCGCGGCGGCCCGGCGTGAGTACCTCGACGAAACCGGGGGACGCTACGTCCACGTGATCGCCGATGGCGATATCCACACGTCGGGCGACCTGGCCAAAGCGATCGCCTGCGGTGCCGACGCAGCGGTGCTGGGCACTCCGCTCGCCGCCGCGGCCGAGGCTCCCGGTCGCGGGTGGTTCTGGCCATCGGCGGCGGCGCACCCCGACACCCCGCGGGGCGCCCTCCTTCGCGTCTCGACCGACGAGGGACGCCCGAGTATCGACACGGTGCTCAACGGTCCGTCCGACGACCCGTTCGGCGAGCTGAATCTTGTTGGGGCGCTGCGTCGTTCGATGGCAAAAGCCGGCTACTCCGATCTCAAGGAGTTCCAGAAGGTCGGTTTGTCGGTTCGGGCGTGACCGCGCACCGCGCTACAGGGTGAGACCGCCGTCACGCCATCCGACAATGGGCATTAGAATGGTTTTTCATGGCAGCCCACCATGGTTTCGATTCGACCGACCGACATTTCGACGTACTGATCGTCGGCTCCGGATTCGGCGGTAGCGTCAGCGCGCTACGCCTCGTCGAAAAGGGGTACCGCGTCGGAGTGATCGAAGCCGGACGTCGATTCGAAGACCACGAATTCGCCAAGACGAGCTGGCGCCTGCACAAATGGCTGTGGGCGCCCAAGCTCGGCTTGTACGGCATCCAACGCATCCACGCGCTCAAGGATGTGATGATCCTGGCTGGCGCAGGGGTCGGGGGCGGATCGCTCAACTATGCCAACACCCTCTACAAGCCGCCGACGCCCTTCTTCACCGACCCTCAGTGGAACGACATCACCGACTGGGAGGCCGAGCTCACGCCGCACTACGAGCAGGCGCGTCGGATGTTGGGTGTCGTCACCAATCCGACGGTCACCGAGTCGGACCGGGTGATGCTGAAGGTCGCGGAGCAGATGGGAGCCGCGGACACGTTCACCTCGACGCCGGTCGGTGTGTTCTTCGGCGCGAAGACCGGTCTGGCGGGAGTACCCGGCGAGACGGTGCCCGACCCCTACTTCGGCGGAGCCGGGCCGGAGCGCACCGCATGTACCGAATGCGGGGCATGCATGACCGGCTGCCGTGTCGGTGCCAAGAACACCCTGATGAAGAACTACCTCGGACTCGCCGAACGCAACGGAGCGACGATCATCGACCGCACCACGGTCGACGGATTGACTCAGCGCGCCGACGGAACGTGGCAGGTCAGCACCAGTGGCTCGTCGGCCTGGGGGCCACTGGGCCGTCGACGGCGCACGTTCACCGCCGACCAGGTGATCGTCGCTGCCGGAACGTTCAACACACAGAAGCTGCTCCACCGGGCCAAGGGCACCACGTTGCCGAAGATCTCGAACGCGATGGGAAGGCTCACACGCACCAACTCCGAATCGATCCTCGGTGCGATGGCGGCGAAATACGATCCGCAGCACGACTATTCGCACGGGGTGGCGATCACATCATCGTTCCATCCCGAGCCGAACACCCACATCGAGCCGGTCCGCTACGGCAAGGGCAGCAATGCCATCGCTTACCTGCAAACCGTACTCACCGACGGTGGGACCCGAGCCAACCGGTTCGGACAGTTCGTGAAGCAGGTCGCCCGCAATCCGTTCGTTCTTCTGCGACTTCTCTTCGTCCGCAAGTGGAGTCAGCGCACCGTGATCGCACTGGTGATGCAGAGTAGCGACAACTCGCTGACCACCTTTGTGCGTAAGCGCGGTCCGTTCCGCTACATCACCAGTAGGCAGGGCCACGGTGAGCCCAATCCGACGTGGATTCCCAAGGGCAACGAGGCCACCCGTCGTATCGCCGACATCCTCCCCGGCGGCCTGGCAGGCGGGACCTGGGGCGACGTGATGAACATGCCGCTGACCGCGCACTACCTCGGTGGCTGCGCGATCTCCGACGATCCGGCCACCGGTGTCATCGACGCATACCACCGCGTGTGGAACTATCCGACGCTCCACGTCACCGATGGCGCGGCGGTCTCGGCAAACCTCGGTGTCAATCCGTCGCTGACCATCTCGGCTCAGGCCGAGCGCGCGATTTCGTTGTGGCCCAACAAGGGTGAGGCCGATCAGCGTCCGGAGCAGGGGGGTGACTACCGACGTCTGGCGCCCATCGCGCCTGCGCATCCGGTGGTTCCCGCTGATGCACCGGGCGCGTTGCGCCTGCCGATCACTCCGGTGGAGCATGCTGCAGCGCGGTGAGTGAACGCTAACGCAGCGAGTCGATCCATTGCTGCGACGTCATCACGTCGGCTTGCATCGGGAACACCTTCTCGACGAGAACGTCGTGGACAGCGTCGTCGAAATCGACACACGCGTCAGCCAAGACCGTCAACTCGAAATCGAGATCAGCCGCCTCTCGTAGCGTGGAGAGAACTGCCCCGCTGGTCGCGATGCCCGCCAGCACCAGGCGAGTTGTCTTCGACGCTCGCAGCAGCATGCTCAGATCGGAGCCGGAGAAGGCGCTGACCCGGCGTTTGGTGACGAGGATGTCGGAATCGTTTCGATGAAAATCCCGGTGAATGGTCGCCGCGTGATCCGACGCCGTCGGAAACTCACCCGGCTTGGTGAATATCTTGTTGCCCGTACCGATCTCGGGTAACCCCGGTCGAAATGCGGTGTGGACGAAATAGACCTGAATGCCGTGCGCTCTCGCTGCATCGACAGCGGCAACGGCGGCATGCAGTGCTTCTTCGGTTCCGAATTGATCGACGGTGCCGTACTGGTAGTCCAGCACGAGTAGGGCAGTGACATCCATGTCTGGCCGGACCTCCGTTGTATCGCGATCGCGGTGGTAACCGCACGACGGCCACCGAGCCTACGCGACGATCGTTCATGCCCCGGTCCAGCCGCCGCCGCTCACTGCGGTGGAGTCGGCGACGGCGCGGTGAGCGTCAGGATGAGGTCGTCGAGGTGCGCTCGCGAACGTCGGTAGGCCTCCTCCTCATCACCCGAGACGATGGCTTCGACGAGGAGTCGGTGCGCGTCGACGTCTGCCTCGACGTCGGAGACCGGTGAGCGCGTGAGCATATCGACCATCGTGTCCCGCACACGCGGCGTCAGGCCGTCAAAGATGTCGAGCAGTGCACCGTTGTGCGACGCCGCGACGATCCCGCGGTGCACGGCGATGTCGGCGTCGACGAGTGAGGGGCCGTCGAGGTAGCTTGCGGTGCGGAGAGCGAGCGCGTCTTGCAACACCTCCACGTCGGCGGGGGTACGCCTGCGCGCGGCAAGTCGGGCGGCCTCGGTCTCGATGGCCAGTCGCGCCTCCACCACGGAGATGATGTCGCGTGTGCGCACGACATCGTCGAGGGCTGCCATCGGTCGGGTTGCGAGCAGGTACACCCCGGAGCCATGGCGGGATTCGACCACGCCACGCGCGGCGAGCAGACGTATGGCTTCGCGTAGCGAGGACCGCCCGATTCCCAGTTCTGTGGTGAGGGCACTCTCCGCGGGAAGTTTCGCACCGACGGTCCACTCGCCGGCGCGGATACGTTCCAAAAGGATCTCGGCTGCCTGATCGGCGAGTCGTGTGCGTCGGATAGCTGCCATCTGTCCTCCGGAACTCGACGAATGTGCCCGTGATAGTTGTCTACTTGTCTGATGACTTGTACAGTCTAGTCCATGTTGTCGTGCGGACGTCTTCTTCGCTGCCACGGCGGGGTCTGAGTCGACCGGCTCCCCGCCGTGGGAGTTCGGCGTGCCGGTCACCACTTCGACCGGTCACGGAGATCGCCATGAACAACCCCCAATCCACCACCTCGACGTCGGCCAGCACCTCAAAGAGCAGTGCCTCCTGGAACCGTCAGCGGCCCTCGCCGATGCCCTCGCACCGATACCGCGACGTCTATACGAAGGTCGACGTCCCGCTGACCGATCGGAACTGGCCGTCGAACCGGATCACCGCTGCGCCACTGTGGGTACCCGTCGACCTGCGGGACGGGAATCAGGCCCTTGCCGAACCGATGGACCCTCACCGCAAGAGACGGTTCTTCGAGGCAATGGTCGCCATGGGCTACAAGGAGATCGAGGTCGGTTATCCGTCCGCGTCGCAGACCGACTTCGACTTCGTGCGTCTGCTCGCCGATTCCGGGGACTCCGAGAACTCGTTGGCGCCCGACGACGTCACCATCGTCGTGTTCACGCCGGCCCGCCGGGACCTGATCGAGCGAACAGTGGCGTCGATCAACGGGATTCGCAACAACGTCGTCATACACATGTACACCGCGACGGCGCCTGTATGGCGGGACGTCGTACTCGGCTCGGCAGGGATCGACGCGAACTGCTCGACGTGATCATGTCGGGCGGGCGTGATGTCCTCGGCCTGGCGGGTGACCGGGACAACGTGCGCTTCGAGTTCTCGCCGGAGGTCTTCAACCTCACCGAACCGGACTACGTCCTCGACGTGTGTGACGCGATGACGACGCTGTGGGATGCGACCGTCGACCGGCCGGTGATCGTCAACCTGCCCGCGACAGTCGAGGTGGCAACCCCCAACGTGTACGCCGATCAGATCGAGTACATGCACCGTCACCTGGCACGCCGCGACGCGGTGATCCTCTCGGTTCACCCGCACAACGACAGGGGCACCGGAATCGCCTGCGCGGAGCTGGCGATGCTGGCGGGCGCCCAACGTGTCGAAGGATGCATCTTCGGCAACGGTGAACGGACCGGCAACGTCGATATCGCCACTCTCGCATTGAATCTGCATGCACAGGGGATCGATCCGATGATCGATTTCTCCGATATCGACGAGGTCAGGCGGGTCGTCGAGTACGCCACCCGCATCGACATCCATCCGCGTCACCCCTACGTCGGCGACCTGGTGCACACCGCGTTCAGCGGCACACACCAGGACGCGATCCGCAAAGGACTCGCCGAGCACCGCGCGCGGTCGGTGCGCGAGCAGGTCCCGGAGAACGAACTGCCCTGGCACGTGCCGTACCTGCCGGTTGATCCGGCAGATCTCGGACGCACCTACGATGCGGTGATCCAGGTGAACTCACAGTCGGGTAAGGGCGGGATAGCCCACGTACTCGAGACCGAGTACGGCATCGCGCTGACGCGTGAGCAGCAGATCGAGTTGGCGGCGCACGTGCAGCGATTCAGTGACGATGTCGGCGTCGTGGTGACGGCCGCCCAGGTCAAGGCGATTTACGATGCGGTGTTCGGCGCGTGCAGCGGTGCCGAGCACGCGACCCGGGCGGGTTGACACTGGGGTCTGGCGCACGGGGCGTGGCGGTCAGTCCAATCCTCGTGCGCTGAGGCTCTCGGCGAACCCGTCGGCGGTCCGCAACGCTCCGATGACGATGGGCGCGAAGAGGATTCGCGCGCCCGGTCGGAGCCCGCGGGCACGACGCGCCTCGTCGACCCGGCCGGCGATCTCGACGATCAGCGGGATGGATCGGATAGTCAGTGCCAGTGCGATGGCGATGAGGTCGGTGCGTACACCGATTCTCTGCAGCGGGGTCATGGCGCGGGTCAACGAATCGAGCATGTCGGTGGTGCGCGTGGTCAGACTGACGAGTGCAGCGAGCAGCACCGACAGCGCCAGAATCCCGGTCACCACAGTCGCGCGACGCCAGTCGGTGACGATCAGTTGAAAGGCGAAGACGAACACCAGAATCCACAGTGTCGGACGGAACTGCCGCCATGCGGTGGCGGGGCCGATGCCGGCCAGGCCGTAGACGGCGACGACCGCTGCCGCCGCGATCCCGAGCGCGGGAACCGATCGCACACACAGCGTGATCGCGAGAATCCCGGCGGCCAGCCCGACCAGCTTCACCCCGGGGGAGAGCTTGTGTACGACGGAGTTCCCCGGTCGGAACGTGCCGAGCGGGTTCACGCCATCGCCTCTCGGTACGCAGGCAGTGCGACGTCGGGAACGTCGTCGACGGTGATCGCGCCGTTGTCGATCACCAGGACCCGGTCGAAATCGGAGACGAGGTCGAGGTCGTGGGTGACCACGATGAGCTGGACGTCGAGGTCGGCGAACACCCGTCGCAGCATGCGGCTGTTGCGCAGGTCGAGCAGCGTCGTCGGCTCATCGGCGACGATGATCGCGGGCTCGGTGACGAACACGGCCGCAAGTGCGAGCAACTGCTTCTGGCCGCCCGACAGCGTGCTCGACGGTTGGTCGGCATGATCGGCCAGGCCGAATCGCTCGAGCACCGTCAGCGCCCGGTCTCGTCGCTGCGACCTGGACAGCGCGGACCTGGTCAACGAGAGTTCGATGTCCTCGCGCACGGTCGGCATGATGATCTGCCGGTCGGGGTCGGAGAAGATGAACCCGACGCGGCGTCGAACCCGACGCTTGTCCTTCGCGGCGTCGAGCCCGTCGACGACGACGGTTCCGGTATCGGGAACGACGAGCGCGTTGATCATCCGGGCGAGCGTCGACTTGCCGCTGCCGTTGGCTCCGACGATGCCGATGCGGCGTTCGGGGAGTTCGACGGAGACATCACTGACCACCCGACGGCCGTCGAAAGAGTGTGAGACGTCGCGGAATTCGATCACCGGCGATCCCGGGGGCGGGGCGGGCGGGTCATGCGTCGAGGGCGACGATGCGACCGCGTCGCCACCGTAGCGGCGTGATCAGGCCGGGCCAGCCGCGATGCACCTGGGAGGCGACCAGCGCGGCGATCACCGCCTTGACCGCATCACCCGCGATGAACCAGCCGTTCGCCGCGATCGCCGCCCACAGGCTGAGGTCGGCGCGGATCATCAGGCCGATGGTGCCGCAGATGTAGACCACCAGGACGCCGCCGATCAGATTCGCCGCGATCCCCCAGGGCACCCGGTACTTCGGCATCATCAGGGCGGTCAGCACCCCGATGACGAAGACACCCGGCAGAAAACCGACGAAGAACCCGGCCGTGGGTGAGGAGAGTGAGGTCAGCCCGTTGCGTCCGCCGGAGAGGATCGGTAACCCGGCGATCGCGAGGACCATGAAGATGGCCACCGCCAGCGTCCCCTTCTTGGGACCGAGGATGGCGCCGGTCAGCATCACACCGAGGGACTGGAAGGTGATCGGTACGCCGGCGCTGCCGACGCTGATCTGGCCCGGCAGTCCGAGTGCGGCGATCAGCGCGGCGAACACCGCGGCCTGGGTGATGTCCGAGATCGACAGCGACATCCGTCGACTACCCGGCCTCCGCGTGGATGACCTTCGCGCGGATGACCTGGACTTTTCGCGCTCGTCTGACGTACTCATGATGCCAAGGAGTATTCCACGGGGCCGCGGACGTGCTCTCCGCCCGGCCTGTGAGAGTTCCGTCGTGACGGTGCCGCATAGAATGGCGTGGTGACAGAATCATCTGCCCCTGCTGCCGACAACCCACCCGTTGATCTCGTCGAAGGTCCCCGACCGGTCCTCGTCGTCGACTTCGGTGCGCAGTATGCGCAGTTGATCGCCCGGCGGGTTCGTGAGGCCCGCATCTACTCCGAGGTGATCGCGCACGATGCCCCGATCGCGGAGTTCACGGCGAAGGATCCGGTGGCGATCATCCTCTCCGGCGGTCCGGCGTCGGTGTACGCCGACGACGCGCCGAGCCTCGACCCCGCGATCCTCGAACTCGGCATCCCCGTCTTCGGCATCTGCTACGGATTCCAGACGATGGCCGCAGCGCTCGGCGGCGAGGTCGCCAACACCGGAGGCCGCGAGTTCGGACGCACGACCCTCACCATCACCGACGACGGCGTGCTGCATCGAGGCCTCGACCGCAGCCAACCCGTGTGGATGAGCCACAACGATGCCGTCCAGGTGGCGCCCGCGGGGTTCGCGGTCACCGGGTCGACGCCGGGCGCGCCCGTCGCGGCGTTCGAGTCGGTCGAGAAGAAGATGGCAGGCGTCCAGTACCACCCGGAGGTGCTGCACACCCCGCACGGACAGCAGGTGCTCACGCGGTTCCTCTACGAGATCGCCGGCCTGGAAGCCGACTGGACACCGGCGAACATCGCCGATGCGCTGATCGACCAGATCTCCGACCAGATCGGCGACGGTCTCGCGCTCTGCGCACTGTCCGGCGGCGTCGACTCCGCCGTCGCGGCCGCGCTGGTCCAGCGGGCCATCGGCGACCGTCTGACCTGTGTCTTCGTCGACCACGGACTGCTGCGCGCGGGTGAACGAGAGCAGGTCGAACACGATTTCGTCGCCGCGACCGGTGCACGACTCGTGACGGTCGACGCTGCGGAGACCTTCCTCGACGAGCTCGCGGGCGTCAGTGATCCCGAGAAGAAGCGCAAGATCATCGGCCGCGAATTCATCCGTTCCTTCGAGGGTGCCGTGAGCGACGTGCTCGGGGATCGGGCTGCCGAGGGCGACAAGGTCGACTTCCTCGTCCAGGGCACGTTGTACCCGGACGTCGTCGAATCAGGTGGCGGAAGCGGCACCGCGAACATCAAGAGCCACCACAACGTGGGCGGGTTGCCCGATGACCTCGAGTTCACCCTGGTCGAGCCACTGCGACTGCTGTTCAAGGACGAGGTACGTGCCGTCGGACGCGAGCTCGGTCTGCCCGAGGAGATCGTGGGCCGTCAGCCGTTCCCCGGCCCCGGCCTCGCCATTCGCATCGTCGGTGAGGTGACCTCCGAGCGTCTGTCGATGCTGCGCAAGGCCGACCTCATCGCCCGCGAGGAATTGACCGCTGCAGGACTCGACCATCAGATCTGGCAGTGCCCGGTGGTGCTGCTCGCCGACGTGCGCAGCGTCGGCGTTCAGGGCGACGGCCGCACCTACGGGCACCCGATCGTCCTCCGGCCGGTGTCGAGCGAGGACGCCATGACCGCCGACTGGACACGTGTGCCCTACGAGGTGCTGGAGACGATCTCCACCCGCATCACCAACGAGGTGCCCGACGTCAACCGTGTCGTCCTCGACGTCACGAGCAAGCCGCCGGGCACCATCGAGTGGGAGTAGCGGTTACCGTCGACGGGCGCCGCTGACCAGCAGCACCAGGCCGACGACCAGTCCTATCCCGACTACGCCCCACCCCAGCACCGAGGCCGACGGCAGCTCGGGTGTGCCGACGAGGCCCCAGATCGCCACCGCGAGTGCCGCCACGCCGACGAGCGCGAGGCCAGGTGCGCGTCGACCACGACCGTCGATCGACGTCTGCTCGTCGTTCTGGTTCTCGCTCATCGGAGCCTCCGCTGCGCTCATCGGGTCACCTCGACATCGCCCATGTTGTTGTGCACGTTGAGCGTCAGTACAGGCTTGTCGGCGCCTGCAGTGCCGACGGACAGCCCCTCCGGGCAGTGCGTGTCGCCGACGTTCGTCGTGCAGTTGGCCCGCACGTTCATGTTTTTCGGGACCCACACGGTGACCTGACCGAGTCCGGCCTCGAGGTCGACGGTCCGATCCGAGGTCAACGTGATCGCGCGGACGTCGAGGTCGAGTTCGCCCATCGTGACCGAGTACTTGTCGCGCAGATCGTGCTCACTCAGTGGCTTGTGCGTGCGCTGTCCGACGCCGCCCTCCGGCACGCCACTGAAACCGGAGTCGGTGGCGATACTCGTCGACGCCGCCGCGATGACGACGGCTGCGCCCAGGACGACGGCGACGGGTACGAGTCCGACCTGTCGTCGCCCGGTGGGCCTGCGTAGTGCCGCGAGTGCGAGCAGCCCGGCTCCGACAACTGCGAGCGCCAGGGCGAGGATGCGCGTCGGGGTGAACCAGTCGACCCCTGCCTGATGTGCGGCCACGCCGCTCATCGCCACGAGAAGTGCCGCTCCGATGATCACCAGCGACGCCCGGGTTGCGGAGCCTCGGCTGGTGGGCTCTGCGGGTGGAGTCGGCGTCGCCGGTTCCGGCAGATCCCAGGCGAACCGCGCGGCGCCGAGCGGATCCCACGAGGGGGGTTGACGGTCGGCGGACGTGAACACCGTGGTCACGGCGGCCGGATCGTCGCGACGAGGCGCAGACGAGACATCGGCGACAGCAGACTTGTTCAGACTGGGAGTAGCCGGTGATCCGCTGGAGACCGCGGCGGCCGTGCTGACTGTGGCGTCCGAGGCGATTGGCGGTGATGCTTCGGCGCGGACGGCTCGCGGTGTCCAGCGCTGGAACTGTTCGACGGCGGGTGCGGATCCCGCAGCGAGGGTGTCGGCGCTGGTGCCCGGCAGAGGTGTCGGTGCTCGACGGAACAGCAGCCACCAGCCGAGCAACATCAGGACTGTGCCCAGGACCGCCCCTGAGCTCCAGGTGCCGTGCGGACCGAACGACACGACGACGATGATCACCACGGCCGCGATGATCACCAGTGCGGGGTTGTGATGGCCGCTGCGTCCGCTCCGTCGCCAATCGGTGCCCCCCGCGGAGACCCGGCTCGACGGGAAGGCGACCCACCCGACGACGTAGAGGAGAAGCCCGCTGCCACCGAACAGTGTCGAGACGACGAAGGCGACCTTCACCAGTGTCGGGTCGATGCGATAGCGGAACGCGATGCCACTGCAGACGCCGGCGACCGTGCGCGGACTCGTGGGACGAACCGGGCGCGTGTGCCAGAGCTGCTCGACTTGTGTACGGACTTGCGTGGCATCCATGCGCTCTATCCTGGCGCTCGCACGTCTCGCCGACATCGGGGATCGACCCTGACCTTCCCCCGGAAAACGGGGAACAACCCTGATGTGGTCGCCGGGGTGCATGCGGCAGTATCGAAGTGTGAGTAGTCCTGTTTCCCCCGACGTCCCGCCGGTTCCCCGGCTGGTGCGACGCGACGCAGGCCGGGTGATCGGCGGTGTCGCGGGCGGGGTCGCGGACCATCTCGGCGTCGACGCATTCCGGGTGCGCGTGGTGTTCGTGGTGCTCGCTGCGCTGGCAGGTGCGGGGGTCCTGGCATACGGACTCCTGTGGTTCTTCTGCCCGCAGGGCGACGACACGCAGCCGCCCGCGCCGGGAGAACGTCGCCAGGCGCTGGGCCTGGCGGTGCTGGCGCTTGTCGCGATGACCGTCGTCGGGTTCGCGGCGTCGGGCACCCCCGCCGCATACCTCGTGCCGTTCGTGTTCGTGATGGTCGGTGCGGGCCTGGTGTGGCGTGAGTTCGACTCACCCGCAACCGGTCAGCGCAGTACCGCGCTGACGTGGACGCGGTTGGCAGGCGGCGCGATACTCGTCGTGGGCGGTCTGGCGGTGATCGTCGTGGCGGGACGGCGCAACTACGGCGGACTGAGTACCACTCTGCTCGCAGTCGCTGCGACGTTGATCGGTGTCGTCCTGTTGACTGTGCCGCTGTGGATGCGGCTGTGGCGCGCATTGAACGAAGAGCGTGCAGCCCGTATCCGCAACGCCGAGCGCGAGGAGATCGCCTCGCATCTGCACGACTCGGTCCTGCAGACCCTCGCGCTCATCCAGAAGCAGGCGGCGAAACCCGAGGAGGTCGCGCGGTTGGCCCGCAGCCAGGAGCGTGAGTTGCGCGGCTGGCTGTTCGGCGATGTGGCCCAGCGGGGCACGTCGCTGAGTGCGTCCATCCGTGAGGTCGGTGCCGAGGTGGAGGACGCATACGGCATCGAGGTCGAGGTGGTCACCGTCGGCGACCTTCGTCCCGATGAGGGACACCGTGCCACGTCCGGCGGCGAGGTACGGCGGTGGCCTGCGCTGGTAGGAGCGACCCGCGAGGCGCTCGTCAACGCGGCCAAGCACTCCGGCGAGCGGAGCGTCGACGTCTACCTGGAGGTCGGCGACGAGGAGGTCGAGGTGTTCGTTCGTGACCGGGGCGTCGGATTCGATCGCGACGGGGTCGACCCCGACAGACAGGGACTCGCACGTTCCATCAAGTCCCGGATGGAACGTGCTGGGGGACAAGCGCGTATCGATTCGACGCCGGGCCGCGGCACGAATATCCGACTGATCATGCCGCGACCTGCCGCGCACACAGAGTCGCAGGCCGCACGACTCGACGACACCGGCGTAGCCGTGCCAGCCGACGAATCGATCGAACAGGGGAGACCACGATGACCGAGAACACGACTGCCGGGCCGGACGTGCAGGGCCGTTCGTGTCGGGTGTTCCTCGTCGACGATCACGCGGTGTTCCGGTCGGGGGTGCGCGCCGAACTCGCCGATGAGCCGGGGCTGCACGTCGTCGGTGAGGCGGGCACGGTCGCCGACTCGGTTTCGGCCATCACCCGACTGCGCCCTGACGTCGTGCTCCTCGACGTGCACATGCCCTCCGGTGGGGGCGTGTCGGTATTGCGCGGTGTGACCGAGTCCCTGGGCGACGACGCGCCGGTGTTTCTCGCACTGAGCGTGTCCGATGCGGCGGAGGACGTGATCGCCACGATCCGAGCGGGCGCGCGTGGATACGTCACCAAGACGATCGACGGTCGAGAGCTTGCGGACGCGGTTCGTCGGGTCGCAGACGGTGATGCGGTGTTCAGCCCGCGCCTGGCGGGGTTCGTGCTGGATTCGTTCACAGGTAAATCGTCGGTACCCGAACCGGCGCTTGATCCCGAGCTCGATTCTCTCACGCGTCGCGAACTCGAGGTGCTGCGTCTGTTGGCGCGCGGATACACCTACCGTGAGATCGCCGAGGAGTTGTTCATCTCGATCAAGACCGTCGAAACCCACGCGTCGAATGTGCTGCGGAAGACCCAGCAGTCCAACCGCAACGCGCTGACCAGATGGGCGGCCACCCGCCATATCGGCTGAGTCCCCACGCGCCGGAGGTCGGGCTATCGGAGGTTCAGCGAACCAGAGCGATCGCAAGGACGATCACGACGGCCAGAACCACGAAGAATCCCAGCACGGCGAGTGCGAGGGCCGTGGGTGATGTTCCCGAAGATCGTTGTGACGGTGGGAGACTCGCATATGGGTCCATCGGGTAGTGCTCTGGTGGACGGTTCTCGCCTGCAAAGGGTGGCGTCGTGGAGACCAGGGTGTGGTTTCGGTGCGTCGACGGCGGCGTGTGCCATCCAGCGGCCACCGACGTTCCCGCACCCGGGGTATGTGAACCCGGCGCGGGACGGGACGTGGGGAAACCGGCGGGGCGAGCCGAATCCGGTTGCGATGTCTGGCCGGGCGCTCCGGTGCCCGTGCCACGCGGGGGGAGTGTGCTCACGCCCGACGGTCGGGGGATCAGGCTGGTCAGCACCTGATCGGCGGAGGCGCGCCCGCCGGACGCGACCGCGATGAGTTCGTCACGCGCCTGGGACATCGTGATGCGCTTCGTCGGACTGGGTTCGAGCATGTGTAACAGCACGGGTTCGAGCGCACCCGCCCGGGTCATCGGATTGATCTGCGCACGAGCCACTTTGTGCAGCATGACCAGTGAGTTGTCGTCCACGCCGAAGGGTGGCTCGCCCTCGACCATCGTGTAGATCGTCGCGCCGAGCGAGTACACATCCGACGCCTCCGACGGTTCGGCGCCGCGGGCGACCTCAGGGGCGAAATAGGCTGGGGTGCCTGTGATCACGCCCGTCTGTGTCAACGCGACGTCGTCCTTGGCGCGGGAGATGCCGAAGTCGGTGAGTTTGACCAATCCGGCGTGTCGCCCGGTTTCGGAGATGAGGATGTTGCCCGGCTTGATGTCGCGGTGCACGATACCGGCGGCGTGTGCTTCGGTCATGGCGTCGGCGACCTGCGCACCGATCTTGGCCGATTCGGTCACGTCGAGTGTGCCGGCGGAGTGCAGGATCTGGGCGATGCTCCGCGAGGGAAGGTATTCCATCACCAGCCACGGTTCACCGCGGTCGAGTGCGACGTCGTGCATGGCGATCGCATTGCGGTGGGCGAGCTTTGCCGCGATCCTGCCCTCGCGCATCGCGCGTTTACGGGCGTTGTCGGCTGAATCGTCGGAGAGGCCTTCGGTCGACAGGACCTGCTTGACCGCGACATCGCGGTCGAGGAGTTGATCGCGGGCAAGCCAGACGGTGCCCATGCCGCCGCCCCCGATTCGGGATCTCAGCCGATAACGGCCGGCCACCAGGTACTGCGGACCCGGTGTGCGGTAGCTCTCGGCGAATGACATACCGGCATGATAGCCGCGCGGCTGACTCCTGGTCGGTGCTCGGTGCGCTCGGCGGCGGGGCGCGGCGGGTTGACACCACCTAGTACGTATGTTCGACTCATCGGCATGAGGTGGTCCGAACAGGTGGTCGAAGCCGACGACGGCGCACTGCCGGGATTTGCGCGCGCCGGACTCGTCCGGTCGGTGGAGACTCCGGAGTTCGAGGGCATCACCTTTCACGAGGTACTCGCCAAGAGTGCGCTCAATGCCATGCCGGAGGGTTCGGGGCTGCCGTTCCGGTTCACGGTCAACACCTTTCGCGGATGTTCGCATGCGTGCCGCTACTGTTTCGCTCGTCCGACCCACGAGTACCTCGACCTCGATGCCGGCCGTGATTTCGACTCCCAGGTGGTGGTCAAGCTCAACGTCGCCGCGGTGTTGCGCAAAGAACTACGTCGGCGCTCCTGGCAACAGGACACCGTCGCGCTCGGTACCAACACCGATCCGTATCAGCGTGCCGAGGGGCGCTATCGTCTGATGCCCGGCGTGATCACCGCGTTGGCGGAGTCGGGGACCCCGATATCGATACTGACGAAGGGCACGCTGTTACGTCGGGATCTGCCCCTGCTGCGTCAGGCGTCCGGGCAGATCCCGGTGAGCATCGGTGTGTCGTTGGCGATCTTCGACGACGACCTGCAGAAGCAGATCGAACCCGGGACGCCGTCGCCGCGGGCGCGGCTGGAGCTCATTCGTGCCATCGCCGAGGCGGGTTTCGCGCCACATGTGATGGTCGCGCCGGTCATCCCGTACCTGAGCGACTCCACCGCGCATCTCGACGCGCTGCTCGGAGCACTCGCCGAGGCGGGCGCCGCCGGTGTGACGGCGTTTCCGATGCATCTGCGCAGTTCGACGAAGCCATGGTTCATGAATTGGCTCGCCGAGAACCACCCGGCGCTGGTGCGCAAGTACCGCGGCCTCTATGGGCGTGGCGCCTATGTCACCGCGGAGTATTCGTCGTGGCTGCGAGATCGGTTGCAGCCCTTGGTGGCCCGTCACGGCCTTGCCGGTCGAGACCACGGCAGGGGCGAGCACGACGGTTCCGAGGAGCGCGACCTCGTCGGTACGCCGCAGTTGGCCGAGGCCTTGACGCTGTTCTGATGCGGTCGGCTCCCACGGGCTCTACCGCGGCGGTCCAAGGACGAGATCGGTGCGCGCTCATCAGCGCGAGAGGTCACCGAACCGCGTGGGCCAGGTCGACCGTGGCATCCGCGCGGGCGACGACCTCAGGGTCGTGCGTGGCGACGACGGTGATGCAGTCGTGCTCGGTCGTCACGCTGTGCAGCAGATCCGTGATCGTGCCTGCCTGTGATCGGTCGACCGCTGCCGTTGGTTCGTCGACGAGGAGGATTCGGGGCTCGTGGATCAGTGCACGGGCGATCGCGACCCGTTGCCGCTGGCCTCCGGATAACTGCTCGGGCCTCGACCGGACGGCGTCGGCGAGCCCCACCGCGTCGAGCAGTTCGTGCGCGCGAGCCCGCATCGAGCGTGGTCGTCGCCCGGAGATCGCCGCCATCGCGAGCACCTGGTCTATCGCGGTGAGTCCGGGGAAGAGATTTCCGCTCTGGAACACATACCCCACCTGGTGTCTGCGCAACTCCGTGCGACGACGGTCGGACAGCGCCGTGACATCGGTGTCGTCGAGAGTGAGGGTTCCGCCATCGGGTCGTCGGAGCGCTCCGCAGACGCCGAGCAGCGTCGACTTGCCGGATCCCGACGGACCGGTGATCGTGGTCATCTGACCGTGGGCGAACGACGCGGACACATGGTCGAGGACACGTGATGTCTCTGTGCTGGAACGATATTCGACGACGATGTCGTGTAGGTCGAGGCTCATCGCGATTCTCCTAACATGATCTGGGGGTCTGCTGTCAGAACCCATCGGAGGCTGACAGCCGAGCCGATCATCGACGCCGCGATGACGGCGATGCCGGTGGTGGCCAATGACGTTGCCGGTAGATCGAACGGAACGGCCGAGCCCATCGCGAGGCCGAGCAGATACGCGATGGCCGAACCGATGACGGTCGCAAGAACCACGACCACGGCTGCCTGCGCCAGTGCGGCGCCCACGAGTGCCAGGCGCGACACCCCCAGTGCGCGCTGTAGTGCATAGACGGAGCGCCGCTGGACGACCCAGACCGCGAAGAAAGCTGCCACGATGAGCGGCGCGATGACGTAGAGGAACGCGATGATCGAGTTCATGGTCAGTCGCTCTCCCGAATAGCCGGGTGCCGCAGCGAGAATGACGTCCTCACCGACCACATGCGTGTCAGCGAGTTCCGCAGGTGCGCTGCCTCCGGTGAGCGCGATCGCCCCGGCTGCTCCCTCGTCGTGTGGGCGCAGGTTCCCGTCGGGTGCGAAACGTAGGAGTCGCCAGGTGTCGAGGGGGACGTATGCGGCTGCCACGTGGCCGTAGGAGAGTGTGTCGGTGATGCCGACGACGTGGAGTCCGACGTCGGAGTTGTCGATCCTGATGGAATCGCCGATGCGAATCCCGCTGTCCGCCAAGCCCTCGGAGACCACCACCTCGCCCGGTGCCGCGACCTGCCGGCCATGGGTGGTCGCCGGAAGCAGGGGACTGTGCGGTTCGGCTCCGATCACGGCCATGTCGACCGACGAGTCGTCGGACGTCTCGCCGTGGAAGATCCCGATGCCGAGCGGGTGTGCGTTCACGCCGGAGTGTCGAGCCCAAGCCGAGACCTGATCCCCGGTCAGCACGCTGCGGGTGAAATCGGATGTCCCCTTGGCGAAGACCATTGAGTCGGTGGGCATGGCCCGCAGTGCGGATACGGTGTCGTTGCCGAGGCCGATGGTGAAGCCGGAGACCATTCCGACCAGGGCGGAGACCAGGGCGATCACCACACCCATCAACATGAATCGGCCCCAGGCCGCGCGTAACTCGTGGAGAGCGACAAACATTCGGGTTCCTTCTTAGAGACGCAGTGTCGCTAAGTGAATCTACACATGGAGACACCATGTCTCCAAAGTGTTGTGTGCCAGATCTCCCGCGGCGTCGGGGGCGAGCGCCGAATCGTCAGCCGGGCATGCAGGCGTCGATGACTGCACCGACGCTCTTGCGAGCGTGATCGAGCACCTCGGGAAGCGGTTGCCCGGCGTCGATGCGTCCGATGCAGGCGTCGACGATGGCGGCGATCGTGGCCTCGGTGAGGTCGGTGTCGACGACGCCGACAGCGTTGACCGCCTCGTGCAGGGTGGCGGTGATCTGTTCGTGTAGGGCCATGACTCTGCTGCGCGCGTTGTCGGACAGGTGAATTCGGGCAATGGCCGTACGCCAGGCATGTCGACCGTCAGCCGCGAACTCGAGGTTGGCCTCGGCGTAGGTGAGGATGGCTGTGCGTGGGTCCGAGGCATGGGCGACGCGCGCGGCCACGGCGGTCGACCAGTCGGTGAACCCGCGCTCGAGCACCATCTCGATGAGGTCGTCGACCGAGGACACGTAGCGGTAGATGCTGTTGCGCGCGATGCCGGCCTCCGCAGCGATGCCCGCGGCGGTCAGCGTGGCATCCGCTCCTGACAGGAGGAGTCGTTCGGTGCCGTCGAGCAACTGGGTCATGACGGCGGCGCGGTGTTCGGCGACCGACCCGGCCTTGATCCTAGGCATCGGGCAAGAGGGCTTTCGTGAACCGGCGCACGAAGTCGGTGGCGCCCTCTTCCGTGCTGAGATCGGTGCTGGTGGTGGGGTTCAATGCCAGTGACAGTGACACCCGAACGGTGATCTCGCTGACCATGAGCAGATGGTTCCAGTCGGCCTCGGCGATCTCATCGTCGGCGGCGTACAGCTGTGTCCGCCACATCTGCGCGCAGAACTGCGTCGCGTAGGTCACGATGTCGTCGCGCGACACCACGTCCATGAGTAACTCGCGGTCGGTCTCGCGTAGGCGTGCGATCAGTGGATTGGTGCGGACCTCGTTGATGATGTGGCGAACGGCCGCTACCATTCCGGACTCGAGATCTGGTGCGGCGGAACGCAGTTCCAGTATTTCCAGCAGGAACTTCTGGACCTCCCGCGCGCCCACCGCGCGTCGCAGATCGTCCTTGGTTGCGAAGTGGCGGTACACGGTGGCACGGGCGACGCCCGCCCGCTTGGCGACGTCGGCCATCGTCAGGCGCTGCCATCCGATCGTGAGGATCACTCCGACGGCGGCTTCGAGGACATCGGTGACCACCGACGACTGTTCTGAGTCGCTGTCGGGCGAGATGAGGAGTTGGCGTATCGCCGACATCGCATCGTCGTTGTTCATGGGCCCTTCTTGTCCTCGATTACGCACCGATGCTACCGTCTCGGTCAATGAGTCATTTTGTGTCTAAATGTCTCACGAGAGGGTGGGGATGGGACGTCGACCGAGGAACAGAACAGGGCTGACAGCACGATCGGTGCTCGCGGCTCCCGGACGTATGGCCGCGGCCTATCCGTGGTGGGTCGTGGGTTTCTGGGTCGTCGTGGTCGGTGCCCTCAACATCGCGATACCCCAGATCGAGCAGACGGCAGCAGAGAAGTCGGCCGCGATCGTGCCTGCGGATCTACCGTCGACACAGGCGATCGCCGATATGGCGCGCGATTTCGGCAATGATCCCTCGACGGCGGTCGGGTCGGTGGTGATGGCAGGCGACACCACGATCGGACCTGCAGAAGAGCGCTACTACTCCGCGGTGGTGCAGCGGCTGCTCGACGACCGGGAGCACGTCTCCTACGTGCTGGACATGTTCGGAAATCCGGCGACGCGCGACTATGCGGTGAGCCCCGACGGGAAGGCGATCACGCTGCTGGTCGCCGAACGGGGAGCCATCGGTACCGCGGCGGCACACCGCGCCACCGAAGCGGTGCGTCATCATCTTGATGCTGTCGAGAAGCCCGCGGGTCTGCAGACCCATTTCTCGGGTCCCGCGCCCGTCGTCGTCGACGAGTTCACGTCCTTGGACACATCAATGGTCGTGATCACCGCGGTATCGGTCCTGTTGATCACGGTGCTCATGGTGATGTCGTATCGCTCGGTGATCGCCGCGCTGGTGCCGCTCCTGACGATCGGTGTGTCGTTGGCGGCATCGCGTGCGGTGGTGTCCGGGTTGGGAGATCACGGCGCGCTCGCGTTGTCGACGCTGACCGTCACCTTGATGACCGCGTTGGTGCTGGCCGCGGGTACCGACTACGCCATCTTCCAGATGGCCGCCTATCACGACGGTAGACGGAAGGGTCTCTCGTCCCGGTCGGCCGTGGGGTTCGCCGGTCTCAGTGTCGGGGAGGTGCTCACGGCGTCGGCACTCACCATCGCGGCGTCGGCCACGGCGATGCTCATGGCGCGCAACGGGATGTTCACCACCTCGGGGCCGCCGATTGCGATCGGACTCGTCGTCACACTCGCTGTCGCACTGACATTCACTCCCGCGATGATGGCCATTCTCGGCCGACACGGCAGGATCGAACCACGGCCGTCCCGAGACTTCATCTGGCGCCGCCGCGGTCGCTTCATTTTGCGCCGCTCCGGCGCGTTGGCGGGTGCGTCGTTGCTGTTGCTGATCCTGTTGGCGATACCCGTCGTGACCTTCCGCGCCAATGGCGACGACAACGCCATGCAGCTGCATCCCACCGACAGCTCCCGTGGGTACGATCTCGTCGCGAAACACTATGGCGCAAACGAAATCGTCCCGGAGTTCCTGATCATCCGCAGCGATCACGACATGCGTACCACCACCGATCTCGCTGCGCTCGATCGCGTTGCCTCAGCGGTCACCGACCTCCCGAACGTCGCCTATGTGCGCTCGTTGACCAGGCCCGACGGTCGCCAACTGCCCGAATCGGCCATCGGATACCAGGCGGCACTGATCGCTGGTCGGCTCGCCGATGCGGGAACCCAGATCGCCGATGCCCGACCGGATCTGGAGCGACTGACCCAGGGCATGACCGCGCTTCGTGACGGCGCGGTCGAGTCGACCAAGCAACTGCCCGAGCTGGTGTCGGGCGTCAACCAGGTTGTCGACCTGTCGAACTCGGTTCTCGACCTACTTCCCCTGGCCGACAACATCGCTACCGCCCGGACCGCTGACGGTCAGTCATTGGCCCAGGTACTCGCGCGATTGGAACCGCAACTGTCGTCACTGCAAACGCTGGTGTCGACGCTGAACTCACAGCGGCAGGCCATCGATTCGCTGTCGCGGGCACTCTCCCCGTACGCATCGCCGCAACCCTCCGCGCAGTGTCTGAGTTCGCCGCTGTGTATGCAGGGGCGAACGCTGTTCGAGCAACTCGACGGCATGTCGAATCATGCGCTGAGCGCGGCGTTCACGGCGGCGCAGAACGCGGCGAACCTCAACCCCGACGACCTGCGGACGGTGTCGTCGGTCATGCCCGATCTGCGCGCCGGACTCTCGGCCATCTCCACCCTCACCGCATCATTGGGCGGGCGCTCGCCGGAGTCCATCCGCTCGGACCTCACACGACTGCGTGACGGTATGGGACAGCTCACGTCGGGTATGGATCAACTGGCACAGGGGCTTTCGGAGGCCAAGACAGGAACCGACACCGTCGTGTCGATGACCGACCAACTCCGCAGCGGACTCGACGAGGCCTCCGGATATCTCTCGGAGATGGGCAAGGCGACGTCGGAGGGCCCCGGTGCGGGGTTCTATCTGCCGCGCAGCGCATTCGAGGATCCGCGGCTGGTGGCGGGGTCGAAGATGCTCATGTCGTCCGACGGCCGGGTGGCTCGTATGCTTGTGATCCCGTCGGGAAATCCCTACGGTGAGCAGGCGACCAGTCATGTATCCGATATCTCGACGACTGCCGAACAGTCGTTGAAGGGCAGTGGCCTGTCACACGCACGTGTGGATGCGACCGGACTGACGTCGATCACCTCGGACCTCATCGCGCAGTCGGAAAAGGACTTCCTGCTGTTCGGGATCGTTGCGCTTGCCGCGGTGTTCGTCATCCTGGTTGCTCTGTTGCGCAGCCTGCTCGCGCCTTTCATCCTGGTTGCCACGGTGTTGCTGTCGTTTCTCAGTGCCGCAGGCATCAGTGTGCTCGTGTGGCAACACATCATCGGTATCGGGCTGCACTGGTCGGTGCTACCCGTCTCGTTCATGAGTCTGGTGGCAGTCGGCGCCGACTACAGCATGCTGTTCGCCTCGCGTGTTCGTGAAAACGCCTCGAGCGGAACGACATCGGCGATTCTACGGACATTCGGTAGCACCGGCCGGGTCATCACCACGGCAGGGATCGTCTTCGCCGTCACGATGTTCGCGCTCATGAGTGGATCGGTCATTCTGCTGCTACAGACCGGATTCACCATCGGCATAGGATTACTGCTAGACATCGCCGTGGTGCGGACGGTATTGGTCCCGTCGATCCTTCACGTGCTCGGCTCACGGATCTGGTGGCCGTCGTCCGGTGGCGGGTCGGCGGCATCCGACGCTGTCACGTCCTCTCCGACCACATCATCTCCGAAAGGAACGCAATCATGACCGAGAACACCGTCGTCGAATCGCTGGTCGTCGACTGTGACGGGTCGCTGCCTGCGGGCGCGGGCACAGCGAGTGTGAATGCGCTGATGGCCCGACCTGCCGATTCGGACGGTCCGCTGCCGTCTGTGCTTCTCGTCCACGACATCACGGGCGCGGAAGACGACATCGTGCGCACTCTGCGTATCGTCGCCGACCACGGGTACCTGGCGCTGGCGCCGCTGCTGTTCACCGCCGGTACGAATCGTGCCGCGTGCATCGTGTCCACGATGCGGTCGCTGGTCTCGGGCCGCGGACCGGTGTTCGGGATTCTCGAGAGTGCTCGACGTCGTCTGGCCTCCGACCCGCTCTCCAGTGGAGAGGTGGCCATCGTCGGATTCTGCATGGGCGGCGGGTTCGCGCTTCTCGAGGGCGATGCCCGGTACGTCGCGGCAGCGCCGTTCTACGGAAGCCTCACCACCTACCGTGCCGTGACGGCGGATACCTGCCCGGTGGTGGCGTCGTTCGGCGCGCGCGATCCGCTGATCCCGTTCGGCGAATCGCGTTTGCGGCGTGTCCTCGACAAGCACGGGATCCCCTCGGACATCGCGACCTATCCCGGGGTCGGGCACAGCTTCGCCAATCGCATCGATTCGGTTCCCGACGCGGTGCTGCGCGTCGTCGGGATGCACTACGACGAGGATGCGGCGTCGGACGCCTGGGCCCGCGTGTTCGCCTTTCTCGATGCGCGGTTCTCGGCCTGAGTTGCGCTGAATTGCCCCGTCGGACTGTCCCGGCACCTGCACTGTTGCGTCCTGTCAGAGGGGCGTCGTACGATCGCCATATCGAAAAAACGTTCGATCCGACTCGGTGATCCGAGCGACCGACGGCGCAGCAACTTCCCGGCTCGCCACGCATCATCAACGCTGGCCAGGAGGTCTTCATGAGTGTTTTGCCGTTGGCTCACCCGTGCCCGTCGCAGGGCGACGGGGAGGGTTCGGATGGCGACGATCGCACCGATACGCTCGCCCGGTTACGCAAGCGCATGGCAGTGCTGTCGGGGATGCCTGATCGGGTCTCCGCCGACCGCTCGGCTGAGGTCGACGACAGCCTCCCGCTACCTGATGTCCTCGCAGATCTGTTGCCGCGTGGCCAATCCGCGGGACGTGGGGGGATCGCACGGGGGAGTGTGGTCGGCTGCTCCGGTGCGCGTTCGCTCGTGGTTGCGATGATCGCCGCGGTGAGTCGTGGTGGTGGTCAGGTGGGGGTTGTCGGACTGCCCTGGCTGAATCTGCTGTCGGCGGCCGAAATGGGCGCCGACCTCGCTCGAATCGCCACCGTGCCCGACCCGGGCGTCGACCCGGTGGAGATCGCCTCGGTACTCCTCGACGGGATGGATCTGGTCGTCCTGGGGCTGCGCGGCGTCGACGTCGCGCCCGCGCGCTGCAGGGTGGTGAGCGGACGGGTGCGGCAACACTCGTCGGCGCTGATGGTCGTCGACGGGCACTGGCCGGGGGCTCAGGTCCGGATGGAGGCGTCGGTGCTGACCTACCGTCACGTCCCGGGCGGTGTCGGCGCCGACCTCGCCGCCGCGCGTCGTGGGCACGGCAGGATCGGCGGACTGCGGTTACAGGTCACCGCCACCGGGCGTGACCGTCGGACACACAGTGCCGACGTCGATCTGAGTACCGTCGGATCATCGGGTGGGTCGCGAGGTCTCGTGGGTCTGACACGTCCGGTCGAATCCGGGGCCGGTTCGTTGGATCAGGGGCTCACGGCGGTGGCGAACTGATGGGACGCATCATGGCCCTGTGGTGCCCTGACTGGCCCGCGATGGCTGCGGCTGCCGATGAGGATCTTCCACCCGCACAACCGATCGCGGTGCTCTCGGCCAACCGGGTGACCGCGTGCTCTGCCACCGCGCGTGCCGCAGGGGTTCGCCGCGGCATGCGTAAGCGGCAGGCGCAGGCGGTGTGCCCGGATATGCGGGTGTTCACCGCCGACGTCGACCGCGACGCACGGTTCTTCGAACCGGTGGTGGCAGCGGTCGCCGAGGTGGTCGCTGTGGTCGAGGTGTTGCGGCCGGGATTGCTGGTGATGCCCGCCGACGGAGCGGCCAGACATCACGGGGGAGAAGCGTCGCTCGCGGAGAAACTCGTCGACCAGGTCTCGGTCTGCGGAGTGGAATCCCAGGTCGGTGTTGCCGACGAGATGTTCACCGCGGTGATCGCCGCGCGACGCGGCCAGCATGTGGAACCGGGCGGCGATCGCGCCTATCTGGCGGAGCTGCCGGTGGCCGAGCTCAATGCCGAGCCGAGCCTGTCGTGCCCCGAGCGCACCGAGTTCGTCGACCTGTTACGACGACTAGGGCTGGTCACCATCGGCGATTTCGCTGCCATGCCCGCGCGCGACGTCGCCACCCGGTTCTCCGCCGACGCCGCGGTGGCACACCGATTGGCCAACGCGCTGCCTGATCGGCGGCCCGCGGGGATCGTCGCCTCACCAGAACTGGTCGTCGACTACGTCTGTGACCCGCCGATCGATCGGATCGACTCGGCTGCCTTCGCGGGACGACGGCTCGCCGACATGTTGCATCGCAGGCTCTCTGATGTGCCCGCCGCGTGTACCAAGCTCAAGGTCGAGGCCATCACCGAACACGGACAACGACATTCGCGGGTGTGGCGGTGCGCGCAGCCACTCACATCCGACGCCACAGCCGATCGGATTCGCTGGCAGTTGGAAGGATGGTTGACCGGTGCGGGGCGGGGCAGGAACCGCGGCGACACGCGTCCGGATTCGCCCATCGCGATGCTGCGACTCGAGCCGGTCGAGACGGTCGACGCCGGAGCGTTGCACTATGCGCTGACGGGCGCAGGGCTCCCCGGCGAATCGGAGGTCTCCGAGCGTGCCCGGAGGTCTCTGGAACGTGTGCAGGGACTGCTCGGCGGCGACGCCGTGCAGGTGCCCGTGCGCAGCGGCGGTCGCGGACCGTCGGATCAGATCACCTTGATCCCGCTGGGCGACGAGAAGATCCCCGAACACGATCCGAAGGCCCCCTGGCCCGGGCGGGTTCCCCAGCCCGCACCCACGGTGATGTCCCGCACCCCGGTGTCGTTGATCGACGCGTCGGGGCAGCCGGTCACCGTCACCGGTCGGGGGGCGTTCTCCGAAGAACCCGCCGTCGTGCGCATGGCGCGTAGCGGGGGCACGGCGCGCGGGGGTGCGGGTGGGGTGCGTGGGGGAGCGGCGAGTGGGGGTGCTGTGCGTGACACCTGGGCGCTGAGCTGGTGGGCCGGGCCGTGGCCGGCGGGTATGGACGACACCGGGATCATCGCCAGAGTCCAAGTGCTCCTGGAGGATTCGCGCGCCCTGCTGCTCTACTACCGGGCGGGTGGGTGGCTGGTCGAGGGTGTGTACGAGTAGCGCGGCCGCTTCGGCTCGTGGGTGCACGCGCTGGCTGGCAGAAAGTAGGGGAAGGGTTTCTTCCGCGGGTTTCTGACCTTTGCGCGTGTTGTTTCGCGGGGAAGGGTGCAAAACCCGGGGAAAAACTTCTTCCCTAGGTTTCTGCACTCGGGAAGACCGTCGGCGGGGCGAGCGGCACGAGTGCCCGAATGGTGTGGGGTGGGGGCCCGGGCTGTCACTCTTCCGCGGGTTTTGACGCTGCGCCGTGGCTCTTCCGCGGGTTTCTGACCTTTGCGCGTGTTGTTTCGCGGGGAAGGGTGCAAAACCCGCGGAAAAATCCTTCCCCGAGTTTCTGCAGCGCCCCGCACCAACGCGCACCACCCGAGCCCCGCCTCCGCGGCACCCCCGTTCCGCGCGGCACCCCCGTTCCTCGCTCAGCTGTTCGCGCCGCGGGCGATGACCGGCCAGCGGTCCGCGGCGCCACCGGAACGCGCGTCGTCGACGACCAGCTCGTCGACGAGATTGACCGCGGTGCAGACATGGTTCGGTATGACGCCCACCGTGGTCCCGAGTTCGGGGACGACGGCGCTGGGCGGGTACTCGACCACGGCGTGGTGTTCGGAGAGCCCGACGATCCGCGCGTCCGGATCGTCGAGTATCCGACCATGGCCACTGGCCCACGCGGGACGGTCGGCCCCGATGATCTTGCTGCCGGCGTCGAGCACCGCGCGGTGCCCATCGCGATGGACGACGGTGCTCACCGCGGTCAGCGCGACGTCGCCGAATTCGCAGACGCCGAGTTCGATCTGCTGGGCGTCGTAGAACGGGTACACGCCAGGCCGGATCTCGGTCAGGACGTCGCTGTCTGTGGCGAACTCGACCGTCGGGGTGGAACCCCCACTCCGCACACGCGGTTCGATGCTGACCGAACGCAGCCTGTCGGCGGCTTCGGCGAGCGCTGTCACCTCCTCCCGTGCGGCGGCACTCCGAGCGCCGCCGGGACCGTAGCCGTGGCCGGGAAACGTGAACACGCCGATCACGTCGAGACCGGCGTCGTGCGCAGCGGCTGCGACCTCACCTGCGAACTCGGGGCCGACCCCGGTGCGGTGCTGGCCCGAATCCACCTCGACCAGCACCTCGACGCCGGAACCGGTTCCACCCACCTCCGCCGCCATCCGCTCCGCACCCGCAATCGAGTCGACGGCGAGCCGCAGAGCCGACTGCTGGGCCAGCGCGCGCAGGCGTGCACCCTTGTGGGCTGTGACCCACAGCGGATAGGCGATGAACAGATCACCGAAGCCCGCGGCGACGAACGCTTCGGCCTCTCCGATCGTCGCTACGGTGAGACCTATTGCGCCGCTATCGATCTGCCGTTTCGCCAGTGCTGCTGTCTTGTGCGTCTTGGCGTGTGGCCGCAGGGCGACTCCCGCGCGTCGTGCCGTTTCGGCGGTCGTCCGGAGGTTGCGGTCGACGCGAGCGGCGTCGACAGCGAGGTAGGGGGTATCGGTCACCGCTCAACGGTACCGAGGGCGGCTGCCGACTCGTCGACGAGGAGATACTCCTGGTGCAGAATCCGGGAGGTCAGCCTCGGTGTGAACTTCCGTCCGAACTCGGCGAGCTGACCGAGTGGCGGGCTGATCCGTGCCGGATGCCGCAGAATTCCTTCCAGTACCTTCGACGCCGCCTTGTCGACGCTCCACACGCCGGCGGAGTTCTGGTAGGCCTCGGTCGGCGCGATCATGCGGGTACGTACCAGTGGCAGACGCACATTGGTGAACGTCACATGGTCAGACAGGGTTTCGACGCCGGTCGACTCGCTGAACGCCTCCAACGCGGCTTTCGACGCCGCGTATGCGCCGAAACGTGCGCCGCGCGTCTGCACGGCGATGGAGGACACGTTGACCACCCGGCCGGATTGTCGCTCGATCATGTGCGGAAGCAGCGCGAGTACCAGGTTGACCGCTCCGAAGTAGTTCACGGCCATAACGCGGTGGTAGTCGTGTGAGCGATCAACGGAATGCAGTGTCGAACGTCGAATGGAACGCCCGGCGTTGTTCACCAGAACGTCGACGTGTCCGTGCTCGGCGATGATGGTCTTCACCAGGGTCCGTACGGATTCTTCGTCGGTGATGTCGCACTGGTAGGCGTAGACCCTTCCTGCCGGCAGTCCTGACTTGGGTTGGGTGCCTTCGAGTTCGGTCACGGCAGCGTGCAGGTCGTCGACGTCGCGCGCGACCACGTACACATCTGCACCTCGCGCGACGCACATCCGCGCCGTCGCTTTGCCGATTCCGCTCGAGCCGCCGGTGATCAGAATGTGTGTCCCGACGAGTGGTCCGCGCGCATCGGCGCGCCGGTGACGAGACGGATCGAGGTGTGCGGCCCAGAACTCCCAGAGCCGCGGTCCGTACTGGTCGAGGTCGGGGAGTGCGACGCCGAGCCTGCCCAGTAGGGCGAGAGTCTGTGTAGAACGGAAGTCCGCGGTCATCCGCATACCGTCGAGCAACGCGGGCGGTATACCGGCCTGTGATGCGATGAGATCGCGTATGGGCGTGATCGGTCCGAACCCGGTCATCGCAAGAGCGGGTGCCACGATTCGATTGCTCACCACGCCAACACCTTTGGGTGATCCGATCGCAGGTGCCAGTGCGTTGTACATGCCGATGACACCGCGGTCACGGGAATCGCCGAGGTGAAACACCTGCCCACCGCGCAGTGGGTGATGGTCGACGAGCGTCACGATGGCCTCTGCAACGAAATCGACCGGGACCAGATTGAGCCGACCGAGGTCGGGCATCGGAAGAGGAAGCCTCGACGGCAACATGCCGAGCAGTGCAAGGAGTGGGAAGAAGTAATAGGGCCCGTCGATCTTGTCCATCGCGCCTGTCCGTGAATCCCCGACGACCACCGACGGCCGGTACACTCGCCACCGCAATCCCGCGCGGTCACGGACGAGTTTCTCCGCTTCGTACTTGGTCTGGTGATACGGAGTGGGAAATCCCTGACCGAGATCGAAATCGTTCTCGGTGAAGACGCCGTCGTGGTCGCCGGACACGGCGATCGACGAGACGTGATGCAGCATGGCGTCGTGTTCGACGGCGAAGTCGATGACACGCGCGGTGCCATCGACGTTGGCGCGCTGTTGGCTCTCGGCGTCGGCGGTCATGTCGTAGATCGCGGCCAGATGGATCACGTGATCGATCTGGGGGAGTTCGTCGTCGGCGACTCCGAGGCCGGGGGAGGTGAGGTCTCCGACGACCGGATGCAGTCGATCCGACGGCGCGTCGGCGAACACCACGTCGAACCGTGGTCGTGATTCAGCGCGCACCAGCGCATACACGTGGGCGTCGGGATGCGTGTCGAGCAGCCGCCCGATCACTCGACGCCCGATGAATCCGGTGCCGCCGGTGATGAAGTACGTGGTCATGACACCCCTTCCGACTCTGGGCCGCAGCCCCCGGCCCACTTCTTACTACTCGGTAAGAAACGGTCCTGTTCACCTTGACACTCACATCGGCAAATGGCAACGACGATGCCGATGAATGCAGTTAGTCAGGACACTAATCAGTTAGCTGACTATTTGGTAGGCTTATGAAGTGTCCGAGAATCCTGCCCTGGTGGCCGCATCTCTCCGCCCTGTGTTGGCCGCGCTGAACCGCCGTCTGCGTGCACAGGGTGCGATCGGCGATCTCACCCGATCACAGACCAACGTCCTGGGCCGACTCGAGCGTGAGGGGCCGACGACGGCCAACGCGCTCGCGCGTGCGGAGGGTGTCCGCCCGCAGTCGATGTCGACAACCGTTGCCGCACTGGTCGACCAGGGGCTAGTGATCGGCACACCGCACCCCGGCGATCGTCGGAAGACGCTGCTGGCTCTCTCGGACAAGGCACGCGAGATGTACGCGCGTGGACGACTTGCCCGCGAGGACTGGCTCGCCGACCGGATCGAGCACGTCCTCACCGAGGACGAGCGTGACCAGATCGTCACCGCGACAGAACTTCTCCGTCGAATTGCGGAATCCTGACCCTCATCTGACAAGGAGTCGACAATGGCCATGACTACTCTCGACCCGCACACCGCGCTGATCGTGATCGACATGCAGCGCGGGATCGCGCTACGCGACAATCTCGCTCCGCATCCGGCATCGGAGATCATCGACAGGGCGGGCCGACTCGTCGACAGATTCCGCACGTACGGTCGTCTTGTGGTGCTGGTGAACGTCGACGCAGTTCCGCCGGGACGAACCGATCGCAACGCTGGTGCCGTCCGGCCGCGGCTATCGGAGGAGTCGACCGAGTTCATCGACGAGTTCGCACCCGAACCCACAGATCTGGTGGTGACCAAGCACTCGCGGAGCGCATTCGCCGGTACCGGTCTCGCTGACGACCTGCGCTCACGAGGGATCACCCAGGTGGTCGTCGTCGGTATCGCCAGCGGTGCAGGTGTCGAATCGACCGCCCGCGACGCGCACGAGGCAGGGTTCAATGTGACATTGCCGACGGATGCCATGACGGATTCGATCGGTGAACGCCATGCGCACAGCGTGCGCGAGGTGTTTCCCGAGATCGCCGAGACTGGTTCGACCGCAGACCTTCTCGAACTCCTCGACGCTGCCGCGCAGTGAGCGCGGCGACAACCGGCGATGCGGGAGTGGAGCAGCGCAATCCCTTCGGCTGGCGGTTCACCGGGCCGCTGTTGATGGGGTCGACGCTCAACCCGATCAACAGTTCCATGATCGCGACCGCACTGGTGGGGATCGGTGTCGACTTCCATCGAGGTCCGGCGCAGACGACGATCCTCATCTCGGTGCTCTACCTCTGCAGCGCTGTGGCGCAGCCGACGATGGGCAAGCTCGCGGCCGTCTTCGGTCCGCGCCGGGTGTTCGTGTCCGGGTTGGTCGTTCTGCTCGTGGCCGGGATCGTCGGAGCTGCCGCGCCGGCCTTCTGGTGTCTTCTGCTCTCCCGTGCGCTGATCGGTATCGGCACCTCGGCCGCATATCCCACGGCGATGGCACTCGTGCGGTCGCGAGCCGACTCCTTCGGCACCGGCGTGCCGAGCCGGATACTCGGCGGCTTCTCGATCGCGGCACAGGTGATCGCCGTGATCGGTCTGCCTCTGGGAGGTGTACTGACCGGTGTCTTCGGTTGGCGCGCTGTGTTCTTCGTCAACATCCCCGTCGCACTGATCACCTTGGCGTGGGCGCTGCGCAGTATTCCCCGGGACGGGGCGGTCCATGTGGGTGGTGTCCGGGGCCTCGTCCGCGTCGTCGACGTCGTCGGGGTAGTGCTTTTCGCGGTGACCGTCGTTGTGGCACTCGAGTTCTTGGCGCGGCTGACAGAACCGCGGTGGTGGTTGCTCGTCATCGTCGCCGTATCGGGGCTGCTGCTGGTCCTCTGGGAATTACGTGCTGCACAACCGCTCATCGACGTACGGATGCTCGCGTCGAATACCCCGCTGGTCCGCACCTATCTGCGGCAGGCCCTGGCCGGTCTCGGTTCCTACACGGCGATGTACGGCATCAGTCAGTGGATGGAGCAGTCCGCGGGCTACACGGCCGCGCAGGTCGGCCTCATCCTCATTCCGTACTCCGCGCTCAGTGTTGTGTGTGCGCGGGTCAACTCGACGCACGGATGGGTGCGAATTCCGTTGATCCTCACAGGTTTCTGCTTTGTCGGCGCCGGTGTCACCGCGGTGGCGATCCATCATTCCTCTGGGCTGTGGATCCTGCTCACGATGACCTTCCTGTTCGGCGTGGCCAACGGATTGAGCGGCTACGCCAACCAGGCGACGCTCTACACGCAGAGCCCGTCGGAGTCGATCGGCGTGGCATCGGGTCTGTACAGAACGTTCATGTACTTCGGGGCGATCTTCTCGTCGAGCCTCATCGGTATCGCCTTCGGGGCCCGCGCCACCGACGGTGGACTGCACGTCGCGGGCTGGGCGGTCGTGGTCATCGGATCGGTGTTGATCGCCATGACGTTGGTGGATCGTCGGATTCCGAGAGCTGTGGCAGCCAACGGGTGACCGATCGGCGGGTGCCTGATCGGCTGATCTTCTACGCGCCGACCTCCTGAACCGTCACAGTTGGTCGAACGGTGCGCCGTGCCGCGGGAATGATGGCCAGGGCCGAGAACGCCACGGCCACAAGGAACGCGGTGGTGTATCCGGAGCTGGCGATGGCGGCCCCGAGCACCGACGAACCCACCGCCTGCCCGAGCACCAGCGCGATGAACAGGAGCGCGGTCCCGGCTGCTGCGTTCTCGGGGCTCAAAACAGTTGTCCATGAAATGAGGGCCGACGTTCCCGCGGTGAAGCCCCACCCGAACAGTACGCAGGCGATCACTGTGGCGACGGTGGACGAGGTGGCGAGCGTCAGCGCCAGAACCGTTGCCGCGAGAACGAGACAACTGATCGTCCACGCTGTCGTCGGCGCGCGGCGTGCCATGAGTCGCGACGTCGGAATCACTGCGGTCGCGCCGATTCCGAGTGCGATCCACGCGACGATCGTGCCCTGGGAACTCTGGCTTCCGGAGTCGACGAGGAGGCTGCGGCCATAGGTCCACACCGCGCTCGAGCCCGCACCCATGCCGATCGCGGACGCGATCGCACGACGATGCATCGCCAACCATGCCCGTGACAACCCCCGCGGACCGTCGTGTGCCGTCGCGGCGCGTGGCGCCACGGCGACCTTCGCGAGTACGAACATCACCGACACGATGGACACGGTAAAGATGCCGACAAGAGTCCATGCCGTGCGCCACGCCGGCAGCAAAGCCAGCGCCAGGGCGCCCGCTGCCACCAGGCCGGGGCCGGTTCCCGCGTTGATCACCGACTGTGCGGTGTCGACGCGCACCGGTCGGACGCCGCGTTGTGCGACGGTCACCATGGCGGGCGAGGCGAAACCCGCCCCGGCCGAACTGAGTACGGCGGATAGTCCGAAGAGCGCGACGTCGTGTGTCGAGGCCATCGTCCAGACCCCGGCGACCGCGGTTATCCCGGCGGCGGCGATCAGCAGGCCGGGCTGTCGTGACCACCAGAAACCAGCCGCCGCTGCCGTGCAATACACCAGCGATGATCCCGACGAGATGTATCCGGCCGTGGCGGGATCGAGGCCGAGTTCGTGCTGGATGTCGGGGAGGAACAAGCCGTAGGCCAGACGCACGAGGCCGTACGTCGCGGCGATCGTGCATGTCCCTACGACGACAACAGCGAGCTCACGGAGCTCACTAAACGAAAACGTACGTTTCATATTTGCAGAGTCTAGAGTGATGTCCATGCCGGTGCGCAAGAGTTCCGAGCGCAAATTGCTCGACGCGGTCGACGAGTTGACGTCGACGCAGAACATCGCCAGCACCCCCGTCGACGTGATCCTCGCTACGGCCGGTGTCTCGCCCGCGACGCTGTATCGCGGATTCCGTAGCAAGGAGAACCTCATCGCAGCTGCCCTCGAGCGCAGACATCAGCGATGGGTGGAGGTCTGGGACAAGGCGATTGACGCCGCCGGTTCCGATGGCACACGGCGACTGCTCGCCGTGTTCGATGCCCTCGACACCTTCCGCGCACAGCCAGACGGTGCACGCTGGTGCGCGTTCCTCGGGGCTGCGGCCGACTACTCCGACCCCGAGCCCGAGATCGACGCCGCGATCCGACGCGACACCGACCATCTCACGCGCACGCTCGCGGGGCTGGCGGTCGAGTTGCCATGCGCAGATCCCGATGATCTCGCCGAGGGATTGCTCCTGATTGTGACCGGAGAGCTCGCCATGAGGCTGCGCGAGACGGATCCACGCGCGTCGTCGGCGACGGCGCGTCACGTCGCCGAAGTGTTCGTCGCGGCCTCGATGGCGTCAGCGCGGGCGGAATGAGCGAACAAATCTGAACGGCAGCACCCATCATCGAACGTATGTTCTATGATGGACGGGTGGGTTGGAACCAGGGCCCGCCGACCTGGCGGGAGATGGAGCGAGTGCTGTCGGGGCGCTCGCCGAGAGGTGGCCGGCCGGGGGAGTTCTTCGGTCCCGAGCAACCCGGCGACGGCAGCGACAGCCCTGCCTGGTCACGCAAGCGGGGCGCTTACACCGCTCCGGAGGTGGCGCGCGAGCGCTCGTCGGTGCGCTACGCCGAACTGCACGCGCACAGCGCCTACAGCTTCCTCGACGGTGCGTCGATGCCGGAGGAGATGGTGGAAGAAGCGGCGCGGCTCGATCTGAGCGGATTGTCGATCACCGACCACGACGGCTTCTACGGTGTCGTCCGATTTGCCGAGGCAGCAAAGGAATTCGCGATGCCCACGGTGTTCGGTGCCGAACTCTCCCTGGAGCCCGACGTGACCCGGACCGGGGTGACCGACCCGGCGGGTGAACACCTGTTGGTCCTCGCCCGTGACGGCGAGGGGTATCGGAGATTGTCGCGGATCATCGCCGACGCCCACATGACCGGCGGTGAGAAAGGGCTGCTGCGCTACGACGTCGACCGACTCACCCGCGACGCGGGTCACTGGGTCGTGCTGACCGGCTGCCGCAAAGGCGGGGTTCGGCGCGCGCTCGATCGTGCGGGAGCCGGCGCCGCCGAAGTGGCACTCGGTGAATTGATCGAGAGGTTCGGCCGCGACGACGTGGTCGTCGAACTCACCGCGCAGGGGCTGCCCGACGACGACGAGCGCAACGCGGTACTCGCCGATCTCGCGCAACGTTTCGGGCTGCCGACCGTCGCGACGTCGGGCGCACACTTCGCATGCCCCCGTCGTCGACGTCTCGCGCTGGCCATGGCAGCGGTCCGCGCCCGCACCGACATCGAGACCATCGCGGGCTGGATGCCCGGGGTCGGCGGTGCGCATCTGCGCAGCGGCGACGAGATGACGCGACTGCTGCCCGCGCATCCCGAGGCCATCGCCAACGCCGCCGACCTGGCAGATGAGTGTGCGTTCTCGCTCGGGCTGATCGCCCCGCAGCTCCCACCGTTCGACGTACCGGCCGGCCACACTGAGTCGAGTTGGCTACGGCATCTCACGATGACCCGCGCGCGACGACGCTATGGGACACCGGCCGAACATCCGGCGGCGTACCGGCAGATCGACCACGAGCTGGCGATCATCGAGACACTCACGTTCCCGGGCTATTTCCTCGTGGTCGCCGACATCGTCGACTTCTGCAAACGCAACGACATCCTCTGCCAAGGTCGGGGGAGCGCCGCCAACTCCGCGGTGTGTTATGCGCTGGGTATCACCAACGTCGATCCGGTGGCCAACGAGTTGCTGTTCGAGAGATTCCTCTCGCCCGAGCGTGACGGCCCGCCCGACATCGACGTCGACATCGAATCCGACCGTCGCGAAGAGGCGATCCAGTACGTCTACCGGCGATACGGGCGCGAGTACAGCGCGCAGGTCGCCAACGTGATCACCTACCGGGGTCGATCGTCGGTGCGCGACATGGCGCGAGCACTCGGCTACGCGAGCGGTCAGCAAGATGCCTGGAGCAAGATGCCCGACACGGCACCAGACGACGTGCTCGACCTCGCAAGCGAGATCGCCAACATGCCAAGACATCTCGGAATTCACTCCGGCGGGATGGTCATCTGTGATCGTCCCATCGCCGACGTCTGTCCGACGGAGTGGGCTCGCATGGAGAACCGCAGCGTGTTGCAGTGGGACAAAGACGATTGCGCGGCGATCGGTCTGGTGAAATTCGACCTGTTGGGTCTCGGCATGCTGTCGGCGCTGCACTATGCGATTGATCTGGTGGCCGAACACAAGAACATCCACGTCGACCTCGCCAGGCTCGATCTCACCGAAGATGCCGTATACGAGATGCTGTGTCGCGCAGACTCCGTCGGGGTGTTCCAGGTGGAGTCGCGAGCTCAGATGGCCACTCTCCCGCGACTGAAACCGCGCTGCTTCTACGACCTCGTCGTCGAGGTCGCCCTGATCCGTCCGGGCCCCATCCAGGGTGGATCGGTGCACCCGTTCATCCGACGACGTAACGGCCAGGAGGAACCGACCGTCGAACACCCGTCGATGTGGCCGGCGCTCAAGCGCACCCTGGGCGTGCCGCTGTTCCAGGAGCAACTCATGCAACTGGCGGTCGACGTCGCCGGATTCGACGCCGCAGAGGCAGACCAACTCCGTCGTGCGATGGGGTCCAAGCGCTCGCCCGAACGCATGCAGCGGCTTCGTCGACGTTTCTACGAAGGTATGCAGCGCACCCACGGCATCACCGGCGAGGTCGCCGACCGAATCTTCGAGAAAATGGCGGCGTTTGCCAACTTCGGCTTCCCCGAGAGTCATTCGCAGAGTTTTGCGTCGTTGGTCTTCTACTCGTCGTGGTTCAAGCTGCACCATCCGGCGGCCTTCTGCGCGGCACTGCTGCGTGCGCAACCCATGGGGTTCTACTCGCCGCAGTCGCTGGTTGCCGATGCGCGCCGACACGGCGTCGACGTGCATCGGCCGCACATCAACGCGTCACTGGCCGAGGCGACGTTGGAGAACGACGGACTCGATGTGCGTCTCGGGTTGGCGTCGGTGCGCGGGGTCGGGGACGAGGTCGCGGCGCGGATCGTCGAGTCACGACGGGTCGGCGGCCCGTATACGAGCATCACCGACCTGTCACGGCGAGCCGACCTCGCCCTCGCGCATCTCGAGGGTTTGGCAGGGGCGGGCGCGTTCGACTGTTTCGGGATGAGCAGACGGCAGGCGTTGTGGGAGGCGGGGGCCGCAGCCACCGCGAGCGTCGAGCATCTCGACGTGGAACCTTCGGCCCAGGTGCCGACGCTGCCGGGATTGTCGGATGTGGAGTTGGCTGCCACCGATGCCTGGGCGACGGGGATCACGCCGTCGAATTATCCGACGCAGTTCCTGCGCCCACGATTGACTGCGATAGGTGTCCTGCCCGCGGAGGCGCTATTGTCTGTGCCGGATGGGTCACGTGTCACCGTCGGTGGAGCTGTCACCCACCGGCAGCGTCCGGCGACGGCATCCGGCGTGACGTTCATCAACCTCGAGGACGAGACCGGAATGGTCAATGTGGTGTGTTCGGTCGGGCTGTGGTCGCGGTATCGCGAGTTGGCACAGTCCGCGTCGGCGTTGCTGGTCCGCGGCAGAGTGCAGAACGCGGAGGGCGCGGTGACCGTGGTTGCAGACCGATTGCAGCGCATGGATCTTCGAGTGGGCACCCGCTCGCGGGATTGGCACTGAGAACGCGGGATTGGCACTGAGAACTGCGCGAGAGGCATTCGCGCACAACAAGAGCGGGGAGAGGGACAGATGGCGCAACAGGTGATCGTCACGGCAAAGCCGAGTAGTCGCAAGGGGCCACTCGTCGAGACCGGGCCGGACGGTTCCATCACCATCTACGTGCGTGAACCCGCCACCGAGGGCAAGGCCAACAAGGCGGTCGCCGAACTGCTCGCCAAGCATCTCGGCGTGCCGAAGTCGAAGGTGGCACTCATCGGGGGAGCGACCGCGCGCACCAAGCGTTTTCGCGTCGGCTGAGCGTCGAGTGGGCGCAGTCCTGCGTTGAGCGGGTCCTGCCCGGCGTCGAGTGTGCACTGTCAGGGGTCGAGTGCGCCGCCGCATCCCGTCTCGTGTGCATCTCACCGTCGGGCTGGACCTCGGGCTCACACGGCGCCGTCGAATCCGTTCTGTCGCCACGCCTCATACACGACGATGCTCGCCGCATTCGCGAGATTGTGTGAGCGACGCCCGGCGAGCATCGGGATACGCAGCCGCTCGGTGATCTCGGGTTCGGCCAGTACATCGTCGGGAAGACCTGTGGGCTCCGGGCCGAACAGCAGCACGTCGCCGGGTCGGTAGTCGACGTCGGTGTGGTAGCGCGAGGCGTGGGCGGTGAACGCGAAAACGCGCTCGGGCTTCAACTCCGTGAACGCCGTCACCAGGTTGGGATGGACCGTCACGTTCGCCATCTCGTGATAGTCGAGACCTGCGCGCTTCACCTGGGCGTCGGACATCGAGAACCCGAGCGGCTCGATCAGATGAAGTTCGCTGCCGGTGTTGGCGGCCAACCGGATCGCGTTGCCGGTGTTGGGCGGGATACACGGCTGATAGAACATGATCCGGAACATGGGGTTCATTGTGCAGCGGGGCGTGGACTGCACAGTCGACGGGTAGCAGCGCACAGTCGACGGGTAGCAGCGCACAGTCGACGGGATTCGGCGCCCGGTCGACCCCCGGCGCGGAAATCACAAGTCGTCGAGTCGGGTGTTCGCTCCGCACAGCAGCACGCAGAGCGTCGAATCCGGGGTGGGCGTCACGTGGCCCTCGACCACCGCTGCCACCGCGGTCGCCGTGCCGTGTTCGACGACAATCCGAAACCGATCCCACAGCATTCGACGTGCGGTGATGATCTCGTTGTCGGAGACGACGACGCTGTCGACTGCCGCGCCCGCGATGGTAGACCAGCAGATGTCGCCGATCCTGGTGGCGCCCAACGAGTCTGCGGCGATGCTGTCGAGTTCCACGGACACTGGTGCGCGGGCCTGCACGGCCTGATGCAGACTCGACGCCCCGGTGGGCTCTGCGCCCACGAGACGGTCGCCGCGCCGCTGTGCCGCTGCGAGACCTCCGAGCAGTCCGCCACCTCCCACACACGCGACGATGGTCTGCGGTCCGGGGATGTCGGCGGCCAACTCGAGCGCGATGGTTCCGGCACCCGCGACGACATCGGGAAGGTCGTACGCGTGCAACAGCAGAGCCCCGGTCTCCACTGCCAGAACACTCGCGGTCTCGGCGGCGTCCTGATAACGCGAGCCGACGAGACGCACGTCGGCCCCCAGCGCCTGCAGCGCCGCCACTTTCACCGGTGGGGCGTTCTCGGGTACGACGACCGTGCACCGCGTGCCGACGATCCGCGCCGCGTGCGCTGCACCGATCGCGGCGTTCCCACCGGAGGCCACCACCACGCCGCTGTCCGACAAAGCACCCGCATCGCGGGCCGAGACCACGGCGTTCGCGCTTCCGCGGGCCTTGAACGAGCCGCCGAGTTGGAGGTACTCGAGTTTGAAGACCACCGGCACAGGCCCACCGACCGTCTCGATCTCCGCGCGCAGGACAGGGGTGCGTCGAACGTGCGCAGCGATACGCCCGTGTGCTCGCCTGACATCAGCGATGCTGACCGGTCGGGCGGCGTCGTGGGGCATGGCAGCACGGTACTCGGATCGGATGCGCAGAACCGCCCGGCCTCGACACCTGGCGCCACGTATCGCGCGGGATGGAACAATGGACGAGTGAGCGCGATACGACTCGACGGAAAGCTGACCCGCGACGAGATCTTCGCCGATCTCCGTGAACGCGTCGACAAACTTCGGATGGCAGGCGTGATGCCAGGCCTGGGCACGATCCTCGTCGGTGACGACCCCGGTTCGCAGTCATATGTCAAGGGCAAGCATTCCGACTGCGCCAAGATCGGCATCGCGTCGATCCGCAAAGATCTCCCCGCCGATGCGACCACCGCCGATCTCAATGCGGCGATCGACGAACTCAACGCCGACCCCGGCTGCACCGGCTACATCGTTCAACTCCCGCTGCCCCGACACCTCGACGAGAACGCAGCGCTCGAACGGATCGATCCCGCCAAGGACGCCGACGGTCTGCATCCGATCAACCTCGGACGACTCGTGCTCGGCAAGGAGTCGACGCTGCCGTGTACCCCGCGCGGTGTGATCCACCTGTTGCGTCGGTACGACATCCCGATCGACGGCGCTCGCGTCACTGTCGTCGGACGCGGGGTGACGATCGGTCGCCCGATCGGTCTGCTGCTCACGCGCCGCAGCGAGAACGCGACTGTCACGCTGTGCCACACCGGGACACGCGACCTCGCCGCCGAAGTCAGACGTGCCGACATCGTCGTCGCGGCAGCAGGGGTCGGGCATCTGGTGACCGCCGACATGGTCAAGCCGGGTGCCGCGGTCATCGATGTGGGTGTCAGTCGCACCGCCGACGGCCTCGTGGGTGACGTTGCTCCCGACGTGTGGGACGTCGCCGGATACGTCTCGCCGAACCCAGGCGGAGTCGGCCCGCTGACCCGGGCGTTCTTGCTCGTGAACGTCATCGAGCGGGCAGAGGCCGAGCTCGCCGCCCGGTCTGCGGCCGGAGCGTCGGTCCCCGGGGACGCCGGCCGGTGAACTCCGCGACGGATGCACGGGTGCGGCAGCTGCGCCATGCCCGTCGGGTCCGCGCCTACGTCGCGCAGATCCCTTACCTGCTGGTGATGGTCGGGGTGATCGCCGGAGCTGCGCTCGTGCTGTTCGACCGATGGCGGCGTGGTTCGTTCGTCTTTGGAACGGCTCTGCTCCTAGGCGCGCTCCTGCGCGCGGTGTTGCCAACATCACGCGTCGGATTACTGCAGGTCAGAGGAAGATTCTTCGACGTCGTATCCCTTGCCAGTGTGGGCGCAGTCATGTTATGGCTGGCCGCGTCAATAGATCCTTTGGGCACGGATTGATTACAATCTGGAGCATGCTTCGGTAAAGTGTCTCGCGACATGAGTTGATGCGGCAGCTGATGCCGCACGAACCAGAAACGGCGACCAACGGGCAGGCAACCAATCTCTTCGACGCTGGATAGACCGCACGAGCACTCCACCCACGACGAGACGACGTCGATGGGTGTTTCGTTGGGTCGGGGCATGATTCATTTCGTGCTACTCACCCGTGACGACTCCGGGCGCGAACTCGTGGAGTCGCGAGTGATCGACGTCGACACCAGCGACGGCCACGACACCCCTGGCAGGGTCAACGCAGGCATCGACCTCATGCTCGACGCCGCGCGTGACGCCGACCGACGCGTGGGGCCGATCGGTGTCGCGGCAGGCGGCGACCTCGAGCGTGACCTCGTAGGGTCGACGGGATCGGGCCCCCGTCGGCAGATCCACCTCGTCTCCGTCGAGCAGGCTGTGGCCGCCTACCTGATCGACGCCGGCGTGATCGGACGGTATCGATCGGTGGTCGTCGTCGACTGCGGTGACACCGGAATGACCCTCTACACCGTGGATCCCGCGAGCGGGGCCGTCAGCGACATCACCCGCTCGCGAGCACTGTCCGGTCGAGCCCTCGACGATGCGATCGTGCGCGTTGTCGGCGGCGAGTCGGGTGCGGCTCGCGGACCGCTGACAACCAAGATCAGCCGCAGTGCGCTGCGCAGTGCCGTTCGGACTGCGAAAGAGGAGCCGAGCGACGACGATTCCGTCGACGCTGCGGGCCGATTCCGGATCGATGACGCGACGCTCGCCACGGCGCTACGTCCGTTCCTCGCCGACGCGCGCGATGAGTTGAGTCGTTATCTCGCACAGCATCCGGCCTGCGCGGTCGTTCTCGTCGGTGGGCTCGCCAACCTGCCGACCATCGCCGACATGGTGCCAGACGAGGATGACGAGAACGGCCCGCTCGAGGTAGTTGTCCCGGCGAATCCCGAACAGGCTGCGGCCGTAGGCGCCGCGCTCCTGTCGTCCGAGCGGGCGAGTGCATCGAGTCGGCTGGCATTCATGGGAGGGGGTCGACGTCGGGGAGCGCTGTCGCCGATGCCGGTAGCCGTCGCTGCTGTCGTCATCGCCGCGGCAATGTTCACCGTGTACGCGGTGGGTTCCACGCTCACCAGCAACTCCACGCACATCCCGTCGCCGTCGAGCGCCCGCGTCGCGTCCCTGTCGACCGAATCCGACGAGACGGACCGGGTGCCCTCGCAAACCACGCAGTCTCAGGCGCAACACACCTCGACATCGGCGCAGGCTGCGCGCACGACCCGAGAGGATGACGGGCCGGGTTGGGCGACGATTCAGCTGCCTCCCACGACGCCGTCGCCGACCACGCTGACGTTGTCCGCGCGGCCGAGCACGCCGACGACGACGCCACCGCAGAGTGGGCAGACCAGCCGTCCTCGTCTCCCGCTGCCTCCTGGGATCACGATTCCGCCGAGTCTGCTGCCGCCGGAGTTCCTCGCTCCGTCGGGAACGCCGGGCACGCGTACCCCGACCCCCGAGCAGCCGGGACCGAGTGAGTCGAATGGCGGTGCGTCCCAGCCGAATGACCAGGGTGCGGCGTCGAGCCAACCGGCTGCGCCCACGACAACCACCACGACGACTGTCCCAGGCGGGCTGCTCCCGCCGCCCTGAGTCGCACTAGAATCACTCGCGACCTACGGTCGCCAGGCGTGTCATGACACGTGGGTGAGAGGCGCCTCGAAGCTCAGCGGCGTGCCAGGTCGACGGTGCGCTTGAGCAGGTCGCCGATGGCGTCGAATTCGGTGAGGAATCCGTCGTGGCCGGTATCGGATCGGACCACTTGCAGACCCCCGACGCAGTTGCCGAGCTCCTCGGCGAGTTCGACCTGTAACCGCAACGGGTAGAGACGATCCGAGTCGATACCACCGACGATGACCGGTACCTCACAGGCGTTGAGTGCGGCCTGTACGCCGCCCCGATTGCGGCCGACGTCGTGGTGGTTGAGCACCTCGCTCAGGACGACATAGCTACCGGGGTCGAAGCGCTCGACCAACTTGCCCGCCTGGTGGTCGAGGTAGCTCTGAACGGCATAGCGTCCGCCGGTGAGCGGATTCTCCTCGCCCTGAGGATGATTCGCGAAGCGCTCGTCGAGTTCCGGTTCGCTCCGATAAGTCAGATGCGCGATCCGACGCGCGATTCCCAATCCCGCGGTCGGCGAGTGACCGGTGTCGTGATAGTCGCCGCCATGCCATGCAGGATCGGACGTGATGGCCGCGATCTGCGTTGTCTGCGTACCGATCTGGTCTGCCGTCGCACGGGCGCCGACAGCGAGTACGAGCGCGCTCCTCACTCGCTCGGGATACTCGATGATCCACTCGAGAGCCCGGGCCCCGCCCATCGACCCGCCGACGACCGCACCGATGCTCTCGATGCCGAGATGGTCCATCAGCGCGACTTCTGCCCGGACCTGATCGAGCACGGTGATCTGCGGGAAACGTGAACCCCACGGCCGCCCCGACGGATCCAGCGATGCAGGCCCTGTAGAACCGCGGCATCCGCCCAGCACATTGGCGGAGATGACACACCATTCATCGGTGTCGACGGCAGCACCGGGACCGATCAGCCCGTCCCACCAGCCGGGGGAGGGGTGCTCCTCGTCGGCGGCGCCGGTGACGTGCGAATCGCCGGTCAGCGCGTGCAACGTGAGAATGACGTTGTCGCGCGTGGGCGACAACCGCCCCCACCGTTGAAACGCGAGGGTCACGTCGTCGAGTTGCGCACCGTTGTCGAGCGAGATCGACCCGAGACGGGCGCTGAGCATCTGGCCGTCCGGGGCATTCTCCCAGTCGGGCCGCTGCTCTGTTTCCGTCTGCGGGTCGATACTCACCGACACAGGTGTCCTCGCTCCTTGCTATGAGTTGCTACTTGGCTGCTTCGAAACCCCGGTCGAGATCGGCGAGGATGTCGTCGATTCCTTCGATGCCGACCGCGAGTCGGACGAGGCCGGGTGTGACACCCGCGGCCAGTTGCTCCTCAGGGGTCAACTGGCTGTGGGTGGTCGATGCCGGGTGGATCACCAGCGAGCGCACATCACCGATGTTGGCGACGTGGCTGTGCAGGGTGAGCGCCTCGACGAACCGCTTGCCCGCGTCGACACCGCCGGTGATCTCGAAACCGATGACAGCGCCCTGTCCCTTCGGTGCGAGCTCCTGGCCGCGCTTATACCAGGGCGACGACGACAGGCCTGCGTAGGAGACCGTTTCGACCTGCGAGTGATCGTTGAGGTACTCGGCAACCCGCTGGGCATTCGCGACGTGCCGCTCGACACGCAGGCTCAGCGTCTCGAGGCCCTGCGCGAGCAGAAACGCATTGAACGGTGAGATCGCGGCACCCGTGTCGCGGAGCAACTGCACGCGCGCCTTGAGCGCGTACGCAGGAGCGCCGAGGTCGGCGAACACCGCGCCGTGGTAGCTCGGATCGGGCGTCGTGAAGCCGGGGTAGAGGTCTGTGCCGTCGCGCTGGACACGCCAGTCGAAGGTGCCACCGTCGACGATGACGCCGCCGATCGCGGTTCCGTGTCCGCCGATGTACTTGGTGGCCGAGTGCACCACGATGTCGGCTCCGTGCGCGAGCGGGTTGAGCAGGTACGGGGTGGCGACGGTGTTGTCGACGATGAGCGGTACGCCGTTGCGATGGGCGACCTCCGAGATACCCGCGATGTCGAGGATCTCGTTGTTCGGGTTGGAGATCGACTCCCCGTAGAACGCACGGGTGTTCTCGCGCGTTGCCGCCTGCCACGAGTCGAGATCCTCCGGATCCTCGACGAATGTCACCTCGATACCGAGCTTGGGCAGCGTGTAGTGGAAGAGGTTGTACGTCCCGCCGTACAGGCGAGGACTCGACACGACGTGTCCGCCGTTCTCGACGATGTTCAGGATCGCGTAGGTCTCGGCAGCCTGGCCGGACGCGACGAGCAGTGCCGCCACGCCGCCCTCGAGCGCGGCCAGCCGCTGCTCGACGACATCCTGCGTCGGATTCATCAGGCGGGTGTAGATGTTGCCGGGTTCGGCCAGGCCGAACAGGTTGGCGGCGTGTGCGGTGTCGTTGAACGTGTACGACGTGGTCTGGTAGATCGGCAGCGCTCGAGCATTGGTGGCCGCATCGGCCGCCTGGCCGGCGTGGATCTGCTTGGTCTCGAAACTCCAGTTGTCGGCTGGGTTCTGGTCGACGTCGACGTCAGACATGAGAATAGGTATCACTTTCTACGGTCGGCAGGGCTCAACGACCCTGTTGGGGTCCGACCTTCGGACCCGCGCTTGCCGGGGACTGGCGCTCGCTGTCCCACAACCCGGTCATCACCCGGAGCACCCCACCGCGGTTGGAGGGTTGCCGATCAGCAAGCCGGGGCTGTGCGCTGATACTCATGACCTGGCGTCAAGGATATAACACGGCCGAAACCCTGTGAGAACCCTCCGGCGCAGCCTGGTTCTTGGGGTGGACAACCGGCTCGGAATGCGTGCTCGCGCGCTGATGCACCGAGGGTTCGGCCGCGCTCTCGTGTAGTCCGATCGGTTGAATTCGTCGTCGTACCGCCCGGCTCGGCCATTCGGTTGGCGATTTCGACAGCTGTCCGTGTCGTCGCACTTCTACGATTCGAGCAGTCGTAGGGACACCCGGCCGGTTTCCGACGCCGCGCAGCGGTCGGCAACGAGCCGGGCGGAGTGATGGAGACGGTGATGAGTACTCGTGCTGGTATCCGTCGATCGATCGCGGCGGCGAGCAGCCTGGGCATCGCGGCAATCGCAGCGGTGCTGCTTGCCATCGGGCAGACCTCCGGCGCCGGTGTGGCGCGGGCCGAGACCGAGACCGACTGCGGTGATGGGGCGCTCGTCCTCGTCGGGGGCACCTGGGACCCCGACGCTCATCTTCTCGACGGCGTGACGCGCCAGACTCAATACGCGGGCTACACGGTCAAGCGCGTCGAGTACCCCGCGTCGATCTGGCCGCTGGGTTCCTTCGGATTCGACAACAGTCAGGCGCAGGGCGTCGCAGCGACACTGTCGACCGTCCAGAGTTACCAGGCCTCATGCGAAGGCAAGCCCGTCGTGATCGCCGGATACTCGCAGGGCGCGGGGATCGCCGGCGATGTACTCACCGACATCGGTACCCACACGACACCCGGCTATGACATCTCCTCGGAGGGGGTGTCGGGTCTGCTGTATTCCGATCCGCGACAGGCCGGGAATCTGTACGGGCAAGGCATCGAACTCGTGATGATCGGAGTGATCCCCGGTCTGACCATGGCAGGCGGGCGCAGCGTCGACGACTTCGGTGGCGTTCCGGTGACCACCGTGTGCTTCAGCGGTGACCCCATCTGCGATCTGCCCGACCCGCTGCACGACCCGATCGGCGCGCTCGACGGCCTCGCCGGCTACTGGGTCAAGCACGGCTTGTATCCGCTGTACATGTACTTGCCGACGACGAACGGGGCGTCGTGGGATGCGTGGGGTGTCAAGCCCCTCGAGTGCGTGGGCGACGGGCAGGTCAACACCTGCATGCTGGTCGTTCCGTCATCGGCCTGGGTACTCACCCAGCAGTTCGTGGATGACCTCGGTCTCGACTGGACCGTGCCCGACCTCGTGAGCAAGCGGTGGAGGCTGCCGGACATCCTCGGCATCACGCTCGGCGATTTCCAGCCGCCGATCAGGTGGGCCATGGGGTGGTTGCCGCAGCTGCCCGAACTGGGGTACGGAGGAGTCCTGACCGACGTCGACACCTTCGGGGACATGGCACGCGGGTTGTTCACCTGGAATCCCGCGCTGTGGGGACAGGGTGTTGACGCGCTGACGGTCAGTGCCAGGAGCATCGCGCTGATGCCCGTGAACTTCGCCAAGTACTGGGCGTACACACTCGTCGGCCGGGACACCGCGGCGATCCCCGGCCCTGCCTTTCGGCCGTCGTTGGTCGCTTTCGAGGAGTGGCTCGCATCGTTGCGCTCACCAGCGCTTCACCAGAGCGGAACCGTCGCCGCGTTGTCGGCTTCGGATCAGCTGGTCGGCGCCGGGAACGGGCTCGGCGCGGCGCAGTCGGTCGACGGTGAGCCTCGACGCGTCTCCGATGGCGAGCAGTCGTCCGAGTCCCCCCACGCAGCCGGCATGACGGAGTCCGCCGACGGGCAGAAGGTCGGTGATGCGACGGAATCCGGTGGGGGCGGGAGCCGTGCAGATGCCGCCGGCGGTAGCGACGGAGGCACCAGCGACGGCACGAACAGTGCAGTGACGCAGGCCCCGTCGTCGGACGCGGCCACCGGCCAGGGTTCATCGGGGACGCCGTCTGTCGAGGGCCCCGGGGCCGGCGCGACGGAGCCAGATTCGTCGACTCAGGCGCCGACGACCGAGACGTCAGCACCGGAGTCGTCGGTCTCGGGGTCGTCGGTCTCAGGGTCATCGGAATCGGAGTCGCCGACATCGCAGACGGTCTCATCGGGTGCGCCGACGACCGAGCGAGTGAAGGCGGAACCGGCATCCAAGGAGACGCCCGCCGCGTGACGCGTGCTCCGCGACTCGACAGAGTCCGGTCTCGAAGACGCGTGTGAACGATCTCACCGTCGGTAACGGAATCCCGCTGACCGGCGCGCTCGTTGGTTCGTGAATGTCTTCATCCACCCGCCACTCGGGCACCACACGTAGGTTCGCCATGCTGGCGATGGCCCTCGGCGGCTTCGGGATCGGCACCACGGAGTTCGTCGCGATGGGCTTGTTGCCGAACATCGCGTCGTCGGTGCACGTGTCCGAGCCGACGGCCGGCTATGTGGTGTCGGCGTACGCGCTCGGTGTGGTGGTCGGTGCGCCGCTCATTGCCGCACTGACCGCACGGATGTCCCGCCGCACGCTGCTGATCGGATTGATGGTCGCGTTCACTGTCGGCAACGCGGCCACGGTGTTGGCCCCGAACTTCGGGACGCTCATCGTCGCGCGATTCGTGGCGGGACTTCCACATGGCGCCTACTTCGGGGTCGCGGCCCTTGTCGCGGCGCATCTGGCCGGGCCACGACAACGTGCGAAGGCGGTGGGCCTCGTGCTCCTCGGACTGTCGGTCGCGAACGTGCTCGGTGTTCCGATGGCCACCTGGCTCGGCGAAAGTCTGGGCTGGAGAGCGGCTTTCGTGGTCGTGGTGATCATCGGCGTCATCACCATCGGCGCGCTGTTCCTCACGCTGCCCGCACTCGACGACATGACCGTCACCAATCCGATGACCGAACTCGGCGCACTCACACGCGTCCAGGTGTGGTTGACGTTGGCCATCGGCGTCGTCGGCTTCGGCGGCATGTTCGCGTTCTACACCTACCTCAACACCGCATTGACCAGCATGTCGGGCATCTCGGTCGGCTGGGTCCCGGTGGTGCTCATGGTCTTCGGGGTCGGCATGGTGGTGGGCAATCTCGTCGGTGGTGCGGCGGCGGACTCGAGCGTGCCGCGGGCGATCCTCGTCGGTCTCGTCGCGACCGCCATTGTGCTCGGGTTGTTCGCAGCGCTGGTCACCTCGCCGTGGGCCGCCGTGCCGCTGACGTTTCTCGTCGGGGTCGGTGCGACAGCGATGGTGCCCGCACTGCAGACGCGGCTCATGGACGTGGCCGACGATGCTCAGACACTTGCGGCGGCGCTGAACCATTCCGCTCTTAACATCGCGAACGCACTGGGCGCGTGGCTGGGCGGCGTCGTGATCGCGGCTGGGTTGGGCTACCGCGCGCCGTCGGTAGTCGGGGCTGGACTCGCGCTCGCCGGCATCGTCGCCCTGGGGCTCGCGTTGGCTGTTGCCCGACGCCAGACGACACCGACCCCGACACCTGTGGGCGTCGGGGTCGGGTCGGAGTGAGGAGAGCTGCCTCAGCCGACGTCGGGAGGCGTGGCGATGGCTTTCGACAGGTAGAGCGGTTCGCCGAGCTTGTCGAGTAGTTCGAGTTGCGTCTCGAGGTAGTCGATGTGGTGCTCCTCGTCCTTGAGGATCTCCTCGAACAGCTTGGCCGTCGTGATGTCCTGCTTCTCGCGGCACAAGACGATGCCGGGCTTGAGGCGCTCGACGACCTCGAGCTCGATCGCCAGGTCGGACTCGAACTGCTCCCGCAACGTCTGGCCGATGCGCAGCGGCAGCAGCTTCTGGTAGTTGGGTAGGCCCTCGAGGAAGAGGATGCGATCGGTGAGGATCTCCGCGTGGGTCATCTCCTCGATCGATTCGGCCCTCGTCTTCGAGGCGAGTTCGGTCAGGCCCCAGTTCGCCTGCATCTTGGAGTGCAGGAAGTACTGGTTGATGGCGGTGAGTTCACTGGTCAATTGCTCGTTGAGTAGAGCGATGACCTCATCGTCTCCACGCATGGCATACCTCCGGTTCGGACTGATTGTGACAGTGAACCTAGCACGCCAAAGGGCCCCGTGGACACTATCCCCACGGGGCGTTTCTGCAGGTCAGGCTAGGCTGCGCTAGTAGTGGCAACCCTTCCTGCGCATCGCGAACTGACGATCTGGGTAAGGCGTTCGATGCACGTTCCGCAGCCCTCGCCTGCGCCGCAGCGCTCGCTGACGGCGTCGGGAGTATCGGCCCCGGCGTCGCAGTGTTCGTGGACCTCGTCCACGGTGACGGCCCGACAAATACACACGAACATCTCGCACCTCGCATTCTGTTAGGCAAGGGTTACATAAAAGCAGGGGAACCGCAAGGGTTGCCTTACCTTCTGGATTCATTCAGGACTACGACGGCCGAGTGTGGGCGGGCGGTGTCGCGGGGTGTGGGCGGGCGGTGTCGCGGGGTGTGGGCGGGCGGTGTCGCGGGGTGTGGGCGGGCGGTGTCGCGGGGTGTGGGCGGGCGGTGTCACAGGGTCGCCGTACGCTGGTGCACCGTGCCAACTGCGATCACCACAGTGAATGTGAACGGCGTCCGCGCGGCCACCAAGGTGCGTTCGGAGAACAACCGGGGGTTCGTCCCCTGGCTGCGGTCGGCGGGGGCCGACATCGTGCTTCTCCAGGAGATCCGCGCCAGCGAGGAGCAGGCCAAGGAGGCCCTCGAACCGCTGCTCGACGACGGGTGGCATCTGTCGATGTCCGAGTCAGTCGTCAAGGGTCACGCAGGTGTCGGCGTGTTGAGCAGGATGGAACCGACCGCAGTGCGTGTCGGCTTCGGTAGCGACGAATTCGACTCCACTGGAAGGTATCTCGAAGCCGACCTGGAGACCGGGGTCGGGGCCGTCACGGTTGCGAGCCTCTATCTACCCAAGGGGGCCGCGGCTCCGACAGAATCGTCGTCGGAGAAGGACGCGCAGAAGTACGCCGAGAAGAAGCGCTTCCTCGACGGTTTCGGTGCCCACCTCGGTTCGCTGGCTCGCAAGAGACGACCCGTGGTGGTCGGTGGCGACTGGAACATCGCGCACGCCGAGCACGACATCAAGAACTGGAAGGGCAACCCGCGCAGTCCTGGATTCCTCCCGCATGAGCGGGAGTGGGTCGGCGGATTGCTCGAATCGGGATGGGTGGACGTGATGCGGGAGTTGCACCCTGACGTCGACGGGCCTTACTCGTGGTGGTCGTGGCGTGGCAAGGCCTTCGACAACGACGCCGGCTGGCGGATCGACTATCACCTCGCCAACAAGGCGATGGCCACGCGGGTGACCAAGGCCTTCGTCGACCGCGCCGACGCCTACGACCGACGGTGGTCCGACCACGCGCCGGTCACCATCATCGTCGACTGACGCCTGAAGAAAATCGGGTGCGTCCGTCTGAGAGACTGGACACCATGAGCGACGTCGAGAAGTCACCCACGTCGGGTACGCGGCGGCGGGTGTTGTCGGGCATCCAACCCACCAGCGATTCCTTCCACCTCGGCAATTACCTTGGCGCGGTGCGTCAGTGGGTGAATCTGCAGGACGAGTTCGACGCCTTCTACTTCATTCCGGACATGCACGCGTTGACCGTGCAGTTCGACCCGTCGGTGCTCGCCGGGCGCACCCGGATGTCGGTGGCACAGTTGTTGGCCGTCGGCGTCGATCCCGCACGGTCGACCGTCTACGTGCAGTCGCACGTCCCTGAGATCGCGCAGCTGACCTGGGTTCTCAACTGCATCACCGGATTCGGCGAGGCGAGCAGGATGACGCAGTTCAAGGACAAGGCCGCCAAGCAGGGCGTCGAGTCGTCGAGTGTCGGGTTGTTCACCTACCCGATCCTGATGGCAGCCGACATCCTCGCGTTCCAGGTCGACCAGGTTCCTGTCGGCGAGGACCAGCGACAGCACCTCGAGCTGACGCGCGATCTCGCCCAGCGGTTCAACAAGCGCTTCGGCAAGGCGTTCACCGTGCCGCAGGCCTACATCGTCAAGGAGTTCGCGAAGATCTACGACCTGCAGAACCCGACGGCGAAGATGAGCAAGTCGGCGGAGACCGACAAGGGACTGATCAATCTGCTCGACGACCCGAAGCGGTCGGCCAAGAAGATCCGGTCGGCTGTGACCGACACGGGCAGCGAGGTGGCCTTCGACCCCGAGAACAAACCCGGCGTCTCGAATCTGCTCACCATTCAGTCGGCGTTGTCGGGCGTCGGGATCGCTGATCTCGTCGCCAAGTACGAGGGTAAGGGGTACGGCGACCTCAAGGTCGAGACCGCCGACGTCCTCAGCGACTTCGTCACGCCACTTCGTGGACGAGTCGACGAGTACCTCGCCGACCCCGGCTACCTCGACGGCATCCTCGCCGATGGTGCGGCTCGGGCACGTTCGGTGGCGTCGACGACGCTGCGCGACGTCTACGACAAGGTCGGGTTCCTCGCGCCGCGCGTGTCAGAAACCAAATCCTGACCAGTCGCCGCCCTTTCCGGTAGACACGGAGATCAGGCATCCACATCGACCGAGCGGAGACGAGGGCCCCATGGCTTCGGTGATCGATTCGGGCAAGGCGCTTGTCGCCCGCGGCAAGGACGAGTTCGAGTCGGCCAGGCAGCGGTGGGGCTGGCTCGACCACATCCTGCGGACTCTCGAGCGGTACAACGACCGTCGCGGCAACCTCTACGCAGCGAGTATCACCTTCACCGGCATCCTCTCGATCGTGCCGATCATCATGGTGGCCTTCTCGGTCGGCGGCTTCGTGCTTGCCGCGCATCCGGACTGGCTCGACAGCATCAAGGACGAGATCGTGAAGTCGATGCCCGGCGAGCTCGGTACGACGGTCGAAAGCGCTATCGACTCGGCCATCCAGTCGCGCGCGACCGTCGGCATCATCGGTCTCGTCGGCGCCGCGTTGACCGGTATCGGGTGGATTTCCGGGGTGCGTATCGGGATGACCGAGATGTTCGGCGGACGTATCGAACGCAGCGCGGTGAAGTCCAAACTCAGCGATCTGGTGATCTTCGTGCTGCTCGGCATCGCGTTCCTGATCACGCTCGGGCTCACAACGCTGGGCAACAGCGGCCTCATCAACAAGATCCTCGAGTGGACACACGTCGACGGTTTCACCGGCTCCACGGTGGTCGTCCGGGTCCTGGCAATTGCCGTGTCACTTGGTGCGACGTGGCTACTCTTCGTCTTCGTGTTCGCTCGACTTCCGATGAACCGGCTGCCTTTTCGCAACGTCGTGAAAGCCGCACTGTTGACCGCCGTCATCTTCGAGATCCTCAAATCGGTGGCCGGGATCTACCTGAAGTCGGTACTGAGCAGTCCGGCAGGCGCCGCGTTCGGTCCCTTGCTCGGCATCATGGTGTTCGGATACCTCGCCTCGCGAATCGTTCTCTACGCCACGGCATGGTGTGCCACCGACTCCGTGAACGAGGCATTCCAGGTGGTCGATCCTACCGAACAGCCCGAGCCTCCCACGGTCGTGGTGCATCCGGTATACGAGGTCAATCCGGTTCCCAAGCCGGGCGTGCTCGGAGCAGCGGCGGCGGTCGGTGCCGCCGTGGCGCTGATGGCCCGGCACAAGGACCGCGACTGAGCGCCACGACAGCGGCGCTGTGGGTGGTCGATCGTCAGATCACCGTCGTCGGAAGAGTCGCAAAGCCACCAACAACAAGAGAAGCGCCACCAGCAGTCCGACCAGCCCGACGAGGATGCGGACCGACCAGGGCGACGCCGAGTCCTGTTGTGTCGCACGATGCTGCGCCGAGGTCTCAGCGGTGGTGACGTCGGAGCCCGCGTTGGGCTCGATTCGCGTGCCGCCGCCTGTCGAGGCTGGGTCGTCGGGGGACGCGAGCTCGCCCACCTTCACGTCGCGTGGAGCGCGTGCGCCGTACGTGACGAGTGAGCGCGCCTGATCCCAGTAATTGTCGTCGGCGGTCGACAGACCGTACATCTGCACGATGAGCACGGTTCTACCGTCACGCTTGACCGCGCCGACGAATGTCTTCTGCGCGTCATCGGTATAGCCGGTCTTGCCGCCCAGTGCGCCCGGATCACCATCGAGGAGAAGTTGATTCGACGTCTGCATCAGGTACCCGGGGTGGTCGACGTCGCCCGGGACGTCGGCTCGCTTCGGATACCCGGGAAAGGGATGCCTCGGCATCGCGATGATCTCGCGAAAAGTCGAGTTCTGCATCGCGGCACGGAAGATCAGCGCCAGATCGTATGGTGACGTCGACATTCCGGCCGCGTCGAGACCGGATGGTGTCGTCGCGCGGGTGTCGTCGGCGTTGAGGCTGTGGGCGAGGTCGTTCATCTTGTGCAGCGTGGTCTCGACGCCGCCGAGCTCGCGGGCGATGACATGCGCGCAATCGTTTCCGGAGACCATGAGCAGCCCGATCATCATGTCGCGCATGGTGTATCGACCGCCCGGCCCCATGCCGCATGCGTCTCCCTCTACGCTCCAGTCCTCCGGTGTGGCGGTCACCGGCTTGTCGAGCGGGAGCCCCGCACGCAGCGCGGTCAGCGCCAGCAGAACTTTGATGGTCGACGCCGGCCGATAGCGGCCGTGCGGATCCTTGGCCGCTATCACCGCACCGCTGTCGAGATCGGCGACGAGCCACGCGGCAGAGGTCAGCCGACCGGGGACGGGACCGGCTGAAGGGTCGGCAACGACACCGCAGGCGCCGAGCTTCTCCCCACCGACCGGCGGGGAATGCACCGGCAGTGGCGTGGGAGTTGTCGAACCCGGTGCGACGACCTCCGATTCGTCGACCGGGGCAGGCGGCGTGGCCCGCTGCGGGCAGTGATCGGTGTTCGGTGTCGTCATCGCAGGCGGTGCCACCGGAGCGGCATTCAGCGGAGCGTCGGATATCCCCGCGACGACGCCGACCGTGACGAGCGACGCGAGAATGCCGCGTGCCGCGAGTCGGCGGAGAGGGCGGCGAGCGGGCGCTGCGAAGGAGTGCATCGCTGAGCAGGTTACCGGCAGCGACATGCTGCCGGTAACCTGCATTCGAATGATCCCGCGGCGTCGGGGCCTGCGGTCAGAGCAGTGCGTACGCCTCGGTCAGCACTCCACGCAGAATCTGTTCGATCTCGTCGAACTCGGCCTGCCCACAGATCAGCGGCGGCGCGAGCTGGATGACGGGGTCGCCGCGGTCGTCGGCGCGACAGTAGAGACCGGCGTCGAACAGTGCGGTCGACAGGAATCCGCGCAGGATGCGTTCGGACTCGGCCTCGGTGAAGGTCTCCTTGGTGGTTTTGTCCTTGACCAACTCGATGCCGTAGAAGAACCCTTCGCCGCGCACATCGCCGACGATCGGGAGGTCGTAGAGCTTCTCCAGTGTCGAGCGGAATGCAGGTGCGGTGGACTTCACGTGGTCGTTGAGACCCTCGCGTTCGAAGATGTCGAGATTGGCCAACGCCACGGCCGACGACACGGGGTGTCCACCGAAGGTGTAGCCGTGCGCAAACGTCGTCGTGTTGTCGTTGAATGGCTCGAAGAGCCTCTCGCTGGCGATCATCGCGCCGATGGGGGAGTAGCCGGACGTCATTCCCTTGGCGCACGTGATGATGTCGGGTGTGTAGCCGAAGTCCTGGCAGGCGAACATCGAACCGATCCGGCCGAAGGCGCAGATCACCTCGTCGGACACCAGCAGCACGTCGTACTCATCGCAGATCTCGCGCACGCGTTCGAAGTAGCCGGGGGGCGGAGGGAAGCAGCCGCCCGCGTTCTGGACGGGCTCGAGGAAGACTGCGGCTACGGTATCGGGACCCTCGAACTCAATGGCCTCGGCGATGCGGTCGGCAGCCCAGCGGCCGAACTTCTTCGGGTCCGCTGCCAGCTCCTCGTCGGGGGCGCGATAGATGTTGGTGTTCGGTGCGCGGAACCCGCCGGGGGTCAGCGGTTCGAACATCTTCTTGAGGTCGGGGATTCCGGTGATCGCCAGGGCTCCCTGCGGGGTGCCGTGGTAGGCGATCGAACGCGATATCACCTTGTGCTTCATCGGCTTTCCGGTGAGCTTGAAGTACTGCTTGGCCAGCTTCCACGCGCTTTCGACGGCCTCGCCGCCGCCACTGGTGAAGAAGACGCGGTTGAGATCGCCGGGGGCATTCGCCGCGAGCCGTTCGGCGAGTTCGATCGCCGGAGGAGTCGCATAGGACCACAGCGGGAAGAACGCCAGCTCCTTGGCCTGCTTGGCCGCTGCCTCGGCGAGTTCGTCGCGGCCGTGACCGACCTGGACCACGAACAGTCCCGCGAGGCCGTCGAGGTAACTGCGGCCGCGGTCGTCGAAGATTCGCGCGCCCTCGCCCCGGGTGATCACCGGTGGCGTGATCTCGTCGCCATGGCGGGAGAAGTGCCCCCACAGGTGCGCCGCGCTGCGCTGCCCGAGGGATTCTGTTGTGGATGCGGTCATCGTGTACCCCAATTGTATTGCTGTTTCACTAGTTTCAGATAAACGAGGGTCTCGGTCGAGTTCACCTCGGGATGCGTTCGAACCCTGCGATTGATGATGTCGAGGAGGTGATCGTCGTCCTCGCAGACCACCTCGATCATGATGTCGTAGGTCCCCGCGGTCAGCACCACGTAATCGATCTCGGGATGTTCGGCCAACTGACGTGCGAGCCGCTCCGTGTCGCCGGTGCATCGGATTCCGACCATCGCCTGACGCGAGAAGCCGAGCTTCAGGGGATCGGTCACCGCGACGATCTGCAGGAGGCCGCTCTCGCTGAGCTTCTGCACCCGATTGCGGACGGCTGCCTCCGACAGGCCAACGGATTTGCCGATCGCTGCATAGGAACTCCGGCCGTCAGCCTGGAGCTCTTCGATGATCTTCTTCGCGATGGCGTCGAGGTGTGTAGACATAGGTTCGGCCACACCTCGATGGTGGCGGATTCAGCAGATATTGGCAACCGAAACCACGGTTTCGGTACCAATTTGGCCCTTCAAGTCGTGAATCCGTTGTTCACGCAGTATCGTCAGTGGTCGTGTCAACCATCACGACAGTTCCCAGCGGTTGGGTCGACGGTGCACCGTACAGCGGATCGGGCAGCGACCACACTGTGATCGATCCCGCCACCGGCGCGACGGTGGCGCACCTCGCGCTCGCCTCCGCTTCCGACGTTACCTCCGCGGTCGCACATGCCGCGCGCGCACAACACGACTGGGGTGGGGCCACCCCCGCCGAGAGGTCTGGTGTGCTGCACACCTTTGCGCGCCTGCTCGACGCCAATGCCACGTTGCTGGCGAGCGAGGAGGTGTCGCATACCGGCAAGGCGATTCGGCTCGCCACCGAGTTCGACGTTCCCGGCAGCATCGACAACGTCGACTTCTTCGCCGGTGTCGCCCGCAATCTCGACGGTAAGGCGAGTGCGGAGTACTCGGGCGACCACACGTCGTCGATCCGACGCGAACCCGTCGGCGTCGTCGGCTCCATCACCCCGTGGAACTACCCGTTGCAGATGGCGGTGTGGAAAGTGCTGCCCGCGTTGGCCGCCGGCTGCTCGGTGGTGCTCAAACCCGCCGAGATAACCCCGCTCACGACGCTCACGCTGGCACGCCTGGCCACCGAGGCGGGCGTGCCCGACGGCGTCTTCAACGTCGTGGTCGGCACCGGAGCGGAGGTGGGAGCGGCGATCGCCGGGCACCCCGACATCGACATCGTGACCTTCACCGGTTCCACCCAGGTTGGTCGCATGGTGATGTCGCAGGCCGCGACGAACGGTACGCGCGTACAACTCGAGCTGGGGGGCAAGGCCCCGTTCGTCGTGTTCGACGACGCCGATCTCGATGCCGCGATCCAGGGCGTCGTGGCCGGAGCCCTCATCAACGCCGGTCAGGATTGCACGGCAGCCACACGCGCGATCGTCGCGCCGTCGCTCTACGACGACTTCGTGTCGGGCGTCGCCGACGTCATGGCGTCGGTGCGGGTCGGCGATCCCCGCGATCCCGAGACCGACATGGGCTCACTGATCTCCCTCGCGCACCGCGACAAGGTCGCGGGCATGGTGGAGCGCGCTCGCTCCGCCGGAGCGCGTGTGGTGACCGGCGGCGTGCTACCCGACGGTCCGGGTAGCTTCTATCCGCCCACACTCATCGCCGACGTTGCCGAGGACTCCGAGATCTACCGCGACGAGGTTTTCGGTCCGGTGCTGACGGTCTCGAGCTTCACCGACGACGCCGACGCGCTGCGTCGCGCCAACGACACCGTCTACGGGCTCGCGGCGTCGGCCTGGACGCGTGATGTCTATCGTGCGCAGCGGGCAAGCCGTGAGATCAGGGCTGGTTGCGTGTGGATCAACGACCACATCCCGATCATCAGCGAGATGCCCCACGGTGGTGTCGGGGCGTCGGGTTTCGGCAAGGACATGTCGACCTACTCGCTCGACGAATACCTGACCGTCAAGCACGTGATGAGCGACATCACCGGCGTCGCCCGAAAGCCTTGGCACCGAACGGTGTTCACCGACACCGGAGAGGCGCGGTCATGAGTGGAGCATGGGCCACCGAGCCCACGGCGCGCGGCGCAGCAGTGGTCTCCTCGGCTGCGGCGTCGTCGTACTGGCTCGATCGGGAGGAGCGGCCCGCACCGCGTCCGCGTGTCCTCGGTGAGGTGACCACCGATCTCGTCGTCGTCGGCGGTGGTTTCACCGGTCTGTGGACCGCAGTGCAAGCGGCAGAGCGTAATCCGGGCCGTCGTATCGTGCTCGTCGAACGCGACCGCATCGCCGAGCACGCGAGCGGACGCAACGGTGGGTTCTGCTCGGCGAGTCTCACCCACGGGCTGGGAAACGGTATGGAGCGTTTTGCCGACGAGTTGCCCATGCTGTTGCGACTCGGCCACGAGACGCTCGACGAGATCGAAGCAGCGATCCGCAGACACGGTATCTCCGCAGACGCCGAGCGAACCGGCGAACTCGACTTCGCGAACTTCGATTGGCAGGCAGCAGAATTGGCGGACTACGCCGACTCTGCGAGGGAATTGGGGGAAGACCTGCCCCTACTGACGCAGGCGCAGGCACGTGAGCGCGTCGACTCGCCGATGGTGGTGGGCGCGGTATTCGATCCCGATGTGATCATGCTCGACCCGGCCCGGTTGGCCTGGGGCCTCGCCGACGCTGCAGAGCGTCTGGGCGTGCAGATCTTCGAGCAGTCGGAGGTCACCGGCATCAGCAGTGAGGGCGATGCGCTGCGTCTGACAACAGGACTCGGTGAGATCGTCGCTGACCGTGCCGTGCTCGCGACGTCGGCGAGTCCTTCGTTGGTCCGTCGGTTGCGGTTCTACACGGTGCCCGTCTGGGACTACGCGATCATGACCGAGCCGCTGTCAGCCGAACAGCTCGACTCGATCGGCTGGACAGGCCGGGAGGGGCTGGCCGATGCCGGACCACGGTTCCACTATTTCCGGCTGACCGCCGACAACCGGATCCTGTTCGGCGGGTGGGATGCGTTGTATCACTACGGCTCCGACGATTCGCCGCGCCACCAACAGGAGCCGCGCGAGTTCGCATTGCTCGGTGAGCATCTGCTGCAGATGTTTCCGCAACTCGAGGGCATCCGCGCCAGTCATGCGTGGGGTGGGGTGATTGACACCTGCTCGCGGTTCTGCGCGTTCTGGGACCGCTCGTACGGCGGGCGCGTCGTCACCGCGGTGGGGTTCACCGGACTGGGCGTCGGGGCGTCACATTTCGCCGCGGCGACGGCGCTCGACCTCGTGGATGGTGCCGACACCGAACGGACACGCCTGAACATGGTGCGCTCCAAGCCGATCCCGTTTCCGCCGGAACCCTTGCGCGCGTTCGGCATAAACATGACCCGACGCGAGCTGGCGCGAAGTGAGCGTCGTCAGGGTAAGCGCGGCGTGTGGCTGACGGTGATGGACAAGATCGGTCTCGGCTTCGACAGTTGATCGATGCGCGTGGCTGACCGTCGATCGGTCAGCCGATCTGGTAGGTGCCCGTCGCGCGTGCGACGAGCGTGCGGTCGCGCCTTCTCGACTTCTACCCGCGCAGGGGATTTCGCCGTGAGTTCGTGGTTGCCGTGCGGGCGGAGGTACGGGTACGTCCGCGGTCGGCGCTGATGAGCTCGACCCAGCGCGTCATCGCGGCGGCGGCCATCGCCCCGGTGTCGGACTCGATCCCGGCGAGGCCTGCGGAGGCTTCCTCTGGCCCCTGCGGCCCCAGTGCGCCGACGATCTCGTCCCTGTAGTCGGGGTCGGCCATCCACTCGGCGAAGCCTCGCCTGTCGACCTCGAGGTGGAACTGGATTCCGTAGCTCCTGCCGAGCCGGAACGCCTGATGGTGATAGGCGGTGGAGGATGCGAGCAGCGTCGATCCCTCAGGTAGATCGAAGGTGTCGTAGTGCCATTGCATGACGTCGAAGGGGTTGTCGCTCGAACCTTTCCATACGGAATCGGCGAGACCCGGTTCGGTCCACTCGACGCTGCAGATCCCGATCTCGGGGGTGGGTCCCGTCGTGACGGCGGCACCCGCCGCTGCAGCGAGCAGTTGTGATCCCAGGCAGACCCCGAACACCGGGACACCGGCCGCCAGTGCGTGCCGCAGGAACGTGATCTCGGCATCGATCCACGGGTGACGTGTTCCGTCGTTCGCGCCCATGGGGCCGCCCATGGCCACTATTCCGTCGAAGGCGGCAGGGTCGGCGGGGAGAGGATCGCGCCATGCGCGGACCGTGTGCAGATCGGCGCGTGGCGGCAGACCGTCGGCGTAGGTTCCGAGAGACTCGATCTCGGCATGCCGCAGTTCGAGAAGCCGGATCGGTACGGCAGACCGCGTGGTCATGCCGTCGTGCCTCGAGGCACGACGATGACCGGCGCCGTCGTCCACTTCAGGATGCGAGCCGCCGTTGGACCGAGGAAGACGCGATTGTCGCTACCGAGATGGCCTGAGCCGACCGAGATGATGTCGTTGTCGTCCCACGGCAGGTTGTCGAGGGCTTCGTCGAGCGTGTTGCCGTCGGCGACGAGCACGTCGATATCGAGCTCGGCGTCGACGTGATCGCGGGTTTCCTCGAGGAGTTGGCGGGCGACGTTCACCTGGTGCTTGCGCACTGCGAGGCTCTCGTCGTCGGCGTCGGGAATCTCGAGGGACACCAGAGAAAGCAGGCGAAGGTCGATTGATGCGAGCTCGGCGAATCCGATCGAGAAGGGGAGGGGGTCGGAGTCGGAGTGCTTCGTCGGCACTGCCACGGTGAGCATGTCGATGACGACGTTCCTGCGACGCGCGTACCCCCGCGGCGCGAGTCCGACCGGCATGGGGGAAGAGTGCAGCAGTTCGGTGCTCACGGTGCCGAGTGTGTGTCGCGAGAACAGACCGTCGCCGGTTCCGCCGACGATGATCATCGACGCGCCGGACTGCTCGGCGACGTCGATCAGTCCCTCGGTGAACGACTCGTTCACGGTGACGACGGTCCGGACCTCGATGCCGTCGGGAACGTGCGATGCGCCTTGGGAGAGCCACTCGGCCGCCTGGTTCTCCAAGCGCTCCATGTACTGCTCGAGTCCGGGCTGGCCGTCGTAGGGAATCGGCTGGACGACGCAGATCAGGTCGAGCGCGGCTCCGGTCTTGGCGGCGATGGCCGATGCGAGTGCGACGCCGTCGTTACCCGACGGCGTCGCCAGGTAGCCGACGGCGAGACGATTCGGGTTCTCAGTAGACATCTGGGACCTTTACTTCGGTATTGGCGTCGAGTGTCTTACCCCTGAAGAAGTCGCTGTCGCCAGCGCAGCAGGCGAGCATCAACGGGACGCCGAGGACGAGCATTCCGACGCCGAGGATGAACACGCCACCGATCCCGCCCACCGACGTCGAACCGTAGTCGGGATTGATCATGTCGATGGCGCTCTTGACGAACGCCCACGTCATGGCGATGCCGCCGAGCAGTGGGAAGAGTCCTCGCATGAAGAAGTTGCGTGCGGAGTCGAACAGTGTCCTGCGGAAGTACCAGACACACGAGAATGCGGTGATGCCGTAGTAGAAGGCAACCGCGAGGCCGAGCGACGAGATCGAGTCGGCGAGTGTGTTCTGGCTCGCGAACGACAACACGAGGTAGAAGACCAGCGCTGAAGCACCCATGACCGCGGTACCGAAGGCCGGTGTCATGTATCGCGGGTGGATGTAGCCGAAACGCTGGGGCAGCGCCTTGTAGACGGCCATCGACAGGGTGCCCCGAGCGGTGGGCAGAATGGTCGACTGCGTCGACGACAGCGCCGAGATACAGACGACGAGCAACAGTGCCGACGCCATCACGGCGCCCGCGACCGGTTGGCCGAGGATGGTCAGCACGTCGTCGGCGTTGTCGGGGTTGTTGAGACCGATACCTGTGGTGCCGAAACCTGCGAACGACTCCACCGCGTAGGCGACGAGCACGTAGGTGGCGACGAGTATCAAGCAGCAGATCACCGCGGCACGTCCCGGTGTCTTCTCCGGGTCTTTGGTCTCCTCGCCGACGGCGAGGCACGCGTCCCATCCCCAGTAGATGAAGATGCAGAGGATCACCGCCGCCGCGATCGATGACTGACTCAGACCGGTGGGTGACAGCCAGCTCCACTCGGGGCTCACGGCCTGTGGGCCCGCGTGATCTGTTGCCACCTTCACGAGTGCTATGACGCTGGCGAGGATCAGGATGCCGAACTGGATGAACATGAGCACGGATTGGATGCGCTCGCTGATGACGATCCCACGGATGCTGACCCACGTCATCACGATGATGAAGAAGCAGCCGAGGGTGACCTTGGCCCAGAGGCTGTCGGCCAGCGAATCGAGGTGCAGGAAGCGCAGGAGGTAGACCGCCGCGATCTCGGCGACGTTGGCGAGCACGATGATCGCCGACACCGCCAGGCCCCAGCCTCCGATCCAGCCGATCCACGGACCGAACGCCTTCGTCCCCCACGTGAACGTGGTACCGCAGTCCGGTGTGTCGCGTGCGAGTTCCCGATAGGCGAACGCCACCAGCAGCATCGGGATGAACGCGATCACGAACATGGCGGGCGCTTTGGTGTGCACGGCCACCACGACGTAGCCGAGAGTCGCGGCGAGGCTGTAGGCGGGTGCGACGGCGGACAAGCCGATGATCACGTTTCCCAGCAGACCGATCGATCCGGCGCGCAGTCCTTTGTCGCCCGACTGGATCTCGGCGTGAATCTTCTCTGCCATGCCGTCGATCACCCCCTACCTCACGCTGTGGTGGATCAAGACTATGGTTACCGCAGAGTCTGCGCGCGGCGACGGACGAAATCATTGGTCGCGAGCCCCGATTTCTTCGAAATGCGCGGCAAATGACCGATTCGGTGTGCTGAAAACAGTTAGGTTCGCTCAGTTCTCACACCGGTGCTGGCGACGGTTGCGATGTGCGCCCGCGGGCGGTTGCGGGAAGTGGGGGAAGGGGTTTTTCCGCGGGATTTTTGCTCTTCCCCGTGACGATTTTCGGGGAGGGCGCAGGAGCCCGGGGAAAGGTGGCCGGGCGGAGTCGCACGTGGCGCAGCGCACCGCGAGAACTGCTCCGTGACGTCCTCCGTCCTCCGCCCCGGTATCGGCACGGACTCAGCTGGCGCGACGCGGCAGCGGGCGGTCGCACGCGGCAAGGGCATGAGCGCCGCGGGCCGTCGTGTCACGAACTCTGACCTTTCCGACCCAGATCTCGCAACGCGCGAAGCGGCCTGTCGAGCCGAACGCGACGTCGACGTTCTGTGAGCGGGACCGGCTGACGATGGTCAAGGTTGCCGACCACAGTCCGGTCGCGTCGTCGTGGTGGCTGAGCCGGACGTCGGATTGTCTGCGGAGTCGGTTGTCGGCGTCGAACCACACGATCTGTTCGTTCCATTCGCGGTCGGAGCTCACCACGATGGTCACCGTGTCGCCGGTGCCCGGGTACCGGGTCGACGCGGCAGCCGGTGCGGCAACGGTGACAAGCGCTCCGACGGCGAAGAGTGCTCCGACGGCGAGGATCAGCAGGGTGGTGAGGGTTGATCGGGTGGGCATGGCTGGCTCCGTTCGGGGTCGCGTCGGGTCCACGGGTGTGGCCTCGAGAACTTGGACGCGCACGAACGCCGATCGGTTTCATCGGATGTGAGAAAGACGGCGAACCCACCATCTCGTGGAGAGAATGGTGGGTTCGCCGGGGCTGCAGAGAGGGTCTGCGTCGGTGATGCCGGGGATCAGCGCGAGAACATGAGCGCGCGCTTGACCTCCTGGATCGCCTGGGTCACCTGGATGCCGCGTGGGCATGCGTCGGTGCAGTTGAAGGTCGTGCGGCAGCGCCACACGCCGTCGGAGTCGTTGAGGATGTCCATGCGCTCGACGGCGCCCTCGTCGCGGCTGTCGAAGATGAAGCGGTGGGCGTTGACGATCGCAGCCGGGCCGAAGTAGCTGCCCTCATTCCAGAACACCGGGCAGCTCGTGGTGCAGCATGCACACAGGATGCACTTGGTGGTGTCGTCGAATCGGGCGCGGTCCTTCTGGCTCTGGATGCGCTCGCGGGTCGGCTCGTTACCCGTGGTGATGAGGAACGGCTTGATCGCGCGGTAGGCGTCGAAGAAGGGCTCCATGTTGACCACGAGATCCTTCTCCACCGGCAGGCCCTTGATGGGCTCGATGGTGATGGTGATCTCCTTGGACTTGTCCTTGGGTAGGAAGTCCTTCATCAGCATCTTGCAGGCCAGACGGTTCACGCCGTTGACGCGCATGGCATCGGAACCGCAGACGCCGTGAGCGCAGCTGCGCCGGAAGGTCAGGGTTCCGTCGAGGTAGCCCTTCACGTACAGCAGCAGGTTGAGCAGACGATCGGTCGGCAGCGCCGGCACGCGGAAACTCTCCCAGCCCTGGGCGTCGGGCTCCTCCGGGTTGAAACGCATGATCTTCAGCGTGACCATGGTCGCTTCGTCGGGAACTTCTGGCAACGGCGGCTCGTCGGTGTGCGGCGCCTCAATGGTGGCGGTCATCAGTACTTACGCTCCATCGGCTCGTAACGGGTCTGGATGACAGGCTTCCAGTCGAGCTCGATGTCGGAAAGGAGCTTGTCACCCTTCTTGTAGGCGATCGTGTGGCGCATGAAGTTCACGTCATCGCGATTCGGGTAGTCCTCGCGGGCGTGACCGCCGCGCGATTCCTTGCGATTGAGCGCGCCGACGACGGTCACCTCGGCGAGCTCGAGCAGGAAGCCCAACTCGATGGCCTCGAGCAGATCGGAGTTGAAGCGCTTGCCCTTGTCGTGCACGCGGATGTGGTCGTAACGCTCCTTGAGTGCATGGATGTCGGTCAACGCCTGCTTGAGCGTCTCCTCAGTGCGGAACACCGACGCGTTGTCGTCCATCGTCTGCTGCAGTGCGGTGCGGATGTCGGCGACGCGCTCGTGACCGTGCTCGGAGAGGATCGTCTCGAGCCACCCGGTGACCATGTCGGTCGGGTTCTCCGGCAGGTCGGTGAAGTCGTGGCTGTTGGCGTAGTCGGCGGCGGCGATGCCCGAGCGACGACCGAAGACGTTGATGTCGAGCAGTGAGTTGGTGCCGAGACGGTTGGCCCCGTGGACCGACACGCACGCGCATTCGCCTGCGGCGTAGAGGCCATGCACCACGTCGTCGTTGTTGTTGCTGCGTAGAACCTGACCCTCGATGTTGGTCGGGATGCCGCCCATCAGGTAGTGGCAGGTCGGGTAGACCGGCACCCACTCCTTGACGGGGTCGACGCCGAGGTAGGTGCGGGCGAACTCGGTGATGTCGGGGAGCTTCTCGTTGAGCACGTCCTCGCCGAGGTGGGTCACGTCGATGTAGACGTAGTCCTTGTTCGGTCCGGCGCCGCGTCCCTCGAGCACCTCGAGCACCATCGACCGCGCGACGATGTCTCGTGGGGCGAGGTCTTTGATGGTGGGGGCGTAGCGCTCCATGAAGCGTTCGCCATCGGCGTTGCGCAGGATGCCGCCCTCGCCGCGCACCGCCTCGGAGATGAGGATGCCGAGGCCTGCGAGACCTGTCGGGTGGAACTGGTGGAACTCCATGTCCTCGACGGGCAGACCCTTGCGGAACACGATGCCGACGCCGTCGCCGGTCAGGGTGTGTGCATTCGACGTCGTCTTGTACATGCGGCCAGAACCGCCGGTGGCGAAGATGATCGACTTCGCGTGGAAGACGTGTAGTTCGCCGGTCGCGAGCTCGTAGGCGACGATTCCGGTGGCCACCGGTTCGCCCTTCTCGTTCTCGCTCAGGCACAGGTCGAGCGCGTAGAACTCGTTGAAGAACTCGACGTCGTGCTTGACGCAGTTCTGGTACAGGGTCTGCAGGATCATGTGGCCGGTGCGGTCGGCCGCGTAGCAGGCGCGACGCACGGGCGACTTACCGTGATCACGCGTGTGACCACCGAAACGTCGTTGGTCGATCTTGCCCTCGGGCGTGCGGTTGAACGGCAGGCCCATCTTCTCCAGGTCGAGAACGGCGTCGATGGCCTCCTTGGCCATGATCTCCACCGCGTCCTGGTCGGCGAGGTAGTCGCCACCCTTGACCGTGTCAAACGTGTGCCACTCCCAGTTGTCCTCCTCGACGTTGGCGAGGGCCGCGCACATGCCGCCCTGCGCCGCGCCGGTGTGGCTGCGCGTGGGATAGAGCTTTGTCAACACTGCGGTGCGGGCGCGGGGCGCTGCTTCGATCGCTGCGCGCATACCGGCGCCGCCTGCACCGACGATGATGACGTCGTAACGGTGTTCCTGCATCTTCAGTGGTCTCCTTAGTTGGCGCTGTTCACGTCGAAGGTGAGCAGCGCGTAGGTACCCAGCACCAGCACGAGGATCATCGAGACCCCGAGCAGCACGTTGAGCCAGAAGCGCGTCGAGTCCTTGCGTGAGTAGTCGGCGATCACCGTGCGCACGCCGTTGCCGCCGTGCAACTGGGCCAGCCACAGCATGGTGAGGTCCCAGATCTGCCAGAAGGGCTCACGCCAGCGAGCGGCAACGAACGAGGCGTCGATGCGGTGCACGCCGTTGTCCCAGGCCAGCATGATGAACATGTGGCCGATGGTCAGGATGATCAGTGCGAGACCCGAGAAGCGCATGAACAGCCATGCCCATTTCTCGAAGTTTCCACCTCTTGGCTTGCGCGGTGATCGCGGATTGTCGAGGCTGGCGGGGCGGTCGTACTGGGTGCCCAACGTCCTGGCGACGTTCTGCGACGTAGGAGATGTGGTCATTGTCGTATCTCCTTAGAACGAGTACTCGATGAGGATCTGCAGGAGCCGGACGGCCGCAGCGGCGAAAACCACCACGAAGAGTCCGAGGATCACCCACAGCATCTGACGCTGGTACTTGGGGCCCTTCGACCAGAAGTCGATCAGGATGATGCGCAGGCCGTTGAGCGCGTGATAGAGCACGCACGCCACGAGCGCGATCTCCATGAGACCGATGATCGGTGTCTTGTAGGTGTTGATGATCTCCGAGTACTTGTTCGGATCGATACGGATGACCGCCGTATCGAGCACATGCACGAACAAGAAGAAGAAGATCGTGACGCCGGTGATGCGGTGCAGCACCCAGGACCACATGCCTGGATCGCCGCGGTACAGCGAACGTTTGCGCACCGGCTCCGGTGCGACCTCGGTCTCGGAACTCATCGGGGAATTGGCCTCCAACATCGTCGATGGACGCGGTGGCACCGGCTGGGTGTCACCTTGGACCCATGCAAGAGACTCTAAACCTATGCTGAGTGAGTCGTTAAATTGCCCGAACCGATCTGCGGGACAACGCATTACGAATTAGGTTTGCCTTACCAAGCCCGTGTGGGTATTCCGCATCACACAGAGTCCCATCCCGACGGTCTGCGAGGAGAGTGCATTGACCCACGCCATCGAGTGGAAACTGTTGCGGGACAGTGCAGCTGACATGATCCCGCGCGCTTATGCCCCGTATTCTGCGTTCCCGGTCGGCGCATCGGGACTCACAGATGACGGCCGGATCGTGGTCGGTTGCAATGTGGAGAATGTCTCATATGGGCTCGGTATCTGCGCCGAGGTCGGCCTCGTCGCGGCGATGGTTGCCTCGGGTGGCGGTCGGCTCCGCGCAGTCAGTGTGTGCGATGCCACCGGGTCCGTGCTGATGCCGTGCGGGCGGTGTCGCCAGGTCCTCTACGAGCACGGCGGCGGCGAGTTGCTCGTCGATCACCGGTCAGGTCCGACGACGCTTGCGGCTCTGCTTCCCGATGCCTTCGGCCCCGACGATCTCGACGCCGTCCGGTGAGCGCAGGTATACACGCAACGTCTGTCATCGCCACCAAACGTGACGGCGCGCCACTGACGACGGAGCAGATCGAGTGGGTCATCGACGCATACACGCGCGGCGACGTCGTTCCCGAGCAGATGTCGGCGTTGCTGATGGCTATCGTGTTGCGCGGAATGGAGCGGCGCGAGATCGACGACTGGACTCGGGCGATGATCGCCAGCGGAACGCGGATGAACTTCTCTGGGCTGCGGCGCGGGGGAGAGGTGCTTGCGACCGTCGACAAGCATTCGACCGGCGGGGTCGGCGACAAGATCACCCTGCCGTTGGCGCCGGTGGTCGCCTCGTTCGGAGTCGCGGTCCCGCAGTTGTCGGGCCGCGGCCTCGGACACACCGGCGGCACACTCGACAAGCTCGAGTCGATTCCGGGTTGGCGGGCCGACCTGTCGACCAGGCAGATCCGCGACCAACTCGAACGCGTCGGCGCCGTCATCTGCGCCGCGGGGGCCGACCTCGCGCCCGCCGACCGCAAGCTCTATGCGCTCCGCGATGTGACCGGCACGGTGGAATCGGTCCCGCTGATCGCGAGCTCGATCATGAGCAAGAAGATCGCCGAGGGCACCGACGCCCTCGTTCTTGACGTGAAGGTCGGCTCCGGCGCGTTCCTGCCCGACGAGGCCCTCGCGCGGCAACTCGCCGAGACCATGGTGTCACTCGGCGTCGACGCGGGTGTACGGACGACGGCGCTGCTCACCGACATGGACAATCCGCTCGGTCGCACCGCGGGCAACGCGCTCGAGGTGGCGGAATCGCTCGAAGTTCTGGCCGGCGGCGGTCCGGCCGACGTCGTCGAACTGACGCTTGCACTCGCCCGCGAGATGCTCGACGCCGCCGGTCTTCCGGACGCCGACCCGGCCACAGCACTGGCCGACGGGAGTGCGATGGATCGGTGGCGGGCGATGATCGTCGCACAGGGCGGCGATCCGGACGTCCCGCTGCCCCGTGCGGCGCACACAGACGAGGTGGCCGCACCGGAGTCGGGTTTCGTGCACCGGATCGACGCGCGCGCCGTCGGCGATGCCGCATGGCTACTCGGCGCGGGGCGCTCCCGGCCGGGCGAGCCCGTGCAGGCGGAGGCCGGAGTGGTGCTGCACGCCAAGCCGGGGGACCGGGTATGTGCCGGCTCGCCGCTGTACACGCTCTGCACGCAGACGCCGGAACGATTCGACGCCGCGCGGGCAGCACTGGAAGGGGCGACCGTGATCGCGCCTGATCCACCACCCGATACCCGGCCCATCGTGCTCGATCGCGTTAGGTTCGAGTGATGACGCCAGCGACGGACAGTGAAGCGACAAGAGACGGGGAAGCGACGAGAGACGGGGAAGCGACGAGAGACGGGATCGAGGCCGACCGGCGAGTGGTCACCGACCCGGGCCTGCCCGGAGCGGGCGGCCAGCCGCTCGATCTGAGTACCCTCGCGCTCGCGCCGAAGGTCTTGCTCCATGATCACCTCGACGGTGGGCTGCGGCCGTCGACCGTACTCGACCTCGCTCGCGAGGTCGGCTATGACGACCTCCCCGCAGACAATGCCGAGGGCCTTGCCCGGTGGTTCCGTGAGGCGGCCGACAGCGGCTCGCTCGAGCGCTACCTGGAGACGTTCGCGCACACCGTCGCGGTGATGCAGACGGCTCCGGCGCTCGAACGGGTGGCCCGCGAGTGCGTCGAGGATCTCGCCGCCGACGGAGTCGTGTACGCCGAGATCCGTTACGCACCCGAACAGCACCTCGAGCGCGGACTCACACTCGACGAGGTCGTCGAGGCGGTGCTGCGTGGCTTCGCCGAGGGCGAGGCGGTCGCGGCTGCGGGTGGACGCCCGATCACCGTGCGTTGTCTCGTGACGGCAATGCGTCACGCTGCACGTGCACGTGAGATCGCCGAGCTCGCCGTGCGTTACCGCGACGAGGGAGTTGTCGGGTTCGACATCGCGGGCGCGGAGGCAGGCAACCCGCCAACCCGGCATCTCGACGCATTCGAGTACATGCGTGCCAACAGTGCGCCCTTCACCATCCACGCGGGTGAGGCGTTCGGGTTGCCGTCCATCCACGAGGCGATCGCGTTCTGCGGCACCGATCGACTCGGCCACGGGGTACGGGTCATCGACGATATCGCTTTGCCGGACGGCGTCGACCTCGCAGCGTCGTCGTTCGCGGGCGCAGAACTCGGAGAGATCGCGAACGTGGTGCGCGACAAGAGAATCCCGCTTGAACTGTGTCCGAGTTCCAACGTTCAGACCGGTGCGGTCGCGTCGATGGCCGACCACCCGTTCAACGCGCTGGCGCGCCTCCGGTTCCGGGTCACGGTCAACACCGACAACCGGCTGATGAGCGACACGACGATGAGCAAGGAGTTCTATCGACTTGCGCAGCAGTTCGGCTACGGCTGGGCCGATTTCGAGCGCTTCACGGTCAACGCGATGAAGTCGGCATTCATCCACTTCGACGAGCGGCTCGCCTTCATCGACGAGGTGATCAAACCGGGGTACGCGGTCCTCATCGGATGATCGGCGCGAGCGGTAGGTCCCGCGCCGTACCGTAGGTCAGCGCTTGATCTCCAGACGATCCTCGAAGTCGTGCTCGAGCGCGCGCCAGGCCTCCGCCTCGTTGTCGAACGGGGCGCTCGGGGCCATCCGCTTCGGGTCGGGGTTGATCGCGTAATCGACGAACCACCCGAGCGGCGTGGTGCTGGCCAGCGCCTCCGACACAGCGTTGTCGTCGGCGTAATCGGCTGCGTCGGAGAACAATTCGACCGCCAGGTCGAGTTGGTTGCGGTCGATGCGACGAGGCCCGTCGAGGATGTCCTCGGCCAGACCTGGCAGCACGTATACGTTGTCATCGATGACGTCGAACTCGAGAGCGCCGTCGGTGGCCTCGGTACGGACGTCGGTGAAGGTCGAGACGTCGGTGAGGTCGTGGTCGTTGTTCTCGGCCAGGAACTTCGACAGCGTCCGCGGTGAGGTGAAGACGAAGATCCTCCCCCTCGCGCCGAGGAAAACCGGGTCGTCGCCGAGATAACAGCGCAGCGAGAGGTACTCGCCGGTGCCGGTGACGATCTTGATCGGGTCGATCCCCACACCCGCCCAGAAATCGTCGTCGTCGATCTCATCGTCGTCCTCGTCCTCTTCCGAGGAGTCGGCGATCACGGCCGGGGCGACAGTCGGTTCGACATCGGAGTCGGATTCGTCGAGCAGGTCGATGTCGTCGTCGGGTTCGTCCTCGTCCTCCGCTGATGCCGCGGCCTCGAGCTCATCGGCGGCGGTGGTGACCGCCGCGGCGTCGACGTCGGGAGTCGTGATCACGTCGTCAACGGAGTCGAGTACGTCGTCCCAGTGCTTGGCGATGAGGCGTCCGATACGGACCCACAGGTCGATGCCGTCGCGGCCCTCGAAATTCCGGGTGCCCGTGGTGACGGCACCGAGAATCGGGTTGCCATTGAAGAACTTCGTGACGGTGATCAGTTCGCAGACCTCGCCGAGGATGCGCACGATCTCCAGTGCGTCCTCGAGTTCTGCGATCACCTCCGGCGTCGGATCCTCTGCGGCGAGCTCGGGTACACCGACGAGGTCGTAGGTGTGCCGGTCGTCGGGGATCAACTCGTCTGCCGAGAGTTGTTTGACGGTGTCCCACGCCGGATGTTCGACAAGGTCGTTGTCGGAGTCGGTGCGAACGAAGCCGACGAGCTCGGCGACGCCGGGGAAGACGTACAGGTCCTCGTCGAGCCCGAGGAACGCCTCCCACTCGTCGTCGCCCTCACGCCAGCGGGGTGCCCACAGGGTGAAGCCGTTTCCGTTGGTGAGTCCGAGTTCGATGGGAACGATGTCTCCGGCCATGAGGCAACAGCGTAGCGATGATCACTGTGAACTCGATACCTGGCCCGTCCGCGAGAATCAGTTCGGCCGGAAGAAGCCCTGGAATCCCTGGCCCGCGTTGGTGGTCCGCAGCGGCGAGACGCTGACCGGGTCGCCCGCCTCGACGAGCTGGTCGTTGCCGATGTACATCGCGACATGTCCGTCCCAGACGGCGAGGTCGCCGGGCATCAACTGTGATTGTGTGACGGGAACACCTGCGGTGTCCTGCTCCTGCGCGAGCCGGGGGAGCTCAACTCCTGCCTGCCGGTAGGCCCACTGGGTGAACCCGCTGCAATCGAAGCCGTCCGGAGTGGTGCCGCCCCAGACATAGGGCACTCCCTGCTGGCTGAGCGCCGCGCGGACGGCGGTGGCCGCGCGTTCGTTCGGTGCGTAGGCGACGGAGCCATCCGGGAGCGTGACCGCCACACCTGTGCCCGCCGGTGTCGTCGTCGTGTCATGCGCCGTCTGGCGTCCGTCGAGTTGTTCTGGGGCCTCGTGACGACCGAGCTCGGCCATTGCCCGGGTGTCGTCGGCGAGATCGGCCTGCGTCCGGGTCACGATCGACAGTCCTCTCTGCACATGATCGACGGCGACCGGGACGATCGCCAGCAGGCCGGCGGGTGTCGACAGCGCCGGCCCCAGTGCTGTGGCTGCGCGTTCGAACGAATCGACCAGCTCGCGCAATTGCCGTGCGGCGAGTTCGACCCGAGCGGCTGCGTTCTCCACGAGTACGGCGATCTGCCGCCCGTCGTCGTCGATGGCGGTCGAGACACGCGACGAGCGGTCATCGGCCTCTACCGCGGCCGTCGAACCCGCGCCGTGCCACTCGGTCTGCACGACCGACGTCGCCGCCGTCGTGGCCCGACGGGCCTCGGCGAGATCGGGTTGGGCTGTTCGGATCGCGGCCGCGGGATTGTCGGCCGGAAGCACCCCGGTGCCGAGCGCGGAGATGAGTATGCGTAGGGGAGCGATGAGAATGTCGACGGTGATCATGGCAGCCGCAGCCCCATGTCAGAGGCGCATGCGGTGTCGGCATCGGAGTAGGCGTCGGCTGCGGTCGACGTGTGCGTACCGATCCGGCCGTGGGTGACCGCCTGGGCTTCGAGTCGGTTGGCTCGGGCCTGCATGGTCGTCGACAGTGCCGCGAGGAAGTCGGCGCCGATCACCCCGAAGGTGGGTGTCAGTGCGGTGAGGGCGACACGAGAGGTTGCCGCGTGTGCGGCGACGCGGTCTTCCGCGGCGCGCTGCGTTTCGGCGTAGACATCGAGCGCGTCGGTCTCCAGTCGGGTGTGGGATGCGGCGGTGTCGCGCGGTGTGAGGTCGGTCATGCGAATTCAGACGGTGGCGCACGGCGATCGGTTCCATCCGATCGCGCGCACCAGCGTGCGGGACAATCGGCGACGCCGCTGGACGCGTCCTAGAGTGATCCGCATGCAGGTACAGATCGTCGATCATCCGCTCGCCGCGGCCCGGCTGACCACGTTGCGCGACAAGACAACCACCAACGCCGGATTTCGTGCGGCACTATCGAGTCTGACGCAGATGCTGGTGTATGAAGCGTTGAAGTCGGCGAAGTCCGCGGTGGTCGAGATCGAGACCCCATTGCAGCCCTACACCGGCTCACGGCTGGAATGTGCGCCACTGCTCGTCCCGGTCCTGCGTGCCGGCCTCGGCATGGTCGAGCAGGCGGTCGCGATGGTGCCTGAGGCACACGTCGGCTTCGTGGGGATCGCTCGGGACGAAGAGACCGCGCAGCCCGTGCCGTACCTCGAATCGCTGCCGGACGATCTGTCCGGACTCCCGGTGTTCGTGCTGGATCCGATGCTCGCCACCGGTGGTTCGATGCTGCACACGATCGAACTGCTGGTCGCGCGCAACGCCACCGACATCACCGCGGTCTGTGTCGTGGCGGCTCCGGAAGGTGTTGCCGCACTGGAGAATTCGGGACATCCGGTGCGGCTTGTTGTCGCGTCCGTCGACGATGGGCTCGACGAAGCCGCCTACATCGTGCCGGGGCTCGGCGACGCCGGTGATCGTCAGTTCGGGCCGCGCTGAGGGCATTGCGACCTCTGGGACTCCGTTACCTCTGGAACTCTGGCTGAGATCCCGATCCGTCAGGTCGTCCGGCGGGTCAGGCTGCGGTGGCCGACCAGCGCCCGTCGTGGCGTCGGACGGTGACCGGATGATCGAAGCAGGAGCTGATCTCGGCTGAGGTGAGCGTCTTCTCGACGGGCCCGGAGGCGGTCACCTCGCCGTCGCGGAGCAGCATGGCGTGCGTCGTCGAACTGGGGAGATCCTCGAGGTGATGCGTGACCAGCACGCTGGCGAGGTCGTCGACCTCCGTGCGCAGGCGGTCGATCGCCGACAGCAGCCGCTCACGCGCGGCGAGGTCGAGACCCGTTGCGGGCTCGTCGAGAAGCAGTAGGGCGGGACGCGGCATGAGTGCGCGTGCGATGAGCGTGCGGCCCCGCTCTCCCTGGCTCATGAACGGCCACTCCGAGTCGCGGCGGGCACTCATGCCCAACAGCTCGAGCAGGTCGTCGGCCTGGCGGTGCTCGGCGTCGGTATAGACGTGGCGGCGATCGAGTTCGGGCGTGTTCGTCAGGCCGGTCAACACGACGTCGTGCGCGGTGATCGGGACGTCGATGCGCCAGCGCGGGTCGACGTGCCCGATATGGGTTCGCAGTTCGCGCATGTCGACCCGACCGAGGCGTCGGCCGAGCACATCGACGGTCCCGGTGGTCGGGTGACTGCGCGCGCCCAGAATGGCCATCAGCGTCGACTTGCCGGCGCCGTTGGGTCCGAGCAGCGCCCAGTGCTCACCCGGTGACACCGAGAGAGTCACGTCGTGCAGTAGTTTTCGCCCGCCACGAACGACGTCGACGGCGGAGGCGTTGAGAACCTGGGTGTCGGGGACTGCGGTCACCAATCAGTTGTAATCCAGCGACCATCGCGGCCACTCAGCCGGGGTGTGCGTCAGGAAGCGCTCCAGTACGCGATCGTCGGTTCGGAGGCGATGGTCTCGCCGTTCTTCTGGATGTCGAGTTGGCCGGGGCCGACGACATATGTCACGTTGCCGTTGGTGGCGCTGAAGGTGTTGCCGCTGCGGGTCGGGTAGCCGACCTCGATGGAGTCCCCGTCGGCAAGCCCCTTGTAGTACCAGCGCCCGGTCTGCGCGCCCACCTGGCAGATGACGATCTGCGACCGATTGGTCTCGGCGATCATCACAGCCGGGTCGTCGGCTGCGTTGCACCGCGGCCCTGACGTGAAACCCTGCCAATCGGTTCCTGAGATGTCCGGAGTGGCGTGCGGGGCGCTCTGCCCGCCGCCGTTCTGCGTTCCGGTGTCCTGGCTGTGGTTGTTCTGGGGGTCGTCGGCCTGGGTCTCGGGAGCGCTGGTGGCGTTTCCGGCGCCGCCGGAACCAGACGTGCCGCTCGCGGGGCCTGCGTCCCCGTGTGCACCGGTCGTCGGCGTGAGGGAACTCGACGCGGCCGCGTCTGAGGAGTTGTCGTCGAGGCGCGGCAGCAGGAGCAATGCCGCCAGTACGACGCCGATCACGAGCAGCACCCCGGTCACTATCGCGATGATCACGGCGGGCGACGACCACGGCGACCGCTGCGGGGGCAGCTGGGGGTAGGTCATGCGGGGAGTTCCTTCCGTCGGTGACCCGTCACCCGACCTCCGGCGTCGGTGGGGCATCGCTGTACTCGACGAGTTCGGCCACGACGCGCGTCGTCATGGCGTCGAGGTGGCGAACCGCTGCACGGGTATCTGAACCGTATGTCGTTCGTGACGTCGAATGTGTTGCCGACACCCCCGAATCGGGCGGTGTGGTCATTTCGATGTAGTACTTCAGTTTTGGTTCCGTCCCTGATGGGCGCGCCATCACCCGCACCGACGTCCCGTCATCCGCGACGCCGCTCAGCGCGATCGCGTCGGTACGGAGGCCGTCGTCGCGTCGGGAGTAGTCGAGGGCGGTCACCTCGATGCCCGCCAGGGTGGTCGGTGGTGTGGTGCGCAATCGGGTCATCAGAGCAGCGATCAGCGTGGTGTCGTCGACGCGCACGGCGTGCTGGCGCGTCAGATGGACGCCGTGTTCTTCGTACAGAGACAGCAAGAGGTCTGGCAGTCCGACTCCGTCACGGCCACAGCTGTCTGCCAGCACGGCCAGTGCCACCGCCGCGCTGATGCCGTCCTTGTCGCGCACCGCGTCGGGGTCGACACAGTGTCCGATCGCCTCCTCGTAGGCGTAGCGCAACGGTTCGCCCGCGCGTACGAGCCATTTGAAGCCGGTCAGGGTCGTGACGTGGCGGGCGCCGAGACCACGGGCGATCTTCTGCAGGAGACTGCTCGACACGAGCGTGCTGGCCACGACCGGAGGTTGCGCGGTGAGCGAGCGGGCCTCCTTGTCATGTGCGGAGAGGTTGTCGTGCTCGACGAGGTCGCCGCGAGCCGACACGTCGTCAGCAGCGGAAAGCAGGAACCAGCCCAGCAGGGAGCCTGTTTCGTCACCGGTCAGCATGCGCCAGGCGCCGTCGACCCGCGTGCCGACGGCACATCGGTCGGCGTCGGGATCGAGTGCGATCGCGATGTCGGCGTCGACATCTCCTGCGAGTGCGAGGAGCAGATCACTCGCGCCCGATTCCTCAGGGTTGGGGAACGCGACTGTGGGGAAGTCGGGGTCGGGCTCGAACTGCTCGTCGACGACGTGGACGTCGGTGAAACCGGCGCGTGCCAGGGCGTCGAGGACGATGGCGCCGCCGACGCCGTGCATCGGTGTCAGCGCGATGCGCACCGAGGCGTCGGGAACCGTTGCGAATCGCGTGCCGACGCGATCGAGGTAGCGGGGAACGATCTCGTCGGCGCGAGGATCGTGTTCGACGGGCTGCCGGGGAATGTCGGCCGCGCCGGCCGACGCCGCGATGAGTTCTTCGATCTCACGATCGGCGGGCGGGACTATCTGTGCGCCGCCTGCGAGGTACACCTTGTACCCGTTGTCGCCGGCCGGGTTGTGCGACGCCGTGATCTGCACTCCTGCGACGGCGTCGAGGTCGCGACAGGCGAAGGCCACCAGCGGCGTCGGGCCGGGCGCGGGGACCATGATCACCCTGAAACCTGCCGCCGCCAGCACCTCGGCTGTGGCTGCGGCGAACTCTTCGGAGCCGTGGCGTGCGTCGCGACCGACGACGACCGAACCGCCCCCGTGTCCGTGTCGGGTGAGCCACGTGGCCAGGCCTGCGGTGGCGCGGATGACCACCGCGACATTCATCCCGTTGGGCCCAGCACGCACCGGCCCGCGTAGGCCGGCGGTGCCGAAGCGCAACGAGCCGGAGAAACGCGCGGCGAGGTCGGCACCCTGCGCAGCGGCCAGTTCTGCGCGGGCCGCTGGGTCGGGGTCGGCGGCGATCCATGCGGCGACCCGAGCGGCGTCGACCCCGTCGGTCAGGCCGTTGTTCACGCCGCCGGACCCGACGTCCCGAGTTCTTCGATGATCGCTGCGAGCAACGTGCCCATCCGTCGGGCCGACGAACGCCCGACCTCGAGGACCTCGCTGTGGCTCAGCGGCTCACCGGTGATCCCCGCCGCGAGATTGGTGACCAGCGACATGCCGAGCACCTCCATCGCTGCCGATCGGCCGGCGATCGTCTCGTGCACCGTCGACATGCCGACCAGATCGGCTCCGATGGTGCGCAGCATGCGGATCTCGGCGGGAGTCTCGTAGTGCGGTCCCGGAAGACCGGCATACACGCCCTCTGCCAGGGATGGCTCGATCCCGCGGGCGACGTCGCGCAATCGCGGAGAGTACGCATCGACGAGATCGACGAAGTGTGCACCGACCAGCGGCGAGCGTGCGGTGAGGTTGAGATGGTCGGAGATCAGAACGGGCTGGCCGACCGACATGTCGTCGCGTAGACCGCCTGCAGCATTGGTCAGCACGAGCGTGCGCGCCCCGGCTGCCGCGGCGGTGCGCACCGGATGCACCACGCGGGCGAGGTCGTGACCCTCGTATGCGTGAATCCTGCCCAGCATCAACAGAACTCGACACTCACCGATGCGTACCGAATGGACGACGCCCCCGTGTCCTGCCGCCGTCGGCGGGAGGAAGCCCGGTATTCGCGCCATCGGGACCGAGGCGATCGGTGCGCCGAACGCGTCTGCCGCCGGGGCCCAGCCGGACCCGAGGACGACCGCGACGTCGTGCGTGGAGGCGTCGGTCTCGGCTGCGATGATCGCTGCGGCAGAGACGGCCGCGGCGTCGGCGTCGACGGTGGGATCCATGACGATCACCCTAAGGGCACCCTGCGTGTCGCACCGGAGTACACCGTGCGTGTCGCGCATGACCAGGCGATAAGGTCAACCCATGCCGTACCTGTCTGATCCAGCCCAGACTGATCCAGCTCAGTCCGAGAACTCCGATATCGCTTACCTGTACCTCGGGTCGCCGGGCGTCGAGCTCGACGGAACCAATCCCGAGAACCGTTTCAGCCCTGCGTGGCTCGATGCGACAGAGAAACTCCTCGACGAGATCGCGGCGGGGCCTGCGAAGGGCCTCGTGATCACTGCCACGGGAAAGTTCTTCACCAACGGCCTCGACACCGACCACGTTGCTGCGCACGCATCGGAACTGCCCGCGTACCTCGACCGGGTGCATGCGCTGTACGCCAAGGTCTTGACGCTTCCGCAGGCGACGGTCGCGGCGGTCAACGGCCACGCGTTCGGTGCGGGAGCGATGCTCGCTCTCTGCGCCGATTATGTGGTCATGCGCACTGAACGCGGCTTCTGGTCGCTGCCCGAGGCCGCGCTGAGCATGCCCTTCCCGCGCGGTATGGCCGGCCTGCTCACCACTCGGCTCCCTGATCGCACCGCGACCGAAGCCATGCTGACCAGTCGCCGGTACGGCGCTGAGGATGCGGTCGCGGCAGGCATCGTCGACGAGGCCGTGGCGGTGGACGATCTGCTCGCGCGTGCAAGTGCGGTGGCCGACGAGCGGAAAGCGGTCGCGGGACCGAATCTGTCCACCGTCAAGCGGGCGCTCCGTCTGCACCTGCTCGAAGACCTCGTGGCACCGACCCCCGCCTCTCTGCTGTGAACGCGGGCACGTCGGTCATCGACGACTGGTGGGCGGCTCACGGCGCCGACGTCGTCGGCTGGCGGCGTGCCATCCACCAGCAGCCGGAACTGTCGCGGCAGGAGGTCAAGACCACCGAGATGGTCATGGCGCTGCTCGGTGAGGCGGGCCTGAACCCCACGCGACTTCCGCTTGGCACCGGGGTGGTCTGCGACCTCGGGCCGACGACGGGTCAGCGGATCGCCTTGCGCGCCGACATGGACGCCTTGCCGATCACCGAGCACACCGGGTTGCCGTTCTCGTCGACGGTGGAAGGCGTCTCGCACTCGTGTGGTCATGACGCGCACACCGCGATACTGCTCGGGGTGGCGCGATTGCTCGCATCGGTGCCGTCGCTACCGGTCGGTGTGCGGCTCATCTTCCAACCCGCCGAGGAGGTCATGCCCGGCGGCGCTCTCGACGCCGTTGCCGCCGGTGTGACCGACGGTGTCAGTCGGATCTTTGCGCTGCACTGCGATCCCAGGCTTCCCGTCGGCTCGGTGGGCCTACGCGCGGGTGCGCTCACGTCCGCGGCGGATCACATTGAGCTGCAACTACATTCACCGGGAGGGCACACCTCGCGGCCCCATCTCACCGGCGACATCGTGTACGCGATGGGCACGGTGATCACCGGGCTCCCCGGCGTATTATCGCGCCGGATCGACCCACGCTCGGGAACGGTCATGGCGTGGGGTGCGGCGCATGCGGGCAACGCGCCCAATGCGATACCGCAGGAAGGCATGTTGCGCGGCACCGTCCGCACCGGTGATCACGCCACCTGGGGTGAGCTCGAACCGCTGGTGCGCAGCGTCGTCGGCCAACTGCTCGGCCCGCTCGGGGTCTCTTACGACCTGTCCTACTTCCGGGGCGTGCCTCCGGTGGTCAACGACGAGACGGCGATCGCCACGCTCGCCGCTTCCGTGGCGGCATTGGGTCCGCAGGCCATTGCCGACACCCCGCAATCGCCAGGGGGAGAAGACTTCTCGTGGTATCTCGAGCACGTACCGGGCGCGATGGGCAGGCTGGGCGTCTGGGATGGGATCGGACCCCAGATGGACCTGCATCAGCCCAACTTCGACCTCGACGAACGAGCACTCGAGGTCGGTGTGCGCACCCTCGCGGGCGTCGTACTCGGCGGCGCCTGAGTCGAATGCGCGGGCCTGACGGTCCGACGGCGTCAGGACTCGATCGGACCGGGCCCCGGGCCGACGTTGCGTGCCTCGCGCAATCTGATGTCCTGCACGTAATCTGCTGGGGCTCCGGCGCTCTCGGCGGCGTCGGCCATCACGCCGAGGTAGCGGGCCGACGGAAGACCGCCTTCGTAGGCGTCCATCACGTAGAGCCACGCGAGGACCGGGCCGTCAGCGGTGTCGACCCGGGCGCGGATCTTGCGGTGGATACCGAGTTCTGACCCCTCCCAGCGGTCAAGCGTCGCCTCGTCCTCGTCGGGGACGTCGTAGAGGACGACGAAGACCTTGGCCTCGGGATCGTCGCGATCCTCGGTGACCGTCGCCAGCGAACCCTCCCAGCCGATGTCGGCACCGGCGAACGTGAGTCGCCAGCCGCGCAACCAACCGGTCCCCGCCATCGGGGAGTGCGGTGCGCGCTCGGTCATCTGGTCCGGACTCATGTTGGACCCGTACGCGGCATATATCGGCACGTCGGGAAACTCTAGATGGTCACGGCTCGTCACGAAAGCGGACGGTGAGCTACGCGACGTGCCCGGTGGCGGCGGCGATGGCCGGGTGGGACTACGTTGGAGGTGTTGACCGGCACTGTCTCGTGTCGCGCCCGATGGCCCTCTCGTCGAACAGGAGTGTGCTCTGTGACCAGGATCGTGATCATCGGCGGAGGCCCCGCCGGGTACGAGGCTGCGTTGGTCGCAGCGGCCTACGGCGCCGACGTCACCCTCATCGACTCCGACGGTATCGGCGGCGCGTGCGTGCTGTGGGACTGCGTGCCGTCGAAGACGTTCATCGCATCGACCGGTATTCGCACCGAGGTCCGCCGCGCCGTCGACCTCGGCATCAATCTGCGCACCGACGATGCGCTGGTGACGCTGCCGCAGATCCACCAGCGGGTGCGCGACCTCGCCTTCGCGCAGTCTGCCGACATCCGTAACAGGCTCCTCAGCGAGGGTGTGACACTCGTGTCGGGCTACGCATCGCTGGAAGAGACCCACCCGGGGATCGCCTCGCATCGGGTCGTGGCAACGCTGGCGGACGGCACCACCGAGCACTACGACGGCGATGTGGTCCTGATCGCCACCGGCGCCTCACCGCGTGTTCTTCCCGACGCGGTGCCCGACGGCGACCGCATCCTGACCTGGCGACAGCTCTACGACCTCGACAAGCTCCCCGAGCACCTCGTCGTCGTCGGCTCGGGTGTGACGGGCGCGGAGTTCGTCCACGCCTACACCGAACTCGGCGTGAAGGTGACGCTGGTGTCCAGCCGCGACCGCGTTCTGCCGGGTGAGGATGAGGACGCCGCGTTGGTGCTCGAGGATGCGCTTGCCGAGCGCGGCGTCGAACTGGTCAAACATGCGCGCGCCGACAGGGTCGAGCGCACCGGTGATGCGGTGACGGTCCACCTCTCCGACGGTCGCACGGTCACCGGCTCGCACGTCTTGATGACCGTCGGCTCCGTCCCGAACACCAAGACGATCGGGCTCGATCGGGCGGGGGTCGCCACGGACAAGGGCGGCTACATCACCGTCGATCGGGTGTCGAGGACGTCGGTCCCCGGCATCTACGCCGCAGGCGACTGCACGGGATTGTTCCCGCTCGCGTCCGTCGCGGCCATGCAGGGGCGTATCGCGATGTACCACTCGCTCGGTGAGGGCGTGAGTCCGATCAAGTTGAAAACCGTTGCCTCCGCGATCTTCACGCGGCCGGAGATCGCCACTGTCGGTGTGTCGCAGCAGGCGATCGACGCGGGTGAGTACCCGGCGCGAACCGTCATGCTTCCGCTGTCGACCAATCCACGTGCCAAGATGAGCGGTTTGCGCAGGGGCTTCGTCAAGATCTTCTGCCGCCCTGCGACAGGTGTCGTGATCGGTGGAGTGGTCGTCGCACCGACGGCGTCGGAGTTGATCCTTCCGATCGCGTTGGCCGTGCAGAACAAGCTCACCGTCGGCGATCTCGCATCGACGCTCTCCGTCTACCCGTCGCTGTCGGGTTCGGTGACCGAAGCGGCGCGCCAACTCGTGCGCCACGACGATCTCGACTGAGACCGCGGCGCCAGGCGAGGGAACCGGCTGCGTCGGTTCTGCACAGCCCCGGCCCATCGCCGACCATCCGGCCTGTCGCGGGCGGTAGGGTTGCGCGCAGCCGGGGCGATGATCGAGGGGGCGGTTGCGTGACTTCACCGGGTGGGCGTTCCGACGCGACCATCGACAGCACGAATGCTCACGCACTCACGCCCGGAGGCTCGAACGCCTCGAGCCAGGGCCGAACCGACTGGTCGTCGATGAGCGTCGCCGACATCCTGGCGAAGATCTCGAGCATGACCGAGAGCTCGGCCAGCGGCGATGCGAACGCGATCAAGGCGGCACTCGACGCCGTCGACGGGGTTGTGCAGGCCCTGACGACGTCCTTCGGCGACGATTCCATGCTCGGCTTCGCCTCCGACGGCAGTCGTTCGGCGGGCGCGGCAGTTGCGCGCGAGATTGCGGCAGCCGCAGAATCGGTGCGGCCCGCCATCGACGCTCTCGATGACGCGCAGCGCGTGCTGACCAACACATCTGCGCAGCACGGTCCGGTCAGCGGTATTGCCGCTCGCATGCGTGCACACCCGGAGCATGCCGCGGAACTACGTGCCGAGGTCGCGTCGCTCATGGAACGCGTATACACGTCCCCGATGGTCGACGTGCAGACGTGGCTTCCCGAATTGCCCAGTGCGACTTCGGAATCGCTCAGTGGAAGTACCTTTGGATCGGGTGCGTGGACGGGCACGACCGGCCAGTCGGGCCGTGCTCAGGCGGGAAACCTCGCCGAGTCCGATCAGGGGATCAGCCACTCCGGTACCGGCTACGGTGGTGCTCCGTCGGCCCCGTCGACGGGCACGTCGACCTCTGCGCGACGCAGCGGTGGCGACGGTCCGGGCGGGCCGCAGGGTGTTACCGCGGCGTCGGCGGACCAGGGCTCGGACAGCGGCCCCGATGCGATGTCGCGCGGTGGTGTGGGCAGCGCGGACGCCTCCGGGGTCCATCGCGTCGGCACGCTGGGCACCGAGGAGCAGGGCAACCGGACAGCGAACGACGGGTCGGCCTCCCGTAAACCGGGGTCACTCAGCACCGGCGGTGCCGGGTCGTCCGGGACGCGCGGTGACCTCGGCGAGGGCTCGGTCGGTTTCCTGGCGCCGTCGGTCGGGGCGCCGCTCCTCTCGGGCTCGGGCGCCGGGCCCTCGATGTCGGGTCCGTCGCCCAACCAGATACCTCCCGCCGCCATGCGACCCGGTCCACAGTCGGCGATCCCGCCCGCGGGCGGGGGCGGCGGGCGTGATCGCGGTGACAACAAGCACCCCTCGGCGCGCTACCTCAACACCCGCGAGCACGGCGAGGAGATCGTCGGCGATCTTCCGCTGGTCGGTCCTCCGGTGATCGGCGACTGGGTTCCGCAGTCGATGCCACCGTGTGACCCAGGAGCCGACACGAGCGCGGCAGATCCGGAGGTTGGAATCCGACACTCCGATGGGGACTCCACGCAGCGATCACGCGTCGACGACAGAGACAGGGGCGATAGGGCCAGGAGCGGCAGCCGATGAGCGCCGACGCCGCACTCGGCCGGATCGGTCGCGTCCCTGGAGATCTCCGGATCCTCACCGACCGTGTCGCCGACGACGTCGTCGACGATTGTCTGGGACGTCTCGCACTCGTCGTCGTCGACGTCACAGACATCGGCGCCACCGACGTGGTCGGCGATGCGCTGGCGCAGTGGCAGTCGGCGCGGCGGGTCTCGATCGACACGCGTCGGCGGCTCGAGGCGGCACTCGTGCAGCGCGACATCGACGGACTCGCGGCGCATCGCGCATCGGATCTGCACTCCCAGCGTGAGAACTTTCGCGCTGCTCGCGGATTGGCCTGTCTGGCAATAGTATTCGGCACCGTAGGTGGCCCGCGATACCGCCTACGTGAGGCGGCTTATGAGGCGTCGGTCGCTCTGGGAGGAAGTGCCGGTGTCGTTGGAGTGCTGGTCGAGTTCACCTGATCGGTTCGGCTGCCGGCGCGGCGCACTGCGTGAATGTCCGGTGTATGTCCGATGTCTCCATTACGCTCGGCTGTCATGGAGACGGAGTTCGATCCGGACCGACCAGCTGACCTGGGGCCGCTCTATCGCGAGCAGGCGTGGCGTCGGCTGAGTGCTGAACAGTTCGACGTGGTCGTCATCGGTGGTGGTGTCGTCGGTGTCGGGGCTGCTCTCGATGCAGCGACGCGCGGTCTGCGGGTCGCCCTCGTCGAGGCACGCGACATCGCGTCGGGCACGTCGAGCAGGTCGTCGAAGATGTTCCACGGCGGGCTCCGCTATCTCGAACAACTCGAGTTCGGGTTGGTGCGCGAAGCCCTGCACGAGCGCGAGTTGTCGCTCAGTCTGCTCGCTCCGCACCTGGTCAAACCGTTGCCCTTCCTGTATCCGCTCACCCATCGCGTCTGGGAACGCCCCTACGTCGCTGCAGGCATCTTTCTCTACGACACGATGGGCGGTGCCAAGTCGGTGCCGGGCCAGCACCACGTCACGCGATCCGGTGCGCTGCGGGTGGCGCCCGCACTCAAGCGCGATTCCTTGATCGGCGGTATCCGTTACTACGACACCGTCGTCGACGACGCCCGCCACAGCCTCACCGTCGCACGCACTGCCGCCAACTACGGTGCGGTGATTCGTACGTCCACGCAGGTCGTCGGATTCCTCCGCGACGCCGACCGGATCATGGGTGTCCGTGTACGCGACACCGAGAATGCGGAGACCGCCGAAATCAGAGCGCATTGCGTCATCAACGCAGCAGGCGTGTGGACCGACGAGGTCCGGGCTCTGTCCAAGCAGCGCGGACGATTCTCGGTGCGTGCGTCGAAGGGCGTCCACATCGTGGTGCCCCGCGACCGCATCGTCAGCGAGACCGCCATCATCCTGCGCACCGCGACATCGGTCCTCTTCGTGATCCCGTGGGAGACGCATTGGATCATCGGTACCACCGATACCGACTGGCACCTCGACCTCGCGCACCCGGCCGCCACCCGAAAGGACATCGACTATCTCCTGGAGACAGTCAACGAGGTGCTCGTGACGCCGTTGAGTCACGACGACATCGAGGGTGTGTATGCAGGGCTGCGGCCGCTGCTTGCGGGCGAGGACGAGGCGACGTCGAAGCTCTCCCGAGAACATGCCGTGGCCGTTGTCGCACCAGGACTGGTATCGATCGCCGGAGGGAAGTACACGACGTACCGGGTGATGGCTGCCGACGCTGTCGACGCCTGTGTCGACTTCATCCCGACCCGGGTGGCGCCGTCGATCACCGAGAGGGTCCCGCTGATCGGTGCGGACGGCTACTTCGCGTTGATCAACCAATGCGAGTCGCTCGGCGAGAAGTACGGGTTACACCCCTACCGCGTCCGCAGGCTGCTCAACCGGTACGGCTCGCTGATCGACGAGGTCTTGTCCTACGCCGCCGACGATCCTTCGCTGTTGCGGCCGCTGGACGCCGCTCCGCAGTATCTGCGGGTCGAGGTCGTCTATGCGGCGATCGACGAGGCCGCGCTGCATCTCGAGGACGTCCTGGCCCGCCGAACGCGGATCTCGATCGAGTACGCGCACCGCGGCGTCGACTGCGCACAGGAGGTCGCCGACCTGATTGCGCCGATACTCGGGTGGGACCGCGACAAGGTCGACTTCGAGGTCAGCACCTACCGGGCGCGCGTCGAGGCCGAGGTCGCCTCGCAACAGCAGCCCGACGACGAATCGGCCGATGCATTGCGCGCTGCGGCCCCGGAGTCGCGCGTCGACATTCTGGAACCGGTCCCGGTGCCAGAGTGATCAGCGCCTTCGAGAGGACCAAATGCTCTTAGCGGCGTAACGTCGGCGGCGCGACAATAGACGCACGAGCAGAGGAGAAGTCATGGTGGACAATCCCATTCAGGAGCTTTCCGCGGACGAGGCATGGGCGCTGCTCGCAACCTCGGATGTCGGTCGGATCGCATTGAGCGTCGGCGGTCAGCCTGACATCTTCCCGATCAATTATTTTGCCGGCGACGGTCGTGTCCTCATGCGTACCGCCGAGGGCACCAAGCTCGCCGAACTCGCGGTCAACGGGAAAGTCGCCTTCGAGGCCGATGCGTACGACGCCGACGGTGGCTGGAGCGTCGTGGTGAAGGGGAGCGCCCGTGTGTTGAGCACGGGTGCCGAGATCGCGAAGGCCGACGAAGCCCCGCTGCGACCGCTGATCCCGACGCTGAAGTACAACTACATCGAGATCGTGCCGGACGAGATCAGCGCGCGTCGCTTCGAGTTCGGTCCGGAGCCGGAGCGCTACCCGGTCTGAGCGGCTCCGGTCAGTCGGCCCCGGCTACGCTGCTGAGTGCGCCGGTCAGTTACCGCGCAGACTTGTCTCCGCGAGTTGCCCATCCCTCAACTCTGGCAGTGGGGGCAGTAGTAGACGACGCGATCGTCACCTGTCGATTCGCGGCGGTCGGACCAGAATTCGCGGGCGATGAGCGTCCCGCAGCGGCGACAGGGCGCGCCGATTCTGCCGTACACCCAGGTGCGGGCGTTGTGGGCGGTCCGCCCGGTTGTCGTTCTTGCTGTTCGTAACCGATTGGCCCACAACATCTTCCGGCAGAGTTCGACGAGTGGCGGCACGTCCACGTCTGCGACGGGCCTGTCCGGTCGGATGCCACGCAGAAAGCATGCTTCGCAGCGGTAGACGTTGCCGACTCCCGCCATGAGGCGTTGATCGAGGAGTGCTTCTCCGATCTTGGCCGATGGCTGGGCTTCGATGTTGGCGACGGCTAGTGCGGCGTCGAAGTCGTCGGCGAGCAGGTCGGGGCCGAGGTAGTCGAGATCGGCCTTTGCGCGGGGAAGCAGTTCGAGCACTCCGAGGTCGAATCCGACGGCTTCATATCCGTTCGCCCGCAGGATGATTCGCGCCTGATGTGCCGGTCGCCGCCACCTGGTGCCGATGCGGTGCACGTGCCATACGCCCTCCATTTTGAGATGGCTGTGGATACTCACCCCCTCAGGCGCCGACGTCGCGCTTCCGGCGACAGGAGCCACATCGATCAGCAGGTGCTTACCGCGCGAGCGGACGCCGGTGACGACTCCGCCGGTCAGATCGGTGGTGGCCAGTGACGGGATGCGGAAGTCGGTACGTTCCAACGTGTTGCCTTCGAGTGCACGGCGCAACCGGTCGGCGGCCTGATAGACCGTGTCGCCCTCAGGCATGGTGTCCATAGCGGATTCGTAGTCCGCGCGGTGTTGTCGCGAAGCCTGCACCGACGAGGACCGGCTGCAGATCGGAGCGCAGCGCGTTGACGCCGTCGATGGAATCGATGGTCAGCCGTGCGACGCGTCCGGCCCGCACCACCCCGGTGAGGGAGGCTGCCATGGCGTCGAGCGATGCGGTGTCGTCACTGAAGGTCAGGACAGTCTTCCCGCCGCGCTCGACGAAAGCCACGAGTTGTCCATCGACCAGGCATACCAGGGCTCCCGGCTTGCGGCCCGGTCGGTGGCCTCCGGCGCCCGCTGCAGTGTCCGGCCAGGGTAGTGCTGCTCCGTAGGGATTGGCAGGGTCGGTGGCAGCAAGTACGACAGCGGTGTCGGGTGCACGGTGAGTGCCCGGGACGTCGTCGGTAAGAGCGTGTCGTCGCAGTTGGTCGATCGTGGAGGTTCCGGCGAACTGCGCCCCGCCGAGGCCGTCGACGAAGTAACCGCGGCGCACCTGGCCGGTGTCTTCGAAGACGTTGAGCGCCTTGTAGATCCGGGCGAACCCGCCCACGATGTCCTCGGCCATCACGCTGCCGCGGGTGACCACCCCGTACCGTGCCAGCAGCAATTCGCACAACGCCTGCGTGGCGACCGTCGTCTCGAGCAGCGAACCCGGCGTCGCGAACCAACGCCCGGTCGCCGTGGAGGGGGTCGTCGACGCACCGGTCTGCGACAACAGATGCCGGGTACTGAGTCGACCGGGGCGGAGCCGGGGTGCCTGCCCGCGGGAACGGTGCGCGGGTGTCGCCCGGCTCGACGACGAGGTTCGGCGTGGAGCGAGAACCGCCCGAACGGGCGCGAACGAATCGTTGCTGACGTGCCCGGCCCAGACGAGATCCCACAGCGCGTCCTCGATCTGCTGCCGTGTGACGGTCATGGATTCCGTCGTCGACGTCGCGTCGAGCAACTGCGCGAACCGTAGGCCACCTCCCGATGAGAATGCCTCGAGCAGGCCGGTGTGCACAGCGGTGGTATCGATCTCGACGTCGGCGGGTAGGAACAGGGGAGCGAGGTCGGCGGGAAAGAAACTGATCCAGCCGTCCGACGATCCGATGCGGCCGTGTCCGGTCCACATGAAGTCGCCGCTGGAGAGCAATTCGTCGAGCATCGCCGGCTGATAGTCGCTGATCCGGGCAGGCAGGATCAACGACTCTGCCGCCGACGCGGGGATGAGGTGGCCCGCCAACTGATCGAGGACGATTGCCAGGCCGTCGACTCCCGTGAGTCGCTCTCCATCGGTCACGTGTTGCCACGCGCCGAGGAATCGGGAGAGGGTGGGGCCGTCGACAGGCGCGATCTCGGCGCGGCTGGCCGCCAGTGACCCGCGTCGGATCGCGGAGAGGACCTCGCTGTGGCACCACTGCGTCGTCCACGCCGGTGAGCCGTCGGGGTTGTCGGCTGTCGCGGGCAGGAAGTCGCCCTCCACGACCTTGCGGTCGGCGGCGAGCCGGATCAGAGTGTCGCGCACCACCGCCGGGGCCATGCCGATCGACTCGGCGGCCTCGTCGACGGTGAACGGGCCGTGTGTGCGGGCGTAGCGGTGGACGAGGTCGCCGACCGGATCGGCGACCGACTCGGTGAAAGCGGCCGGAACCCCGAGCGGCGCGGGGACGCCCAGTCCGTCGCGCAAGCGCGCGGTGTCTTCGATGGCGGCCCAGAGGGGCACCCCGCGGATGGCGACCGAGATGATCGAGCCCTGGCGGTGCAGCGAGTTGAGCACATCGAGCGCGGGCGGGCCGTCGTCGCCGCGCCGATAGCGCAGCGCCACCTCGTCGGTGGTGAGCGGGCCGAGCCAGCGCAGCAGGTCGACGACGTCCTCGGCATCGCGTGCCTTGCGGTGGTCGTCGAGTCGCTGGAGACGCGCGGTGACCTCGGCGATGACACCGGGGTCGAGCAGTTCGCGGAGATCGACTCGGCCCAGAAGCTGGGCGAGAAGCGCGGTGTCGAGCGAGAGCGCCGCGGCACGCCGTTCCGCGAGCGGGGCGTCGTCGTTGTACATGAACGCGCCGACGTAGCCGAACAGCAACGACGCCGCGAACGGCGACGGGCTCGGCGTCTCTACCTCGGTCAGCCGCACCCGGCGCGAGCGTATGCGCGTGAGGAGATCGGTGAGCGAGGGGAGGTCGTAGACATCCTGCAGGCATTCGCGGACGGTCTCGAGGATGATCGGGAAATCGGGAAACTGCGATGCGACGGAGAGTAATTGGGCGCTGCGCTGACGTTGCTGCCATAGCGGGGCACGTCTGCCGGGATCACGTCGGGGCAGGAGCAGCGCACGTGCCGCGCATTCACGGAAACGTGATGCGAACATCGAGGAATCGGCCAGTGCGTCGGTGACCATCTGCTCGATCTCGTCGGGATCGATGACGAATACGTCGGCGCCGGGCGGGTTGTCGTCGGTGTCGGGAAGGCGCACGATGATGCCGTCGTCGGACGCGGTGACCGCTCCGTCGAGTCCGAGGGTTGCCTGCAGGCGTGCCGAGATCGCCGACGCCCAGGGTGCGTGCACACGTAAGCCGTACGGGGAGTGCAGGATCAGCCGCCAGTCGCCGAGTTCGTCGCGGAATCGCTCGACGACGAGTGTGCGGTCGGTGGGGACGTGGCCGGTGGCCTCGCGCTGCTCGGAGATGATCGATGCCAGGTTGTCGCGGGCGTAGCCGCTCAGGCCGAGTTCCGTTGCTCGGCGGTCGAGTTCGGCTTCGTCGGTGAGGGAGCCGACGAACTTGCCGATGGCGGCACCGAGTTCGGCAGGACGTCCCTGGGCGTCACCAATCCAGAACGGGAGTCTGCCCGGCTGGCCGAAGGCGGGCGACACGAGGACGCGGTCGTGCGTGATGTCCTCGATCCGCCAACTCGTCGCACCGAGCGCGAAGACGTCGCCGACCCGGGACTCGTACACCATCTCCTCGTCGAGTTCGCCGACCCTGGTGGACTTCTCGCCCACCATGAAGACACCGAACAGCCCGCGGTCGGGGATGGTGCCGCCGGAGGTGACCGCCAGTCGCTGTGCGCCGCGTCGTCCGGTCAGCGTTCCCGCTTCACGGTCCCAGGTGACCCGTGGACGCAGTTCGGCAAACTCGTCCGACGGGAACCGGCCGGAGATCAGATCCAACGTCGCCTCGTAGACCGACCGCCCGAGTTCGCGGTACGGCGCGGCGCGACGGACCACGTCGTACCATTCGTCGACATCGAGGATGTCGACGGAGGCGGCCGCAATCGTCTGCTGCGCAAGCACATCCAGCGGATTGCGCGGCACCTGCAGTTCCTCGATCGCGCCCTCGCGCATGCGGGAGACCGCGACCGTGCAGCCGATCAGGTCGGTGCGGTGTTTGGGGAACAGCACGCCCTGGCTGATCTCGCCGACCTGGTGACCGGCGCGGCCGATCCGTTGAAGTCCGCTGGCCACCGACGGCGGCGTCTCCACCTGGATCACCAGATCCACCGCGCCCATGTCGATGCCGAGTTCGAGGGAACTGGTCGCGACCACGCAGCGCAGCCGTCCGCTCTTGAGATCGTCCTCGATCTCGGCGCGCTGTTCCTTGCTGACCGATCCGTGGTGGGCGCGGGCCAGCACGGTTGCGGCCCCGGTGCTCGCTCCCGACGCCATCACTAGCGCGGGTGCACCCCCGCCCACCCGCTCATTACGCGGCGGTTCGCGGCCGGGCGCCGTGCGCTGTTCGTGGATCTCGTTGAGCCGTGCGGTGAGACGTTCGGCGAGGCGTCGGGAATTGGCGAAGACGATCGTCGTGCGGTTGGTCTCGATGAGGTCGACGATCGAGGCCTCCACGTAGGGCCACAGCGAACCCGCGGTGGGCGAGAACGCGTCGTCGAGGTCGTCGAGGTCGTCGCCGTCGGGAGCATCCGGCGGGGGTGGGATGTTCGCCATGTCGGGGACCGGGACGTCGACGCGCAGGTCGAACGTCTTCGCTGCCTTCGGTCGCACGACGGTGCACGGGCGCGATCCGGAGAGGAACTGCGCGACGAGTTCGGGGGGACGGACCGTCGCGGACAGTCCGATGCGCTGCGCGGGGGAGTCGAGCAGTTCGTCGAGTCGCTCGAGCGAGAGCGCCAGATGGGTGCCGCGTTTGGTGCCGGCGACGGCATGTACCTCGTCGACGATGACGGTCTCGACGGTGGTCAACGATTCCCGCACCGACGACGTCAGCATCAGGTAGAGCGACTCGGGAGTCGTGATGAGGATGTCGGGTGGTGTCTTGGCAAGGAGTCGACGCTGCGCCGCCGGGGTGTCGCCTGAGCGGACGCCCACGGTGATCGCGGGCTCGGGCACCCCGAGCTCCTGCGAGGCCCGTGTGATTCCCGCCAGAGGTGCGCGGAGGTTGCGTTCGACGTCGACCGCAAGCGCCTTGAGCGGCGAGATGTAGAGGACACGGGTGCCCTTGGACCGCTCGGGACGAGCGGCGAGCGTGTCGAGCGCCCACAGAAACGCCGACAACGTTTTTCCCGAGCCGGTCGGGGCGATGACCAGTGTGTTCTCGCCGTCGGCGATCGCCTTCCATGCGCCCTCCTGGGCGGGAGTCGGCGCGGGGAAGGCGCCGCTGAACCACCGACGTGTCGGGTCGGTGAAGCGGTTCAGGATGGGAGTCGAACGAGCCACCCCTCCATTGTTCCGTACGGGTCCGACACGCTGGTTCGTCGACGACAATCTGGTATAGGGTCAGATCCACGCTGATTGTCAGGAATCCGGTGAGAGTCCGGAACGGTCGCGCCACTGTGAGTCCGAAGGGCATGTTCCTTCGGTGACGAGTCAGGACGTGACGGTCAGCTTGGTTCCAGAACACGTCAGGGACGCGTCATCCCCGAAAGGAATTGCCCCATGGTTGCCTCGACACGAGCAGCACGAAAGCCTGCGGCCCTCGCCGTACCGAACCTCTCCGCGGCGTCGGCCGCGCTGTGGCTCACCGCGACCGTGCTCGTCGCCGCTCTCGCCTACTACTTCATCGGATACGACCAGGGCGCCTGGTCGGTGTTCGGCAGCGACACGCACATCCACGAGTTCGTCCACGACTCCCGTCACTTCCTCGGCTTCCCCTGCCACTGATCTGACCCGGGAGACAACAGAACAATGGAGAAGAAGTTCATCGGCGCAGGCCTGCTCTCCGGCCTGATCGCTGGTATTTTCGCGTACGTTTTCGCCAGGATCTTCATCGAGCCGGAGGTCGCCAAGGCGATCGACTACGAAGAAGGCCGTGGCCACGCCGAGGAGATGTTGACCGGCGAGCACGGACACGAGCACGAGGTGTTCACCCGCTCGGTGCAGGAGAACATCGGAGCGGGCGTCGGCACCGTGGTCTTCGCGGTGGCGATGGGTGCGTTCTTCGCCGTCGCGTTCACCATCCTCTGGACCTACCTCGGTCGTCGCTATCCCGCTACCGATCCCCGCTGGGCAGCGGCAGGTGTCGGCGCGCTGGGATTCGTCACCTTCTTCGGCGTGCCCTTCTTCGCGTACCCGGCAAACCCGCCCGCTGTCGGCAACGACGACACGATCGCCGACCGATCGAGCGCGTATCTGACGATGACGGTGCTGTCGCTCGTCTTCATGATCGCTGCCGTGGTGTTCGCGCTCTGGCTGCGGCCGCGAATCGGCGGACTGCTCGGTGCCATCGCGGGCGCGGTGGGGTATCTCGTCGCGGTCACTGTCGCGATCGCCCTGCTGCCGAGCTTCGACGAGGTGCCGACCCCGGTCACCAACGACGCGGGCCAGATCGTCTACCCGGGCTTCCCGGCCGACGTTATCGGCGACTTCCGGGTCTACGCGATTGCGAACCAGGTGATCTTGTGGACGGTCCTGACCGTCGTGTTCGCGCTCGTGCTGGGCTTGCTGTCACGCTCGCGAGCGAACCAGGGCGTCGACGACACGGAAACTCAGACCGTCGCCTGACCTTCCTCCGTTCCCACACGCGGCTCGAGTTGGCAGACGCGGCTGGTGTACCAGCCGCGTTCACCAGTTCGGGCCGCGTGTGGCTTATCAGGCCAGCACGCAGTCGCCGCACACCGCGGTGCGGTCGCCCGACACCTGGTAGATCAGGCAGCAGCTTCGGCGTCTGAAGGCAGGCCCGGCCCGCAGCTGCCCACCCTCGATGTCGGGGTGTGCGAGAAACCGGTCCGCGTGCAGTAGTGCGGCGTCCGCGAGGTCTGGGACAGCCATCCCGATCATCCGTGCCGCGGAGTTGATCGCCGACGCGACGTTTCCTCCGAGCACTCGCATGCTGAGCGGATACCGCCGGGCGAACCATGCGCTCAGTTCGCCGACGGCACCGAGATCCACGTCGACGGCACCGGGTTTCGTGTCGACGGCACCGAGCAACACGACTGAGAGCGGAAACGGTCCGCCGAGCTCGTCGCGCCACCAGACGTGGTCGGGCTTCAGCGAGACGGTTGTCCCGGACACCGCGGCACCCAGTGAGGGTGCGATGAGCCGCGCCACCAGGCCGAGATGCGTCACCGAGGCCGCGGCCCGTTCGTGGACGGTGCCGGTGGCGCCCACACCCAATGCGCGCCGCACCCGCTCGACCCGGTCGGTGAGCACCGTGTCGTCAAGCAGGGCGGCCGTCATCGTCAACCAGCCCTCCTCGACATGATCGTCCGCGTCGTGGATCTCGACCTCGAAGAAGGGGCCGAAAGCGGCGTGGATTGACTCGGTCATGGTCTCTGCGTAGCGCACGACGGCGAATGGTGTCCATTCACGCGGCGGGTCAGCGGTCGGCACTCGTGTCACTAGCCGGTAGCCGTCGATTGCGTGAGTGCAGTTCACGCGGGTACCGGTTGGGCAGAATCCGGGTATGTGTGGACCGGGGAGAACGCGGCGTGCCAAGCTGTACTGAAACGTGTTCTAGTTCTCGCTGATGGGTAGGTGGCAATGTTCGAGTGGTCCGAAGAAGACCTTATGGTCCGCGACGCGGTGCGGTCGTTCGTCGACAAGGAGATCCGGCCGCACTCCGACGAACTCGAGAGCGGGCAGTTGCCGCCGTACGACATCTTGCGGAAGCTGATGACCTCCTTCGGCGTCGACGCGATGGCGCGCGAGGGGCTCGAGAAGGAACTCGACGCCGAGGCCGCGGGTGAGTCCAAGCCCAAGGGGTCCGGGGGCGGCGGAATGATGAACTCGATGGCGCTCATCCTCAACATGGAACTGGCCGCAGCGAGTCTCGGCATGGTGGTCTCGATGGGGGTCAGCGTCGGACTCACGGTGTCGACGATCCGCTCGAAAGGCACGCTCGCGCAGAAGAAGCGGTGGCTGCCGGAGCTGGTGACACTGGAGAAGGTCGGTGCCTGGGCAATCACCGAGCCGGACTCGGGCTCGGACGCACTCGGCGGCATGAAGACGACGGTCCGCCGTGACGGCGACGGCTACGTGCTCAACGGGCAGAAGACGTTCATCACCAACGGCCCGTATGCCGACACCATCGTCGTGTTCGCGAAACTCGACGAGGGTGACGGCACACCGATGCGCGACCGCAAGGTGCTGACCTTCGTGCTCGACAAGGGCATGGAGGGACTCACGCAGGGCAAGCCGTTCAAGAAGATGGGCATCATGAGCAGCCCGACCGGTGAGCTCTTCTTCGACAACGTGCGTCTCGGGCGTGACCGGCTGCTCGGTGAGACCGAGGACACCGGGTCGAGCAGCCGGGGCGACGACGGTGTGAAGGCGGGGTTCACCGCCGAACGTATCGGGATCGCGGCGCTGTCGATGGGCATCATCAACGAGGCTCAGCGGCTGTCGATCGAGTACGCCAAGTCGAGGACACTCTGGGGCCAGGAAATCGGTCGCTTCCAGCTCATCCAGCTCAAGCTCGCCGAGATGGAGATCGCGCGGATCAACGTGCAGAACATGCTGTTCAACGCGCTCGAACGCGCGAAGGCGGGCAAGCCGTTGTCGTTGGCCGAGGCGTCGGCGATGAAGCTCTACTCGTCGCGGGCGGCGACGGAGGTCGCGATGGAGGCGGTGCAGTTGTTCGGCGGAAACGGCTATATGGCCGAATATCGCGTGGAACAGCTTGCGCGCGATGCCAAGTCGCTGATGATTTACGCGGGTAGCAACGAGATCCAGGTGACTCATGTGGCAAAGGGGCTGCTTGCCTGAGGGTTGTCAGGCCAGCGCACTTCCGAGTTCGTCGGCCTTCTCGATGAGTTCTGTTCCGTCGCGGGCGCTTACCGCGCCGGTGCAGTGCTGCGCGTAATCACCGAGAGCGCAGCCCGTTTGGGTCCAGTATCGGCGCGGCTCCGGGGTGACCCATGCCATCCGGTGGACCCGCCGAGCCAATTCGGCGAACAGGTCGACGCGGGGATCGAAGCCGTTGCTGCGCGCGTCGCCGACGACGAGGACCGACGTGCGCGCGGTGATGAGACCGCTATGACTCTCGAGCAACTCGGCGAGCATGCGGCCGTAATCACTCGTCGCAGACAGGTCGAGGTCGTCGGTGGCCAAAACGGCCGCGAGTGCGCCGTCGGCGGCGGCTGTTCTCAGCGCGGTCGTGACCAGCACCGGTCTGTCCACAAAAGCCACGACCTCGCATCGGTCACCGAACGCGTAGAGCGTCTGTGCGAGTCGCAGTATGAAACCCGCGACCGGTCGCACCGACAACGAGACGTCGACGAGGATGAGCAGTCGCACCGGGCCCGGCGAGCGAACCCTGCGCCACAGCGTGAGGGGGACCCCGTCGGTGCGGACCGCCGAACGCATCGTGCGACGCATGTCGAGCGCTCCACGATCAGCTGTGCGCGCCACCGTACGTGGCGCACCCCGAAGACGTTGGATGAGTCGGTGACACGCTCGGTCGATCTGTGCCTGATCGCTCCCGTGTAGGGGCGCGGAATCGAGTACGGCGTCTGCTGCTACGCCGACAAGGCGTTCGGAGAGTGCTGAGATGAACTGGGACAGTGCATGTTCGAGTTCCGCACGTTGCTCGTCGCTGAGGTCCTTCGCGCCGTCGTCGCCGTAGACGCTGCGTGCGTCGGCGGAGTCGAGAGCGGCGAGAATCGCAGCCGCGTCGGCCATCGTGATCGACGTTCCGCTCACGCGCGCCGTCGACCCCACCAGTTCACCGGCTTGGGCAGCTGCCGCTCCGTCGATCTCGACCGTGTAGGTGATTCCGCCTGCGACGCTGTCGCTTTCGGCGTCCACGGTCAACTGTTCTGTCCCCGCCGACACCGAGAAATCGTTCTCTTCGCGATGTGCGCTCTCCCCGTGGCGTTCACGCGCGTCGGGATCGTCGGCCATCAGGTCGCCGATCTCGTCGGTGTGCTCGTCGGCGCCGATGCGCCGTGCCGCTCCGTCGAAGTCGTCGTCCCAGGCGACGTCCTCGGGTAGCTCTGCCGCCGCGCCGCGGGGACGTGGGAGGTCGGCGGCGTCATCTGCCTTCTGTGCGCCGACGAACACGAGGTCGAAGGCGGTGTCGAAGCCGTCGCCCTCGTGCGCATACTTCACGCTGACCGCGCGGAGTGCCGCCCGTAGCCGGTCGAGGTCGTCGGCCCCCACGAGTGTCAGCGTCCGTCTGATCTCGATGACCTCGGCGGGGGAGACGGTGACGTGATGACGGCGGAGCGCGTGTCCGAACACCACCGCAATCGCGTCCAGTACGTGATCGCGGGTCGCGGTGGCACTGCGCACTCGAGAAGGGGTCGCCATGTTCTCAGCGTCGACCGGCACTACGTGCACGACCTGATCCGAACGCGGTCGCGGTCACAGATCCTCGCGGACTCGAGCCGTCGGCTGCTATGGGGGTCGGGGTATCGACGCCGGATGCGGACGACGCCGGGGCACCCATCGCGGCTCGCGCGGTATCGAGGTCACTGCCGAACTTCACCAGCAGCGAGAGCAGGGCGCGGTCGGTGGACGCCTGATCGTGTGGCGGGTCCGCAGCGTGCGCGGCGGTCGTCGTGCGTAGATACGCCGCCGCCCGTGCGGCGTCGATGACCTCGGCGATGGAGGGACTTTTGCGCAACGGTAACTCTCGCAGGCGGCGCGCAAGGTCGACGACGTCGGCGATCACCGCCGGCTCGACCTCCGGTGCGCGGACCGCGACGATGCGTCGTTCGCGTTCGACGTCGGGGTAATCGACCTGGAAGTGCAGGCAGCGTCGCTTGAGTGCGGGGGAGAGCTCGCGAGTGTCGTTGGAGGTGAGGATCACCCACGGTGACGACCGCGCGGTGAAGGTGCCCAGTTCCGGCACGGTCACCTGACGCTCGGCGAGCACCTCGAGCATGACCGCTTCCATCGCCTCGTCGGTGCGGTCGACCTCGTCGACGAGCAATACCGTCGGTGAGGCCGCGGTGATTGCGGCGAGCAGCGGCCTGGCGACGAGGAAGTCCTCGGTGTAGACGCCGACGTCGGCGCGGGTCAGCGCCGCGGATGCGGCGGACAGTGTCGGCTGGGCGGCGAGCTCGGTGCCGATCCGGTCGCGCAGCATCTGCACGTGCAGGAGTTGGCGGGCGTAATCCCATTCGTAGAGTGCGCGTGACTCGTCGAGTCCCTCATAGCACTGCAGGCGGATCAACTCCCGACCCGACGCCGCAGCAAGAGATTTGGCCAACTCGGTCTTTCCGACGCCCGCGGGTCCCTCCAGTAGAAGTGGCCGGTCGAGCAGTGTGGCGAGGTGGACGACCACCGCGAGGTCGTCATCGATGAGGTAGCCCTGGGCGTCGAGACTCCCGATCAGCTCCTCCACGGTGTCGAATCCGTGTGAGAAGGGCGATGATTCGGCTTCCGGCAGTAAGGTGCTCGACAATGGGGCGTTGGACAGTTCGGACACGTCCGGCATGGCTCCTCGTGACATCAGTGCTCGCGGGTGTGGTGTGAACTCGGGGGTGCGGATCGGTCCAGGTGAAGGGTCAGGTCGCGACCTCACCCGGACCGATCCGCATGCTCGGGAGGTGCTCAGTCTCCCGAGGGTCTCCTGACGGCGCCCATCAGTACGTGCCCGTCAGCAAGCGCCCGTCAGTACGTGCCGGTCATCGCGTGGCTCACCATCGGGATGAGTGATTCGACGGAGCATTCGCGTGGATTCGCCGGGGTGCACCAGTCATCCATCATGTGCTCGGCGATCGCCCGGATCTGCTTGTCCGAGGTGTCCATGGTCTCTCCGCGGCCCTCGTACTTGCCTGTGTTCATCCGGTTCTTCTCGTAACTGTTGACGGTGACCTGGCCGAAGTTGTCCGGGATGCCGAGATCCTTGGACAGTCGGATGGCTTCTTCGACAGCGGCATCGGCGGCCTGGACGGTCGACATGTTGGTGGTGTCGATGCCCAACAGGGCGGCCATGTCGGCGTAGCGCTCGTAGCGGCTGGGCAGGTTGTACTCCCACACACGCGGTAGGGCGATGGCGTTGTTCAGACCGTGGTGGCTGTCGTAGAACGCGCTGACGGCGTGCGACAACGAGTGGATGAGACCGAGGCCGCCGGAGTTGAATGCCTGTGCCGCAATGTATTGCGCGTTCATCATGCCGGTGCGGGCCTCGAGGTTGCGCGGCTCGTACACCGCGGTGCGCAGATGGTCGCGGATCAGTTCGATCGCGTACTTGGCATTGCCCAATGACGGTGCGAAGTCCAGCCGCGACACGTATGGCTCGGACGCGTGCGCGAGCACATCGAAGCCGCAGAACGCGGTGAAGTGCTCGGGGCAGCTGTAGTAGAGCAGCGGATCGTCCATGGCGAGGTCGACGAGGCACGTGTCGTCGAAGGCCACCCACTTGTGCGGCTTGTTCATGTCCGAGGTGTCGGTGATGACGTAGGCCCACGACGTCTCCGAACCCGTTCCCGCGGTGGTGGATACAGCGATGTGCTTGGGATTCTCCTTGTTGGTGGCCTTCGAGAAGCCCTCGAACTCGTTGATGTTGCGGCCGTCGTGGGCGATGACCATGCGGGCGCCCTTGGCTGCGTCGTGGCTCGAGCCGCCGCCCACGGAGATGATGCCGTCGCACTTCTCCGACTGATACAGCGCGGCCGCGTCCATGCAGTTGTAGTCCTTGGGGTTCGACTCCACTTTGTCGTAGAGCACGACGTCGACACCCTGGTACTCGATCTTTCCCTTGAGTTCCTCGATGATGCCCGACCCGCGCAGACCGGTCGTCATGAGTAGCACGCGTGTCATGCCGAGGTCTTTGGCCTCGACGCCGAGCATGTCGTGTGCGCCGACGCCGAGCTTGGCGTTGGGGAACGGGTGGAAGTCCTTGATCGGGAAGTCCCAGATCTGGTTGAGCTCGATGGCCATGTGGCGATCTCCTAATGACGTGACGGTGTGTCGTGTTCCACTGTGTGGTCGACGTCACGCGGATACAAGATCACCTGCTCAGATGAAAAGATGATCAGACCTTCAGGGGAGGGGAGGCCCTGTTCGTCCGGATAGGGTCCGTCGCCGCCCGGGCCGACGCGCCCGTCGCTACCGCGGGAAGAAACTGTGTCAGTCGGCGGCGGAGGCGGCCGTGGCCGACCAGCGCACAGAGGTCACGGCTTCTGTGCAGGCGACGAGAGCGAGGGCGTCCTCGACGTCGCGATCGTTGCGCTCGGGAGTGAACACGTGTGCCGTGATTGTCACGATGTCGTTCGGGCCGTCGGTCGCGCTGATCGAGCGCACCGTCAACTCTGGCCGGTGCACGGCGTCGAAGACCATGGCGCGCACGCTCTTCTCTGCCGACTGAGGGCATGTGACGGCGAAAACGTACTCGGCAGAGGGTAATTCGCGGCCCGCGTGGCCGGGGTGGCGATCGACGAATCGGCCCACCGGGCGAAGGAGGGTATTGGCGAGCATCACGGTGACCGTTCCCACGGTGGCGACGAGGAGAAGGCCGCCGCCTGCAAGCGCGCCGACCGCGGCCGAGGCCCACAGGGTGGCGGCCGTGTTGAGTCCGGAGACCGATACGCCCTGCTTCATGATCACGCCGGCGCCGAGAAAGCCGATCCCGGACACAATCTGGGCGGCAACACGAGTTGGATCGGCGTCGGGGCCGTGGAAGCTGAATGCCCCCATCACCACGAACAGTGCCGCGCCCAACGCGACGAGTGCGTTGGTGCGTAAGCCCGCGGTACGCGAGCGCCATTGACGCTCCAGGCCGATGAGCGCACCGCACGCGAGTGCGACTGCCACGCGGCTCAGGACTTCGACGAGGTTGATGGTCATGGTGGCCACCTTTACGGCAGGCCCACGCGTCGGCGCCTCGGCGATCGCGGCTACGGGTGAACGCGGCCGGCTCAGGAGACCCAACATGCGGGGGAGAACGAAACACATAACGGATAGTCGGAACTACTGTTGCCAGATGGCATTTCGATCTCACCCCCTTGGGTCGGACGGAATCGGCACCCTTGAGGGCCCACTCAGGAATAGCCCCTCGCCCCGGCGCTGTCAACCTCGCGGGTCAGTTCCCCGAGGTGTCAGGCCCCGGTGAAGATCAGCACGATCAAGGCCAGATTGAGCACCACGATGAGGATCGACGAGATCGTGGCGGCGATGCGGAGCGGCCATCCGTCGGCGTAGTCACCCATGATCCGACGGTCGGCGGTGAGGCGCCCCAGCGGGATGATCGCGAAGGGGATCCCGAAGCTCAACACCACCTGACTGATCACAAGCGCCCACGTCGGATCGACCCCGACTCCGAGGACTACCAACGCCGGGACGAGTGTGACGAGCCTGCGGAGCACGAGAGGTATCCGTATGTGCAGCAGTCCATCCATGATCGCCGAACCCGCAGACGATCCGACCGACGTCGCGGCGAGGCCGCTGGCCAGTAGTCCGATGGCGAAAATGGTTGCCACCGAGGGGCCCAGCGAGTCGCGCACGGCGTCGTAGGCGCCTTCGATGGTGTCGGTTCCCTCCTTGCCGCGAAGGTTGGTGGCGGCGAGGAGTAGCAGCGCGATGTTGACGGCGCCCGCGACGATGAGGGCGATGACCACATCCCAGCGGGTGACCCTGATCAGTCGTCGGGTTCGCGACGTGCTGGTACTGATGCCGTGCCTATCGACGACCAGCGAGGAGTGGACGTAGATCGCGTGCGGCATGACGGTGGCGCCGAGCATGGATGCTGCGAGTAGGACCGTCTCGGGGCCCTGTAACCGTGGCACCAGTCCACCGAGAACTTCTCCAGGAGGGGGCGGTTCGACGACGAGTCCGGCCAGGAAGCCGATCACGATGATTGCGAGCATCCCGAGGATGACCCGTTCGAAGACATGCTGCTGACGCGGATTCTGGAGCAGCAACATCAGCAGCGACACCACCCCGACGATCGCGCCGCCGAAGACGAGCGGGAGTCCGAACAGGAGGTTCAGCGCGATCGCGCCGCCGAGTACCTCGGCGAGGTCTGTGGCTACCGCGACGGCTTCGGCCTGCATCCAGAAGGCCAGCCGGGATCGGCGTCCCATCCGCTCACCGAGGATCGCCGGGAGCCCCTTGCCGGTGACGATCCCGAGTTTCGCCGACTGGTACTGGATCAGCATCGCGATGACGTTGGCGAGAACGAGCACCCATACCAAGAGAAACCCGTATCGCGAGCCCGCGGTGATGTTGGCGGCAACATTGCCCGGATCGACATACGCGATGGCGGCCACGAACGCGGGACCGAGGAGTGCGACGTTGCGCAGCAGTGCGCGAGGACGGCGGATGCGCTCGCGGGGTGCCGACGCCTCGGCTTGCTCGCGTTCTCCGACCGTGCTCACCTGACCAATCTCGCACAGCTCGGCGTCGAGTTCAACACAGGCGAATCAAAAAGTTCGGGCTACCGAAACCAAGCGTCGGTCGCCTCCCTCAACGCGGCTCGAGTTGGCATACGCGGCTGGTGCACCACCCGCGTCCACGCACTGGGGCCGCGTGTGGGATACCGATGATCACTGGAGCAGGCGCCAGACCCGATCGCGTGACATCGGCAGTTCGTAGGGGCGTCGGCCAATTGCCCGCCGGACCGCGTTGGCCAGGGCGGGCGCCACCGGGTTGTAGGGCGACTCACTCATCGACTTCGCTCCGTAGGGGCCGAGCTCGTCCGACGTGTCGGCGAAGTAGACCTCGGTCTCGGGGACGTCGGCCATCTGCGGCACCCGGTAGGTGCGGAACACCGGGGTGAGCGGTACACCTTTTCCGTCGAGCATGATCTCCTCGTAGAGCGACGAACCGATCGCCTGGGCCACACCGCCCTCCACCTGTCCGCGGCACTGTTGCGGATTCATCACCGTGCCGGCGTCTGCGGACTGGACGGACTGCAGAATGCGCACCGTGCCGGTCGAGGTGTCGACGGCGACACGAAATGCGTGCACATTGAACGCGATCGAACGCAGTGCGCCGCTCTCGGAGCCCGTGGCCACAACCCGGTCGGCCACTCGATGAACCGGGTCGACCGCGTCGATGAGTTCGCCGAAACCGACGAGTCTCTCGCCGACGAGTGCGCCATCGGGCACTAGCCGGATGGCGTCGGGAGATGTCGCGGTGATCGACGACGCGGCGTCGAGCAACAACGTGCGCAGGGCGAGTGCTGCGCCGTAGGTCGCCTTGCCCGCCACCGTGATTCCCGCGGAGGCGAAGGCCCCGGTGTCGTAAAGCGCTGCGTCGGTGTCGCCGTGCCGCAACACGATTCGTGACGGATCGGTTCCCACCGCCTCGGTGACGATCTGGGTGAGGACCGTCGTCGTACCGTTGCCGAACTCGGCTGTGCCCACACCGACGTGGTATCTGCCGTCGACGTCGACACCGACTGACACGGTGGAGAAATGCCCCCTCGGCGCCATGGTCGCGATCGCCGCGATGGCCATTCCCTCACCGACCCGCCACGAATCGCCCTCCGGTACAACCGCATCGTTGCCGCGACGCAAGGCCGTCTGCGCGAGGTCGAGACACTGGTCGAGCCCGTAGCTGCCGTAGATCAGGTCGTCTTCCGGCTCGGGGTGCGCGATGAGCAGTGGATCGCCCTCCCGTACCGCGTTAATGCGGCGCAGGTCGAACGGGTCGATGTCGAGTTCGATGGCCAACTCGTCCATGGCGGACTCGACAGCGAGGATCACCTGGCCGAGACCGTAGCCCCGGAACGCGCCGGAGGGCGGGTTGTTGGTGTAGACCACTTCCGCGTCGATCCGCTTGACCGGGCAGTTGTACACCGATACCGACTCGGCGCAGGAGTGGAACATCACCCCCATCGAGTGATTGCCGTAGGCGCCGGTGTCGGAGAGGACGTCGACCTTCATCGCACGGAGCCTGCCGTCGGTGTCAGCGCCGAGATCGACCGCGACCCGGAACGGATGACGGTACGTGGTTCGGGTCATCTCGTCGGTGCGGCTCATCTCGTAGGCCACCGGCGCGCCGGTCCGGAGCACACCGATCGCCACAAGGTCTTCGGTGAGCAGTTCCTGCTTACCGCCGAAGCCGCCGCCGACGCGCGCGCTGAACACGCGGACACGCTCGGCGGGTAGGTCGAGAAGCAGCGCCAGTTCGTCGCGGACGAGGAAGGGGACCTGTGTGCTCGTGCGGATCACGAGGCGTCCGTCGTCGTCGAGCCACCCGATCGAGCCGTGGGTTTCCAGCTGCGCGTGGGAGATCCGAGCTGTCTGCCAGGTACCGCCAGCGGTGACGGCCGAGGCGGCAAGCGCCGCATCGACGTCGCCTCCGAAACCCTCGTGGAACGAGGAGATGACATTGCGCTCGGCCTCGAAGACCCTGTCCTCGTAAGTGCGGTCGGGGTGGACGAGCGGGGCCCCGGGGCGTCGAGCCTCCTCGGGGTCGAAGACCCCTGGCAGAAGCTCATACTCGACATCGATCAACCGGCATGCCTCTTCGGCGATTCCGGCTGTGTCGGCGATCACGGCCGCCACACGCTGGCCGACGAAACGCACCACGGAGTCCAGAACACGTGTGTCGTCCGGGTCATCGGCGCGTGACTCGTGTCGCGCCGTGGAAAACCTTCGCGTGCTGACGTTCTCGTGGGTGAGGACGAGCGCCACCCCGGGCAGCGCCTCGGCCGCGGACGTGTCGATGGCGACGATGCGTGCATGGGGGTGCGGCGAGCTGAGTACCCGGAGATAGCGGGTCCCCGGCACCGAGACGTCGAAGGTGTACGGCTCGGTACCGGTGACCACGCGGCGGCCCGCAGGCGGCGTGAGCGACGATCCGACGGCGGCGGTGCTCTCGACACCACGCTCGTCCGTCGCGTCGGGGAGGTCGTCGGCGGGGGAGACACCCTGCCGGATCGCCTGGCGGATCGCGCGATAACCGGTGCAGCGGCACAGGTTTCCCTTCATCTTCCGCTGCAGTTCGGCTGTGTCGGCGACGGTGTGCGGGTCCAGCGTCGACGCGGTGACGATCATGCCCGCGGTGCAGAACCCGCACTGGAAGCCGAAGTTGTCGACGAAGGCCTGCTGCATGGGGTGCAGGTCGTCGGGTGTGCCAAGCCCCGACACTGTGGTGACCGATCGACCTTCGATGCGTTGGGCGGGAAAGATGCAGGAGTGGACCGGGGTGTCGTCGATGAGCACCGAGCACGCACCGCAGTCGCCCGCATCGCATCCCTTCTTGACCTCGAAATAAGCTTGATCGCGCAGGAACGTTCGCAGACACTGGCCTGCAGCGGGCTCGGCGTCGACCTGCGCACCGTTGATCTCGAACCTCATCGTGCGTCGCCGCCTTCGCCCGGACGGGAGAGCTCCGTACGGATCTGCTCGGCCAGAACAGCCGAGACGCCACGCCGCCAATCCGCGGCGCCGAGCGGGTCGGTGTAGTAGCCGTCCGCAGACCAGATGTCGGCACGCAGTTGCTCCGCGTCGGGCAATCCCTTGTAGCGCAAGACCGTCGGCCACAGGGTTGCAGCGGTGATCCCGAATACCGCAGTGCCGTCTTCATCGTGTCGGCCGGTCACCACCGCGCCGGAGCGCCCCAGTTCCGCGAGAGCGATCTTGCGGAATCCTGTTCGCGCACGCAGCGCATATCCGGGGATGTCGATGGCGCGCAGGACTTCTCCTTCTGCGAGGGTGTTGGTGCCGTTGCCCGTCACGAGGTCGGCGACGGCGACGGTGTAGTCGGTGCCGTCCGGACGCCAGACAAGTGCGCTGCCGTCGAGACCCGACGCCAGGGACACCATCGACGCCGCGGCGAACGAGCGGCAGATGTTACCGCCGACCGTCGCCACGTTCCAGACCTTGAAGGAAGCGAGAAGTGCTGTGGCACACTGGAACAGCAGCGGATGAGCCCGCCAGCCCCGTTGTGCGGGCATTTCGGCGAGCTCGGCCACCGTCGCGGTCGCTGCGATCCGGAGACCACCGTCGGGAAGATCCTCGAATGCTTGCCAGCCGATCCTGCTGATGTCGACGATGCCGGTCGAGCTCACCTGCGGTTCGGAGAAGAACCACGTGCCGCCGGCGACAATACGTTCACCGTCGGCAAGGCGGAGGTCGGCGCGGCTGTGTGCATAGCGGTACGTGGAGATCGTGTGGAGATCCATCAGCGCAGCCATCCCGGCTCGACCACAACGATCATGCCTTCACCCCGCGCGCCTTGTCGAGCAGCCGGCTGTGTTCACGCGCGCAGTCGATGGCCACAGCGCGGGTATCGAGAGTGAGCATCTCCGAATCGGACACGATCTGCCTCCCGTTCACCCAGGACGCCCTGATGGGCGGGATCGCGCCGAGTACGAGTGCTGCGACGGGGTCGTCGATGTCGACATGGGCGAGGGTGTTCAGGTCCCAGAGAACGAGGTCGGCGAGCTTGCCCACCTCGATCGAGCCTATCTCGTTGTCGCGGCCCAACACTCGTGCGCCGCCGATGGTCGCCAGTTCGATCGCGGTTCTCGTGGTCAACGCAGTCGGGCCTCCCTTGGCCCTGGCCATGAGCACCGCCTGGTGTGCCTCTTCGAGAAGCCTGGCGGATTCGTTCGACGCCGCACCGTCGACACCGAGTCCCACAGGCACCCCGGCGTCGACGAGGTCCCGGGTACGGCAGATGTGGTTGCCCAATCGGGCATTCGAGGTGGGGCAGTGGGCGACGCCGGTCGCGGTCGCGGCTAGTCGCGCGATCTCGTCGTCGGCGAACTCGATGCCGTGGGCAAACCACACGTCGTCACCGGTCCAGCCGACCGAGTCCATGTACTGCAGTGGAGTACAACCGAAATGCTCGTCGCAATAGGTGTTCTCGTCGACGGACTCGGCGAGGTGAGTGTGCAACCGGACCCCGAGCTTCCGTGCGAGGACCGCAGATTCGCGCAACAACTCGGTCGTGACCGAGAACGGCGAGCAAGGCGCGAGTGCGATACGCAGCATCGATCCCGGGGACGGATCATGCCAGCGCGCAACGGCTTCCGCACTAGCGGCGAGGATCTCGTCGATGCTCTGCACCACACTGTCCGGCGGCAGGCCACCGTCCTTCTCGGACAGATCCATCGAGCCGCGTGTGGGATCAAAGCGTAGGCCAACTGCCTGGGCCGCCGCGATCTCGGCACCGAGTAGGTCGCCGCCCTCCCGGGGAAACACGTAGTGGTGGTCGGTTGTCGTCGTGCACCCCGACAGTGCCAGTGTCGACAGACCGCCGAGCGCTGCGGCATGCACTGCGCTCTCGTCGATTCCCGCCCAGACCGGGTACAGCGTCGTCAACCATTCGAAGAGGGTGTGGTCGGCGGCGAGTCCGCGAGTGATCCACTGATAAAGGTGGTGGTGGGTGTTGACCAGACCCGGCGTGAGCACGCACCCCGAGCCGTCGACCCTGGTCGCGTCGGGCGGCACCTCAGCCGGCTCGCCCTTGCCGAAGATCGCGCTGATCGTGGTGCCCTCGACGAGTACCGACGCGCGCGACAGTTCCCGCCGTTGCGGATCGACCGTCACTACAGACGCGTTCTCGATGAGTGTTGCTGAGGGCACAGCGACACGCTACGACGATCGGGTCCGCACGGCATCTCGGCGTCAGGCCCGCGGCGGCCCGACAGTGGTCAGCGGACGACGACCTCGGTGCCGCAGTCTCCGTTGGTTGTGGCGTTCGGATTGATGGAACTGGTGTTGGTCGCCCCCACCACGAGGGTGATCCTTCCGGAGCCGGTCCGGATACGGGGCACCGTCACCGTCGATTCGAGACCGCCGACCCGAGTCGGCGCGGAGAAGGTGCTTCCTGACCTACCCGTCCGGAGATTTGCCCAGGTCACACTGACCTTCTGCTGATATCCGGCGATGGAGTACGGCCGGGAGACCACGCGTACCCGGATCGTGTCGCGGCCGGTTTGGGTGACCGACGCGGTGGCCGACGTCGGTAGCGCGAACAAGTTCGGGTTGGGGTAGGTGAACGAACACTGCCCGCTGGGTTGTGTAGGCGCGGCGTTCGCCGGTGCTACACCCGCGGCCAGCGGTGCCGACAGTGCGGCGACGCCCATGGCCACCCCGAGTGATCGGCGGAGTCGGAGGGATGTGTGCTGTGCGATCTTCGGCATGGGATTCTCCCTGGTTGGCGTGATCGAACCTCGCAATACAGACATCGCTGACAGAGTGAGATGCGTTACGCGAGACCGGCGCGGGAGCGTCGGGCGGGGTCAGGCGGTGATGGTGACCGGCGTTCCGTCGCCTGCCCAGTCGTAGAGTCGCTTGATCTGGTCGCCGGGCACGTGGATACAGCCTTCTGACCCTTGCGTCCGGTACTTCGTGGTGTCGCCATAGGGGAACTTCTGCCAGGGCGAATCGTGAAAACCGATGTCGCCGAACAGGTGTAACCAATAGTGCACGAACACGGTGTACCCGGGGCCGCTCAGTGTGCGATCGACGTCGTGACTCTCGATCCGCCAGGAGCCCAGCGGGGTGCCTGCGCCACGGTCGACGCTGCCGGTGGTGACGGCGACGTCGGAGATCTGACGTCCGTCCTGGCACAGGACCATGTGCTGCGACGCGAGCCCGACAACGATCGCCTTGCCCGCGGACTTGTCCGGGCACGTGGGTCGGGGAATCGCCGGCGCGGCCACCGGTCGTGCCGAGGCGGTTGTCGGCGCGGAGTCGGCCGATGCCGAGGAGTGCATCGTGAGGCCGACCACCATCGCGATGGTGACGGCCAGAACTGCGACAGCAGCGACCGCGGGCCACGCGTACCCCTGTACGAGTGACCTCGACGTGAGACCACGACTCCGCTTCTTGGCAACCGATATCATTTCGTTTCCGACGGTACCGCAGACCCGATATGCCGCAACGCGTCCGTGGCGCCCGGCCCGGCGGCGCTACACCTACCGTGGCGCCGGGGCAGCGCGGTACGGGATCGAATCGCTCACCGTGACGTCGACCTCGATGGGGCTGCCGACCTGGGGAAAGGCCCGCTGCGGGCAGGCCGGTCTCGGGCACACCTTGCATCCGGCGCCGATCGGTACGATTCGACGGTCGTCGGCGAGGTCGACGCCGGTGGAGTAGATCAGGCGGTCGGCGTGGCCGAGGTCGCAGCCGAGCCCGATCGCGAAGGATTTGTGCTGGGTGAGATAGCCGAGTCCCTCGTCGGTGCTACGTGCGAGCCAGAAGTATGACCGGCCGTCGGGCATCTGTGAGACCTGCGTGACAATCCGGCCTGGCGAGTCGAAGGCGTCGTGCACCACCCACAACGGGCAGCTACCTCCTGCGCGCGAGAAATGGAAAGCTGTGGCGGACTGGCGTTTCGAGATGTTGCCTGCGCGATCTGTCCGGACGAAGATGAACGGAACACCCCGATGGCCAGGGCGCTGCAGCGTCGACAACCGATGGCACACGGTCTCGAACCCGACGTCGAAGCCCACACACAGCAGTTCGATGTCGTAGCGGGCCTCCTCGGCTGCAGCGCGAAACCGCTCGTACGGAAGCACCAACGCACCTGCGAAATAGTTCGCCAGTCCGATCCGGGCCACCGAACGCGACTCCTCACTGAGTTCTGTCGCCTCTGCGATCACCGCGTCGACGACGTCGGCCTGTGTGATGAGTGCCAGTTGGGTGGCGAGTTGAAAGGCACGTTGGCCGGAGGTGAGACGGCCGGCGAGCCTCACGACGCGTTGGTCTGCGTCGTAGACGCGTTTGGGGCGCCGCGCGGCTTCACCGGGATCGTTGTCGTGACCGATCGAGACGGAGATGCCGTACTCCCGCGAGAGCAACGTCGCCAACTGCAGGTCGAGTCCGCCGATACGAAGGGAATGCCGCTCGAACATGGCCTCGGCGGCCCGGTCGAGGACATCGATGTAGTTCTTGCGGTCGTAGAAGAAGTCGCGGACCTCCTCGAACGGCATCGGAGTCGTCGAGCCGACGTTCGACGCCTGGCCGCGGTACGTGTCGAGTTCGGACTCGGCCGCGACGAGACGTCGATGGAGGGCCGCGATCGTGCGCCCGACGTCGGGCATCCGGGACACCAGTTCGGTGATCTGTGCGCGAGTGGCACCGACGCCATCGGGTCCCGTGGCCAGCGCTTCGGCGAGGTCGGCGACAAGACGTGCGTCGGTGTCGGCGGCGAAGTAGTCGGCGCTTAGGTCGAACTCGCGGGTGAGCGCCAGCAGCACCGAGACGGTGATGGGGCGTTGATCGTTCTCCAGTTGGTTGACGTAGCTGGTGGATTTGTCGATTCGGCGAGCGAGTGCGGCCTGCGACAACCCGTGCTCGTCGCGGAGGCGTCGCAGACGGGCGCCCACCAGAAGACGTCCCGAGACGGAGGCAGCCATCTCGGTAGTGTAGCGCCCCGAGCATCCGCAACCTTCGCAAAAACCGGATCGGACGTCCGCAAAACTACGCACTGTCCAGCACTTTCGAGAATGTGGACCACCTGCGTACGGTGCGAACATGATCATTCACAGCGTGCGCACCCACCGCAGTGCGGAGGAGTTTCCGCAGTCCGAGCACCTCGCTCAGAAGATCGCCGAGGTCGCCGTCGACCCCGTCGCGGTACCGGCTGACACGAGAGACATGGTGATCAACCGCATCATCGACAACGCTGCGGTCAGCGCGGCGTCGGTGATACGACGGCCCGTCACCACGGCACGCGCGCAGGCACTTGCGCACCCGCCGGCAGTGGAGAACAACGGTGCAGGGGTCTTCGGGGTGGGTGGTTCGTACTCACCCGAGTGGGCCGCGTGGGCCAACGGTGTCGCCGTGCGTGAACTCGACTTCCACGACACCTTCCTGGCCGCGGAGTACTCCCATCCCGGCGACAACATCCCACCGCTGGTCGCTGTCGCCCAGCACGTGGGTGCAACCGGCGCGGACCTGATCCGCGGACTGGCCACGGCGTACGAGATCCAGATCGACCTCGTGCGCGGAATGTCTCTGCACGAGCACAAGATCGACCACGTCGCCCATCTCGGGCCCTCCGTCGCCGCGGGACTGGGCACCATGCTGCACCTCGACGCCGAGACCATCTACCAGGCGGTCGGTCAGGCGCTGCACCTCACCACCGCCACCCGACAGTCCCGAAAGGGACTGATCTCGAGTTGGAAGGCGTACGCGCCCGCCCACGCGGGGAAGATCGCCATCGAGGCCGTCGACCGGGCGATGCGCGGGGAGGGGTCGCCCGCGCCGATCTGGGAAGGTGAGGACGGTGTGATCGCGTGGATGCTCGGTGGAGCCGACAAGGTCTACGAGATCCCGCTACCCGGCCCCGGCGAGGCCAAGCGCGCGATCCTCGACAGCTACACCAAGGAGCACTCGGCCGAATACCAGAGTCAGGCACCGATCGACCTCGCGCGCCGAATGCGCGAGCGGATCGCGAATCTCGACGACATCGAATCGATCGTGCTGCACACCAGTCACCACACCCACGTGGTGATCGGTACAGGCTCGAACGACCCGCAGAAGTTCGATCCCTCCGCGAGCCGGGAAACGCTCGACCACTCGGTCATGTACATCTTCGCCGTGGCGCTGCAGGACGGCACCTGGCACCACGAGTCCTCGTATGCGCCCGAGCGGGCCAACCGTCCCGACACCATCGAACTGTGGCGCAAGATCTCCACCGTCGAAGACCCGGAGTGGACGCGGCGCTACCACTCGACCGACCCCGCCGAGAAGGCGTTCGGCGCCAAGGCGGTCATCACCCTGCGCAGCGGTGAGGTGATCACCGACGAACTCGCCGTCGCCGACGCCCATCCACTCGGCGCGCGTCCCTTCGCGCGTGCGCAATACGAAGCGAAGTTCGTAACCATGGCCGACGGCGTCGTCGATGTTGCCGAACAGCAACGCTTCCTGACCGCGGCCCATGGGCTCGCCGAGCTCGGCACGGATGGCCTCGACGCCCTGGTTCCCAGAGTGCAGCCCGTGGTCCTCGACAAGGCGCCCACCATCGGGTCGGGGATCTTCTGATGTCCGCGACCGACGCGACAGCAGGATTGTTCTCCTCGGCGGTGTCGGCATCGGACAAACGTCGCGCACTGCGAACCGGTCTCGCCTCGGGCGAACTGCAGCGGTGGCCGGGCGCGTTCTCACCGTTGGCGGCCAAGCTCATCGCGGACGTGGGGTTCGAGGGTGTCTACGTCTCGGGCGCCGTGCTGTCGGCAGATCTCGGACTGCCCGATATCGGACTGACCACCCTCAGCGAGGTGGCTGACCGGGGCGGGCAGATCGCACGTGCGACGGATCTGCCCACTCTCATCGACGCCGACACCGGCTTCGGTGAACCGATGAGTGCGGCGCGGACGGTCGCAGCGCTCGAGGACGCGGGGTTGTCCGGATGCCACCTCGAGGATCAGGTCAACCCGAAGCGGTGCGGCCACCTCGACGGCAAGGACGTCGTGCCCACGGCGGATATGCTCAAGCGCCTCGCCGCGGCCGTGTCTGCGCGCCGTGACGAGAACTTCGTGATCTGTGCGCGCACCGACGCACGGGCGATCGAGGGGCTCGACGCCGCGATCGACCGCGCCAGGGCCTACGCCGACGCGGGTGCCGATCTCATCTTCACCGAGGCGCTGCGTGATCTGTCGGAGTTCGAGGCGTTTCGCGCCGCGGTGGACGTTCCGTTGTTGGCCAACATGACCGAGTTCGGCAAGTCCGAACTCCTCACCGCCCGACAGCTTTCCGACGTCGGATACAACGCCGTCATCTATCCCGTCACCACGTTGCGAATCGCGATGGGCGCGGTGGAAGCGGGATTGCGCGAATTGGCGACGGCGGGAACGCAACTCGGTCTTCTCGACGGCATGCAGCATCGCAGCCGCCTGTACGAGCTGCTCCGCTACGCCGACTACAACGACTTCGATTCCGAACTCTTCACCTTCCGACTGCCCGGCGAGACGACTACGGAGACAATCTCATGAGCGCACCATCGGTTGACCAGCCGACCATTCACAAGGGACTCGCGGGCGTCGTCGTCGACACCACCGCGATATCCAAGGTGGTCCCGGAGACCAACTCGTTGACCTACCGCGGATACGCGGTACAGGAGTTGGCTGCGCACTGCAGTGTTGAACAGGTCGCCTACCTCTTGTGGCACGGTGAGCTGCCAACCGACAACGAGTTGTCGGCGTTCACCCAGCGAGAGCGGGCGAGCCGTCGGCTCGACCGTTCGACCCAGGCCGTTCTCGCCCGAATCCCGGAGAACTGCCACCCGATGGACGTCGTGCGGACGGCGATCAGCTATCTCGGCACCGAGGACCCGGACGAGGACGACGCCAATCCGGCTGCAAACCTCGACAAATCGCTCCGGATGTTCGCCGTACTGCCGACGATCGTCGCCGCGGACATGCGTCGACGACGTGGCCTCGACCCGATCGGACCACATCATGGGCTCGGCTACGCCGAGAACTTTCTGACGATGTGCTTCGGCGAGGTTCCCGACCCGGTCATTGTCCGGGCGTTCGAGAAGTCGATGGTGCTCTACGCCGAGCACAGTTTCAATGCGTCCACCTTCGCGGCCCGTGTGGTGACCTCGACCCGGTCGGATATCTACAGCGCGGTCACCGCGGCGATCGGCGCACTGAAGGGGTCACTGCACGGCGGCGCCAATGAGGCCGTCATGTACGACATGATCGAGATCGATCGCCCCGAGCGTGCACGAGGCTGGCTTGAGCGAAAGCTCGCGAACAAGGACAAGGTGATGGGGTTCGGTCACCGCGTGTACAAGAACGGGGATTCGCGGGTCCCGACGATGCGCGACGCGCTCGTGGAGGTGTCCGAGCATCTCGGGGAAGACCGGTGGGTGCGGATCTATGGCGAACTCGAGCATCTCATGGCCGACCGAACCGGAATCCGGCCCAACCTCGACTTTCCGACCGGGCCCGCTTACCACCTGATGGGATTCGACATCGGGTCGTTCACCCCGATATTCGTGATGAGCCGCATCACGGGGTGGACTGCGCACATCATGGAGCAAGCGGCGTCGAACGCGTTGATCCGGCCGCTGAGTGGCTATACCGGACCTTCGCAGAGGACTCTCACTCCGTGAGCCAAAGGTGAGGTGACCTCACTTTGCGATACGTTGGACACGGCGATAGTGCTGCCGTAGCCCATTGCCCGCTCATGACGGTGTGACCGCGACGAATGGAAGTTGTGTCCCGAGATGTTTGAGAAGGTCCTGGTTGCCAATCGCGGTGAGATCGCGATCCGAGCATTCCGCGCTGCATACGAACTCGGTGCGGACACCGTCGCGGTCTTCCCCTATGAGGACCGCAATTCACTGCACCGTTTGAAGGCAGACGAGTCGTATCAGATCGGGGTACCGGGGCATCCGGTACGGGCGTACCTATCGGTCGACGAGATCATCGGGGCCGCGCTGCATTCGGGCGCCGATGCTGTCTATCCGGGTTACGGGTTCCTGTCGGAGAACGCCGAGTTGGCCGCGGCGTGTGCCGAACACGGCATCACATTCGTCGGGCCGTCTGCTCATGTTCTGGAGTTGACGGGTAACAAAGCCGAGGCCGTTGCGGCGGCGAAGGCCGCGGGGCTGCCGGTGTTGGCGTCGTCAGAGCCCTCGGCCGATGTCGACGAGTTGGTCGCCGCCAGTGCGGACATGACGTTCCCGCTGTTCGTCAAGGCGGTCGCCGGTGGTGGCGGCCGCGGCATGCGTCGCGTGGCCAGGCGTGAGGACCTGGCCGAAGCGATCTCAGCGGCATCGCGGGAGGCCGACACGGCTTTCGGTGATCCTACGGTCTTCCTCGAACAGGCGGTGATCAATCCGCGACACATCGAGGTGCAGATCCTCGCCGACACCCAGGGCAACGTCATCCATCTGTTCGAGCGTGACTGCAGTGTGCAACGACGCCATCAGAAGGTCGTCGAGTTGGCACCGGCGCCCAATCTGGATCCGCAACTGCGCGAACGTATCTGCGCAGACGCAGTGGCCTTTGCCCGGCAGATCGGATATTCCTGTGCGGGAACCGTCGAGTTCCTGGTCGATGAGCAGGGTAATCACGTCTTCATCGAGATGAACCCGCGCATCCAGGTGGAGCACACGGTGACCGAGGAGATCACCGATATCGATCTCGTCGGTGCACAGATGCGGGTCGCCTCGGGACAGTCACTGCATGAGCTGGGCCTCGATCAGGAGTCGATCTCGATCCGGGGCGCTGCCCTGCAGTGTCGCATCACCACAGAGGATCCCGCAGACGGTTTCCGACCCGACGTCGGCCGGATCACGGCGTACCGCACACCCGGCGGTGCGGGTATCCGTCTCGACGGGAGCGCCGTGCTGGGCGGCGAGATCAGCGGAAATTTCGATTCCATGCTGGTCAAGCTGAGTTGTCGGGGGCGTGATTTCGACACCGCGGTACGACGGGCCCGCCGGGCATTGGCGGAGTTCCGCATCCGTGGCGTGGCAACCAATATTCCTTTCCTGCAAGCAGTCCTCGACGATCCGGACTTCGCCGCGGGACACGTGACGACGTCGTTCATCGAGGATCGTCCGTGGCTGTTGACCTCACGTGGATCAGCCGACCGGGGTACGCGAATCCTGTCGTATCTCGCCGACGTCACGGTGAACAAGCCGCATGGAGAGCGTCCGAGCACGGTGTATCCGCGCGACAAGCTTCCCGCCGTCGACCGCTCCCGCCTGCTTGCCCCGCCGGATGGGTCGCGCCAACGTCTGTTGGCTCTGGGTCCCACCGGTTTTGCTCGCGATCTGCGTCAGCAGCCCGCCGTAGGGGTCACGGACACCACGTTCCGAGACGCCCACCAATCGTTGTTGGCGACGCGGGTGCGGACCAGCGGAATGCTCGCGGTCGCACCGTATGTGGCGGCCATGACGCCGGAGCTGTTGTCGGTCGAGTGCTGGGGTGGCGCCACCTACGACGTCGCACTGAGGTTCCTCAAGGAAGATCCGTGGGATCGGTTGGCGCAGCTGCGTGAGGCGATGCCCAACATCTGCCTGCAGATGCTGCTGCGCGGAGCCAACACCGTTGGCTACACGCCCTATCCGCAGAAGGTCACGACGGCGTTCGTCGCGGAGGCCACCGAGGTCGGCATCGACATCTTCCGAATTTTCGACGCGCTCAACAACATTGACGCTATGCGTCCTGCGATAGACGCCGTGCTGGAGACCGATCGGGCCGTCGCGGAGGTGGCGATGAGCTACACCGGCGATCTCGCGAACCCCGACGAGAAGCTGTACACCCTCGACTACTACCTGCGACTGGCGGAGCAGATCGTCGATGCGGGCGCACATGTGTTGGCCATCAAGGACATGGCAGGGCTGCTGCGCGCACCGGCGGCGGAGTTGCTGGTGTCGGCGTTGCGGCGCGAGTTCGACCTGCCGATCCACGTGCACACCCACGACACCCCTGGCGGGCAGTTGGCGACCTACCTTGCGGCGGTCAACGCCGGGGCCGACGCCGTCGACGGGGCGTCGGCGCCGCTGGCAGGTACCACGAGCCAGCCGCCGCTGTCGGCGATCGTCGCCGCTTTCGGACACACCGAGCGCGACACCGGTCTCGACCTCGGCGCGGTCTGCGATCTGGAACCGTACTGGGAGGCCGTGCGAAAGGTGTACGCCCCCTTCGAATCCGGTGTTCCCGCACCGACCGGCCGGGTGTACTCGCATGAGATCCCGGGCGGGCAGCTGTCGAATCTGCGTCAGCAGGCGATCGCGCTCGGGCTCGGCAACCGGTTCGAGGCCGTCGAGGAAGCGTATGCCGCCGCGGACGCGATGCTCGGACGACTCATCAAGGTGACACCGTCGTCCAAGGTCGTCGGCGACCTGGCACTCGCATTGGTCGGCCAGGGGATCGCACCTGCAGACTTCGCGGCCAACCCCGGCTCCTACGACATCCCCGACTCGGTGATCGGTTTCCTCCGTGGCGAATTGGGCGAACCTGCCGGTGGATGGCCCGAACCGCTGCGAACACGAGCGCTCGCCGGACGCACGGCACCGCGACCGGTCGAAGAGTTGTCGAGCGCCGACTCCGCGGCCCTCGACGTCGCGGGTCGCGGCCGTCAGGAAACCCTCAACAGGCTGTTGTTCCCCGGTCCGACACGCGAATTCGAAGAGCATCAGGAGACCTACGGCGATACCTCGCAGTTGTCGGCGAATCAGTTCTTCTACGGGCTGCGCTATGGCGACGAGCACCGCGTCGAACTCGAACCGGGGGTGGAGCTGCTCATCGGACTCGAGGCGATCAGCGATGCCGACGAGAAGGGGATGCGCACCGTGATGTGCGTGCTCAACGGGCAGTTGCGTCCCGTCGCGGTGCGTGATCGCTCCGTCGACTCGAAGGTCGCTGCCGCTGAGCGGGCCGACCGGGCCAACCCGAATCACGTGGGTGCACCCTTCGCGGGCGTCGTCTCGCTGTCGGTGGATGTCGGCGACGAGATCGCGGCCGGCGCGGCGATCGGCACGATCGAGGCGATGAAGATGGAAGCCACCATCACCGCGCCGGTAGGCGGCAAGGTGGCCCGCGTCGCGGTCTCGCAGGTGCAGCAGGTCGCGCCGGGGGATCTGCTCATCGAGATCGGGTGAGGGCAACAGCTTGTCGATCGGACGAGGAGTCGGCCGAGCGTAGATCAGTATGACGCTGAGCCCGGTTGTGCGGGCGAGCTGTCATACGGATCGCAGCGGCAGGTCAGCCGATGACGGTCGCGTCGAGGGTGCCGTCGCAGCGGTCACGGGTCGTTCGGATCAGGGCAGCGTTCGGGTCGTCCACCGTTCTGATCCATGCGAGTGCATCGTCGACGCTCCGTCCCGTCGCCACATGCCGGGCGAGGAGTCGTTCATGTCTGATCGCATCGGGAAGGTCCACGAACCAGAGTCGGTCGAGGAGACCGCGAACAGGCGCCCACGAACCGTTGAATCCGAGGTAGTTGCCCTCGACCACAACAATTCTCGCAGTATCCGCAATGAGCGACGACGCTGCGATCGGTTCGCCGAGAGTGTGGTCGAAATCGGGTGTGTACACCTCGGTTCCAGGCGTGGCTGCTCGACGAAGCGTCGCGATGAAGCCGTCGACGTCGAAGGTGTCCGGAGCGCCGCGACGCTCGGTACGTCCCAGCAGGTGCAGCATCGGTGTCGCGAGGTGGAAGCCGTCCATCGGCAGGTAACCCGCGTGAGCAGCGCCCACCCGGTCCGCGAGTTCGCGCGTGGCTCGTCGGGCAACGGTGGTCTTACCCGCTCCCGGTGGGCCGGTGAAGCCGACGACCACTCGAGAGCGGCCGGTCGCGAGATCGAGGATCTCGCGGACCAGCTCGTCGATGACCATGACCCAGACGATACGGGTCGCGCCCACGGAGCGTTCAGAATTCCGTGGGCGTCGACCCTCCTCGGAGTGCGTGCCCGGAGAACTCAGTTCCCGAAGAAGCTCACATCCTCGTTGCCGATGAGATCCGGCACCGTCCAGCCGTCGAGGTCGTATTCGGCCAGACATGCTTCGGCCAACCCCTTCATCTGGTCGACGCCGCCACGGTTCTGGGCGGCGAACAGCAACTCGGCCTTCACATTCTCATGGTTGCCGGAATAGTTGCGCTCGTAGAGTTCGTGACGTCCGCCGAATTCCGACCCGATCGAATCCCACAGCGCCTTCATCACCTTGACGCGATCAACCGCTGTGATGCCGTTGGAACCCCGCACGTACTTGTCGAGATATGGCCGCACAGTCGGGCTCTTGAAATCAGCGGCACTCGACGGCAGATAGATCAGGCCCGACGCCACGTCCTGCTCGATGATCTCCTTGATACGCGGGTAGCCCTGCATCATGAACATGCGGTAGATGAGGCCGTACTCGAGACGGGGGATCACGGTGTCGCCGATCCAGGGCTCGGGGTTGTGTGCCATCGCGTCGGTGATGGTCCAGAACAGGTTTCGCCAGCCGATGACCTCACCGACTCTGGTCTGCACACCGCGGAAGCCGCCGGACCCCGTGCAGTCGAGTGCTTTCATGAGCAGACCGGCGATGAAGTCGAGCTTCACTGCGAGGCGTGTGCACCCCTGGAACGTGAAGCGTGGCAGGAATCCGGACTGCGGGAAGAACGCATTGATGCGGTCGACGTCGCCGTACATGAAGACGTTCTCCCAGGGGACCAATACTTTGTCGAACACGAAAATCGTGTCGTTCTCGTCCATTCGGCTCGACAGCGGATAGTCGAAGGGCGAACCCATGACTGCGGCCTGTTGGGTGTAGGAGCTGCGGCAGATCAGCTTGATCCCGGGGGCGTCCATCGGCACCGTGCAGATGAGCGCGAACTCCTTCTTCTTGATCGGCAGGCCGTAGTGGGCGATGAAGTTGTAGTTGGTGATCGCCGATCCCGTGGCCACCACCTTCGCGCCCGACACGACGAGACCGGCGTCGGTCTCCTTTTCCACCTTCATGAACACGTCACCGACCTCGTCGGGCGGCAGTTGACGATCGACAGGCGGGTTGATGATCGCGTGGTTCCAGTAGAGGACCTTTTCCTGCGACTCGCGGTACCACCGTTCGGCATTGGCCTCGAATGGGGCGTAGAGATCCTTGTTGGCGTGCAAGGTGCCGAGGAAGCTCGCCTTGTAGTCGGGGGAGCGGCCCATCCAGCCGTAGGTCATGCGGGCCCATTCGGCGATGGCGTCACGCTCGCGGATCAGATCGTCACTGCTGGTCGATGCCTTGAAGAAGGGCATCGTGACTCCGCCGTTGCCGGTGTCGGTGGGCACGGTCACCTTGTCACGGACGGCGGGATCGTGCATCGAGTCGTACAGGCGTGCCGTCATCCGAATGGGATTGCGAAACGCGGGGTGGGTGGTGACGTCCTCGACGCGCTCGCCGTGGAGCCAGATCTCGCGGCCGTCGCGCAGGGAGTCGATGTACTCGTCACCGGTCATGGGGCGGGTAGCGAAGTTCTTCTGCTTGTTGGCGACAGCGTCTGCGGCTGGGTTACGCGTGGGCGCTCCGGTCTCAGCAGGGTTTCCCGTGGGGCGCTCGATGGTGGTCACGATTGATACCTCTTTCTGATGGGTGTGACGAAATCCGTGATGAATCAGGCGGGTACGACGGCCGAGGGCGTCGGCTCGTCGTCGGCGTTCAGATGAAACGGCGTGAATGTGGTGGTCGAATCGAACCAACCGGAGTGCGGGTCGTCGGCGCAGAGTGTCCACAGCGAATTGACGCTCGGCTCGCCGAGGTCGTGAAAAGTGCTGCGGTAGTACAGGAGCGGTGGTTTCCCGGTGGTGACGGCGTCGACGATCTCGCCGATGAAGATGAGGTGGTCGCCGCCGTCGTACTGGCGCCACGGCCGGCAGCTGAGCACGGCGGCACAGCCTTGGAGAATCGGCGCGGTGCGGCCGTTCGCCCATGTCGGACCCGGGTCACTCGTTCGACCCGCGAAGTGCATGGCGGTGTCGAGTTGATCTGCGGCGAGGATGTTCACTGCGAAAGGCGCATCGGTCAAGTAGCTGCAGGCCTTGGACTTTCGCGTCAAGGTGACCTGGCACAGCCGCGGCTCGAGCGAGACCGCGGTGAACGCCGTGACGGTGGCGCCGTGTGGTTCGCCGTCGGTGTTGGTGCAGGTGATGACGGTGACGCCGCTCGCGAATTGCCCGAAGACGTTCTGTAGTGCCTTCTTTTCCATGTTGACCGGCCTTTCACTCGGGGTCGAATGTGATGTAGAACATAAGTCGATCGACAAGCGTTGGCGATCCGATGTGCGCGGTGTCCATCCGAATAGCGCGACGGATTCAGTGCGGGCGCGACTGCGGGTCAACGCAACCCACGGCCCGGTCGATCTCAGGAGGTGAGGACGATGAGTCGGGTGGACCGAATTCACGTGCCAGACGAACCGGATTGGGATGCGGCATGTGAGGCCGTGTCCGAGGCGTACTTCCCGCATCACTTGACACCGCGTGAGGCCCACAGCGCGGCAACGGCTGCCGACGTCGAGGTGACCGCGCTCGGGCCGGTCCGGATCGCGCGGATCGGGTGGGGCGCGGAAGTGGCGATCAGCACCGATCACCCCGGTGCGTACGGCATCAATGTTCCACTCGCGGGCGTGCTCGAGACCACCGTGCACGGCCGTCCCGTGGTGTCGACACGCGGCCTGGCCACGGTCAACCCTCCCGACACGCCGGTGGACATCACCCGCTGGTCGAGCGCTTGCACGATCCTCGGCATCAGGATCGAGAGGGATTTCCTCCACCGTGAAGCGACGCGTGTCGCGGGTGAGGCCGACGTGACCATCTCGGATCAGCTCGACGTGAGGACGCCGGAGATGGCGAGTTGGCTACGGTTGGTGCGATCGCTCGCGGGTCAACAGGTCGACGATCCGCTGCTGGCGAATCCACTGATCGCCGAACAGCTCGCGGCGTCGCTCACGGACGCACTTCTCGTCGCGGCGCTGCCGACGACCCCGTCCGATCGGATGGCGGCTCGACCACGCATCGTGACGAGGGTGCTCGATGCGCTGCATGCTGACCCTGCCCGACCGTGGACGGCAGCGGACATGGCAGAGATCGCCGGGGTGAGTGTCCGACGTCTCCAGGAGGGTTTCAAGCAATACGTCGGAAAGTCGCCACGAGAAACCCTGAATGAGATCAGATTACGCGGGGTCCATGATGAATTATCCTGCGGTGGCGCGGAATCGGTGACCGAGGTGGCGTTGCGGTGGGGATTCACCCACTCCGGGCGATTCGCAGCCGCGTTCCGCGAGCGCTACGGCCGGAGTCCGTCCGAGGTGTCACGGGGGTGAGAGACTGGCGGGCGGCTTGGCGTCGCCCCAGTCGTTCCGTGCCCGCCGGACAGTGTCTGCCGATGGCAGGGAGAAACCCTCCGCTGCCGAGGTCGTGTGACCAGGCGGCGAAGGGCTTCTCCGTGCGGTGTTCGAGCTGAGCGTCGGTGTCGCTGTCGTCAGTTCTCGACGTCGCCGCGCACCGTCGCGGCGGCGGTGACCAGGTTGGTCAGCGACGCGATGACCTCGGGTGTTGCTCGCGTCTTGAGCCCGCAGTCGGGGTTCACCCAGAGACGTTGCGGCCCAACGGCAGTGAGTGCTGCGCGGAGCGACTTCTCGATCTCCGCCGTACCCGGGACGCGCGGTGAATGGATGTCGTAGACACCCGGGCCGACCCCGTTCGAGAAGCCGACTTCGTTGAGGTCGTCGAGCACTTCCATCGCCGAGCGGGCGGCTTCGATGGATGTGACGTCCGCGTCGAGGTCTGCGATCGCACCGATGACCTCGCCGAACTCCGAGTAGCAGAGGTGCGTGTGGATCTGCGACGTGTCGGACACGCCCGAGGTGGCCAATCGGAACGCCCGCACGGCCCAGTCGAGGTATGTCCTCTTGTCGGCGTCGCGCAGTGGCAGCAGTTCGCGCAGTGCGGGCTCGTCGACCTGGATGATGTGAATCCCGGCATCCTCCAGATCGACGGTTTCGTCGCGGATGGCGAGTGCGATCTGGTCGGCGGACACCGACAACGGCTGGTCGTCGCGGACGAACGACCACGCCAGAATGGTCACCGGTCCCGTCAGCATCCCCTTGACCGGCTTGTTCGTCAGCGACTGCGCGTAGGTGATCCAGTCGACGGTCATCGGGTGTGTGCGCACCACGTCGCCGTACAGGATCGGCGGGCGAACGCAGCGGGTGCCGTAGGACTGCACCCAGCCGTTCGCGGTGGCGAAGAAGCCGTCGAGCTGCTCGGCGAAGTACTGCACCATGTCGTTGCGCTCGGGTTCGCCGTGCACGAGGACGTCGAGCCCGATCTTCTCCTGCAATGCGATGACGTCGTCGATCTCGGCGCGCATCCGCCGCTCGTACTCGGCGGTGTCGATCTCACCGGACCGCAGTGCTGCCCGCGCGAGACGGATCGCCGAGGTCTGCGGATAGGAGCCGATCGTGGTCGTCGGCAGCGTCGGGAGGCCCAGGCGCGCATTCTGTGCGGCGATCCGATCATTCGCGTTGCCGCGCGTCACGTCGTCGTCGGTGATGGCTGCCAACCGTTCGCGTACGGCGGCGACGTGGACGCGCGGATCCGACTCGCGTGTCGCCAGGGCGGCCGACGAGGCGTCGAAAGCGGCCGTCTCCGACTCGCGGCCATTGCGCAGCGCGCGCGAGAGCACCCCGACCTCGTCGTACTTCTGCGCCGCGAACGCCAGCCAGCCGCGCAGATTGTCGTCGAGTCCGTCCTCGGCGTCGAGGGTGTAGGGGACGTGCAGGGTGGAGCAGGACGTCGAAACTGCAAGCGACCGTGCCGATCCCAGTAGTGTTCCCAGTGTGGCGAGCGCCTTGTCGAGATCTGTCCGCCAGATATTGCGTCCGTTGACCACACCGGCGACGAGTAGTTTGTCGGCGAGTTCGGGTACCGAGACGACGGTGTCGACAGAACCCTCGACGAGGTCGACACCGATGGCCTCGACCGGTGTACGTGCCAGTGCCGCAAGGGATTCGCCGGGATCGCCGAAGTAGGTGTTGACGAAGATCGCCGGACGGCTCGTGGCGTCGGCGAGCGTCGAGTACACAGAGCCGGCGAGGGCGGTCAGGTCGTCGGCGTAATCGGTGACGAGCACGGGCTCGTCGATCTGGACCCAGCCCACACCGGCCTCCGCGAGCCTGTCGAGCAGCTCGACATACACGGCGACAACGTCGTCGATCCGCGACAGTGGTGCCGCAGCGCCGTCGACGGGCTTCGACAGGGCGAGGAAGGTGATCGGTCCGATGACGACGGGACGGGCGTCGACCCCTTGCGCGTGCGCCTCGGAGACTTCGGCGAGCACCTTGTCGGGGTGGCACGTGAACGTCGTGTCGGGTCCGATCTCGGGGACGAGGTAGTGGTAATTGGTGTCGAACCACTTCGTCATCTCCAGCGGTGCGATCTCGCCGGTGCCCCGAGCCGCGGCGAAGTAGCGGTCGAGCGGATCGGCGATGCCGTCGTACCGGGCGGGTAGGGCACCCACGAGCACAGCGGTGTCGAGGATCTGGTCGTAGTAGGAGAAGGTGTTGATCGGGATCGAGTCGAAACCGGCGGCGACCAACTGTGCTGAGGTATCCCGTCGCAGGTCGGCGGCCGTCTGCTCCAGATCGGTGGCGCTGACGCGCCCGGCCCAGTAGCCCTCGATCGCCCGCTTGAGCTCGCGTCGGGGGCCGATACGGGGTGTACCGGGAATGGTGGTGGTGAACGGGGCGGCCACGGGCCCCGAGGTGTGGCCGGCGGGTGAGGTGCCGGGAGTGCTGATGGACATGAGTTCGTGAACTCCTGCATTCGATACGGACGGTTCACCGCCATGCAGGGAGAGTCGACGAGCCCCGAGTGATGCGTGGGCATCACAAAACGCTGATCGACCTGCGCCCGGTCCACGAGGCGGTGAGCCACCGGTCGCGGCGCGACCGGTACAGGAGGCAGGTCTTCGGGCTTGTCGGCACTCTCGCCATCGGCGATGTTCCTACTGGCCGTCGCTTCCCGGGCATGCGCCCAGTGCGTGTGACGGCGGTCGTTCCGACATACCGCTGCGGGACAGCTCCGGATTCTCACCGGATTCCCTCTCACCCGAGGTCGCGCAGCTGCGCGACGAACGGATTCGACGCCGCGCGCGGGACGGAGGGGCTCCATCGCGACTCCCGGCGGGCGAACCAGCTGCGGGTGCAGCATAGCGCAGGGCGACGTCGAGGCGATTCCCCGTCGCCGACGCCGTGCCTGGTTCCGACAGAACCAGGCACGGCGTCAAGGGTCTGCCTAGCGTGGGTGATACGCGCTCGAACAGTGACAGCGGCGCACTCCGATCAATCAGTTGAGGAGGCAGCAGTGCGAAGTATGACAACGGTCGGACTCTCCGACGCACGACGCATGATCGACGCGGGGATCGCCGCGGCCGAGCGGATCGGCTCGCCGAGCAACATCGCCGTTGTCGACAACGGCGGGAACCTGGTCGCTCACGTTCGGATGGACGACGCCCAGCTCGGAAGTATCGAGCACTCGATCGACAAGGCGCACACCGCGGTGTTCTTCCGGTCGCCAACAGGAGATCTCGCCGCCGATTCGCTTCCAGGAGAACAGTTCTGGGGCATGGCGTTGAGCGGTCACGGCCGCGTCCTGGTTTTCGCGGGCGGCATCCCGCTGATTGTCGACGGCATGGTGGTGGGAGCTGTCGGTGTCAGCGGCGGCTCCCGTGAACAGGACACGACGGTCGCCCGTGAGGCGTCGGCTGCACTGTGAGCCGCAATCCAGCGGCGTGTGACATGACGACCGGTCCTGCCGGTCATCGACGATGAAGGAGAGAAGTGATGAGTACGACGTATCTGATCACCGGTGCCGGAAGCGGCTTCGGCAAAGAGGTCGCGCTACGCATGGCGGAGCAGGGACACGATGTGATCGCCGGTGTCGAGATCATCGCGCAGGTGAACGTGCTGCGTGCGGAGGCGAAGAAGCGCGGCGTCGAACTGCGGGTGGAGAAGCTCGACGTCACCGATGAGGGCGATCGCCGGAAGGCTGCGCAGTGGGACGTCGACGTGCTGTTGAACAACGCGGGCATCTCCGAGGGCGGTTCGTCGGTCGACATTCCCGCCGAGAATCTCCGCAGGCAGTTCGAGGTGAACGTCTTCGGCCCGATCCTGCTGACGCAGCCGATCGCCAAGCAGATGGTGGCCAAGGGTGGCGGCAAGATCGTGTTCATGTCATCGGTCGCCGGACTCACCGTCGACCCGTTCACCGGTGCGTACGCAGGCTCGAAGCATGCCGTCGAAGCGTTTGCCGATGCGTTGGATCAGGAACTCGCCGAGTACGGCGTGACGGTTGCCACCATCAATCCCGGGCCGTTCCTCACCGGATTCAACGACACGATGTTCGAAGAGTGGAAATCGTGGGTCGACGACCCGTCGACGCGGCTCTACGACTACAGCAAGCTCGCATTCCCGCACGAGCAGTTCGACCCCGAAGAGGTCATCACCGTGACGATCGATGTGCTGACCGGTACCGACACCGATTACCGACATGTGCTGCCCGCGCACACGGTCGACGACATCAAGGCGCAGACACAGTCGCAGTGGGACCGCACCCTCAACGACGGCAAGCGTCCCGAACTGGTCCAGACCGCCTACGACATCTCCCCGTACACACCGGTTGACGGCAACTCCTGAAAGGATCGATCCCATGGCTCTCACCGACAAGAAGGCACTGATCATCGCGACGTCGTACGGCGTCGAACGCGACGAACTCCTTGTCCCGCGTGATCATCTGCGTGACGAAGGTGTCGCCGTCACTGTCGCGACCGTCGACGGCGACGACGTACAGACCTTGGTAGGCGACAAGGACCCGGGCCCAACCGTTGCCGCCGATGCCGCGATCGCCGACGTCGATCCCGCCGACTACGACGTCCTCGTGGTGCCCGGGGGCACACTCAACGCCGACACCCTGCGCACCGATGCGACGGCGCAGAGCGTGGTGCGCGGTTTTGCCGATGCGGGTAAGCCGGTCGCCGCGATCTGTCACGGACCGTGGCTGATCGTCGAGACCGGATTGCTGGTCGGCAAGACCCTGACGTCGTATTCGTCGTTGCGGACCGATGTGAACAACGCAGGCGGCAACTGGGTGGACGAGGCGGTCGTGAGTGACGACACCAACGGGTTCACGCTGATCACGTCGCGGACGCCGGACGACCTGTCGGACTTCACCGGCGCGATCGACGCGCAACTGGCATGAGCGGAGGCCGGGGGAGCGACGACGCGAAGGGCGCGTCGTCGCGCTCTGTCACGGCCGACTACCGCGCCACCGCGACGTCCGGGTTCCTTCGGAATCGACGTGCACAGTTGGCGCCCGATCCCTCCTGGCCTGTCTACAACGCCACCACCGACCGCCGGGTTGCGGGGCTGCGACGCGAGGAGATCGCCTGGGCCGCAGGCGTGAGCATGGACTACTACACCAAGTTCGAGCAGGGCAAGGTGGCACACCCCTCCCGCGCGGTCGTCGGTTCCATCGCCGACGCTCTGCGTCTGAGCGACCTCGACCGCAGGTATCTGTTGGCACTCACCGCGGAACCGTCGGGTGAGCCGATGGCGACGAGCGAGGCGCTCGCCGATGCCGAGGCGGATCTGCTGGCCATCGGCACCCGACTCTTCGACACCGTGATGCTGCACCTTCTCACCGACGAGTTGATGCTCACCGCCGTCGACAAGGCGACCGCGGCCGTCCTGTTCCCCGACCGGGACTCGTCCGAGTGGCCGCTTCAACCGGTCTCGTTGCTGGAGTACATCTTCGACGACCCGGTCAGCAGATCGGTGTATGTGGACTGGACGGCCAAGGCCTACGAGGTGGTCGGCTTGGCTCATCTGAATCTCGCGACGCGACCTGCGTCGGCGGAACATCGAGCGTTGATCGACCGGTTGTGGCGGTCCAGCAAGGCATTTCGCTACATCTGGAACCGCTATGAGCCGCACGACAAGAGGTCGGGGCGGTGGCGACTGCGCGTGCCGGGAGAAGGCGTCGTGGGCTGCCACTTCACGACGCTGCAGGTACGCGGTTGTGACGAACTGTCGCTTGTGGTCTACCGGCGCGACGACGAGCGGTGAGTACTCAGCTACCGCGGTAGGTGGAGTACGAGTACGGACTCAACAGCACCGGTACGTGATAGTGCCGATTCGGATCGTCGATGGTGAAACAGATGTCGATCTGCGGGAAGAAGCCGACGATCCCGTTCGCGCCGAACCAGTCTGCGGTCGCGAAGACCAGATGGTAGGTGCCCGGCGCGAGTGGGTCGGTGTTGACCTGCGGGATGCGGCCGTCGCTGTTGGTGGTGCCCGAGGCGAGTTGTTCGCCGTCGACGTCGCGCAGGATCACCGACATCCCGACTGCGGGAGCACCGCTGACGGCGTCGAGGACGTGTGTGGACAGTCCGGTCATGGATTCAGCCTAGTGGGTTGGCGGTGACTTCTTTGCCGTGAACGCGGCTCGAGTCGGCGGACGCGGTTGGTGCACCAACCGCGTCTACCGATTCCAGCCGCGTTTGGGATCTTCGGGTTGCGTGATGACGCGATCAGTCGTCGACGAACTCGACGGCGGGTGTCAGCATCCGTTGCAGCCGACTGCGATTGATCTTCGCCAGCTCCATGCGCAGGACCCGACGCTCGGTCGGGGCGTCGTTGCGCATGCGCTCCCTGAGGATTGCGAGCAGTTCTTCGGCAGGCCGTCCATTGGCGAACACCAGGTAGACGTGTCCGAACTTCTCCTCGTACTCCCTGTTGAGCGCTTTGAGTTCGGCGAGCACGGCGGGGTCGGCGCCCGCAACCCCCGACTGTTCTCTACTCGACGAGGCGTTGTCGGGGCGGTCCCCGATGCGCGGGTGCCCTGCCAGCGCCTCGTCGAGATCGGACTCGGTCAGTTCGGCGAGGATCAGGTCGGCGTATTCCAACAGCGCCTCGTCGTCGACAAACGGACGCGCCTTGGCGACGCGCAGCGCCCAGATCGATGAACTGCAGCACTCGTAGAGCGTGCTGATCGCCTGCCGCTCCGACAGTTCGTTGAAACTGGGCAGACCACGCCAATCCACTCGTCGCACGCGGTCAGCCTACGAGAGCTCTGGCTGGCGGCTGAAGCGAGCCGAGGTCAGCGGGTTGGCGTCGGCCACGAGATCGTCGAACCGGTGGTTGGCGATCTTCGCGATCTCGATGAGCGCGAAGGACTTCTCCGACGTTTCGGAGTTGTCCATGCGGGCCCAACCGTTGCGCAGCACGCGGTCGTAGCGTTCGGCCTCCTGGGCGTCGATGACCAACGGGAAGCCGAAGTGGTCCTTGTACGCCTTGGCGAGGTCGACGACGTTCTCGTGCTCGGTCTCCTCGAGGTGGGACAGGCCCTTGTGGTCGACGGCTGTCAGCTCGCCGGTCTCGTCTTCCGCGCCGAGGTCGGGGAATGCGCGGATGAGCTGCAACTGTTCCTCGTCACTGCCGGTCAGCATGGCCTCCTGGAAGGCGCTGCGCAGATCGTGCACGTCCTCGAAGGGCCGCTGCTCGTAGGCGCGCTCGACCACCCAGTCGACGTTCTGCACCAGGCCGCCGAAGGTCTGACTGAATTCGACGTAGGTCATCTTGTTGACGGCATCAAGGGTGATGGCGCCGCGTCCCGCGACGGCCGGGCCGCGACGTCCGACGTGGAAGAACAAGAGGTTCAACAGGATTGCCGTGATCGCACCCATCGTGATGCCCGTCGAGAACGGTATCTGCAGGATCATGTTGGGCATCGCCTGATCGACGCCGGGCAGTGCGGGGACGTCGACGTGCGCGCCACCCTTCTCGATGACGGTGGTGGGGGTCGCCGACTGCGAGAACTGCACATAGAGGGCGACGGCCAGCGAGGTGGCCGCGATGATCAGGTTGCGGTGGTCGGTGAAGTCGACCGACGTGAGCGTCTGGATACCGACGATGGCCACGGTCGCGAACATGATCAGCGCCGCACCGCCGAGGATGGGCGCGGGAATGGACTCGACCACCTTCGCCAGCTTGGGCAGGCAGCCCAGGATGATCATGATGACGCCTGCACAGGCGACCACCCAGCGGCTCTTGACCCCGGTCAGCCGCACCAGGCCGACGTTCTCGGAGAACGCGGTGTAGGGGAACGAGTTGAAGATTCCGCCGAAGATGGTGGCCACGCCGTCGGCACGTACCGCGGCCGCGACGTCCTCCTTCTTGATGCGTTTGCCGACGATCTCGCCGGTCGCGAAGATCGATCCGGTCGATTCCACAGCGACGACCAGCAGCACGACGATCATCGACACGATCGCGACGAGGTCCCACATCGGAGCGCCGAAGGCGAACGGCGGGGTGAAGCCGAACCAGCCGGCTTCGCCGACGATGCCGAATGATGCGTCGCCGCACAGCCAGGCGATGAAGGTGGCGACCACGAGGCCCATCAGCACCGCGATCGTTGCCATGAAGCCGCGGAAGAATCGCTGCATCAGCACGATCAGCAGGATGGTGCCGAGCGCGTAGCACACCCATTTCCAGTTCGCGTTGTCGTGGAGGTGCTCGTGCGGGTTCGTGACCGCGTCGCCCGCGCCGACCGGGATGAGGCAGACGCCGATGATGGTGATCAGCGTGCCTGTCACCACCGGCGGCAGGAAGCGGATGAGTTTGGCGAAGAACGGCGCGATGAGGAAGGTCGCGATGCCGGCTGCGATCACCGCACCGTAGACCGTCTGCAGGCCGACGCGTCCGCCGCCGTTCTGGTTGGCGATCTGGATGACAGGCGCGAGCGTGGCGAAGGTGATGCCCTGCAGCAACGGCAGGCGTACACCGATCTTCCAGATGCCGACGGACTGCAGCAACGAGGCGATGCCGCAGGTGAAGAGGTCAGCGGTGATGAGCATCGTCAGCGCGTCCGAGTCGAGTCCGATGGCGCGCGCGATCAGCAAGGGGACCAGCACCGCACCGGCGTAGAACGCGACGACGTGCTGTGCCCCGAGGGCGACGAGTTTGCCGGGTGGCGGAACCTGGTCGACGGGATGGACGCGCTTTCGCTTCTTCGCCGGCGGGGACGCCGGGGTCGCCTCGGTTGTCATGTTCGCCTCCAACGAGATGGTGTTCCGCGCACAGATATGGGCCGACCGCAGATGGACATGCGAGCCAGCAGATAGATAGTGGACCCCCGAAGGCGATCCCGCGCAGCGGCGCGGTCATGTTTCAGCGGGGTTAACACGGGCGGATTCGACGCGGCGCTACCATCGGCACCCGTGGACAACACGGAGTCGGCTGACGCCGGACGTAGCCGCTGTTCGACACCGGGGAGGGTCGTCGGAGCGGTGCTCGCCGCGGGTGCGGGCAGTCGCTACGGAATGCCGAAAATACTTGCCGCGCAAGGGGAGTGGGTGGCGGCCTCGGTCTCGGCGCTGCGTGCCGGAGGGTGCGACGAGGTGCTCGTGGCGATGGGTGCCGCAGTGGTGGAAGCACCCGATGGCGCGACGTCGATCATCGTCGCCGACTGGGAGTCGGGACTGTCGGCAAGCGTGCGGAGAGTCCTCGGCGAGGCGCTCGAGCGGGCCGATCTGGCCGGTGTGGTTTTACATGTTGTTGACATGCCGGACGTGTCGGCCGCTGTCGTGCGGCGTGTGTTGGCGCGGGCGGGGCGTCGACGAGACGCCCTGGTGCGTGCGGTGTATCGAGGCGCTCCGGCGCATCCGGTGTATCTCGGCGCCGAGCATCTGCGCGACGTGATGGTGTCGCTGCACGGAGATGTCGGCGCGGCGGCATATCTGCGCGCGCACGCCGACATCGTCGAGATGGTCGAATGTGGCGACCTGGCTTCGGGACTCGATCGCGACGAGCCGTGACCCGGCGTCAGGCCGACTGATCGGACTTGGGGTAGGTGTAGAACCCCTCGCCGCTGGCCATCCCGAGCTTGCCCTTGTCGATGTAGTTCTGCTTGAGCCACGCGCCGAGATGGCGATTGCCCTGGTCGCCGTTCATGAGGATGTTGTACGGGGTCATCAATCCGACGACGTCGTAGATCTGGAAGGGGCCGAGCGGGGCGCCGGTCGCGATGCGCCACGTCTTGTCCACGTCCTCGGGCTCGGCGTAACCGCCTGCTGCCAGTTCGAGTGCCGCATTGAGGAACGGGATCAACAGCGAGTTGAGGACGTACCCGGCCTTCTCCTTGTGGATCTGGATGGGCACCATGCCGATGTCGGAGGCGAACTGCACCACCTTGTCGTAGACCGCGGGATCGGTGTCCTTGGTGCCCATGATCTCCGCGGTGTTGAATTGCCAGACCCGGTTGGCGAAGTGCAGCGCCAGAAAGCGATCCGGGCGCCCCGTGGAAGATTCGAGGTCGCTGGGGAGCAACGACGAGGAGTTGGTCGCGAAGATGGTCTCCTTCGGGGCGAGTTCGTTGAGTTTGCGGTAGGTGTCCTGTTTGAGTTCGAGGACTTCGGGAACCGCTTCGATGATGAGGTCGGCGTCGGCCGCCTTGGCGAGATCGTCGGTCAGCGTGATGCGCTTGCGTGCCTCGTCGGCGGCACCGTCCGCGGCACCTGGCACCTCGTTCTTGTACGTCTCGACGAGGTCGTCGTACCGTTTCGCCGCGGCATCGAGTGCCTTCTGGTTGATGTCGTAGGACGTGACATCAAAACCCTTGTACGCGGTCTGGAATGCGATCTGGGAGCCGAGTACACCGGCTCCGAGGACTGTGACCTTCTGGAAATCTGCCATCGTGCGCCTCCATCGTCGTCGAATGCCCGACCACAACGTGTCCGCCCCCGACGGGCGAAGATCCTCCCACAGCCAACCTACTCCGGTGCGGAGCTCCCGCCGAGGAGTGTGGGCATCGGCAGTCCGAGCGCTCCGACGGCGAAGCGGCACACCGGCCCACGTGCGGTGACGACGGCGTCGTCGAAGCCGCTGCGTGCGCTGTCCCACAGTCGGGCGGTGCCGTCTGTGGTCGTGACCCCGATCAGCGCCACGAGCTCGCCGGTTGTCGGCTCACAGATGGCCCAGGTGAACGACTTCTCGTCCGTCCACGCCGAATCCGATTGTCGGACATAGTCTTCGGGTTCGGGGATGCCTAGTTCGCGGAGCGCGGGGGCATCCGATATCCGGTCGTCCGCGCGTAGTCCGCGGAGATACCATGCGCCGGCATTGATCTCGACAGGTTCCAACGGGGCTCCTCTACGACGCGTCGGGCCCGACCGTGTGGTCGGGCCCGACGCATCGTGTTGTCGGCAGTGTTACTTGATCTCGAGAAGCACGGTTCCCTGTGTCACCGCGGCGCCTGCCTCGATGGCGAGGCCGGTCACGACACCATCCTTGTGCGCGGTCACCGGGTTCTCCATCTTCATCGCTTCGAGCACCACGACGAGATCGCCGGCGGAGACCTCCTGGCCCTCCTCGACGGCGATCTTGACGACGGTGCCCTGCATCGGTGCGGCAACCGAGTCGCCGGACGCGGCAGCACCCGCACTCTTGTTGCGCGTGCGCGGCTTGGGCTTCTTACGGACGACACCGCCCGCGGACGGTGCTGCGCCGATCGCGAGATCGCCGGGCAGCGAGACCTCGACCCGACGGCCACCGACCTCGACGACGACATTCTGGCGCGGTGCCGCATCATCCTCGTCGATGGGCTGGGCGCCGGTGTAGGGCTCGATCGGGTTGTCCCAGTCGGTCTCGATCCACTTGGTGTAGACGTCGAACGTCTCGACACCGTTCTCGTCGGTGTGGCCGATGAACGCCGGATTGGAGACGATGTGGCGATCGAAGGGAAGAACGGTGGCGAGGCCTTCGACCTCGAACTCGTCGAGTGCACGCCGGGCACGCTCGAGTGCCTGCTCGCGGTTCTCTCCGGTCACGATGAGCTTGGCCAGCATCGAATCGAACTGCCCGCCGATGACGTCGCCCTGCTCGACGCCCGAGTCGACGCGCACGCCGGGACCCGAGGGCTCTTTGTAGACGGTGATCGGTCCGGGAGCCGGTAGGAAGTTGCGTCCGGGATCCTCACCGTTGATGCGGAACTCGATCGAGTGCCCCCGCGGTGCCGGGTCTTCGGAGAACTCCAGCTTGTCGCCGTTGGCGATGCGGAACTGCTGGCGGACGAGGTCGATGCCCGAGGTCTCCTCGGTGACGGGGTGCTCGACCTGGAGGCGGGTGTTGACCTCGAGGAACGAGACGAGACCGTCGTTGCCCACGAGGAACTCGACGGTGCCCGCGCCGTAGTAGCCCGCTTCGCGACAGATGGCCTTCGCGGAGGAGTGGATACGGTCGCGCTGTTCGTCGGTGAGGAACGGTGCGGGTGCCTCCTCGACGAGCTTCTGGAAACGACGCTGCAGCGAGCAGTCGCGGGTACCGGCGACAATCACGTTGCCGTGCTGGTCGGCGATGACCTGCGCTTCGACGTGACGTGCCTTGTCGAGGTAGCGCTCGACGAAACATTCGCCGCGACCGAACGCGGAGATGGCCTCACGCGTGGCCGACTCGAACAGCTCGGGGATCTCCTCGATGGTGTACGCGACCTTCATGCCGCGGCCGCCGCCGCCGAACGCCGCCTTGATGGCGACCGGTACGCCGTACTCTTTGGCGAACGCGACGACCTCCTCGGCGTTCTTGACCGGGTCCTTGGTGCCGGGAGCCATCGGTGCGTCGGCCTTGAGGGCGATGTGGCGAGCGGTCACCTTGTCGCCGAGGTCGCGGATCGATTCCGGCGACGGGCCGATCCAGATGAGGCCTGCGTCGAGCACGGCCTGCGCGAAGTCGGCGTTCTCGGACAGGAAGCCATACCCGGGGTGGATGGCGTTGGCGCCCGACTTCGCGGCGGCGTCGAGAATCTTGTCGAAGACCAGGTACGACTCCGCAGAGGTCTGGCCACCGAGAGCGAACGCCTCGTCGGCGAGCTTCACGAACTTGGCATTGGCGTCCGGCTCCGCATAGACCGCGACACTGGGGATTCCGGCGTCACGTGCGGCGCGGATGACGCGGACCGCGATCTCTCCTCGATTGGCGATGAGGACCTTGCTGATCGTGGAGTTGGGCGCTTGTTCACTGGGCACTTGCTTGATCTCCTGGGCCTGGCTCTGTGCTGAGCTGTCTTCACGGGTTACTGCCGCCGGTGTGCGACGTCCCCTCGTCTCACCACCCGCTGTCGATCGTGCGGCTCCGCCGTACCGGTGGACGATGTGTCACCGAGACCGTGTTACCGAGACGACGTCAACCACTCGAGTCTATCGGGTGTGTTCCGCGCTTCACCCTAGCCCACCGAGCAATCGTTCGGTTGCGCTCGGGGTCACACTGTGGGATTGAAGGTGCTTGCGTCACCGACCGACCGGACGCACTCGGCGAAATCGTGCAGATAGGCGTGGACGGGCCCCTCGTCGGGGTCGATGTCGCCCGGTGGTGTCGGTGCGCGCACCTCCGGGTCGGCGACCGGGGTGGGGCCTACGAGATCACCGAGGCGGTTCTCTGCGGGAAACCGGGCAGAGAACCGCATCCCCGAAGGTGTGCGGTTGATCCAGATGAACACTTCGTTGCGCGCATAACTGTGGCTGCGGATCACAGTCGCACGTCCGCTGTCGGCCTCGGCGGCGCCCGGGGCGTAGCGGGTGTCGATGAACGAGATGACGAATTGGGGTTCGCCTCGGTAACCGATGAGTTCTGCCACGCGCAGGAAGGGAAGCGATGCGCCTTGGCGTGCGCGTTTGAGTTCCTCGGTCGCGCGGCCGACTGCTTGATCGAAGGTCGGCGAATCGGACATGTCGAGGCAGAACGGTGCGACAGCGACGAACCAGCCGAGCGCAGTGAGCCACCGACGCTCGCTTCGTGTGTGGCGCGGCAGCACGCAGCGGAACTCCCGATCGCCGGTGCGCCGGTGATGAACGATGGCGAAGGCCGCGAGGATCCCGGCGGTGAGGGTCCCGCCGGCCTCCGAGCACACGGCCGTGAACCGGTTCGCGGCATCGTCGTCGGCGATCACCCCCGACAACGACTCCTGCGGCGCGTCGACGGCTGGATCCGGTGGCGCGTCCGCCGCGATGGCGGGCGCAGGCGAGTAGAACGACGGCATGTCGCCTTCACCCGCGGTGAGGAATGACGTCCACGTCGACACGCTCGGGTGGTCGGCTCCGGTCTGGTCGGCCAGCCGCCGCTCCTGCGCGCTGAAGTCGACATAGCTGCCGACCTCGGGCAGATCGGGGTCTGTGTGCTCGCGCGCGGCGCGGTAGAGGGTGATCAGCTCGTGCTGGGCCATGATCAGGGAGTAGCCATCGACCAGCGAGTGGTCGGCGGCGAACAACAGCGTGAACGACGACTCGCGGCCGACCGTCGCGAACATGTAGGCGGGCCACTGCATGGGTGCGGTCGCACGGTCGAAGGCGCCTGCGATTTGTTCGAGGAGCGGGCCCGACTCGGTGTACCACCCGATTCGCCCCATCTTCAGCCGGACGGTACCCGGCGGTGTGCTCAACCGATGCAGACCGTCGGCCTTGATGACGACGTGGCTGCGTAGGACCTCGTGACGATCGATCCACTGCGACAACGTGGCGCGAATCGCGGGGATGGACAGTGGTTCGTCGAAGTTGATCGAGAGTCCGAGCCACGACTCGCGGCCGCCCTCTCGCCGGGTGCGCATGCGGTAGTCGAATGCGTCGCGCAGATGCTGCTCGTGATTGTGGGAGGTCAGCCGCGAGTCGTCGAGCCAGGTTCCGAGTCCGCCGGGAACCGCGGGGACCCACTCGACGAGACCGCCCGGTTCGATCGGCTCCTCGAGGATCTGAATGAATTTCACCGTGGTCGTCCGAGCCGCGCGCAGCCGATGGTCGCCGTCACCGACGACCGGTCTGACTGCGTACCTGGTTCTTCACGCGGCCGAGCATCCCGGCCATACCGCGCAGGCGCAGCGGGCTGACCGCGGCGTCGAGACCGAGATCGTGGTAGAAGTCGGCGGGCACGCCGAGGATCGCGTCTGCCGACTCGCCGTCGAGGCCCTGCGCGAGGATGGATGCGAAACCGCGGGTCGTCGGGGCTTCACGAGGCGCGCTGAAGTAGAGCCGCACGGCATCGGCATCGGCGGCGTCGACCGACAGGAACACCGGTGACTGGCACTCCGGCACCGGTTCCATCGCCTCGGTTGCGAGGTCGTCGGGCAGTGGGGGCAGTTCGCCTGCGAACTCGAGCAGCAACGTCACCTTGTCCGAATCACCAAGGGCGGCAAAGTCGTCGACGATCTCGGCGAGCGCTGTGGGAAGGGTGCCCATCGGAATGCCTAGGCGGGGGCGTCGCCGGGTTCTTCGCCGACCGCGATGGGCACGCGCACCGCGTTGCCCCATTCGGTCCAGGACCCGTCGTAGTTGCGAACGCGTGTGAAGCCGAGCAGATGAGTCAACACGAACCAGGTGTGACTCGACCGCTCACCGATACGGCAGTAGGCGATGGTCGGGGTGTCGGGTTCGAGGTCGCCGTAGATTTCGTCGAGCTCGTCGCGCGAGCGGAACCGGCCGTCCGAGCGTGCGGCCTTGGCCCACGGGATCGAGATCGCCGTTGGGATGTGACCGCCGCGCAGTGCACCCTCCTCGGGGTAGTCGGGCATGTGGGTGCGCTCGCCGGTGTACTCCTGCGGAGACCGCACGTCGACGAGCGGTTCGGTGCCGAGTGAGGCGCGCACGTCCGACTCGAACGCACGGATCAGTGAATCGTCACGTTCGACGACGGGGTACTCGGAGCGCGGATACTCGGGTACGTCGAACGAGGTGTCGCGATCCTCTGACATCCACGCGTCGCGGCCGCCGTCGAGCAGGCGCACGTCCTCGTGGCCGAACAACGTGAAGACCCACAACGCGTACGCGGCCCACCAGTTGCTCTTGTCGCCGTAGATCACGATGGTGTCGTCGCGCTCGATTCCCTTGCTGCGCATCAGTTCTGCGAACTTCTCACCGTCGATGTAGTCGCGCACGACCTGATCGTTGAGGTGTAGGTGCCAGTCGACCTTCTGCGCCGTCGGGATGTGTCCGATGTCGTAGAGCAGGACGTCCTCATCGGACTCGATGATCTTGAGACCCTTGGCTCCCAGATGCGCGGACAGCCACTGGGTGGTGACCAGACGCTCGGGGTGCGCGTAACCGGCGAATGCCGGGTTCGGATCGGTTTCCACAGTCACAGTGTGATTCTCCAGCTCGGATCGGGGCCACGGCGCGGCGGCGCAGGACGGCGCAATTCAGCCTAGTCGACAACGCACTGACCGCACGGTTGGGCGTGGGGTGAATTCAGACGTTGTTCGACGTCCACAGTGAGCTCACGGGGATGCCCAGTCGGCGCAGTAGGTGGCGGACGGTGGGCAATCCGATCCCGATCACCGACGACGGATCGCCGTCGATGCTCTCGATGAACCAGCCGCCCCGGCCGTCGAGCGTGAACGCCCCGGCCACCTCGAGTGGTTCACCGGTCGACACGTATGCGTTGATCTCGTCGTCGTCGACATCGGCGAAGCGGACAACCGTCGACGCCGACTCCGCGCTGCGGCCCACCACCTCCAGCCCGCTGATGTGAGACACGCAATGCCCGGTGAGAAGCTGGGCCTCGTCGCCGCGCAGGCGCTTCCACTGCTCGATCGCCACCTCGGCCGAATGTGGCTTACCGGTCAGGGTTCCACGGTGCAGGAGCATCGAATCGCAGGTGAGCACCACGAGGTCGGGGAGTGTCTGCGCGTCGGCCGACCCAGCGTGGTCGAGGCGTTCGCCCAGCAGCGTTCTGATCACCGAGTCGGCCTTCGCCTGCGCGAGACGCGTGACCGCGTCACCGGGTGCCTCGGCGGCCAGTGTCGTGAGAAGGTGGTCCTCGTCGACCTCGGAGACGACGACGCGGGGGTCGAGGCCCGCGTGTCGCAGGACCGACAGGCGGGCGGGAGATGCCGACCCCAGCACAACCTCGAGGTGGCGGCCATCGGCTGAGCCGCTCACCGCGTCACCTCCACTCGACGTGCCGGGTCACAGTCATCTGCCTGCATCGTCAGAAGCGCAGGAACGACGACGGAGAGCCCCACACCGGACGCAGCTGATCGATCGGACGGCCCCACTCGTTGCGGGGCTCGGACCTCCTCGGCTCCGACGCGCCGCCGGAACCTGTGGCGAGCAACGCCAGCAGCACGGCGATCTCCTCGTCGGTCGGGTTGCCCTTCACCACGCGCAGCACCGGCCGACCCGGCTGATCGGTGGTGTCGGCGTGCGGGGTCTGGTCCTGTGGTGTGCTCACAGCGGGATGTTCCCATGCTTCTTCGGCGGCACGTTGACCACCTTGCGTTCGAGGAGTTTGAGCGCCGTGGCGATCTGCCCGCGGGTGTGGCTCGGCGGGATCACCGCGTCGACGTATCCGCGTTCGGCGGCAACGTACGGGTTGACCAGGGTGTCCTCGTACTCCTCTTGCAGCTTCAGGCGCAGTGCGTCGACGTCCTCGCCGTTGGCGGCCGCTTCCTTCAACTGTGATCGGTAGACGAATCCGACTGCGCCCGATGCGCCCATCACGGCGATCTGGGCGGTCGGCCAGGCGAGGTTGACGTCGGCGCCCATGTGCTTGGAGCCCATGACGTCGTAGGCGCCGCCGTACGCTTTCCGGGTGATCACGGTGATCTTGCCGACGGTCGCCTCACCGTACGCATAGAGCAGTTTGGCTCCGCGTCGGATGATGCCGTTGTATTCCTGGTCGGTGCCCGGCAGGAAGCCCGGCACGTCGACGAGGGTCACGATCGGCACGTTGAATGCGTCGCACGTCCGAACGAACCGGGCTGCCTTCTCCGATGCGTTGATGTCGAGACATCCCGCGAACTGGGTCGGCTGATTGGCGACGATACCGACGCTGCGCCCGTCGACCCGACCGAAACCGACGACGATGTTGGTTGCGTACTCGGCCTGGACCTCGAGGAATTCGTCGTCGTCGAGGATGCGCCGGATGACCTCGTGCATGTCGTAGGGCTGGTTGGGTGAGTCGGGGATGAGGGTGTCGAGTTCGAGGTCTTCGTCGGTGAGGGTGTCCTCGATCGATCCTGCGGCGGGCTCGTCGACCGGCAGGTGTGGCGGCTCGGCGCGATTGTTGCTCGGGAGGTAGCCGAGCAACTCCCTGACGTACTCGAGTGCGTCTTCCTCATCGGAGCCGACGTAGTGTGCGACGCCGGATTTGGTCATGTGGGTGGTGGCGCCGCCGAGCGCCTCCATGGTGACGTCCTCGCCGGTGACGGTCTTGATGACGTCGGGACCGGTGATGAACATCTGACTCGTCTGGTCGACCATCACGACGAAGTCGGTCAGGGCGGGCGAGTACACGTGCCCGCCGGCGGCTGCGCCCATGATGAGCGAGATCTGCGGGATCACACCAGACGCGCGCACGTTGCGGTAGAAGATGTCGGCGTAGAGGCCGAGGGAGACCACGCCCTCCTGGATGCGCGCACCTGCGCCCTCGTTGATGCCGATCAGGGGTCGGCCGGTCTTGATCGCGAGGTCCATGACCTTGACGATCTTCTCGCCGTAGACTTCGCCGAGACTGCCGCCGAAAACGGTGACGTCCTGGCTGAAGACACAGACCTCGCGTCCGTCGATGGTGCCGTAGCCGGTGACCACACCGTCGCCGAGCGGTCGACGCTCGGCGAGCCCGAAGTTGGTGCTGCGGTGACGCGCGAGGGCGTCGAGCTCGACGAAGGAGTCATCGTCGAGGAGATGGGTGATGCGCTCGCGTGCCGTCAGCTTGCCCTTTGCGTGGACTTTCTCGATGGCTGCTTCGCCGACGGGGTGGCGGGCTTCGTCGAGGCGCTGGCGCAGGTCGGCGAGCTTGCCCGCGGTGGTGTGGATGTCTGGAGCAGCGTCGGGCTGCTGCGGCGCAGAGGTCATAACAGCCGATGCTATCGAGCGCTCGGTAGCTCGCGTCAACCGCCCCAATATGAGATGTGCCTCATCTTTGCCGTGACCGGCGCCACGGTGAGGCGTCGAAGTGATGTCATGACCGCCGTGCGTGCGCGACTAATCTCGGTGGATGTGAGCGACGAGCAGACATCATCCGACTCCCGGTCCCCCCGAGATGCCGAGGCGCTTCGCGCGGCGATCGCCGAACGCGTCGGTTCGCCGGGACACGGCGTGGCGTCGACAATCGAGGTGGTCGACGCGACGGGGTCGACGAACGCCGATCTCGCGGCACGCGCCGCTGAGCCCGGGATCATCGGTACGGTGCGGATCACCACCGACCAGACGTCGGGACGTGGCAGGCACGCCCGCGTGTGGTCGGCGCCGCCCGGGGGGCAGGTGGCCGTCTCCGTGGTGCTCGACGCTCGCGGCAGTACCGAGCGACTGGGCTGGTTGTCGCTGGCGACGGGAGTCGCCGCGGCGTCGGCCATAGAGTCGGCGACCGGAGTGCGTCCGACACTCAAGTGGCCCAACGACGTGCTGGTCGACGGTAAGAAGGTGGCCGGAATCCTGGCCGAGTACATCCCGTCGCCCGCCGGCGGCGTGGTGATCGTCGGGATCGGCATCAACACCGCGATGACGGCCGACGAACTCCCCGTGGACACGGCCACGAGCCTGCAGATCGAAAGCGGTCAGCCGGTCGACGTGCCGACTCTGGTTGCCGACTATCTGAAGGCACTCGGCGACATGCCGTGGCCGGACGACATCGAGGACCTGGCCCGTCGCTATCGCGATCGGTGCGACACACTCGGCCGTCGGGTTCGGCTCTCGTTGCCCGACGAGCGGAGCGTCGACGGCGTTGCCGACGATGTGGACGAGCAGGGGCGGATCGTTATCCGCACAGACGATGGCCCGTTCACGGCTGCTGCGGGCGACGTGCTGCACCTGCGCCCGGCACAGAACTGAACCCGAGGTCGACGGTCAGTGCTGGATACTCTTCTCGCCCATCGCGGGAATCAGTGACAGGACGGGAAGCCCGATGACGAGATGGACCACCGCCGTACCGATGCCCGTGGATATCTGTGCCGACAACACAAGCGGGATGATCACCGCCGCAGCGGTCAGCAACCCGACGATCCAGCGATAGAACTGGTTGGGCGACGGCGTCGTGAGGTACAGGACGTACCACAGGGCGCCGCCCGCGAGTGCGCAGAGAAATCCCGTGATGGCGAACCAGTACTCGTCCTGAGCCAGTGGATTCCACACCCCCAGGTTGCCCGCCTCGTTCACGCGCTGGGCGATGGCCCGGATGATCCACGCGACCAGCCAGGCGGCAAGACCCGTCACGACGCCGCTCATCACGACCCCGCCCGCGTAGAGCCCGGCGTTGATGCCGGGACGTTGGCGCGCCTTGGGCTGCCTGTCGTACGAACCCGCGCCCGACTGCGCATAGCGCGGGTCGTACTGCGCTGACTCGTAGCGGCCGTTGTCGTAGGGCTGCTGGTAGCGATCGGTTGGCTGGCTGTATGCGCGCGACTGCGGCGAGTAGCCGGTTTCGTAGCGCGCTGTACCCGCATCCCGTGGGTCTTGGTCCCGGGGATCGCGGGGGTCGCGGTAGCTCATGGTTCTCCTGACCTGTTGCGCGTCGTGTGCACGCAGTCTACCGAGCGAGCCGTCGACGCCGGGTCGGGTTGACCAGTCACCCGTTCATCTGCGGATATGCTGAGATTCATGTCGTTTCCTCGGGACAACCTCGCCGGAGGCGAACGCGTCGTGGTACATCACCACCCCCACTGGAAGTGCCTGACCGGACCGTTCTCGACGTTCATCGTGTGCACCGGACTCGCAGGCCTTGCCGCGGGAGCGATCGCGGCGTCGACGCTCAACGCGATGTTGACGATGGTCCTCAACATCGTGGTGGCGGTGTGCTGGGCGGCCGCGGCGGTCTGGTTCTTCGCCCGCCCGCTCGTCGCATGGAAGTCGACGCACTTCGTGCTCACCGATCGCCGTGTGATCTTCCGCAGGGGCGTGCTCACCCGCTCGGGCATCGACATTCCCATCCGACGGATCAACACGGTCGAGTTCCGACACGGTCTGCTCGACCGCATGTTGCGGACCGGGACGCTGATCATCGAGTCGGCCTCGGACGAACCTCTGTTGTTCGACGATGTGCCGCAGGTCGAACGGGTCCATGCGCTCCTCTACCACGAGGTACTCGATGTCGCCGACGATCGCTTCGACGACGTCGTCGACACCTCCGACCGATACGCGGGCGCAGGACGCGGCGGTTACGAGGACGCAGGGCGCGGCGGTGGCGCCGCGTACTCTCGCCGGGTGGAGGTCGACAGGCGATGACGGACGTATTGCTCGCAGAAGACGATGCGGCGATCGCGGAGCCACTGGCACGCGCGTTAGCCCGCGAAGGCTACGGATGCGACGTCGTGGGGACGGGATCGGCGGCGCTCGAACAGGCCCGGGACCACCGCTACGAGCTACTCATCCTCGACCTCGGGCTTCCCGAGATCGACGGCCTCGAGGTGTGCCGGCGGGTCCGCGTCGAACGTCCTGAGCTCGCGGTGTTGATGCTGACGGCGCGCACTGACGAGGTCGACTTCGTCGTCGGACTCGACGCCGGCGCCGACGACTACGTGGGCAAGCCGTTCCGGTTGGCCGAACTCCTCGCGCGGGTGCGTGCGTTGCTGCGGCGTCGACAGACTGTCGACGTCGTGCTCACCGGCGGCGACATCCAGCTCGATGCCCGCGGACGGCGCGTGCTCGTCAACGGTGAGGACCTCGTGCTGGCGAACCGTGAATTCGACCTCCTTCGCTTCCTCATGGAGCGGGCGGGGGAGGTGGTGTCGCGCGACGAGATCCTGACCGAGGTGTGGGGTTCGGCGGACCTGCGTTCGTCCAAGACGCTCGACATGCACATCTCGTGGCTTCGCCGCAAGATCGGCGATGACCGTCACGACCGACCGCGTCACATCGTGACCGTGCGCGGTGTCGGCTTCCGGTTCGACGCGTAGAGGAGCGCTGCGGTGCGTCGTCGAATCCTCTACACGATGATCGCCATGCTGTTGGCGGTCGGCGCGCTGCTGGGTATCCCGCTCAGTGTCGTCGCATGGTGGTGGGTGGCCGACAGCGCGCACCAGTCGATGGATTCGCGGCTCAAGACGATCTCCGATCAGATCATCCGGCAGGCCGAGATGGGCGAGCACCTCGACGGATCAGTCATCGACTCCGAGTCGATCCGGCTCATGCTTCCCGAAGACGGCAGGCTCACCCTGCGCTATCACGGCGGTAACGGTGCGCCCGTCAGCACGTCCATCGGTACCGACATCACGGGGAAGACGATGTCGGACTCGATCGGTCTCGGAGCAGCGGGCACCTTGCTCCTCGAGATCCCGATGGACACCGTTCGTTCCGATCAGCTCGCCGCCGTCGGCATCGTGTGCATCGTGGTCGCGGGGTCGATGGCCGCGGGCACGGTGGCGGCTGCGGTGACGGCGGGACGCATCGCCGACCCGCTGATCGACCTCGCCGACCGCTCCGAGGCCATGGCACGCGGCGACTTCCGGTCGCGGTGGAAGACCTACGGAATAGACGAGCTCGACCGCGTCTCCCGAGCATTGGGCGACGCGAACGCCGAGATCGCGCTGCGTCTCGAACGCGAGGGTGAGATCGTCGGTGACGTCTCGCATCAGATCCGTTCGCGCCTGACGGCGATCCAGCTGCGCCTCGACGAACTCTCGCTCCACGACGATCCCGCGGTCGTGAGTGAGGCCGAAGCAGCGCTCGGACAGGTCGATCGCCTTGCTGCCGAACTCGACGAGCTCGTCGCCGCATCGCGTGATGATCCGGCCCAACCCGACAGCGTCGACGTGTCGTCACTGATCACCACTCTCGTGGGCGACTTCGATCAGACCTTCTCCGCCGAGGGACGCAGCCTGACCGCCTCGTTCCAGGGCGACGCCGTGGCGCGCAGTTCGAGGCCCGGCCGACTACGCGAAGCGGTCAGCGTGTTGGTCGACAACGCGCTGCAGCACGGCAGCGGCGAGTGCCGGATCTCCGTCAGCGACCTCAAGGGCGACATGCTCCGGATCACTGTCGCCGACGAGGGGACCGGCGTCGCGGACGAGGTGGCCACCGATATCTTCCGACGGGGGTTTTCCGGCGGCGCGGGCAACGGTGTCGGACTCTCGCTCGCCCGGGCGCTCGTCGAAGCCGACGGTGGACGGCTCGAGCTCACCTCGCGACGGCCGCCGGTCTTCGCGATCGTGGTACCGGCAGCAGCCGCTGACGAGGACGCCGGCGGCTCGGGTGAGGGCGACGGAACGCACACGGTCTCGCGAAACAAGGTCCCGGTGAAGAAGGACGCGGTGGCAACGTCGGCGCGGCGCGATGCCGCGGCACGGGTGGGCCTCAGACGCGACCGTGTGCCGCATCGGTGACACCCAGCCGGACATGCCACGATGTAACGCGTGACTGCCCGAGATCCAGATTCCGGCGCGAACTCCGCGGCGCCGCCAGATGCGGCCGCGCGCGTGATCCCCGACCGCGACGTACTGCCCACCGTGACGATGATCGGGGGCGGTCAGCTCGCCCGAATGACCCATCAGGCGTCGATCGCGCTCGGCGAATGTCTGCGTGTGCTCGCCGCGAGCGTCGCTGATCCCGCCGCCCAGGTCAGCGCTGACGTCGTGCTCGGCTCCCACGACGACCTCGACGATCTGCGCCGCGCCGCCAGCGGTGCTGTGGCCCTCACGTTCGACCACGAGGGGGTGCCACTCGAGCACCTGCGGATGCTGGAGTCCGAAGGTGTTGCGGTGCGTCCGCCGTCGGCGGCACTGCTCTACGCCCAGGACAAACGCGCAATGCGGGTGAAACTGCGTGAACTCGGCCTCCCGATTCCCGACTTCGCGGACCTCTCGGGCGACCTCGGCCTTGCCCGCGGGCGACTCGTCGAGTTCGGCGAACGACACGAATGGCAGATCGTACTCAAGGCGGTGCGCGGGGGATACGACGGTCGTGGGGTCTGGATCGTCGACGGCGCGCGCGAGGCGCTCGCGGTCTTTGACGAGCAGTTCGCCGCCGGGACCGACCTGATTGCAGAGGCAAAGGTGGCGATGCGCCGCGAGCTGTCGGCGATGATCGCGCGTTCGCCGTTCGGTCAGGGTGGCGCCTGGCCCGTCGTGGAGACGGTGCAGCGCAGGGGACAGTGCGCGGTGGTCGTCGCGCCTGCGCCAGAACTGAGCGACGACGTCGCTGAGCGCGCACAGGAGATGGCGCTGCGGTTGGCATCCGAGCTCGGCGTCGTCGGCGTGATGGCGATGGAGCTCTTCGAGACAACCGATGGCGACCTGCTCGTCAACGAACTTGCCATGCGACCGCACAACAGCGGTCACTGGACCATGGACGGGGCGGTGACGTCACAGTTCGAGCAGCACCTGCGCGCCGTCCTCGACTACCCGCTCGGAGACACGGCTCCGCGTGCCGAGGTGACGGTGATGGCCAACATTCTCGGCGCGCAGGACGCTCCCGAGATGTCGATGGATGAGCGCACGCATCACCTGATGGCGCGTATGCCCGATGCGCGCATCCACCTGTATGGAAAGGGTGAGCGTCCGGACCGCAAGATCGGACATGTCAACATCGTGGGGAAGCCGGGCGACGACGTCGCCACGGTCCGCGAACGCGCCGAACGTGCGGCGCACTGGATGTCACACGCCGAGTGGACAGATGGGTGGGACCCGCATTCATGAACGACGAGACGACAGGCGCCCCGGTGGACCACAAGACAGACCCGGCCGAGCAGGAGACACGCGTGCCCGAGCAGGAGACACGCGTGCCCGAGCAGGAGTCGGCTGCGGCCGAATCCGCGACGGTGGCAGACGCGGCGGGGACCCCTGCCGGTTCTGAGCCGACGGGCCATGCGGAGGCGGGCTACGCGGAGCAGACGAGCGAGGCGGTCGACGCTGCATCGACCACACCGCTGCGTCACCGGGCGCGCGTCGGCCTGATCATGGGTAGCGACTCGGACTGGCCGACGATGGAGGCCGCGGCCGAAGCACTTGCGGAGTTCGACGTGCCGTTCGAGGTGGGGGTCGTGTCGGCCCACCGCACCCCGCAGCGCATGCTCGACTACGCGAAGTCGGCTGCGGCAGAGGGCATCGAGGTCATCATCGCAGGTGCGGGTGGTGCGGCACACCTGCCGGGGATGGTCGCTGCGGCAACGCCGCTACCGGTCATCGGCGTGCCGGTGCCGCTGCGTTATCTCGACGGCATGGACTCACTGCTGTCGATCGTGCAGATGCCCGCCGGTGTGCCGGTGGCCACCGTGTCGATCGGCGGCGCGCGCAATGCGGGGCTGCTCGCCGTGCGTATCCTCGGTTCGTCCGACCCGGTACTGCGAGCTCGCATGGAGGCCTTCCAGCGCAGTCTCGAACAACTCGTGCTCGACAAGGATGCTGCGCTGCGTCAGCGCTTGCTCGGCGGCGACTGACCGTCGTCGAGCGGCTTGGTCCTCGGAGGAGCGTCCCGGCTATCGCGGGGTTGACGTCGAGTCAGCGTCGTCGGGAGCAACCAGGCTGCCCTGCAGTGCCCATTCGAATCCACGTCCGGCGAGACCGGCGACAAGGGGAAGATCCGGCGAGTCGGCCGGAATGATCGTGGGTCGGACCAGCTTGTACTGCTTGCCCTTTCGGGTGATCCCCGCCGACCCTGCGGTGAGCGTGTTACGCACCCAGTCGGTGTCGCGTCCGTAGGCCAGGATGATGAAGATCTTCTGATCGTCAGGTGTTCCGCTGACCCACGCGAGTACCGGGGTCGAGTAGATCCGACCGCTCGAGCGGCCGACGTGGTGGACCATCGCCCACGGCGGCAGGTACGGGGCCCAGCGACGTTGTATCGGATTGGTGATCTTCTTGTTGGCGCGGGCGAGCCACTCGGGTAGTTGCATGTGATCCACTCTGCCGCATGTGACACCGCCGGTGAACCCGTTCGGCGCGTGGCGTCACACTGCGGACAGATCTCTCACTCGAGTACCACGTCGGCGCGTTCGGACGCCGCGCGCGATGCGAGGTCCGTATCGGGTGTCGGGGACACCCACACAAGACTCGCCCCGACGCTCATCGGTGCGACCAGATTCGAGAGAATTCCGGTGCCCGTGCGCCATTCACGCGTTGAGAGCACTCGGTTGTGCGGTCGAACACCGTCGGAGGCTGCCTCCGTCGACGCGGCGTCGAGCAGCTGCGCCGCGGTGGCCCCGTCGAGTGCGGGGCCCGAATACCGGGACGGTGAATACTGATCGCCGTGCACCCGGACCGCCGAGGCGTAGTCGGTGACCCCTGGCGGAAGATCGGCGACGCCGAGCGCAAACGGATCGAGCGAGGCCACGACGAGTTCGTCAGCGTCGGAGTGGTTGTCGATTGCTGCTGCGCTGGTGAACACGACCCGAGGGTCGTCGGACCCTGGTGTGACATGCACATGGGCACCGGTCCACCACGCCCCCAACAGGATCGCAGCCGTCTGCCAGTGCTCGGGCAGGTCGACCGCGACGTCGTCGCCGGGCACCAGACCGAGTTCGACGACGAGATAGTTGGCCGTCTTGGCCGCCCAGTTGCCCAGTGTCGCCCCCGACAGCTCGGTGCGTTCGCCGCTGTGGTCGTCGTAGTAGGTGAGTAGGGGGCTGGCCCAGTCGTCGATATGAGCGAACAGCGCGGCGGTCAGCGTGTCATCGGTCATCGGTTCACACGGTTCATCGGGTTACACACTCCATCAGTTCACGCACACCGGTCCGTCGGTGCCTGCCGTGATCGGCGGGGCATTGTTGCCCACCCGCTGACTTGCGGGCTTGCTATCGGTCTGGGCACCTGTGTCGTTGATCGATCCGGGACCGGCAAAGGTGTTCGTGAGCACCAACTTCAGGTGATGCTCGTCGAGATCGGGCTGTGCCTCGACGCGCACCGCCCGCAGATCCTTTGCAAGCAACTGGGCGCCGGGGTTGTCGGCGCTGTGGGCGTAGATCACCGAATCCTTGATGTCCGCGGGGGTGCTACTTGTTTTTCCTGCCTGGAAACCCTTGTTGGTCAGGATGTTCGAGACATTGGCTGCCAGTCCGTCGATGGTTCCCGCGTTGTCGACGTCGACGGTGTAGTCGCCACGGCGTGACTGTGACTTCGACGCGTCGTTGTCGAGCAGGTTGCTGGTGAAGGTGTGCACGGCATTGGGATCGACGGTCACGACGCTCTGCTGTCCGTCCTCGCTCCATCCCTGCTCGTCGAGAACGGGAATCGTCGCGAACTTGACCCGTCCGCCGCTGAGATCCTTGAGTTGTTCGGCGAATTGCACGACGTTCCAGTCGTTGTCGATCACCACCGAACGGGAGACGGCGTCTTCGAGCTCGTTCAGCTTCCCCGGATCGGTCAGGGTGTGTGCCGACAGGATCTTCTGCGTCAGTGAGGCCATGTAGACCTGCTGGCGCGTGATGCGGTCGAGATCACCACGGGGGAGTTCGTGGCGCTGGCGGACGAAGCTCAATGCCTGTGGGCCGTTGAGGGTTTGGCGACCTGCATGGAATCGTGCGCCTGAGAACGGCTCGTTCACTGCATCTTTGAGGCACACCTCGACGCCGCCGACCGCCTTGGTCAGCAGGGCGAACCCGAGTAGACCGACCTCGGCGTAGTGGTCGACCTTGACACCGGTGAGGTCGGCAACCGTGTCGATCAGCGCTTTGCGGCCGGCGAGTGTGCCCTCGCGCTCGGCGTCTTGTTCGGTCTCGCCGGCTTCGACCGCCCGCTTGCGCGCACCCTCTCGGGTGGTGCCGTAGGCCGCGTTGATCTTCGACATCCCGATCCCGGGTACGGAGACATAGGAATCGCGCGGGATCGAGATCGCGGTTGCCGACGATCCGTCGTTGGGGATGCGGATGAGCAGAATGGTGTCGGTGTTGGTGGAGATGTCGTCGCCTGCCCGCAGCCACTTGAGTTCTTCTGGGGACAGCGGGTTTCCCTTGGCGTCCGTTCGTGAATCGGTGCCCACCAGGAGAATGTCGGTGGCGCCGTCGTCGCCTCCGCCGAGGTCGAGCCCGCCGAGTTGGGTGATCTTCGACGTCAACCCGTTGACGCTGCTCCACGCATAGCCGGTGCACACCAGTACGGCGATCGACACCAGTGCGATCAGTCCGCGTCCCCACGCCTTGCGGCCGAATCCGCCGACGGTGGCCAGTGCACCCCGCTCAGGTGGCGGTGGATTCTGGTCCGGGTTCCTGTCGTCGGGTCCGGATCGCCCGGCATTCTTCCGGGCGGACGACTTCGTGGTGTGGATCTCGCCCGAGCGTCGCTGGCGACCGCGGCGCGGCCCGGCCGGTGGTGTGGGTGCGTCGTTGTCATCGGGTGTCTGCGGGCCGGGCCTCGACCCTGCATTCGGCGGGACCCGCCGTGGTGGTTGCGGGGTACGCGGGCGTTGCCCGTCGGGACGTCCTCGGCGAGGTGCTTCTGCATCGTTGCGTCGGGGTTGCCCAGCACCATGTCGGCGCGGCGAATCAGCGCCATCACGGCGTGGTGGCTCCGCGCCGTCGCGTCGCCGTTGCGCGTCTGCGCTGTCTCGCCGCTGCGCATCTGCGCTGTTTCGGCGTGGTGCGTCGGGTGTCGCAGCGCCGGGGCGGGGCCGTTTCGGTGCAGGCGTGCGGTGTTCGCCGTTCTGGGCAGGGCGTCGGGGACGGGCCGCCCGGTGCTCGTCATGCGCATCCGAGGTTCGGCGTCGGGGTCCGCTGGGTCGCCGGCGCGCGCCTTCGGGTCGTGACTCCACGAGTGGTCAGGTCCTTTGCGATCGTCGAATCCGGCAGTCCGTGCCCCGTCGGGGGTCGCGTCCCGTTCCCCGCGGGGCGCATGTGAAAGCCGTTATTCAAGAGGTTGACGTTACTGAAGTTGTGGTGCTGACGTCAGGCTACTGAAGTGGCGCCCGATATCGGGGTTGCAACGCCGACGGACCTCGCCGCAGCCGAGCGTGTGACGTGATGACCGACACCTCCGGCCTGCGACGGCCGGGTCATACGGGCGGACCCGGCAGGCGTACGGCACGATGAGGCCATGCACAGGGTCGACGACGACGGCGCAGGTCCGTCTGAGCGCCGTATCGCGGCGCCGCAGAACACGGTGTGGATCGTCGGGGCGGGCGGCCAGCTGGGGACCGCGCTGCTGGAGTCCGCCCACCGACCTACGCGTGTGCGCGCGCTGACGTCCCTCGATATCGATATCTGCGACCCTTCGTCGGTCGCGGAGGCGCTGGCCGATCTGGCAGCAGGAGACGTCGTGCTGAACTGTGCGGCGTACACCGACGTCGACGCCGCGGAGTCCGATCGCGATCGCGCGCTGGCGGTCAACGCACACGGACCGTCGAACCTGGCGACGCAGACCGCCCGCACGGGCGCGTGGTTGATCCACATCTCCACCGACTATGTCTTCGGCGGCGTCGCTGCCGGGAGTCGGCGCGAAGACGGGTCCTCCACCCTGCGAAGCACGCCGTACGAAGCAGTGCTGATCGAAAACGGCAACGTGCCCGAGACCGTGTACGGCGCAACCAAACTCGAGGGCGAGCGTGCGGCTCGGACAGCCGATCGGACCGCCACGATCGTTCGGACCGCCTGGGTGTACACCGGCGGTCCGGCGAGTCGCGACTTTGTCGGCACGATGCGTCGACTCGAGGCGACGCGCGACGCCATCACCGTCGTCGACGACCAGACAGGCTCGCCGACGTACGCACGTGACCTGGCCGATGGCCTGTGGGAACTCGCGGGACGGGTCGGCGACGCCGACGTGACGGGACTCGTGCTGCATGCCACCAACGCGGGCGTCGCCACCTGGTTCGATGTCGCGCAGGCGGTATTCGTCGAGGTCGGGGCAGACCCGTCGCGGGTCGCCCCCGTGTCGACCGATGAGTTTCCGCGACCGGCCCCACGACCTGCCTATTCGGTCCTCGATGGGAGCTCGTGGCGTGGGGCGGGACTGACCCCGCTGCGCGAGTGGCGTGCGGCGCTCCATGCGGCGATCACCGATGTCGTCGTCGACTGAGGGCGTTCGTTACCCTGACCGGGTGACTTCTGCCCTCGGTGTCGTGACGGTGACCTATTGGTCCGGCGGCCACGTGGAGACCTTCCTGAAGAGTCTCGACCACGCGACCTCTGCTGTACCCCGCGTCATCATCGCCGACAACGGCTCCGGCGATGGCGCCCCCGAGGCAGCCGAACGCGAGCACGAGAATGTGACGCTGGTGCACACCGGCGGCAACATCGGCTATGGCGGGGGCATCAACAGGGCGGTGGCAGAACTCGGCCCCGACGTCGAGTGGATCGTGATCGCCAATCCGGACGTCGAGTGGTCGCCCGGCGCAATCGACGAACTCATCGCGGCTGCGGCGCGGTGGCCGCGGGCGGGATCGCTCGGTCCGTTGATCCATGAACCGGACGGTTCGGTCTACCCTTCCGCGCGCCGCGTCCCCAGCCTGGTGTCGGGAACCGGCCACGCGCTGCTCGGGACCATCTGGAAATCGAATCCCTGGACAGCGGCCTACCGCGCCGACGACGTCGAGCCCAGTGAACGGCCCGTCGGCTGGCTGTCGGGGTCGTGTCTGCTGGTGCGCCGCGAGGCATTCGAGGCGATCGGCGGATTCGACGAGCGCTACTTCATGTACATGGAGGACGTCGACCTCGGTGACCGCCTCGGCAAGGCGGGATGGCTGAACCTCTACGTGCCGGGTGCCGAGGTCACACACACCAAGGGCCACAGCGCCGGACGCGATCCCGGCGCGATGCTGCCCGCACACCACCGCAGTGCGTACCTGTTCCAGGCGGATCGGAACCCGGGATTCTGGCGTGCTCCGTTGCGGCTCGCGCTCCGACTCGGCCTTGCCGTGCGCTCTCGCCTCGCCGTCCGCGCAGCGGCCCGTGAGGTGAGCGATGATGATTCGAACCATGTGAGAGGACACGACCAGTGACCGGATTCAGCGTGCCAAGCACGGCCACCTCGGCTCCCGCGCCGAGTGCCGATGTCGACATGTCGAAGACGCAGGCGGTGATCCTCGTCGGCGGTAAGGGCACCCGGCTGCGCCCGCTCACCTTGTCCGCGCCCAAGCCGATGCTTCCGGTCGCCGGGCTGCCCTTCCTGACCCATCTCCTGTCGCGTATCCGCGCGGCCGGGATCACCGATGTCGTGCTGAGTACCTCGTTCAAGGCAAGCGTGTTCTCCGAGTACTACGGCGACGGATCGAAGCTCGATCTGCGCTTGCGTTACGTCACCGAGGACGAGCCGCTCGGCACCGGAGGCGGCATCCGCAATGTGCTCGATCTGCTCACCGCCGACGACGTCGTGGTGTTCAACGGCGACGTGCTCAGCGGAACCGACATCGGCCAGGTCGTCGCGACGCACCAGCGCACCGACGCAGACGTCACCCTGCATCTGGTGCGTGTCGGCGATCCTCGCGCATTCGGTTCTGTCCCCACCGACGACGACGGCAGGGTCACCGCATTCCTGGAGAAGACCCAGGACCCGCCGACCGACCAGATCAACGCGGGCACCTACGTCTTTCGTCGCGAGATCATCGAGCAGATCCCGGCCGGTCGCGAGATCTCGGTAGAGCGGGAGGTCTTCCCGAAATTGCTCGCCGACGGACAGCACGTCCAGGGCTACGTCGACCACACGTATTGGCGTGACATGGGTACTCCCGAGGACTTCGTGCGCGGCTCGGCCGACCTCGTGCGCGGTATCGCGCCATCGCCTGCTCTCGGCGACCGCCACGGAGAGTCGCTCGTTCACGAGGGCGCGGGAATCGCTCCCGGTGCAGTCCTCATCGGCGGAACCGTCGTCGGACGCGGCTGCGAGGTGGGTCCGCGCGCACGACTCGACGGCGCGGTGTTGTTCGACGGTTCCGTTGTCGAAGCGGGGGCAGTGGTCGAACGCAGCATCGTCGGAAAAGGTGCGCGGATCGGTCCTCGTGCGCTCATCCGGGACACCGTCATCGGTGACGGCGCCGATGTCGGTGCGCGGTGCGAGTTGCTCCGCGGCGCGCGTGTGTGGCCGGGAGTCCAACTGCCCGACGGCGGCGTGCGCTTCTCGACCGACGTCTGAGAGCGTTCAGCGGGCCTTGGCCGCTGCGAGGACGCCACCGCCGAGCGGTACCACCACGGGGAGAAGCTGATCGTCGTCGGCGATTCGCAAGGCTGCGGTGCGGGCAGCGGTGGTGACCGGATCGGTACGCGCCGGATCGCCGACCGCGCCGGAGGCGGTCGCGTTGTGGATGACGACCACACCGCCCGGTCGCAGCATCCGCACCGCCTCGTCGACAAAGGTCGGGAGATCGATCAGCGGGCCATCGATGAAGACGAGATCGTAGGAGCCATCGGACAGCCGGGGCAGCACCTCCCGCGGAGTCCCGTTGATCAGTCGTGTTCTGCCGGGCGGGATGTCGGCGCCGGTGAACGACGCCCGTGCGGCCCGATGGTGTTCCGGTTCGGGGTCGATGGTCGTGAGCACCCCGTCGGCCGACATCCCGTTGAGAAGCCAGAGTCCGCTGACCCCGGTGCCGGTCCCGATCTCGGCGACGGCGTGCGCGTCGCATGAGCGGGCGAGCAACGCCAGCAGCGCGCCCACCGCTGGGCTGACAGGTTCGGTCCCCAACTCGTCTGCGCGGGCTCGTGCGGCGGTCAACGCATCGTCTTCGACGATCGCTGATTCGGCGTAATCGATCAGGGCCGCGGCATCGGCACCGGTGCGTGCATCGGTCATTCCATGAGATTAGGCCGCGCGCTGCCCGCGATGTCAGTGGCACGCCCGATTCGCGGGTTCGGGGCGGTCGGTGCACCGGGAAGACGCCCCAGGAAGACCCACCGGAAAGGCGACCGGGAAGACGCACCGGGAACTCGACACATCCGGATCGTCGAGGGCTCCGACGTACTCAGTGAACATGTGCCGACGTACTCAGCGAAGACTTACTCAGTGAAACCTCAGCCGCCTCACACTGCGACCTCACGGCGATGGGAGAGGGTAAGACAACAGCACGGGCGCGGTGGCCGGAATAGCCGCCGACTTGCAGGTGTTCATTATAGTGAATTCGTGTCGAATCGGTCCTCCACCGCCTCGACAGCAACAGAAGGGAACCGGCCACCCGCGATGACTGATCCCCAGGCGTCCACCGCCGTCGCATCACCGATCAACACAGCATCCATCACGGCAGAGTCCGGAACGGGGGTCGAGACGATCGACGTCATCCCCTCGGGCACCGCGGGTTTTGATGCGACCGGCGACGAGTTCTTGATGCCGACGTGGGACGAACTGGTCCGTGAGCACGCTGACCGCGTGTACCGGCTGGCGTATCGCCTCTCGGGTAACCAGCACGACGCCGAGGATCTGACGCAGGAGACCTTCATCAGGGTGTTCCGTTCGCTGTCGAATTACCGGCCGGGCACCTTCGAGGGGTGGCTGCACCGCATCACCACCAATCTCTTCCTCGATATGGTCCGACGGCGCAACAAGATCCGCATGGAAGCCCTGCCCGAGGAGTACGACCGGGTTCCCGGCGACACACCCGATCCCCAACAGATCTACGCCGACGCCAACCTCGACCCCGACCTCCAGGCAGCACTCGACTCATTGACGCCGGATTTCCGTGCCGCTGTCGTCTTGTGTGACATCGAGGGACTCTCCTATGAGGAGATCGCCGCGACACTCGGCGTCAAGCTAGGCACTGTGCGTAGTCGTATCCACCGCGGCAGGCAGACGATCCGCGATCACCTCGCGGCGCGTGGCCACGAGAATCGACGCTCGGTCGCCGTCGGAAACTGACGTTTTCACCCGTTTCGGGAACCCCGGGCACGATCGTGCCGTTTGGGATTCGGATAGGCTGTGGTGCCGGCACGGGCACGCGCAGCCCTTCGCCTGGCGGGACCGAGTGGTCCCGCTCGCGAAGACCGACCTGTGAAGAGGGGTGAACCACACATGATGGACGGCCGACGGGATCGACGAGATTCCGACGCGGACGCCGACAATCGAGCACACGTCGACAAAGGCACGCCCGCCGATGGCGTTCCCGCCGACAACGCGCCGCACGTCGCCCCCGCCTCCCACGTCGACACCGGGGCGTGTCAAGACGGTGTGGCCGGGTCCCGCGACCTCGCCGCCTCCCCGGATCTACGCGGCCGTAGGCGCTCGCCGTGGAACCCGGCGACGTGGTCGCCTGCGACGTCGTCCTTCGCACCCAACCCCGGATTCCGACGCCCTCGTCCGCGTCGATTCGCATCCACCGAGCATCTCGCGCCCGAAGCCGTCGCAGCTTTTGTCGACGGTGAGCTCGGCATGACCGCGCATGTGCGGGCAACGCATCACCTCGCGCTGTGCCATGAATGTATGGACGCCGTCGACGCACAGCTCGACGCCCGGACCAGGTTGCGCGATTCCGGCACGGTGGCGATGCCCGCCGATCTACTCGGGCAGTTGAGCCAGATCCCCACCAGAGAGATCGACATGACCGCCGCGCGAGATCGCCGCGACCACACTCGCCGCCCCGGCCCGTTCCCCGGGGGACGGTTCCACGGGCCTTTCGCGACGCCCGGCCCTCTGGCCGCTTCGGGCCTGCCGCCGGTAAACGCACATACCGACCATGTACACGAGCCGCCGCACCCTGCCACTGCGCCGATCGATGCGGTCCGCGGCGAACCCGGTCGTGGACGCCGCAATCGCTGGCGTGGGCGCTGGCTGAGCACCGGATAACGAACGCGTGGGAGCAGACGACATCGACGAGACCGCTGCCGGCGGACCGGACGACGGCCAACGCCGTCCGCAGCCGGCCGATTCACCTTTCAGCCGCGAGAACGCTTCTGCAACGGGAGGCCTGACACCGCCCGACGCCGGCGCCTCGGAATCCGCCCGGCAGCGGCATGCTCCGGTGTCACCTGCGACCGCACAGGTCTTCGGCCGTCCGGCTGGCGTAAGCGGGTCCTTCGCGTCCACACCGTCGTCGTCACGGCCCGCCCCGCAGATCGCGCCTCCCGATCCGGTGCTCGCCGAGGCATTCGGCAGGCCGGAGGGTTCCGACGAGACTCTGCAGCGCGACCCGCTGGCCGCCTACGGCGTCAGCGTCGAGGAGCCGACACCCGCCGATCCCTGGCGCGACCCGGAGAGCATCGCCTCACTCGATGCCCCCGCACTGGTCGATGCGTCCACGGTGCCCCCGACGGTCCCCGGCCCGAAAATGGGCGTCAAGGATTTACTCTTCGGCAAGCGCGTGACGTGGTACGCGCTGGCGACTCTGGCTGTGCTGGCGCTGCTCATCGGACTGGTTGGCGGCTTGATAGGCCGATGGACCGCAGAAGTCGCCTCGCCGTTGAACAGCAGTACGGTCAAGCTCTCCACCGGTGACGGCGGAGATGGTGGGGGAGAACCGAAGTCGGCTGTCGCGCGCGTTGCGAAGGCTGTCGAGAAGTCTGTCGTGTCCGTCGATGTGCGTACCGCGAGTGCGTACGGGACAGGCTCGGGTTTCGTGATCGACCCCGCCGGCTACATCCTGACCAACAATCACGTGATCTCGATGGCCGCCAACGACCGTAGTGCCAAGCTCGAAGTGGTCTTCTCCGACCGCAACCGTGTTCCGGCGCGAATCGTGGGGCGAGACATCCACACCGATCTGGCGGTGCTCAAGGTCGACAACGTGGCGAACCTGACGGTTGCCAAGATCGGCAACTCCGAGGATTTGCAGATCGGCGAAGAAGTCGTGGCGTTCGGGTCGCCATTGGGACTCGACCGCACCGTGACCAGCGGCATCGTCAGCGCCACACATCGTGCGGTGCCGCTGCCTCCCGATGCAGAATCCGACACCGACGCGGTGATCGACGCGATCCAGACCGATGCCGCGATCAACCCGGGCAACTCGGGCGGTCCGCTCGTCGACGAGTCGGCGGCGGTGGTCGGGATCAACACAGCCATCGCTTCCGGAGCGGGAGGCTCGATCGGCCTCGGCTTCGCGATCCCCATCAATCAGGCGATTCCGATCGCCCAGTCGCTCATCCGGGACGGCAAGGTCAACCATCCGCAGATCGGTGTCAGCGCGAGTTCGGTGCGTAACGACCGGGTTCTCGGGGCGGGTGTCCGCAACGTCGTGGCCGACGGACCTGCGGCGCAAGCAGGAGTCAGGGAGAACGATGTCATCACGTCGTTCAACGGCCGAACCATCGAGAGTGCCGACGAATTGACGGTCGCGGTGCGTACGACGAAGATCGGTGAACGGGTGCCCTTCACGTATTGGCGCGATGGTCGGACGTTCAACGGTTCGATCACCACCGCCAGCGACTGACGGCATCACTGTCGTCTCGTCGCGCGGTCGGCTCCAGAGTAGGGAAGTGTCATGTTCAGCAGCATCGGTTGGGGCGAGATCCTCGTGCTGCTCGTGGCTGCCTTGGTCATCCTCGGTCCGGAACGTCTGCCCGGCGCGGTGTCGTGGACGATGCAGTCGCTGCGCAAGGCCCGCGAGTATGCAACAGGTGCGACCGACCAGTTGAAGAACGACTTCGGCCCCGAGTTCGACGAGTTACGCAAGCCGCTGTCACAACTCAATGAGCTCCGCGGCATGACTCCGCAGTCGATGATCACCAGGCACCTCTTCGACGGCGACTCGTCGATCTTCACCAGCGGACCGGGGTCCAGCACCGTCGAACGGGACTCCGACTCGCCGCCGATCAAACCCGTCTCCGCGCCGGTCCCCATGACGAAGGACGATCACGGCTCGGCGTCGAACCCGACGGTGCGCCCCTCCGGCCGTCGGCACGATGTGACCGACTGGGATGCGACCTGACGGACTGGTCGTGGCAGGGTGGTGAGCCCTGACGGCACCGCCGCAGGCCTACTCGGAGCCTCGCCAGGAGTACCGACGGTGGTCCCGATCATGTTCAATCTGCTGGCGTGGAGTTGCCCCGGGCGTTGGAACGACTCGTGCTCTGTCGTCGTCAGCTCCCTCAATGGTGGTTGCAGCTGGGATGCCGCCATCGTCGCTCGGTACACATCCGAGACTGCGCGCTTACCGAGACTCGATGACCACGTCGCGCTCGACTGACGGATCGACGCGGCGTCAGCTGTGGCGGGTCGTGTCGATGCCGAGGCTCATGCCCGCCAGGCCGCGTCGACGTACCGCTAGTTTGTCCGCGATAGCGCGCAGTGCCCGCCCCGATGCCGACTCGGGCGCCGAAAGCACCACGGGCTCACCGGAATCACCGCCCTTGCGAAGAGCCGTCTCCAGCGGCACCTGGCCGAGCAATTCGACGGTCGACCCGACAGCACGGGTCAACCGCTCGGCGACCTTCTCGCCGCCGCCGGAGCCGAATGGCTCCATCCGGCTTCCGTCGGGCAGCTCCAGCCACGACATGTTCTCGACGACGCCGAGGATCTTCTGCCTCGTTTGCAGCGCGATCGCACCTGCGCGCTCGGCGACCTCCGCCGCTGCCTGCTGCGGAGTGGTGACCACGAGGATCTCCGCGCCGGGGATGAGCTGAGCAATGGAGATCGCGACGTCGCCGGTACCCGGCGGGAGGTCGAGCAGGAGAACGTCGAGATCGCCCCAGTAGACGTCGGCGAGGAACTGCTGCAACGCACGGTGCAGCATCGGTCCGCGCCACGTGACGGGGGTGTTGCCGTCGGTGAACTGCCCGATCGAGATGAATCGCACGTCGTGACTCATCGGCGGCATGATCATCTTCTCGACCTGCGTCGGCTTCGCATCGCTACCGAGCATGCGCGGGACGGAATGGCCGTAGATGTCGGCATCGAGGACGCCAACGGACAGGCCGCGCTGCGCAAGAGCGGTGGCCAGGTTGACCGTCACCGACGACTTTCCGACGCCACCTTTCCCGGACGCGACCGCGTAGACCCTGGTCAGTGAACCCGGTTGCGCGAACGGGATGACCGGCTCTGCTTTGTCGCCGCGCAGCTTCTTGCGTAGCTCGGTGCGCTGTTCGTCGTCCATCACGTCGAGATCGACGCGAATCGTGCCCACACCGGGGACGTCGGCGACGGCCTTCTCCACCCGGCCGGCGATCTCGCTGCGCATCGGACAACCCGACGTCGTCAGGTACACGGTGACGTCGACGCTCGCGTCGTCGTTGATCTGCACCGACTTCAGCATCCCCAGGTCGGTGATCGGCTTGCCGATCTCTGGGTCGTTGACCTTGCTCAGTGCCGAGCGGATCGCGGATTCGGTTGGCTGGACTCCGGTAGTCATCTCCGCCAGCTTAGCGCCGCGATCAGCGCAGGTAGAGAACGGGTGGTGATGGCAGCCGTTGGCCGGGGTATCGGGTGTGTCTAGCCCGGCACGACCTTGAGAGCGGGGGTGCTCGTGGCCGGAGCTCCCGGTTTCTGGGGTGCCTTCTTCGGCGCAGGCTTGGGTGCCGGCTGTCCGGGGATCGTGATGCCAGGTGGCAGGCAGATCGCGCCGAGGCATTGCTGCGACGGAGTCGACGGGCTCGGCGGCGTCGAGGAATCCGACGACGAGTCAGGGCCGGGCTGGCCGGGCTTCGGCGGCTTTGACGGCGTGGAGCTCGACGATTTCGACGAGGAGGGCGGCCGTTTGGGCTCGGGGATAGGGCTGGTCGGCATGACGCCGGTCGCATATGCGGCGGCCCAGGCGAGCACGTTGTTCACGTAGTCCATCGAGTGGTTGTACCGATAGACGGCAGCGACCTTGTTCTTGTCGGTCATGATGTCGGTGAATCCAGAGCACAGGTAGCGGCCCGCAGAGTATGTGGCGTCGAAGATGTTGTTCGGGTCTGCCTTGCCGTCGCCGTTGGCGTCGGCGCCCCACGCTGCCCATGTACTCGGGATGAACTGCATGGGCCCCATTGCGCGGGCGAAGCCGCCCTCGTGGCGAATCACCTCATTGCCTGCGAGGGAACCGTCGAGAACCGGCCCCTCGATGGGATTGATCGTGTTGCCGTACTGGTCGACCGAACCGTTGCTCGCGTGATTCGACTCGATCCGTCCGATACCGGCGAGCAGGAACCACGGCAGCTTGCACTGCGCTTGTTCGCTGCCGAGGCGGTTGGCGGCGAGCTTGTAGGCCTGCAACACCACACCGGGGATGCCGAGCGGCCCCGAGGGCAGGTCAGCGGCGAGGCGGTACTGCGGGTTCGCGGTCGCTGCCGCCTCTGCGGCGGCGGCCGAGACGGTCGGCGGTGGAGCGAAACCGAGCAGCGCGACGGGTTCGGCAGGCGCGACGGCTGCGAGCACGACCGGCTTCTCGGACTCCGCCTTGAGCGCGACCGGAACGCCGCCCTGGGCACTCGAGGTCGCTGCACCGAGCACCATCACACCGACGAGGGCACCACCCGCGCCCACGGCGAGTGCTCGGCCGGGCAGGCGGGTGCGCTTGGGACCGCGACGACGTCGAAAAGGATGTGGCGCTCTCAACCTCGGACTCCTCCGAGCTCGCTGCCACCCGTTCGCCGAATGTGACCCATCATCGACACTCCGTTGCCTCCACAGTCCGCCGGCACCCATCGCGTCGTGCCGTGCACGAGCAGGAGGGCCCACCCCGGAAAGAAACGCCGGGCGTCGCCGTCATCGTGGTATCTACGGCGCTCCGGCTGTGACCCACCATACATATGGGTCATGCGTCCGATTGCGGAACCCCCACAAAAGTTCACCATGTGAAAGTCATCGCGTGATCTGGCGGCGAAGTTACGCCCCTTCGACGAGTCGTCGCCGCGCTCACGATGAACGGCGCCGCGCCGACGATCCTCGGTACGAACCGTCGGTGACCGGGGCTCACCGATCTGGGTGGTGGCGCCGCGTCCTCGTCGACGACTGCGTGCTGTCGCCGTTCGCGGTGGCGCCGTCGAGTCCGTCGAGGCGCGCGACGAGCCGGTCGGCGAGGTCGTCGAGCATGTCGTCGAGTTCTTTGCGTAGGTAGTCGCGGGTGACTGTGTCGCCGACCGCGAGCCGAACCGCGGCGAGCTCGCGTGCGAGGAACTCCGTGTCGGCCTTTGTCTGGGCGGCGCGCGCACGATCCTCGTCGAGCGCGACGCGGTCACGGTTTTCCTGCCGGTTCTGTGCCAGGAGGATCAACGGGGCCGCGTAGGCAGCCTGGGTGGAAAAAGCCAGATTGAGCAGGATGAACGGATACGGGTCGAAGCGCAGCGCCACCCAGCTCAGGTTGAGGATGATCCACACGATGACAATTACCGTCTGGATAGCGAGGTAGCGGCCGGTGCCGAGGAACCGTGCGATCCGCTCGGCATACATCCCGACCAGGTCGCTGTCGACGTGGAACGACGGACGCCGGTTGACGCGCGGTGTGTCGAGGCGGCGGGTGCTCTGCTCGCTCGTCATACGCTCGCTCCTGGTGTGCCGGTGCCGCTCGCGGCGTCCGCTGTTGTCGACTCTGGTTCGTCGTCTTCGGGTTCTTTCTCACGCCAATCACGCGGGAGCATCTCGTCGAGGAGGTCGTCGACGCTGACCGCTCCGAGGAGATGGTTCTCGTCATCGACCACCGGGCCGCAGACGAGGTTGTATGTCGCGAAATAGCGAGTGACGGTCTCGAGCGAATCGTCGGGGTGCAACGACTGCAGATCCGCATCGAGGATGCCACCGACGATGTTCGCAGGTGGCTCGCGTAGCAGTGCCTGCAGGTGCACACATCCCAGATAGCGGCCGGTCGGGGTGGCGGTCGGTGGTCGCACGACGAAGATCATGCTGGCCGCAGCGGGAGTGACGTCGGGATCGCGCACGCGTGCGAGCGCCTCGGCGATGGTGGTCGACGCCGTCACGATCAGCGGCTCGGAGGTCATGAGTCCGCCGGCGGTGTCGGGCGAGTGGGTCAGCAGCCGTCGCACGGGTTCGGACTCCTGCGGATCCATGCGCTCGAGCAGCGACTCGGCCTCGGTGTCGGACAGTTCGCCGAGTAGATCGGCGGCGTCGTCGGGATCCATGGCCTCGAGCACGTCTGCGGCGCGTTCGACGTCGAGGTGCGCAAGCACGTCGGTCTGGTCGTCGGGCGGCAACTCCTGCAGCACGTCGGCGAGGCGCTCGTCGTCGAGTGCCTCGGCGATCTCGTCCCGGCGTTTCGGCGGAAGCTCGCGCAGCGCGTTGGCGACGTCGGCGGCCCGCATCCCCTCGAACTGGGAAAGTGCCTGCGCCACGCCCTGCCCCGGCAGTTCGAGGGCGCTCTGGGTGAGTCCGTGTACCCGATTCCACTCCACCACAATGGTTTCGCCGCGTCGCAGTCCTCGGCGTGCCGGACGTGCCGCGACACGTGACACGACCCAGTCACGAGTTCGGGTGCGCTCGATCCCGAGGTCGACGACGACCATGTCGATGCCCGCGAGATCGTCGTGGTCGGGGTCGTCGATCCGGACGCGCGAATCCAGGATCTGTCCGATCGCAAGTGCCTCGCCCGGACGCAGGTGCAGCCGTCGCAGGCTGACGGTTCCGGTGTTGAGTGTGACCGCGGTGGGATCGATGGAGGTCACCCGAAGCATGGGCACGAAGATCCTTCGGCGCGTGGCCAATTCGACGGCGAGCCCGAGCACGCGCGGCTGCTGTCCGGGCAGGCGGACGGCAATCACGGCATCGCGGACACGGCCGATCGACTCACCGTCAGGACCAAGGACCGCCAATCCGACTAATCTGGCCACGAAGACCTTGCTCACCGACGCCATGGGGGTAAGGGTAGTGGCCGAGTGGAGGACATGACATGACCAACCCGATGAGTTCCGGTCGGCAGACCCCCGGTCTCCCGACGCCGCCGAAAGGCTGGCCGATCGGCTCGTACTCGACTTACGCTGAGGCACAACGCGCCGTCGACTATCTCTCCGACGAGAACTTCACCGTTCAGGACGTCACGATCGTCGGTGTCGACCTGATGCAGGTCGAGCGTGTCATCGGTCGACTCACATGGGGCAAGGTGATCGGCGGCGGCATCGTCTCCGGTGCGTGGCTCGGCCTGTTCTTCGGGCTCCTGGTCTCACTCGTGGTCAGCGGTAATCCGTTCGTGCCGATCCTGTTCGGTCTCGTCGGCGGCGTCGTCTTCGGCGTCATCTCGACGACGATCCCGTATGCGGCGACTCGTGGGCAGCGCGACTTCGCGTCGACGATGCAGCTCGTCGCCGGACGCTACGACGTGCTCTGCGACCCGAAGAGCGCCGAGAAGGCCCGCGACATGCTGGCACGCCTCAACCCCTGAGTCGTCGGCGACGCCCCACTCGCCCTTGATTCCTGCGTGTTCACCCAACATTGGCACGGTCGCGCCGAATGTGTTGCTTGTCACTACCGCGCCGGGCTAGCGTAGCTCTCAACGCCATGGCTCGCGGTGACGCGTGCTGTGCTGCGTGCGACATCAAGGAGGCTGCGTGCGGAGCGACGGTGAGCAGATCGGTAGTGGGAATGGCGAGAGGGATACGGGAGTAGGAGACTGCGGTCGTGGATCGAACGGCGCCACGGCCATCGATCGATCAGTGAAGCGCAGCCGATCGCGACGGATGTCGATAAAGGCGGTGGTAGCCGCTGCAGCACTGGCCACGGCGCTGCCGATCGTCTCGGCGTGCGGATCCGGCCACGAGCCGGGCGTCCTGAATCTCTATCCGCCCGCAGACGGCGCCGATTCGATCAGAGCCATGGGCGACAAGTGTTCCCAGGAGTCCGACGGTCGATACCGCATCGTGACCACCACGTTGCCGAAGGCCGCCGACGACCAGCGTCTGCAGCTGGCGCGGCGCCTGTCGGGTAACGACAAGAGTCTCGATCTGATGGGTATGGACGTCGTGTGGACCGCCGAGTTCGCCGACGCCGGATGGCTCACACCGGTTCCCGACAATCTCACCGGCGAGGTCGAGGGACGCACGCTCGGCGGACCGCTGGAGACTGCGAAATGGAAGACCAAGCACGACGACGCCGAGCGACTGTATGCGATCCCGATCTGGACCAACACCCAATTGCTCTGGTACCGCAAGGATGTTCTGCGTGAGACGCTCGACAAGAGCCAACCCGCGAAGACGTGGGACGGCATGGTCGCCGACTCCACCAAGAGCCTCGCCAAAGGCGGACCGAGCTACATCATGGTGCAGGGCAAGCAGTACGAAGGCTTGATGGTCTGGTTCAACTCGGTGCTCGCAAGTGCGGGTGGCGAGGTGGTCGATCCCGACGACCCGAACAAGGTGACGCTCAACGACACCCCCGAACACCGCGCTGCCACGGTGAAGGCACTGCAGGTACTCAAGGCGGTCGCGACCGCGCCTGGACACGATCCCTCGTTGACCAACGGCGACGAGACCAGCTCGCGCCTCGGAATGGAGACCGGTAAGGCGATCTATCAGGTCAACTGGCCGTTCGTGTTGTCCTCGATGCGCGAGAATGCGGCCGCGGGCAGCGTGCCGTTCCTGACCGATGTGCAGCAGTATTCGGGTCTCTTCGCCGACAAGGACAAGACACCTACCGACGAGCAGTTGGCGCCGGTGACACGTGCGGTTCGGCAGAAGTTCGACTTCGCGCCGTATCCCGGCGTGACAGAGGGAATTCCGGCGAAGAGCACGGTCGGTGGTCTGAACATCGCGGTGGCGAACACGTCGCAGCAGAAAGACCTCGCCTTCGAGGCTGCGATGTGCCTGACCAATGCTCGCGCGCAGAAGTTCTATTCGATCGATGCGGGTACGCCGCCGGTCATCTCGTCGCTGTACAGCGATCCCGATTTCCGTGCTGCTTATCCGATGGCCGATGACATCAAACTCCAGCTCGAACCCGAACATGCCGCACTGCGGCCGAAATCACCCGACTACCAAGCGATCTCGACGCTGCTGCAGGCCAAGCTCTCTCCGGTCGGTTCCTGGGACCCCGAGACCCTCGTCGACCAGTTGGCCGAGCAGGTGCAGAAGGCGATCGACGGGGAGGGACTCATCCCATGACATCTGGTAACGACGGCACGGGTAACGACCCGGCCGAGGACCGCAGGGGCAGGCACGCGCTGCCCGGAGACGGTGACGAGATCGGGGACTCGGCCACGATGGACAGGTCCGGAGCCGGGCACGGGCCGGGATCGTACGGTCGCACCGTGCATTCGGACGCGTGGACACCGCCGGAGCGACTCGGAAAGCCCGTTGGCGGCGAGCCCGAGCATGCCGCGCCGACGGTCGGCGGTCCGTCACCGGAGAAGTCGGCGCCCCTGACACCCACGGCGGCGGAGGCGACGGTCGTCGGCGCTGCCGCACGCGCGGAAAGCAGCGGTCGGGCAGGCGGTGGCGCGACGGCTACCCTGGCGCGTCCAGAGCACTCGAAGCGCGTCACGCGATCCCGTGAGGTGAGTGAGGGCAAGAAGCAGGAGCGTCGACTCGCGTACTGGCTGATCGCCCCAGCCGTGATCCTCATGCTGGTGGTCACCGCATACCCGATCGTCTACGCATTCTGGCTGTCGCTCAACAAGTCGAGTCTCTCCGCACCCGGCGAGCGCGAGTTCACCTGGTTCAGCAACTACGGCACCGTGCTCAGTTCCAACTACTGGTGGACGGCGCTTCTCGTCACGATCGGGATCACAGTGGTGTCGGTCGTCATCGAGTTGGTCCTGGGCATGGCGATCGCCATCGTGATGCACCGCACCATCTTCGGACGTGGCGTGATACGGACCGTCGTGCTGATTCCCTACGGCATCGTGACCGTTGCGGCAGCCTTCTCGTGGTACTACGCCTGGACTCCCGGTACCGGTTATCTCGCGAATCTGCTGCCCGACGGCAGCGCCCCGCTGACCCAGCAGTGGCCGTCGCTGGCGATCATCGTGCTCGCCGAGGTCTGGAAGACGACCCCGTTCATGGCGCTGCTCCTCCTCGCCGGTCTCGCATTGGTCCCCGACGAACTACTCAAGGCAGCGGAGGTCGACGGTGCAGGGGCGTGGACGCGCCTGCGGCGCATCATCATTCCGATGATGAAGCCTGCGATTCTGGTCGCACTGCTGTTCCGTACGCTCGACGCGTTCCGGATCTTCGACAACATCTACGTGCTCACGGCCGGCAACAACAACACCTACTCGGTCTCGATGCTCGGCTACGACAACCTGTTCAAGGCGTTCAATCTCGGTGTGGGATCAGCGATCTCGATACTGATCTTCGTGTGTGTCGCGATCATCGCCTTCATCTTCATCAAGGGCTTCGGCACGGCCGCGCCCGGTTCCGACAACGAGGGGAGGTAGGACGCCATGAACCGCACCGCCAAATCTCGGGTCGGCTGGCTGATCGCCGACATCCTGGTCGTGCTCTATGCGATCATTCCGCTGCTGTGGATCATCAGCCTGTCGTTCAAACCGGCGAGCAGCGTGACCGACGGCAATTTCATCCCGACCCACTGGACGCTCGAGAACTATTCCGGGATCTTCCAGACGAGCGCGTTCACCTCCGCACTGCGCAACTCACTCGGGATCGGCTTGATCACCACTCTCATCGCTGTCGTGATCGGAACGATGGCCGCCTACGCCGTTGCGCGGCTGGACTTCCCCGGCAAGAAGCTGCTCGTCGGTGCCGCCCTGCTCATCGCGATGTTCCCCCAGATCTCGCTGGTGACCCCGCTGTTCAACATCGAACGCAGCATCGGTCTCTTCGACACCTGGCTCGGTCTGATCCTCCCGTACATCACCTTTGCGCTGCCGCTGGCGATCTACACGCTGTCGGCGTTCTTCCGGGAGATCCCGTGGGAACTGGAGAAGGCAGCAAAGATGGACGGCGCCACGCCTTTTCAGGCGTTTCGCAAGGTGATCGCCCCATTGGCGGCGCCCGGCGTGGTCACGGCTGCGATCCTGGTGTTCATCTTCGCGTGGAACGACCTGCTCCTCGCGTTGTCGCTGACGTCGACCGAGCGGGCGATCACGGCGCCGGTCGCGATCGCGAACTTCACCGGTAGTTCACAGTTCGAGGAGCCGACCGGTTCCATCGCCGCCGCCGCGGTGGTCATCACCATTCCGATCATCATCTTTGTGCTCTTCTTCCAACGTCGAATCGTCGCCGGCTTGACCTCCGGCGCGGTGAAGGGATAGCCGCCATGGCAGACATCGTGCTCGACAACGTCAGCAAGAAGTACGCGGACGGCACTGTCGCCGTTCACGACTTCTCCCTCACTATCGCCGACGGCGAGTTCATCATCCTTGTCGGACCGTCGGGTTGCGGAAAGTCGACGACGCTCAACATGATCGCCGGACTCGAGGACATCAGCAGTGGTGATCTGTATATCGGTGGCGAACGGGTCAACGACAAGTCGCCCAAGGACCGCGACATCGCCATGGTGTTTCAGAGCTACGCGCTCTACCCGCACATGACGGTGCGCCAGAACATCGCGTTCCCTCTCACGCTCGCCAAACTGCCGAAGGACGAGATCACCAAGAAGGTCGACGAGGCCGCGAAGATCCTCGACCTCGAGCAGTACCTCGACCGCAAGCCGTCGAATCTGTCGGGTGGTCAGCGTCAGCGAGTCGCCATGGGACGCGCGATCGTGCGGTCGCCCAAGGCATTCCTGATGGATGAGCCCCTGTCGAACCTCGACGCGAAGCTCCGAGTACAGATGCGCACCGAGATCTCGCGACTGCAGACACGACTGAACACGACGACCGTCTACGTCACCCACGATCAGACGGAGGCGATGACCCTCGGCGATCGTGTTGTGGTGATGCGCAACGGATACGTGCAGCAGGTCGGGACTCCCAACGAGCTCTACAACGACCCGGTCAACGTGTTCGTCGCCGGATTCATCGGCTCGCCGTCGATGAACTTCCTGCCGGGAACGCTGAGCGCCGAGGCGATCGACACCCCGCTGGGGCGGCTCGTTCTCGGCGATCACGACGCCATTGCTGCCGAGGCGAAGAGCCAGGGTAGTAACGGCGAGGTACTGATCGGCATCCGGCCGGAGCAGATCGAGGACGCCACGTTGATCGACCCCTCGGTGAAAGCGCGCGGCACCACGTTCACCGCCGACATCGATGTTCTCGAGTCCATGGGTTCGGACAAGTACGCCTACTTCACCATTGATTCCAACCGCGCGGCCAACGACGCACTGGCCGAGTTGGCAGCCGATTCGGGATCAGAACTCGGTACCGGCGAGATGGTCGCAAGGCTCTCGCCCGAGTCGTCGGTGACGAAGAACTCGCGCGCCGAGCTGGTGTTCGACACGGACAAGATCGCGGTGTTCGATCAGCAGTCCGGTGCGAGTTTGCGGCACAGGTGATCCCGGCCCGCGTGATCACGGGAGAAGGACGCCGCCACTAGCGCCGCCTGCGCCGCGACTGTTCGCGTAGTTCGTCGATGATCTCGTCGTCCCAGATGTGCCTGCGCACCAGACGGTATCGCTCGCCGGCGACCCACATGTACAGCTCCGCGTCGTCGGTGATGTCGGGCCGGACCTCTGCGCGACGTGCCATTCTGACGACCGGTAGGAACTCCTCGCCGAACCACCGGCGCGCGGCCTCCTGCCGACTGACGAACTCACCGAGTTCCTGGCTGAGCCTGAATCCCCATGCCTCTACCGCCTCCGCCAACTCGGCGTAGGCGAACGGGTCGGAGAGGCGAACGGCATCGGCCTGGGCTCCGGCCAGTGGAACACGAGCCAGAAAAAGCCGACGGTGATCCTTCAGCACGAGATCCGACGGCGCGTTGATGCCGTCGGGAGTGATACGCGTGTGGATTTCGGTGACGTAGGCGTCGATCGTCTCGAGGTGACGTGCGATCGCGATCGAGACGCGATGATGGCCGTCGATCACGAAGTACATCGATCCGATCTTGTACAGCAGTACCGGCGGCACCGACTCGCCTCGACGTTGCGCGGCGGCCAATCGTTGCCAGCGTTGTCGGATGCGCGACGAGGTGGGCCGGAAGTACTTGTCGAAATCCGTTGTACGGTCGACGCTTCCGACGATGTCACGGACGGGGACCTGCTGCAGTCCCAGGTTGGTTTCCCCGGTTCGGCCCAACGCGCGTACCACCTCGTCGAAGGGCAGGATCGTGTTGACGTCCGCGGGCTGACGGGTGAACCAGTGGGTGAGGCGCGCGAGCTCGGCCTGTCGCCGCATACGTGCGAAGTCGTTCTCGGCGTCGGCGTCGGGAAATCCGGTGTCACGCGCCATATCGTCGCCTCATGATCGTGAAGTCGCGGCCTCCGGGAGTGATGTCGAACTGACAGTAGCCCACAACGTTCATCGAGACGGTGTCGTCGCCGACGAGTTTATCGGTCGGATGGGCGCCGAAAGGGTGTACGTGGCCGTGGACGAGCAGTGCCGGGTGGAGATCGTGCACGAGTCCGTGGAGGCACTCGAATCCACGATGCGGACCGTCCGCGCCGTCCCCGACACCGCGCGCGGGGCTGTGGGTGAGAACGATGTCGGGTCGATGCCGCGACAGGTGCACACCGAGACGTAACCGCCAGCTGCGCAGACGTTGTTGGCGCTCGGTGTACTGATTGGGTCCGTTGCTGTACCGGATCGAGCCTCCCAGGCCGCTGATGCGCAATCCGGCGGCCTCGACCGTGCGTCCGTCGGCGTTGAGGGCTCCGAGTGGGCCGGGATCGCGCGCGGGTAGCCCCGCCCGCGTCCACCCCGTTCTGGAGTGGCGGTAGCCCGACAGATCGGGGTCGTGGTTACCGGGCACGTAGACGCACGGAGCGTCGTACAGCGAGACCAGCGCATCGAGGTAGTCGAACGGCAAATCGCCCGCGCCCAGGATGAGGTCGGGCTTGCCCTCAATGCCCACGCCGAACGTCAGCGAGTCGACCACCTCGTCGGCCACCGCGAGCACACTCACCATGGGCCCAAGCGTAGGCGCCGCCTCCCTGCGTTCAGAAACTCGCGTGCGGCGCGCCGATGCCCGGGTCGATCCGCACCGGCCCGTCCTTCGAGGGAGCCACCGGGAAGTCGAAAATCGCAGTCGGAATGTACACCGTGGCACAGGAATTGGGGATGTCGACGACGCCCGACAGTCTCCCCTCGATCGGCGCGGAACCGAGCAGCAGGTAAGCCTGCTCGGGGCTGTAGCCGAACTTCGTCAGATACTCGATCGCGTGCAGGCATGCCCGCTGGTAGGCCAGATCCGAGTCGAGATAGCGCTGCTCGCCGTCGAGGGTCACAGACGTGCCGGAGAAGGCGATCCACTCCGAGTACTGCGGATCGGTGTTGCCCGGCATGAAGATTGCGTTCTCACTGACGCCGTAGGTCTCCATACCGCCCTTGATGAGGTCGACGTGCAGATCGATGAAGCCACCCATCTCGATGGCGCCGCAGAAGGTGATCTCGCCATCGCCCTGCGAGAAGTGGAGATCGCCGAAGGAGAGATTGGCTCCCGGTACGAACACGGGATAAAAGACGCGGGTTCCCTTGGTGAGATTCTTGATGTCCTGATTTCCGCCGTTCTCGCGCGGAGGTGCGGTCCGTGCCCCCTCTGCGGCGACGCGGTCGAACTCGGCGCCGGCCAGCGAGCCGAGGATGGCGCCGTCGGGCTCGGGCGGAAGTGCCAACGGCGGCACGCGGTCGGGATCGGTGGCGATCAGTGCGCCTTCACGAGCGTTCCACGCAGCGAGCAGCTGCGGACTCGGCGCGGTACCCATCAGCCCCGGATGCACGATGCCGGTGTACTTCACATGCGGCACATGGCGACTCGTGGCGCTCTGCCCGGCGAAATCCCAGACCGCCTTGTAGGCGTCGGGAAACTGTTCGGTGAGGAATCCGCCGCCGTTGAGCTTGGCGAAGATGCCGGTGTAGCCCCAGCCCTGTCCGGCGAGGGGACCCGAATCCTCCTGCGGGATCGGCCCGACGTCGAGGATGTCGACGATCAGCAGGTCACCCGGCTCTGCGCCTTCGATGGCGAACGGACCCGACAACGTGTGCACATTGTTCAGCGGGGCGTTGAGAATGTCCTCGGCCGAGTCGTCGTTGTGGATCGCACCGTCGAACCACTCACGGCAGTGCGCGCGAAAGCTGTCGCCCGGCTTCACCGTGACCGCGGCCGGAATGTCGGGATGCCACCGGTTGTGCCCGATGATCTGCTGGGACGTGAACGGCTTCGACGAGTCCAGTGGGAACAGCAACTCCGGCATGACGGCCTCCTGGTGGCGCGAGGGGTGCAGTGCATTTCGAGGTTCCGCGACGCGGAGGTCGCGCTATGGTCGTGCACATGCCAACCTACGTCTTCCGGTGCTCGCAGGCATGCGATGACGTCGAACAGGTGCACTCGATGACCGCCGTGCCCGACGACATCACCTGTCCGAGGTGCGCGCAGCGCGCCCGACGGATAGTGACAGCTGCCAGGCTCGGCGTCGGAGACAGCGACGCGATGCGGGTGCACGACGCCACGGCGGCCACCGCGGACAGGCCTGCCGTGGTGTCGTCGGTACCGGGCTCGGCCCGACGGTCGACGCCGGTCACCACCAATCCACTGCACCGTCGGCTTCCGCGTCCCTGAACCGCGCGGCTACCGTTGAGTGCCGTGAGTCCTTCTGTCACCGCCACCGTGCACGATTTCGTCGTCTCACACCTCGGTGTCGAGCCGCAACGGGCGTCGGTGACCTTCCTGGGCGTCGAGCCCATCGATGTCGAACGGTTTGTGCTCGACGACGGCGTGGTGTTCGTGACGCTCGGATGTGCGCGCCATCCGATGGCCGACCCCGGCGATCTGGCTCCCGACCCGGTGCGCGGTCCCCGCGTCGAGCTCGTGGTGCGGATGAAGGCGGGCGCCCCGATGCCCGGCCTGCACCGTCGGCTGGCCACGGTTGCCGCAGCTCCGGCGGTCGAGGGACTGGTCTTGGCCCCCGACGCGTTGGTTGATCTCGGCGAGCCGCTATGGGATGGGGCTCCGTTCACCGCGCTCGTCACCGCCACAGACGAGCTCGGCGAGGTTGCGCTGCCCGAGCCGATGGATCCGGTGCGATTCCTGCGCGCGATCCCGATCACGGCCAACGAGGCCGCGTGGGTGCGACTCAAGGGAGCCGACGCCCTGCGTGACGCGTGGGCCGAGGCAGGCATCGACATCGCCGACGCGTCCCGGTCGCCCGCCACGATGTGACGGCGCAGCCTCGCACACCTCGGGTGGCGCGCTCACAGCCAGTGACTTCGCCTGAACGTCGCCCACAGCCCACCGCAGATGATGAGCATGACCACACAGAGGATGCCGAAGCCCTGCCGGTCGTGCATGCCGGGGAGGATGTCGAAGTTCATCCCGTACAGGCCGGCGACCATCGTCGGCACGGCGGCGATCGCCACCCACGCCGAAATCTTTCGCATGTCGCTGTTCTGCTGAATACTGACCTTCGTCGCGGCCGCGTCGAGCAATGAACTGAGCACTTCGTCGTATTCGACGACGTGCTCGATCACGGTGCTCAGGTGGTCGGAGACATCGCGGAACTGTCGTCGAATCTCCTTGGGCACCAATGTGTTGTCCGACGCGAGTCGAGACAGCGGACCGGCCAGCGGCGTGACCGCACGGCGCAGCTCCAGAACCTCGCGACGGAGCAGATAGACCGGTTCGATGTTGAGCCAGCGCTGCTGTCGGGAGAACACGCTGCTCTCGATGGACACCACGTCGTCTTCCATCCGCTCGGAGACGGCGAGGTAGGAGTCGACGACCTTGTCGGCGATCGCGTGCAGTACAGCGGTGGGTCCGAGGGCGAGGCGTTCGGGACGAGCCTCGAGTCGTCGGCGCAGATTGTGCAGGTGGGTGTGGTCGCCGTGGCGGACGGTGATGACGAAGTCCCGGCCGGCGAACACCATGATCTCGCCGGTCTCGACCACCTCGCTGGCCTTCTCCATCGATTCGTGCTCGACGTACTTGACCGTCCGCAGCACCAGGAACTGCATGTCGTCGTAGATCTCGAGCTTCGGTCGCTGGTGGGCGTGCACGGCGTCCTCGACGACGAGCTCGTGCAGACCGAAGACCTCGCCGACGCCGGTCATCTGCTCGTCGTCGGGAGCGACGAGACCCAGCCACACAAAGCCCTCGCCGCTCTCGCGTACCTGTGCGAAGGCGTCGGCATAGGTGGTGCGCCCCGGTTGGCGGACGCCGTCGACATAGACCGCGCAGTCGACGACTGCCCGCGCAACGGGGACCGGAATGCGGGGGAGCGGACGCGCCCCACGGGCGTTCCGCGCCCCGGGGCGGAGGTTGGGCATGGGCACGAGGTGGATGCTACCCGCGAGAAAGCGGCGTTATACCGTGAGAGCCGTGCGGAATCGTGTGTGGTCCACCGCTGTCATCGCTGCAATCATGCTGGTCATCACCGGCACGATCGCGGCGTGCTCGGATTCGTCGCACGACGCCGGGCCGTCGGCACGACTGTTGCACGTCGGAGCGGGCGATGACCAGGCCGTGCGCATCATGGCTGAGATCTACGCGGGCGCACTGCGAGACGTGGGCGCGCCCGTCGCGGCCGAGCTGCGTCGAGGCGACGACGCGACGCAGCTCGGCGAGATGGATCGCGCGCGGGTCGACCTGTTTCCCGCGTTCAGTGGTGAGTTGCTCACCTCGCTGGCGCCGCACATAACGGTCACGGGGTCGGACGAGGTCTACGAGGAACTGAATCGATCTCTGCCCCAAGGGGTTTCTGTCGGAGATTCGACACCGGTCAGTGCAACGCCCCAGGTGTTCGTCGCGACATCGTTGGCGCAGTCGAGCAACGTCACCGATCTGGCGGAGTGTGGACGGCTGCCCGAGGGACTGCCGGTCGCGGTCGTCGGACGCGCGCAGCCTGCCGACATGGCCGCATTCGCCGCACAGGGGTGCCGTTTCGGCCCGGTGGAGTCCGTCGGCTCACCCGGTGAGCTGATCGAACGGGTCGGTTCGGGACAGGCGCTGGGAGTGCTGACGGCACTCGACGCCGCGGTCGCTGTCGATCCGACCGCGCCTCACGTCCAGGCGTTGCGAGTCCCCGCGCCGACATCGACGGCTACCACGAGCGACTCGGTCGCGCCCCGAGCCCTCGGCGACTCAGGCGCGGGCGACGAGATCCCGGCCGGCGCGAACGGTCCGCGCGCGCAGAATCTCGTCCCGGTGTTCCGCACCGCGGCACTGACCCGCAGCGAGGTCAAGCAGATCAACCGCGTGGCGGGCGAGATCACCACGGCCGATCTGGCCGAACTCGCGCGCCGCGCAGACGCGGGCGCCGAGCCACACGACCTGGCGGTCGGATGGCTCGGCGAGCACGGCCTGTAGTGATGGGAATCAGCGGAACGAGGTCGTGACGCGCTTGGTGACGCTCGCAACGACCGACTGGTACTTCGACGCCACGAGTCGCACCCAGATGTCGAGCACGATGGCGTCGGCGCCGATCAGCACGCGCGCCTTGTTCTTCTTCACGCCCTTGATGATCGTGTCGGCCGCCGACGCCGCGGACGTGCGCGCGAGGTACTTGTCGAAGAACTGGGCGAAGTTCGCCTGGTTGTAGTCCTCGGCGACGGTCGCATTACGCGCGATCGCGGTTTTGATGCCGCCGGGATGCACGCACGTGACCCGGACGGGATGCTTGGCGATGAGCATCTCCTGGTTGAGTGCTTCGGTGAAGCCACGGACGGCGAACTTCGCCGAGTTGTACGCGGCCTGACCGGGCTCCGACAGCAGGCCGAACAGCGACGACGTGTTGACGATGTGGCCGTCGCCCGAGGCGATGATGTGCGGCAGGAACGCCTTGGTTCCGTTGACCACGCCCCAGAAGTCGACGTCCATCACACGCTCGATGTCCTTGAACTCGGTGCGCTCCACTTCGCCGTGGTGCGCGATGCCCGCATTGTTGAACACGACATTGACCTTGCCGTAGTGGGCCATCACGGTGTCGGCGTAATCGAGAACCGCCTCACGCTCGGCGACGTTGAGGATCTGCGCGTGTACCGGCGCACCCGTCTCGGCGACGAGCTTCTCCGTTGTGGCCAGACCGTCGGGGTTGACGTCGGAGATGGCGAGCTTGGCTCCCTGCTGGCCCAGTTTCACCGCCAGCTCGCGGCCCATGCCCGAGCCCGCGCCGGTGACGACGACGACCTTGTCGCGGAAGTTCTTCATGCTGTGCTCCTGTGTTGAGGTGTTGCGTTGCTGAGTGGTTGGTGCGAGAAAACTGCGGTGCGAATGAGACCGGATGTCAGGCGCCGAGTTCTGCCGGCACCGGGGCGCTGCTGCTGCGCGTCGATTCGCGGGTCACATCGTAGGCGGCGACGTCGAAGGTACGGGTCTCCTTGCGGAAGTTGAACGTGAAGCCCGGCCACAACGTGGTGATGTTGCCGTTGGCGTCGGCATACCAGGACGCGCAGCCGCCGTTGACCCAGACGCTGTCGCGCAGTGCGTGCTGAATGCCGGTGTTGTACCGGCGTTGTGCCTCCTCGCTGACGTCGGCGCGCGTGATCGACTCTGCACGAACGGTTTTCAGGTAGTCGACCAGGTAGTTCAATTGCGATTCGATCATGTACACCATCGATGTGTGACCGAGGCCTGTCGACGGCCCGACCATCAACATCATGTTCGGGAAGCCGTGGACGAACGATCCCTTGTACCCCTGCATGCCGTTGGTTTCCCACGCCTGGGCAAGTGAGTGCCCGCCCACGCCGACGATGCGGTCGAACACCGGTGAATCGGTGACGTGGAAGCCGGTCGCGACGATCAGCACGTCGATCTCGCGTTCGGTGCCGTCGGCTGTCACGATGCCCGACGGCGTCACGCGCGCGATGGGATCGGTGACGAGGTCGACGTTGGAGCGGTCGAGTGCCGGGTACCAGGCGTTGGACCGCAGGATTCGCTTGCAACCGACCTGGAAGCGGGGGGTGACCTTCTCGCGCAGCTTCCGGTCACGAATTCCGCGTGCGATGTTTGCGCGCGCGACGAGCTCCACGGGCTTGAGCGCCGTGCGTGAGTACGTCAGGCCGAAGGCGATGAACTCGTTGAAGGCGTAAACCCCTGCGCGGCTGGCGCTTTGCACGATGGGGGCGTGCTTGAAGAGCCAGTGCTCGACCGGGGTGTACGGGCGTTCGGTGCGCGGAACGATCCACGGTGCCGTGCGCTGATACACGTCGAGATGAGCGACGCGCTTGGCCACCTCGGGCACGATCTGGATGGCCGACGCCCCGGTGCCGATCACGGCTACCCGCTTGCCTGCGAGGTCGACCTCGTCGTCCCAGCGTGCCGAGTGCATGATCGTGCCACCGAACGAGTCGATCCCGTCGATGTCGGGGAGGTTCGGCTCGCACAACGGCCCGACCGCTCCGACGAGCTGCTGCGCACGATAGGTCGTCGCCTCGGACGTGGCGGGATCGGTACCCGCGGGCACGGTGTCGATCAGCCATCGCTGCTCGGTCTCGTTCCACACCGCGCTGGTCACCTCGACGCCGAAGCGGGCCTTGTCGCGGACGCCGAAGCGGTCGGCCACGTCGTTGATGTAACGGTGGATCTCCGGTTGGTGGGAGTACGAGCGCGACCACTCGGGGTTGGGTGCAAACGAATACGAGTAGAGATTCGACGCGACGTCGCACGCTGCGCCGGGGTAGGTGTTGTCGCGCCAGGTGCCGCCGAAGTCAGCTCCACGATCGAGGATGACGTAGTCGGTGAAGCCATTCTGGCTCATCTTGATCGCTGCGCCGAGACCGGAGAATCCGGCACCGACGATCGCGACCTCAACATTGTGCGTTGTCATGCTCACCGACATTAGGAGGCTATTGAACAATAGTCAATAGGCTATTGAATCTAAGTCAATAACTCACCTAGACTGGAGATGTGACTCAGGCGAAGCGCACCAGGATGAGCCCGGAGGCTCGACGCGACCAACTCATCGCGCTTGGGCTGCAGATGGTGTCCGAACGGCCGCTCGACGAGGTGTCGATCGATGCGATCGCGGAGGTGGCGGGCGTGTCGCGCGCACTGCTGTTCCACTACTTCGCGTCGAAGCAGGACTTTCACGTGGCGATCGCGAAGGCGCAGGGCGAGGAGATGCTGCGGCTGACGGCGCCCGACGAGTCCCTCGACGACCCGCTCGCCATTCTGTCGAGCTCATTGTCGGCATTCGTCGACTACGTCAGCGAACATCGCAGTGCGTACACGGCGTTCTTGCGTGGGGCGTCGAGTACCGACCCGGCGATGCGCGCCGTCATCGACGGCACGAGGTCGGCGATGGCCGAGCGCATCCTCGATCACGCGCCTGCGCTGGGGGTGGAGGTCACCCCCGCGATACGCCTTGCGACATTCGGATGGATCGCGTTCGTTGAGGAGGTCACGATCGGCTGGCTCACCGACTCGGAGATCAGTCGCGAACAGTTACTGGCGTTGATCGGATCGTCGTTGCCTGCGATCGCCGCGGCGGCCTCCGCCTAACCCGTTGGCGGCCGTCGACTTCCCGATCACTTCTTCCGTGCGTTCACGCGACGGGGCGGCGCAGCGCTGCCGAGGTGAGGGTCGATCTCGCGGAGTAGTGCAGCAGCGGCGGGGGATGCGGGATCACGCCACACCACCCCGAGTCGGGAGCGTGCGTCCGGATCGTTGATCGGCAGGCTGACAACGTCGTCCCATGACGCTGCCGTACTGGCACTGAGGGCGGCGACGCCGAGTCCTCGCGTGGCGAGCATGCGTGCCAGTGACGGTGACGCAACCTCCCAACGCGGACGTCGCATCTGCCCCTCACGTGCAAGCAATGCGTCGAGCGCCGTGCGGGCGCCTGTACCGCGGGTGAGCGAGATCAGGTCGATCTCGGCGATCTCGTCGGGTGCGACGGTGGTTCTGGCCGCCCACGGATGATCTCGCGCGACGACTGCATGCAAGGCGTCGTCGACGATGACTTCCGAGGGCACGTGCTCGGGTGCATGTCCAGACCATGCGGCGATCGCTACATCGAGTTCTCCCGATTCGACCTCCTCGATGAGCGCTGTCGAGACGCCTTCGCGGACGGAGATCTCGACGCCCGGATGGTCGTGATGCATTCGAGCGATCGCGTCGAAGACCGGTCGCCAGGTCAGACCGCTCACGGTGCCGACCCGCAGGGTCCCGGTGATGAGTCCGCGGAGATCGTCGGCCGCTGCCACGACGGCGTCGACTCCCTCGACCGCGGCGCGCAGGACCGGCAGTACTCGTTCTCCTTCGCTGGTCAACATCACCCGGCGGGTGGTGCGCTGGAGGATCGCGATGCCGAGTTCGCTCTCGAGCTTGCGAACCTGGGTGCTCACGCCCGACTGGCTGATGTGTAGTACCGATGCTGCAGCGGTGAACGACCCGCTGTCGACGACAGCGAGGACATACCGAAGCTGATGCAGTTCCATGACTCAGAATGATAAATGCTATGCGATACAGGTGTTGGACAGATGAGTGGCTCCGGAGCACTCTGGATCGGGAACAGCAACGACACACGATCCGAAGGGGATGACAATGGCAGTGGACACCACTTCTGTGGCTGACACCGCGACCACTCGTGCCGCAGTGAGAACCTACTTCGATGCTTGGCGTGCAGGCGATTTCGACCGCCTGCGTGCAGTACTCGATGCCGATGTCGACTTCGTCGGTGTGATGGGCACGGCGCACGGTATAGACGAGTGCATCGCTGGACTGCGCGGGATGTCCGAGCACCTCATGCGTGATCTCGTCCTGCACGCGCGCGTCGTCGACGGTGCCGATGCGATCACGTGGTTCGACATGGTGACCCGGGAGGCATCGCTGCCGACGGCCAACTGGAGCCGCGTGGAGAACGGACTGATCACGCAGATTCGCGTGACTTTCGACCCGCGTCCGCTCGCGGCGAATTGACCACCGTTGACAGTTGCGGGCGTCCCGCCGCATCCGACAGTGAGGCACGAACGCCGTCGAGGAATGCGGTGATGGTCGCGCGCGCGACGGGCGTATCCGGATAGCGGGTGCGCAGCGCGAGCCCGCGGTCGGTGCGCGAGATCCAGAACTGGGCGTCGTCGGCTGTCGAGGCGTTGGAGATATGGTGTGCGGCAATGGATTCGTGCAGTCTCGCACCCGGCAGCGTCCGATAGTCGATGTAGGAGACCATGAAGATGTCGGAGCGGACCTGACGGAAGCCGCCGACGTTCGCGATGACCTGGGGGACTGGTATCTCACCGAGGCGGATAGATCGTCGCAGTACCGGCCCGGTGCGACGCGCCGTCGTCGCGAGGTCACCCGTACTCACCACGCGCACCGGAGCATTCGTGGTGAACCAGCCGACGGCATTGAGCCATTTGTCCTCGCGGCGTGTGTGCATGGGGAATATCGTCGCGAGTTCGGGGCCACCGCCGAGTCGGCGTACGGCGTCGGCCATCGCCGAGAGCGCACCTCCAAATACGGTGGTGCCGTTGCGGCGGCAGAACTGCTGGAACAGTGTCGCCGACGCGTCGTCGAGCAGCGGTTGGATGCTGGTTCGCTGTGGTGCTCGCTCGCCAGGCGCAACTCCGAGGTCGAGCGGGAAAGCGGGTAGTTCGCCATCGACCGCATCGAAGAAGCGCAGCCAGTCGCGCATTCGATAGTCCGATATCGAGACGGCCGTGGCCTGCTGCTCGTCATGGCAGTAGTCGATGAAGTTGCCGCACATGGGCAGATCCCGGAGCGGTGCGCCGTACCGATCGCGGTGCGCGGTGTAGAGGCGATGGAGATCATCGATCACGATCGAGATGGAGTACGCGTCGACATGTGCATGGTCGAAGCCGCACACGACGGTGGATCGGTCATCGCGATCGATGGCGCCGAGCAGGTATGCGGGAAATCCGAACGGATGGCAGCCGATGTCGAGTCGTTCTCGCAATATGTCGCGCATCTCCGCGGAGTCCGTTGTCCGGGACACGGATCTCGCACTCACACGAAGCGCGCCGGGATCGAGGCAGTGACGCTCGATGCCGGCCGGCCCACGCACGAACGAGGAATGCAATGTGCCATGTCGCGCGATGAGATCGTGAAAAGCACGCCCAAGCGCCTCGCGGTCGATTCGCCCTGGGAGTTCGAATGTCCCCGCCAGCCACGTGTGTGAGGTCTCGGCGGCGTCGAGATGGATCGACTGGTTGAACGAGGGGAGTATGGGCGACTGCATGGATCGGGCGGCGGACGCATCCACCTCCCATTCGATGAACTCGCCTGCCACAGGGAGGTAGTGGTCGATCGTTGTCACCTGCACGTCAGCGGCTCCCCGATGTCATTGCGGCGGTGGTGGCTATACGATCACCGTCGATGAGGTGGTCGCCTTCGAGGGCCACCGACCTGATGACGTCACGCAGGTGTGTGAAATAGCGGTGGACCTGGGCCTGGGCCGATGGGGTGTCAGGTGTCTGGCTGCCGATGTACAGTTCGTCGTTGTCGCAGTTGATCCACATGGATGCATTGGCGGTTCGTCCCTCGCCGGTGAACATCACTGCTCGTTCATAGGTCGGTGAACCGTTGCCGGGAAACCACCGGAAGTCGATGTAAGACAAGAGGTTCGGTGCCGTCATCACCTCGGATGCTGTGAGCCCTCCCGCAGCAAGTGCACTGAGTGCCGCCGCAGTAGGGACCGCTCCGCACTCGCGCGCACGAGTGCGGCCGATCCGGGCCGCAGGGATCAGGTCGCGAATCGATGATGCTTCGGCGACGGGAAACTCGACGGGCGCGAACGCGCAGAACCATCCCTGTGCTGTCGCGAACTCCGGCGAGACGGCGCGGGTGTTGAGCACCGTCATACCGAAATACCGCTCTACCCCGGCGAGTTCGTGATCGGTCGCGGCAACCGATGCGTAGATTCCGTCGATCAGTTTACCGCCCGCGTCGCGACACACCTCGGTGAAGGCCTGGACCTCGCGACGGTCGAGCACATGCAGCCGATAAGGCCGGACCGGGGCGGTCTCGCCCGGGGCGAGACCGAGGTCGAGTGCACATCGCGGCATTCGATATCCGTGGCGCGAGAAGATGTCGACCCATGCTGTGGTCTGGCTCGAACCGGCTGCGTGCACATTCGTGGCGGCCGCTTCGAGCTGCGCGTAGTCGAGATAATCACCGCCGCGTACTGCCTCTGGCGTGATGCGCCGCTCGGCTACCGGGGTCTCGCATACGCCCGCGTAGATACCGAGCAGCTCGTCGAGTGCCAGAGCCTGTGAGACACCGTCGGTGAGACCGTGGTCGCAGGCGAAATAGATCGAGAAGCTCCCGGCACGCGCAATCGCTCCGAACGCGAACCCCGGGAACGACGTGCTCGGGGTCTCGGTTTCGAATCGGCGGAGGAGGTACGCGGTCGTCGACGGACCAGTCGCGAGATGCCCGTCGTCGGAGGCCTCGAATTCGACTGCGGCAGAGTCGACCACGTATGTATCGATACCCCCGTCGCCTTCCCCGAACCACATTCGCAGCGCGCGGTGCCGTCTCACGAAGGTGGTCAGTGCGATGGTCATGGCGTCCGTATCGAGATCGGCGTCGACGTCGGTTGCGGTGCCGATGAATGCGCGGTGAGGCCTGCCCGCGTTCGCCGCGGCTATTGCGCCTTTGACGTGATTCTCGGTGAGGAACGTGATGGGGCCGTCATACGCGGGCGACGCGTCCGCACGCGACGCCGATTCTGTCGTCGGTTGCCATCGCACAGCGGTGCCGGCGTGGGGTTGCCAGGTGTCGAGCGGGATCATCTGCACAGTCGTTGTCTCCTGCCGTCAGGCCGTTCTGGTGGCGGCGGTGGTCGTGGTGTCATGCGAGAGAAGGTGGTCGACCGCCACGTCCAACCCATCGCTCGCGGCTGTCCGCAGGATGTGCGCGACAAGGCCGACGAAGTCGACGACCAGCACGCCTGCATCGGTGGCGGGATAGCGGGCCGACAGGGTCAGGCCATCATCGACGCGACCGATCCACAGGTAGACCTCACGGTCGGAGTAGGCACTGCTCCGCAGAGCCTGTGCGCGTTGCGATGGCCAGTCTGCGGCACCGGGAATGCGTCGCAGATCGAGATAGGAGACGACGAAGCTCGGGGTGACCGACGATCCGAGAAGTTCGTGGACCCGGCGGTGGGGAACCCGAGAGTGTGTTCTTGCGGTATCGAGACTCGCCGCCGCGATCGAGCATGCCTGCGCGAACGTAGTCGCCGCGTGGAGATCGATCCGCAGTGGAGCGAGCCCGACATACCAACCCACCGAGGCAAGGAATCGGTGTTCGTGGCGGGTGTGCCACGGCATGATCATCCGGACATCAGGCTCGCCGCAGACGTGACCGGACGCCAGTGCGATGGCGGCGAAAACCGCGGCCTGCGTGCTCATTCCCGCCTCGCGGGCGCGCGCGTTGAGCGAGGCGCACTGTGCACCGTCGACGATGAATTCCGAATAGCCGAGTTGACGGCCGCCCGCGCCGTCCATCACTGCATGGTCGTCCGGCGGCAGCGAGTCGGGAGGGCCGAGTTCTGTTGTGGCGCGGGAATCGCACGCGGCGAGCGGTGGCAGGTCGGTGAATCCGTCCCAGGCCCGGACTGTCGGATGATCTGGGGTGACGGCACCGCCGGTCGCCCGATCGAGACTGCTGAACTCGATGTGGCTGCCTACGGGGTACAGCTCCACCTCGTCATTGAAGAGGAATCCGCGGTAGAACTGCTGTATCTCGTTGATCGACAGCATGATCGAGTAGGCATCCATCACAAGGTGATCTGCGGCGAACACCACTGTGAAATGCTCGTCGACATCGACGGCCGACATCGGGGTGATACTGACGACGCGAACGTGCGGCCACGTGTGCGCGCACAGTGTGTCGTCAAAGGTCTCGGCCAGACGACGTGCGAGGTCGGCGCCGTCGGGGACGTGCCCCGCAACCTCGCGACGGACCCCGATGCGGGCCTCGCGATAGGTTCGCCGGATGACACCACCTGGTGCAGCGTCGTCGATTGCCGTGCGGTCACCGATCGTGTGGAAGGCGTCGTGCCGACTCAGCCACGCGCGAATCGCGCGATCGAGTGCCACCGGGTCGTACCGATGTGGAATTGTGAACGCAGCGCCGAGCCACGACGGCTGGGGCGGCGGGTCGCTCGCGCACAGTATGGCTTCGTGTTCGTACGACAGGGGGCGGGTGTCCAACTGCCATTCCGAGGGCGAGAGCACCGCTGTCGGAATCCACTCGGTGACGATTCCGCCGTCGAGAGGGTAGTCCGAGAGCTCGGTGAATTTCATTGCTCGAGTGCGCCTTTCACGTGATGGTCGCGGAGTCGAGATGCAGCACGGGCGGCAGGTGGCGATGACTGAAACGTCGGGAACGTGCGCGTCGTTGCGCGTGAACTCACCGGAATCATGGCCGTCGGCTACCGGGTTGCGATGGAGGTTGCAGGATCGGGCGCTGATGCGCTGTCGGACGTACACACCGAGTTGTCCCGGCGCCTCAGGTCATCTCCAGCCGACTGTCGTGTAACGCTGTCGGTCGTTCAAACGATAGACCCCGAATCGGGCAGCGCGCATCGTCACGCGTCGGTGACGTCGGTCACCCCGCAACGTGGCCTTCCGGCGTGGACTCTGACTCATGGCGAGCGAAAAGATCTGTGGCACATATGCGAGTGCCCGTATGTGTGCGCCGACATAGACGTCTGCAGTTGCGGGTCGTCGCCCACCTCGCATACGGTCGGAGGTGATCGTGAGCGACAAGAAGAATCGCGGGTCACACGGCCTTCTGGTAGTGCTCGGCTGGCCTGCGGCGCTCGATCACGACGAGCATGCCCGGCAACGAGGCCGATGTGCATCAATGCTTTCGAAACTGTCTGGAAAGCAACCCATTTCATCATTGTCGCGGAGGTGTCGCGCCACGACGGGGCGTCCCTGATCCGTGTGCCTGAGCTGCAGGAGCCAATCCGTGTCGCCAATCGCAGCGATCGAAACCGAAGGTCTGACGAAGAAGTTCGGCCGGTCGACGGCGGTCGACAGCGTTGACCTGTATGTGCCGCAGGGCGCCGTGTATGCGCTCCTGGGCACGAACGGCGCAGGAAAGACGACAACGGTACGGATGCTCGCGACCCTGATGCGTCGCGACGGCGGTCGTGCGCTCGTCTTCGGCTATGACGTCGAAGACGACGCGACAGCGGTTCGAGGCCTCATCGGAGTCACCGGACAGTATGCGTCTGTCGACGAAGACCTTACTGCCCGTGAGAATCTCATGGTCTTCGGGCGACTGGTCGGCTCGTCCGGGCGCGCGGCGCGTGCACGTGCGGGCGACCTTCTCGAGGAATTCGGCCTCAGCGGTGCGGCCGACCGGGCCGTTCGTCACTTTTCCGGGGGGATGCGCCGACGTCTCGACCTCGCGGCGTCGATGATCACTCGACCTCGCTTGCTGTTCCTCGACGAACCGACGACCGGGCTCGACCCACGTACCAGAAAGCAGATGTGGAAAACGGTGCGGCAGTTGGTATCTGCGGGTTCGACAGTTCTGTTGACCACCCAGTATCTCGATGAAGCCGATGAGCTCGCAGATCACATTGCTGTAATGGATCGCGGCCGAGTTGTCGCCGACGGTACAGCTGCCGAACTCAAGAAGCGGGTCGGCGACACTTCGGTGACCCTCGCACTGAGCGATCCCACCTGCGCCGCGTCGGCGATGGCCATCTGCGCTCCCTTCGCCTGCGGTGACGTCGTGCTCGAGGGTGCCGAACCCCGGGTGGTCGTGCCGATCGCCGGAACCGACATCCTTGCCGAGTTGCACTACGAGTTACGCGAGGGAGGGATCGAGCTCGATGCGGTCACGGTCGGTCGGCCCAGCCTCGACGAGGTCTTCTTCGCACTGACCGATGGTGAGGCACACCCGCGGACCGACCAGGGGTCATCCGCTACTGAACGGGGAGCGGCATGACGTCCACCGTCGACCCGGTGTCGGCAGGCGATCAGGTCGACGATCGGCGTCCACCGTCCCCGACCAGGGTTCCGTTCCGTGCGGCGATCAGCCAATCGGCGACCATGGCACGCCGGGGCCTGTTGAAGATCAAGCACAATCCGCAGCAGCTGTTCGACGTGATCGTCCTGCCCATCGTGTTCACGATCATGTTCTCCACCATCTTCGGCGGCGCGATCGCGGGCAGCGTCGAGGCGTATCTTCCCCTCCTGATTCCCGGTGTGCTGGTGCAGGTGTCGGTTGCAGCGTCGGTGGTCACCGGTGTGCAGCTGCGAGAAGACCTCGACAAGGGGGTGTTCGACCGATTCAAGTCGCTGCCGATCGCACGTATCGCGCCACTCGCCGGAGCGCTCGTGGCCAACGCGGTGCGGTACGTGGTCGCGACCGTCATCACCGTTGCGGTCGGCATGCTCATGGGCTACCGACCCCACAGCCTCGGCGGACTGGCACTTGCCTGCGTGCTCGTCGTGGTCGTCGCGTTCACACTCAGCTGGGTCTTCGCGCTGCTCGGTGTGTTGTTGGACAAGGCGTCGACCGTCCAGGGAGTCTCGATGCTGGTGCTGATGCCGATGACATTCGTCTCCAACGCGCTGGTGCCCATAGCGACGATGCCCGGATGGATGCAGGCCATCGCCTCGGTGAACCCGGTGTCCCACCTGGTGTCGGCAGCACGGGCGCTGGCCGACGGGCAGCCGGCCGGGTTGCAGATCGCCTACACCCTCGCGGGCGCCGCGGCCGTACTGACCATCTTCGTGCCGATCACGTTACGTACCTACATGCGGAGAACATGACATGACACTGACACCGCTTGCTGCTCCCGACGCGCGACGATCCGACAGGACGGGGATGCTCACCTTGTCGGTCGTCGTTCCGGTCTTCGACGAGGAGTCGACCATCGGTGAGTGCCTCGGACGACTGTGCGCGCAGATCGACGACATCCACGAGATCGTCGTCGTGGACAACAACAGCACCGATCGCGGACCCGACATCGTCGCGACACTGGCGGAGGAGTATCCGCAGATCCGTCTCATCAGCGAGTCTCGGCAGGGACTCGTGTACGCGCGCAATGCCGGAATGGACGCTGCCACCGGGGATCTGGTCGCTCGTATCGACGCCGATACCAGAGTCGGTGACAGGTGGGCGAAGACCATTGTCGGTTTCTTCGCCGCCGATGACGCGCAGACGTGGTCGGCGCTGTGCGGTCGTGGTGAGGCGTACGGCGTGCCATTCGACGGACGTTTCGACAAGTGGAAGATCAGGCTGCATCCACTCAATCGCGACCGGGAGGTCCGCGAGCCGTCGGAGATCCCCGTCCTGCACGGCTCGAATATGATTGTGCGGCGCGAGGTCTGGGGTCGGATCCGTGACCGCGTGAGCATGCGCCGCGACATCTTCGAGGATGTCGATATGGGTCTATGCGTTCAGGACACCGGCGGCCGTAACGCGTTCCTCCCCGCGTTGACGGTCGGGGTCTCGCCGCGACGTATGGAAACCGGGATGTCGTCGTTCGTGACCTACATGAGTTTCCTGCCGCGAACCTTTGCGTTGCACAAGCGGTACGGTCTGGCGCTCGGAGCGGCGATGGTCTACCTGCCTGCGCTGACTGCTCTTCACGCCGCGCGACTGGTGCTGCTGCGTTCCTACGATCCCGAGACCGGCGGATTCGATGTGCGAAATCTGCTGCGTCAGCGCGCCGATCGGCTACTTCCGTGAGTCGGCGATGACGTCGGTGATGATATCGGCCGCGGTGGTGACGGCCTCGCCGGGGCTGATCATGGCACGGGACACGAGGGCTGCCTTGCGCGCAACCTCGGGTGAGAGCAATGTGGCGAAGGCGGCCGTGAGATGGTCGGCCGTCACGCGCGAGACGGGGATGGTTGCTCCGATGCCCGATGTCGAGACCGCGTGGCCCCAGATCGGTTGGTCCGCACCGAACCACGTGACGAGAGTCGGCAGGCCTGCCCGTAAACCCGCCGCGAGTGAGCCTGCGCCGCCGTGGTGTACGGCCGCGCGGCACAGCGGAAGGACGCTGCCGTGATCGATATGGCCGACCACCCGGATGTTCTCGGTTGCGAGCGTCTCAGTGCCCGACATGAAGCCGCTCCATCCGCCCGAGACGAGGAGGCGCACTCCCACTCGCGCTGCCGCCTCGCCGAAAGCAACTGCCAGGCGGTCGGGATCACGCGGCATCATACTGCCGAAACCGACATAGACAGGCCGATCTCCCGCGTCGATCCACGCGCGCAGGTCGTCGTCGAGTCCTCTGTCGCCGACACCAGCGCGCTGGGCGGCGCCAAGATCGAAGAACCCGACCAGCGGGCGACGTCGATTCCATTCGGCCGCAAGGCCATCGAACAACAACGGATCGTATGCCTGGATCTCCGGTACACCGGTTGCAGCGATCTGAGTCGCGTAGGGCGCGGTGGCGGGGCGAAGTCCGATGTCGGCACGCAGCGTGTTCTCCGCACGACGCGTCGCGAGCCACAGCGCGTGCTCGACGAATCGCCAACTCCACAGGTTGAGCCAGCGCGGACCCTCGATCCCGAACTGGGTGAGCAGCGAGGTTCTGCGGTTGGGGCGTATCGGGCAATAGTGAAGCGGAATGTGGGGGATGTTGCGTACCTGCGCCACGTTGTGGGCGCGTTCCTGCCCGGCGCTCGTGGCAACGACGGCGTCGGCGCCTTCGGTCAGATCGAGCAGTTGCTGCTGCATCTCGCGACCGCCCCGTACGCTGATCTCGGAGATGGCACGCAACCGCCGCAGGGGATTGCGCGACTTGAGGTCGGAGTGGACGAGGTCGGAGTCGAGGAGTTCGCGGGTCTGCCCGCCATAGGATTCTGTGGTCATGCCTGCCCCGCGGCCGAAGTCGACGAGGTCGGGCGGCAGCGCCAGTGCGACGTCGTGACCTCGCTCGAGCAGTTCGGTCCCGAGTGCGACAGCAGGCTGTGCGTCACCACGGCTTCCGTTGACCGCCAACACTATTCGCACTATCGCGTTCTCCATCCGGCGGGGTTCGCCACGTCGTCGATGAGTCTGATCCTACGCACACCGCCTCCTGTTGCAGCACTCTCGCGCCCACGATCACATCGGAGGTCGACGACATGACCACAGCGCAACGAGAAACCACGGCACAGCGAGAAGCGGCGGCGCACGACGCGGTCGGCGCTCGCACATCGTCGCCGCACGGGCGTACGTCACGCGCCGCGCCGCGCCTCGCCGACGAGGACGCCACCTACTGGCTGTTGGATCGCGGACTCGGCTGGTCGGTCGTGCTGCAACTGACGTGGGAGATCCCCGGTGTTCTCGACCCCGCAGTCATCACCGCGTTTGCCGACCGTCTCGCGCGTGGCGCCCTACACCGCAGGGTCATTGTGCCGCGCGTGGCGGGCGCTCGACCGAGTTGGGTGAGCGCCGGGGGAGTACTGGCACCAGTCGTCGACGTCGAACGCGTCCCGTCGTCCGAAACGCATCGCTGGGCGACCGACACACTCGCTCACGCGGCGCTCGATGCGCAGGCCGGTCGGTGCTGGCAGCTACGGGCAGCGGTGACCGAGTCGGGCGACACGGTGCTGTCGCTGTGTGCGCTGCACCTGGTGACCGACGGTCGCGGCCTTGTCACATCTGCCCGCCTCGCGCTGGCGTCCGACGGTGACGAGGTGGCGGCAGAGCTTTCCACAGCGCGGCCTCCCACCGTTGTGGCCGACGCGTTCGATGCGCTGCGGCAGGTGCGGGCGTCGACGGTCGGTCTCGTCCGTGCGGCCCGGCGTCGACGAGGGGGCTCCGCTTCGACCTGGGACCCGCGTCCGCCGCGACCGGCCCCGGCCACTCGCGCCCCGTCTGCCGCACCCCGATGGGCGACGGTGACGGTGTCGGCACGCGAGTGGGACGCGGTGGCCACCAGCCACGGCGGCACACCCAACACCCTGTTCATCGCCGTCATCGCGGGTCTGCTCAGGTCCGGTGGCTACGCACCGAGCGGGGTTCCTCTGAAAGTGGGTGTCCCCGTTGACCGGCGGAGTGGTTCCGACGACAACCGCGCCAACGCCACCGCGGGCGTCTCGATCATCCTCACCGGCGATCCGGTGCCGTCGGGGGACCTCTCAGACATCCGGGCCGCGTGCAAGGACGCGTACACGCGCCTCGCCGACGGCCTACGTGCGTCCACCGCACACCTTCAACCACTCGTGTGGCTTCTTCCGCCGCGACTGCTGGTGTCGGCGGCAGCGTCCGGGTCAGGCATGCCGGATGCCGTCGTATCCAATCTCGGCGACGTCGACGACGCAGTGCTCGACGTCGGTGGACATCGCGCACGTCGCCTCGCCTTCCGCGGGATGGCACAGGGTGTCGATCCTGCGCGGAGCCACCGTTTCGGCGACGGTGTCCAGTCCTGGTTGCTGCGAACATCCGACCAGGTGACCTTCAGTGTTCTCGCATTCGACGAGTCGGTGTTCGCCGACGACAAGGCCCTGCGTGCGCTGCTTGCCGATGAGCTGGCCGCGTGGGGGCTGACGACATCCGACATCTGGTGAGGAGAATGATGGCCGCCACAACCACAAGCACAAGCACGACCACCACTACCGCGACGACGCAGCGGCAGGCGTCGGCGCCCGTCGATTCGCACGCACCCGCACTACGCGTGACCGGGCCCGACGAGGCGTACCTGCTCGCCCAGGACCTCTTCGGCATAGGCTCACCGATTCAATATCTGTGGGTGTTCGACGACGATCCAGGTGCCGACGCTGTGGCGGAGCTACGTGCGGGCCTGGCGCGCGGGTCCCTGCATCGCATGGTGTTGCGCAACCGCATTCCGGCTGCCCGGCACCGATGGGTCCGCTCGTCGCTGCCTGCGGCCGGTGATGACGATGCCACGATCTGCGATGACGCCATCTCGCAGTGGGCAGACGCCCGCGTGCGTGACTCCGGTATCGAACCGGTATCCGGACGCGGGTGGCGATTGGATTCGGCCACGACGCCCACCGGACGCCGGGTGGTGTCACTCGTCGTCTCGCATATGGTCGCCGATGGGCACGGGCTGTTCACCGCGCTCGAGGCAGCACTATCGGAACATACTGCAATACTGCATGATTCGACGGCGGTCGGTCGACGTCGAGCAGTTCGCGAAGACATCGCGGACGCGGTGGGCCAACTGCGCGCGGCAGCCCGATCGGCAGGGGTCCTCGTGCGGGCGGCGTGGCAGCAGCGACGAGATCAGCGGTCAGCGTCGACGGGCTCGCGCACGAAACCTCCGAAGGGTGCGTCCTCGTCGAGTGAGCTCACCGACCGTCCCGGCCCGGACACCACGCTCGCGATCGTCGACGTCGACCGCGCAGCCTGGGATGAGTGTGCGCGCGCGCACGGTGGGACGGCCAACAGTCTGTTCACCGCACTGCTCGCGGGTATCGTCGCCGGTTCCGGGCTACCGGTCGACGACGAGATGCGCGTGTGCATCGCCGTGAGCACCCGCGACGGCGACAGCGATCAGCGGGCCAATGCCTCTGGCGGAGTATGGATTCGGCTGCAGCGCCTGGTCGCACCGGGCGAAAGCCTCGCAGATATTCGTGCACTGAGCAAGGCCGCATTCGGCGACTACGCCGCACACCGACAGCAACAGGTTGCCGACAACCTACAGCCTGTCGTGCGACTGCTCCCGCGTCGTGTCATCGCCTCGATGATGCGATCGGTCCCCGGCCCCGACACCACGGTGTCGAATCTCGGCCGCGTACCCGACGCTGTACTACGGCTCGGCGACTCGACGGCCTCGGGATTCGCGGTACGCGCACTGGCGTCCGGGCTACCGCTCCAGCACCGGCGGGAGCGCGGTCCAGCGGTCGCAGCCTGGGCCGCCGAGTACGGCTCGCGGGTGACGTTGACGTTCTTTGGCATTCACCCCGACCACTTCGGCGACCCGGAGGCACTGCGCGCCATGATCGATCGTGAACTGACGGCGTGGCGACTGGAGCACCGGTTCTGGTGAGCGCGCACATCGCGGTCGTGCTCTACGGAAGCCGCGGCGACGTGCAGCCCGGCCTCGCGCTGGCGCTCGAACTGCAGGCGCGCGGCCATCGGATCGACGTCGCGGTTCCGCCCAATCTCGCTGCACTCTCCAGGTCCGTGGGGCTGCGGACCGTGGAGATCGGTCTCGACACTCATGCCGCGTGGTCGTCGTCGGACGCGGAGGCGGCGCGTCGAAGCAATCCCGTTGCGCGCGTACGCTTCGCGCTCTCCACGATCCGGCAAGGGTTCACTGCCTTCGATGATTCCCTCGCCGACGCATTCGTCGATCCTGGTGCTCCGCTCGCCATTGTCGATCTCATCGTGGCGGCACCGCTGTGTCAGGACCGCTGTCTGGCGCTCTCGGAAAGGCTCGGGGCGTCGTTGGTGGTGCTGCGATTCGCGCCGATGTCGGAGAATGCAGTGTTCGGTGCGATACCCGGGCTGACCGACCGATGGTCGGCACGGTGGAAGCGCCGATCGTGGCGTATCGCCGATCGCCTCACCTGGCTGGCTACGAGCTGGAACGAGAACAGATTTCGTCGTCGACTCGATCTCCCAGCTGCACGGGGACCGCTACCGAGGCGGCTGGAACATCGTGGCATCGTCGCGATCCAGGCCTATGACCGGGCACTCGCGCGCGACTTGGAGCGCGAGTGGGGTCCGATCAAGCCGATCGTCGGCTTCCTCGACCTTCCGGCACAATCCAGAGCGTTCATCAGTGAAACCGGCGGCAGCGATGAGGATCTCGGGGAGTGGCTCGATGCTGGAACTCCGCCGGTCTTCGTCACCTTCGGCAGCATGACCCTCCCCGACCCCGTCGTCACTCTCGACAGGATCATCCGTGCCGTGCGGGGCACCGGACAGCGGTGCCTGGTGTCGGCGTCCGACTACGACGGTGCCGCGCGGGCGGACCCGGATGTGTACGTCGTCGGTGCGCTCGATCACGCTGCGGTACTGCCTCGGTGCGCTGCCGCGATCCATCACGGCGGAGCCGGAACCACCGGCTCCACGCTGCGCGCCGGTTTACCCACGATGGTGTGCGCGGTGACGGCCGAGCAGCCGTTCTGGGCTGCCCGCGTCACCGCCCTCGGCGTCGGGGCCGGGTGGAGGTTGGCCTCGATGACCGATGACGACTGTGCCCTGGGGGTCGCGGTGGTGACGAGCCGATCCACGCGCGAGGCCGCGCGTGATCTCGCATCGCGGATGACCGATCCGCGGGAAGCTGTCGACGCCGCGGCGCAGATCTGCGAAGCCCACCTGTGCCGTAGCCTCGCGTTCGCCTGAGGGACAGCCCTGCGCAGACAGACTGCTCCTCGACAGAACGAGCTTCCGCTATGAAAACAGCAGAAGGGCCGCACCCGAATGGGTACGGCCCTTCGTGTCAGTGCGACGCGTCCGTCAGGCGAACGCCTCGTCGAGGATCTCCTGTTGCTCGACGGCATGCACCTTCGACGAGCCGGAGCTCGGTGCCGACATCGGGCGACGTGAGATGCGACGCAACCCCTTGAGCAGGTTCGGCAGCATCTCGGGCAGCCACAGGCCGAGGAACGGCCACGGGCCCTGGTTTGCGGGCTCATCCTGGACCCAGACGAAATCGTCGGCGTTCGGGTACTTCTCCAGCGTTTCCTGCAGACGACGATGCGGCACCGGGTAGAGCTGCTCGACGCGGACCACGGCGATGTCGTCGCGACCCTCCTTCTCACGACGCGCGGCGAGCTCGTAGTAGATCTTGCCGCTCACCAGCAGAACCCGCTTGACCTTGTCGCGATCTCCGTTCTCCTTCAAGAACCTGGGATCGTCGATCACCGACCGGAACTTGTCGTCGGTGAAGTCCTCGATCGGGCTGACGGCTGCCTTGTTGCGCAGCATCGACTTCGGTGTGAACACGATCAGCGGGCGGCTGATCCCATCGAGCACGTGGCGGCGCAGCAGGTGGAAATAGCTTGCAGGCGTTGACGGCTGCGCAACGGTCATCGAGCCCTCGGCACACAGCTGCAGGAACCGCTCGATGCGGCCGGAGGTGTGGTCGGGACCCTGGCCCTCATGGCCGTGCGGCAGCAGCAGCACGACGTCGGAGCGCTGTCCCCACTTGGCCTCACCCGAACTGATGAACTCGTCGATCACCGACTGTGCGCCGTTGACGAAGTCGCCGAACTGCGCCTCCCAGAGAACGAGCGCGTCGGGGTTGCCCACCGAGTAGCCGTACTCGTAGCCGACCACGGCGAACTCCGACAGCGGGGAGTCGTAGGCCATGAAGCGGCCCTCTTCGTCGGCGTCGCCGTCGAGCGGTGCGAGGTGATTGAGAGGTGTGTACTCCGAGCCGTTCTCACGGTCGATGAGCACCGAGTGGCGCTGGCTGAAGGTGCCGCGGCGCGAGTCCTGGCCCGACAATCGGACGGTGCGTCCCTCGAGGACCAGCGACCCGAAGGCGAGCAACTCGGCGAACGCCCAGTCGACGTGACCCTCACGGCTCATCTCGTGGCGCCGCTTGAGTACAGGCTTCACTCGCGGGTGCGGGGTGAAGCCCTCGGGGGTGTCGTAGAAGGCATCGCCGATGCGCTCGAGCACGGACTTGTCGACGGCGGTCACGAGTTTCTGCGGCAGCGGCTGATCGTCCTCCACCGATTCACTCGGCTCGGGGGTGAACTTCTCGAGCTCCTTGACCTCGTTGAAGACCCGTTCGAGCTGCCCCTGGTAATCGCGAAGCGCGTCCTCGGCCTCCTTGGTGGAGATGTCTCCACGACCGATCAGGGCCTCGGTGTAGGACTTGCGCACACCGCGCTTGGTGTCGATCACGTCGTACATGGCCGGCTGTGTCATCGACGGATCGTCACCCTCGTTGTGTCCGCGACGACGGAAGCAGACGAGGTCGATGACGACATCCTTGTGGAATGTCTCGCGGTAGTCGACGGCCAGCTTGGCGACCCACACGCACGCTTCCGGGTCGTCGCCGTTGACGTGGAAGATCGGCGCGCCGATCATTTTCGCGACGTCGGTGCAGTACTCACTCGACCGCGAGTGCTCAGGTGCGGTGGTGAACCCGACCTGGTTGTTGACGACGATGTGCACGGTGCCACCGGTGCGATAGCCCGGCAGCATCGCGAGGTTCAGGGTCTCGGCCACGACACCCTGACCGGCGAATGCAGCGTCTCCGTGCAGCATGAGCGGAAGAATCGAGAATTCACGCTCTTCTGGCAGCTGATCCTGCTTGGCGCGCACGAGTCCCTCGAGAACCGGGTCAACCGCCTCGAGGTGGCTCGGATTGGCGGTGAGCGAGACGTTGATCTCGTTCTCGCCGAACATCTGGTAGTACTTGCCCTCGGCGCCGAGGTGGTACTTCACGTCACCGGAACCGTGGGCTTGCGAGGGGTTCAGGTTGCCCTCGAACTCGGTGAAGATCTTCGAGTAGGGCTTGCCGACAATGTTCGCGAGCACGTTGAGGCGTCCGCGGTGGGGCATACCGATGACGACCTCGTCGAGCGAGTACTCGGCGCTCTGGTCGATCACAGCATCCATCATGGGGATCACGGACTCCGCGCCCTCGAGCGAGAAGCGCTTCTGCCCAACGTATTTCGTCTGCAGGAAGGTCTCGAAGGCCTCGGCGGCATTGAGCTTGGACAGGATGTACTTCTGCTCGGCGACCGGCGGCTTGACGTGTTTGATCTCGACACGCTCCTGAACCCAGCGCTGCTGCTCGGGCTCGAGGATGTGCGTGTACTCGACGCCGACGTGGCGGCAGTATGCGTCGCGCAGGATCGACAGGACATCGCGCAGCTTCATCGTGTCCTGGCCGTGGAAACCGCCGACCTTGAAGGTGCGGTCGAGATCCCAGAGGGTCAGTCCGTAGGTGAGGATGTCGAGATCCGGGTGTGACGTCCGCGCGTAGCTGTCCATCATGAGCGGATCGGTGTCGGCCATCAGATGGCCGCGGTTGCGGTAGGCCGCGATCAGTTCGAGAACCCGGGCATTCTTGTCGACAGCCCCCGCGGGGATGTCGCGACGCCACCGGATGGGCTCGTAAGGGATGTGGAAGGCAGTGAACAGCTCGTCGTAGAACGCGTCGTCGAGGAGTAGTTCGTGGATCCTGCGCAGGAAGTCGCCGGATTCGGCGCCCTGGATGATCCGGTGATCGTAGGTGGACGTCAGCGTCATCAGCTTGCCGACGCCCAATTCGGCGATCTGCTCGTCACTGGCACCCTGGAACTCCGCCGGGTACTCCATCGCGCCTGCACCGATGATGGCGCCCTGGTTCTTCATCAGGCGCGGCACCGAGTGCACGGTCCCGATGGTGCCGGGATTGGTCAGCGAGATGGTGACGCCTGCGAAGTCGTCCGCGGTGAGCTTGCCGTCACGGGCCCGGCGCACGATGTCCTGGTAGGCGGCGTAGAACTCGGCGAAACCCATTGTCTCGCAGTTCTTGATGGCGGCGACGACCAGCGAGCGGTTGCCGTCCTTGCCGACGAGGTCGATCGCCAGACCGAGATTGGTGTGAGCAGGGGTCACCACGTTCGGCTTGCCGTCGATCTCGGCGAAGTGCCGGTTCATGTTCGGGAACGCCTTGATCGCCTGGACGATGGCATAGCCGAGGATGTGCGTGAAGCTGATCTTGCCGCCGCGCGTGCGTGCGAGGTGATTGTTGACGACGATGCGGTTGTCGATCATCAGCTTGGCCGGAATTGCGCGGACCGAGGTGGCCGTCGGGATCTCGAGCGACGCGGCCATGTTCTTCGCGACGGCCGCCGATGCGCCGCGAAGAACCTTCTGCGTGTCCTCGCCCGCGGGCTCGTCGCCCGACTTCGGCGCGGCTTTTGCGGTGGCGGGGGCCTTCTGCGAGCGCGACGACCCGTCGCGGCTGGCGACGCTGTGTCCGGAGGCCGCCTTGGTCGCGGTGGACTCACGGGCAGGCGTGTTGTTGCCCGCCGGACGCGGCGTCGGCTCCTGGTCGAGTGTCACCTGACGGGTGGCGGGCTTGCTGTTGTTCTTGCTGCTGTTCGATCCGGAACCGTTCGTCGCGCTCGTTGTGGCGGGTGCGTTCTTCTTTTCCGGTGCGGACTTCGCGGTCGCGGTCTGAGCAGGTGTGGTGTTGGCGCCGGTCGTCGTGGCGGCGTTGCCGTTGCTGCTCGATCCGTTGGACGGCGCTCCGTCCTCACCGGGCCGATAGTTCTTCAGCAGGTCGTGCCAACTCGGGTCGACCGAGTTCGGGTCCTCTTTGAATTGCTGGTACATTTCGTCGACCAGCCACGTGTTCTGTCCGAAATCTGATATCGAACTGCTCACAGCGGTATCTCGCCTCAATTCCCTCTGGTGTCGGGTCGCTCGCTCGCGTCGGTAGTCCCTCGTGAAGACTACGGCGCACCACCTGCCCATGCTACGCGCGCGGCGTTGCGCGCCGTCTACCGGCCGCGACGACGTGATTCCGGCGCGGCCCCCATCCGCAGCCGGCGTTGCCGACTCGCGTCGACAGACACGAACATCACCTCAAGCAGGCTCGATACCGTCGGCGTCCGGATCGACACCTGCATCCCAGAACGCGCGGTACCTTCCGCCTAACGACAGCAACTCGTCGTGTGTTCCCGACTCGACGATGCGGCCGTTGTCGACTACCGCGATTCGATCGGCCCGGGCCGCTGTCGCGAGGCGATGAGCGACGATCACGGAGGTGCGTCGACGAGTGACGGTTTCGCCGGCTGCGAGTACCAATGCCTCCGTGGCCTGGTCGAGTGTTGCTGTCGCCTCGTCGAGCAGGAGGAGGTCGGGGTCGACGAGCTCGGCGCGGGCAAGCGCGATGAGCTGACGCTGGCCCGACGACAGCCCGCCGCCGCGCTCACCGACCTCGTGGCGCATCCCGCCATCGAGACCGGCGATGACATCGGTCGCCCCAACGGCCAGGGCTGCGGCGGTGATCTGCGCCGGATCGGCGTCGGGCCTGCCGTAGGCGATGTTGTCGGCGACGCTGCCGGTGAACAGATGCGCTTCCTGGGGTACGAGTCCGATCCGGTGTCGGTAGTCGAGCAGTCCGAAGTCGCGGATGTCGGTTGCGTCCATGCGTACCTCGCCCGAAGTGGGGTCGTAGAAGCGGGCGAGCAGCTTGACCACGGTGGACTTGCCCGCGCCCGTGCGGCCGACAAGGGCGAGTGAGGAACCCGCCGGGATGGTCAGATTCACCTCGCTCAACGCGTCGGTCTGCGCACCGGCGTAACGGAAGCTGACCTCGTTGAGGTCGGCATCACCACGAAAACCTCTGGCGGGCACGGGTTTCCGTTCAGTACGCGACGTGAGTGAGCTGGGGGTGCGAAGGAGGTCGGCGATCCGCCGAAGGCCTACAACTGCCTGCTGATATCCGTCGAAGACCTGGGAGAGTTGCTGGACCGGACCGAAGAGTAGAGACAGATACAGGATGAAGGCGACGAGCGTGCCCGCCTGCATTGTCCCGGTCGAGATGCGATGTGCGCCGACGGCTATCGCCACTGCCGCTGCGACGTCGGACATCAGGGTGATGAACGGAAAGTACACGGAGATGGCGCGCTGCGAACGCATCCGTGCGCGCACCCACTCGAGCGTGCGGTCGGTGAATCGCGCCATGGCCACGTCGCTGCTGCGATAGGTCTGCGTGGTCCGGATCCCCGCGATGTTCTCCTGGAAGTCGGCGTTGACGACGCTCACCAGTTCTCGCGAACGCGTATAGGCATCGGCGGCCACCCGCCGGAACGCCACCGTTGCGGCGATCAGGATCGGGAAGACGGGCAAGATGATCAACCCGAGTTCGATGTCGGTGAGCAGCAGCGCGACCGTGACGCCGACAAGGGTGAGAACGGCGACGATCGCCGAGGTCAGGCCGGTCTGCAGGAACGTCGACAACGCGTCGACGTCGGTCGTCATACGGGTCATGATGCGCCCGGACAACTCCCGCTCGTAGTAGTCGAGGCCGAGTCGTTGCAGGTGCGCGTAGCTGCGCACGCGTAATCCCAACAGAACCCGCTCACCCGCGCGCGTCGAGGTCAGAGTCATCACCGCACCGACGATCCACCCGAGGACGACCAGCGCGACGCCGAACCCGGCGACCTCCCAGATACGCGTTTCGTCGGCTCGACCCGCGGCGTCGAGAACCGCACGTGCCAGCGAGGGGAAGGCGAGTTCGATGAGGGTGTCGATCGAGATGCAGATGATCGCCGTCGCCAGCAGCAGACGTACCGGCGAGAGGATGCCCCACAGGCTGAATCTTCGGTCTTCCCGACGTACCGCCGCGGTGTCGACGCGCGGGTCCTCATCGGCGGGCGGTAGGGCCTCGACGGCTCGGAGTAACTGCGGCGTCGCCTGCATCGAACCGAGAGCGCTCGCCATGCCGCCGCCCCTGCCCCCGGGGCGTCCGGGCGCCGCCGGGGCAGCGGCACTCGGCGCCGTTGTCAACGACGCGGCGGCCTGGTCGGCATCGTCGGGCGGCCAGAGCCGGGCCATCAGCTCGTCGTCGATCTGCGGTGCAGCGTCGGGGGTGAGCGGCGGTGTCTCGTCGCGAGTCGAGGTGCGGACGCTCGCGGTCTCCGGTACCACGCCCGTCATGAGCGCCCGGAAGCGCGGATTACGGGCGTCGAGGTCTGCGACCGTCCCGATATCGGTGATCGACCCGTCGTCGAGAACCGCGACGCGGTCGGCGAGCATCAGCGTCGAACGTCGGTGCGCGAGGACCAGCATCGTCGGTCTGTCCGGTCTGTTCGGGGTGTCTGGGGTGTCCGGAGCCGAGCCCCAGCTGCCGCCTGACCTCAGATCACGCAGAATGCGTGATTCGGTGGCGGCGTCGACAGCGGAGGTGGCGTCGTCGAGGACGAGCACGCGTGGCGCGGCGTACAGAGCGCGGGCGAGTGCCACGCGCTGGCGTTGACCGCCCGAGAGTGTCAGGCCGCGCTCGCCGACGACGGTGTCGAATCCGTCTGGCAGAGCGGAGATGAACTCGAGTGCGTCGGCGCGTGTCGCCGCGTCGACGAGGCGCGGGTCGGGTGTGCCGTCCGGCAGCGTCCGCGCCTCGACCGGGGCGCCGAGCGCGATGTTCGCGGCGATCGTGTCGGAGTACAGGAACGGTTCGTCGAAGACGACCGACAGTGCGGCGTGCAGTTCGTCGGGGGAGAGGTCGGCGATGTTGTGCGCGCCGTCCGTAGAGACCAGTGACACGGCCCCGGTGGTCGGCACGAGATAGCGGCTCGTCAGTTCGGCGAGAGTGGATTTACCCGACCCCGGGGGGCCGACAACGGCGACGCATTCGCCGGGAGCGATGTCGAGGTCGACGTCGCGCAGCACGCTCTTGTCGCCGAATGCGTAGCCCACGTCCGAGAGCCGCAGCCCCAGCGGACCGTTGGACACCCTGCCGGTCTGTCGGTCGCCCGGATCGGTCGGTTCGTCGATGACGTCGTAGACGCGGTCGACAGCCGCGCGGGCCAACTGGGCACTGACGACCAGGTTGGTGAGCAGACGCGCCAGCGACGTCATGGTCGCGACGTAGGTGGCGAAGGCGAGGAAGGTCCCCGCGGTGATCGAACCCCGCAGGGTGAGCCACCCGCCGAGCGCAATCACCGCGACCATGCCCAACTGGGGGATCGCTGCCATCGTCGGAGAAAACCGCGCGTTGATCCTGGCCGCGCGCAATCGCTTCGAATAGAGGTCGCGCGCAAGGCCGACGAGTTTGTCCACGGCACGCGACTCCTGGCCGAAACCCTTCACCACCCGCACGCCGGTCACGGTCTCCTCGACGTGCTGTGCGACGTTGGCAGCCGACTGCTGCGCCGACCACGTCGCGGCGAAAAGCTTTCTGCGCGTGGTGAACACGACCACGCCGACCACGGGGATGATGCTCAGCGCGACAACGGTCAGCAGGGGCGACAGATAGGTCATGATGCCGATGGCGATCACCACCTGGACCGCAGCGCCTGCAGACAATGGCACCACGGCCAACAGGCCCTGGACGATTTGCAGGTCGGAGATCGACCGCGAGACAACCTGTCCCGTGCTGATGCGCGACTGTGCCGCACCGTCGAGATGCAGCAGCGTGCGCATGAGTCGGAGCCGAATCGCGTTCTGCACGCTGATCGACAGTTGTCCCGCGGTGAGTCTGCGCCCGAACTGACAGGCGTAGCGCACGACTGCGAGCACGAGCAGCGCCCCGACGATCGTGGCGATGGTCGGGCCACCGTGCACAGCCCCTGTCGCGTGGTCGATCGCCGCTTTGGCGAGCAACGGCGCTACCAGGTCGACGCCGACCGCGACCAACGTCACCGCAAGGGTGACCACGACCAGTCTGCGGTGCCGCCAGCACTCGGCGGCAAGTCGTCGAATCCAGCCGACTGGTTCTCGACGCGACGGCGTGACGGGGACCGGGGCACCTCGCTCTTGCGTGGCAGCCGGGCTGTCTGTGAGGGAGTCGGTCACCGATCGCCGGAAGGCAGACCGGGTTCGGTCACCACAGAACCGTCGACGACGTCGCCGTGCCACGATTTCGGTGCGGGTCCGAATGCTTCACGTGCGTTGAGGACGACGCGACGTCCGAGTGCGCGGTTGCCGACACCGCCGACGACGGCGCCGATGCCTGCGGGCATCATCTTGCCGAAGATCAGGGGCGCGCGCTTGATCGCATACTTCTTGACGATCTTGTTCATCAACGCAGTGTTCAGTTTGCCCACGCCGCCCCCGGGAATGGCCGCGGTCCCCAGTCGGCGCAACGCGCCGCCGCGGGTTCCGATGAGTCGGCCGAGCGCGGCGACTCCCTCCTCGCCGAGTGCGACGGCCAGTACAAGTGTCTTTCGCCGTTCTGACTGTTCGACGCCGATCCCGTGTACCTCGGCTATCGCGAGAGCCAGCAGCGCGGAGGCCTCAAGGAACAGCACCGTCTCACCGGTCATGGCGCCGAGCGCGGTCATCGTGCCGATACCGGGTACTGCTGCGGTTGCGCCGACGGCGCTTCCGGAGCCCATGACCGTACGCAGGTACTGCTTCTCCAGACGGCGGATGATCTGTTCGGGCGACTCGTCCGGATGCGCCTTGCGTAGCGCATTGACATACTTCTCGACGGCGGGTGCCTGCAGACGCTGCGCCTTGTCGAGGACCGACCCGGTGAGTTCGACCGCCTTCTTGGGAGGCTTCTGCTCGGTTCGTTTGGCGTCGGTCATGACAGCGGCACCCAATCCTGTTCGGGAACGACCTCGCTCGGCTGCGGTGGGGGAGGCGGAGTTCCGTCGCCGAAGGGGCGTCCCCCGAGTTCTTCACGGTGGTGCGGGGTCAGCCAGTTCCGCAGATCAGGTCCATCCGGCACGATGCCGGTCGGGTTGATATCGCGATGAACGATGTAGTAGTGCTGCTTGATCTGCGTGAAGTCGATGGTGTCGCCGAAACCCGGGGTCTGGAACAGATCGCGCGCATACGCCCACAACACCGGCATCTCGGCGAGCTTGCTGCGATTGCACTTGAAGTGCCCGTGGTACACCGGATCGAATCGCGCCAGCGTCGTGAACAGGCGGACGTCGGCCTCGGTGATGGTGTCGCCGACCAAGTACCGCTGCGAGCTGAGGCGTTCGGTCAGGTCGTCGAGCTTGGTGAAAAGTCGCTCGTACGCCTTGTCGTACGCCTCCTGGCTTCCGGCAAATCCGCAGCGGTAAACGCCATTGTTGACCTCGGTGTAGACGCCCTTGCTGACGGTTTCGATCTCGTCGCGCAGGTGCTCCGGATAGAGATCGGGTGCGCCGTCGCGGTGGTAGTCGACCCACTCGACCTCGAAATCGACGGTGATCTGCTTGAAGTCGTTGGTGACGACCTCGCCGCTGGGCACATCGACGATCGCCGGAACGGTGATGCCCTTCGGGTAGCCGGGAAAGCGCTTCTCGTAGGCGTCCTTGAGGCGGGGGATCTTGAGAACGGGATCGACTCCGCCCGGGTCGAGGTCGAACGTCCATGAGTTCTTGTCGTGGGTGGGACCGCACAGGCCCAGTGAGATGGCGTCCTCGAGCCCGAGGAGTCGTCGCACGATGAGGGTGCGATTGGCCCACGGGCAAGCGCGCGCGGCGACGAGTCGGTACCTGTCCGGCTCGACGGGATAGCCGTCGCGACCGTCGCGTGTGATGCGCGTCTCGATGTACTGCGTGTCGCGAACGAACTCCTGTCCGCTCGTGACGTAGGACGCCTGCTCCTCGGACTCGTGCGTTGCGGTGGACTGATCGGCGCTCATGGAATCCACAGTAGTGATCGCGAACGACATTGGGGTTGTGCCTGGTCAGCTCGACAGGAACCGCGCCGTCAGCGCACGTCTGCTGCGGACGCCGACCTTGGCGAACACAGCTTTCAGGTGGTCTTGGACGGTGTGCGGCGACAGGTGCAGGGACGCAGCAATACCTTCCGTGTTCACCCCCTGCAGGACCAGCAGGGCGACCTCTTCCTCACGAGCGGTCAGTCCGTGTGCTGCGAGGGCGAGCCTGCTCAGGGACGCGCGCGCTGTCTCCTCGAGACTGACCACCACGTCGATGCCGCCGCCAGTGTTGTCCAAGGGTGCGGCCCGCAAGCTCATCCACCGTCCCGAGTTCGTCAGGGCGCGGGTGGTGAGGTGTTCGCCGGAGGTCCGCGTTCGGGCCACCACGGCCAGCAGGTTTGCGGGTAACTGGCCGTGATCCCAGCCGCCGAGATCCTCGATGGCCGACCGCGCCGCAGCCGTCACGTGGGTGAGTGCGTCCGATGCGTCAACGATCAGGACCGCGGGCCCGTCACCGGACACCGAGTCGGCGCCGCGCCCGGTCGGCAACCTGAAAAGGCTTCGCGCGATCGCGTGCGCGACGGTGTCGATCATGTCGGCGACCGCCTCGACGTCGCCGGCCGAAAAGGGCGCATCACCGAGGCGTCGATAGATTCCCATCGCGCCCCAACTGGCTCCACGGCTGGTGAAGACCACACGCAGCTCGTCGCCGAAGCCGAAGCGCGGCCGCATGAACTCCCGGTGTCGACGGCATCGGTCGAGGTCGCCGTTGGTGTCGATGTGCAGCGCTCCCACGGGTGGTCGTCGGCGGGCGAGGTCCTCGAATTTGTTGACGTCGGGCGGGCCGTATTCGCCGGCAGCGAACTCTTCGTCGCCGACGCCCAGATCGCGGGTTTTCGACGTCCAGGTGATGACACCCGATGCGGGGTCTGACGTTGCCAGACAAGCGAAGTCGTACGGCACGTAATCGCCGAGTGCGGAGTAGACGACGGCGGCGAGCGCGGAGCGGTCCAGATCTGGGCGCAGCCCGTCGGCGAGCCGGTCGTCGAGACTTCGCCACCGGGCAGTGTTCATGCTTTCCATGCTAGTTCGGCGCGGCGTGCGCAAATACCCCAGATTTCTGGGATGGGCCGCGCATCGATCATGGACGAGAGTTCTCGGCATGAACACAACACCTGGTCCGCCACTGGCCGACATCACCGACGCCGCGGGCGCCGACATTCGCGACATGATCGTGGTCCACACCGCGTTACTCCGGGAATTCCGATTGGCTCCCAACGCAATTCGCCGCGCACAACACGGTTCGCGGCGCGCCGTGCGCGGAGCCGTCGAGCATCTCGAGTTGATCTGTTCACTGCTCCATCACCACCACGCCGGTGAGGATGCGCTGCTGTGGCCGGTGCTCGCCCCACGCCTGGCGCCGTCGGAGAGTGCATTCGTGGCAGCCGCTGAAGCTCAGCACGCCGGCATTGAGACGGCACTCGACCGCGTCGGAGTGGCGAAGGCCGAGTGGGTGGCGAATCAGCACGACACCGAGACCGAACGCTTGATCGTAGCGCTCGAAGTCCTCGATCAATTGCTTCGCGAACATCTCGAGGCCGAGGAGCGATACCTGCTGCCGTTGGCAGCAGTCCACCTGTCTCCCCGAGAATGGGGCGCCATTGGCGAGGCGGGTGCGGCAGGCGTCCCCAAGAGCGCACTGCTCCTCGTCTTCGGAATGTTCTGCTACGAGGGCGATCCCGAGGTGCTCGCCCAGATGCTGCACACCACGCCGACCCCTCTGCGCATGATCGTTCCCCGACTCGCCCCGCGCGTCTACGCGCGCCGTGCCGCACGCCTGTACGGCACGCGACGCCCCTGATCACCGATCTGTTCACCACCCTGTCCGACGTTCAAGAAACACAGAAAAGAGAGTTCCATGACCATTTCCGATCCCACCGCAGTCGCAGCTCGTCCGTTCGACCTCAATGAACGCTGGCGAGATGCCTTCAACGCGGGCGACCTCGACCTGCTGATGACCATGTACGAACCCGATGCGGTGATCGTGCCCGGGCCGGATGCGGAGCCGGTCCGGGGGCACGATGCCATCCGCGCATCGCTGAGCTGGTTCCTCGGGCTCGGTGGCACACTCCGATTCACTCCCCGGCACTGGCTCGAGCACGAAGACCTGGTGCTGAGCAGTATTGCGTTCACCATGGACGGTGGTGTCGGGGAGGACGGCGCCCCGGTTGCGCTGGCCGGCGTGACCGACGAGCTCGCGCGGCGTCAGCCCGACGGTACCTGGAAATACGTGATCGACCATCCCTTCGGTGGAGCCTGCTGATCACGTCTCATCAGCAACATCGGCGTCGTGGCCACGTGCCACGGCGCCGGTTGTCGTGGACGCCCGTTGCGGGCGATGCAGATGCGGTGCCTCATCGGTGTTGCCTCCCGTTATTCACCTGGATATATTCCACCTGGAATAACTGGCCCGGCACTACCCGCCATGCACCAACTGGGGAGAGGAGCTACACGACTGTGACCGATAAGTGTTCGGCTCCACTGGGGCCGCTGGCCGTGTTGGTTCTGGGGTTGCTGATGGAAAAGCCGATGCATCCCTATGAGATGTTCCAGACCACCGTCGAAAGGGGCGAGGACCGTCTCTGCAAGTTCCGGGCCGGGACCATGTACCACTCGGTGGACCGTCTCGCCCAGGGAGGACTCATCGAGGTACACGGCGTCGAGAGAGAGGGCAATCGGCCGGAACGGACCATTTATGCGATCACCGATCGTGGGCGCGCGGCGCTCGTCGAGAGCCTGGAACTGATCCTGGCGCGCCATCCCGTCGAATATCCCGAGCTTTATCTGGCGCTGTCCGAAGCGCATGGTCTCCCGCGTGATCGTGTCGTCGAACTCCTCGAGGAGCGACTCAGCCAGATGCGGAGGGAACTCGGCGACCTCGACGTCGCGCACTCCGCCATGCTCTCCCTCGGCAAGCCGGAGATGTTCTATCTCGACCTCGGATGTCGGGCCGCCACGCTGCGCGCACAGGTTGGCTGGGTCGACGACCTCATTCGGCGACTTCGCGGCAATCGGATCGAATGGCTCGACGACACCGGATGTCTGTGGGCCGCGCAGCAATTCACTGTGCCTGCAGATGGTGAATCATCAACGGCCACCGAATCATCAACGGCCACTGAATCGTCCACCGACAACTCGTCCACACAGAAAGTTCCGAACCCATGACAGCTCCAACGTTCAAGTCGGTGACCAACAGACCGTGGCTCTCGCTCATGGCGCTCTGCGTCGGCTTCTTCATGATCCTCGTCGACATGACGATCGTCGCCGTCGCGCAGCCGCAGATCCGCGCATCGCTCGACACCGATGTCAACGGCATCGTGTGGGTGACCAGCGCCTACCTGTTGACCTATGCGGTACCACTACTGATCACGGGCAGGCTCGGCGACAAGTACGGGCCCAAGACCGTCTATCAGGTCGGACTCGTGGTCTTCACCGCAGCGAGCGTCTGGTGCGGGTTCTCCGGTTCGATCGGCGAACTGATCGCCGCCCGGGCACTGCAGGGAATCGGCGCCGCCCTGATCACACCGCAGACGATGGCCATGATCCAGCGCATCTTTCCGCCCGAGAAGCGCGGTGCCGCAATGGGTGTCTGGGGAACGGTCGCCGGCGTCGCCACACTCGTCGGTCCGTTGCTGGGCGGCGTGCTGACCGACAACCTCGGCTGGGAATGGATCTTCTTCGTCAATCTGCCCGTCGGTATCGTCGGCTTGATCCTGGCCGCGGTGCTGGTGCCCGAGGTCGACAAGCATGACCACAGTTTCGACTGGGTCGGTGTGGTGCTGTCGGCAGTCGGCCTGTCCGCCTTGGTGTTCGGGATTCAGGACGGCGAGAAGTACGACTGGGCTCCGTGGATCTGGACGCTGATCATCGTGGGAATCGTGGTGTTCGCTCTGTTCATCTACTGGGAGTCACGCGTCAAAACCGAGCCGTTGGTTCCGCTGTCTCTGTTCCGCCAGCGCAATTTCTCATTGTCGAACATCGGTATCGCCTCGATGGGCTTCGCGATCTCGGGGCAGATGATTCCGGCGATGTTCTTCCTGCAGCTCGTCGGTGGTATGACCCCCACGCAGTCCGCGCTGGTGATGGTGCCTATGGCGATCTTCACCGGTGTCCTCGCGCCGATCGTCGGCAGAATCCTCGACAAGGTGCATCCGAGCCTGATCATCTCGACAGGTCTGTTCCTCGCCTCGATCTCGCTGTTCTGGATGGGTAGCATCGCCCGCTCGGCCACGCCGGTGTGGCAGCTGATCCTGCCGTTGTGCCTGATGGGTATCGCGTCGGCGGGCATCTGGGCACCGCTCGCCGCGACCGCGACGCGCGATCTTCCCTGGTACCAGGCGGGCGCGGGTGCCGGCGTCTACAACACCACCAGGATGATCGGGTCGGTGATCGGTGCGGCTGCGGTCGGTGCGTTGATGCAGACCAGGCTCGCCGCCGAACTGCCCGGCATGGACACGGCGGCGAACAATGACAGCGCCAAGCAGTTGCCGATCGAGGTCTTCGGCCACGCTGTGCGTGAACCGTTCGCACATGCCATGGGACAGACGCTGTACCTGCCTGCAGCGGCATTGCTGATCGGCGTGGTGGCGACGCTGTTCCTCACCCGTCCGGCCGGGCAGCGTTCGTATCCGCCTGCCGACGAGGCAAAGGCGACGGCCGGTGCCGAGGGCGCTGTGGAGGAGGCGGGCGCCGCCTGAGGGCGGCGCGGTTGCGCGCCTGACGCGCCTCCCCGGATCTGTCGGTGGCAGATCGTACGGTGTTGATCATGCGCATCCTGCACACCTCCGATTGGCATCTCGGTCGCACGTTCCACGGCATCGATCTGCTCGACGACCAGCGGCAGACGTTGGGGCAGTTGGCATCAATCGTGGCGACCGAGTCCGTCGACGTCGTGGTGGTTGCCGGCGACGTGTACGACAGATCGGTACCGTCTGCCGACGCCGTGCGTGTGTACGACGAGGGGCTCGCGGCGATCGCGGCGGCAGGCGCGGCCATCGTCGTGACGTCGGGCAATCACGATTCCCCGACCCGGCTCGGTGTCGGATCGGCGTTCGCCGCTGCGGGCGGGCTTCACCTGCGGACGTCGATCGACGGGATCGACGAGCCGGTGATCCTCTCCGATGAGCACGGAGACGTGGCGTTCTACGGCATTCCGTACCTGGAGCCGGAGGTCAGTCGTGTCGCTCTCGGTGTCTCGGAGGCCCGACGACACCAGGACGTCCTGACCGCGGCGATGGGGCGTGTCCGTGCCGACCTCGCTTCGCGTGAGGCGCGGTCGGTGGTCGCCGCGCACGCCTTCGTCGTCGGCGGAGAGGCAACCGGAACCGAACGATCCATCAGTGTCGGAGGCGTCGAAACCGTCGCTGCGGACACATTTTCGGGCATCGACTACGTTGCTCTCGGTCACCTGCACTCGCCCCAGGAGATCACCCCGACGCTGCGCTACAGCGGGTCGTTCCTGCCTTATTCGTTCGGGGAGCGCACGCACCGCAAAGCGGTGTGGCTCGTCGATCTCGGTGCCGACGGCGTCGACGAGGTACGACGCCACGACCTCGTGGAGGTGCGAGGCCTCAGTTCGCTTACGGGAACGCTCGACGAACTGCTGACGTCCGCAGTTCACGCGGACGCCGAGGAACACTACGTGGAGGCGACGCTGACCGACGCGACGCGCCCGGTGGACGCGATGCGCCGCCTGCGCGACCGCTTCCCACATGCCGTGCACGTCCAGTGGCAGCGGCCTGACGCTGTAGCAGAACTCGATTACCGCTCGCGGGTGCACGGCCGATCCGATGCGCAGATCCTCCGCTCGTTCATCACCGATGTCCGTGACGAGCCCACGGCTGCGGAGTCCGCTCTCGTCGATGTCGCGCTGCGGGCCGTCGTCGGGGAGCCGGAGCACACCGCCGGAGTTGAACGTACTGGAGACCCCGAGCGGATCGACGGGTCGCAGCGGCATGCGGACATGTCCGGAGAGTCGTTGCCGCTCTTCGACATCGACGGGATCGCGGAATCGGCATGAGGCTTCACCATCTGCGCATGTGCGCATTCGGACCGTTCGCCGACGACGTCAGTGTCGATTTCGACGCGCTCGCCGAGGATGGCTTGTTCCTCCTGCATGGGCCGACCGGCGCGGGCAAGACCACCATCCTCGACGCCATCGCATTCGCTCTGTTCGGCCGAGTGCCGGGTGCGCGTCACGACGCCAAGCGGCTGCACTCCGATCACGCATCGGCGCAACAGGTTCCCGAGGTCGAGCTCGAAGCGACGATCAACGGACGCAGACTGCGCATCGTGCGCTCGCCGGAGTATCACCGCCCGAAGAAGCGGGGGTCGGGCACCACCAAGGTGCAGGCGAAGGCGACTCTTGACTGGGTCGACGGATCAGGGGTGCCCCTCACGCGCTTGCCCGAGATCGGTGAGACGATCAGCAGCCTGCTCGGGATGAGTGCCGAGCAGTTCTTCCAGGTGGTGCTGTTACCCCAGGGCGACTTCTCCCGGTTCCTCCGGGCTGCGAACGAGGACCGGGAAGCCCTGTTGCAGCGCCTGTTCGACACCGAACGCTTCGGTGACGTCGAGGAGTGGTTCCGCGAGCATGCACGTGCCGGGAGCGCGGCGCTCGACGAGAAGGAGGCCGCGCTCGGCCGGATCGCGGCCCAGATCGCAGCACTGGCCGATACGGAAACACCGGTTGAGCCCGACATGGACTGGGCGCAGGGATGTCTCGACGCTGCACGCGGGTCCCACGAACGAGAGACTGCTTGCCGTGCAGCGGCGCGCGTAGAACTGGAAGAAGCGCAGGCCGCACACGAGAGCGGAACACGTCTGATGCGTGAGCGCCAGCGGGGGCTGGCAGCACAGGCAAAGATCGCTCAGCTCGACGAGGCGAGTGCTGAGCTGCAACGCGCCGCGGATGATCTCGCGGCAGCGCGACGCGCTGCTCCCGTGGTGCCGGTGGTGACCGACCACCGTGACGCGGTCGACGCCCTCGACCAGTCGATGACCTGCTGTGCTGCATCGGAATCGGAGTTGTTCGGCCTGCCCGAAGCCGCTGCGTTGCAAGGCTGTACCGACAGCGATCTCGTGCAGGTGGCCGATACCTGGGCAGCGGAGTCCGCACGCCTGCAGCCACTGGCTCGCAGAGTCGACGAGCGACCGACGCTCGTCGCCGACATAGCTGGTGTCGAACGGGAGATCGCCGCCGCAACGAAACGTGTGGATGAGGTTGACGTTGCGCTGGCAGAGATGCCCGAGCGCAGGGTGCGCGCAGCCGATGCGCTGAGCGCAGCCCGGGATCGCGGTGCGCAACTGGAGATGCTGCGTGGCAAGGTCGAGCAGATCGAGATCGTCGGTGCTGCACTCGACCAGAGAGACGAAGTCGCGCGGCTGATCGTCCGCGCTGAACGCCGAGTTCATGACGCCCGGGAGGCGCACAACGACGCGCGCACGCAGTTTCTCGATCTACGCGAACGTCGACTCACCGGAATGGCTGCTGAACTGGCGTCTCAGCTCGTCGACGGAGAACCATGCGTCGTGTGCGGGTCGTCGACACATCCGGCGCCGAGCACGGCTGATCCCGCCAACCGTGTCAGCGATGTCGACGAGCGCGCCGCTTCGGAGATCGAGCGACGCGCAGCAGACGACGTGGCAGCGGCCCGGTCGTCCCTGGAGACCTATCGGGAACGAGAAGCCAATCTGCAGAAGATCATCGGCGATGCGAACCGTGACGTTGTCGCTGCCGAGCGGGAGGACGCCCTCGAGCGACTGACGGCAGCGCAACGTGCTGCTGCCTCGATATCCGACCTGCAGCGCGCAGTTGACGATCTCGAGGTCCGGGCTCAGCAGCTGACTTCGGAACGAAGCGACCTGCAGTCGGTACGTGCGTCGGCGTCAACCCGTCGTGAAGCGCTCCGTGGCGAGCTGGCCTCGCTCGACGACGAGGTCGCACAGGCCACGGGAGGCCGGGTCAGCGTCGCCGCGCGCCGCGACGAACTCGCCGAACTGTGTCGTTCCGCAGCCTCCGTGCGCGAGGCTCGTGCCGAGGTCGCCCGGTGCCGCGAACGTGTCGAACGCGCAGCACTACGCATGGAGGAGGCGTGCGCCGATGCCGGGTTCGCCGACGAGGACGCTGTGCGCGCCGCGATGGCGACCCCTGAACAGATGGAGATCTGGGAGTCTTCGCTGCGGCGAGCGCACGGGTTGCGCAGCGAGGCCCAGGGAACGCTGGATGACGAGGATGTGCGGGCAGCCCTCGGCGCCGAAACCGTCGACCTCGAGGCGCTCGCGACGGCAGTCGCCTCCGCCCGCGAGCGTCACGACACCGCGGCGGGTGCCGAGGCGGTGGCGGGGCGTCGTGTGAGTGGATTGGCCGATCACGTCGCCCAGTATTGGGAAGCGTTGACTGCCATCGAGCCCGTGAGAGCGAAACAGCAGGAGCTTCGCGAACTGGCCGAGTTGGTTAGCGGTCGGGGGCAGAACGCGCGGCGAATGACGCTGCGTTCCTATGTTCTTGCCGCGCGTCTGGAAGAGGTCTTGGTGGCCGCGTCGGCGCGCCTCCGTCAGATGTCAGCGGGGAGATACGAATTCGCGCACACCGATGCGGTCGGTCCGCGTGGTCGACGCGGTGGACTCGGCATTGAGGTGCGCGATGAGTACACAGGAGCCACACGCGCAGCGACCACCCTGTCGGGTGGCGAGACCTTCTTCGCGTCCCTCGCGCTGGCTCTGGGCCTGGCCGACGTGGTGTCCGCGGAATCGGGCGGACGGGTGCTCGACACGATGTTCATCGATGAGGGATTCGGCACCCTCGACCCAGAGTCGCTCGATCTGGTCATGGGGGTACTCGACGAATTACGTTCCGGGGGCAGGGTTGTCGGCGTGGTCAGCCATGTCGATGAGTTGCGCGCGCGCATACCGTCACAACTGGAGGTACTGCGTGGTGAGGCGGGCTCGTCGGTGAGGGTACGCACGCTCACCGCGTCGGGCTGACCAGTTGCGCGAACAGTTCTGCGGTTGTCACTGGGTACGGGCGACCGTGAACAGTCGCTTGGTGGCTCGCGTCTGTGCCACGTAGAGGTCTCTCAGCCCGGCCGCGCTGGCGGATTCGATCTCGTCGGGTGCGACGACGAGAACGGTATCGAACTCCAATCCCCGGGCTTCTGCTGCGGGAACGACCATCACGTCGCTCCCGAGGCGGCTCGGCTGTTGGGCATTTGTGTCTCGCGGGTGGGTTTCACGGCCGTCAGCGCCCAGCCCTGCGGCCCGCCGTGACGAGGCAATAATGCCGATGAGCTCGCCGGGATGGTCGCGTCGTAGCTCAGCGATGAGCGTGCCGATGGTGGCATCGACGGTGTGATCGGAAGCTGTGACGATTATCGGCTGGTCGCCATGTCGGAGCGATCGCGAAAGTCGTTGGCCGGGTGCAATTCGTCTCAGCAGTGGGGCTGTGGCGTCGAGGATCTCTGCGGTGGTGCGGTAGTTGATGGTCAGGGTGTAGTGGGCGAATCGGTCGGAGACGAACGGGTGCAGAGCGTCTGCCCAGGTTGTGATCGTGGTCGACGGTCCCGCCTGGGCCAGGTCCCCGACTATGGTCATCGAGCGGTTGGGGCAGCGGCGCATGAGCATGCGCCACTGCATCTCGGAGAGTTGCTGTGCCTCGTCCACAACGATATGCCCGTAGACGGTCTCCGGCGGACCGTCGAGCAGCATGTGGAGCTCATCGAGGAGCGCGAGATCGGCTACAGTCCAACCCGATTCGGCCGCCGATGTGACCGCGTGGATGGCGTCGTCTGACAGTTCGGGAAGGAGGTGGCGCAGGACTGCACCGTCTCGGAGTATCGATTGAAGGACCGTGTCCGGGTGAAGAAGGGGCCAGACGCGATCGACGCATGCGCGGATGCCGGCGTCGTCGAGGAGTTCGTCACGGATTCGGTCCCAGTCGATCTCGTCGAATCCTGACGAGTCCGCGGCATCCGGTGAGTCGCTGGCGAACATGCGATCGAGATCGATACCGAAGGCCTCCTTGATCTCGGCTTCGAAGTCGGAGATCTCCTGCACGGTTTGGCGTTCGAGCTCGGTCACCACGTCGTCGACAAGGTACTCGATGAAAGATTCTCTCGCGGGGTTGTGGCCGGCACCTCCCTGGAGTGCACGACGGCGAGCGTCGTCGACGCGGTCTGGTTCGACGACGACGGTGCCGTGCTCGGTGTGCACTCGCAATGATCGCCCGCGCGGCTGCCGCGCCTGCACGAAGCGGGCGAGTTCTGCGGCGCACGATCCGCGACCCTTGGCGCGTGCGACTCCGTCGGATTCGAGGCGTCCGGGTTGGACGGCGATGAGATCGGCTGCAGTGGCCATGGCGACGTCGTTTTCTCCCAGAGAGGGCAACACGTCCGAGATGTACGACAGGAATCGCGCGTTGGGACCGAAGATCAGCACACCGCGATCGGCGATCGCTGGAAATGCGTACAGCACATACGCTGCTCGGTGAAGCGCGACGATCGTCTTCCCGGTTCCGGGGCCCCCGTCCACGACGATGATTCCGCGGTGTTGCGATCTCACGATCTCGTCCTGTTCAGTCTGCAACGTTGCTGCCGCGTCGTGCATGCGACCAGATCGCGCACCGGTCAGAGCTGCGGTGAGAGGTGCGTCGCCGACGATGTCGTTCTCGGTTTGCGAGGAGCCATCCAGTATCTCATCGGTGACGTCGACGACCGACCGGCTGTTGAGGCGCAGATGACGTCGGCGTCGCACTCCCAGTGGCGATTTCGTCGTCGCCTCGTAGAAGGGTCGAGCGGCCTCGGCGCGCCAGTCGACGAGCAGCGTAGTGCCCCCCGCCGACTGGAGGCCGACCCTCCCGATGTGCAGTGGCGCCGCGTCACCCGACATGTCGATACGTCCGAAACACAATGATCTTTCTGCGAGTCGACGTCGTTGAAGCCTCGCGTCCAAGCGAGAGAGCTCGGCGTCTCGGGCTACTCGCATCTCCGGCTCGTCTACTCCAGATGCCAGCGTGCGTGCTCGGGTGGCGAGGGTCTCGCTACGTTCGGCATCGAGCCGGTCGTACATCGCATCAATCGCGAGTTGCTCGTGCGCGATCTGCTGTGCTCTCGGCTGATCTATATCCACCAGTGGGGCTGCTCTCTTGGTCGGTGATGTGGCGTCCACTGTGGAGGCAGAATTGCGATAGTGCAACGTTGACTTTCGACGAAAACTTTGGCCTCACAGAGGTTTATCCACAAATACGTTCCGAACTCTCGCAGATGACCGTCTCTGTCGGTACCCGTCCGTAGTATGGGTACAAACGTTCGATCCGATGGTTCGGAGGGGGTGCGATGTCGGTCGCGGCAGAGGGTTTCAGTGCGGGTGACTCTGGCGACGAGGAGCCCGACCGAAGTAGCGCGGGTGCCGAAGAACCCGACGGAGGCAACCCGGACGTCGGAGATTCGTTTGTTGGGTCGTGTGCACATTCGGAGTCTGTTGGCTCACAGTCTGATTCGACGAGTTCCGAAACTTCGGATCGTGACTGGGCGGGTGTGCCGCTTGGTCTGCTCGGTGGTGTCGATCCGGCGGCTCCGGATGGTTCGGACACGGTCGCGGTGTTGGAGGGTCTGACCCGGTTACGTTGTGGTGAGGCGTTTGTGGTGTGGGCGCGGTATCAGTCGATCGGGGTGCTCTATGACCGGCTGGTCGTCGGGCGTGCCGAGTGTGATGGCCTGATCGTGGATGGTTTCGCCGATGCCGCGGCACGCATTTCGGGGATCTTCGCGGTGTCGCGTCGGCAGGCTGAACGCATGATCGACGAGGCGATCGTGTTGCGTGATGATCTGCCGCAGGTGTTTGGCTGTCTGCGTGAGGGGATCGTGTCGATCGAGCAAGCGCGGCTGGTGATCTCACGCACCGACCTGGTGCGTGGGCCGGGCACCCCGCCAGAGGTGGTGGCGGCTGTGGATGAGCAGATCGCGACCACGCTGCGCACGCGGCGCGGGTCGTGGAAACGACCGCGCCTGCGGGACATGGTTGATCGGATCGTGTTCCGCCAGGATCCGGATGCGGTGCGTGAACGCCGCGAGCGTGCGTTGGACAAACGAGGTGTGTTCACCGACAACTGTGGTGACGGGGTTGGGGAGATCACCGCGGTGATGTCGGCGGAGAACGTGCAGGTAGCGGTCGCTGCGGTACGACGCCTGGCCGACGCGGTGTGTGATGGTGATGGTCGGAGTCGTCAGCAACGCGCCTCGGATGCGATGTTCGCGCTGCTCTCGGGGTCCCGGTTCGAATGCGCCTGCGGCAGTGCCGAGTGCACCGCGGCGATTCCCGAACCGGGCACCGTGCCGCCGGCTGATCCGCGGTTCGTCATCCACGTCGTGTGCAACGAGGCCGCACTCGGCGCACCCGAAGTACTCTCCAGCACAGCCGAACCCGCCGACAGCACCGCGGAGTCCGGGGCTCGTCGCGCGGAGTCTTCGGCAGGCGAAGCAGAGACGGTCAAGGGTGTCGATGGTGACGAGACCGAGAGCGGCGACGGGCCGGGCACCTGGACGGTGCGGGTCGACCGTCCGCGCCCGGACGTGTCGCCCGAGGCTGTGCCGGTCGGGTTCATGGACGGCTACGGCATCATCTCCGCCGAGCACGTGCGAGATATCGCCGCCCGCCCCGACGCGGTGATCCGCCGGGTCGTGCCGATCAACACGCCTGAGAACGCTGACGGCACCTTCACCCTGCCCGCACACGGCGTCGACCCGTACCGGCCGTCGACAGCGTTGGATGAAGCGGTGCGGTGCCGTGACGGCTACTGCGTCGATCCCGGCTGCAGTCGCTCGGCATGGACCGCCGACAACGATCACGTCGCCGAATACGACCACCACAATCCGGATGCTGGTGGGCCCACCAGTTACGAGAATTTGAACACGAAATGCCGGTACGGGCACATCCAGAAAACGTTCGGCAACTGGGTCGATGACCAGTACCGCGACCCGGCCACCGGACGACTGGTC
>NZ_BANR01000007.1 GCF_000332975.1 Gordonia aichiensis NBRC 108223 | reverse complement strand
CCGTCAACAGGCGCATGCACTCATTTCCGATGACATCACGCCGATCAGTAAGAAGGCGGGACTACCTTTTCGCACGTTGACCGATCTGGTCAACACCAACGAGCGGTACCCCGAACTGGTGCCGCTCCTGATCGACCAGTACTACCTCGAGCCGCCACTTCCCGAGGTCAATGCGTACGCCGCGGGCAACGCGCTGCGATTCCTCGCAGTCCCATCCGACTACGACGACATGGCCACGATCGCCGCCGACCGCAGCCTGGGATCAGGACGAGCCGCCGTCCTCGAATGGATCATCAAGCAGGGACTACCCGACGGCCTCCACCTCGTCGTCGATCAGATCGACGACCCCAGCGTCCGAGCCCTCGGCATCAAATTCATCCGGCAGTACACACCACTACCCAACGGACTTCGACCAACCATCGAACGCTACCTCGACGATCCTGACAGCGAAGTACGCAAACAGGCCACAGCGACTCTCAAGAAGCTACCGACGTAACCAGGCGACCCCGAGCCACGTCAACGCACACGGAAGGTGCGACCTCGGCGTCTGAACAGGCAGGCACAACGATCGTTGATCACGACATGTTCGACCGTGCATAGAAGATCGTCGAATTCGGCTTTCCCTCACCGACATCCTCTCGGAACCGGTTCGAGTCAGAACACTCTGGTGGAGCTAAGGGGAATCGAACCCCTGACCTACTCGATGCGAACGAGTCGCGCTACCAACTGCGCCATAGCCCCGGGTGGTCACTGCGTGACCAGCCGTAGGACACTCTAGCAGTCGCCGCGGGGAAGGTCACAAACGCCTCGTCGGCGTCGCGGCAGACGTTGATCGAACCGGCTTTCGGTTAGGCTGCAATCCGTGGCCACGATGTCCGAGAAAGAGCTCGCAACCGCCCTCGACCGCGCGATCGGCATTATCAATCCGATCCTCGACGCCCTCGCCTCTTCGGATCCGCTGGGGATCAAGGCCAGCACCTTCGACGACGACCCGCAGGACCGTTCCCGCCTCGACAAGGTGCGGCACATCGTCGCGCATGGTCTCGATGTGGCGGACTGGCCGGGGACGCACGGGTGGTCAGAACTCTCGATCGAGGAGCGCGCCAAGTGGTGGGTCAAGCGCGTCGGGGCGCTCAACAACGTCGCAGTCTCCTACCCCGGTGTGTTCGGCGCCTGGGCCAAAGCCCTGCCGCTGAGCAGTGCGCTTGGCTACGCCAATCAGGCCATCGTGCTCACCGCCGTCGCGCGCGAGTACGGGGTCACCGATCGCACCGACCAGGTGCGCCTCCTGGCATCGGTACTCAGCGATCGGGAACTCAGCGCCGACGCAGCCGCAGATACAGACCCATTCGCCGACACGTCGTCGAAAAAGAAGCGTCGCGGCTGGTCGGTCATCAGCGGGTTGTGGGAAGTCGCGCAGATCCTACGGAAGGCCAACGACGAACTCGACCGTCGTCCGGGGCCGCCCAAGCTCCTCGAAATGCTCAGCTACATCCCGGTTGTCGGCGCACCGATCACCTATGTGGGCGAGAGTTTCGCGCTCCGCCGCGCCGTCAGTGATACCGCCACGTGGATCAAGAACCATCCGGACGCGATCAGTGTCAGCCGGCAGCAGCCCGACGGAAGTCCGCGTCCTCACGCATGATCCGACGCCGCTGGAACGGCGGGATGTGATCGAAAATTGGGTCCTCATCGTCGATTTCGACGACGACGGCGCCACCGGGCCTGCGCATCTGAGGTGCGGGCTCCACCACTGGCACGAAGGGCGGTGCCGCCATTTCGCGGCGTCGACGCTCCTCGTCCTGGCGACGCTGACGGGCCATACGGGCCGCGCGCTGCGCACGTAGCCGCTGCTCGTTGCGGACCGCACTGCGCAGATACGCCAGGTAGGCGAACAGCATGACGACGGAGATCCCCGTGGCGATCCAGCCGACCGTGCCTACGAATGCCCCGAGCACGATCGAGATGACGACCAACGTCAACAGCGCGATGGCGACGCGCTGCCGCTCGCGGTAACGAATCTTCCTGTCACGCTCCTCGAACGATGCGCCGGAGCGTCGGGCATCACGTGTACGCCCGCGATCAACGGCGTGCGCAGGCTCGGCTTCCGCTGCCGCAGAGCGCTTGTCGCGCGGCGTGGGGTTCTCGTAGCCGTCGACCTCGTCGAGGTAGTCGTCCTCTACGTCGCCTGGGCCGTCGGCGTCATCATCTTCGTCGTACTCGTCATCTACGTCGTAATCTGCGTCGTCGTACTCGTCATCGAGGTCGTCGTCATACTCATCGTCGGCGTCGTCGTATTCATCGTCGGCGTCGTATTCGGCGTCCTCGTAGTCCGCCTCATCGTCGAGGTCCGAATCATCTTCGAGCTCAACGGGTTCGACGTCGTCGGCCGCATTGTCAGAGTCGGCGTCCGCGTCGTCGACTTCAACATCGACGATGTCCGAGCTGTCGTCGGTGTCGTCATCGTCCTCGGAGTCGACGAGTTCACCTGTGAGCGTGACATCGTCGTCGGACAGGTCGTCCTCGAGATCGTCCGCATCAAAGTCGGCGTCGACCTCGTCGTCCGCTTCCGAGTCACCCGTGGGTGCATGCACCGTGGTCTCGGCTACGCGCTTGGTCTTGGTCGCCTGACGAGGGGTCGACGCGTCATCTGAGGCGGAGTCGTCGATGTCAGAGTCGTCGATGTCGGTCTCGTTCTCGTCGAGGACCGCCGTGGCGGTGCGGGTCGTCGAGCGCGAGGTCCTTCTCGACGTCCAGGACGGGTCATGGGGGTGCGCGCCTGCCGAACGTCGAGCGACCCGGGCCTTCGTCGCGGTACCGCCGCGGTGCAGCAGTCGCGTCATGCGCGCGGCTTCCGTTGACTTGCGCATCTGCGGCCGCCCCTTGATGACCATGGGGACGAGGACGAAGAGCCACACCACGACGAGGCAGACCCACAGCACGGAGTTCGGCATTCGACCTCTCCCTTCACTCACTCTGGTTACACCGGACCACCCCACAATCTATGTGCGACGACCGCGCCAACTGGGTAGACGCGCCGAGCTCCGGCCAGATTGGACCGATTCATATGGCCTTCTCAGCCGCGTCATACAGTGCGGTCTGCGGTCGGCATGATCTCGGCGGCCCGGCGCCTACCCCGCGACGAATCGGGCGTCGACGGCGACGGCGATCTGGATATCCTCGGGCCGCAGCTCCAACGTCGACGCGGCGTCGGGTGCGGCCGTAGCCATCATCGGCATGATCCTGGCCTGCGGTCCTGTGGCGAGCATGTCGGGATCGGCAAGCTGGATGGCCCGGACCGGTCCCCGACCCACCGCGTCGGAGTAGGCCTGGGCCTTGGCCACAGCATCGTCGACCGCCCGGCGGCGCAGGTCTCGCTCGTGCTCGAGTCGTGCGGCGTCGGTGACGTCCCACCCGACACGGCCAACCTCGACGCCCTCGACGGTGGCCCACGCGTCGATGAACGCGTTCAGCTCGTCGAAGTCGACGAATTCGGCGTGTATCTGAATCCGTGTGGTGTACAGCGGTTCTCGCGGATTCCCCTCGTTGTCGACGGGGCGGTATGACCAGACGTGTACCGATTCGCTATGCCATGTCGAGACCGCACCCTGCTCGTCCAACGCGGCCAGCGAATCAACAATTCGACGCTGCACCCCGACAGCGTCGGTATAGACCGTCTCGCGATTCGGCCCCGAGAAGCCCGCCGACAGGGAGAGCAGCGCACGCTCTGGCGCATAGCTGTCCCGCGCATTGCCCCGGACCACGATCTCCAACAGCTCCGACGTACCACCCGTTGACTCGGCCATACCGTGGACCCTACCCACGCGGACGGCGGCTATAGGAAGCTCGCCCGCCCGGACCTCACCAGACGTTCAACGGCACCCTCGGGGATCTCCTCGGCGGTCAGTGCGAACAGGATGTGATCACGCCACCGCTTGTTGACGTCCATGTAGCGCTCCAGGAGACCCTCGCGCCGGAATCCGAGCTTGGTCAACACCGCCTGCGACGCCGCGTTAGCCGGCTGCACCGTCGCCTCCAAACGATGTAGACCAACCGGGCCGAAACAATGATCGACACCCAAAGCGACTGCGGCAGTGGTGATTCCCTGACCGAAGTGCTCCTGGTCTATCCAGTAACCGATCCATGCGGTGCGCACGGCACCACGCTGGATGTTGCCGACGGTGAGCTGTCCGACGTACCTGCCGTCGAGTTCGATGACCAACGGCAGGATGGTGCCGCGCTTGGCCTCGGATTTGAGGATCGCGTACAGGGGCGGCCACGAGGCGGGTTGATGCCGCTCGGCCCAACTCCCCACACCCGTGGGCTCCCAGGGCATCAGTGAGTTCTGATTGCGGATCCGAAGATCACTCCAGCTCTTGGCATCACGGACCCGCACCGGACGCAGCGTCACCGCGCCACCCCGAGAACCCAATGGCCCCAACGTCGCAGGCCATCCCGGACTGGCCGGAACACCGCTCAACCATCTGAACACGTCGATGAGTCTATTCGGTGAACGTTCGCGCGTGACCGGCTCGCGTACATGCACAGATCGCACCGACGACGACCGTCATCGTCACCCGGCCGGTGCCGTCCGTCATCCGCGCTGAGCGAGGAAGGCGACCTCCACCTCGTCGCCCGTACCGAGTTCTTCGACGTCGGGGTCGACGATGATCAGACAGTTCGCGTCGGCGAGTTCGGCCAGCAGATGCGACGACCCTGTCGGCGACGCCCCGAGCACCTGGACCAGGTACTCCCCCGACTTCTCGTCACGCATCAGCTGTCCGCGGAGGTATCCCTTGCGGCCCTTGACGGATGCGATCGGCCCGATCGTCCTGGCCGTGATCACGCGTCGCATCGGCTGCCGTTTACCCAGCGCGATCCGAATCAACGGCCGGACCATGACCTCGAACGTCACCAGTGCGCTCACCGGATTGGCGGGTAGCAGAAACGTCGGAACCTCGTCCCGGCCGAGTCGGCCGAAGCCCTGCACCGACCCCGGGTGCATCGCCACTCGCGCGATCTCGAGGTCGCCGAGGTCGGCGAGCGCGTCGGCGATGGCCCGAGATGCCGTCCCACCGACCGCCCCACAGATCACCACGATCTCCGAGCGGATGAGTTGCGCCTCAACCACTTCTCGCAGCCGCGACGATTCGCGCTCCGCCAGTCCCACCCGGTTCACGTCGGCGCCGGCGTCGCGCGCGGCGGCGGCAAGCGAGTAGCTGTTCACGTCGTAGATCTGGCCGGGTCCGGGAGTGCGGTCGATGTCGACGAGTTCGCTGCCGACCGAGATCACCGACAGCCGCGGCTTGGGATGGACCAGCACCCGCGACTGGCCGACTGCGGCCAGCAGACCCACCTGGGCCGGACCGATGATCGATCCGGCACGAACCGCTACGTCGCCGGGCTGCACGTCGTCGCCGATGCGTCGAACGTAATCACCGCTGTCGACGCCGTGCCCGATCTTGACCTTCTGTTCGCCGCCGTCGGTCCAGCGCAACGGCACCACGGCGTCGGCGAGTGTCGGCATGGGAGCACCCGTCTCGACGCGCACCGCCTGCCTCGGTTGGAGCCGGGTGGGCGTGCGTGCACCGGGCGCGACCTCCCCGACCACGGGGAGCGACACGATCATCGGCTCCCCGGGTTCGAGGTCGACCAACTCTGCGCCACCGGCGTCGAACTCCTCGAACTCTTCGGAATCCTCGGGCGCCATCACGCCGGCAAGCGCCACATCGACGGCACGCACGGCATAGCCGTCGATGGCTGCCTGGTCGAAGCCCGGCATCGGCCGCTCGGTGACGACCTCCTCGGCACACATCAAGCCCTGGGCCTCGGAGATGGCCACCCGCACCGGCCGCGGTGCCACCGCCGCGGCGGTCACCAGCGTCAGATGATCTTCGACGGACCGCATCTCACCTCATCGCCTCGCCGGACACACGTCAGGCAATGACGTTAGTGGTTGCGTCGACATCAGCGTGGCAGGCGCGCGGAACCGGCTCACCGATCGCTGCATGCCCGCACACGCCGACTGCCTAACCGTCAGTCGGATGCGAGCCGCTCTACCAGCCATTCACGCAGGTCGGGGCCGTAGTCGTCGCGGTCGAGAGCGAAGTCGACCGCCGCCTTCAGGTAGCCACCGGGGTTACCCAGATCATGTCGGGTGCCCTTGTGTACGACGACGTGGACCGGCTCGCCCTCTTCGATCAGCAGCGCAATGGCGTCGGTGAGCTGCAGTTCGCCTCCCGCGCCCGGCTCGATCCGACGCAGGGCGTCGAAGATCTTGCGGTCGAGGATGTAGCGTCCGGCGGCGGCCAGATTCGACGGCGCGTCGCCGGGCTCGGGCTTCTCGACCATGCCCTTGAGCTTCATCACGTTGGGATTGTGGGCGTCGGGTAGCTCTTCGACGTCGAATACCCCGTAGGCACTGATCCGGTCTTCTGGGACCTCGATGGCACAGAGGACCGAGCCGCCGCGACGCTGCCTGGTGCGGGCCATCACCTCGAGCACTCCGCCCGGAAGGACCAGGTCATCGGGAAGCAGTACCGCGATGGCGTCCTCGTCGTCGTCGAGATACGGCTCGACGCACCCGACCGCATGCCCGAGGCCGAGTGGTTTCTCCTGCACGACCGACGCAACCTCGAGCAGCGACGGCGCCTTGCGCACCTTGGCGAGCATCGCGGCCTTCCCCCGCTTGGCGAGAGTGTTCTCGAGGACCAGATCCTCGACGAAATGCGCGACCACTCCGTCTTTGCCGGGTGAGGTGATGATCAACAGCCGTTCCGCACCCGCAGACTTGGCTTCTTCGGCCACGAGTTCGATACCCGGCGTGTCGACGACGGGCAGCAACTCCTTGGGAACCGTCTTGGTCGCAGGCAGGAATCGGGTGCCGAGACCTGCTGCGGGTACGACCGCGGTCCGCGGGATCGGCGGGGTGTTGGGGACAGACGAGTACTCGGCGAAATCGGCAGTGCTCGACTTACTCACGCTGGACGTCATAGGCACACCCTAATGTCGGAGTCTGACGGCGTCCTTGCGAAGGGTTGCCGATCACCTGACCGATGGACGTGACCTCGACCACCTCGTCACCTTCGGGCGCTACAGTGCGGGTGCGTGGATGCAGATCGGTGTGGAGAAAGGCGGAGAATCGCGGTGGCCACCCTCAAGAATCAGCTGCGCGAGGAGATCTCGGCCCGACGCCGCGCGATGTCGCCATTCGTGCGCGAGCAGGTCGCAGGCGACCTTGCCGATTGGATGTACGCCGCACCATTTAGGCTCGAGTATGACGTCACCGTGGCCGCCTACGTACCGATCGGCACCGAACCGGGCTCTCCGGCCATGCTCGACGCACTGATCGACCGCGGCGTGAGCGTGTTGGTCCCGGTCGTCCCCGACGGTGATCCCGCACCGCTGGACTGGGTCCGCTACGACGGCGCGAGCACACTGCGAAACGGCCGATGGGGGCTATTGGAGCCAGCTGGCGAACGCCTCGGCGTCGACGCCGTGCACGCCGCCTCGGTGGTGCTGGTGCCCGCTCTCGCCGTCGACAAGACCGGCGTCCGGCTCGGCCGCGGCGCCGGCTACTACGACCGCACGCTCATCGGCAGCTCGGCCGAACTCGTGGCTGTCGTCTACGACGACGAGGTCGTCGACTCACTTCCGTCCGGAAATTACGACATTCCGGTCGGCTGGGCGCTCACGCCCGGGGGCGGATTTCGTCGGTTGCGTTGATCTCAGGCCGAGGCCGGAGTGCTGCTCTTCGATTCGCTCTTCGACGACGAGCTACCCGATCCACTGCTGCTCGACGACGAAGCGCTCGACGAGGAGCTGTCGGACGAGGAGCTCTCCGACGACGAGCCGCCATCGGACTTGCTGCTCGACGAGGCGGACTCAGAACTCGATGAACCCGAGCGCGAGTCGGTGCGATAGAAGCCGCTGCCCTTGAACACGATGCCGACCGAGTTGAACAGCTTGCGCAGCCGACCCGAGCACTGCGGGCATTCGGTCAGCGAGTCATCGGAGAACGACTGAACAATGTCGAACTTGTTGTCGCACTCCGTGCACGCATACGAGTAGGTGGGCACCGGTACCTCCGAAGACTTGAGTGATTCGCCATTGATTCTAACCAACTCTGGCACTCCTACATTCCGAGTGCCAAGAGTTCGGAACCTACGACCGTTGTGCCAGGTCAAGTGGCCCGGCGACGCCCGACTTACCGATTCAGCGCGCAGTAAAGCACAAACCATGGAAAGGTAAACGCCTGCCAAAGCCTCGGCGGCACGCGGCCGCGCACCGAGGCACCGCTACCCGGAGGGACCCATGACCGACTTCTTGGATTCGGTGAACGGATACGTCTGGAGCAACGCGCTCGTCTTTCTCTGCCTGGGTGCGGGCGTGTACTTCTCGATACGGTCGCGCCTGGTGCAGCTGCGTCGCATCCCCGACATGGTCAAGCTGATGTTCCACGGCGAGAGCTCACCCAACGGCGTGTCGTCGTTTCAAGCGCTGACGATGTCGCTCGCCGGTCGAGTCGGTACCGGCAATATCGCAGGCGTCGCCACAGCAATCGCCTTCGGCGGGCCTGGTGCACTGTTCTGGATGTGGCTCGTGGCCTTCCTCGGCGCGTCGACGTCGTTCGTCGAATGCACTCTCGCGCAGATCTACAAGACGCGTGATCGCCTCACCGGCGAATATCGCGGCGGGCCCGCCTACTACCTCAGCCGTGCATTCGCCCACACCAAGGCGGCCCCGGCCTTCAAGCTCTACGGACTTCTCTTCGCCGCCGTCACCGTGCTGGCGTGCGGCCTGCTGCTGCCGAGCGTGCAATCCAACTCGATGGCCATCGCAGCCGAAAACGCTTGGGGCATAGAGAAGTGGGTCTTCGCTGTGGCCACGGTGATCGTGCTCGCACTGGTGATCATCGGAGGCGTCAAACGGATCGCCACCTTCGCGTCCGTCGTCGTGCCGTTCATGGCGATCGTCTACATCATCGTCGCGATCGTGATCGTGGCGATGAATGCCTCGGTGGTTCCGAACGTGATCTCGACGGTCTTCTCCAGCGCATTCGGTGCCGACGCCGCATTCGGTGCGATCATCGGCGCCGCGATCATGTGGGGCGTCAAGCGCGGCCTGTACTCCAATGAGGCCGGGCAGGGCACGGGACCTCATGCGGCCGCAGCAGCCGAGGTGTCGCACCCCGCCAAGCAGGGACTCGTGCAGGCGTTCGCGGTCTACATCGACACCCTGTTCGTCTGCTCAGCCACCGGCTTCCTCATCCTGTCGACAGGCGCCTACCGCGTCTTCGAGGGCGAGTCGGAGTCGGGAGCGGTGATCGCCGAGGGCGGTAATCTCCCCGCTGACGCCGAGGTCGGCCCGACGTTCGTTCAGACCGGCTTCGACACCCTGTGGAGCGGCGCCGGATCGTCGTTCGTCGCGATCTCGCTGCTGTTCTTCTGCATCACCACGATCATCGCCTACTACTACATGGCCGAGACCAACCTACGATTCCTTCTCGGCCGGGCGTCGACCGTGTACGTCAGGCCGCTGCGCAGCACCATCGGATCGAACGCGACGATCTGCCTGCAGGTGCTGATCCTGGTGTCGGTGGTGATCGGCGCCGTCTCGACGGCCACCGAGGCATGGACGCTCGGCGACATCGGCGTCGGGCTCATGGCCTGGCTCAACATCATCGGCATCCTGATCCTGCAGCAGCCGGCGTTCAAGGCGCTGCGCGACTACGAGCATCAACGCAAGCGGGGCATCGACCCCACATTCGACCCGGTCGCACTCGGTATCACCGGAGCGACGTTCTGGGAAGACTACGAGCCGGTCGACAAACGACGCCCCGTCGAGGCTGACGTCTGAAGCTCGACGCCTGACGCTCGCGCGGGAGTCAGCCGCCGATCACGTCGACGTCGGTGTCGACGACGCCGTCCCGGTTCATGTCCGGATCACGGGCTTTCCGCGCGTTCCAGCGCAGCAGGACGGCGGCGATGCACGCTGCGATCACCGATCCGACGAGGATCGCGCCCTTGGCAGGCGCGGCGTGATCGGCCTCCCCGAAGGAGAGCTCGGCGATCAACAGCGCGACGGTGAAGCCGATCCCGGTGAGCATCCCGACCGGGATGAGGTCGCGCAGGCCGATCGAATCGGGAAGTCGCAGCGGCGTGAACCGAGTCATGAGCGCCGTCGCGCCCAGCACGCCGGCGATCTTGCCGACGCACAGCCCCACCACGATTCCGATCGAGACCGGCTGGATCAGCGGCTCGTCGGCTCCCACCACCGAGACGCCCGCCGCGGCGAGTGCGAACAACGGCAACGCCACAGCAGACGACCACGGGCGCACGGTCTCGTCGAGAAGCTCGGTGCGCGAGAGCCGCTCCCCGCGGATGGTGAGTGCGGGCACGACGAGACCGAGCAGAACACCGGCGACAGTGGAGTGCACACCGGAGGCGTGCATGCACGCCCACGCGACGACGGCCAGCGGCAGCAGCAGCCAACGATAGGCGCGCGGCAGACGAACCACGACGCCGAACACGGCAATGGTCAGAAGCGCGCAGCCGAGCATCACGAAGTCGATCGACTCCGTGTAGAAGACTGCGATCACGGTGATTCCGAGGAGGTCGTCGACCACCGCCAGGGTGAGCAGGAAGGTGCGTAACGCCATCGGTAGCCCCCGCCCGAAGATCGCGAGGACGGCCAGCGCGAACGCGATATCGGTGGCGGTCGGAATCGCCCAGCCACGCAACGCTTCTGGATCGAGTGTTCCGACGATCGCCACGTAACACAGTGCGGGAGTGATCATTCCGGCCACTGCGGCGACGATCGGCACTCCGGCCAAGCGGACGTCACGCAGACTTCCGGCGACGAACTCCTGCTTCAACTCGACGCCGACGACGAAGAAGAAGATCGCGAGCAAACCGTCGGCTGCCCATTCGCTCAGCGACAGGTGTAGATGCAGAGATTCCGGGCCGATCTCGTACGCCAAGACGTTGTGATATGCCTCGCGCCACGGCGAGTTCGCGAGCACGACGGCCACAGCGGCGCTGACGAGTAGCAGCATCCCGCTCGTGGTGTCGAGGGAGAGGATTCTGCGAAAACGCTCGCGACGATGATGACGACGCCACCCCGGTGGACCGGTCCGCTCCGGTGAACCCGTGGTCTCCGACGAGCCAGAGGCGGTCGACGGGTCATGTGCGGAGGTGTGTTCTGGGGACATGTGCTGGTCCTGTCGGTGCGGTCTCGGCGCCGAGGCCGAGACGGGTGGCGTGTGAATCCGGGTTCGCGAACCCGGATTGCCGACCAGACTTCCCGGCGCACCGTTGTCCATTCTCTCGCATCGACGCCCCGATGCACCAATCGAACAGGTCAGCGGGCGAGTCGTCGACGACGTTCGATACCGCGGCCGGTTTATCCACCGACGGTCTGAGATGGCGTGGTTGTCCACAGGTTGTCCGCGGCCACGGTTGTCGGTCAACCACGCGGGCTACCGTGCGCGCATGCGAACAGCTCGTGGAGAGGGTCTCCGACCACGCCTCATCGACCGCGCGGTCGCCGCCGCACGGCCGGGATGGACGAGATCACTGTTGATTCGACGATCGGCGGCGGTGTTGCTCGTGGTGGCCGCACTTGCGATCGCGGCGTTCGGCAGGGCCGACAAAGACGCCGAGTCGGTGATGGTCGCCGCCCATGACCTGCTGCCGGGCACCGAGTTGGTCGCCGGAGACCTCGTTGCACGGCGGGTCGCAGCAGGCCTCGTCCCGTCGGGCGCGCTGCGCATGTCACGGGACGGGACAGGCAAGACAGCCACCGGTGTGATCAGGGCAGGTGAGATCGTGACCGACGCCCGTCTCCTCTCGCCCCGGCTGCCACAGCAGCTGACCTCATCCGCCGATGCACGCCTCGTGCCGGTACGTCTGTCCGACGACGCGGTCGCCGCACTCCTGCGAGCAGGCGATGTCGTCGATGTGATCGGCCCGGAGGCCGATGTGCTGGCCGTTCGCGCTGTGGTCGCGTTGGGTACCGAACGCCCGGCATCGAGTGGTCTCGCCGCCCGAAGTCAGTCATCTGCGCCCGTGGTCCTTGCAATGGACCAGAAGTCGGCACTGCGCGTCGCGGCGGCAGGGCTCGACGTTGCATTGGCCGTAATCGTGCACTGATCTGCGGATTGTGAATCTGATGTGGCATCTTCGCACAACGTTGCATGGACACAACCTCCTTTGGTTCCACAACGTAGATGGATAACTCCATTAACATCACGGGGAACGGACTGTGCACCACTGAGCAGCTTCCGTCACACCTCACCAGGCACGTCCCCACCCGACCGATGAGAGGAACGGAAAGTGCTCAAGGGTTTCAGGGATTTCATCATGAAGGGCAACGTGGTCGATCTGTCCACGGCCGTCATCATCGGCACAGCCTTCACCGCCATCGTCACCGCGTTCACCGACGGCATCATCAAGCCGATCATCAACACGATTCCGTGGAGCCCGAACGAGGCCGACGGCCTCGGGTTCGAGCTGGTCAGCGGTAAGTCGTCGACCTTCGTCAATCTCGGTGGCGTACTCACCGCGGTCATCAACTTCTTGATCATCGCCGCGGTCGTCTACTTCATCATCATCCTTCCGTACAACAAGCTCGCCGAACTCGGCGGTTTCGGCAAGAAGGCCGAGGTCACCGAGGTCGCCCTGCTCACCGAGATCCGCGACCTCATGGATCCCGACGGCGCATCAAAGGCCAAGGCCGACGCGGAGAAGAACCTGCCGGACCACCTGAGCGACTCAGGCAATGGCGGAGACTCCTCAGCAGGGTCGGGCACCCCCGACTCCCCCGGCACGTATTCGACGTCCTCCGACCCGTACTCGTCCGGCCAGTCCGACGCTCCGCAGCCCACACAACGCCTCACGACGCCGCCACCGGCCTCGCAGGCGCCGTACGAGGCGCCGTCGACCTACGGCAACCCGCCGTCATATCAAGGCCCGTCGGGACAGCCTCAGCAGAACCCGCCGTCGTACCCGGCAAGCCAGCCAGGATCGCAGCCCGGCTACCCGACGCCCAACCCCGCTCCGGGCAACTATCCGCCGCCCGGGAACTACCCGCCGAGCAGCTACCCGCCGCCGGGATCGCAGTTCCCCGGCGACAACCCCGGTGACGCGGGACGACACTCACGCTGATCGCCGCTCGTCACCAGGCTCCTACGCAGAACCGGCCACGCCCTCTCACGGGCGTGGCCGGTTCTGTGTTGCTGGCAGCGCTGGTGGCTGAGGCAGGGCTGGTGCGTCCAGGTAACTGACAGTGACTTAGGCATCGGACCGCAAGGTTTGGTCCCTACCTTCAATTCGGTTGGCGCCGATCATGATCGGACGCCGGCAGGAATCAGGAATCACCAACCGAATTATTGGAGGAGCAACGATGCCTCAGCCTCACGGCAACCAGCGGCCCGGCCAGACCAACCACGGCCGGCCGCAGCCCCAGCCGCGCCCCCGCCCGCGCCCGTGGTTCCCGTTCCCGTTCTTCGGGAGCTGAACCGGTAGCCGATGAGCGGCCGGGCGCTTGCGCCCACACAGCAACGACCGCGGGGCGGGAACCGAGTTGGTTCCCGCCCCGCGGTGTGTGTTCAGTTGTGCGCGACGAGCGCGATCAGCCGAGGCTGAAGGGCTTGCCGTAGAGAGTGATAACGCCCTTGACACTGTCAGTGTCAACCGTGACCTGAACGATGGCCTTGGCCTGCGCATAACCCGCACAACCATCGACACCGAACTTCTCCTGGCTGTACGCGACGCCGCCAGTATTGCCGGTGAAAGAGTAGGAGTTCACGTTGTAGTTCGAGTACGACGTGTCAGAGCCCGAGGTGGTGTTGATAACCCAGACGGTCGACACTCCACCGGGCTTCAACGTAACCGTGCCCGAACCTCCGGGAGCCGGATCCGCCTCACCGTTGTTCTTGTTGAACCTCGGGTACTGAAGGCCACTGTCGCCAAGATCCGACCAGGTTCCCTGGTTCTTGAATCCAGCTGCAGCTCCAGCGTCTGCGCCGAAGTCCACCTGGCATCCGACCAAGTATCCGGCCTTGACCGTTCCACCTGTCGCTTTGCCGCCGACAGAAACCTTTACCTTGCCGGAAACCCACACCTCGCGACTGGTCTGAACGTTGGTCACAGCACGCTGATAGCTGGCGTACTCATCGAAAAGCTTGACAGAAACCGGCGTCCCATCAGCAAGATTCTTGGTGATGCTACCGCCGGGCAGCGCACCTGCAGCAGCTCCACCGGCGCCCAGGCTCGACAGCCCGATCACGACCGCGCCAACAGCACCCGCTGCGGCAAGCACTCGCGTCTTGATCTTCTTCATGATTCCCCTTCGTGGAATGTCAATCTGCTTGGAAGCAGAGAAATCTCAGATTGTTGCTGTTTATCTGCTGCCACTCAGTTGAGACTGAAGGGCTGTCCGTACAGGGTCGACTGCAAGTACGTTCCTGAACCGTTCACGGTTCCCTTGTCCGTGTTGTAGCCGTTTCCTGCCACAACCTTGACTGCCGACCGCGCTGATGCGTAGCCACCGCAGTTGGGGAGTGCGACCTGAATACCGGTCGCCTGGAGCGTTGAAGACCCACCCGCCTTGATGTCCTTATCGAACGCGGAGACGACCGCAACCTGGCCCGGCGACAGCGGCAAGGAAATACTGCCACTAGCACTGATACTCGGGCTTATGTCGAAGCCGCCCGTCAGGCCGAGTGAGAGACCATCGATGTTCACCTGGCATCCGACGATGTAGTTGAGCGAGATGTTGCCGCTGAGTCCCGAACCCAACTTCGCAATGTAGGTGCCCGACGTCACCGCGGCCCGCGACGCTGGGTTGTTGGCCACGGTCGGAACCGCGTTTGCCGACTCACCCTTACGCCAGATCTGGACAGTCTCACCAGCGTTGATACCGGAGGACTGCTTGTACCCGTTTGCCAGCGCACCGGCCTCCGCGTGTCCCGCCCCCATGCTGGTGGCACCGATCACCGCTGCTGCAGCGACGGCGGCCGCAGCAGCTCCGCGGCGCCCAAGCTTGCTGAACTTGCTCATTCGTTCCCTCTCACAGGATTCGGCTGTTATCCGAGGGAGACGAACCCGTTCCCTCGGGTTGACCTTGGCGGCTCGCGGGAATCATTCTCCGCTCCGGTTAACACACTGTTTCGGCATGCTCACCGGAGCGTTAATCTCCCTAGCCCCTCGTCCACTGCTGCCGACCGACATACATCGGACCGCAGGACCACCTGCCCGGCCTCCCCTCACGGAAACCGAGTGTTGTCGGAGCGAACGTTATCCGAGCGATATCAAAACGAGCAACAGCAACGCTCAGCACGATCTCAACATCTTCTTATGACATTCCACAGAAGTAGTTCACGTGAGTGTCAGGATCAGTGTTAACAGAAGGAAAACACGCTGCGTCGGCTACGTCAGAACCGACCAATCACTCATAGTGCGGCGGACGCTGAGCGCGGTACCACTCCTGAGAATCTCCTTTGTGATCTTCGTCACGATCGTCGGAGGTCGATTCGGGAAGGTCGTCGCCGAATACGTCGTCGATCCGGCGCCGCAGCTTCGCGTTCCGTCGCGCACCCTCGTCCACTCGACGATCCGCATCGTCATGCGACATATCGATTACTCCGTCTCAGGAGAAAAATGCTCTACGCACGAATTGTTGATGAACAGAACGTTAATCAGAAGCATGCACGGATGCGTATTTCCTGATATCACGTCGTGCCGATAGGGCGTCGACTCAGAATTCGCTGATCGACTCGATGACGTGCTTGGCCAACGGAGCAACTGTCGCCATTCCGTCGCGGATCGCTGCGCGCGACTCGGCGATGTTGACCACGAGCGTCTGGCCCGAGATGCCTGCGAGTCCCCGCGAGAGCCCGCCGTCGGTGGCACCTGCCGCGAGACCGGAACTCCGGACGGCCTCTTCGATGCCGCGGAGGCGACGGTCGAGCAGCGGCTCGGTGGCCTCGGGCGTCACGTCACGAGCGCCGACACCGACGCCGCCAACCGAAACCACCAGGTCGACGCCCCCGATGACCGCGGTGTTGAGTGCGTTGCGGATCTCTACCTCGTCGCCGGACACCGCGATGGTTGCGTCGACGTGGAAGCCTGCCTCGTTGAGCAGCTCGCCGACCAGCGGACCGAGTCCGTCAGCGATCTCGCCGTGTGCGATCTGGTCGTCGACCACCACCACGAGTGCCCTGCCGATCTCGTCGCCCGGGGTCGTCGTGGCATCGCTGGTGTGGCGTGCGACGAAGTCGCGTGCTGCAGCGTCGGCAGCAACCACGTCTGCGGGATCGACCTCGGAGGCCTCGAGCGCGGTCGAGTCGATCACGGTCGACGCGTCGTCGGTGAGGGTTGAGCCTTGCGGACTGCGGCTTGAGTGAATCATGCTCGCCTCTTTCTCGTTCTCGCCTGTTCTCGCCCCGTGCTCATGGTCTCAGATCGGGGGCGTCGATGATCGGTCGGTGGCAGATCGCACTGCAGTCGATCGACACCGATCAATTCGTCGTAAGGGTTCCCAGCGTCACCGACGCGGTTCGGCTCTGCCCATCCGCCACATAGGTGACGGTCACCTTCTCGCCGGGCGCATGGGAGCGCACCGCCGCGACCAGCGCATCGCCCGACGCGATGTTGCGGTCGTCGAGCTTGGTCACGATCGCATTCTTGGGGATGTTCGCCTGTGCAGCGGGCCCACCGGCCGTCACGTCGGAGACAACGGCACCTGGTGTGCTCGCCGGGCTGTTGGGCCGCACCGACACCCCGAGGCTGGCGTGCGTTGCCCTGCCGGTTTTCTGGAGTTCGTTGGCGACGCGGATGGCCTGATCGATCGGGATGGCGAAACCGAGGCCGATGCTGCCGCTCTGCTGCTGTTCGGATGCCCCGAGTGACGCGATCGCGGTGTTGATGCCGATGAGCGCACCGCGCGCGTTGACCAGCGCGCCACCGGAGTTGCCCGGGTTGATCGCGGCGTCGGTCTGGATGGCGTCGATGACCGACGTCGTGCCGCCTTCACGCGAGGTCGACACGGGACGATTCAGCGCGCTGATGATGCCGGTGGTCACCGTGCCCTGCAGACCGAGCGGCGCACCGATCGCGATGACCGACTGCCCGACGGCCAGGTTCTTCGACGTTCCGACGCTGATCGGCGTGAGACCTCGCTTGTCGACCTTGATCACTGCGATGTCGGAGATCGAGTCGGCGCCGACCAGCCGGGCCGCGGCACGCGAACCGTCCTGGAAGTTCACCTGGATCTGCGACCCGCGGGCGTTGCCGGAGGTCCCGGCGACCACATGGTTGTTGGTCATGATCACGCCGTCGTCGCTGAGGACGACACCGGAACCCTCACCGGCCTCCGAGCCGCTGATCACGTCGATGGACACCACAGACGGAAGCGTTTTGTCGGCGACCTCCTGGATGGAGCCCGCAGGTGCCGCGGGCTCGTTGTTGCCGCTACCGGTGTTCGGGTCGCCGCCGAGCGGAGCCGAACTGCTCGACGTCGAATCGTCGTCGGAAACCTTCGCGCCGACGACCCCGCCGATGCCGCCTGCGACGAGACCGATGACCAGAGCACCGCCGACGAGCGCGGCGATGAGTCCACCGCGGGACTTCTTCTGCGGTCCCGAGGGCTGGGGTGATCCGCCGGATTCCTGACCGAACACGCCGTGCGACGCCTCCTGATCCGGGGACCCGGCCGCGCTCCACGCCTGCTGACCGGGCTGCTGGCCCGCGGGCGGTCCGTAGTACGGCTGCGTGGGTGGGGCGCCGTACCCGGGCTGCTGCCCGCCGTCGCCGCGACCCGCGCCGTAGGCGGGGAAACCGCCCGTCTGCGGATCGTTTCCGTACGGACTTCCCCCGAACGGGCCTCCACCTGTCATCGTCGTGCTTCTTCCTTGCCTTGTTCAGACTTGCCTTGTGGAGACCGCGGCGCTTGCCAGACCACGGGCTCCTCGACCGATTCTCGATGCCGGGCCCGCTTCTCGCCCGACGCCTTCACTTGTGGCTCAACACTATGGGACCGTCTGCCGAGATACGTAGGCGATGGGTCCGACGTGTCGTCTCTCGAAACTATTGACGAATCACCTTCGGTGAAGGTTCCGCCGGAGTCGGACGGCCGGGCAGTGTCATCGTGATCAGCGCGCCGCCGAGACCCGATTGGTCGGCGCGGACCCTGCCGCCCATCCGGTCGACGACCTGGCGCACGATCGCGAGACCAAGCCCCGAGCCGGGCATCGACCTCGACTGTGTGGACCGGTAGAACCGCTCGAAGACCAGCTCACGGTCTTCCGGCGGGATTCCCGGACCGGCGTCGGAGACAGCGAATTCTGCCGCGCCCGTATCGACTTGGCGCAATGTCACCAACACCGACCGCCCGCGGGGACTCCACTTGGCCGCGTTGTCGAGGACGTTGACGACCGCACGCGAGAGTCCGTGCTGCTCACCGAAGACGAACCACGGCTCGAGGTGCACCTCGAATTCGACGTCGGCGCGGCGTCGACGTACACGTTCGAGCGCAGTCTGGACGAGCTCATCGAGGTCGACCTCCTCGAACACCACCTCGGGGGTGTCCTCGCGCGCGAGGTCGACGAGATCACCCACCAGCGTCGACAACTCCTCGATCTGTGCCATGACGTCGGAGCGCAGTTCGATCATGTCCGACGCAGGCACCGCAGGCGCGCCGGGTTCGCTTGCTGCCATGAGCAATTCGAGGTTGGTGCGCAATGAGGTCAGGGGTGTGCGCAGTTCATGTCCGGCGTCGGCCACCAACCGCGCCTGCTGATCACGCGACTGTTCCAGCGCGTGCAGCATGGTGTTGAAACTCTCGGTGAGACGCGCCAATTCGTCGTTGCCCGCGACGGGGATGGGCGTGAGGTCCTGCGTACGTGCCACCCGTTCGGTCGCACGGGTCAGCCGCGCGACAGGGCGTAGACCCGCGCGCGCCACCGTCGTACCCGCGACGGCCGCGAGTGCGACGCCGCCGCATCCGACGACGAAGAGCACCCACGCGAGCCGCTTGAGCACACGATCGGTGTGCAGCAGGCTCTGCGCGAGGATCAGGGTGTTGCCGTCGTCGAGCTTGCGTGCGAGCACCCGCTGGTTGTTCACCGTCCGCAGACTCTGCAGGTTGTTTCCCGGATTCGACGGTGAGCGCGCGATCTTGCGCTCCACGTCCTCGAACGGCACCGATCCGACCAGATAGGTCTGGCCGCTGGGTTTGACCAGCGCGAGAGAGATATTGGTGGAGAACACCGTTCCAGCGACAAGCGCCTCGGGACGGTCGTTGAGCGTGCCCATCTTCGCAAGCGCGGTCATGCCGTCGGCACGACTCTCGAGCTGATTGTCGACCTCGTTGTACATCGCGCGGTAGACCACGAAGTAGGCGGCAGCCGCCATCAGTCCGACCGAGACCAGCACGACCGTCGCCGACAGCAGCGTCACACGTAGACGCAACGAGACCAGCCTGGTCAGCGGCATGGGGTCGCGCATCTCGCCCTTGGGTCGCATTCGCAGCCATGCCCGCGCGAGCCGCAGGCGAAGCACCGATGGCACTACGGCGGCGTCTCTCGCAGGACGTAGCCGACGCCGCGGACCGTGTGGATCAATCGTGATTCGCCGTCGGCCTCGGTCTTGCGTCGCAGGTAGCCGACGTACACCTCGAGCGCGTTACCCGACGTCGGGAAGTCGTAGCCCCACACCTCCTCGAGGATGCGGCTACGGGAGAGCACACGTCGGGGGTTGGCCATCAGCATCTCGAGCAGCGCGAACTCTGTGCGGGTGAGGCTGATCTGACGTTCGCCGCGCGAGACGTCGCGTGTCACCGGGTCGAGCGAGAGGTCGGCGAAGGTCATCGCCTCCGAATCGGCGTCATCGTCGGGTGCAGCACGACGCAACAGTGCCCTCAACCGCGCGAGAAGCTCCTCCAGAGCGAACGGCTTGGGCAGGTAGTCGTCGGCGCCCGCATCGAGGCCCGACACTCTCTCGGAAACCGTGTCGCGAGCCGTCAGCACCAGGATGGGCAGGTCGTCGCCGGTGGACCGGAGTCGACGACATACTTCGAGGCCGTCGAGCCGAGGCATCATCACGTCGAGGATGGCCACGTCGGGCCGCTCGGCCACGATCTTCTCCAGCGCTTCGATACCGTCACCCGCGGTGTCGACGGTGTATCCGTTGAAGGTGAGCGACCGGCGCAGCGACTCACGAACCGCCCGGTCGTCGTCGACAACAAGAATGCGCATGTGAACAGTCTTATCCACTTCGACTGAGAGACCGCTGAGCAACGCGCGGAATACCCGCCACATCGTGACGCGGGTTCGTTGAATTCGCGGATGCAGATCGCAAACGTTTACCAAGGCGCAACAGTTGGCTCACAACGACGAATCCGACTTGTCCGACACTTGCGCGGTGACGACAGACATTGCACTCCCCGACGCTCCCGCCGGGCACACCAAGACTCCCTGGTACAAGTCGATGTTCACGTGGCTGATCGTGGCCATCGTTGCGGGCATCGTGATCGGCGCCGTGTGGCCCGACTTCGGATCCGGCCTGAAACCGCTTGCCGACGGCTTCATCAAGCTCATCAAGATGCTGATCGCGCCCATCATCTTCTGCACCGTGGTGTTGGGCATCGCGCACGTCGGCGACATGAAGGCCGTCGGCCGCATCGGGATCAAGGCACTCATCTACTTCGAGGCCGTGACGACGTTCGCACTGATCTTCGGCCTGGTGATCGGCAACCTCGTCAAGCCGGGCGCCGGTTTCGACGTGAACCCGCAAACACTCGCAACGGGTGCCGAGGCGGTCGCGGAAAAGACCAGCAACGGCGAACTCCCCCACACCGTCGAGTTCCTGATGAACATCATCCCGACGTCGGCGATCTCCGCGTTCGCCGAGAACGAGCTGCTGCAGGTGCTGTTCTTCGCGGTGCTGTTCGGTCTGGCGTTGGCCAAGATCGGCGACAGGGCGCCGATCGTCCTGGGATTCGTCGACCAGTCGAGCCACATCTTCTTCACGATGATCGGCTGGATCATGAAGCTCGCCCCGCTCGGCGCATTTGGCGCGATGGCCTACATCATCGGCCAGTACGGCATCTCGTCGTTGGGCAGCTACGGCAAGCTCATCGGGTGCTGCTATCTCGCCGCAGTGCTGTTCATCCTCGTACTTGCGGCGATCGTCCGGATCTTCGCCGGGGTCAACCTGTGGAAGTTCTTCCTCTTCATCAAGAACGAGTTCTTCGTGGCGCTCGGCACCGCCTCCACCGAGGTTGTCCTTCCCCGGATCATGACCAAGCTGACCTACGCGGGGTGCTCACGCTCGACCACCGGCCTCGTCGTCCCGACCGGCTATTCGTTCAACCTCGACGGCGCGACGCTGTATCTGTCGATCTGCGTGTTGTTCCTCTCGCAGGCGATGGGCGTACACCTGAGTCTCGGCGAGCAGTTGACCGCGATGCTCGTACTGATGCTGACGTCGAAGGGCATGGCGGGAGTACCCGGGTCGTCGTTCCTGGCCCTGTCCGCGACGATCTCTGCGATCGGCCACGGATCGATTCCCGTTGCGGCCGTCGCGCTGCTGCTCGGCGCCGACCGGATCATGGATTCGATGCGGGTATCGGTCAACCTGATCGGCAACTGCGTCGCCACCTTCGTCGTCGCGGCGTGGGAAGGCGAACTCGACAAGGAGAGAATGAAACTCGTGCTCGACGGTCAGCCGGTACCGCCGCTCGAGGAGACCGATCCGATCACCGGCGAGCGTGAGCTGCTCCCCGAAGAAGAGGGGCTCGGCCTGCGCACCGTCGAGTCCGAGACCAAGCAACTCGACGCCGCGAAGCCCGACTGACATCTGCGAGCACACTTGACACGCAGACCCGGGACGAGCACCACCCACGTCCGTTGCGGCAAACGCCCGTCGGTTACCTCTTACGCCAGCCCGCCGCGCCGACCATGTCGCCCACGCGGGTGAACTTCACTCGCGGGCGGCCCTGCTCGGAGCCGCGTCGACGCTCGATCCGATCGATCGCGCGGATGCCGCGATAGCCGATGATGTGACGAGTGCGCTTGCGCAGCAACGAGGTGAACTCACCGGGCTGGCGCGTGGTGCGCACCAGCTTGCCGTCGACTGCATCGCGGATGAAGTCCTCGACCGTCAACTGGGCGCACTTCTTGTTCGCCCCGATGCCGCCACTGGGTCCGCGCTTGGCCCACCCGAGCACGTACGAGCCCGGGATGATCTCACCCGCGTCGTCGAGCATCCGGCCGTCGACGTTGGGGAACAGTCCACGCGCGTCGTCGAACGGGAGTCCGCCGATCGGCACCGAACGGTATCCGATGCTGCGCACCGCGAGATCAGCGTCGATCCGATGGGTCTTTCCGCCGGTCGTGACGGTCACGCCCTCGACGCGCTCGTCACCGAGGATCTCGTCGGGAGTGCTGTGGAACAAGAACACGATTCGACGATTGTCGGGGTCGGCGGGCCCGGTCAGGTCGGGCACCCCCGCGCCGTCGGCATCGTCGACGACGACAACCTCGACGCCGGGAATCGTCGACAGCGCGCGGTACTCGGCCGAGGTGTAGGCCGCGTGCGCCTGATCGCGACGTCCGAGCAGCACCACCTCGTGGACGTTCTGCTGACGCAGGATGTCGAGCGCACGGTCGGCGATGTCGGTGGTGGCGAGCAATTCCGGCGGGGACACCAGGATTCGCGCGACGTCGAGCGCAACGTTGCCGGTTCCGACGATCACGGCGCGCCCGCTCGCGGGATCAGCGTCGGTCGAGCGTCGGATCGGCGGAGCAGCATCGGCACCGGGAACGGCGTTGTACCAGGCGACGAGCTCTGTCGCCGACGTCGATCCGGGCAGGTCTTCACCCGGAATGCCAAGGCGCCGTGACTCACTCGCACCCACGGCGTAGAACACCGCGTCGAAGTGCTCGGCGAGCTCGGCGGGCGTGATCTGTCCTTCGCCCTCGCCGACCTCGACGTTGGTGGCCATCGTGACGCGCGGATCGCGGTAGAGCAGGTCGAAGCCGCGCAGCACCCCCTTGGTGCCCGGATGGTCGGGGGCGACACCCGCACGCACCAGGCCGCCGGGTGTCGGCAGCTTGTCGATCACCGTGACCGACGCCTCGGTGCGGTCGAGCAGCGTACGCAGCGCGTAGCCGCCCGACGGTCCGGTTCCCACCAACGCAACCCGAAGCCCCGCAGGCAATTTGGGGATCTCGGGATACACCACGTCAGACCAGCCCGACTTCACGTCGGGGTTGTTCTTGTAGTAGTCGGCGTTGATCTCGATGAAGACCTTGTCACGTGTACCGAGGTTCTCGGCCGGGAAGATCGCGTCGACGGGACACGCGTCGGCACACGCACCGCAGTCGATGCACGCCTCGGGGTCGATGTGCAGGATGTCGGAGGTGCCGAACCCGCGCTCCTCCGGCGTCGGATGAATACAGTTGACCGGGCACACGGACACACATGCCGCGTCGCTGCAGCAGGATTGGGTGATGACGAACATCAGAGCATGTGCACTTTCCGGTAGTAGTGCGCGGCAGGCTTGGTGAGCAGACCGACCTCGTCGAGGAATTCCATGAGGTGCGCGCAGCTGCTGCGGATCATGGAGTGGAAGTGCGAGTTCGAGTTCATCTCGGCCATGGCGCGGTCGGCGTCGAGTCCCGCGTCGACGAACGCCTGACGCTGGACGAGGCTCGACACGATGAAGTAGCCGCCGAGCGCCACGTAGAGCGCGCTGAACTGGCGTCGCAACCAGCCGATCCCCTTCATGGACTCGCGCACCTCTTCGCGCGCGAACTTCATGTGACGCGATTCCTCGAGCACATGGATCTCGTTGACGGTCCGGATGAACGGCAGGACCCGCTCGTCACGCATGCAGCCGCGCTGGAAGACGTCGAGCACCTCCTCGGCGACCAGGATGCCGGCGTAGGCGACCTCGTTCTTGGCGGTCGCCTTGAAGAGCTTGCCCAGCTTGCCGACGAACCTGGTGGGCTTGTATGAGGTGCCGACCATCTTCTCCGATGCCTTGGCGAACATGATCGAGTGCCTGCACTCGTCGGCGATCTCGGTGAGCGCGAACTGGAACTCGGGGCTGTGATAGGCGCCGAGATACTGATCGCGGACCACCATCTCCTGCAGGATCATCTCGAACCAGATACCGATGTTCATGATCGACGCGAACTCGTGGCGGGTCACCGAGATGCGCTGCTCCTCGGTCATCTCGTCCCAGTACTGCGTGCCGTAGAGCGACGACCACTCCGGACTGCACCCGTACTTCTCCGGGTCCATCGGGAGGCTCCAGTCGATCTCGGTCATCGCGTTACGCGAGAGGCGTGCCGCAGAGGCGAGGAGACGCTCGGACACGGCGTCGGCGCCCTCGTCACGGATGCTGACGACGTTGTCGACGACGTCGCTTGTGGGATCGGTGCGATCCATTGCTGCGGTCATGTTGCTCGACTCCCATCTCCGCCGTCGGCGGGACCTGGTGACCTTGCTTGTGGCGATCCTCCGGCAGCGCGGTGCGGCTACTTCGCGGATCGGTATTACAGTGACAACATTCGATGTCATATCAACGCTTATTGTCAAGATAGCACCAGGGTGTGACCTAGTAAACAAGTTGCGAAACTATACTGACGAGTAAGTTTGAGTTGGCGTGACATACGCGCAGGCCAGAAGGGTTAGGACAGAGCATGGCATCGATCTTCATCACAGGTGGCGCAGCGGGTATCGGCCTGGCCACAGCAGAGCGATTCGCACGTGAGGGCTGGACGGTCGGCGTGTACGACGTCGACAACGACGCGCTCGACAAGGTGAAGGCCAACCACCCCGACTTCATCACCGGCAAGATCGACGTCCGCGATCCCAAGGAGTGGGAGGACGCTCTCGCCGACTTCACTGCGCATACCGGCGGCACGCTCGACGTCCTCGACAACAATGCGGGTGTGCTCACCGAGGGCAAGCTGGCCGACATCTCGCCCGACGCCGTGCGCCGCCAGATCGACATCGACGCCCTCGGCGTGACACTGGGGGCCCAGGCCGCGCACAAGTACCTCAAGAAGACCCCTGGAGCGCACCTGGTGAACATCGCGTCTGCGTCGGCCATCTACGGGCAACCCGGCATAGCCACGTACAGCGCCAGCAAGTTCTACGTCGCCGGACTCACCGAGGCGCTCGAACTCGAGTGGGAGCCCGACGACATCCGCGTGGTGAGCATCTGGCCGCTGTGGGCCAAGACCGCGCTCGCCGCCAACGACGCGAAGTCGACCAAGACGCTCGGCGTGCGGATCACCCCCGAGCAGGTCGCCGACAAGATCTGGGAGTCGGTGCACCCCACCAAGAATGATCTCCGACTTCATCGCACGAGCTACTCCGTCGGCACCCAGACGCTCTTCCTGGGCAACGCGGCGAAGTTCATCCCCAACTCACTCAACCGACTGGTAAACAAGTTCATCGCGCAGTAGGACTCTGACCGCACTCGGGCGAGCAGGCATGGCACAGTCGTCAGGCCGGCTCGTCCCGCTCCGGATCATTGTCGAGAGGTGTGGTCCGCGTGTGCCGAATCCCGAGACCACGCGGCGCCATGGGCAACCGCCACCCGAGGAAGAAGGCCACCACGCGGAAAAGTGCGCCGACGATGAGGCCCGCGATCACCCACACCTGCGACGGCAGCTCGGAATAGGTTCGCCCGACGGCGACCACCGCCGAGGCGACCAGCGCGGGCACCGCGTAGAGGTCGGCTGGTTGCAGCAGGAGTGGGATCTCGTTGGCGAGAACGTCGCGCAGCACGCCGCCGCCGATGGCCGCGAGCATCCCGATGAGCGTCGCCGCGAAGGCGTGCGCGTGGTGGTCGATGGCGATGCTGGCGCCGGTGGCTGCGAACAGGCCCATACCTATCGCGTCGAGCACGACGATGGTGCGTCGTAGCAGCGCGAACGACGGGTGGAAGATCACGGTCACCAGGGCCGCGATCAAGGCGGTCGTCACCGGGACCCAGTTCTCCAGCGATGCGGGCGGGGTGATGCCGAGCAGAAGATCGCGCAGGATGCCGCCACCCACACCGGTCAGCACGGCGACCGTTGCGATCCCCCAGATGTCGAAGTCCTTGCGGATTCCGACAAGAGCTCCCGAGGCCGCGAACACCGCGATGCCCACGATGTTCAGGATCTGAAGCAGCATCGGCACCTCGCTTTCACGGACACGCCTGCACAGAACAGCACAACTGCCGCAACGTCTGAGACGTTGCGGCAGTTGTGCTGGATTAAGTCGCTGAGGTTATGTCGCGATCAGCGGCGGTCGAGATCGATGATGCCAGCGCGCGCTGCCTTGACCAGACGACGCGGAATGCGCTGAGCGACACCGTTCACCTTGACCTCCTGCAGCGCGGGGTTGTCCGCTTTCCACTGCGAACGACGGCTGCGGGTGTTGGCCCGCGACATCCGGCGCTTCGGTACAGCCATGGTTGTGCCCTTCTCTACTGTGTCCTTGCGGACTGGTTCTTCGTGTCCTCGCGGACTTGTGCCTTCATGTCCGTCAGGAACTGGTGTCCTCGGGTCGCCCGTCCGCTCAGTGCGGCGTCGACCGGCATGGGCGTCCCACGCAGCCCTCGGGCGCGGCACGCAACCTCTCTAGACTACCGGTCAGGCGGGCAAGCTCCAAAACGACGCCGTTCCGCTGCCCCTTGTCCCGCCGACGCAGGGTCAGTACGTGGTGTCGCCGAAGTTCATATGCACAACATTTGCGCCGACGAGAATCCAGTAGATCACCCAGATCACCACCAGGATGGCGCCGATGATGATGCCGGCGGTCGCCAGCCCGTCGCCCGATTGCGTTCCGTTGGAGTCCTTGATCTGCCTCTTGGCAACGACGCCCAGGATGATGCCGACCACGGAGAGGATTCCGCAGCAGAAGAGTCCGAGGATCGACGTCACCAGCGACGCGATCGCCAAACCGTTGGTCGACTGGCCGGCCGGCGGATAGCCCGTGCCCGGCTGCCCGTACGCCGGCTGACCGTAGGCGGGTTGGCCGTAGGCGGGCTGGCCATACGCAGGTTGACCGTAGGACGGCTGACCGTAGTTGGGCTGACCGTAGTCCTGCTGACCGTAGCCGGGCTGCCCCGTGCCCGGTTGTTCGCCGTACGAGGGTTGTCCGTGTGCGCCTTGGCCGTACGCCGACTCGCCCGCGGACTGGCCGAATCCCTGTGGGGTGCCGTACTCGGGCGTCGAACCGTATTGAGGCGCCTGGCCGCTCGATCCGTAGTCGGGCGTCGAACCGTACTGAGGTGCCTGGCCGCTCGATCCGTAGTCGGGCGTCGAACCGTACTGAGGCGTCTGGCTGCTGGATCCGTAGTCGGGCGTCGAACCGTATTGAGGTGGCTGATACGTCGAGTCGCCCTGTGACGGTGTTCCGTACGCAGCGGGATCGAACTTGGTCGTCGGGGATTCCGGGGCCCCGCCATCCCCGGGGGGTGTCGAGCCCGACGGCGACGAGCCCGCTGCGTTGGGCCGCTTGATCAGCGAGGTCGCATCGTCTCCCGGCGTCGAGCGCGGGTCATGCGCACCCGCACCCGCGGATGCGGAGTCTGATGGTTCGTGGCCGGCGGGGGTGCTCTCCGGACGCTGTGGGTCCGGCGTGTTCGAGTCTCCGTACGGAGTGGACATCTGTGTTCGCCTCTCTGCGATTCGCTGTCGGCATCATCGCCGCACCGACCGTGTTCTCTGGCAACCGTGCATGCCTTCGGGGCCTGCGGTCACCGAATGCTGCCGCCAGTTTAGTGAAGGGGCCGCAAGTCCGACTGCATACACTCGTTCGAGTGTCAGGCGTCGTCTCCGGTTTCACCGTCATCTTCATCCTGGTGGCCGTCGGATTCGTCCTGGGTCGAACCGGAATCCTCGGAGAGCACGCACACGATGTGCTGTCGCGGCTGGTGTTCTTCGTCTGCACGCCCGCGTTGCTGTTCACGTCGTTGGTGACCTCCGACCTGTCGGTCATCTTCTCGTCCACCCTCGTCATCGCAGGGGCCTCGGCGTTCGCCATCGGGACGCTCTACGTGCTGGTGGCCCGCACGGTGTTGCGACGCCGCGAGATCCCGGAACTGGTCATCGGAGCCCTCTCGTCGTCGTACGTCAACAGCGTCAATCTCGGCCTGCCGATCGCGATCTTCGTGCTCGACGACGCGTCGTTCATCGCTCCGTTGCTCCTGTTCCAGATCCTCATCTACTCGCCACTGGCTCTGGGCGTGCTCGACGTCACGGCCCTCGAACGCACCTCGGGGACGTCGGCGTTGCGCGACACCCTCCGACTCCCGCTGACCAATCCGATCGTGATCGGCGGCCTGATCGGCGTGGTGGTCTCGGTCATCGGTTGGCATCCGCCCACGGCGATCGTCGAGCCGATGAAGATGCTCGGCAACGCGTCGGTGCCCGCCGCCCTCCTGGCCTTCGGGATGTCGCTGACGGGCGTGCCACTGTTCAAGAAGGGAGAGAGTCCTCGCCGTGAAGTCGCGCTGGCGACGGTGCTCAAGATGCTGGTCATGCCCGCACTGGTGTACGTCATCGCACGGTGGGGGTTCGGGGAGTCCGGGCACACGCTGTTCGCGCAGGTCGTGATCGCCGCGCTGCCGACGGCGCAGAACGTGCTGGTCTACGCGACGCGGTATCGGCGAGGTCAGGTGCTCGCGCGCGACACCGCGCTGCTCACCACGATCGTCTCGATACCGGTCATCGCCGTGATCGCGTGGCTGTTGGCGTGACCGGCGAGTTGCGTGGGATCCCCTGGGGCATTTCTGTACCCCTGGATCCCACACAACTGGATCCCCCACAACTCGATGGTGACACCACTCAGCGGCGCTTCTTCTTGACGGTCACACCACCCATCAACGCGAACCCGGTCACGTGCACGGTGGGCGCACCGGGTCGCCCCGCTCCCTCAGCCTTACCGTCGAACCCGCCCATGATCGCGAACCCCCCGACCTCGACCGTCACGTCCGGGGGAACGATCACATCCACGCCGCCCATGATCGCCACGCACTGCAGTGTCAACACCGGCTCGGTGAACTCGGCATCGCGCAGATCGATCTCCACACCGCCCATGATCGCCGTCGCCTCGAGTTGATCGGCAACGACCGCATGGCCTTTCAGCTCCGAACCGGACATGATCGCGAGCCGATGCCGCACCGGTGCGCGCCCTGATCCGGTACCAGCACGCGTCACGCCCGTCGGATACGGTTCGCCGGGCTGCGGCAGCGGCACGCCGAGCTGACCGACCGGGAGATCGTCGGTCAATGCGTCGAGATCACCGAAAGTCTTTGCCGTGGAGGCCTTCAGTGCCCGTTCCTCGTACTCGGCGGGGGTCAGGGCACCGCTGCTCATCGCTGCCGAGAGGATCTGGTGGACGAGTTCACGGTCGGCGTCAGCAGCACGCAGTCGATGATCTGCCGCGCGGGAGTGTGCGTCACGGGAGTCGGCCGCCGGGGGTTCGGCTGCAGGGGTTTCAGCGGCAGGGGTGTCAGCGGCCGGGGTTTCGGCGGCAGGGGTTTCGGCGGCAGGGGTTTCGGCTGCAGCTTCGGGCTTCGTCGGTTCGGGTTCTGGGACCTCTGCGGGCACGCTCATGACGTCGACGTTAGTGTCCCCGATACGCACCCGGTACCCGGAAACACCCTGACCTGTCCCCTGATATCCCGGTGATCAAACCCGGGCACCAGCTCCTCTGTATCACGTCAGCGAGGCGACGGGGCGACGTCGTCGACCGTCCGACGGCACTGACGCGACCGGTGACCGATCAACGACGACGCGGCCTGCGCGAGCGAAGGTAGTCGCCGACAACCGCCGCGCCGAGGCCGTCGACGTCGGGAGCCACGACCCGCCCGCCGATCCGTCGGGCGATCTGATCCATGAAATGCGCGAGGCCCGGGTCCTCCCCGAGACGGAAGAACGTCACCTGCGCACCCATCCGGGCCACGTGGTCGAGTTCGCGGACGGTGAGCGCGATGGTCTGCGGGTGGGGCGGATAGAAGAAGAACGGCTCGCCACTCGGATCGAGGTGTGCTGTCGGTTCGCCGTCCGTCACGACGAGCACGACAGGCTGGGCATTGGGGAATCGGCGCAGGTGGCGCTGCGCGAGTAGTAGCGCATGATGCAGATTGGTCCCCTGCTCCATTCGCGGCTGGAGTCCGGTGAGTTCGGCGATCTCGATACTGCGCGCATAACGGCCGAACGCGATCACTTCGAGCTCGTCGCTGCGAAACCTGGTGGAGATCAGGTGATTGAGGGCGATCGCTGTGCGCTTCATCGGCGTCCAGCGCCCCTCCATCTCCATCGAGAACGAGGTGTCGACCAACAGCACCACCGCGGCCTGCGTACGAGCCTCGGTGTCGGCGACCTCGACGTCACGAACAGAGATGTGTACGCCGTCGCGTGCCATCGCCGACGGCGCGTGCGCGGGGTCGGGACTCTCGGAAATGGTGCGCAGCACTGCATTCGAGACGGTTCGGGTCACATCCCACGGATCGGTGTCACCGAACTGCCACTCGCGTGTCGCGCCGGTCGGCTCACCGAGCAACCCCGACTTGCGGGTCTGCCGGTCACCACGCCGCCCCGACATCTGATCGGCGATGTCACGAAAGATGGTCTGTCCCAGCTGCCGCATGGCCTTGGGGCTCAGTCGTAGGGTCCCGTCGGAAGTGCGGTCGAAGAACCCCTGCTCGGTCAGCGCCTTCTCGAGCTCGGCGAGGGTCCGCGCGTCGACGGCGGCCTGCTCCCCCAACTGTCGTGCGAGAGCGTCGAGATCGATGTCGTCCATCTGGGCGCCTGCGTACTGCTGCGAGAGTTGCTCGGAGAGCGCCTCGAGCTCGGACAGGTCGCGCAATGCCGCAGCCCCCTGCCCCAGACCCATCTGCTGATCACCCGAGAACGATTGCGCATTGTCCCAATCGAGTCCCGGCCTGGCCTCACGAAGTGCCGAATCCATCTGTGCGAGTTGACTCATCAGGTCCGGCGACCCGAACGCCTGCTGGGCGAGCTGATCGAGTTCGGCGCGCTGCTCTGGCGAGAGCGAGTTGTAGAACTGCTGCGCGGCCGCGGCGCGCTGAGCGAGTGAATCGATGAGTTCTTCTGTGTTGCTCGGATTCTCGGGAAAGTACTCACCGTGCTTCGCCATGAACTCGTCGAACTGTTCGCTGGTGTCCTCGCCGCGGTTGTGTGCGTCGAGGAGCGCGTTGAGGTCGGTGAGCATCTCCGAGATACGCTCGCGGTCTTGCTCGGTGGCACCCTCGAGCGCCTGCTTCATACCGTCGAACCGCTGGTCGAGCAGTTCCCGACCGAGTAGGTCCTTGATCTTCTCGAAATCCTCACGTGCCTGCGGGCTTCGCCAGTTGTACTCGGAGAGTTCCTCGACGGCCTGCGCCGTCGACGGCGGCAGACTTCCGATCTGCATCTCCGCGAAGCGCGCGTCGTCGTCGAGGTCGCGAGCGAGTTGTTTGCGCTCCTCGAGTACTGCACGGTCGAGGAGTTCGCGGATCTCGTTGAACGTGCCGTCGAGGTTGCGCTGCTTCAACAATTCCTGCCGACGCCGATTGACCTCCTCGCGCAGCTTGTCCAGTCCACGCATGTCCGACGTCCCGCGCCGCAGGAACTCGCGTAGCGCACGCTGGGGAGACGCCCCTGCCATCACGTCGTCGCCGATCTCCTCGAGCGCCTCGCGGAGGTCGACGGGCGGCGCGAGCGGATCGGGACCGCCCGTGTAGCGCTGATACCGCGAACGGTGGAAGTTCTTCTGAGCCATGTGTTTACGTCCAGCCCGAGGTCGGTACGGCTCGAATCAGCCGTAGATGGTCTGCCCCTCGTCGTCGGCTTCCTTGCCGATACGACGGGCCAGGAAAAGTCCTTCGAGTGCCAATTCGAGTGCGCTCGCACGCTCACCGTCGGCCTCGGCGTCGAGGCGTTCGGCGATTCCGTCGATGATCGGTCCGGTCGTCTCCGGTGACGGGATCGACGCCAGGAAGTCGGCGGCCGTCACCCGGTCGCCGGTGACGACCGGCTCACCGTTCTCCAGCGCGTCGACCAGCGGTGCCATGTCGAGGCCGCCGAGGTGCGCGCGCACGGTATCGGCGACGGACTTGCGCAGTAGATGCTCGAGGATCTCGAGCTCGCGGCCCTCTTCACCCGACTCGAACTCGATCTTGCCGCGCAGCACCTCGATGACCGATTCCAGGTCGACGACGCGGGCAACCGGTACGTCCTCGCCGGTCACCGCGGCGCGGTGCAACGCAGCCGCGGCGACGGTCTCAGCAGCTGCGATCGAGAAACGCGCCGACACCCCCGAGCGCTGGTCGATCGACGGATGATCGCGCGCATAACGGGTGAAGCGCGCGAGGATCTCGATGATGAAGGTCGGCACCGTGGCGGTGAGGTCGGCCTCCTGCTCGATGACGGAGATCTCGTCGTCGAGGTCGAGTGGGTAGTGCGTGCGGATCTCCGCGCCGAAACGGTCTTTGAGCGGCGTGATGATGCGGCCGCGGTTGGTGTAGTCCTCCGGGTTCGCGCTCGCCATGACGAGCACGTCGAGCGGGAGGCGCAGCGTGTAGCCGCGCACCTGGATGTCACGTTCCTCCATCACGTTGAGCATGGAGACCTGGATGCGCTCAGCGAGGTCGGGCAGCTCGTTGATTGCGACGATGCCGCGATGCGCCCGGGGAATGAGCCCGAAGTGGATGGTCTCCGGGTCTCCGAGGCTGCGCCCCTCTGCCACCTTCATCGGGTCGATGTCGCCCACGAGATCGGCCACCGACGTGTCGGGCGTCGCGAGCTTCTCGCTGTACCGCTGACTGCGGTGACGCCACTCGATCGGCAGATCGTCGAGCAATGCGGCGGCGCGTCGAACCGAGGCCGGGGTGATCGGCTCGTACGGGTGTTCACCGAGTTCGGAGCCTGCGATGACCGGGGCCCACTCGTCGAGCAGTCCGACAAGCGTGCGCAGGATGCGTGTCTTGCCCTGACCACGCTCGCCGAGCATGACGACGTCGTGACCCGCGATCAGCGCGCGCTCGAGCTGCGGGATGACCGTCGCCTCGAACCCGACGATTCCCGGCCACGGGTCGTCGCCTGCACGCAGGGCGGTCAGCAGGTTGTGGCGGATCTCGTCGCGCACGCTCCGCTGCACGTGGCCGCTGGCACGCAACTCGCCGACGGTTCGCGGCGAGGGCGGTCGGCTTTCGGTCGACTGGGAGGCGGTGGACTGGGAGGCGGATGTGGTGAAGTTCTCCTCTGGCACCTTCTCCACGGTACTCCCGTCGACCTTGCGGGCGCCGGGTTCACGAACGCGTTGGTCGCTAGTGCTCCGGACGCCAAGCGGGATCACGGCCGCTGAATCCGACGAGCCGCGTGATCGGATCGGCGTCGTCGTCGACGGGCACTGCTGGTCAGTACTGACCAGACGATCGCAGCAGTTCCTCGATACCGTCATGCCGTCGAGCAGCCGCTCGAGCGAAAACGGGGTCGAGACCACCGATCAGTATGACGCGCAGCTCGAAAACCACGGCCCACCGTCATACTGATCGCGCCCGACGCAGCCGGCCGAGCCTCGCTGGTCGTGCATCCGCCGCAAAGGCGGTTCGACTCGGGTGCTCGCTGCGCTCGCGGGCCGCTCACACAGCGGCAGACGGGCCGACCGGCTCATCGCCGCGCAGCGTGATGCGGTGCATCACCCGACGGTTGTCTCCGTAGTCGCGGTTGGCGTAGTGCAGGGTGTTGCGGTTGTCCCACAGCACCACGTCGCCGAGACGCCAGCGGTGTCGCACAATGTGTTCCGGCTTCGTCAGGTGGACGTACAGGAGATCGAGAATCCCGCGGCTCTCGGCGTCGGATACGCCCTCGATGTGCGAGGTGAAGCCCGGGTTGACGAACAACGACCTGCGGCCGGTTTCCGGGTGTACGCGCACGACGGGGTGGGACACCGGGACCAGCTCGGTCACTTCCTTACCGTCCCAGACGTTTCCGCGTCCACCACGGCGCTGCTTGAGGTAGTAGCCGAATTCGCGGTTGCCGTCGTGCACGGCTGACAGCTCGTCGACGAGTCGTCGGACGGGCGCCGACAGCGACTCGTAGGCCAGTTCGGCGTCGGCCCAATTGGTGTCGCCGCCGTTACGCGGCAGCACAACCGGTCGCAGGATCGACCCCATCGGGGGTCGCGGCATGAACGTGACGTCGGTGTGCCAGACGTCGGCGAAACCGTTGTCGGTGCTGTCGAGCGAGTACACCTCGGCGGGGACGTCGCCGCTGTTCCACACGGGGTGCCCCGCGGTGAGATCGCCGATGCGGCGCCCGAACTCGACGTGCGAGGCGTCGTCGAGCGGCTGGTCGCGCAGGACGATCACCTTGTACTCGATGAGCGCTGCACGAATCGCACGGATCTGGTCGTCGGATGCCGTTGCGACGTCGACGCCGCGGATCTCGGCGCCGAATCGCGGGCCGAACTCGTCGATGTCGAATTCGACGCCAGACGACACCACCGAACTCTGGTCGAGTGCGGAGTGCGCGGCGGTTCGGGAGGAGTCAGGAAGCGAAATGGTCATGGTGGATGGTCCTTCTCGGGGAATCGGGTGTGGTGTCGAGTCCGAGAGAAGGCGGCGGGGAGCCGTGGTGGCTGCCCTCTGACCAGGTCATCCGGTGGATCATTCGCGCGTAACCTTGCTGCTGGCGTGAGGTCGTGGTCCGCGCCGACCGACCGTCGTCGACCACAGACTCCCACGAGTGGCACCTATCCGCAGCGCGAAGCGTGCCTGCGGGTGCGATGCGGTGGGATGTGCTGGTCACTCCCCCTGTGTAGTCAACGACGGACGGCCCGAACAGGGTTAGCCGCAGCGCGAGAAAAACCCCCGACGTTCAGCCCTGTCCTGCGGGTTCACCCCGGGCCGCGCTCTTGACGGCACTGGCGATCTCGGTGCGCAACACGGTGTACTCCGGGGAGTCCCTGATGTCGTCGGCGCTGATACCGGTACGCGGGATCGGCGACGAGATGTCGAGTGCTACCCGGCCGGGTCGGCTCGTCAACACCACGATCCGCGATCCGAGGAACGCCGCTTCCTCGGCGCTGTGGGTCACGAAGACGTTCGTCCGACCCAACTCGGCGCTGACCGTCCGGACGTCCTCCTGCAGTGTCTCGCGCGTCAACGCGTCGAGCGCGGCGAAGGGCTCGTCGAGCAGGAGCAACGACGTGTCGCCCGCCAGGGCACGCGCGATGGCGACGCGCTGCTGCTGACCACCCGAGATCTCCCAGATTCGACGGCTTGCCGTGTCGGACAGTCCCACTCGCGCAAGTAGCTCCTCGCGGCGCGCAGGACGCTCCGGTCGCGGCACCCCGGCATACTTCAATGCGAGGTCGACGTTGCCGCCGACAGTCCGCCACGGGAACAGTCGTGGTTGCTGGAACACCACACCCGACGATGCGCCCGGTACGGGCGTGCGGCCGGAGACCTCCACCGAGCCCGACGCCGGCTTCTCGAATCCCGCGATCAATCGCAGCAGCGTCGATTTACCACACCCCGACGGCCCTACGAGGACGAGCACTTCACCGGGATCGACGTCGAGGTCGACGGGGCCGACGGCCGTCACTGCGCCAGTGCCCTTGCCGTAGCGCTGGGTCACCGCACGCAGGCTGATGCCGCCCTCGCCGCCAGGCGCTGTGGGGGTCGCAATGCCCGGATGACCCGACGGTGTGGCGTCGACGCTGGTGTTTCCGCTGTGCGATTCCGATTCCGCGCTGTGCTGCCGGATATCCCCGCTGTGCGGCTCTAGATCACTGCGTTGCTGTGAGGACACCTGGCAGCCCCTTGGTGTAGATGGCGTTCTGGAACGTCGACAGCGGTGGTGCCGACGGGATCTGCTGTTCCTCGGCGAGAAACTCCGCGGCACTGTGCAGATTGTCGGCGACGTTGCCCGGCTTGCCGTCGGTACCGAGCCACTGCGCAGAGGTCAGTTCGTCGGATGTGAGGTAGATGCCCTGCTTGAGTTGGTTGGCTGCGTCTTCGGGCGACGTGTTCAGCTGTGCGGCAACGGCCTTCGCCGCAGCCTGTGGATCGTCGTGGATCTGCTTGAGTGCGCGTGCCTGCACCTTGCGCCAGGTGTCGACGACGTCGGGGTGGTCCTTGGCGAAGTCGGACGATACGACGCCGAGGTCGAGCGTCGGCTTGCCCCAGGTGGCCACCTCGCGGCTGGTGACGATGGTCTTGCCGGACTTGCGGAGTTCGTCGAGCGTCGGCAGCCAGGTGTACACCGCATCGACGTCTCCTCGCTGCCATGCGGCAAGCGATGCCTGCGGCTGGAGGTCGACCAGGTCGACGTCCTTCGGGTTCACGCCTGCGTGGTCGAGTGCGGCGAGCAGGCTGTAGTGCGAGGTCGATGCGAATGCCGTTGCCACGCGCTTGCCCTTGAGATCGGCGAGGGAGTTGATGTTGGTTCCGTTGCGCGCCACCAGCGCTTCGTTGTCACCTGCGACATCGAGGATGAACGCCACCTGATAGCCGATGTTCAACGGCGCAGAGAGTCCGCGCGCCACCGGGCTCGATCCGATGGCGCCGAAGTCGATCTGCTTGGCGACGAACGCCGTGTTGATGTCGGCGCCCGAGTCGAACTTTGTCCACTTGACGTTGTAGTTCGGGAGCGCGTCCTCGAGCCATCGATTGTTCTTGACGATCAGATCGCCACTCGGAAACGACTGGTACGCAAGGCGGATCGTCGGCTTGTCGCTGTCACCACCGGACTTGTCCACCGAGCATCCGGTGAGCGCGAGGGCTGCAGCGGCGACAAGCGCACCGACGGAGACTCCCAGCGAGCGCAACCGCGATCGACGAGGCGCGCTCGAAGTCAGGAATATCATTGTTGTTCAGGCCTTTCCACGCCACGGCACCAGGCGGTGCTCGATGATTCTGAGTGCCCCGTCGATGATCAGACCCGACAGTCCGATGAGGACGATGCCGACGAGCACGACGGGAGTGTTGTTGTAGTTGCTGGCATCCTTGACGACGCCGCCGATGCCCGGGATGCCGTTGAAGAGTTCGGCCGCGACCACCGACGAGTAGGCGATCCCGACCGAGAGCCGGATGCCGGTGAACGTTTCGGGCAGCGCCGCTGGGATCACGACGTCGGAGATCACCTCCCGGCGACTCGCTCCGAGCGCCCGCGCCGCCTCGATCAGTGAGACCGGGGTGGCACTGACAGCCGCAGTCGTCGCCACCGCCGCAGGCGGGAGGGCGGCGAGCGCGAGAAGAGTGATCTTGGGGGCCTCGTCGATCCCGAGCCAGATGACCAGCAGGAAGAAGTACGCGAGTGGGGGCAGTGCCCGCAGGAAGGTGAGCCACGGCTCGAGAAGTCGACGCACCCACGGCACCGACCCCATGACCAGACCAAGGATCACACCCGCTGCGACGCCGATGACGACACCGACGAAGACACGGCGCAGCGTCATGTACAGGTGTTCCCACCAGTAATAGCCGGCGTATCCGACGACACCGCTGTGCGTCGTGGACATCTCGACGAAGGCATTCCACACGGTGCCGAGTCGCGGAACGAAGGTCTCGCTCCAGACGCCGCTGACAGCGATGGCCTGGTAGACGGCGAGGAACAGGACCACCGAGAGCACCGGCAGCCCGACGTGCAGTGCGAGAGAACGGAGTCGGCTACCGGTCGGGGCCTTCTCGGCACCGGCCTGACCGAGCTGCTCCTCGGGCGAGATATCGACGAACAAAGTCACCGGCTATGTTTAGCCGCCGCGCAGCCATCGGACCATCTTTAACCTCAGCGTGAGGTAAACCCGGCCGGGTTGGCGGTCCGCCTGAGATCAGTTGCTCTGCAAACTAACTCACGGCAAGCCACGCCGCAAGACCGAGACCGCCGATCCCGACCGCGATACGCAACGGACCCGCGGGCAACCGCTTCACGACGGGCGGGCCACACCACCCGCCGACCAGGCAGCCGATCGCCATGGCAAGAGCCGCAACCCAATTGACTGGTCCGAAAATCATGAAACCGACGGCCGCAACGAGATTCGCGACTCCGAGGAACAGGGATTTCAACAGCGTCGCACGCCACAGCGGTTCGCTCGTCACGACCAGGGTGAGCGCAAGCAGCACGATCCCCGCGCCCGCTCCGAAATAGCCTCCGTAGACGGAGATCACGCCGAGACCGATCACGAACACCCACGGACGATCGGCATGCCGTGAGGCGAGGCGTCGAAGTTGCGGTTGCACCAGTAGCGCGATCGCGGCGAACCCCACGAGGTACGGGACGATGACCTTGAAACTCTCGGGCGGAGTGATCAGCAGGATCACCGCACCGATCGTCCCGCCGATCAACGACGCCACGACACCGGCATACAACGGACGGCGATCGCCGGTGAGCAACACCTTGCCGGACTGGCCGAGACTCCCCGCCCCCACCGCAACGAGCGAGACCGTATTGGTGACGTTCGCTGCGATCGGACTGAGCCCCACCGCCAGCAGCGCCGGGTAGCTGACAACCGACGCGAGCCCGGTCACGTACCCGATCAGACCCGCCCCGAATCCGGCGAGGAGCAGCAGCGCGAAGTCGAGAACCGTCATCAGGGCTGCACAGTCGACGCCCCGGCACGCACGGTCAACACCTGGGAACGCACAGTCGACGCCCCGGCACGCACGGTCAACACCTGGGAACGCACAGTCGACGCGATCAGATCAGTGCGCGAAGTGCCGTGCCCCGGTGAGGTACAGGGTGATGCCTGCCTCTGCGGCGGCCTCGATGACCTCGTTGTCGCGGATCGACCCACCCGGCTGCACGACGGCGGACACCCCACCGTTGATCAGCACCTGCAGCCCATCGGGGAACGGGAAGAAGGCATCCGAGGCGCCGACGCTGCCGTTGGCCCGATCACCGGCGCGGGTCACGGCCAGGTGCGCCGAGTCGACTCGGTTGACCTGCCCCATACCGACGCCGACCGACGCTCCGCCCTTGGCCAGGAGAATGGCATTGGACTTGACCGAGCGGCATGCGCGCCAAGCGAATTCGAGATCAGCGAGAGTATCGGGATCCGCCGGCGCTCCTGCGGCCAAGGTCCAGTTCTCCGGGTTGTCGCCCTCGGCGTCGACGATGTCGCGATCCTGCATGAGCAGACCGCCGGACACCGGACGGAATTCGAGTCCGGCGCGTACCGGTGGGACAGCACGCAGGATGCGAATGTTCTTCTTGCGCTGCAACACCGAGAGCGCGCCGTCGGCGAAGCCCGGTGCGATGATGACCTCGGTGAAGATCTCCGCGACCTGCTCGGCCATCTCGACGGTGATCTCACGATTGGCAGCGATCACCCCGCCATAGGCGCTCACCGGATCGCAGGCGTGCGCGAGACGGTGTGCCTCGCCGATCGTTTCACCGATCGCAATGCCACAGGGGTTGGCGTGCTTGATGATTGCCACGGCCGGAGCGTCGAAATCATGAGCGCTGCGCCAGGCGGCGTCGGAGTCGGTGTAGTTGTTGTAACTCATCTCCTTGCCGTGGAGCTGTTCTGCCGACGCCAGCCCCTCGGGGGCCGCGGTGGAGAGGTAGAGCGCGGCGGCCTGGTGCGGGTTCTCGCCGTAGCGCAGCACATCGGAGCGCTCCCACGTGAATCCGGCCCATTCGGGGAAAGGTGAGCCGTCCGCCGCGGGCGCGACCTCCTTCGACATCCACGAGGCGACCGCGACGTCGTAGTCGGCGGTGTGGCGGAATGCCTTGGCGGCCAACTCACGTCGCTGCGTGAGGGTGAAACCACCATCGGCCACCGCGGCAGAGACCTGCTCGTAGTCCATCGGGTCGACGACGACGGCAACCGTCGGATGGTTCTTGGCCGCACCCCGGACCATCGACGGTCCGCCGATGTCGATCTGTTCGATGCACTCGTCGGGCGTGGCACCCGACGCGACGGTCTCGGTGAACGGGTAGAGGTTGACGACGACCAGATCGAAGGGAGCAACGCCCAGTTCGTCGAGTTGCGCGACGTGCGACTCCTTACGACTGTCGGCGAGAATGCCCGCATGCACCTTGGGGTGAAGCGTCTTCACCCGTCCGTCGAGACATTCGGGGAACCCTGTCAGCTCCGACACCTCGGTAACCGGAAGTCCTGCCGCAGCAATGGTTTTCGCAGTCGAGCCGGTCGACACCAGTTCAACACCGGCCTCGTGCAGCGACGTCGCGAGATCGGCGAGGTCGGTTTTGTCGTAGACGCTGACCAGCGCGCGCCTGATGGGGCGTCGACCGGCGTCTGCTGGGGTGGCTGCGTTCACGGGATCCGGGCCTTTCGTCCGTCGATGACAACTCCTCGGGTGACGAGTTTCGCCACAACGTCGGCGAGCAGGAATCGCTCTACCGACTTGATGCGTTCGTGCAAGGTCTCCTCGGTGTCGCTCGGCGACACCATCACCGGCGCCTGCGCGAGGATCGGTCCGGTGTCGACGCCGTCGTCGACGAGGTGAATTGTCGCGCCCGTCACCTTCACTCCGTGTTCGAGCGCGTCGGCCACTCCGTGCGCGCCGGGAAAGGATGGCAGCAGCGCGGGGTGGGAGTTGACGATGCGACCACCGAAGCGCGCCAGGAAGGCCGGACCGAGGATCTTCATGAAACCGGCGGTGACCACCCACGCCGGGGCGACCGCGGACACGTGCGTGGTCAGTGCCTCGTCCCAGTGGGCGCGATCGGCGTGGTCGGCAACACGACACACCACGACGGGGATGTCGTGACGCTGTGCGATCGACGCCGCGCGGCAGTCGCGGTCGACGACAACGGCGCTCACCTCGAAGGCGGAGTCGGGTCCGTTGGCGCGATCGATGAGCGACTCGAGCAGAGTTCCCGTTCCCGACGCCATCACGACGATCGGGACGCGTACCGGGCTGTCGGTAGCGTCAACGGGAGTGCTGTTCACATCTGCGAGCCTAATGGATCGCTCTTCGCGCCCCGTGGGCGAGGCGCGGTCTCCGCGGTGCCGTCAGCGTCGAACCCGATACCGTCGACGTCGGTCTCATCGGTACCAGCGTCGAACCCGGCACTGTCCGAATCGGTCTCGTCGCCATCAGCGTCGAACTCGGCGCCGTCAACATCGGTCTCATCGGTAACAGCGTTGAACCCGATACCGTCGACGTCGATCTCGTCGGTATCAGCGTCCGACCTGATTCCGTCAGGGTCGGTCTCGTCGACGTCTTCGTACCAGGAGTCGACCACGTAGTCGTCGTCGAATCCGGAGTCGTCGAACCAGGTGTCGAGGTCGTCGTTCTCGTCGAGGTGTGGAGCGGCTTCCAGCCTGGCGCGCCGCGTAGACGGCAGGCAGCCGTAGATGAGCGCGACGATGAGTCCGACGACGACGATCCAACCGAGCGTGAACACCCCTGCCGCCGCCGCGTTGACGCCTGTCTCACCGATCTCGCCGAGGCGACCGCCCGCGGGCCAGGCGAGCAGAACGACGATCGACGCCGCGACGGCACCGGCCACGCCGACGGCCCTGACGTGGGCGATGGGGTCGAGCGAACGGCACCGCCAGCCCACGTAGCCCGCAACGGCAACGGGGACAGCGAATCCCACGATGCCGAGCATGCCGTGGTCGGCATCGGGAAGCGCCGCGAGCAGAGGTACCGGCGGCATCGGTCCGGTGCGCACCGAGAGCAGATCCACCGACATCGCTCCGATGTGGACATCGGCGCCCACCAGAACGGCGGTCGCGCCCACGATCGCGTTGGGCAGGTACAGGATCGACAGCACCGTGAGCCCCAGGTAGCCGTCGAAGCGGTAGCCGCCGGCGATGAGGTGACCGACCTCGGAAAAGCTCAGCAGAAGCCGCACCAGAACCAGGAGCGATCCCGCTGCGAGGAGTGCCACCGCCGCCAGGAGCCCGAAGCGGAATCCGCGACGGTCGGCTGCGGTGACAGACGTCTGTGCTGCGAGGTCGCGGCGTCGACGCCATGCGACGCCCGCTGCGGTTGCCAGCCCATGCAGCGCGATCGTGCATCCGAATGCCAAGAGAGCGTTGGGAGCGGTGACCGGCATGTCCGCCGACCCGTCCATGAGCACGGCCAACGCCATCGCCGTGATCACCAGTGGTCCGCCGACCGCAGCGGCGGCGATCGCCGCGACTTCCGACGGCGACCGTCCGACACGACTCGCCGACGACGCGAACCCGGCGGTCCCGGCCGCAACGAGCAGCGTCGGGAGCATCGGGAGCACACCAAGCGTGACACCGTTCATCGTCAGCGGCACCTGGTGAATAGCCAGCCAGCATGCCGAGATCACGCTCGCAATGCCCGAGACATCCCCACCGGACATCAGCAGAACCGCGAGCACACACACGACGAGGACCATCAGCGTGACGACCGGAACCCCGAACGCCACGAGGATCAGCTCACGGGCGCTGCCCTCGCTTCCCATGCGTTGCGCGCGGGTCGCCTGCCGCACCTGACGCAGACGCGCGGAAAGACTCTCTCTGGGCACAGACCTGATCGACGACATCGTTACGAGCGTGACACGAGTGACACCAGTTGAGTCGGAGACGCGCCGAGAGGTGACGCTCACGACATACGCGTAGGGCCCCGCCGTGTGGCGGAGCCCTACTGCGTGTTGAGTCGCTGTGCGTGCTGAGCCGCTCGAGTGGCCGGACGAACTACCCGGTCAGCCGCTGAGCCATCACTTCGACGACGAGCCGCTCTGTCCCGGCTGCTCCCCGGACTCCGGGCGGTGGAAGGCCGTCGTGCGATCGCCGTAGCCGCTCTCGGCCGCCGGTCCGGAGGTCGGTGACGCCGTCGGAGACGACTCTCCCCTCGACTCCGAGGCTGCGGCGCCCGGATATCCGCCGGGTGCCTGTGCCGAGGGACCCGACGACGGCTGCGCCTGCGGGTACGACGACTGGGACGCGGCCGACTGTGACGAGGGTGAGTAGGAAGAGAGTGACGACGAGGACGAGTAGTGCGAAGCATCGGACGGCTGCTGTGCCGACGCTGCACTCGTGCCGTACGAGCTGGAGTCGGCCTGATGCGACGGAGACTGGCCGTAGCTGTACGCCGACTGACCCGAGTCCGAAGCGCCCGGAGTCGATGCCACCGGCGCCTGCGCCTTGCCCGATGCCTGCGCGTCGCCGTAACCGGTCGCGCTCCCCTGGCCGTAACCCTGCGATGCGGGGGCCGTCCCGGTGATCACGGTCGTCTGCTCGGCTCCTGTCACCGTCGAACCCGCAGGTACGGATCCGGTGGCTGCAACGCCCCCCGGCACCGGCGCGACCTTGACCGCGTCGAGGATGATGAGCAACCAGAGGATCGCGGCGCCCGCGATCAGCAGTTCGAGCACCAACTGCACGTACACGGTCCAGTCGACGCTGAGATCGGACACTGCCGCGTCGATGACCGCATAAACGCGGAAGACGAAAGCACCGCTCGTCACTGCCGCCACAACGGGGACAAGCGCGTTGACTGCAACCTTCGTCGGGAACAGACCCGCGAGGAGCGACAACGCGATCACGACGACCGCCAGGTCCACACCCGAGCCGGAATTCCAGAAGCCGATCAGAAGATTCAGCGCCGACAACCCGCTCAACGCGATGGCGAGGATCATCGCAATGTTGGGCGGAAGTCCCTGGCTTGCGGGCTTCGCCGGCGCACCGTACTGGCCCTGCCCGTAGCCGTACTGGTTGTAATCCTGCTGACCGTATCCCGATTGGGGGTACCCGGACTGGGGATAGCCCGACTGACCCGAACCTTGCTCGCCGTAGCCCTGCTGTTGCCCGTAGCCCTGCTGTTGCCCGTAGCCCTGCGACTGCCCGTAGCCCTGCTGTTGCCCGTAGCCCGCAGCCGACTGCTGACCGTAACCGGGTGTCTGACCATAGCCGTACTGCCCCGGCTGCTGCTGCCCGTAGCCGTACTGCGAACTCGCCTGCCGCGAAGATCCTTGCTGGTCAGAGCCGTACTGGGCACCACCGGCCTGCGGGTATCCGCCTTGCTGTCCAGCTTGCTGTCCGTAGCCCTGACCCGAGTCGGAAGCACCGAAACCGGAGCCTCCCGGCTGATAACTCATACGTCATGTCTCCTGGTATCAACTCACCCTGACCACGCAGGGCGTCCGGACCGCAACCCGCACGTCGGCAGGGCACGGCAGTTCCCCGACCACGCTAGTACATCGGTGTGAGACGGATCCCCTACCACCGATGTTCGCGACCGCGAGCCGCGTACCAATCGATGAGGCCCGGATCGTCTATCGACCGGGGGTCGACGTCGACGCCGGTGCGCCCGGCGAGAATCGCCGTCACGGGCACCTCGAGCTTCTTACCTGTGCGGGTATGCGGGATACCGGGAGCCTCGATCACCTCATCCGGAATGTGTCGTGGCGAGAGTCGGGTGCGAATCGACGAGGCGATCGTCGAGCGCAACCGGTCATCGAGCGCCGCACCGGGCACCAGGGTCACGAACAGCGGCATCCAGTACTTGCCATCGGGTCCGTCGACGCCGAGCACAAACGCCTCCGCGACCTCGTCGAGGCTCTCGACGACCTCGTAGATGTCGGCCGAGCCCATGCGCACGCCCTGCTTGTTGAGCGTGGCGTCGCTACGACCGTGAATGACCAGCGACCCACGATCGGTGACCGTCACCCAGTCGCCGTGTCGCCAGACAACGGGTGTGTCGGTTGCACCCGTCCATTCGTGCGCGAAGTACGCGGCCCGATAGCGTTCCCCGCCGGGGTCGTTCCAGAAGCTCACCGGCATCGACGGCATCGGTGCGGTCACGACCATCTCGCCGACCTCGTCCACCAACGGCGTCGCGTCGGGAGCCCAACTGGCCAGCGCCACACCGAGGTAGCGCACCGACAGCTCTCCGGGCACCACCGGTTGGCCCGACGAGCCGCCGGCGAACGCGGTCACCACGTCGGTGCCACCACTGATCGACGACACCGGGATTCCCGGGCGCACGTTCTCGTCGATCCACTCGAACAGGTCGGCCGACAAGGCCGACCCTGTGCTGCCGATCCCGCGCAGCATCGCCAGGTCGTGGTCGCGCCCGGGCACGAGGCCCGCCTTGCGACTTGCCTGCAACTGCCCGGGACTCGTGCCGAAGTAGGTGACGCGCTCGTCGGCGACGAGTGCCCACAACCGGTCGGCGTCCGGATACAGCGGCGAACCGCTGTAACAGACGATCTCGGCGCCCACCAGCAACCCCGCCGCCTGGAAATTCCACATCATCCAGCTCAGCGCGGTGTGCCAGAAGAACACATCCTCATGCGACAGATCAGCATGCAGCCCAGCCGCTTTGAGATGTTCGACGACGACGCCCCCGTGCCCGTGGACGATGCCCTTGGGCCGCCCGGTGGTGCCCGAACTGAACAGCACCCACAGGGGATGGTCAAACGGCACCCGTACCGGTAGGTCAGTGTCGGCCTCGCCTTCCGGAGCCGATCCCGGCTGTGAGGATCCTCTGGGGGCGATCACGTCGTCGAAGGCAAGCACCTCGATGTCGCGATCGGGTTGGCGTGACGGATCGCCGACGACGATGTGTGCGCGCAGCTCCTCGAGAAGACCTGCCAGTTCTGCACTGTCGGGCGCCTTGTCGATCTCCTTGCCGTTGTAGCGGTAACCGTCGGCTGTCACCAGCACGACGGGTGCGAGCTGGGCCAGTCGGCCCGCAGCGCCCGAGGGCGCGTAATCCTGACCGCAACCCGACCAGATCGCACCGACCGCAGCGGTACCCAGAAATGCGACCAGCGCCTCGGGAACGTCGGGCAGATACGCCGCCACCACATCCCCGACACCGACGCCGAGCCCGCGAAGTGTCTGTGCGAACGCCACCGATTGCTCGCGCAATTGGCTCCAGGTCAACGACTTTCGCTCCCCAGCCTCGTCGACGCCCACGACCGCCGTCCGGTTGGCGGCGTCGGGAGCATCGGCGTGCCGGAAGACCTGATCGACGTAATTGATACTCACACCGGGAAACCATTGTGCGCCCGGCATGTCCGTCGACGCGAGAACTGCGTCGTCGCCCTCGGCGAGCGGCCCGGCGATGGCATCGAGATCGAAGAAGTCCCACACCGCCCGCCAGAACTTCGCCGGCTGAGCCACCGACCACGACCACAGCGCCTCGTAGGTCGACGTGTCGACGCCGTGGCGTTCGGCAACCGTCGCCGCGAATTCGTCGATGCGCCCGTTCTTCTGCCGCTGGTCGAGTGAACCGGATGCCGTCGATCCGCTCATCACGCCAACCCGAGAAGGTCGACGGACTCCTCGCGCATCGCCACCTTGCGCACCTTGCCGGTCACCGTCATCGGGAACTCCTTCACCACGTGCACGTATCTCGGGATCTTGTGCCGTGCGATCTTGCCTGTCGCGAACTCGCGGATGTCGTCGGCCGTGAGATCGGCGACGCCGTCACGCAGTTGGACCCACGCCATGAGTTCCTCGCCGTAGCGCTCATCGGGAACGCCGATCACCTGTGCGTCGAGGATGTCGGGGTGGGTGTAGAGGAACTCCTCGATCTCGCGCGGGTAGATGTTCTCGCCGCCGCGGATGACCATGTCCTTGATCCGTCCGGTGATCCGGACGTAGGAGTTGGGGTCCATCACGGCCAGATCGCCCGTGTGCATCCAGCCGTCTGCGTCGAGCGCCTCGGCCGTCTTCTCGGGTTCGTTCCAGTATCCGTCCATGACGCTGTAGCCGCGCGTACAGAACTCGCCGGTCTCGCCCCGGGGCAGCGTATCGCCGGTGATGGGGTCGATCACCTTGATCTCCAGATGCGGTCCGACCCTTCCGACGGTGCCGACCCGGAGTTCGAGCGGATCGTCGACGCGGGTCTGGCACGACACCGGTGACGTCTCGGTCATCCCGTAGCAGATGGACACCTCACCCATGTGCATGCGCTCGACGACCTGCCTCATCACATGCTCGGGACAGGGCGAACCCGCCATGATCCCGGTCCGCAGACTCGACAGGTCGAACTGATCGGGCTCCGCGTGATCGAGGAGCGCAAGTTCGGCGATGAACATCGTCGGCACGCCGTACAGGCTGGTGCACCGGTAGTCGGCCACCGCTCGCAGGGCTGCCTCGGGGTCGAAGGTCGGCGACGGAATGACCATCGCCGCACCGTGACTCGTGGCGGCCAGATTGCCCATCACCATCCCGAAGCAGTGGTAGAAGGGCACCGGGATCGCGATGCGGTCGGACTCGGTGTAGGCCAGGAGTTCACCGACGAGATAGCCGTTGTTGCTGATGTTGCTGTGTGTGAGCGTGGCACCCTTGGGGAAACCCGTTGTTCCCGAGGTGTATTGGATGTTGATCGGGTCGTCGGGGTGCAGCGTCGACGCACCTTGCGCAACGGCCGCCAACTCGTCGTCCGACGGATGAGTGAGCAACTCGTCCCATTCGGGGGTGTCGAAGCAGATGACCTCGCGCAACTGCGGTGCTGTCGGCCGCGCGGCGTCGAGCATGCCCTTGTAGTCCGAATCCTTGTACCGCTCCGCCGCGAGCACCATGCTGGTCCCCGACTGGTTGAGTGCGTAGTCGAGTTCGTTCTGCCGGTAGGCCGGGTTGAGGTTCACCAGGATCGCACCGATCTCTGCCGTGGCGTACTGCGTGATGACCCACTCGGGACGATTCGGCGCCCACAGACCGATCCGGTCGCCCTTGCCCACACCGTGCCGCAACAGACCGGCCGCGAGTGCGAGCACCTCGGTACGGAACTCGCGGTAGGTCCAGGTTCGACCGCTCGGAGCGTCGACGAGGGCGAGGTTCTCCCCGTACGCCTGTGTGGTGCGCGCGAGGGTCTGACCGATCGTCTCAGTCAGCAGCGGCGGGTTGTCTTCACCACGGGCATAGGCCAATTCGACTGTCTGCTCGCCCATTTCCGATCACTCTCTCTCGTGGACTCGTTAATGCGCCGGACTTGATGCGCTCGACGGTGGTCTCAACACCGACCGGCGCGCCCGGTCCGACCAGCCGGCCGGGTCATTGTTCTTCCAGGTTCTCTGCTGCTGCGGCCCTGGCCAGCACAGCTTCTGCCTGACGCAGGACCGGGCCGTCGATCATCTGTCCGTCGAGACTGAAGACGCCGCCATGGAACTCTTCGGACTTCTCGAGAACGCTCTTGGCCCAGTCGATCTCATCAGGGTCGGGGTTGTATCCGGTGCGGATGATCTCCACCTGGGATGGATGGATGCACGCAGTGGCGGCGTATCCGAGTGCGACAGCGTCACGCACCTCCGCGACGAGACCGTCGGTGTCCGCTATGTCGATGTGCACGGAGTCGACGGCGAAGATTCCGGCAGCCGCAGACGAGATCCGCACCATCGAACGTGCGTAGCGCGCGACGTCACGGTAGGTACCCGCACCCGATTCCCCTGGCCCGAAACGGCTCGACTTGCCGCCGAGCCCCGCAACGAGATCTTCTGCACCCCACATCAACCCGATACAATTGACCGCCTGTGCTATCTCGTTGACATTCACCACACCCAGTGGCGTCTCGATGAGCGCAATGGTCTGGAAAGCCGTCTCGATGATCGACGCCGCGGTCTCGGCCTTCGCCTGCATGACCACCCGGTAATTGGTGTCGCTGAGCGCCGCCAGGTCGCGGCGATAATCGCCGGTGCCCGCCGGATTGATGCGTACGACGGTCCGATCGGGGTCGATCGGGTTGGCCACCAGTGATTCTCGTGCGGCGACCCGGTTCTCCGGCGCGACCGCGTCCTCGATGTCGAGGATGACGACGTCGGCTCGCTCAAGCGCCTTCTCGTACCGATCCGGACGGTCTGCGGGGCAGAACAGCATCGCCGGGCCGGACGGCAGCCATGCGTTGGCCAACATCTGCGGCTCGTTGCCGATCTGGCTGGTCATACCGAACTGATTGGACGGCACTATCGGGCCGGTGGTCACGATGGTCACTCCTGTTCGTCGGACGGCCGCGGAGGCTTCTCCGGCAGCGTCAGTCGTCGGGTTGCTTCCGTACCAGTGTGGCCCTCGCGGCACGCGCCACCACCACCCCGTCCTGGTTGCGTCCGATGTGGAGCAGGTTGACCACTCCCTCGCCGGGCCGCGACGTGGACTCGCGCTTGCCGGTGCACTCGGTTTCGGCGTAGAGGGTGTCGCCCGCGAACAACGGTGCGGGAAAAGCGACCTCGCTGAATCCGAGGTTCGCCACCAGAGTCCCCTGGGTCAGCTGTGACACCGACAGTCCGACGATCGTGGAGAGCGTGAACATCGAATTGATGAGCCGCTGTCCGCCGAAGCCGGGTTGCTGCGCCGACCACGCGGCGTCGAGGTGCAGCGCCTGGGTGTTCATGGTCAGCGTGGTGAACAGCACGTTGTCGGCCTCGGTCACGGTGCGACCGGGCCGATGCTCGTACACCGCGCCCTCGTCGAATTCCTCGAACCACAACCCGCGTTGTACCACCCGCCGGGGAGTCGATGTGGTCGATTGCGCGTTGTCGCTCATGAGAATCCCAGTTCACGGGCGATGAGCATGAGTTGCACCTCGGTGGTGCCCTCACCGATCTCGAGGATCTTCGAGTCGCGGTAGTGCCGCGCCACCGGGTACTCGTTCATGAATCCGTAGCCGCCGTGGATCTGTGTGGCCATCCGGGCATTGTCCATGGCGGCCTCGCTGGCGATCATCTTGGCGATCGACGCCTCCTTCTTGAACGGCTTGCCCGCCAACATCTTCGCCGCGGCGTCGTAGTAAGCCGTTCGGGCGACATGCGCCCTCGCCTCCATCCGGGCGATCGCGAAGGACACCGATTGGTAGTTTCCGATCGGCTGCCCGAATGACTGCCGCTCCTTGGCGTACTTCACGCTCTCGTCGACGCATCCCTGCGCCACGCCCGTCGCGAGTGCCGCGATGGCGATGCGTCCCTCGTCGAGGATCGACAGGAAGTTGGCGTACCCGCGGCCGCGTTCGCCGAGCAGGTTCTCCTTGGGTACGCGCGCGTCGCTGAATGTGAGCGGATGGGTATCAGAGGCGTTCCAGCCGACCTTGTTGTACGCGGGTTCTGCGGTGAATCCTTCGGTATCCGACGGCACGATGATCGTAGAGATCTCCTTGCGCCCGTTGTCCTTGACACCGGTCACCGCGGTGACGGTCACCAGGGACGTGATGTCGGTGCCCGAGTTGGTGATGAACTGCTTGGCGCCGTTGATGATCCAACTGTCACCGTCATCGCGTGCTGTTGTCGCGGTCGCGCCCGCGTCTGAACCCGCCCCCGGTTCGGTGAGGCCGAAGCCCGCCAGCGCCACACCCGAGGTGAGGTCGGGCAGGTAGCGCTTCTTCTGCTCGTCGGTGCCGAACTTGTAGATCGGCATCGCACCGAGGCTGACCCCGGCTTCGAGTGTGATCGCAACGGACTGGTCGACCTTGCCGAGTTCTTCGAGTGCCAGCGATAACGCGAAGTAGTCTCCGCCCATACCGCCGTACTCCTCGGGGAAGGGCAGGCCGAACAATCCCATCTTGCCCATCTGGGACACCACGTCGTACGGGAAGCTGTGTTCGGCATCGTGTTTCGCCGCGACCGGCGCGACCACCGACTGCGCGAAGTCGCGCACGCTGCCGATCAGGTCGGTGTATTCCTGGCTGAGTTCCATCAGTTGACCTGCTCCATCGAGTTCTCGTCGGTTACCTGTGCAAGTGTTTGACCGGCCGCGACCTTGTCGCCGACCTTGGCCGCCAGCGCCACGACGCCCGCGGTCGGCGCGGTGAGGGTGTGTTCCATCTTCATAGCCTCGACGACGAGCACGGGCACACCCGACTCGACCTCGTCGCCATCTGCGACCGCCACGGCCACAACGGTTCCCGGCATGGGTGAGGTGATCTCACCCGCCTTCTCGTCGGCCGCCTCGTCAAGGACCGGTCGGGCGAGTTCGAGTGTCCACGACCCCCGCGGTCCCGACACCCACCAGGTGCCGTCGATCTCGGTGTGCGACCACGACTGACTGACACCGTCGACGATCAGACGGTCGGCGTGATCGCCGTTGTCGCCCCTGTCGATTCGACGGTACTCGACATCGGCGTCCCAGCTCTCGACATCATCTCCGGTGATCGACGCGCGTCCGCGCAGGGTGTCGCCGGTTGCCTCGTCGACCCGCAGTGAGATCGTCGCGTGCCTCCCGGCGTCGTCGACGATGCGGGTCACGACGGGGGCCTGCGCACCGATCCGCCAGCCGACCTCGGTGTGCCAGACGTCGCCGGGACGCCGTAGACCGGTGCGCGCAGCACCGACGAGGACCAGTGCCTCCGGGACCGGCTGCGGCGCAGCGTAATCGACAACGAGTCTGTCGAGGAGTTCGGTGTCGAGGTCGGCGTCGCGGACACGATCCTGCGCCAGCACGAAACGGCAGAAGTCGATGTTCGTCACCACGCCGAGCACCCTGGTGTGTGCAAGCGCCTGGTCGAGACGCTCGATCGCCTCGTCGCGGTCACTGCCGTATGCGATCACCTTGGCCAGCATCGGGTCGTAATCGCTGCCGACGACCATGCCCTCGAACATCGCCGAATCGACTCGAACTCCGCTGTATTCGGTGGTCGTACCGGCGCCGGCCGGTTGGTCGAGTGCGACGATGGTGCCGCCGGTCGGCAGGAATCCACGTGCGGGGTCCTCTGCGTACACCCTCGCCTCGATCGCGTGGCCTGTCAGGACAACGTCGGCTTGCGTGAGCGCGAGCTTCTCACCACGCGCCACCCTGATCTGTTGTTCCACGAGGTCAATCCCGGTGACCATCTCGGTGACGGGATGCTCGACCTGCAGACGGGTGTTCATCTCCATGAAGAAGAACTGTTCCGGGCGCTTGGCCGACACGATGAACTCGACGGTACCCGCTCCGGTGTAACCGACGCTGCGCGCGGCGTCGCATGCCGCCTCACCGATTCTGGCGCGCGTCGCCTCGTCGAGGAGCGCAGAGGGTGCCTCCTCGATGACCTTCTGATGGCGGCGTTGCAGCGAACACTCGCGCTCACCGAGGTGGATCACGTTGCCGTACTGGTCGGCGAGTATCTGCACCTCGATATGGCGGGGCGTGTCGACGAAGTGCTCGAGGAACAGCGAGTCGTCGCCGAACGCCGATCCCGCCTCACGACGCGCGCGCTGCAGTGCGGCAGGCAGTTCGGCGGCTTCCTCCACGCGGTGCATACCCTTGCCGCCACCGCCGGCACTTGGCTTGATCAGCACCGGGAATCCGATGTCGGGCGCCGCAGTGATCAGGTCGTCGTCGGTCAGGCCGGGACGTGACAGGCCGGGCACCACCGGGACGTCGCGTTCGACGACGGCCGCGCGTGCGGTGATCTTGTCGCCCATCGTCGCGATCGCCGCAACGGGCGGTCCGATGAACGTGATGCCGGCGGCGTCAAGCGCTGCCGCGAATTTCTGGTTCTCGGACAGGAATCCGTAACCGGGGTGAACCGCGTCGGCACCGGTCTGCCGGGCAGCACGCACCACCGCGTCGATGTCGAGGTAGCTCTGCGCCGCGGGTGCGGGTCCGAGCCGCACGGCGACGTCGGCCATGCGCACGTGCAGCGCGTCGGCGTCTGCGTCGGAATAGACTGCGATGCTGCGAATCCCCATGCGGCGCAAGGTCTCGATCACCCGGCACGCGATTTCGCCACGGTTGGCGACGAGCACACTGCGGACGGGGCGGGGTATCGGTGTCGTCATGACGTTCTCATCCATCATCTCGTGTCACATCCGGAAGACGCCGTAGCGCTGGTCGGCCAGCGGCGCATAGCGGGCGGTTTCCAGTGCCAACCCGAGCAGCGTGCGTGTCTGTGCCGGATCGACGATGCCGTCGTCCCACAGCCGTGCCGTCGAGTAGTAGGCATCGGACTGTTCGTCGAACTGTTCGCGGATAGGCGCCTTGAACGCCTCCTCGTCGTCGGTCGACCACTCCTCACCGGATCGCTCGATCTGATTGCGGCGCACCGTCGCGAGGGTGTCGGCGGCTTGCGGTCCGCCCATCACCGAGATGCGCGCATTCGGCCACGACCACAGGAATCGCGGAGAGTAGGCGCGGCCGCACATCGAGTAGTTGCCCGCACCGAACGAGCCGCCGATCATCACGGTGAACTTCGGCACACGAGCACATGCGACGGCATTCACCATCTTTGCGCCGTTCTTGGCGATCCCGCCCTCCTCGTATGCTCGACCCACCATGAAGCCGGTGATGTTCTGCAGGAACACCAACGGGATTCGACGCTGATCGCACAATTCGATGAAATGTGCTCCCTTGAGGGCCGATTCGCTGAACAGCACCCCGTTGTTGGCCACGAACCCGACGGGATGTCCGTGCACGTGGGCGAAGGCCGTGACCAGCGTCGTGCCATAGTTCGCCTTGAACTCGGTGAACTCACCTGCGTCGCTGATGATCTCGATCACCTGGCGGACGTCGTACGGGGTGCGCGCATCGGTGGGGACGACGTCGTAGATGTCGGTCTGGCTACGCTTGGGTTCGCGCGGTGCCACCGTCTCCCACTGAGGAGACTCACGCGGCCCGAGAGTCGCGACGATCTCACGCACCTTGGCGAGCGCCTGCTGATCGTTGTCGACGAGGTGGTCGGTGACACCGGACACCGACGAATGCATCGCACCGCCGCCGAGGTCCTCTGCGGTGACATCCTCACCCGTCGCCGCCTTCACCAGTGGCGGACCGGCGAGGAAGATGGTGCCCTGATTACGGACGATCACGGTCTCGTCGCTCATCGCGGGCACATACGCCCCGCCGGCCGTCGACGATCCGAGCACCGCAGCGATCTGAGGGATGCCCGCGGCACTCATGGTGGCCTGGTTATAGAAGATCCGGCCGAAGTGCTCGCGGTCGGGAAAGACCTCGTCCTGTTGGAGCAGCATGGCTCCACCCGAATCGACGAGATAGATGCACGGCAGCCGATTCGCGGCAGCGATCTCCTGCGCGCGCAGATGCTTCTTGACCGTCATCGGGTAGTAGGTACCCCCCGAGACCGTCGCGTCGTTGGCGACGATCATGCACTCGCGTCCGGTCACGCGCCCGACACCCGCGATGACGCCTGCGGAGGGCACCTTGTCGTCGTACATACCGAACGCCGCGAGCGGCGCGACCTCGAGAAACGGGGAGCCGACGTCGAGCAGCCCGTCGACCCGGTCGCGTGGCAGCAGCTTGCCCCGGGAGATGTGACGCTCGCGGGCGCGTTCGCCACCGCCGACCGCGACGCGCGCGAGGCGATCGCGCAGTGCTGCGACGTTGGACTCGTGCACCTCGCGGCCGCTCGCACGCGCCCCCTCGGCGTGGCCATCACTGGTCGAGCCCGCACCGCTGGTCGAGCTTGTCGAGAGCACCCTCGTCACAGTCTCGCCTTTCAGTTAGCTGCCATTAACTGAATCGACTGTAGCCGATCGGCTGGCTGCTGTCATCCACTTGTCATTGTCGAGTCTGACGTGACGCGCGTCACGCAATTTCGTAGGGTGGACAGTGTGGTCCACCACCCCCGGACCCAGCCCACCCGTCGTCGGCCGCATCCCCTACCGACGTCGACACAACACGAAGGCCAGGTGAACCCGTGACCCTCGCAGATGATCGAGCCGACCGATTCCGGCGCGACACCACCGCGAACAACTCAGCATCAACGCAGGCAGGAGCGCGTGCGACATCGCGCATCGCCGACTTCACACTCGACGACCGCTACACCCGCGAAGACGGGCCGATCTTCCTCGGCGGGATCGCCGCACTGGTTCGGATGATCGCCGACCGCGCACGAGTCGATCGCAGACAGAATCTCCGCACGGCGTCGTTCGTCTCCGGTTACGAGGGGTCCCCACTGGCGGGCTTCGACCTCGAACTCATGCGACGTCGGGCGCTTCTCGAGCCGTTCGATGTCGTGCACCGACCGGGGCTCAACGAAGAACTGGCCGCGACGTCGGTGATGGGATCGCAACTCGCGCCGACGTTGGGCCCGCTGGCCACCGATGACGACGGCCACCGACGTGACGGTGTCGTCGGATACTGGTACGGCAAGGCGCCGGGTCTCGACCGGGCGTCGGACGCACTCCGGCACGCCAATCTCATCGGCACGCATCCCGACGGAGGCGCTGTGGCGCTCGTCGGCGACGATCCCGCCGCCAAGAGTTCGACGGTCCCGTGCACCTCGGAGATGGCCCTGGCAGACCTCTACATCCCGACCCTCTACCCTGCCGATTCCCAGGACATCCTCGACCTCGGCGTGCACGCTGCGGTGATGAGTCGGGTCAGCGGTTTGTGGACCTCGCTCAAGATTTCCGCACACGTGGCCGACGGGTCGTCGACCGCTGTGGTGCATCCCGACCGCGTGCTACCCGTCTACGGCGATCTCGGTCGCAGCCCCCACGTACCGAGCGGCAAGCTGCTCGGCGCCAACCTGATGGAACTCGAGCAGAATCAGCTCACCACCCGCATCCCGCGCGCGCTCGCATACGCGCGACTCAACGGCATCAACCGGATCGCGGTGCGAAGCGGCGACGACAGGATCGGTCTGGTCGCCGCCGGAAAGACCTACCTCGATCTGCGTAATGCATTGCGCCTCATGGGCCTCGACGACGCAGACCTGCAGCGCGCGGGTATTCGCATCCTCAAGCTCGGCATGGTCTATCCGCTCGACCGCGAGATCCTCGAACGCTTCATCACCGACACCGCCGCGGGTCGACTCGACGAGGTCATCGTCGTCGAGGAGAAGCGCGACTTCATCGAGACCATGATGCGCGACATGCTCTATCGCCATCCCCGAGCCCCGCGCATCGTCGGCAAGGTCCACGAGGACGGCTCGACGTTGTTCTCGCGGTTTGGCGAACTCGACGTCGACGCAGTCACTCTCGGACTCGCGACGCGGCTGGCCCGACATCATGATCTCGACGCCGCACAGACGTGGCTCGACGAACACTCGGCGCGTCGGTCGAGCACCCGCATCGATCTGCCACTGGCCGTCCGCACGCCGTACTTCTGCTCGGGCTGCCCCCACAACAGCTCCACCAAGGTCAGTCCCGGAACCCTCGTCGGCGGCGGAATCGGCTGTCACGCCATGGTTCTGATGATGGACCCGCAGCAGGTCGGCGACATCGCCGGAGTCACGCAGATGGGCGGCGAGGGGGCGCAGTGGCTCGGCATGGCGCCATTCGTACCCGCCGACCACTTCGTGCAGAACATCGGCGACGGGACGTTCACGCATTCGGGCTCGCTCGCCCTGCGTGCTGCAGTGGCGTCGGGTGAGAACATCACCTACAAGCTGCTCTACAACGGCACGGTCGCGATGACCGGCGGACAGGATCCGGTCGGCGAGTTCAGTCTCGCGCAGTTGACACGTCTGCTCTGCGCCGAGGGCGTTTCTCGCATCGTGGTCACCTCCGACGATCCGTCGCGCACGCGTGCGGCAGACCTGGCCGACGGTGTCGTCGTGCGCGATCGGGACGACCTCGCCGACGTCCAACGCGAGCTCGCGGAGATTCCCGGCGTGACGGTCCTGATCCATGACCAGCACTGCGCGGCGGAGAAGCGTCGAAAGCGTAAGCGTCATCAGATGCCCACCCCCACGCAGCGCGTCGTGATCAACGAACGCATCTGCGAAGGGTGCGGCGACTGCGGCGAGAAGTCGAATTGCCTGTCGGTACATCCGGTCTCGACCGAGTTCGGCCGTAAGACACGCATCGACCAGAGCTCGTGCAATCTCGACTTCTCCTGCCTCAAGGGCGACTGCCCGTCGTTCGTCACCGTCACGCCGGGTCACACGCCCGAGTCGCGCCGCGCACCAGAGATCGACGCGGCCGCGATCCCCAGCCCCCACGTGTCACGACCTATCACCCCCGCCGACGATTTCACGATGCGCATCACCGGCATCGGCGGAACCGGAGTGGTCACCGTCTCGCAGATCCTCGCCACCGCAGCATTTCTCGACGGATACGCCGCGCGAACTGTCGACATGACCGGCCTCGCGCAGAAGGGCGGCGCGGTCGTGAGTGACATCAAGGCTTCTGCACTGACTGCTCCTGATTCGGGCGATGGTCGAGACGCCGACCCGAGTCCCGTCGAGCAGGCCGCCAAGGCCGCTGCCGACACCTGCGATCTGTACCTCGCGTGCGACTCCATCGTCGGGACCGATCCGGTGAACCTGAAGGTGACCGCACCCGACCGCACCGTCGCGGTGGTCTCGACGACCCGAATCCCCACCGGTGCCATGGTCATCGACACGTCGGTGGGCTTCCCCGCCGACGTCTCGATACATGATTCGATCGACGCCAGGGTGTCACGGGCGGCCTATCTCGACGCCGGAGCCCTCGCCACCGAACTGTTCGACGACGAGCAGTTCGCCAACATGCTGATGGTCGGCGCGGCGTATCAAACCGGCGCACTACCGATCTCGGCAGAGTCGATCGAGCGGGCCATCGAGCTCAACGGCGTGGCCGTCGCGGCCAACCTCCAGGCATTCCGACGGGGACGCCAGGTGATTGCGGATCCCGAAATGGTCTCGCGTGAGATCTCCGCAGCAGGCGTCGAACCCGTTGCGGTGGAGCCGAGTTCGTTCGCCCGTGGGCAGATTGCGCACCTCGTTCTCAGCGATGAACTCGCCCACACCGTCGGAATCCGCGTCGACGAGCTCGTCGCCTACGCCGACGAGCGTTATGCCGGTGAGTATCTCGATGTCGTCGGCCGAGTGGCCCGCACGTCGGGTAGTCCCGAACTCGTCGACGCCGTGGCCCGCAACCTCTACAAGCTCATGGCGTACAAGGACGAGTACGAGGTGGCACGGCTCACCGCAGACCCGGCATTCGCCGCGCAGATCGCGGGCGAGTACGGCGACGACGCGAAGGTCGCCGTACGCTTGCATCCCCCGCTACTGCGTGCGCTCGGCCGCAAGGAGAAGATGTCGTTCGGCGCCCGCACCGCGCCCGTGCTCGCCGGGCTCGCGAGGATGAAGAAGATGCGCGGCACGCGCCTCGATCCGTTCGGCTACACCGAGATCCGTCGCACCGAGCGCGAGCTCATCGTCGAATACCGAGAGCTCGTCGACGCGATTCTCGGTGCCCTCGGTTCCGGGCTTGTGGAGCCAGAACGTCTCGCTGCGCTTGTCGAACTGGCAGGGCTGCCCGACATGGTCCGCGGCTACGAGCAGATCAAGATGGACAACGTCGCGAAGTATCGCGCGGAGGTCGAGCGCCGCCGCGCCGAGTTGGGAGTCTGACGCTACCGCCGGGCGGGAGCCGGGGCGCGGAAGTAGGGGAAGGGTCGAGCGCGGAGCCTTCCCCTGCTTTCTTCCGCGGGTTTTCGACGTTTCCCGCAGAAGTTTCCGGAGCGAACGTCGAAAACTAGAGGAAACAACTCTTCCTCTACTTTCTGCGGGACGCGGACCTCTCCCTGATCTTTCCACGGGTTCTCGACATTTCCCGTAGAAGTTTCCAGCCGGAACGTCGAAAAGTGCGGGAAGAGTCGAGCGCGAATTTCTCCCCTATATCCTTCCGCGGGTTTTCGACGCTTCCCCCGGAAATTCCCAGCGGAAACGCCCAAAACCAGCGGAAACACCGCTTCCCCTACTTTCTGCGCGGCGCAGAACTCTCACCCAGACCCTTCCCCTACTTTCTGCGCGGCGCCGCTCTGCAGTGGCGGCCCCACCAGCCACCGCGCGACTACGGGGCGCACTCCAGCGCGGCGGTGGCCATCGCGGTCAGCACGGCGCGCAGTCGCTCACCGTCGAGCGCGGGCAGTCGCGGCGACGAGTTGAGCAGGCCGAACATCGCGTGTATCCGCACGCGGGCCTCCTGTCTGGCCAGCGTCACGCCGCGTTCGGTCATCAGCGCCAACAGCACGTCGACCCACTGCTCGACGTAGCGACGCTGCAGCGACCGCACCTCGTGGTTCGCCTCGGGCGTCAGGTTGTGCAGGTCGCGGTCCTGCACGACGATCAGGTCTGGCTTGGTGACCAGCACGTCAATGTGGAAGTGAATCAGCGCTTCGAGCGTGTCAGCCGGTGTCAGTCCGCGATCGACGACGTCGGCACCACCATCGCGCAGACGACGGCTGATGTCGAGCAACATCTGGTCGAGGAGGTCGGTCTTCGACGCGAAGTGCCGATACATCGCGGGTCCGCTCACACCTACGGCACCGCCGATGTCCTCGAGACGCACCCCGGCGAATCCCCTGGCAGCCATCTGTCGGGCAGCGGCGTCGAGCATTTCCCGACGTCGCGCAGCCTTTGCCTCGCCGCGTTTGGTGAGCGGCGGTGTGACAGGTGCGGACCGCGTTGCGGTCTCGACGGGGTCTGCTGGGCTCATGGTGTCATCGAATCTACCGCCGCGGCGGTCGGGGACGCGACGCCGTCGCCAAGTCGGTCACCACCCGTTGACGTGCAGGATGTCGTCGAGCGGCTTGCGCTGAGCGGGCGAGAAGTCGGTGCCCTGGGTGTAGGCGACCGGCAGGAGGACGCCCTGGTGCACGCCGTCGGGGATGCCGAGAAGTTCGGCCACCTCCTGCTCGTAGGTCAGGTGCAGGGTGGTCCATGCCGAGCCGAGTCCGCGTGCACGCAGTGCCAACATCAGGCTCCACGCGCCGGGAAGCAGCGATCCCCACACCCCGGCCTGATTGCCCTCGGGAAGATCACCGCCGGTCTTGATCGCTCCCAGTACGAGCACGGGCACGTCGCCCATCACGTCGGCGAGGTATTGGGCACTGGCCGCGACACGTCGGGCGGTCTCGGTCGAGACCGTCCGTTGCGCCGAATACGCGGCAAACGAGCGTGCGTAGTAGTCGGCGACCTGGCGCTTGAGGTCGGCATCGGTGATGACGATCCAATGCCACCCCTGCGCGTTCGAGCCGGTCGGGGCCTGTGTCGCCACCTCGAGCGCCTCGCGGACCACCTCGATCGGAACCGGTCGCTGCAGGTCGAGTCGCTTGCGCACCGAGCGTGTCGTCGTGAGCAACTCATCAGGGTCCAGCGGCAGAAGGTCGGTCATCTCGCTCCTCGGTCGTCGGTGCCGCGCGGTGTCATCGGTGGCGTGCGCGCGAGTCAGCCAGTTCCCAACGTACTGGCCGCCTGCCGAATTGTGTTCACGGTGAACCGAATCGACGCTAGTCGACGAACCCGCCCGCCGTCAGGTGCTCGATGAGTCCGTCGGTGAGCGGCAGTCCACGCATCTCCTCGATCGTGAACCACCCGGCGTCAGCCGCGTCGTCGGCGGCACGCAGTGTCCCGCCGACCGGGACAGCGACGAAGTCATGTATCTCGAAGATCCCGCCCTTACCATCGGGGATCTCGACCACCCACGCCTGTGCACGGACGGCGACATCGATGCCCGTTTCCTCGGCAATCTCGCGAATCACTTCTGCGACGAGTACATCTGCGTCGTCACGGATTCCGTTCGGACCGACTGCGTCAACCGGGTCGACCTTCCCGCCGGGCACTGTCCAGCGGCCCGCCTGTGGGTCACGCAGCCGCTGTACGAGCAGGAAGCGTTCGCGGTCGTCACGGATGATCGCGCCGACGGCGAGGATACGGTGTCCGCCCCTGTCTGCCGAGTGACGCACTCGCCGTGCGCGATCGGGCGCCAGGCCGGCCAACGCATGCCCGATATCCGTGCGGACGTCTGCTGCCACATCCAATCTCCAGTGCACCACTTGGTCGATCTCGCCTTGTGCGGCCAGATCGGTCGCGGCAATGCCCTGTGCCGCAGCGAGTTCCGGCGCGTGCGCGGTGTCGCGGTGCACGATCACGCTCGCCCCCTCCGGAGGTAGCGGCGACAACCACGCGTCGTCCGCCGCGAGTCGACGATCCGCGGGAAACAACGCGAGTGCAGCGCCCCCGGCCCCTTCACCGAGCAGGACCGACACCGTGGGTCGCGGCACTGCGACGAGATCTGCGAGGCAGAGCGCGATCTCCCGCGCGAGTCCTCCCTCCTCCGCGGCGACGGACAACTCCGCGCCGGGGGTGTCGATCACCGTGACCACGGGAAGCCGCAGTTCTGTCGCCGCGGCCAGCCCCCGCCGCGCGACCCGTAGGTCCGCGGGGCCGATCAGCCGACCCTCGGCCTGAACACTCCTGTCCTGACCGATCACGACCGCCGTCGTCTGTCCGAATCGACTCAGCGCCAGGACGATCGGGCCGACGTCGTGGATCATCGCGGTATCGGCGCCGAGTAGGTCACGCAGACCGGGACGGCCCGGCGCTCGCGTGGCGCGCACGCGGTCCCACGGCGTGCCTCCGCTGGACTCGCTCAGCGATGAATTCGGCTGTGCTGGTGAGGAACTGTATGTGGTCGTCGACGACGCGGTGTCCGTCGAATCGTCCGGCTCGGCGAGCAGTTCGACGACCCGCCCGACACGTTCTGCAAGCTCAGCCACCGGCACGATCGCGTCGACGATGCCCTGGGCGGCGAGGTTCTCCGACATCTGCACGCCGTCGGGAAATGGCTTGTGGTGCAGTCCCTCGTACACGCGTGGGCCGAGGAATCCGATGAGCGCGTGCGGTTCCGCCCAGGTGATGTGTCCCATCGAACCCCACGACGCGAACACCCCTCCGGTGGTCGGGTTGCGCAGATAGACCAGGTACGGCAGCCCCGCGCGCCGGTGACTCTCAACAGCCTCGGCAATCGACGCCATCTGCAGGAACGCGGCAGTGCCCTCCTGCATCCTGGTTCCACCGGACGCGGGTAACGCCAGGACGGGCAGCCGCTCACGCGTCGCGCGCCGGACCGCCGCAACCACCCGCTCCCCGGCTGCGCGCCCGATGGACCCGCCCAGGAACCCGAACTCGCTGACCACCAGCACGATCGGCGTACCGGAGAACTCCCCTACTCCGGTGAGTACCGACTCGTCGACCCCGGTACGTCTGCGTGCCCGACCCAGCGCGGCCGCGTAGTCGACGTCGAGTGCAACGTAACCGGGTGCGGTGTCCCACGACTGCCAGGTGCCCTCGTCGACCAGCGAGGTCACCAGGTTCTGTGCCGTCATTCGCTCGGAGTCGACCACGCCCCTCACGCTAGTCGTCGACGACCGCCGCGCGGGTGATGAACCTAGCGCGAGTACACGACCCGAGTGCGCAGCAGCATGTCGGCCACCGAGCGACGTTTGCTGTCGACGCCAACCCACAGCAGCCCGATGGCGAAGAACACGCAGATTACCGAGCGCAACACCGCGACCGTGGGGCGCAGACGATTCCCCTTGCGGTTCACCACCCGAATCCCCATCACCACGCTGCCAAGCGTTCGGCCGGACACTGCCCAGCACGTCGCGAGGTACACGATCGACACGAGGATGAATGCACCCACCGTGAAGAATCCGTTGGTACTCGGCATCGAGAAGTCGTGGACGCTATAGAGCAGCCTGGCCATCACGACCCCCAGATAGATGGCACTCATGATGACCAGCACGACGATCAGGTCGATCACCGCACCGACCCCGCGGCTCACGATCCCCGCCGACTTCGAGGTGTCGTGAACGGCGTGGAACTGGTTCTTCCGCGCCTCGCGGCGCGCAGCCCGATCACCGGACACGACGTCGGAGGAGTCGCATCCGCCGTCGTGTTCGTGCCGCGCTCCCTGCCCGAACACATCGGAGTGGGAGGGATCGGAGTGTGACGGATCGGGGTGGGATTCAGTCACGCTCACCGGACTCCACCTCCGCAACCACACGTCGACGCAGCAGACGGCCCACCATGTCGGCGACGGCATCGTCCGCTCGTTCACTGGTACTGCGCACGTCGGTCATCACGTCCGCGGTCACCGAGGTGCTCGCCTCGCGGATAATTCCGGGAAGGTCGACGCCGTCGATGATGACATCGGCGAGTCCGATGAGGTCGACGCGGTTGATCACTGCGTCGATGTCGACACGCGAGACGGCACGGTCGAGGTCAACGGTCTCGATGATCGCGTCGAGATCGACGCCGGCGATGACCGCCTCGATGTCGACACGCGAGATCACCCTGTCCACATCGATGCGGTCGATGATCATGTCGAGGTCGACCCGCGCGACCGCGGCATCGAGATCCACCCGCGCCACCGCGGTATCGAGATCAACGCGGGCCACGATGGCGTCGAGATCGAGGAGGTCGACGATCGCGTTCATGTCGACCGAGGCAATGACCCTGTCGAGGTCCACATTGTCGAGCACCAGCGCGGTGAGGTCGATCTCGGAAGTGAACGCATCGACGATCTCACGGATCAACGCCGCCAGAGAGGCGCGCGTGCCAATGGTTACCAGCGCCCCCGCGGAATCGATCGCGGAGTGCACTGCGCGTCGCCCATCACGGACAACCGTCCCTGCCACGGGCACGCGCTCGGCTGCGTCGGCCATCGCCGACGCGACGCGGAACGGAAGCCTCATCGCGCCGAGCACGGCGCTCTGGCCTGCTCCGGCAACCGCGGCATCGTTGGTCACCGGTGCAGTATCTCACCCCGGGGACCACCGCACGCCGACAACAAGACACCCCCGGCAGGGCCCGGAGGGGCCCCAGCGGGGGTGTCTTGTGAGAATCGACGACTACGAGATCACAGGTTCTCGTACAGTTCACGAGCCAGCTTGGCGGTTTCGCTCGGCGTCTTGCCGACCTTCACGCCTGCGGCCTCGAGGGCTTCCTTCTTCGCCTGCGCGGTGCCGGAACTACCAGACACGATCGCACCGGCGTGACCCATCGTCTTGCCTTCGGGAGCGGTGAAGCCCGCGACATAGCCGACAACGGGCTTGGAGACATTGGCCTTGATGTAGTCGGCAGCACGCTCCTCGGCGTCGCCGCCGATCTCGCCGATCATCACGATCACCTTGGTGTCGGGGTCCTTCTCGAAGGCCTCGATGGCATCGATGTGCGTGGTTCCGATGACCGGGTCGCCGCCGATACCGATGGCGGTCGAGAAGCCGAGGTCACGCAGCTCGTACATCATCTGGTAGGTCAGGGTGCCCGACTTCGAGACGAGACCGATCGGGCCCTTGCCGGTGATGTTCGCCGGGGTGATGCCGACCAGCGACTCCTCCGGCGTGATGATGCCGGGGCAGTTCGGGCCGATGATGCGCGTCTTGGCGCCCTTGTCGACGTTGTAGGCCCACGCGTACGCGGTGTCCTGCACAGGGATGCCCTCGGTGATGACGACGAGCAGCGGGATCTCCGCGTCGATCGCCTCGATGATGGCGTCCTTGGAGAACTTCGGCGGCACGAACGCGATCGACGTGTCGGCGCCGGTCTTCTCCATCGCCTCGGCGACAGACCCGAAGACGGGCAGCTCGATGTCGTTGCCGTCGGAATCCTTGTGGGTGACGGTTGTGCCGGCCTTGCGTGCGTTCACGCCGCCGACGACGTTGGTGCCGGCCTTCAGCATCAGCGCGGTGTGCTTGGTGCCCTCACCGCCGGTGATGCCCTGGACGATGACCTTGTTGTCCTTGTTCAGAAAAATAGACATGTCCGACGCTCCCTTACTTGCTCGCCAGCTCGGCGGCCTTGTCGGCGCCCGAGTCCATCGTTTCGGCGAGCGTCACCAGCGGGTGATTCGCATCGGCCAGGATCTTGCGGCCCTCGTCGACCTTGTTGCCGTCGAGGCGGACGACCAGCGGCTTGTTGGCCTCGTCGCCGAGCTTGTTCAGTGCGCCGACGATGCCATTGGCCACGGCGTCGCACGCGGTGATGCCGCCGAAAACATTCACGAAGACGCTCTTGACCTGATCGTCACCGAGGATGACGTCGAGGCCTGCCGCCATGACCTCGGCCGAGGCGCCGCCACCGATATCGAGGAAGTTGGCCGGCTTGACGCCGTTGTGCTTCTCACCCGCGTAGGCGACAACGTCGAGGGTGCTCATCACGAGACCTGCGCCGTTGCCGATGATGCCGACCTGTCCGTCGAGCTTGACGTAGTTGAGGTCGTTCTCCTTGGCCTTCTGCTCGAGCGGGTCCGTGGCGTCCTTGTCCTCGAACTCTGCGTGATCGGGGTGCCGGAAATCAGCGTTCTCGTCGAGGGTCACCTTGCCGTCGAGGGCCAGGATCTGATCATCGGGGGTGCGGACCAGCGGGTTGACCTCGACGAGGGTGGCGTCTTCTGCGACGAAGACCTCCCACAGCTTGGCGATCGTGACCGCAGCGGCGTCGAGCACCTCGGCGGGCAGATGGCCCTGTTCGGCGATCGACCGCGCGGTCGCGACGTCGACACCCTTGACGGCATCGACGGGCACCCGCGCCAGCCGCTCCGGCTTGGTCGCTGCGACTTCTTCGATCTCCATGCCGCCCTCTACCGAGCACATGGCCAGGTAGGTGCGGTTGGCGCGATCGAGAAGGAACGAGATGTAGTACTCCTCGGCGATGTCGCTGGCTTCCGCCACGAGGAGCTTCTTGACGATGTGCCCCTTGATGTCGAGGCCCAGGATGTTTTCTGCGTTGGTCTGCGCGTCGTCAGGGGTCGCGGCGTACTTCACGCCGCCTGCCTTGCCACGTCCGCCGGTCTTGACCTGCGCCTTGATCATCACGGGCTTGCCGATTTCCTCGGCGATAGCTCGTGCATCGGTGGCGGAGTCGGTGACCCGACCGGGTGTGGTGGGAACCCCATGCTTGGCGAACAGTTCCTTCGCCTGATATTCGAAGAGATCCATTCAGCTCACCATTTCGTCGTTGTGCCCGCTGATGTTGGGTGTAACACGGGCCATATCGGACTCTAAACCTGCCGGATACAGGCCTAGTGAGGGCCTCCGCGGCATGTGCGACAGATCACTCGCTCGGTCGGCGTCCCCATCGCAGGACACCAGGGCATCGATCAGCGCGCCACGCTCCTCGTATAGAGTCTGCCCTCGGTCCGCTGCACGCGGGTGCAGAGTCGGCAAGAAGGGCGTAGCGCAACGGTTTTGGGCGAGATTTAACATCGAGAACACCGTCTTCGCGATGTGTGGAAACCCGGCTTGCGTCGGTGACCCAACTCACATTTGGGTGGGTTCTTTCCTCTGATCGTTGGACTTGCCGCAATCGTTTCGTTACCGTCAGTCGAGCACAACGGATCACGAATCGGTCACGAACGGTAACGAGACCGACATCGGGAACGCAGCAACAAGGATTGAGGTGGGCGACTTGGCGGAACGCGGAGCTCCGGGCAGGTCGACGTCGGCGGTCGGCACCGTGACAAGACGACGCGGCGCTGCGTACGACGAGATCCCCGCCGAGGAGATGACCGCGATCATCCCGATCGACGATCTCGACTCCTACGATCCCTGGACCGCCGACGACCAACAGTCGTGGTCTCCGTCGAGCTGGGAGCCGTATTACCGGCCCACCCGCTCCGAACTCACGCAAGACATCCTGATCCCCGAGGGCGGCTTCGAGGCGTACGCCGACGACCCCTTCGACAGTGAGGGCGCGGAGTTCGATTCGTTCGCCGCCGAGGCAGGTCTCACCGACAGCGGCGAGATCGATCTACGCCCCGTCGAGAAGCCGTTCCGCCAGATTTCCGAGCCCGGCCGCACGCGCACCCGTGGTAAGCATCGTGTCGCCGCACCGCCGACCGCCCTGCGCGGTGGCCGTGCCGCACTCATCGCCATGGCCGCCGGCGCAGCGGTCGCCGCGGGAGCCCACGCGGGCACCACCGAAGAAGCGCCAGCACCCACCTCCACGCCCACCAACGCCGCAAATGTCGACGCCGCAGCACCGGCCCCCGATCCGGGGCCGGGTGTCGCAGCGCCCGAGCAGTCCACGCAGGACATGAGCGTCTTCACCTCCCAGCTCGCCGAGGGCGAGCAACTCGTCAAGAACGAGGCTGCACGCAAGGCAGCTGAGAGCGTGCCGTTTTATGTGTCCCCCATCCCGCTCGGCGAGTACCAGTTCACCTCGGGTTTCGCGATGCGCTGGGGCAGCATGCACGGCGGCGTCGACTTCGCCGCTCCGCTCGGTACGCCCATCCACGCGGCCACCGATGGGGTCATCAAAGAAGCCGGACCGGCGTCGGGCTTCGGCAACTGGATTCAGGTCCAGGCGCCTGACGGCACCATCACCGTCTACGGCCACATGTTCTCGTCCGGCGTGCTGGTGCAGAAGGGCATGACCGTCAGGGCAGGACAGCTCATCGGTCTCGTCGGTTCCGACGGCCAGTCGACCGGTCCGCACTGCCACTTCGAGGTCTGGAAGAACGGCACCACCAAGATCGATCCGGCCCCCTGGCTCGCCGAGCACGGCGTCCGGATGTCGGCGTATACGGGCTAGGGACGCTCCAACCGGGTTCCACCCAGCTGCGGGCCGCCCACCCCATGGTCCGGCACGCCCGTACAGCGCACGCCCGAATAGATCAGAGTTTCTCTCCGGGAATCCCGCCTGCCGTCAGCAGCGTGACGCGCCCGGTGTTGCCGCCGTAGTCGATGACCACGCGTTCGGTGGCACCGCTCCCCTCTTTGCCGACGACCTTTCCCATGCCGTACTTGGGATGGTTGTGCCGATCGCCCACGTCGAGATGGATCTGCTTGTTGCGACCGCGATTGGGATCGGTCGAGTACTGCGAGCGGCCAAGCGTGCGCGACGATCCGCCGTCTGAACGTCCGAAAACGCCTCCGCTGGAACCGAATCCGCGCACGCCACGCTTCGGCTCGGTACGTCGCCAATCGATCAGGTGCTGCGGAATCTCTTGCAGGAAGCGTGATTCGGGGTTCGAGACAGGTTGCCCCCACGAGGCACGCGTCATCGACCGGGTCAGGTAGAGCCGCTCCTTGGCGCGCGTGATACCCACATACGCGAGTCGACGCTCCTCGCTCAACTCGGCGGGATCGCCGAGCGCACGCATGTGCGGGAAATGCCCGTCCTCCCAACCGGTCACGAAGACGACCGGGAACTCCAGTCCTTTGGCGGTGTGCAGGGTCATCAGAGTGACGACGCCGTCACCCTCGTCGGGCACCTGGTCGGCGTCGGCGACGAGCGCAACCTTTTCGAGGAACGCCGCGAGCGATCCGGGCTCGGGTTCGCCGTCGGTGCCGCCCGCCTCCTCGTCGATGTCGACGTCGTCGTCGACCTCATCCGCGGCAGCCGCCTCCATGCTGAATTCGGCTGCGACGGAGATCAGTTCGTTGAGGTTGTCGAGTCGCGCGGCGTCCTGCGGGTCGCTGGAGCCCTCCAGTTCGGCGCGGTAGCCGCTGCGATCGATGATTGCTGCCACCAGCTCGCCGATATCGGCACCCTCCTCCGTCGCGTCGGAGACCGTCGCGACGTCGGCCGCCTCATCGTCGGCCTGCCCGAAGGTGGTCAGGAAGTCGCGCCGCAAGCCCTCGATCAGCTCGACGAACCCGCTGATCTGTTTGACCGCACGCGAATTGAGCAACGGCACCTTACCCTCGGCGCCGTCGAGCAGCGCTTGGTAGAAGCTGGCACCGGTGTTCTCGGCATGTACCGCGACGCACGCCTCGGCGCGGTCGCCGATCCCGCGTCGCGGGGTGTTGAGGATGCGGCGCAGGCTCACCGAGTCGTCGGGGTTGGCGACGGTGCGCAGATAGGCCACGACGTCGCGGACCTCCTTCCGCTCATAGAACCTGGTCCCGCCGACCACCTTGTACGGAATCCCGTGCCGCACGAAGACTTCTTCGATCGGTCGCGAACCGGTGTTGGTGCGGTAGAACACGGCGATGTCGGAGTACTTGTACGACTCCGACACCCCGCCGATCGTGTGGTCGGTGAGCCGCTCGATCTCGGTGCCGATGAACATCGACTCGTCACGATCGGAATCCGAGACGTACCCGACGATCAGTTCGCCATCACCGGAATCGGTCCACAGTCGCTTCTCCCGACGGTTCGGGTTACGTGCGATCACCGCATTCGCCGCGGACAGAATGGTTTGCGTCGAACGGTAATTCTGTTCGAGCAGAATGGTTTCGGCGTTCGGGAAGTCGCGCTCGAACTCCTCGATGTTGCGGATCGTCGCGCCTCGGAAGGCGTAGATCGACTGATCCGCATCACCGACGACGCACAACTCCGACGGCTCGACGGTCTGCCTGCCGGCCCCTGGTGCCCCCTGCTCCTCGGCGGCGTCGTCGGATCCGCTGCCGAGTACGAGTTCACGGACCAGCACGTACTGCGCATGGTTGGTGTCCTGGTACTCGTCGACGAGGACGTGACGGAAGCGTCGACGGTAGTACTCGGCGACCTCGGGGTGCCGCTTGAGTAGTCCGACGGTCTCACCGATCAGGTCGTCGAAGTCGAAGGCGTTCGCGGTGCGCAGTCTGCGTTGGTACTCCGCGTAGATCGTCGCGATCGCCTGCTCGGTGGGATCGCCCTCGGCCGTCGCGGCGATCGCCTCGTCGGGCGTGACCAGTTCGTTCTTGTAGTTCGAGATGACCACGGAGACGCCGCGCGGGGCGAACTTCTTCGGGTCGAGGTCGAGATCTTTGATGATCATGCCGAGCAGCCGCTTGGAGTCGTCGGCGTCGTAGATCGAGAAGTTGGAGTTGCGGCCCTCCAGAAGCGCCGACTGGGCACGCAGGATGCGCACACACGTCGAGTGGAACGTGGAGATCCACATGAAGTTGGCCCGCGGGCCCACCAGACCGATCACGCGCTCACGCATCTCGGCCGCGGCCTTGTTGGTGAAGGTGATCGCAAGCACCTGGCCGGGCGCGACGTCGCGCTCGGCGAGTAGGTAGGCGATGCGGCGCGTGAGCACCGCGGTCTTGCCCGACCCCGCGCCCGCGACGATGAGCAGCGGTGATCCGCTGTGCAACACAGCGGCGCGCTGCTGCGGGTTGAGGCCTGCCAGCAGGCGCGCGGTCGCGTCGTCGGGGCGTGCTGCCGGGGCGCCGGCCACGGGGCTGCGGCTACCGGCGTGAGGAGTGGGGCGGGTAGAACTAGTCATCGAGAGTCCAGGTTACCCGGAGCCACCGACACCTCAGCCGCCGAGGAGACGTGCGTCGACGACCTCGCCCACACGCCCGGCCCCCGTGTGCAGCGCGAGCCCCGGAGTCAGCGGCCGGACGTCGAGTTCGGTCCCGTGACCGTCGAGCTGCACATACACGACGTGCAGCCCCGCGGTGACCGGCACCGTGACCGGCGCCCCACCGTCGAGCGAAAGGCGCACCTGCCCAGCCGAATTCGCACAGTACCCCAGTGCGATCGTCCACCGCCACTGGATCAGCGGACCGTCGAGCCGCAGGCGACGCGGAGCGTCGAGTTCCGGTCGCGCGCAGGAACCGCGTCCGGCGGCGATCGATCGACGCGGGGTCACCGCGCCGGGTGTCGCATTGCCCGAGTTGTCGAGGACGACGAGACGGTCGGTGTGGTCGCCGAACTCGGGACGATCCCGGAGCCTGCCGAACGTATGGCTGATCTGGTTCTCGGGGTAGGCCACCGGCAGAAGCACCTCGAGCGGCAGCGCCTGATCGAACATCGTCGTGTCCTTGTTCGCAGCCAGCGCCCGCTTGGCGTTGGCGAGGTAGGCGCCGGTCGGGTCGTCGCTCCACGACGTCGAGTACGCCGCGGTGGAGATGATCGACGACGCGACGGCAAACGCCACGGCCATCACCCCGGCGAGCAGGAGCGGCGACGCTCCCGCCTCGCGCGCATGTCGTGCGCCCGCAGTGTCGACCGCACGCGCCCGCGTCATTTCCCGCGTCGGTGACGCCACCAGCAGTACAAAGGCCAGAGCCATGACGAGCGCGGCGTCGGGCAGGTAGCGCATCGTCTGCGCGAGCTCGAGAGCGGTGTTGGCGCTCGAGCGGTTCCACATGGGCGGGATCTGCACGACCACCACGTACAGACCGACCGCCACGAGGACTCCGAGCGCGCCGACCCGCGTCCGGATCGCCCAGATGGCGAACCCGGCGACCACGACCCAGCCTGCGACGATCATCCAGATCGACGGGAATCCCATCGGCGGGCTTGGCACCCAGCGCTCCCACTCCCACGGCCCGCCGACCAGCGAGGGGATGACTGCTTTGTTGATCGAGCGCCACACCAGTTGCGCGGTCTGCGACAGCGAGTGCGTCCCCGCCGTGGCATCCGAGACCGAGAAGTAGAGGATCACCCACACCACGAAGACCACTGCCAGCGGCGTCCACAGTGCGCGACCGCGTACGAACGCGACGACCAACGGCGTTCGCGGGACGGCCGGTTCCCTGGCGCCATCGGCAGTTAGGCCGGCCCCCTCGTCGAGCCTCTCGGTGTCGCCGTCGACCTTCCCGGTGCCCACGTCAGGCTTTGCGGTGCCGTCGAAGCGCGCGACCAGCACGGCGGCGATGAAGGCCACGGGCAGGATGAACAGCGACTTCTCGAAGAACGCCAGTGCCACCACGAAGATCACCGTCGACCTGATCACGACGAGCCTGCGTGACGAGGCGGGGACACGTCCGGTGCACAGCAGCACGGCGTCGGCGACGATCCACGCCATCGCCGCCTGCATCGGCAGCGAGTTGAGACCCGCGGCCCACCAGATGTATGCGGGCACCGTCAGCGGGGTGAACAGATAGAACGCAAGGGCGGTCAGCGCACCCACCTCGATCGCGGGCCGACGCAGCCCCACCCGCTGACCGGCTGTTCCCAGCACCACGCGGATCATCCGCCACACCGACAGCGACGCGAGTCCCTGGAGGATCACCAGCGTGATCGCGGGAACCACCCAGTTGACCGGTGCCGCGAGCGTGGAGAGACCTGCGACAAGGAACGCAGCAGGCATGAAGTGACCGTCGTGGCTGTGACCGAGGTACTCCCACGACCACACCGGAACTGTCGATGCCCGCCCGATGAGGACGAGATCGTCCCAGTAGAAGTTGCCGGTGGCCACCAGCCACGCCCGGACCACCAGGTGCGCGACGATCAGCACGATCGCCGTCACGACCGTGAGCGAACCGATCCGGCCTGCGAGCGCACCTCGCGGGTGCGGCTCGTCGGAGGTGGGTGACTGCGACGTCACCGTCGGGCTGCTCGGCATGGGATCTAGTAGAACCGTCGCGGGTGGCGCGTGGCAAAATCACCCCGGTGAGCGATGCGAGCAACGATCAGAACCCTGCACCGACATCCGAGTCGTCCTCGGCTGCTCCGGTGCCGTTCGAGGAGACGATCGACCTCGAGTACTACCGCCTCGACCCCTCCATCGACGACCTGTCCGACGAGATCGACGACCTGCGGCTCGAGATCGATCGCCTCGACGCCATCATCCTGGCCGCGATCAAGCGCAGGACCGCGGTGTCGAAGAAGGTGGGCGCGACCCGGATGGCCTCGGGCGGCCCGCGCCTCGTGCATTCCCGTGAGGTCAAGGTCATCGACCGCTTCGCCGCTCTCGGGCAAGAGGGACACACGCTGGCCATGTTGCTGCTCCGCCTCGGCAGGGGGCCACTGGGCCGCTGAGCGAAGGAGCGCACACGTTGTCATGGTGAACCGTCGGTAACGAGACGTCAGTCGGCGTCTCATCGCGACCCGCGCGGGCCCGTGAGCACATAGTGTGAGTACATGGGCACCGACGTCAGCAGCGGCAAGGACATCACAGCGACTCAATCCTGGCAGGCATTGGCGGCTCATCAGCCGCGTCTCGCCGCGCGCCATCTCCGTGAACTGTTCGCCGACAACCCCTCCCGTGGCAGCGACCTCACCATCGACGTCGGCGATCTGCACATCGACTACTCCAAACACCGCATCGACTCCGAGACGATCGAGTTGCTCGTCTCGCTCGCCCGCGAGGCAGATCTCGAACAGCACCGCGACGACATGTTCGCGGGCGTGCACATCAACACGTCCGAAGACCGTGCCGTGCTGCACACCGCGCTCCGACTGCCGTCCGACGCCCAGCTCGTCGTCGACGGTCAGGACGTGGTGCACGACGTCCACGAGGTCCTCGACGCGATGGGCGCCTTCACAGACAAGCTCCGCAGCGGAGAATGGAAGGGCCACACCGGAAAACCCATCACCGACGTCGTCAACATCGGCATCGGCGGTTCCGACCTCGGGCCGGTCATGGTCTACGGCTCGCTGCGCCACTACGTCGACACCGACATCCGCTGCCACTTCGTGTCCAACGTCGACCCGGCCGACATGGTGGCGACCCTCGCCGACCTCGACGCCGAGCAGACCCTGTTCATCGTGGCGTCGAAGACCTTCACGACGCTGGAGACACTGACCAACGCGGCAGCCGCCAAGCGGTGGCTCCTTGACAAGCTCGGTGCCGGCGCGGACGCCGTCGCCAAGCATTTCGCCGCCGTCAGCACCAATGCACAGGCTGTGTCGGACTTCGGGATCGACCCGGTCAACATGTTCGGCTTCTGGGATTGGGTCGGTGGACGCTACTCGGTCGACTCGGCCATCGGGTTGTCGGTGATGGCCGCGATCGGCAAGGAACGTTTCGCCGAGTTCCTCGCCGGATTCCACACCGTCGACACACACTTCCGCACCCAGCCACTGGAGAGCAACGCACCGGTTCTCCTGGCCTTGATCGGATTCTGGTACTCGAACTTCTGGGATGCACAATCGCGAGTGGTGCTCCCCTATTCCAACGACATGGCACGATTCGCGGCCTACCTGCAGCAGTTGACCATGGAGTCCAACGGCAAATCGGTGAAGGCCGACGGCGAGCACGTGACAACCGACACCGGAGAGATCTTCTGGGGCGAGCCGGGAACCAACGGCCAGCACGCCTTCTACCAGCTGCTCCACCAGGGGACACGGATGGTGCCCGCCGATTTCATCGGGTTCGCCAATCCGACCGACGACCTCCCCACCTCGGACGGCACCGGCTCCATGCACGACCTGCTGATGAGCAACTACTTCGCGCAGACCAAGGTACTGGCATTCGGCAAGACCGCCGAGGAGATCGAGGCCGAGGGCGTCAAGGAAAAGGTGGTGCCGCACAAGGTGATGCCGGGCAACCGTCCGTCGACGTCGATCCTCGCACCCGAACTGACGCCGTCGGTGATCGGCCAGCTGATCGCGCTCTACGAGCACCAGGTCTTCGTCGAGGGCACGCTGTGGGGAATCAACTCGTTCGACCAGTGGGGCGTCGAACTCGGTAAAACCCAGGCCAAGGAACTTCTCGGTGTCATCACCGACGTGCAATCCCCTGCACAGCAAGGGGATTCGTCGACGGACGCCCTGGTCCGCTGGTACCGCGCCGAGCGCGGACGCAAGGCCTGAGTCAGCCCCAGCGGTCGTCGTCGAACACCTCGGGAGGGATCTCGTCGCCCGGTTGGACGCCGAGCGCCTCGAGGCGACCCATCAGCGCAGCCGCGACAGCGACGTAGGTGATGAGGTCCTGCGGCTCGTCGGCTCGATCGGTTGCGTCGCCACCGAGGAACTCGAGGACCCGCGGCGGCACGCAGTCGCCCATCGCGAGGTCGCGTGTGCCCGTCGCGGTACGCCAGGCATCGAACCCCGTGACATCGACGGCGTCGGCGATCTCGCCGTCACGGACTGCCGCGCGCACGTCGTCGAGCGTCGCCAGTGGTCCCGACGCCCCGCTCGACGGGTCGAATCCGACAACGGTGTCGGGGGCGAGTTCGTCGTCATCGTCGAGAGTGAAGTAGACGATCCCGCGCCAATCGGCGCCTACAGCGGTGATGTCCTCGCGGCCGAAGATCGACTCGAGCAGCTCACTCACCTCGTCGGAGCGTCGGCGAGAGAAGAGCGAGAACGCGCCATTGGCGACCACTTGGCCCTGTGTGGTACCCACATCGGCTACCTTACGCACGTGAGAACTACCGTATCGCCGCTACGCCTCGGGGCGACGCTGGCCGCTGTCGCGGGACTACTCGGAGTCGCGGCATGCTCGTCGGACTCCGCGGGCACGGGCGAGAGCGCCACGTCGGTCCCCCGTTCGGCCGCGGTGACCGTACCGCCGGGTCAGCAGGCACGGACCGTACCGGGAACCGCACTCGATTTCGGCGCCTCCGCGGTGCTTCCCGCGGACGCCTTCCGCGCCGCGGGGTCGACGGCGATGTACACCGTCACCGGCATCACGCAGGGCAAAGACGTACCCAGCGCGCAGACACGCGGTGGCACAGCCTACTTCGTCTACGTCACGGTGACGTCGCTGGCGGCGCGGCCTGCGCCTGCGCCCGGAGTTCTCGGATTCGCGGGATCCGCGGACGGTCGCACCGCCGCGCTGACGATGCCGCCGTCGACTTCACTCGCCGACTGCGCCAATCCGAAGCCTCCCGAGACCATGCGTCGCGGCGACTCCTACGCCACGTGTCTCGTCGCCTACGCCGATGAGGGCCAGAAGCTCTCGTCGGTCATCTACTGGGCCGACACGACCGGCGACGACGCGCTCAACTACAAGGCGTCACCTGTCGTGTGGCGTAACCCGGCCGAGCCCGCCAGCAGTTCGCCTGCTCCCGCTCCTGCAGGCTGAGGGTGTCCCGCAATAAGCCGGTCGAACCCGTTGAGGGGCCCCGGTCAGATCATCCGGCGGGTCAGGAATCCGGGTAAGTACCTCAACGCTGCCGCGATCGGCACCCACGGCCACGGCGGAACCGGCGCGTACGACTTCTCCGCCTCGATGGCCTTGACCATCGCGGCGACCCCCGACCGTGTATCCGCCATCAGTGAGGTCTTCACCCCACGGTTGATGTCGGTCTCAATGTAGCCGGGCGCGATCACCGACACCGTGATCGGCGAGTTCGCGAACTCTGCCTGCAGCCCCTGCCCTATCGCCGTCACACCGGCCTTCGACGCCGAGTACGCCGTCTGCGCCTTCGGCAGACCACGGATACCGCTGATCGAGCTGACCAGGACCAGGTGGCCATGGTTCTGCGCGCGGAAAATCTCCAACGCGGCCTCGGCCTGCGCCAGCGCGCCGACCAGATTGGTCTGCACCGTCTCGATGTTGGCGTGGGCCTTGCCCGTACCGAGGGGTGCGCCCTTGCCCAGCCCCGCGTTGACAATCACGCGATCGAGTCCACCAAGCTCGTCACGGAGCTTGCCGAAGACGACGGGAACCGCGTCGACATCGGTGACGTCGAGCGGACTCACGGCCACGTGGGCCGCGCTCGGGCGCAATTCGTCTGCGAGCGTCTCGAGGCGATCGAGTCTGCGGGCAGCGAGGCCGAGCGCGCGGCCCTGTGCAGCGAACTCTCGCGCCATGCCTTCGCCGAGCCCCGAGCTCGCACCGGTGATCAGGATCTTCTGTCGGGTCGTCACGCCCGACAACCTACCCCGAGACACGGGAGCGACGAGTCAGCAGCACCACTGCGGTCTGCGCGTCGTCTCCCACGACGCTGTGCGCGTCGCACCAGATTCCGCCGCTCGTCGGCGCGAGCAGTTGCTCGGCCTGTGTCACGTTCAGCTCCATCAGCAGCGCTCCGTCGTCGGCGAGCCAGTCCGGCGCTTCGGCGACGAGCCGTCGGGCGTGGTCGAGGCCGTCAGCACCGGCCAGCAGCGCCCTTGTCGGCTCATGGTCTGTCTCGTGGGGCAGCAGGCCCGCAGCGCCGTCGGGGACATACGGCGGCACGGCCGCGATCACGTCGATCGTGCCGAGTAGGTGCCGCGGCAGCGCCGACAATCCGTCGCCGCGATGGATCACCGCGTCGGTGGGCAGGTTTCGGCGCGCGTACTCCAGCGCTGTCGCATCGACATCGACGACGTGGAGTCGGCACTGCCTCACCGCGGCCGCCACCGACGCCGCAATCGGCGCGACGCCGCAATACGCCTCGACCACAACGGGTTGCTCGCCACTGCGGACGCGCACCGCCTCCACTGCGACGTCCGCGAGCGACAGCGATCGCTGTCGAGGAATGAACACGCCGGGTCCCACGGACAGGTCCACAGCACCGAACCGAACCGCGCCGACCACATGCTCGAGCGGCTCACCGGCGCATCGTCGGGCAGTCATCTCGGCGAGATGTCCGCGATCTCGCGCGGCGTCGAGCAGTATTGCGGCCTCTTCCTCCGCGAACACACATCCCGCCGCGCGCAGTGTTTCCACCAGCGCCGACTGCGCGCACCCGGTTGCCTCCGTCACTTGAGCAGCCGCGACATCCGGCGGTCGGCGAGTACCTTTCCACCGGTCTGACACGTCGGGCAGTACTGGAATGAACGGTCGGTGAAACTCACTTCGCGGATCGTGTCGCCGCAGACCGGACACGGCATGCCCGTACGCGCGTGCACCCGCAGACCGGTTCGCTTCTCCGACTTCAGTTTTGCCACCCCGAGACCTTCGAGGCGTTCGGTGGCGTCGGTCAGCACGCCGCGCATCGCGTCGTAGAGGGTGTCGAGCTGGCCGTCGGACAACGACTTCGACGACGCGAACGGCGAGAGCTTCGCGGTGTGCAGGATCTCGTCGGAGTAGGCGTTGCCGATCCCGGCGATGACCCGTTGATCGGTGAGCACGTTCTTGATCCGCCCCGAGGTGCCGTGCAGAATCCCGGCGAGCTCGTCACGGCTCACCACCATCGCATCCGGGCCGAGTGAGGCGATGCGATCGACGTCGGCGACATCACGGACCACCCACACCGCCAGCCGCTTCTGGGTACCCGCCTCGGTGACATCGAACCCCTCGCCGGGAAGACCGCAGTGCACCCGCAGCGCGATCGGACTCTTGCCGCCGGGGCGCAGCGGACGTGGCGAGAGGTCCTCGCTCCATCGCAGCCACCCGGCGCGTGAGAGGTGGATGACCAGGCTGATCGTCGGCTCGTCGACCTGTTCTGCGCTTCCGGGGATGGTGGTGATCACCAGGTACTTGCCGATCCGGGTGGCCGAGTCGACGATGCGCCCGACCAACGCGGTGTAGGGCGGATCTGCGGTCTTGAGCACCGACAGGGAGGCGACGTCGATGCGTCGGATCGGAAATCCTGCCGCGTGATCGTCGACGTAGTCGGCGATGGCGGCGACCTCGGGCAGTTCGGGCATACCTCCAGTGTGCTCTAGTAAACGGATGATCTCCGCACATTCCGACGCCGAGCTCGCTGCTCGGATCGCGGACGGGGCAGGCGAGATCCTCGTCGGCGTGCGCTCGGGTCAGCTACTGGCCGGTCGGCAGCTCGGCGACGTCGGCGATGCGATGGCACAGGCGTGGATCGCGCAGGTCCTGCGACGCCACCGCGGTTCCGACGCCGTCCTCTCGGAGGAAGCCGACGACGTGGGCGACCGCGCCAGCGCCGACCGCGTCTGGATCATCGATCCGCTCGACGGCACCCGTGAGTTCGCGTCGGGAACCTCCGACTGGGCCGTACACGTCGCACTCACCGAGGGCGGCGCACCAACCGCAGCCGCTGTGTCCCTGCCCGCAACCGGCGAACTGTTCCGCACCGACACCGTCGAGCGGACAACCGGGCCGCTATCGGGCCGGATGGCGATATCGCGGTGGGGCGGCACCTATGAGGTCGCCGTCGTATCGCGTGCGCTGGGGCTGGCGCCGGTCGAGATCGGCTCCGCGGGCGCCAAGGCGATGGCCGTGGTCCGCGGCGACGTCGACGCCTACGTGCACTCCGGCGGCCAGTACGAATGGGACAACTGTGCGCCGGTCGGCGTCGCACTCGCCGCAGGCCTGCACTGCAGCCGGCTCGACGGCTCGCCCATCGTCTACAACCGACCGCACCCGTACATGCCCGACTTCGTGATCTGCCGCTCCGAGATCGCCGACGACCTGCTCGGTGCACTCGCCCTCGTCTGGTGAACTCTGCACGAGCGTGATGTGAGCATCAGCGTGATGCGCACTGCGCCGGGACAGCGCGCTCAGCGACCCTTGCGGAGCAGGTAGATGTCCATGATCCAGCCGATCCGTGCACGGGCAGCAGCGCGTTCGGCGGCGATCTGCTCGCCCACCTCGCCCACCCGACCGCTGATCAGGATCTCGTCGGGAGTACCGAGGTAGGCGCCCCACCAGATGTGGTCGTCGGGATCGGCGGTGGCACGGAACGCGAGGTCGGCGTCGAGCATGACAATCTGATTGGCGTCGGCGCCCGCGGGGGTGTCGGCGAGTCGACGCCCCGTGGTGATGTGGATCGGTTCGCCGATCCTGTTGGCGACGATCCGGTGCGCGGCGGTCAGCGCGCTGGCACTCGTCACACCTGGGATGACCTCGACGTCGAGTGTGAGATCGGACCGCTCCGACAGGTCGTCGACGATGCGCAACGTGCTGTCGTAGAGCGCGGGATCGCCCCAGACGAGAAACGCCGCGACTCCTCCGTCGGGGAGCTCGTCGCGCAGCGCGGTCGCTATGAGGTCCGCGCGGGCGGCGTGCCAGCGGCGGACCTCGGCGTCGTAGTCGACGGGGTTGCGGTCACGTGGCGGGTCGGCGAGCTCGATGAGTCGGTGTGATGAATCGGCATGGCGCGCAAGGATGTCCTTGCGTGCATCGAGGAGTCCGGTCTTGGCAGTGCCTTTCTCCAGCGCGACGAAAACGTCAACGTCGGCCATGGCCTCGATCGCCTGCAGCGTGATCTGCCGAGGATCGCCGGGGCCGATTCCGATGACCCGCAACGCTATTCGCATCGTCGACTCAGATCTTCACACGTCGCAGTCCGTGTTTGCGCGCTGTCATGTCGAGGATGAACTGGCGCGGCAGCAGCCGACGCAGCGCGAACACCAGTCCAGCAGAGTTTCCCTCGGCGTAGAACGGCTTCGGATGTTCTGCCAGTGCGGCGTCGACGATCACCCGCGCCATCTCCGAGCCCGAGATGCCCTCGTCCTCGTTGTGCCGGGTCGCGGCGGCGAGCGTCTCGTACTCGGCACGGTAGGGCGAGTCGTCGCCGATGTAGATGCTGCGCCGGTCACCGATTCCGGTCGCGATGGTGCCCGGCTCCACGCTGATCATGCGAATTCCATAGGGTGCGACCTCGCGGCGGGTGGCGAAGGCGAACGCCTTGAGGGCTGATTTCGTTGCCGCATAGTTCGATCGGAATGCGACGGGAAAACTCGACAGCATCGATCCGACCATGACCACGGTTCCCCGGCGCCGTTGGCGCATCCCTGGGAGCACGGCCTTGGTCAGCGCGATGGGTCCGAATACGTTGACACGGAACAGATCCTCGACAGCAGTGATGGGGGTGTCCTCGAGCGCACCCGCCTGCGATTCGCCCGCATTGTTGATCAGGATGTCGACGTCGCCCACCTCGCGTGCACACTCGGCGGCACTGTCGTAGTCGGCATTGTCGAGCCGGACGTATGTCACCCCGGCTACGGGGTCGGCCACGCTGTCGGGGTGGCGGCTGGTCCCGTACACACGATGGCCGGCCGATGCGAACTGCCGGGCGACCTCTTCGCCGATGCCACTGGTGGCGCCGGTGACGAGGACGGTGAGCGGAGAGGATGCTGTGGTCACGACTTCACCGTATCGCCTGCCCGCGCGATCGCGCCGAAGCGGGCGACCCCGAATCGTCGAAACAACACGGCAATGCACCCCGGCCGACCGCGGCGCGAGGTGCATTGCCATTGCGGTGGCGCGCTGTCGTAGACTCCACACGTCGCCTCAGTAGCTCAGGGGATAGAGCATTCCTCTCCTAAAGGAAGGGTCGCAGGTTCGAATCCTGCCTGGGGCACTGTGATCACCCTGCTGCCCTCCGGTTGGTGTGACGCGCCTGTCTCCTCAGCAGAGCGACGTCGACGCGTCGACGAACACGGCCACTTCCTTGTCGGTCGCAGCCCTGTGTAGTTGGGCCTGCAGGAGCGCAGCGGCGTACTTCTTCGCGTTCTCGCGGCCGCTACTCTCCCCTACTCGGCAGACCGCGTCGCCCAGTGATGCCGCGGCGCTCGGGTCGATCTCCAGACCACCTTCCCTCAGCTTCCGCTCGAACGCGGACTGCTGCGCAGGCTGCGGAGGTGCGACGGACTCCACCGACCCATCCGTGGGCAGTTCGGCCGGCCGCGTCGCCTGCGGTGGTGCGCTCGGCTCCGGGGCCGCGGGCGTCGTGGACACGCTCGACGGACTCGCAGACTTCGCCACCGAGCTCGACGCCGCTGAACTCGACGCCGCTGAACTCGACGCCGCCACGGCCGAGCTGTCGCCGGAGGCGGCGCTGTCGTCGGTTCCGCAAGCGGCCATCAGACCGGCGCAGGCCAGCCCCAGCATCGCCGCGGATACACGATGACGGCGGGCACGATGTTGCTCAGACACGGAAGAACCCCCTGTTCAGTGCGTTCCACACGGCGTCCTGCCAGTACGGCCAGTCGTGGAGACCCTGGACCGGGAAATCGGTCATCGTCGGCACGCGGTTGACCATGGTCTGGACGTCGAAGACATGCGTCAGCGCCGACGACAGCAGTTCGAGCGGGGCGCCCTGCAATATCAACGCCGGGTTGGCCAGCAACGCCTGCGGAGTCGCGGTGTAACCGGGAATCCCACTGCCGGTGTAGATGAAGGTGCGAATCCCGCGAAGCTTGTTCACCTGGACAAAGGGATCGTTGTCGAGCCATCGGGTACTCCACGGCGGACCCCACATCGCGTCGACGTTCATCGCCGGTGTGCCGCCGTCGAGCATCGGGAAGATCATGGCAGCGCGGATCGCCTCCCGCATGCCGGGCGCCGACAGGTTGAGCAGACCCGATAGCGAGCCCGCCGCGTCGAAGTCGCGGTGATTGTTGGCCGCAGTGATCAACGCGGAGCTGCCACTCATCGACAGCCCCATGATGGCGTAATGCCCTGAGGGACCGCGCAATCCACGCTGATCCATCGCCGCGACCAGACTCCTGTTGATCACGCAGCCCCACTTGTAGGTGTAGCCCTGGTTGCTGAAGTTGTCGGGCGCATTCCAGTCGGTGTAGAAGCTCATGTAACCCCCGACCGGCTGCACGACGTTGACGCCGTGGTCGGCGAGCTTCGCGACGTTGGTGTTGTGCTCCCAGCCGCTGACATCGTTGGTCGCGCGCAGGCCGTCGAGCAGGACGACGGTCTTCTTGTTCTGCGGACGCGTCCACGCGCGCACCTTCACCGTCCCCGCAGGCCCCCCTGGACTCTGCGTGGGCATACCGCACGAGTTGACCCACCACGTCTGAGCCGCAGGCGCCGCGTGCGCCGTACCCTCCCCGACCGCGATGACACCACCGATGGTCATGACCGCAACTGCCGACACACCCAGCCGACGTCCGATACGTCTCAGCGTTGACCCCGGCCACCCACGGCGCGAAGCTCCCACCTACATCACTCCTCGAACCTGGTTTCAACACCGAGAATCCACGCACCAGGCAACGCGGACCACGAAGAGTTGATCGAACGATCAAGTTCAGTCGTTACCGCGGCGAACAGAGTGAACTGAGAGCGAGGAACTACGAAAAGTACTGCACATCAACAGAAGTCACCGACGTGAGGCTCATCACATACGAACTCCCAGGTGGTTCCACGACCACGCAGGAAGGGACATTTCGACATGAACAGACCCTGAGAGCTGAGCCCGACACAGCCTGAGAGATCACGCCCGATTCTCACAGGCGGTTCGACCGTGTTGCGTGGGATCCAGAGGTGCAGAAATGCCCCCGAGGATCCCACGCAACTGAGCCTGTGGATGGATTTTCGACGACCCTTCTTGGTTCCGACATCCTGAAGCGGTGCAGTCAGGCAAGGGGTGGGTCGCGCTTGCGCGGCGGCAGGAGAATATCGTCACACGCGCGCAGCTCGCGGCTGCGGGAGTGGACAAGCGGTCCGTGCGGCGACGGATAGCGCTCGGTGAGTGGCAGGCTCTCGGTCCGAGAGTCGTGATGCTCGCACCGGGAGCCCCGACGGAGCTCCAACGCATTCGAATCGGTGCACTGTATTCGTGTGGTCCGACGTCTCTCGCGGGTCGCGCGGCGCTGGAGGCGCACGGCCTGAAGGGCTGGGCCGAGGGGCCTGTCGTGTTCTTCGTGGGGGCGGGTGATCGCAGTGCCCGGACCCCGCCGGAGGGAATCACCTACGTCCGTACGCGCCATGACCTGACCGCGCTGTCGGTGGAACGTGCGGGGACAGAGACGTTGCGGGTCGAGCCCGCAGCCCTCACGCTCGCTTCCGCGCTCGCCGCGGGATCGTGGGGCGAGCATCGATCGTCACGTTCGGCCGGAGGTCTCGTCGCCGCGGTCGTGCAGCAACGGTTGAGCACAGCGGAGTCGCTGCTCGCGTGGTGCGACAAGCTCCCGCGACTTCGTCACAAGCCTCTGCTGCGCGGATTCCTCGACGACATCGCGGGCGGGTCCGAGTCGATGGCCGAGATCGACCTCGTCCGGACATGCCGCGACTTCTCGTTGCAGCCGCCGGTGCGTCAGCGCCGTCGCTCCGACAGCACGGGCCGGACAAGGTACACCGACGCCGAATGGGATCTACCAGACGGATCGACGCTGGTGCTCGAGGTCGACGGGGCCTTTCATCGCACCCACACGTCGTGGGAGAGCGATCTGCGTCGCCAGCGGAGGTTGGCCGCACCGAGTCGGCGTGAACTCCGGTGCACCGCCGTCGAGTTGCGCACGGAGCCCGAAGAGGTGGTGCGCGACCTCATCGACGCCGGGGTGCCACAACTCTGAACGGACGCTCAGTTGTGTGGGATCCAGGGGTGCAGAAACGCCCCCGAGGATCCCACGCAACTCGAGCTCAGGTGAGCTGCGACCGCAGATTGCCGTCGGTCTGCTTGATCGCCTGCCCGACGAACGGCTCCAGGATGGCCCCGAGCGCGCGGCCGCCGAGTCCGCCGGGCAGCTTGTATTCGAACTCGACCTGCACCTCGGTGCCACCCTCCGTGTCGGCGAAGCGCCAGGTGGTGTTCGCCGGGAAACCGTCGACGGAGACGAGCCTGATCAGCTCGCCCTCGACCCACTCCTGGGTTTCCACGGTGGACTTCAACGTCTTCGGACCGACGTTCATCTCGGCAGCGAACGTGGCACCGAGCCCCGACGTGTGCTCGGTCACGGGATCGAACCGGGTGATCCCGAACATGTACTGCGGCACGTTGGCGTAGGTGTTCACGTAGTCGAAGACGGTCTGACGTGGCACGTCGATGGTGGCCGTGTGGCTGACCCCGGGCATCTGCACTCCTCGTGTTGTTCCGCCATACGGCGGTGGACGCAACTACGGTCAATGTTCCATTACCCGGTGTCGACGTCAGCGCCCGGGGTAAGTGACCGGGAGTGCTCGCACGCCAGGTGCCCGCGATCAGTCCCCGAGATCCATCGAGATGCGACGGAGCAGGTCGACGAGCACAGAGCGCTCCTGCGCGCTCAGCGGCGCGACAACGTCGGCGTCATCTGCGAGTCGGTTGGGTAGCTCGGCGTCGACCAACTCCCTGCCCGCATCGGTGAGCTCGAGCAGCACCACGCGCCCGTCGCGCTCGGACCTGCGCCGCGCGATCAGTCCGCGACGCGAGAGCGTCTCACTGATCTTGGTGATCGACGCCCCGCTCAGCATCGTCGTCGACACCACCTCGCTGGCACGAAGCGGGCGGCCGGACCTGGCCAGCGCACCCAGGACGTCGAACTCCGACCGCCCGATGCCGTGCGCCTCGAGTTTTCGGTCGAGACGATGATTCGACACCGTCGCTATCCGCTGGATACGGCCGAGAATCCCGATCGGCGCGACGTCGAGGTCGGGATACGACTGCGCCCACTCGGCCTCGATCCTGTCGACCAGGTCGCGACCCGGCCGGGCGTCGGCGCTGCTGTTCACGTGACGATGATAACCATCGCGCGAAACTATTTCACTACTAAAATAGTGTTAAAGTATTGGCATGCAGCGCTCTCTCGTCACCCCCTACATCCGAACCAGCGGCGCAGCCCTGCAGCACGCCGTGACACCGACGACCTGGCGCGAGGCATTGCGGGTCGACTTCAGCCGTGCCGGGGTGGCGGCGCCGCTCCGCGTGGGCGTGGCCGTGGGCGTGGTCCTCGTCGTTGGCGCGCTGCTCGGCCAGCGAGATCTCGCAGGACTTGCCGCGCTCGGCGCGCTCGTGTCGGCCTTCTGCCGCCCAGACCCCTACCCCGTCCGTGCTCCGCGACTCGTCGCCCTCGCGGTCGGAATCACCGCGGCAATCGCACTGGGCTCGACGATGGGCGTCTACGCGAATTCGATCGTCGTCGAGATCATCGTCACCGCACTGCTGGCCGGGATCGCCTGCTACTTCGTGTCGGCGTTGCGCATCGTCGGCCCGGGCGCAGTGATCTTTGTGTTTGCAGCAACCGGCGCCGCAGGCTTCGCCCACAGCCCCGCCGATATCGGCCGCGCAGTCCTGGCCTCGGTCATCGGAGCGGTGATCGGAATCGTCATCGCGCTGGCCCCGTGGCTGGCCAACACAGCTATGGCGCTCCTACGCGGCACGCGTACGGGTTCGTCGTCGACTTCGGTCACCGCACGACGTGAATCACTGTGGGTCAGCCTCGCGGGAGGACATTCACCGGCCAACCGCCGCCATCTCGCCCTCACCGCATTCCGCATCGCCGTTGCCGCGACGATCGCCGCGGTCATCGCCGTCGCGGTGCACCTCGACCATCCGATGTGGGCAGCGATGGGCGCAGTGGCGGCGATGCAGGGCGTCGAGTATCACCTCACCGTCCGACGCGGCGTACAGCGACTGCTCGGCAACCTCGGCGGCGCGCTGATCGCCGGACTCCTGCTCTCGATCCCGCTCGGCTACTGGGGCGCGGTCGCGGGCATCATCATCTTCCAGGTGCTCGCGGAGATCCTGTCGACCGTCAACTACGCCCTCTGCTCGCTGGCCGTGACACCGATGGCCCTGCTGCTGACCGGACTCAGCGCGGGCCTGAGTCCCGAAGCGGCAGTCGACCGAGTTCTCGACACCGCCATCGGCATCGTCGTCGGAATCGTGGTGGCGGCACTGACGATCCGCGGACACGAGATGGCAACGCTACACAGCGCACCCGAGCGCGTAGCGACCGTACCGGTATCGGCCGAATCCACTGCCCACGACGATGCAGCACCCGAGTCGAGCACCGCCGGGTATCGTTCGCGTAGCTAGCAGCCCACCGGAGTTCGCACCAGTGTGAAGCGTGTTTTCACGGGCGTCACACGAAGGCAATGACCTGGGTACGTCGTGCTCTTAGCGTCGTATCGCTTGATCAACGACACTCACTCTTCGGGGCCACCCGGCCACGGCGGACGCAGACGCGTCGCAACCGGAGAGCCGACCCAGGAGTTTATGTATGAGTGGCAGCATGTCCCGCCGTCAGGCCATCGAGGCCGTGACCACATACGAGATGGAATGCGACGGCTTCCCCGAGCCCCTGGCAGACACCTTCGGCCGCAATGTCTTCACGCTCTCGGCGATGAAGACGCGCCTGCCCAAGCACGTCTTCAAGGCTGTCGCAGCAACCATCGACAAGGGCGTTCCACTCGACCCGACCCTCGCCGACTACGTCGCCGCCGCGATGAAGGACTGGGCCATCGAGAAGGGGGCGTCGCACTACGCGCACGTCTTCTATCCGTTGACCGGCTTCACCGCGGAGAAGCACGACTCGTTCCTCGAACCCGACGGCGCGGACGGCTCGCTCGCCGAGTTCGCGGGCAAGACGCTGTTGCAGGGTGAGCCCGACGCGTCGAGCTTCCCCAACGGCGGCCTGCGCGGCACCTTCGAGGCCCGCGGCTACACCGGGTGGGATGTGACCAGCCCGGCGTACATTCTGGAGAACCCAAACGGCAACACCCTGTGCATCCCGACGATCTTCATCTCGTGGACCGGCGAGGCCCTCGACAAGAAGGTGCCGCTGCTGCGCAGCCAACAGGCGATGAGCAAGCAGGCGATGCGCGTGCTGAAACTGTTCGGCCACGAGGACGTCGACACCGTCGTCTCCTACGCGGGCCCCGAGCAGGAGTACTTCCTGATCGACCGCCACTTCTACTTCGCCCGCCCCGACCTCATGACGACGAACCGCACGCTCTTCGGCGCCAAGCCGTCCAAGGGGCAGGAGTTCGACGACCACTACTTCGGCGCCATCCCCGACCGCGTGCTCGCATTCATGATCGAGCTCGATCGCGAGCTGTTCAAGCAGGCCATCCCGGCCAAGACACGACACAACGAGGTCGCGCCCGGTCAGTTCGAGATCGCCCCGGTCTTCGAGCGTTCCAACATCGCCCACGACCACCAGCAACTCATGATGACGACGATCAAGAAGGTCGCCGAGCGCTACGGCATGGTCGCACTCCTACACGAGAAGCCGTTCGCAGGCGTCAACGGCTCGGGCAAGCACGTCAACTTCTCGATGGGCAACTCGAACCAGGGCAACCTGCTCAACCCCGGCGACACCCCGCACGAGAACGAGCAGTTCCTGGTGTTCTGTGCAGCGATCATCCGCGGCGTACACAAGTTCGGCGGACTGTTGCGCGCCTCGATCGCCTCGGCGTCGAACGACCACCGTCTCGGAGCGAACGAGGCTCCCCCGGCGATCATCTCGATCTTCCTCGGCGAACAGCTCGCCGACATCTTCGACCAGATCGCCAAGGGCGGCGCGAAGGAGAGCAAGTCGACGGGCGTCATCGAACTCGGCGTCGACACCCTCCCGCCGTTCAAGGCCGACGCCGGCGATCGCAACCGCACCAGCCCGTTTGCGTTCACCGGCAACCGATTCGAGTTCCGCGCGCCCGGTTCCAACCAGTCGATCGCCGATCCGATGATCGCGATCAACGCGATGCTCGCCGATTCGCTCGAGTACGTCGCCGACTTCCTCGAGAAGGAGAAGGAGGCGGGCACCGAATTCCACGGCGCCGTCCAGAAGCTCCTCGAGGAGATCATCACCGAGCACGGCAAGGTGGTCTTCAATGGCAACGGCTACTCCGACGAATGGCAGGAGGAGGCGGAGTCGCGCGGACTGCTCAACCTGCGCACCACCGTCGACGCGATGGCACAGTACGACCTTCCGGAGATCAAGGAGGTGTTCAGCAAGTACGGCATCCTGTCCGAGCGCGAGCTCGAAGCCCGTAAAGAGGTTGTGCTCGAACAGTATTCGCTGGCACTCCTCGTCGAGGCGAAGGAGACCCTCGAGATCGCCAAGACGATGATCCTGCCCGCAGCCACCCGCTACATGGGGGAACTGGCGAGCACCGCGGCAAGCCTCAAGGCCGCCGGAATCGACATGGAGACCCCGGTGCTGGCCACCATGACCGGCAAGGTGAGCGAACTCAACGCCGCGATGGACGCGCTCGAGGCGGCCATCGACGGCTTCCACGGCGACACCGTCGAGGCGGAGTCGGAGTACGCGCTCGGCTCGCTGATCCCCGCGATGACCGGCGTGCGAGAGGTGTCGGACGCGCTCGAGAGCGTCGTCGCCGACGATCTGTGGCCGCTTCCGACCTACAACGAGATGCTGACCATCCTCTGACCCGAGAGAGCTCGCGTGTGCCCGCCAGGACCCGGTCCCGGCGGGCACACGTGCGTTCACACGCACTTTCTCGAGCCGATCGGCCAGAACCGAGCGGTATCTTTGTCCACATGGACGAGCCTGGAGTCGGTGTGGGTCGGCTATTGCTCGCACTCGATGCAACCCTGGCGTCGCTGGCCGCGGCACCGCGCGGCCTCGACGTCACGATCAGCTCTGTCGCCCTCATCGATCCCGATGATCTACACCTTCCGCCGCATGCCTCGGCACGCGACGCCGACCTGTTCCTGATGGTCGGCGTCGACCCCGCCGATGTCGTCGTATGGCTCGACAAGCCCGGAGTGCGGTTGCCGGTCGCCGTGATGCTCAAATCCCCTCCACCCGAGGTTGTCTCGCGGCTCGACGAACTCTCGGTCGCCGTCATCGACGTCGATCCGCACGCCCGATGGGAACGCATCTACCGATTGGTCCTGCGCGTGCTCGACGCGGCTGCGGCTGCTCCCGGCGCCGAATCGATGCAGGCGGGCAGCATCGGCGATCTTTTCGAACTCGCCGGAGAAGTGGCCCGCCGCACCGGTGGCCTGGTGAGCATCGAGGACGCGCGCTCACACGTCCTGGCCTACAGCAGCGCGGGCGACGAAGCCGACGAACTACGCCGACTGTCGATACTCGGGCGCGAGGGGCCCGCGGAGATGCTCGCCTGGCTGCGCCAGTGGGGCGTGCTCGACGCTCTGCGCACCACCGACGCACCCGTGCCGGTCGCCGAACGCCACGAGCTGGGTTTGCGACCCCGCCTGGCCATCTCGATCCGCACCCCGCACGGGGACGGCAGCGGCGAGTTCCTGGGGGCGATCTGGTTACAGCAGGGGCGAGAACCCTTTGCCGACAATACTTCCGACATCCTCCGCGGTGCGGCCGCGGTCGCCGCCCGGATCATCGCGCGACGCCGTAGCGCGGGCAGCGGACACGACGACCTGGTGCGCAGGCTGCTCGGCGCGCGGGGCGACACGATCGACGCGACGTTTCTGGGCACGCAGCTGGGGATGAGGCCTGACGCGGACATGCACGTGGTGGCGTTCGGTGGATTGAACAGCGATTCGTCGAATGCCTCCGGAACAGGATGGTCGAAAGCCTTCGGGACAGGACCGACGCCCGCGATGGTGTCGGCATTGACGTTGCACGCCAGCGCATTCAGTCCCCTGTCGGTGACGACGACACTCGGCCCGCGCGCCTACGTGGTTCTTCCCGACGCCGAGCAGGAGCCGACTGTGGCGTGGGCGGGCTCTGCGGTTGCCGCGGCCCGCCGACAGTTCGGCGTCGACGCACGGGCCGTCGTCGCGGGTCCCGATGCGGGCCTCGCGTCGGTACACGCTCTCCGGACCCAAGGCGATCGTGTTCTCGATGCTGCGCAACGGGAATCGGATCTGATCGAACCCGTCACAACGGTCGCCGCGTCGACGACGGGAGTACTGCTCGGCGAGATCGTGGCACTGATCGAGGACAATCCCGAATTGATCGACGCGCGCGTTCTCGACCTCGCGCAGCGCGACGAGGAGTCCGGCAGCGACCTGACGAAATCATTGCGCGCCTATCTCGACCATTTCGGCGACGTGCGGGCCGCGGCCGACGCCCTGCACGTCCACCCGAACACACTGCGTTACCGCATCCGCCGGGTGCACGAACTCACCGGCATCGACCTCGATGATCCGGCGACAAGGCTGGTTGTCGCACTGACGTTGCGGGTACCCCGCTGAGGACGCACGTGCCGAGCGGGTCGGTCGCGATCACTCCCGCAATGTCGCCTGAAATGCGATGCGGTCACCGCGGAACAGCGACCAGACCACCTCGACCGGGTCGCCGTGCTGATCGAGAGATCTTCTGCGCAGCAACAGCATCGGCATGGCGGTGGTCGTCTCCAACAGCCGCGCCTGGCGTGGACTGGGAAGCGCTGTCTCGATGCGCTCTTCCGCACTGGCGAATGTCACCCCCTCGGCACGGATCGCCGTGTACAGCGATGTCTCCGGGTCGAAGGTCTCGTAGAAGTGCCCGAACCGTTCCTTGGGCAGGAACGTGCTCTCCAGTCCGAGCCGCTGCCCGTCGGCGAGCAGCACCCGTTCGAGGTGCATCACGGTCGACCCCGGTGCCAGTCCCAAACCGGCACAGACCGAGTCGTCGGCCACGACGTCGTCGAAGTCGATTCTGATACGGCTGGGCACCCGACCGAACTGCCGCGCACCTTCGGTATAGGACTTCAGCGACAGCGGTTGCACCATCTTCGGTGCCGACACCACGGTGCCCCGGCCGCGTCGTTCGATGCGCCCTTCGACAAGCAGTTCCTGCAATGCCTGACGCACGGTCTCCCTGGCAACCGAGAAGCGCTCGGACAACACACGTTCGGAGGGCATCGCGTCGCCCTCCTCGAGGTCGGCCAGCACGCTCTCGAGTTCGGCACGCACGCGAAGATATTTGGGCTGAACGTCGTCGAGCTCGTGCGCGCGTGTCTGCATGCGATTCATGCTACCCAATCCGGTCTAGACCAAAAGTTAACCCAGTGTTCTCAGAATCGTCGCTGTTTGGTCTAGACCAATGAGTCAGACTGGTCTGCATGAAGTTGATCATCGTCGGAGGCGGAATCCTCGGCACATCTCATGCACTTGCAGCCATCGAGCGGGGGCACGAGGTGGTCCTCATCGAACGGGAGCGTGAAGCGCGCGGCGCCACGGTCCGCAATTTCGGTCTCGTCTGGGTCTCCGGCCGCTCCCCCGGCGAGCTCGCCGCGGCACAACGCTCACGAGACCTCTGGGAGAAGATCGGCACCGACGTCCCGGGAATCGGGTTCCGGCCGTGCGGCTCGATCACCCTGGTGCGCACCGAAGCCGAGTTGGCCGTGGCGGAAGAGACTGTGGCACGGACAGATTCGACGGAGCGCGAGTTCACGCTCCTCGATCCCGCCGCGGTCCGCGCACTCAATCCCGCGCTGCGCGGCACCTACGTCGCAGGGCTGCACTGCGGGCGTGACGGAGCCGTCGAATCCCGAGTTGCATTGCCGGCACTGCGCGCCTTCCTCGCCGCCACCGGACGTTTCGAGTTCGTCGGGGGACGCGAGGTACGGGCCGTCGACTCGACGTCCGGGTCGGTACGGGTCACCGACGACCGAGGCGTTGTCCACCACGGAGATCAGGCGATCGTCTGTCCCGGCGCGGCGCATGCGGGACTGCTGCGCGAGCTGGTCGGCGCCGAACCGCCGGTGCGGCGCGTACGACTGCAGATGATGCAGACCGCCCCGCTCGACGAGAAGCTCACCACAGCCATCGCCGACGGCGACAGCTTCCGCTACTACCCCGCCTTCGCCGGTAACGCACTCGACCACCTCGGTGCCGTACAGCCCCAAACACCGGTGGCAGCAACCCATCACATGCAGTTGCTCTGCGTACAACGACTCGACGGCGGCCTCACCATCGGCGATACCCATGTCTACGACCGGACCGTCGACGGCGACGACGCCGACGTCTTCGGGTTCGACGTCACCGAGGATCCCTACCAGCACCTCATTGGCGTCGTCGAAAACCTGCTCGGTCGGTCGCTGCCCCCCATCGCTCGACGATGGGCGGGCGTGTACTCGCAGTGCCTCGACTCCTCGCACCTGGTGTATCGCGAGCAGGTCGCACCCGGCGTGTGGGCTGTCACCGGCCCCGGCGGCCGCGGGATGACACTCGGCCCGGCGATCGGCGAACAGACCGCAGACCTCCTCAACCTCTGACCCGGCACCATCGACTTCTCGAAGGAGAAAACCTTGTCCGACAACCAGATCACGCTCGCAGCACTCGACATGGCCGGTACGACCGTGGCTGATGGCGGTACAGTACTGGCCGCATTCGATGCCGCCGCCGCAGCTGTCGGCCTCCCCACCGAGGGCCCCGACCACGACGAGATCCGACGCTACGTCGTCGACACGATGGGGCAGTCGAAGATCGTCGTCTTCCGTCACCTCGTCGACGGTGACGAGGCGCGTGCGCAGGCCGCGAACACAGCCTTCGAGAAGGCATACGACGCCGCAATCATCGACGGTGGTGTGCGCCCCATCGACGGTGCTGCCGAGGCCATCACGGCGCTGCGCGACGCCGGAATCAAGGTGGCGCTGACGACCGGATTCAGCGCGGCAACCCAGAAGCTGCTGATCGATTCACTGGGCTGGCACGACATCGCCGACCTCATCGTCGCGCCGTCGGACACTCTGCGCGGACGCCCGTATCCCGACATGATCCTCTCCGCGCTGATCACCCTGCGTGTCAACGACGTCCGTGAGGTCGCGGTCCTCGGCGACACCGCCAACGACATCACCAGCGGAGTACGCGCCGGTGCGGGAATCGTCGCGGGTGTGCTCACCGGAGCACATGACGAAGGCACCCTCCGCGGCGCGGGAACGACCGACGTCGTACCCGACATCAGAGCTGCCGCAGCACTATTCCTCAACTGATCACCGGCCCGACACCTCCGGGCGACACGCCATCCACCTATCTCCGCTGTGCTGCATCGGCGCAGCACTGCACATCCTGTTCACACGCCACTCCACAAGGGGTTCCCTCATGCGCTTTTCCGCTCTCGCCCGTTCGTCGACGCGGGCCATCGCTCTCGCCGCAACGGTGGCCGCGATGACACTGACCGCAGCCTGCGGCGGCACCGGATCGTCGGATACGTCCGGCGGCAACTCACTGACCGTCTACACCGCCGACGGCCTCGGCTCTTGGTACAAAAGCGAATTCGCAAAGTTCACCGACCAGACGGGCATCTCGGTCAACATCGTGGAGGCCGGATCGGGTGAGGTGGTCTCACGTGTCCAGAAGGAGCAGTCCAATCCCCAGGCCGACCTGCTGGTGACGCTGCCCCCGTTCATCCAGAAGGCCGACGCCGACGGGCTGCTCGTCGCGAACGGCGCCGACACTTCCGGCGTCGACCCGTCGGCGATCGGACCCGGCGGAAACTATGTCGCCATCGTCGACAACTACCTGTCGTTCATCCGTAACCCGTCTGCACAGCCGGCTCCCGCGTCGTGGAACGACCTGCTCGACTCGCGCTTCAAGGGCAAGATCCAGTACTCGACGCCAGGCCAGGCAGGTGACGGCACCGCCGTTCTGCTCCTGTTGCAGCACCTGATGGGCAAGCAGGGAGCGCTCGACTACCTCGCCAAGCTGCAGTCGAACAACGTCGGTCCGTCGAGTTCGACGGGCAAGCTGCAGCCCAAGGTCAGCAACGGCGAACTCCTCGTCGCCAACGGTGACGTGCAGATGAATCTGGCGTCGATCCGTGATGACGGGTCGAAGTTCGATCTCTTCTTCCCCGCCATGCCCGATGGATCGCGCACCACGGTCTCGCTGCCCTACTACGCGGGTATCACCAAGGGCGCACCGCATGCGGACCAGGCCAAGAAGCTGCTGACCTTCCTGCTGTCCAAGGAGGTGCAGACCACGGTCGGTCCCGACGCGCTCGGCGTCTCGGTCCGCACCGACGTCACCGCACCCACCACGTCACCGAGTCCGGCCAAGACCGTTGACGGCGTGACGATCTGGCGACCCGAGTGGAAGTCGGTTCTCGAATCACTCGATTCCGACGTCGCCGCGTACCAGAAGGCGACGGGCAGCTGACATGGCGCGTAATCCGTTGACACGTAAGACCGTCACCGCCGAGAGCACCGGCTCTTCCGGCGTCACCGCGGCCCCCGCACAGCCGGCCATCGCATTCGACAGGGTGTCGGTCTCCTACGGACGTGGCAAGAATGTCACGGATGCGTTGCGCGACTTCACCTTGCGGGTACCACGCGGCGAGACCGTCGCACTCCTGGGGCCGAGCGGTTCTGGCAAGTCGACGGCGCTCAAGGCGCTCGCCGGGTTCGTCCGTCCCACCGCGGGCCGGGTCCGGTTGTCCGGCGACGACATCACCGATTTACCCCCGGCTCGTCGCGGTATCGGAGTGGTGGTGCAGTCCTATGCGCTGTTCCCGCACATGCGGGTGCGCGACAACGTCGCCTTCGGGTTGCGGGCTCGGCGGATACCCAAGCGCGAGATCGGTGATCGCGTCGACGAAGCGTTGTCCATGGTGAGTATGTCCGACTACGCGGCACGTCTCCCGCGTGAACTCTCCGGTGGCCAGCAACAGCGCGTGGCGATCGCACGCGCACTGGCGATCCGCCCCGACGTTCTGCTGCTCGACGAGCCGCTCGCGGCCCTCGACGCCGCACTACGCCAGTCCATGGTCGGCGAGCTGCAGCATCTACGTGATGCACTGCCCGACACGACGATGCTCTACGTCACCCACGACCAGACCGAGGCGTTGGCGCTCGCGGACCGCATCGGAGTGATGCGGGACGCGCGACTCGTCGACCTCGGCACCACCGAGGAGTTGTGGAACCGACCACCGTCGGGCTTCACGGCGTCGTTTCTCGGCGGAGCGAATCTGCTGCCCTGCCGTGTCGGCCGTGTCTCGGGGGCCACAGCCCTCGTCGAGGTCGGTGACAAGATGTTGTCGGCCACCGCTCCCGACCCGATATCTCGCTGGACGCCCGGGCTTCCCGCACACCTGTGCATCCGGCCGCACGAGATCGAGGTCACCGCGATGGGAGCGCACCGATCCCTGCGGGCACGGGTCACCTCGTCGGTCTGGCGGGGCGCGACGACGCGCGTGACGCTGTCGGTCGACGGCCTGCCCGATCAGCTCATCGACGCCGACGTCGCCGGGCGCGCCGATCATCCCGTCGACGAGGTCGTCGGGATCCGGTTGCCCGACCCGGCGGGCACACTCGTCGACACCGCGGGAGGGCCACGATGACCACAACCCTCGCCGAACCCGCACCCCCGACCGACCCGCCACGGAATCGGACGCCGGGACGGATCACCGCGACGGCCTGGGCTGTACCGCCGCTGGTGGTCATCGTGGTCATCGCCGTCTATCCGCTGATCCGCATGCTCGCGGAATCGGCCGGCGGACAGGGCCAGAGCACCTGGGGCGCAGTACTGAGCAGCGAGGTGTTCCTGCGTTCGCTTGGCACCACCGCATGGATCGCGGTGGCCTCGACGATCGGCTGCGTCGTGCTCGGTACGTTCTTGTCGGTGGTGCTGGCCTTCGTACCGTTCCCCGGTTCACGTTTGGTGGCGCGCATGATCGACACCGTGCTGGCGCTGCCCTCGTTCCTGATCACCCTCGCATTCACTTTTCTGTACGGTTCTGCGGGAGCGGTCAATTCGGCCATCGCCGCGGTCACCGGTGAACGCCCACTGCACTTCCTCACGACGCCGTGGGGTGTGATCCTCGCAGAGATCACCTTCTTCACGCCGTTCGTCGTACGCCCACTGCTGGCGGCGTTCGCGGTGATGTCGACCGATCAACTCAATGTCGCCGCATCGCTGGGTGCCTCACCTCTGCGCGTACTGCGCTCGGTGATCATGCCCGAAGCGTGGCCTGCGCTCGCCGCAGGCGGCAGCCTGGTCCTGCTGTTGACGCTCAACGAATTCGGCATCGTCGCGTTCACCGGAGCGAAGGACGTCACCACCCTCCCCGTCCTCATCTACACCCGTGGGATCGTCACCTTCGACCTACCGGGAGCGGCGGTGCTCGCGACAGTGCAGGTCGCGTTGTCGCTGGTGCTCTACGGCGCCTATCGCCTGTTGTTCGCCCGCCTGACCACTCGTCGAGAGAAGATCTGATGTTGTTGTGGACCCGCACCAGTCGGATGATCACCTGGATCGTCTTCGCCGTCGTCGTCCTGATGGTGTTCGTCGCCCCGATCGCCACCGTGGTGATCGCCGGTTTCGCGGGGTCGTGGACCGGCCCGCTGCCGTCGAATCTCGGCTTCACGCACTTCGGCGACGCACTCTCGGGAGAGAATCTGGCATCGCTCTCGGTCAGCTTGCAGACGGCGTTCATCGCGGGTGCCATCGCGTTGGTCCTCGGCACCTGGGCTGCCCTCTCGTCGCGAAAGGCACCGGCACCGGTGCGCCGCTTCACCGACGCGGTCTTCCACCTGCCGATCGCAGTACCCTCGGTCGCCGTCGGACTGGGTCTGCTGATCAGCTTCAACGCCAGACCGCTGCTGCTCGGCGGAACACGGTGGATCGTGATCGTGGCACACACGGTACTGGTCCTCGCATTCGCGTTCAGCGCCGTCACCGCTGCGCTCGAACGTCTCGACCCCGCCTACGCGCAGGCTGCGGAATCGTTGGGTGCCAGCCCGTTCCGGGTACTGACCCGGGTTACCCTGCCAATGCTGACACCTGCCCTGGGCGCAGCGGCCGGTCTCGCGATCGCGCTGTCGATGGGAGAACTGGGCGCCACGGTGATGGTGTATCCGGCGACGTGGAAAACCCTTCCTGTCACCATCTTCGGGCTCTCCGATCGCGGGCAGGTGTTCTCGGCCGCGGCGTGCACGACGGTGTTGTTGGCGACGACGCTGGTGGCGCTCATCGTCCTCGGCAGGATTCGTACCCGCTCGGCGGCTCGCTGAATGGTGATGGCCGGCGAGCGTCACCGACGGTCGTCGGCCATCACGCCCGCTGCCCACATCGCCGCGGCGATCTCGACACGGTTGCGCGCCTGCAGACGACGGGCGACGTTGGTGACATGGGTCTTGACCGTACCCAGCGAGATGACCAGCCGCTCGGCCAATTCGGCATTCGTCGCACCACCGGCGACCAACACGGCGATCTCGCGCTCACGTTCGGTGAGGGTGGCGACGAGTTCGGCAGCCGCCTCGTCGACACGGCCGCGTGCACTGTGCCGCGCAAGGAGATCCACCGTGAGCTCGGGGCTCACCAGCGCATCTCCCGCCGCTGCCGCACGCACAGCGGCAACGAGCAGCGACGGTCCGGAGTCCTTCAGCAGGAATCCCGAAGCCCCGGCCGCCAGCGCCGCGTCCACGTAGGCCGGATCGCCGAACGTCGTCACGATGACGACCTGTGTCCCGGCGTCGGCATGCCGAACGCGTCTGCAGACCTCGATCCCGTCGAGCGTCGGCATCCGGATGTCGAGCAACGCGACGTCGGGGCGCTCGGCACCGATCGTCGACAACGCCGACACACCGTCGCCCGCCTCTCCGACCACCTCGATGTCGGGCTGGGCGCTGAGGATCATCGAGAATCCGGTGCGGACCATCTCCTGGTCGTCGGCGACCACCACACGGATGCTCATCGGCGCTCTCCTCGTCCGACATCGTCCCGCGACGCACCCACACCACGCGGTTGTAGCGCGTTGGGGGCTGTGGCCTGCGGTATGGACGCGGTGACCGTCCAGCCGTCGGCGTCAGGTCCCGCCTCCAGCGAACCACCCACTGCGGCAAGGCGTTCACGTAGTCCCGCGAGGCCGCTGCCCGAGCCGGCCAGCCTGGTGTCATGCCCGACACGGGCCGACGACGAATTGTGCACGCGCACCACGAGGCTCGACGCCGAAACCGCGCCATCGGGTCCGATATCGATCGACACCGACGACGCCGTACTCGCATGCCTGCGGATGTTGGTCAACGATTCGGCGAGCACCCTGTGCACCACGAGCCGCACCGTGTCCGACGCCAGCGCAAGAGCATGCTCGTCGATCGCCTTGTCGACTGAACACTCTGTGGTGGAGTCGAATTCGTCGACAAGCCGCGGGATCGAGCCGGAGTCCGCTCCACCGGGCGCGGTGATCGGCCGATCCATCTCGGCGGGATCGCGCAGCGTCTGCACCATCGCCCGGATATCGGTGAGCGCACGACGGGCGCTGCCCTCGATCTTTGCCAGGATCTCGGTGTCGCCCGCACCTGCCATCTGACCCGCCTGCGCCAGAACTGCGATGCCTGCGACCTCGTGAGCTATCACGTCATGGAGTTCCATGGCCATTCTCGCCCTTTCAGATTCCCGGGTGCTCGCGACCGCGTGGGTCACCCTCGCGTGCGATGCGCGCGTGCGTAGGCCTACAGCGACCGCGACCGCCAGCGCCACGACGGTCGCCACCAGGAAGACGGGGTCATAGGGCTCGTCGGTATCGACCGGCAGCGACGGGATGACCGCGAGCAGTATCGACGCGCCGATCACGACGCCGTCGGCCACCGAACCCGCGACGGTGATGGCCTGATAGACGATCCACACGACCACCCAGATCGCCCCAGCGGGCCACACCGCGCCGCCCTTCCAACCCGGGAGTGCGGGAAGGAGCAGACCGACCAGTATCGCAGCGCCGAACGCGGCCAGACCCGCGGCGACGTACCGTGGTCGGCCCCCCGACTCGATCACCGCATACGAGCTCACACACCCCACCAGCCCGACCAGCACGACCACCGCTGCGCCGACGACTTCAGCGACTCCGAACCCGCGGAACTGCTCAATCGCGAGCAGCGAGCCGAGCACCGCCGGAATGCCGATGGCGACGTACCGTGCCGTTCGCCGGGATCGAGTGGTGAGCATCAGGCCGTATCCTACTGAGCCGCAGTGGGCGTCGCGTGGATCACGGTCGGCGGCGTCGTGTCGGACGCGGCGGGGCCGGCGTTCTCGAGAGTCGGCACCGCGTGCGATCCGCGTCCGCTGTCACGGCGCATCGGCGGGATGGTCCGCCATGTCACCGCTCGCACGCACCATTCGAGCGGTCCGTTGACGAAGTGGTTGAGCCAGAGCCGACTCGCGAACGATTGCACGATGATCACCGCGACGCCGATGAGCACGGCGGGCCAGACCGACCATGCGCCCCGGAGATCGACGACGAGGGTCGTGGCCAACAGCACAGCACTCGCGGTCACGTAGTTCGTCAGTGCCATCCGGCCGAGCGGAGTGAACACCGCGGACAGGACCGCACGCACGTGGCGCGACTGCCAGAGCGCGGCGAGCACACAGGTGTAGGCGATCGCCATGGCCAGGCCTGCACGCGTGCCGTCGATCGTGAAGCGGGGGTCGGTATTCGGGTCGCTGACGTACTGCCTGAATGCCAGAGCCGACGACGCCGCGATCGCCACGACGAGAGCGGGCCAGATCCAGCGCGACCCTCGGTCGACGGCCGCAGCCGCCCCGACACCGGCCACCCCCATACCGAGCAACATCAATCCGGGCAGCGAATCGAGGCCACCACCGACGAAGCCGAACGAGACACCGGTCAGAACCGCGCCGACGACAAGCGAGATCCACGGCGACAACCACACTGCGCAGGGCACGAGTACCGCCCCGACGATCGCGGACTCCCGCAAGATGTCCCCGCTGTAGAGAAGTGAATGCAGCACACCGATCGCGCCGAGCGCGACCATGCGCAACAGCAGGGCCGACCAACCCGCCCGACCGCGGCGTCGAGCGCCGTCGGCGATGAACCACATCGTTGCGCCGAAGAGGATCGCGAAGATCGGTACGAATCGACACTGGACGCCGAAGTCGAGAAACATCCGTCCGTCCATGTAGTGCGACGACGCCACATGATCATCGCCGACTCTCGTGATGTCGCAGGCGTTCACGCCGATGATGCCCAGCAGCGCGACGCCGCGGAGCATGTCCAGGAACTCATATCGTTGCTTCATGCGATTCATGGTCGGCGAGGCGCCCCCTCACCGGCCTCAGCCGAAAGTCGGATCTCGCGTGCACGGAGTCGACCGTTCGGCCACGGCGTCAGACCGCCCTCCGCTTGTCCGTTCGAACGACTCGACCCAGCATTTCTTGGCAGATTGGCCATAGAATTCGTCCTGTTGTCGCGTTGAACTGGGACAATGGATGCGATCACCACACCCCCACGCCCGATCAACGAGCCGGTGCACACCTACGCCCCCGGCACCCCCGAACGCACACGAGTCGTGAACGAACTCGCCAGGCAGGCATCCGGTGAGCCGACCGAGCTGCCACACGTCATCGGTGGGTCCGCGCACATCGGCGACGGCGACCGCGTCGACGTCGTGCAACCGCATGCCCATCGCGAGGTCCTGGGCACGATGACCAACGCCACCCACGACGATGCGCGCGCCGCCGTCGACGCCGCGCTCGCGGCGCGAGACTCGTGGGCCCACACAACCTTCGACGAACGCGCGGCGATCCTCCTGCGCGCAGCCGATCTACTGAGCGGTCCGTGGCGAGAGAGGATCGCTGCAGCGACGATGCTCGGACAGTCCAAGTCCGTGCAACAGGCCGAGATAGACGCCCCATGCGAACTCGTCGACTTCTGGCGATTCAACGTCGACTTCGCGCGCGAAATCCTCGCCGAGCAACCCGCCTCGTCGGCCGGGGTGTGGAACCGGCTCGACCATCGCCCGCTCGACGGCTTCGTCTACGCCATCACCCCCTTCAACTTCACCGCCATCGCAGGGAATCTCCCGACAGCGCCGATGCTGATGGGCAACACCGTGGTCTGGAAACCCTCGCCCACCCAGGCCTACTCGGCCTACCTGACGATGACGCTCCTGGAAGCAGCCGGACTGCCCGCGGGTGTGATCAACCTGGTCAACGGTGACGGACGTGCCGTGTCCGACGTCGCACTCTCCGACGAGAATCTCGCGGGCATCCACTTCACCGGCTCCACCGGCACCTTCCAGCACCTGTGGCGGCAGGTCGGCACACACATCGACCGGTACCGCAACTACCCGCGACTCGTCGGCGAGACCGGTGGCAAGGACTTTGTCGTCGCGCACGCCTCCGCCGATCCCGACGTGCTGCGCGCCGCACTCATCCGCGGCGCATTCGAGTATCAGGGACAGAAGTGTTCGGCGGCGTCACGCGCATATATCGCGCGGTCGGTATGGGACGTCATGGGAGACGACTTTCTCAGCGAGGCAGCAGATCTGCGCTACGGAGACGTGCGTGACCTGTCCAACTTCGGCGGCGCAGTGATCGACCGGAGGGCCTTCGACAAGCAGGTCGCGGCGATCGATCGCGCGAAAACCGTCGCATCGATGACCGTCGCGGTCGGCGGCCACTGCGATGACACCGACGGCTACTTCGTACGCCCGACGGTCCTGCTCGGCGACGACCCGTCCGACGAGGCCTTCTCGACGGAGTACTTCGGGCCGATCCTGTCGGTCCACGTCTACGACGACGCGGATTTCGATTCCATGCTGCGCCTGGTGGATTCGACCGCGCGCTATGCACTCACCGGATCCATCATCGCGAACGACATCGCCGCGGTGACCACGGCATCGGACGGGCTGCGCAACGCCGCGGGCAACTTCTACATCAACGACAAGCCGACCGGTGCGGTTGTCGGTCAGCAACCGTTCGGTGGTGCACGAGCGTCGGGCACCAACGACAAGGCGGGGTCGAAGGCCAACCTGATGCGCTGGACGTCGACGCGCACCATCAAGGAAACCTTTGTACCGCCGACGGATTCGTCGTATCCGCACATGACGACAGAGGCAGGTGAGTAGACGATGAGTACACTCTTCGATTCCGTTCTGCGCCCGGTGATCACGCGCGCAGCAGCCAGCGATCGGATCAAGGCGACGTCACAACGACTGCCGATCACCGAGCGCGTTGTCGATCGTTTCGTCGCGGGTGAGAACGAGTCCGATGTACTCGGCGCGATCACGACCGCGCTAGACAGCGGACTGTCGGTGACCGTCGACCACCTCGGCGAGGACACCACAGCGGAGTCGCAGGCGTCTGCGACGGTGGCGGCATATATGTCTCTCATCCAGCAGATGTCGGCGTTCACCACCCCACCGGGAACACTCGAGGTGTCGCTGAAACTGACTGCTCTCGGACAGTGTCTTCCCCGGCACGGGCGCAAGATAGCCGAGGAGAACGCGCACACCATCTGTGGCGCCGCCGCAGCCGCAGGCGTGCTGGTGACCGTCGACGCCGAGGATCACGGGACGGTCGACGAACGGCTGGACATCGTTCGCACTCTCCGCGCCGACTATCCCGACCTGGGGACGGTTCTACAGGCATATCTGCGCCGTACCGAGGACGATTGCCGCGAGTTCGCGGCGTCCGGCGCTCGCATCCGGCTGTGTAAGGGCGCCTACGCCGAGCCGGCCTCGGTCGCCTATCCCGACCGCAGCATGATCGATGAAGCATATCTGCGCTGCCTGCGAATCCTGATGAAGGGCAACGGTTATCCCATGGTCGCCAGCCATGATCCGACGATGATCGACGCCACTCAGCTCATGGCCGTCGAGTTCGGCCGAGACTCGGGCAGTTGGGAACACCAGATGCTCTACGGCATCCGTACCGACGAGCAACGACGCCTCGCGGCACGCGGTTCAGCGGTCCGTGTGTACATCCCCTACGGCCAGGAGTGGTACGGCTACTTTGTTCGACGCCTCGCCGAGAAGCCCGCGAACCTGGGCTTCTTCCTACGCGCGCTGACGTCGGGGTAACACGAACGGGTCACCGTAACGGTTGTGCGCGCTTGACCTGCTCTGCCGCGCGGTCGGCGTCGAGTTCGACGTCGCTGACGATTGTCGCGGCACCCAGCCGTAGGGTTCCCGACGTCAACGGTTGCGCTCGCAGACCGCCACGACCGATCAGTGCCTTGCGGACACCGTCGCCTGCCATCGCGTCCATCCACGAGCACGGGTGCGCCGGACGTCCGCCGCGGAAACGCACCAGGCCGTCGCCAGTGTCGATGCCGAACTCCCGCCCCCGCAGCGGGTCGAGTTCGAGGCCCCGCACCACCACATTCCGTCGCGCGACGATCGGGTCGGCCCCACCCGCTGCCGCCTCCCACGCCTCCAGCGCCAGGAACGTCACAGCGGCCTCGGTGTGCGCACGTACACCGAAGAACCGATCACCGCGAATCCCCTTGTCGGCCACGACCTCAACCGCCTCGGGACTATCGGTTACCACGTCGGCCGCTGGGCCGTCCTTGGGTCGCCCGAAGTAGGCGTGGGCAGGCGAGACGACGAATGTCACGATCTCGACGTCGTACCTGAATTCCATGTCCTCCAGGCTAGCGACGTGAATTCTCTCAGCAACCGAACAGCTCGTACACACGGACCGGGCGATCTCGCTTCCTACGCTGTGTGATCGGGCGACCGTCGCCCGTCGTGTGGTGACGAACCCACGACTGCACAGGCATTGCGGCAGCGAGGTACAGGGTGAACAGAAGGCAGTTCCTGACGGGGGCGTTGAGCGCGGGTGCGCTGACGGTTGTCGCGGCAGCCTGCTCATCCGAGCCGGCGCCAACCAGCCGTGCTCGAGGAGCAACCGCGATCACGCAGGTCTTCGGCGATGGTCAGAAGCTGATCGCGGTCGCGGTGGAGTACGACATCGACATCGAGTCGACTTCGCTCAGCACATCGTCGTATTCGGTGCCCGGTCGCACGATCACCAGGGTGTACACGAATAGCGCACCAGCGGTTATCGCCACGCCTGTGGTCGGCCGCTACGTGATCGTCGAGATGTCATCCGCAGATGCAAACGCGTTGCTCTGGGGAGACCCTCAATCGACCACCCGGTCGTCAAAGTCCACCGCACCACAGAACCAGACACAGTCCGGGCCACCCCAGGGATCGAGCGCGAAACCCGTCATCCGGTCTGCCGCGGCAACGGTGAGACAAACCCGTGCGATTCGCACGGTCTCGGGTACCACGTATCCCGCAGCGGGTACTGCAATGAGGACCAGCGCGAGTGTCGACCCGCTTGTCGACCTCTTCGAACAGAAGTCGTTCTCCGACCCGGAGAATGGCCAGGTACTGAAGTACAACCTGTTTGTTCCACGGAACTACTCGCCGACACGTAGCTACCCGCTCGTGCTGTTCATGCATGACGCCAGTGTCGTGGGGGCCGATGTGAAAGGCCCGCTGGTCCAGGGGCTCGGGGCCGTCTGTTGGGCTTCTCCGGACGATCAAGCACGACACGAATGTTTCGTTCTCGCACCCCAGTACGATTCCGTTGTGTTGTCGGACGACTACATACCAGGGCCGTTGTTCGACACGACCGTTAACCTCGTCCACGAACTGACCCGCCGCTACTCGATCGATCCGAAACGCCTACACGCCACGGGCCAATCAATGGGGGCCATGATGACCCTCGGGATGAACATCAAGCATCCCGACCTCTTCGCGAGCTCGTACGTCGTCGCAGGGCAATGGCCTGCCGAGCAGTCGGCTCCACTGGCGCGCAAGCGTTTCTGGGTCACAGTGTCACAGGGAGACACGAAGGCCTACCCCACCGAGAACTCGATCATGAGCGCGCTCGAGCAGCAGGGGGCACAGGTGACCCGCGCCACGTGGGACGGCCGAGCATCACAACAGCAGTTCTCGACCCAGGTGTCCGAAGTCACCGAGCACAACACATCGATCAACTATGTCTCGTTCCTCGCGGGCACCGTACCCGCGACCGGTGGTGGGGCATCCGAGCACATGGGCACCTGGCGCGTTGCCTACAGCATCCCGGGTATCCGTGACTGGGTGCTCACGAGCTGAGATGGCGCACGGGCCACTACCGTTGAGCGCGCTCAGATTTCGGCACATAGTGCAACCCTCGGAACACCGCGCTGCTGGCGAACACCGATGCGTCGAGCTCGACACCGCGGTGCCGAGCCATGCGCAGTGCCAGACGCAGCAGCATCTTGACGTCCCGCGGCGTGATGTCGGGGAAGCCGCCGACGAGGTCGTCGAGCAGATCCTCGCCGAGGATGACGTCGTTTCCGGCGGCGAGGATCTGCCAGACCTGCCGCGCATCCTTGGGGCCGGGTGGCGCGTAGGAGATGATCGCCGCGCACCGCGCGAGGATTGCCTCGTCGACACCGTCGATGCGGTTGGTGGTGAGGAACAGCAGGCCGTCGAAGTACTCCAGGGTGCGCAGGAACTCGGCGACAATCGCGTTCTGGGCCAGGTCGAGTCCCCGCTCCATGACGAAGACGTCCGCCTCGTCGAGCAGGAGCACGGCGTCCCATCTCTTCGCGCGATCGAAGATCACCTCGAGGTTCTTCCGCACCAATTCTGCTGTGATGCCCAGTGATCCGGAGTGGATCGAGTAGAGCGGGCGTCCAGTGACCTCCGCATACACCTCGGCGGTCAGCGTCTTTCCCACGCCCGGCCGCCCCTTGGCGAGAATCACGTTGCCTGCCGACTTCCCGTCGATGATGTCCCCGGTGAACACCGAGATGTCGGTGGTGAGGATGTTCAACAGTTCGCGCTGATCATCGGGCAGGACGAGTTTGTCCTGCAGGTGGACGTCGTAGACGTACTCGGTGAGGTCGGCGGTGTTGACGTCGAGGAAGTCCTGCGCACCGAGGTCGAATACGCGGACCGCCGTGATCACCGGCACCGGACCGAAATCGTCTCCGCCGTACCGACCGTCGAAGAGGACCGACGCGGCAACCATTCGGAGCGGTGCGATCTCGTCGGGCGCGACGTCGTGCACCACCTTGCGGTTCTCACGCGAGTTCGACGAGCGGTAGTCGTCGGTACGAATAACCCTGCCGCTGAACGTGTACTGCTGTCCGAAGCCGGTGTCGATGATGTGCTGGTACCGGTCTCGTCGCGCCTGGTACTCGGCTCTGAGATCGGGGCTTTCCTTGTAGGCACCGCCCGCGAGCAGGACATCGGCCGGAGCCTTGCCGACTACCTCGGTGTCGTCGAAGTAGAGGACTCGGGGCTTGCGCGAAGGTCGTTTCACGGTGGCGTTGTCGGCTTCCATCGTGAACTTGATCCGGGGACCATGGGTGCGGTCGCCGTGTTCGAGCACGATATCCATGACAAGGTAGGGATGGAGATATCCGTCAGACTCGCGGACATACAGCCAACCGTCGATCATCTCGTGCCGGAGAAAAGTACGGAAGATCTCGACGGCGGCGTCGAGGTGCGGGATGCGCGGGAAGTCGCCCGAGCGCGCCGCCACGATCGCTCCGACCGCCCGCGAGAACGACTCCTCCCCCGCCGCGTCGGCCGTGTCGATCAGGTCCCGCAGGGCGTCATCGCTGAGATCGCGATCGGTGATGGCGATCTCAGGCGACCGCCATGAGGTCGCCTGACCGCGGACCCGCGCCAGGTCGTCCGACGACGTGTTGGCGACAAGTGTTGTCGGGGCTACCAGCATGGTCATCCTCCCGTGTTCGTCGATCGGGCGCCCGACGCGCCGGACGCCCGATCTCTGAGCGGCTGAACTCAGGCCTCGGGATCGAGGACGAAGTCGTACTTCACGGCGACCCCACCCTCAACCGGCTGCGGGTCGAGCATCAGTTCGGGCTTGACGGCCGAGGCGATGTCGTCGTCGTTGTGCGGGTCGCCCGGGAAGTACAACTGGGTGGTGATCAACTGATAACCAGGGGCGCTCACCTTGAAGTGCAGGTGCGCAGGCCGCCACGCGTGCCACCCGGCGGCCTCGATGAGCTGACCGCACGCGCCGTCGGTGGGGATCTGGTACGGCGCAGGCTGCAGGCTGTGGATCTCGAATCGGCCCTGGTCGTCGGCGATCCAGGTGCCACGCAGATTCCACTCCGGCAGGCCCGGTGCGAACTGCGAGTAGAAGCCGAGATCATCTGCGTGCCAGAGTTCGAGCGTGGCGCCCGACAGCGGCGTGCCGTCGACGGCGCGCACCTGTCCGGAGAACACCATCGGGGTTCCCGGCTCGTCCTCGCGCATCGGAATCGTCCCATTCCAGGGCAATTCGGGCGATCCCTCGATGTAGTACGGGCCCTCGATGGTGCCCTTGCTGCCCTCGCGGTGCTCGTTGGCGACCTCCTCAACCGAGTGCTCGAGCCAGACGTCGAGGAACAGGGGCCACTCGCCGTCTTCGCCCACGCGGATCAGCCATGCCTTGAGAGCGTTGTATTCCTCGTAGCTCACGCGGTCTTCGAGGATGATGTCGTTGAGCGCCTTCACTGCTTTGCTGGCCAGGTAGTTGACACGCTCGGTGTCGACGACGCCCGCCCGTGATCCGCTGGTGGTCATGCGTTCCCGGAATCGGGCCGAGGCATTGGCGCCCGACTCGGCGGCCTTCGCCGTGACCTCTTCGTTGAAACTGGCGTCGACGGTGTTCGTCATGATGGGTACTCCTTCTTGCTGGGCTGGAAAACTGTGTGGCTGAAGGCTGCGCTGCTGGTCCGGTCAGCCCGCGGCGATATCTGAGGGGTGGGTGGCCAGTGGCGTCACCCGGATCGTCATGTAGGGGAACAACGGGAGCCCGGACAGGATGGCGTGCAGCTCGTCATTGTCGGCGACGTCGAAGATGGAGATGTTGGAGTACTCGCCGACGATCCGCCAGATGTGCGGCCAGATCCCCTTGCGTTGCAGCTCTTGCGAATACGCCTTCTCGCGCGCAATCGTATCGGCCCGGACATCGGGGTCGAGGTCGTGCGGGATGTCGACGTCCATACGTACGTGGAAGAGCATCGTTCGGTCTCTCCTGTCAGCGGTCGAGTCGGTAGTGGGCGAGCTTGTCGGCGTCGATCTCGACGCCGATGCCCGGCGCTTCGGAGCGGTGCAGCACGCCGTCGGAGATTCGCAGCGGTTCGGCCAACAGGTCGTCGCTCATGTCGAGGAAGTTCGACAGCTCCCCCGCCTGTCGCGAGGTCAACTCGAAAGCGGTGCCGAAGGCGAGTGTGCATGCGGTACCGACCTGTCCGTCGATCTGGTTTCCCATCACCACCTCGAGGCCGAGCCCTTCTGCGAGGTGGTGGGCGCGTCGCGATCGCGTGAAACCCATTCGTGCCGTTTTGATGCTGATGGCCGTTGCCGATCCGCCGAGCACCTCGCGCGTGATGTCGGCGGGCTCTGGCACGGACTCGTCGGCGATGAACGGGACGTCGAGACGTTCGACGAGCCAGCGCCGGCCCTGCACATCGTCTGCGGGGCAGAGCTCTTCGGCGAAGAGCAGCCCCAGATCAGCCATCTCCGTCATGGCGCGCATCGACTCCGATGCCGACCATCCTCTGTTTCCGTCCACGTACAGGTCGATGGAGTCGCCGAAGCTCTCCCGCAGTGCGCGTACGACCGCGGTGTCCAACGAAGCCGGGTGTCGGCCGACCTTCACCTTGAACGTGCTGATGCCGTAGGTGTCCCGCATACGGGCGGCCTCGGCGACCATCACCGACGGCTCGTCGAATCCGAGCATATGACTCACGCGCATCCGGTCTGTGTAACCGCCGAGCAGGTCGGCGACCGGGTAGCCGAGTATTTTGCCGAGCGCGTCCCACACGGCCATGTCGATCGCCGACTTCGCTGTCGGGTTGCCGACCGTACGGGCGAGCCGCTCGCCGATGACCTCGCGCTCGAGCAAGGTCAGACCAACGAGCTGTGGTGCGAATACCTTGTCGATGACAGCGACGATGCCGTCCTGGGTCTCGCCGTAGGTGAATGGTCGGGGCGGTGCCTCGGCGACGCCGACGACGCCGTCGTCGGTATGCACCCGCACGAGCACGTGCTCGGCTGCGTGGACCTCGCCGGAGGCAAAGCGCAGCGGCTTGGTGTACGGGATCGCGAACGGAATCGCCTCGATCGCAGTGATTTTCATGTGTGTCCTTATGTCGAGAGTTCGGTGAGCGGGGACGGCAGGAGATCAGCAACTCCGAAGGCGTCGGCGATCACCTCGGACACCGAGGCCACGAGCGGATTGGCGTCGTCCGAACGCCACGCGAGCGCGACCTCGATGGAACCCGCGTCTGCGATGTCGCGGATGACCACGCCTGCCGATTGCAGCGCACGCACCGAACCGGGAAGCACCGCGACGCCGAGTCCCGCGGCGACGAGCGCGAGCAGGACAGGTGTTCCCGAAGCGTCGTGTGCACGTTGCGGAACGAAATCCGCAGTCCGGCAGGCGCGTAGCACGGCGTCGTTGACGGCGGAATCACGACTGTCGTACATGACGAACGGCTCGCTCCGCAGGTCCTGCAGCGCCACAACCGGTTCGGATGCCAGGCGGTGGTCACTGGACACGGCGAGCACGAGTGGTTCGACGTCGATGGTGCGTACCTCGATACCGTCACCGGCGACCGGGGGGCGGAGCAGCCCCAGATCGATGTCACCGGCTACGAGAGCGTCGCGCTGCGTCGGGGTCAGCATGTCGGCCGAGATGGCGAGCTCGACGTCGGGCAACTGCTGTTTGAGTGCGCGGGCGATCCTCGGCAGATGGGAGAAGGCCCCGATGCCGGTCAACCCGAGCCGCACCACACCGCTGCGGCCCGCAGCGATGCGCCGGACCTCGTCGACGCAGCCGTCGACGTCGGCGAGAATCCGACTCGCCTCGGCCCGGAAATACTCGCCGGCAGGTGTCAGCGAGACCTGCCGGGTCGTCCTGGTCAGCAGTGTGACGTCGAGTTCGGCTTCGAGTTGCCGGATCGCGTACGACAGCGCGGGTTGGGCAACGTGCAACGAGGCCGCGGCCTGTCCGAAGTGGCACGTGTCGGCGACGGCCGCGAAGTAGCGGAGGTGACGCAGTTCCATCGTCGACGCTCCTTCCGTACCCGATACCTGCGATGCATGGCGAGCGATGTCCGCATCACTGTGTCGATCCAGATGTGATCACTGCCACGTTCACTCACCACGGTAGAAGCCGAATACATACATGACAAGGACTCAGATTCGGTTGATTGATCACTTTTGTCGATCAATACGACGCTGAGTCAGGACTGGCAATTGCCCTAGTGTGACCGAGCGCACGTCCTGCGAGAGTCGACGTACAGCCCACATCAGGAGGACAACGATGACACTCGCAGATCATCCGGCATCGACGACGAGTACCGACGACCACGTGCGCGGCATTCTCGCCGACGCCATCGTCGACGACCGCGATGCCGGTGTGTACCGCGCGAATCGCCGGATCTTCACCGACGAGGAGATCTTCGAGCTGGAGATGCGCCACATCTTCGAGGGCAACTGGATCTACCTCGCGCACGAGAGTCAGGTGGCACGGCCGGGCGACTACTTCACCACCTACATCGGAAGGCAACCCGTCGTCATCACCCGCAGCAAGGACGGCGAACTGCACTGCCTCATCAACGCGTGCGCGCACCGTGGGGCGATGATCTGCCGACGCAAAACCGACAACCGGATGACACTGACGTGCCCGTTCCACGGCTGGACCTTCCGCAACGATGGCACGCTGCTGAAGGTCAAGGACCCCGACGGCGCGGGCTATCCGGACACCTTCGACGTCGAGGGCTCACACAATCTGACCGCGGTGGCCCGGTTCGAGAGTTACCGCGGCTTTCTCTTCGGCAGCCTCAACGACGACGTTCTGCCACTGTCGGAGCACCTCGGCGACACGCGAGCAGTGATCGACATGCTCGTCGACCAGTCCCCCGAAGGCCTCGAGGTGCTTCGGGGATCGTCAACCTACACCTACGACGGCAACTGGAAGGTGCAGGCGGAGAACGGCGCAGACGGCTACCACGTGACGGCCACGCACTGGAACTACGCCGCGACCACGTCGCGCCGCAACACCGGGGAGTCGAAGAACGACACCAAGGCGCTCGATGCGGGCGGCTGGGGCAAATCCGGTGGCGGTTACTGGTCGTTCCCGCACGGCCACCTGTGCTTGTGGACCTGGGCGGCCAACCCACAGGACCGGCCCCTCTGGGACAAGATGGACGACCTCAAACGCGAATTCGGCGACGCCAAGGGCGAATTCATGGTCAAGGGATCACGCAACCTGTGCCTGTACCCGAATGTCTATCTGATGGATCAGTTCTCGACCCAGATCCGGCACTTCCGGCCAATCGCCCCGGACAAGACCGAGGTCACCATCTATTGCATCGCCCCGAAGGGTGAGAGCGACGACGCCCGAGCGCATCGAATTCGCCAGTACGAGGACTTCTTCAATGCCTCGGGTATGGCCACTCCCGACGACCTCGAGGAGTTCCGATCCTGCCAACTGACCTTCCGCGCCACCGCGGCACCGTGGAATGACATGAGTCGTGGTGCACAGCATTGGCTTTCAGGACCCGACCCGGTGGCCGAGAGCCTCGGCATGACCGGGGTCGTCTCCGCCGGGGTGAAGAACGAGGACGAGGGCTTGTACCCGATCCAGCACGGGTACTGGCTAAAGACCATGCGCGCGGCCATCGACAACGATGCCGACGACACGCATTCCGTTGCGCAGCAGTAACGACCGCCACCGAGCCAGAAGGACTGTGACATGACCACATCAGCGACGTCGGCGGCCGACATCAGTGCCGCCGACCTCACCCCCGACACGGACAAGCTCATCACGCAGAACATGATCGAGCAGTTCCTCTACCGCGAAGCCCGCTACCTCGACGACCGCGAGTTCGAGAAGTGGCTCGACTGCTACGCCGACGACGTCGAGTACTGGATGCCCGCATGGGACGACGATGACCGACTCGTCGAGAATCCGCAGCGCGAGATCTCGCTCATCTACTACGCCAACAAGGGCGGTCTCGAGGACCGCGTCTTCCGTATCCGGACCGAACGGTCGTCGGCCACCTCGATTCCCGAGCCCCGGACGTCACACAACATCACCAACGTCGAGGTCATCGAGCGTCGCGGCGACCTCGTGGATGTCCGATTCAATTGGCACACCATGTATTTCCGCTATCACACGATCGACCCGTACTACGGAACCTCGTTCTACACCATCGACTTCTCCGGAGAGTCGCCACTGATCCGCCGAAAGACTGTGGTGCTCAAGAACGACTACATCCACCACGTGGTGGACGTCTACCACTTCTGAAGGCGATACCGATGACACTCACCCCGGACACACACATCCCGGGCACCCACACCCCGGACACACCGTCGCCGAGCCGGCCGCTGCGGGGCCGACGCATCAGGTGGCTCTGACATTCGAGGACGGGGTCACGCGATTCATCACCTGCCGCGAGGATCAGACGGTGGCCGACGCCTCGTACCGGCAGCGCATCAACATCCCGCTCGACTGCCGCGACGGTGCATGCGGAACGTGCAAGGCATTCTGTGAGTCCGGCGACTACGACGGCGGCACCTACATCGACGACGCGCTCTCGGAATCGGAATGCGCGGACGGGTTCGCATTGCCGTGCTGTATGAAGCCCCAGTCGGATCTGGTGCTCCAGATAGCTGCGACCTCCGACATCGCCAAGACCGCTGCCGGCGAGTTCACCGGCACCATCGTCGATCTGGAGCGGCTCTCGTCGTCGACGATGCGCCTGACCATCGCGATCCCCAACCGTGCGGATCTGGCCTTTCTGCCCGGCCAGTACGTGAACATCGCGGTGCCGGGGACACAGTCCCCCGACAGTACACACACCGGCGGCTCGGACGCCACGGTGCGTCGGTCCTACTCGTTTGCCAACGGTCCGCACGACGAGCAGCTGGTCTTCCTCATCAAGCTGACGCCGGGCGGTGTGATGTCGGACTACCTCACCGAACGAGCGACACGCGGCGACGAGATCACCTTCACCGGCCCGCACGGGTCGTTCTTCCTCCGCGAATCGGCACGACCGGTTCTGCTTCTCGCAGGCGGAACCGGATTGGCGCCGATCCTGTCGATGCTCCGGAAGATGCTCGACGACAACACGTCCCGCAAGGTACACCTCATCTACGGAGTGTCGACCGACACCGATCTGGTGGCCCTCGACGACATCGAGTTCTACGCGCGCGAACTGTCGGGGTTCACCTGGGATCACTGTGTGTCCGACCCGAAGACCACCGCGACCAACAACGGTTACGTGATGAGTCTCATCCGCCCGGAGCACCTCTACGACGGCGACGTCGCCATCTACCTGTGCGGCCCACCACCGATGGTCGAATCCGTGCGCACACACGTCGCCGATGCGGGCATCGAACCGGTCGGCTTCTACTACGAGAAGTTCGCACTTGCCGTGCCCGCGCCGACCATCCCGGCGGAACCGGTTGTCCGCGAAACGGATTCCATGCCGATGGATTCCTCGTTACGCCTGACGCCTGCGCGCGAGCACGAGATCATCGAGGCCGCAGATGCTCGCGCCGTCGCCGGGCAGGAGGTGCTCGCACCCACCGAACTGACAGCCCTATCCGGGCAGGGCACATCGGTCGACGACGCCGGAGCGATCAGACGTGTCGCAGGCCAACAGGTCTGGCCCGGTGCGCAGGCATCGCCAACACTGCCGACGCTCACCTCCGGCGGCGCCACACCGCTCGACCCCGACGGCGTCACACTGCTCGCCTCCGGCGACTCCCGCTCGATCGCAGGACAATCCGTCTTCCCGCGGCGAGACGACAGCACCGACGTGGTCTCGCCACGGGTGACGGCCACCGACGCCGAACCGGCCCCGGTAGCCGCTTCAGGGCCGCCTACGCCGGCGACCGTGACGACCCAGGGCTACGAAATCGGTGAGGAACACCCAGGCATCCACGAGTCCGACGCGCTGTTCGAGGCGCGAGCAGCACTGGAACTGGGGGCGCTCGAGCTCACATTCGGCAGGATGACGAGTCGGCAACTCGCAGGTTACCGACTCCTCGCCGAGGCAACGGTGCCCTACGTCGAGGGCGAGAAGTTTGTCGACGCAGTCGAATACACCGAAACCAACGCGGCCTTCCACGACTACCTGTTCGGGCAGACCGGTAACGAGCATCTGCTCGCGGCCTACCAGGCCCTCGGGGTGAAGGGCCGTATGGGTGAGGTGCTGCGCAACGCCACGTGGTGCCATCCGCTGTGCGCGCAGGACCATCTCGACATCGTCGAGGCGTTCGCCTCGGGAGATCGCGACAGAGCGCGCGGTCTGATCGCCGTGCACGCCGACCGCTCCAAGCAGACGATGCGTCGTGCCATGGCCGACGAACTGACCCGTCGGCGGCCACGATTCGTCACTCCGGGCCGCTTCGCGGGCAAGGTGGTGGTCGTAACCGGCGCCGCGCAGGGCATCGGCGAGCACACCGCACGCCGGATCGGGGCGGAAGGTGGCGCGGTGGTCTGCGCCGACCGCGCCGAACTCGTCCACGACGTCGCGAACTCTCTCGCAGAGGACGGCATTCGTGCGGCCGGGGCCGTCGCCGACATGGAGACCTACGACGGCGCACGCACCGCCGTCGACAGCGCGATCGACGCGTTCGGGCGCGTGGACATCCTGATCAACAACGTCGGCGGAGCCATCAACTTCAAACCATTCACCGAGTTCGACGACGCCGAGATCCGTGCCGAGATCGATCGGTCGCTCATGACAACGTTGTTCGCATGCCGGGCTGCGTTGCCACCCATGGTCGCCGCAGGACACGGGGTGATCGTCAACGTCTCCTCCGCGGCCACCCGGGGGATACATCGCATCCCCTACTCGGCGGCCAAGGGCGGGGTCAACGCGATCACGGCATCGCTGGCGATGGAATACGCCGAGTACGGAATACGCGTGGCGGCAACAGCTCCAGGAGGAACTCAGGCTCCCCCGCGTCGGATCTCGCGTGGCACACCGACACCGCAGACCGACGTCGAACAACAGTGGTTCGACGCCCACATCGCACAGACCGAGGAGTCGTCGCTGATGAAGCGGTACGGCACTCTCGACGAGCAGGTCGCCGCCATCTGCTTCCTCGCATCCGACGAGGCGTCCTACATCACCGGAACGGTGCTCCCGGTCGCAGGCGGCGACCAGGGCTAGACATCGATGTTCCGCCGCGACCGCTCACCGCAGCGAATAGGATGGGCGAGGTGATCATCGAGGCCAGTTGCGTCGGCCGTGATCGGGAGATCGCCGAGATCCTCGCCCATGCTGCCGGAGGTGATCCCGCCCGGGGGCAACGCGTACTCGTCGTTGCCGGGCCCACCGGAATCGGTAAGAGCACAGTGCTGCGCCATGCCGTCCGACACGCCCAGCAGCAGGCCATCTCGCTGCGCGTGGTCGACGACGCCGATCGTCTCGACGCCGATGAGCTCGCCCGGGCGATGACAGACGATTCCGATCACCTGATCGTGCTCGGCGCGACCCGACGAACTCCGGAGATCGAGGCGCTGCTCGCCGATACGCTGCAACTCACCGGAATCGACCGGGCCGCTGTCGAGGAGCTGGGTTCTGCCCGCGGTTACGCCATGCATCCCACGGCCATTGAGCGACTCCTCGCACATACGGGCGGCAACCCCCGTGACGTCGTGGCTCTCTTCGATGAACTGCCCGCTGCCACGTGGGCACACGCGAACGCGGCACTGCCCGCACCACGCCACGTTCGAGATGCCGTCATCAAGGCCCTCGCCGGGTGTCGGGAGGACGTCCGACGTCTCATCGAGGCGGTCTGCATCCTCGACGAATCGGAACCGACAAGCACGGCAGTCGAATTGGCGGGCAGCCCGGACGCACTGGCGGCGATCGACGGCGCCCTCTCGAGCGGCCTCCTCGTCACCGACTTCGCACTCACCCCCGCCGATGCGCGACCCCGGCCCGTGACACCGACGATCCGTGCCGCGGTGATCGACACGATGGGACTACGCCGGGTAGCCGACCTGCATCGACGCGCAGCAGAACTGACTCCCGATGTTGCCCAACGGCTTCGACACCTTGTAGCGGCCACACCCACGACTGACGCCGCACTCGCCGACGAGGTAGCAGCGACCGCGGAGTCACTCGGCGCCGACGGCGCGTGGGCTCAGGCTGCCGAACTGTACCGACAGGCCGGACGGCTGACCGCCGACCCGATCACGCACGACGAACGCATCACGCTGTCGGTCGATGCGCTCCTTGCCGCAGGCGACTGCGTGGCCGCAGGTGCGTTGGTTCCGTCCGTGGAGATCTTGCGCGAGACTCCGCTTCGCGACGCAACCCTCGCCTATCTGGCCATCTTGCGGGGACGCTCCACCGAGGCGCAGGTTCGGCTGGAGCGTGCGTGGAGCATCGTGAACGCCGAGCGCGACCCCGAGGTCGCTGCCGTGATCGCGCAGCGCTGGGTACTTCATGACCTGGTTCGTTGCCGCGGAACCGAACTCGTCGACTGGTCGGATCGAGCCATCGCACTCGCCGGAGACACCTCGCCAGCGGGAATCGAGGCGGCGTGTATTCGCGGACTCGGGCTCGCCTGGTCCGGTCGCCCGGACGTGGCAAGTGCGACATACGAGTCGCTGGCGCAGCGCGTACGTTTCGGCGCGCAGGCCCAGCGCGTGACGATGGCGCGTGGTTGGCTGCGGCTGGGACTCGGCGATGTCGTCGCCGCACGCAGTCTCCTGGAGAGCGCGGTCTCGATGGCAGGACTCGGCGGGTCGAGTCGCATCTCGCTGTGGTCACTGAGTTGGCTTGCGCGCACACACTTTGTGACCGGTGAGTGGGACGCCGCGCTCCGCTTCGTCGACGAGGGCAGGCATCTGGCACAGACGAGCGGGATAGACCTCGTCACCGGACTACTCAATTGGACTGCCGCACAGATCCACTCACTCCGCGGTGACTGGCAGTCGGCGGACGCCGCCCTCAATGGGGCCGCATCGGTCGTCGGCGACTACGAGATGATCCGAGTGCCCCAGATGCTGACCAGGGCACACCTGGCCGAGGCGAGGGCCGACTACGCCGGTGTGATCCGAACGCTCGAACCACTACGGGATCTGGCCGAGCACACACCCGCCCTCGTCGAACCAGGGTGGTGGCCGTGGGTGGACGTTCTCGCGAACGCACTCGTGCTCAGCGGTCGCCACGACGACGCCGACGCACTGCTGACTCCCCACGAAGAGCGCGCGGCACAACGCGGTCACGGCCCGGCACAGGCACGTCTGCGCTACGCGAGAGGACGCTTTCTGGGCACGATCGGCGACATCCACGGCGCGCGTGTGGCTTTCGAGGAAGCACTCGGACTGATCAGCGGACTCCCACTGCGTTACGACGCCGCGCGGATCCACTTCGCCTACGGCCAGACCCTCCGCAGGTCGGGCAAGCGCCGAGAAGCCGACACCGTGATGGCGGTCGCACGGGAGATCTTCGCGTCGCTCGACGCGACCACCTACGTCGAGCGGTGCGACCGCGAGTTGAAGGCAGGCGGCCTCCACACGTCCCGGCCCGAGAGCAGCGACGTCGTCCTCACCCCACAGGAGGAGTCGGTGGCGGCGCTGGTCGCGCAAGGCTTGTCGAACCGTGAAGTGGCCGCAGAACTCTACATCTCGCCGAAGACCGTGCAGTATCACCTCACCCGCACCTACGCGAAGCTCGGGATCCGCTCACGCGCCGAGCTCGCCGCGCTCCGGCGGTAGGACTCGGCAGCGGCGAAGCCCTACGCCGTGGTCCGCGCCCGCAGCGGTGCGCCGGTCTTGGCCTCGACGTCGGAGAAGTCGACGCCGGGCGCGAGCTCGACGACGTCGAATCCCTCACCCGCGACGTCGAATACACCGAGGTCGGTGATGATCCGACTGACCACGGCACGTCCGGTCAGCGGTAGTGAACAGTCGGCGACGAGCTTCGGAGCGCCCTTCTTGGTGACGTGCTCCATGAGTACGATCACCTGGGCGGCGCCATTGACGAGATCCATTGCGCCCCCGATTCCCTTCACCATCGCTCCCGGGACCATCCAGTTCGCGAGGTCGCCGTTCATCGCGACCTGCATCCCGCCGAGCACGGCGACGTCGACGTGGCCACCGCGAATCATCGCGAAGCTGGTGGCCGAGTCGAAGAACGATGCGCCGGGCAGTGTCGACACGGTCTGCTTGCCCGCGTTGATGAGGTCGGGATCGACGTCCTCGTCGTAGGGGAACGGCCCGACACCGAGGATTCCGTTCTCCGCGTGCAGGGTGATGCCCGAGTCGTCGGGCATCTGGTCGGGAATCAGCGTGGGCAGTCCGATCCCGAGGTTGACGTAGTCGCCTGGTCGCAGCTCTTGTGCTGCGCGCGCGGCCATCTCGTTCCTGGTCCAGCTCATGATGCCATCTCTCCTGCGCCGACCGCCGCGGGATGCGGGCGGGTTGTACGGTGTTCGATTCCCTTGTCCTGCGCCTGCTGCGGAGTCAGTTCGACGACGCGCTGCACGAAGATCCCGGGGAGGTGCACCTCGTCGGGATCGAGTTCTCCCACCTCGACGACGCGTTCGGCCTCGACGATCGTGACGCGCCCGGCCATCCCCGCCGGCGGGTTGAAGTTCCGTGCGGCGGCGTGGAAGCAGCAGTTACCCGCGGTGTCCACGACAGCGGCCCTGATGAGTGCGTAGTCGGTGATGATCGACTCCTCGAGCACCATCTGCTTGCCGTGAAAGGTGCGTACCTCCTTGGGTTCTGATGCGAGCGCGACCGATCCGTCGGAGTTGTAGCGCCACGGTAGGCCACCCTCTTCGACGGGGGTGCCCACGCCTGTGGGCGTGTAGAACGCCCCGATACCGCTGCCGCCTGCGCGCATTCGCTCGGCGAGCGTGCCCTGAGGCGTGAGTTCGACGGTCACCTCACCGGCGAGGAACTGGCGGCCGAACTCCTTGTTCTCGCCGATGTAGGACGCGATGACCTTGTCGATCCGACGGGCTTCGAGCAGCAGACCGAGGCCTGCGCCGTCGACACCGCAATTGTTGGAGACGATGGTCAGTCCGCTCGCGCCCTGGGCGAGCAGCGCGTCGATGAGGAACTTGGGGATACCCGAGAGTCCGAAGCCGCCGACTGCGAGGCTCGCACCGTCGGGGATGTCGGCGACAGCGTCGGCGGCCGAATCGGCCACCTTGCTGTACCGCGCCGGATTGGTGGTGCTGGTCATGAGTGCTCCAGGTGTTTGATGAGGAGTGGGGTGATCTGTTGTGGCTGTTGCGCATTGGCGAGATGTGCGGCGTCCGCGACAACCTCGAGACGCGAGTCGGGCACGGCCTCGACGATCTCGGCGAGGCGGTCGGGCGGCGTCGCCGGGTCGTCGGCACCGGCCACCGCGAGAGTCGACGCCTTGATCGCGCTGAGATCGCCACGTACGTCTGCGCGTGCCAATGCCTCACAGCACCCGGCGTACCCCTCTGCCGGTGTATCGGCGATCATCGCCCGGTACCACGCGACCGTGTCGATATTGCGTTCGTCGGCAAGGTAGTCCGCGGTGAACCAGCGACCGATGATCGCGTCGGCGATCGCCGCGACCCCGTCCGCCCGCACGGTCGCAGCCCGGTCGAGCCATGGTGCAGGGGGCGCGAAACACGCTGAGGTGCACAGGAGTGCGAGGTTGTCGACGCGCTCGGGGTTGCGAATCGCCACCCGCATCGCGGTCAGCCCACCCAGCGACAGTCCGACGACGTGCGCCGATGCGATGTCGTGGCGATCGAGAGCGGAGACAAGGTCGTCGGCGAGATCGTCGATCGTGTAAGGGCCAGGAGGAACCGGCGACGCGCCGTGACCACGAGTGTCGTAGCGCAGCACCTGAAATCGCTCCTCGAGTGCCGTGAGTTGCGCGTCCCACATCCGATACGTCGAGCCCAGCGAGTTCGACAGGACCACCACGGGCGCACCGGGCCTGCCGGAGAGGTGCGTGGCGACGTCGACGGCGCTCATCGGGTTGCCTCGAAGATCGCGGCGATCCCCTGTCCGCCACCGATGCACATGGTCTCCAGTACGTACCGGGCGTCACGACGCCGCGCCTCGTGCGCGGCCGTCGCCAGGATACGACCGCCGGTGGCTCCGATCGGATGGCCCAGCGAGATACCCGAGCCGTTGGGGTTGAGCCGCTCGTCCTCGGCGTCGACCTTCCACTCGGCGAGCACCGCGAGCACCTGGGCCGCGAATGCTTCATTCAGTTCGATGAGGTCGATGTCGTCGAGCGTGAGATCGGCCCGCTCGAGCGCTGCCGCGGTGGCGCCGACGGGGCCGATTCCCATTGTCTCCGGGGCACATCCGGTGACGGCCCACGAACGCAGGGTGAGCATCGGATCGAGGCCACGACGCTCCGCTTCGGCACGCGTGGTGACGACACACATCGCTGCGCCGTCATTCTGACCGGAGGCGTTACCCGCCGTGACCGTCGACTCGGAGTCGATCCGCTGACGGATGGGACGGAGGCCTGCAAGGGATTCCACGCTGGCGTCGGCACGCGGATGCTCGTCCGCATCGACCGTCACGTCGGGCTTGCCGCGTCGTCCCGGCACCGTCACGGCGACAAGTTCGTCGTCGAATCGTCCCTCGCGCTGCGCAGCCACAGCGCGATGATGCGACCGGACCGCCAGTTCGTCCTGTTCGTCGCGCCCGATTCCGTACTCACGACGCAGGTTCTCGGCGGTCTCGATCATTCCGCCGGGCACGGGATGCGAGTCGCCACCCGCGGTCAGACGTCCACGTTCGAGTCGGTCCATCAGTTCGACGCCGCCTGCCCGTATGCCGGTCCGCAGGCCGAGTGCGTAGTGCTCGACGTTCGACATCGATTCCGCACCGCCGGCGACCACCAGGCTCGCGCCTCCCGTCGCAACCTGTGCGGCGCCATTGAGTATCGCCTGCAACCCCGAGCCACAGCGTCGGTCGACCTGCATCCCGGGCACCCCCACGCCCAACCCGGCGTCGAGTGCGGCGATCCTGCCCAGTGCCGGGGCTTCGCCGTTGGAGTACCCCTGACCCAGGATCACGTCGTCGATGTCACCCTCGCCGAGACCGGTCCTCGTCGTCAGTTCGCGCAGCAGCCCGGTGGCGAGGTCGGCAACCGACAGCGACGCGAGTGCGCCTCCCATCCGGCCGACCGGGGTGCGCAACGGAGAGCAGATCACGACATCTGTGGGAGCGTTCATACGACCAACCCTAAGAACCCCCGGCGATATTGAGAAGTATTCATTTGGGATCGACTAAGACTCGGTCAGTATCAATCCGCCGTACACTGCGGTGATGGAACTTCGCCACCTCCGCTACTTCCGTGCGGTCGCCGAAGAGCTGCACTTCGGGCGTGCCGCCGAACGCCTGCACATCGCGCAGCCGCCGCTGTCCCAGCAGATCCGACAGCTCGAGAACGAGCTCGGCTTTCCGCTCCTCGTCCGCACCACCCGCACGGTGGAACTGACAGCAGCCGGGCAGGCGTACCTCGAACGCACGGTGGCGATCCTTGACGCCGTCGACCACGCGGGCACGCACGCACGGCGGATCGCCGAGGGCAGGCAGGGGCGACTCGCGATCGGCTGCGTGGGGTCGGCCACCTACTCGCTACTCCCCCGCTTCGTGCGTGCGCTGCGCGAGGAGCTACCGGGCGTCGACGTCAGTGTGCGCGGCGAGATGCTCGCGCCGGCTCAGATCGCGGCACTCCTGGCGGGCGACATCGATCTCGCGCTGCTGAGACCGCCGATCACCGCGCCCGAGGTCATCGTCACCCCCGTACGCCGGGACAGACTGCTCGTGGCCCTCCCCGACAGTCACGAACGGGCAGGCCGACCCGACGTCGCGCTCGCCGATCTTCACGACGACGACTTCATCTCCCATGCAGGCCAGGGGCGTTCGGTGATGCACACCCAGTTGGCCACGCTGTGTGCCGCTGCAGGCTTCGTACCGCAGATCCGACACGAGGTGCAGGAGACGTCGACGCTCGTCACCCTCGTCGCGGCAGGTCTCGGGGTCGCGGTGGTTCCCGAACCGACCGCGGCTCTCGGGGTCGCGGGCGTGCGTTACCTACCGATGACTCCCGAACCCGATCCCGTCGACCTGGCCGCGGCGCGCCTGGTGACGGCCGATGCCCCGATCGTCGACCGAGCGCTGCACGTGCTCCACGACGTCGCAGACGACTGGTCGCCGGCCACCTGATCGGTCAGCGCCCGGCGGCCTCGACGCGTGCACGAATGGCGTCGACGAACACGGTCTTGATGTCGCCGGCGGTCTTCGCCACGTAGGACGTGCCCCCGGTGGCGTCGGCGATCTGCCTGAGCGAGTCGGTGTCGGCGTCGTCGGAGATGCCGATGGTCAGAACCAGCACGGGGCGCGCCGGGTCCTCGAGCTGCTTGAGCCGCGACAGCAACTGCTGGAGGCTGATGCTGTTCGGGTCCTCGTTCTGGCCATCGGTGAGGATGATGACGCTGTTGGAATAGCTCGGATCGTAGCTGTCCTGAACCTTCTTGAACGCCGCCAGCGTCGTGTCGTAGAGGCCGGTGCCGCCACCGAGTTCCGACGGTGCCAGACCCGACGTCACGGCGGCGGCGAGTTCGTCGCGGTGGGTTCCCCCGCCCGCAGCCGATGCGTCGAGCCGTCGAATCGGCGAGAGTTCTTTCCAGTCCTGTCCCGGGCCGCCCTTGTCGACGCCGAACGCCCACCCACCGATCTCGGTGTTGTTGGGGAACAGTTTCAGTCCTGTCAGTGACGCGTCGATCGTCAACTGAGCTCGCGTCTCGTCGCCGTCCCTCTCGGCCATGGACCCCGACGTGTCCTCGACGACCAGTGTGCGAATCGGGACGCCGAGTACCTGCCACTGGCGCAGTGCCTTGTCGACCTGTGACGGGTCCTTGAGTTGCAGCACCGTCAAACCCTTGTTGTCACCGGGCTTTCGGAATCCGGCATCGGTGACTGACGAAGCGCCGTCGCCGGCGGTGATCGCATCGGCGAGTTCTTTGCCCGCCGCTGTTGCCGTCTCCGCGCGCGACGACGGCGCGGTGTTGACGAGTGGATAGTCGAGCATCACTGTGCCGTCGTCGGGGATCGACGACGTGAGTTTCGATCCGGGATGCGTCCGGGTGAACAGCGTGAGTTGCTGCTCTGTGGTGACGACCGGTGTCGTGGACGTGTTCGCGAGGTTGAGTCGGGTGCCCTCGTTGTCGTTGGCAAGACGCGCGTTGTTCTGCTGCACCGCAAGGACTGTCATCGCGTCGATCAGATCGTCGTTGCCGAGTGTGCCCGCGTCGACCTCGGCGAGCGCTCCGACGATCGGTGCGTCTCCGGTGCTGGTGTCGATCGGGTTGCCCGCGCGCAGCCCGTCGAGCTTCATCACCTCAACCCAGTTCGACAGGTGACCGATTTTGGTGCCCGCCACGACCGTCGGCGTCGCGGCGATCGACGGCGACACGGTGTCGAGGTCGCGACGGACCTGGGCGATCACTCGACGTGCCTGCTGTGAGGAGTCGGGAACCCACAGGTCGGGAGCTTTGTCGCCGCTGGTGAGCAGGCCTGGGACGTCGGCCCCGGCCACCGCAGTGACGGTGTAGTCATAACAGGAGTCCGACGAGAGCTTCGACGTCGCGTCGGCGACCGCATCCCTGATCGAGGGGTCGGCGGCAACACTGACCGCCGTGCGATCGCCGCAGCCACCGACGATCCCCGACTTCCAGATCGCGATGCCACCGACGATCGCGACCACCACCAGTAGCGCGACCGCGCTCCACAGCCACAGTCCACGCCGACCGCTGCGCACCTCACGATGCTCGAATCCGAACCCGTCGCCCGACCCGCTCTTCCGCGTGGACCTGCTGCCGCGCTGGACTGCCTGACGACCCGAGTCGGACTGCGCGGCTTGACGACCCGTATCCGGCCGACCTGCCGAGGAGGCGGGCTGAGAGGGCGAGGGTTGTGATTGCTTGGACGGAGATCGAGTGGACCGAGATTGCGCGGGTGACCGAGGCGGCACGGGCTGTGACGGCGTGGGCTGTGACGGCGTGGGCGGCCGACGGGGCGGGAGCGGCTGCCCCTGCGAGGCGTCGGGCGCTACCGGCGGCCTCGCTGCCTGGGGGCGAGGAGGCTGGGGACGAGGGGGCTGCGGACGCGGAGGCTGGGGACGAGGGGGCTGGGGCGTCGCTGCCTGGGAACGAGGGGGTTGGGCGCCCGGATCGCGGCGCGCCTCGCCCCGGTCGCGACGCGAATCGTCGAAACCCTGCCCGTCGGAATCGGAGTCGGAAAAGTGCCGCCCCATTGTCGTGCGTCCCCCTGTGTCATCGACGCTGTCGCGCCGGAGTCTCCTGCGGTCGAGCGTGCGCTACGCGAAGACCTCGCGGAAGGTGGCCAACGACTTCGTCAGATCGCCGGAGACGGCCATTGCCGCTGCCTTGCATGCTGGTCCGATCAGCGGCAGGCCACCCAGATCAACAGTGAAGACTACTGACGAGCCGGTCTCCGTGGGCGAGATGACGAGATCCAGTTTCGCTTTGACCCCACCCTTGCCGTTGCCCTTGAGTCGGACCTGGCTCGTCGGTTCGTAGGTGTCGACGACCCAGTCGAACCGGATGCGGGTGCCCTTCACCTTCACAATGGACGAGACCTTGGTGCCCGTCGCGAGCTCACCAGGGCCGGGCAACGGCGAACGCCACGCGTCGTGCAGGATCAGCCACTCCGAGTACCGACTCAGATCCGATGCCGCCGACCAGGTATCTTCCGGGGAGAGATCGACCTCGATGGAGCCGCTCGTCTTAGCCATGGTTCGTCAGCCTAGCGTCACCACCGCCGCCCGCTGCCTGCTGGGCCGATTTCTGCGCGGGCACGACGTGACCGTCAGGATCACCGAGGTCGAGGCTTACGCCGGCCCACACGATCCGGCGTCGCACGCCTACGTCCGAACGCCCCGCTCCGAGATCATGTACGGACCGCCATCGCGCCTGTACGTGTACCGCATCCACGGCCATCACTGCGCCAACGTGGTGACCGGACCCGACGGCGAGGCGTCGGCCGTGTTGCTTCGTGCCGGTGAGGTCGTCGACGGCCTCGACATCGCGATTCGCCGACGCGGCGAACACATCGCGGCGTCGAAACTTGCTCGCGGTCCCGGGAATCTGACCCGGGCGCTCGGGATCACGATGGCCGATCTCGGCGTCGACCTCGACGCTGCCGGGTCACGAGGAGTTCGACTTCTCACCCCCGGTGAGATCGACGGCCAAGCGCCGACTCCGGTCGCGATCAGTTCAGGTCCGCGGGTGGGGGTACGACGCAACGCCGACGTCGCGTGGCGCTACTGGATCACCGACGATCCGACGGTGTCGGCCTACCGACGTCATCCCCGGGCCGAATAGAGCGGGCGCAGAGACAGAAGTTGCGGTTGCGGTCGGTCACCTGTAGTGACGACCGATCGCAACCGCAACCTGGTTCGAACCTGCTCAGCCGTTGGCCGGGGGCTGCTGCTCGTTCGCAGGCTTCTGTTCCGCCGGGTTCTGTGGGGCCGGGTTCTGGGGGGCCGGGTTTTGGGGGTTCTGGTTCTGCGGGGCCGGGTTCTGCTGCGCGGACTTGTCACCCTCAACGCCGACGGCCTTGCGCGCCGCATCCTGGGCCTTGTCGACCTTGTCGGCGTACTTGCCGCCGGTCGCCTTGTCGATGGCGTCGCCGCCCTTGTCGATCAGGCTCGGGTTGCCCCGCAGTGCTTCCTTGGCCTTGTCCACGAGTCCTTTGAGATCCATGTCTTCTCCTCGTCACCGCTCTGCGTCATCGCTGTGCGGGTCGGGTTCGCGCAGCCCGGTCGGCCACGTCACAGTGCCGTCGAGTCTAGGACCATCGAAGCGGTGAGGCTATGACCCCGCAAGGCCGGCCGCGGCGACCTCCTCGGCTTCCGTACGGGCAGCCTCCTGTTTCGCGACGATGCGCGGCCCGATGCGCGACATGATCTCGACGGCGACGATGCCGACCGCCGCCGAGATGAACGCCACGGAGTTCATCTGCCAATTCGACGAGTCGAGCTTGAACATGTGCTGGGTGAACGGCCACGAGAAGATCAGCACGTACGCGCCCGCCGACGCCGCGATGAGCAGCACCTTCCACCACGTGTAGGGGCGCGCGACCACAGCGAGGACGTACACGGCGATCGCGATCAACGTGATCAGCGTTGCGGTCGCGGCCTCTGTCTGATGCGGCGACAGTTCCACCGAGTCGCCGCCGAGCGAGTTGCCCTCACCACCGGGATTGACGATCAGATACGTGACGAAGGCACAGAGTCCGACGATGATGCCGTTCGGCACCGCCTGCGTGAGCACACGCCGCACGAAACCGGGACGCGCGCGCTCGTTGTTGGGTGCCAGCGAGAGGATGAACGCGGGGATACCGATGGTGAACCACGCGGTGATCGTCACGTGGATCGGCTGGAACGGGTAGCTGATCGACGGTGTGCCGAACAACTTCGCCCCGAGTCCCGCGATGCCGACGAACAGTGCGAGCAGCACGGCGTAGACGGTCTTGGTGAGGAACAGATTGGAGACGCGCTCGATGTTGCCGATGACCCGCCGACCCTCCCCCACCACGTACGGCAGAGTGGCGAACTTGTTGTCCAACAACACGATCTGCGCCACCGCCCGAGCAGCCGAACTGCCCGACCCCATCGCGACTCCGATGTCGGCGTCCTTGAGGGCAAGGACGTCGTTGACACCGTCGCCGGTCATCGCGACGTTGTTGCCGTCGGATTGCAGCGCGCGCACCATGGCACGTTTCTGGTCGGGCCTGACCCGACCGAACGTCACACCCTGTTCGACGGCGTGCGCGAGCTGGTTCGGTTCGGTCGGCAGTTCGCGGGCGTCGACCGAGGTGTCGGGCGAGCCGAGGCCGAGAGACTCCGCGACGGCCCCGACGGAGCGGGCGTTGTCACCGGAGATGATCTTGACCGAGACGTCCTGCTCTTCGAAGTAGTCGAGGGTCGGGCGCGCGTCGGTCCGTACGCGCTGCTCGAGCACGACGAGCGCGACCGGTGTCAGATGGCCCGGCGTCGCAGAGCCTGTTTCGGGTTGGGTGTCGACCGGAACGTCGATGCGCGCGAGGAGAAGGATGCGTAACCCTTGCTCACCGAGTTCGCTCGCGACGCGTGCGGGTTCGGACTCGTCGTCGAGCAGCACGTCGGGCGCACCGAGAACCCAGTTGCCCGCGTCGTGGCCGTCGGCATCCACGAACGACATGCCGCTCCACTTCTTGGCGGAGGTGAACGGTTCGACGGCCGACGTCGACCACTCGGGGGCGTCGCCGTAGGCCTCGCCGATGGCCTGCATGCTCGCGTTGGGGCTGCGGTCGTTCTTCGCCAGTGCCGCAAGCACCTGTTCGGCCTGGGTTCGACGTTCCGCGTGGGCCGTGCCGTCGTCGACGTGTCCGTTCTCGTCGATCGTCCGCAGCTCGGACAGGCGCATACCGTTCTCGGTGAGGGTGCCGGTCTTGTCGGCGCACACGATGTTGACGCGGGCCAGTCCTTCGATTGCGGGCAGTTCGTTGACCAGGCATTGGCGCTGGCCGAGCCTGATGACACCGACCGCGAACGCGATCGACATCATCAGCACGAGTCCTTCGGGAACCATCGGCACGAGCGCCGCCACCATGCCGAGCAGCGACGCACGTAGTCCGTTGTTGCTGATGAACAGCTGGTTGACGATGGTGAGCAACCCGGCGGGAATGAGAAGCCAGGTGATGACCCGCAGGATCTGGTTGATCCCCGAGCGCAGCTCGGACTTGACCAGCGTGAACTTCGACGCCTCCGACGCCAACTGCGCCGCGTAGGCGTCGGCGCCGACCTTGGTCGCGCGGTAGGCGCCGGCCCCCGATACCGCAAAGCTCCCCGAGAGCACCTTGTCGCCGACGGATTTGTCGATGGGATCGGCCTCGCCGGTCAGCAGTGATTCGTCGACGTCGAGCACGTAGGACTCGACGATCTCGCCGTCGACCACGATCTGGTCGCCTGCCCCGATCTCGATGATGTCGTCGAGGACCACCTCGTTGGGCGGGATCTCGGAGACCTCGCCATCGCGTCGTACGCGCGGTTTGGCCTGACCGACGATGGCGAGTTTGTCGAGGGTCTTCTTGGCCCGGATCTCCTGAATGATGCCGATGCCGCTGTTGGCGATGATCAGCAGACCGAAGAGCCCGTTGATGAGTGAACCGGTGAACAGCACGATCGCGAACAGCACGCCCAGGATGGCGTTGATCCGCGTGAAGACGTTGGACCGGATGATGTCGCCGACCGAACGCCCGGAGCGGTCGGGCATGTCGTTGACCTTGCCGTCGGCGACCCGCGCGGCGACCTCGTCGGCGGTGAGCCCGCGCTCGGGTGCCGTCGTGTTCTGCTCGCTCACGCAGACCTCTCCCACCAGTCAGGTGTACGCAGTCCGGTGCCGTCGCGTTTCACGACATCGATGGTGCCACCCGGTTGCGGCACCACGACCGACGTGTTGTGTCGTTCTGCGGCGGGTAGGAGACGGGTGATGGGATCGGCCCACGAGTGCCGAGCGAGGCTGAACGTCGCCCAGTGGATGGGCACGAACACCGAGTCGGCACCTGCGTGACCCGAGACCATCCGGTGCACTGCGACGGCTTCTGCCGGGTCGACGTGAACCTCCGGCCATGCGGTGTCGTATGCGCCGACGGCGATCAGTGTGAGGTCGAACGGCCCGTGCCGGGCGCCGAGTTCTTCGAAGCGTTCGCTGTAGCCCGTGTCGCCGGAGAAGAAGAACCGATGCTCGGGACCGACGACCGCCCAGCTGGCCCACTGCGTGAGGTTGCGGGTGAGTCCGCGTCCGGAGAAGTGTCGAGCCGGTCCGCAGAAGAAGTCGATTGCAGTTGCCGACGGCCCGCAGGAGACCGACACGCTCTGCCAGATGTCGGCCTGCCTGATGCGGTCGGCGGCGATGCCCCACCCGACGAGGTGCGCGGCAACCCCCACCGGCGCGACGAACACCGCTGCGGGCGACGCATCTGCCAGAGCGACGACGGTGTCCATGTCCAGATGGTCGTAATGGTCGTGGCTGAGCAGAACGACGTCGATCGGCGGAAGGTCGGCTACCGTCACCGGACAGGGGTGCAGACGGGCGGGACCCACCTGCTGCCATGGAGAACATCGTTGGCTGAACACCGGATCGGTGAGGATCCGGGTGCCGTCGAGTTCGACGAGTGCCGACGCGTGCCCGAGCCACGTGACGGTGAGCCTGCCGGGTGCGGCGTCGAAGCGCGGCACGGTGACGAGGACCGGCCGCTTCGGTCTCCCGGGGCCGCGTGCCATGTCGAGCGCCACCTGAAAGTCGGGTCCGACCCCGAACGCCGATGGTTCCGGATTGGCGAATGCGCCGTCGACGAGATACTCCGACGACTCGACGTAGGGTCGGATCGCGTCTCGGTCGGCACCGAGCGCGCGGGCCGCGGGTAGCCCGGCGGCCGAGAGTGCACCCGTGGCGGAGTCGGCGACCCGAACCCCTGCTTCGGCGAGACGACCGATCATGAGCGGGGCCCCGTACAACGCAGAGTGGTGACTCGAAGGGCATTCGGCGTCCGGCGGGAACTCCATGCGACCATTCCGCCACACTATCGCCTCGCCTCCACTTCGCACCGACATGAGCGCCATGACATGGGCAGGAGCAGTTTCGGCGGACAATTGTTCACTGAAAGGCATGGGCACTGATAGGATTCCGTCACCTATCCGTTTCAACTGGGGAGTGAACGGTCCGTTGGCTCGGATGTCCGTCGACGACAGACGCACAGCACTTGTCGAATCCGCCTATCGCGTGATCGCCGATCACGGCGTGGAGGGCGCTACCACCAGACGCATCTGTGCGCATGCCGGGATGCCGCTCGCGAGTTTCCACTACGCATTCGAAAGCCGTACCGCACTGCTCTGGGCGGTCATGGAAAAGGCTGTACCCGAGGATGTTTCGCTGATGCTGGAGTCACTGCTCCCGATCGGCGGATCGTCGTCGGCGGTGGGTGTCGAGGCGATGCGCACAAAGATGTTCGAGCAACTCGATGCGTTCTACATGCTGCTGAAGGCCGACCCGGGACGGCTACAGGCCACCATTTCTCTCGGCATCTATGCGCACAATCATCCCGAGTTGCAGCCCGCGGGTAAGCAGATGTACGAGCATCTGTATGGCCTTGCGGCGCAAGGATTAGCTGCTGCCGGAGAGCAAGCGCAGATCACGTGGCTCACACCCGTCGAGCAGATCGCGCCCGTGTTCATCGCGAACATCATCGCGATCACCCTGGTCTATCTCTCAACTGCCGACGACAGCGCACTCGGTGCGATCGCCGAGTCGCTGGTGCGTGATGTCATGACGCACGTCGCTTCGCGCTGAGCTCGTCGGGTCGAGTGGCGCAACCGAGCCACCGCGCCGACACTGGGACGATGCGTGATGTTCTGCCGGTGGTGATCGACCGCCTCGCCCGCGGGCCGGTGGCCATCGCCCGCATCATCGGCACGAGCGGTCCCACGCCACGCGCTGTGGGGGCGGCGATGGCCGTCACCGCCGACGGCGAGGTCATCGGATCGCTCTCGGGTGGCTGTGTCGAATCCGCCCTCGTCCACACCTGCACCACCGTGCTCGACAGTGGCGAAGCCGTCGTCGAACACTTCGGCATTGCCGATGCCGACGGTATCGAAATAGGCCTGACCTGCGGCGGAACCCTCGAGGTGTTCGTCGAGCGGGTCACCGCCGATCGTCGCCGTGCCCTGGATGAACTGGCGGGGCACCTCGCCGCGGATCGTCGAGTGGCGTGGGCGACCACGCTGGGATCCTCGCCCGAGTGGCATATCACGACGTCGCCGACGACTCGGTGGCGTCGGCTCGATCACGACGTCGCCGACCTCCTCGCGTCGGGTCGCAGCGGCATCATCGGTGTCGATGACTGCGACGACCCGACGATCTCCGGGGACGCCCGACCGCGGACCTTCGTGCACACCTTCGCCGCTCCCCCGAGGCTCATTCTGGTGGGCGCCAACGACTTCGTGCGGGCGACCAGCAGTATCGGCCGATCGCTGGGCTACCGCGTCACGGTCGTCGACGCTCGGCCGGTATTCGCAACGCGCGCACGCTTTCCCGATGCGGACGAGGTGGTCGTCGACTGGCCGCACCGCTACCTGGAGGCCGAGATCCGTTCGGGCACTGTCGACGCCACCACCGCGGTGTGCGTGATGACTCACGATCCCAAGTTCGACGTCCCCACACTGCGGGTGGCGCTCGCCGACTCCCGTGCGGGTTTCGTCGGAGCACTCGGCTCGCGGAGAACGGTCACCGATCGCAACGCGCGGCTCATCGAATCCGGTATGGCCCCAGCGGAACTGGATCGACTGCGCTCGCCGCTGGGGCTCGACCTCGGCGGGCACACCCCGGCAGAAGTGGCCGTGTCGATCGCGGCGCAGCTGATCGCCGAGCGTCACGACGCCTCGACCAGGGCCCTACACACGACGTCGGGTCCGCTCCATCACTGAAGCGGACCCGACGTCGAGTTGATCGGCGGCGCAGTGGTTTCTACGCGTCTTCCTTCGGAGCCTCTGCAGGCGTGCCCGACGTCGACGATGTGGCGTTCTCGGTACCCGCCGCCGGAATGTCGGTGGTCATCGACATCACATCCTGAGCCGGCAGCACGTGCTCACCGGTCTTGTCGCAGGAGAGCGCGAGCGAACTGATGTACTGCTTCTCGCCGTTCGGTCCCGGTACCGCCGAGGCGATCATGTCCGGACGCTCGAACTCGATGTTGGTGACGCAGCACAGCAGTTTCTCGTCGGTGGGGTTGCCGTGTTCGTCGTACATCGGGATGTCGATGCCGTCGTCGACGCGACGCAGGTAGTACTTACCCTTCGTCGCCACCGCGAAGATCGGGGGAAGGACAATCGCGAGCACCAGCGCCACCAGCGGCGAGTACGGCTGAATGGCGTCGCCGAATACGTGGAAGTACACCAGGATCGACGCACCCGCCGAGATCAGGAGCGAACCGAACCCGACAGGGTTGACGCTGTAGATCATGCCGCGTCGGAACTCCGGCTGCTTGGGCGAGATGCCCAGGATGTACTTGTTGACCACGATGTCGGAGGCGACGACCGCAATCCACGCAATACCGCAGTTGGCGTAGAAGTTCAGCAGGTTGTTGAGGAAGCTGAACATGTTGGCTTCCATCAGCACGATCGCGATGATCACGTTGAAGAACAGGAAGACGAGGCGGCCGGGGTAGGTCTTGGTGACGCGGGTGAACGCGTTGGTCCAGGCCAGTGACCCCGAGTAGGCGTTGGTCACGTTGATCTTCACCTGGCTGATCACCACGAGGATGACGGCGAGGGTCAGGGCAAGCCAGTGCGGCAGGAAGTCCTGGTAGATCTCGACGAACTGATGAACAGGCTGGTTCGCGATGCCCGCATTGTCGACGCTGATGCCGATCAGGTAGACGGCGAGGAACAGACCGACGATCTGCTTGAGAGCACCGAAGAACACCCAGCCAGGCCCGGCGATGAGCGTTGCGGCCCACCACTTTCGCTTGTTGTCGGGGGTACGGGGCGGCATGAAGCGCAGGTAGTCGACCTGCTCGGCGATCTGCGCGATCAGTGACAGACACACACCCGCGGCGAGCATGGTGCCTGCGAAGCTGACACCCTTGCCCGCCGGATTGCCGTCGCCATCGACGCCGCTGAATGCGAAGAAGTCGCCGATGGCCGACGGATGCTTGATGACCAGGTAGATGAACGGCAGCACCATCATGACCAGCCACAGCGGGGTGGTCCACACCTGCAGTTTGGCTAGTGTGTTCATGCCGTAAATGACCAGCGGGATGACCAACAACGACGAGACCAGATAGCCGATCCACAACGGTATGTGCAGCCCCAGCTCGAGACCCTGGGCCATGATGGAACCCTCGAGGGCGAAGAAGATGAACGTGAACGATGCGAAGATGACGTTCGTCAGCACCGAGCCGTAGTAGCCGAAACCGCTTCCGCGCGTGATGAGGTCGAGATCGATGTTGTATCGCGCCGCGTAGAAGGCCAACGGGTAGCCGGTGACGACGATGACCACGGCGAAGAACAGAATGCCCCACAGCGCGTTTCCGGTGCCGTTGGCGATGCCGATGTTGGCGCCGATCGCGAAGTCGGCGAGGTAGGCGATGCCACCGAGCGCGGAGATGGCGACGACGCCTGGACCCCACTTGCGGTAGCTGCGGGGCGCAAAGCGAAGGGTGTAGTCCTCGAGAGTTTCTCGCATGGCCGCGGCCTGTGCACCGGTTGCGATGATGCTGTGTTCGGCGTTCTCTATCTCGCCGACCTCGTCGGCGACCTCGCCGACGGGTTCGTGATGCTTATCGGTGGCCATCGGCCCTCCTGCGTGATCCGAGTTACAGACCGGCCCAACGTACGGAGGTCATGTTTCGGTGAGTTACTCAGAATGTTTCACGCAGGAAAACTAGACATCACACGGACGAGGCCTCCGCGGTGTGACACCGTGCACCCCGCGGAGGTTGCTGCGTTCGGCGAAAGCCGTTGTCCGATCTACTTTCCCGTGAATTTCGGCTTTCTCTTCTCGGAGCGCGCCGCGCGGCCTTCTGCGAGGTCGTCGCTCTCCCAGGCTCGACGCATCGCGGCCTGCCGTTCGGCAGGCGCTTCGTCACGTGCGCCGTCACCGTTGAGCACCAGTTTGTAGTGCTGCAGTGTCAGTGGCGCGAGTTCGGCGATGGTCGACGCCCAGTGCTGCGCATCGGTGAGGTCGCCGATCCGGTTGGCGAACCCTAGTGCATGTGCACGGTCGGCCGACAACGGATCGCATCCGATGAGCATGCCCCGGGCCTGGCCGGCACCGACGAGCGAAACAAGACGTCGGATGGTCCATTCATCTACGGCCACACCCAATTTCGCAGCCGGGATACCCGCAAGGGCGTCGGGTGCCATCACTCGTAGATCGGCTGCCATGGCCAGTTGCAGTCCCGCGCCGAGTGCCGAACCGTTGAGGGCGGCGATCACGGGTACGGGAACCGACTCGATCCGACGCAGTGTGGCGATGAGCTTTTCGAGGAAAGCGGGGTCATACACCGGACCCGAGAGATCGGCGCCCGCGCTGAACACGCTGCCACGACCGGTCACCACGATGGCCCTGGTGCCCGCGTCGACGGCGTCTGCGAACGCCGTGGCCAGGCCGTCCACCATGTCCTCGTCGAGTGCGTTGCGCTTGTCCGGACGATCGAGCTCGATCGTCGTCACCGAACCTTCTGCATGCGAGTGGATCATGGGCGAAGCGTACCCACGACCAGCGCGGCGCGGTGGAGTTGGGCCGGATGTTGACGTCACGGTTGTGGTGGCAGCCCGAGGCCCCGACCGGACCCAAGTACGGTCATTGAGGTGAGCGCTGCATCGCATGGCACGGTTGTCGACGCCGATCTGGTTCCGGATCGACACTCCGACGTACTGGTCATCGGCGGCGGACAAGCGGGGTTGTCGGCGGCGTACTTCCTGCAGCGGTTCGGCCTCGAGAACCGGTACCAACTTCTCGATCACTCGCCCGGTCCCGGCGGTGCGTGGCAGTTCCGGTGGCCGACACTGACGCTGTCGGGCACCAACCGCGTGCACGACCTCCCCGGCTACGGACTCAATGAGGCCGTCGGCGTCGATCGCGACGAGTTTCCCGCGTCGACGGTGGTTCCCGAGTACTTCGCACGGTATGAGCAGAAGTTCGGCCTGCGGGTGCGTCGCCCGGTCGACGTGCGATCCGTCGAGCGTGAGGGGGACGTGTTCCGGGCCACCCTGGGTGGTCGCCTGCGCGGACAGGTGATCACCGCACGCACACTCATCAACGCGACGGGAACATGGGAGCGACCGTTCATCCCGCACATCCCGGGTGCCGAGACGTTTCGCGGCAAGCAACTACACACCCACGACTACACGGGTCCCGAGGAGTTCGCCGGTCAACGCGTACTGGTAGTGGGCGCCGGGATCTCGGCGGTCGGGCTGCTGATCGAGATTGCTCGACAAGCTCCCGGCGTTCGACGTTCTGGTGTTCACGTACCAGGCCGCACTTCGACCCCCACCCGTTCTCTCCCGAGTTGGGTCGCGAAGCCGTTGCGCGCGTGGAACGTCGGGTGCGAGCGGGTCTTCCGCCGACGTCGGTGGTGTCGGTGACCGGACTCGCACTGACACCGGCGATCGAAGCCGCGCAGCGCGACGGCATTCTCGACGAGTGGCGACCGATGTTCACACGCATCACCGAGACCGGGGTCTGCTGGGACTGTGGGGGCGGGTCGACTGGCGCGGAGGTGTCCGCGGGTGAGCACCTCGACGTCGACGTCATTTTCTGGAACACGGGATTTCGCAGCGCACTCGACCATCTCTCACCGTTGCATCTGCGGGGACCGGGCGGCGGGATCGTGATGACCGGTCGTCTCGCGACCACCGTGGCCGACGATCCGCGTATCCAATTGATCGGCTATGGGCCATCGGCGTCGACCATCGGTGCCAATCGGGCCGGCCGCGAGGCCGCGCGCAACGTCGCCGACATCCTCGCCGCCGGCTGATGTGCGCGGCCGGGTAGAGGGGTGCGGCCGGGTAGAGAGGTGCGGCCGGTAGTCCGCAGGCGATTCTCTCGACTCACTTGAGTCCGTGCGATGCTCCCAGCCTTGACATAGTGTTGTGTTTTCACAACACTATGTCGTGTGAGTCCAGTGCGGCGGGGAGAAAAGCTCCCCATCTACAACCGGATCGGTGTGCTGCGCGCCGAGCGGAGGATGTCTCGCGCCGACCTGGCCGGGCTGGTCGGGATCAACGTCCAGTCGGTCGGTGCGCTCGAGCGCGGCGACAACTATCCCAGCCTCGACCTCGCGTTTCGCATCTGCGATGTGTTCAATCTGCCGGTTGAGGCGGTGTTCAGCCGGACCGAGTTCGGCGCCATGTCGGCGGAGTTGTACGGCCGACCCGCAGAACGACCGCGTGAGGATGCGGTCCCGACCAATCATGGTCCGGCCGGCGCCGAACCATCGAGTGCAGATCCGTCCACTCCCCACTCGTCCACGGAGGTCTGACCCATGCACGACCCCAACTCCGCGATCCCCGACGACGCCAAACCCGCGCTGTGGCTACGCTACGACGAATGGCGCGGTGAGCGGCACCGTCAGTTCATCGAACGGCACGCGCACAAGCTCGTGGGCTGGCGCAGACGTACCGTCTATCGGCGCCTCGTCGTCGTGCAGGCCATCTGCGCGTTCCTCGTGCTGGTCGGTGCGGTCATCGCGTTCTTCTCACGCCAGTGGTTCATCATCCCGCTGGGCGTGGGGATACTCGGCGCGCTGGCCTGTCAGCGACTACTGCGGATCGTCACCGGCTCGGTCGGCGACGCCCCGGTGTCGGCGCTCGATGAAATTCAGTTGGCGCAACGGAATTCGGCACGTTCCATCGCCTACTTCGCCTTGTTCACGCTGATGTTCATCCCGTACATCATCCTCGTCACGCTCGGCGGATTCGACGAGGTGCGCGGCCAGTACGTCTACGGAACCGGAATGCTGCTCATCGCATTGGTTCTCGGCGCGGTGTTCATTCCATCGATGCTGACCGCATGGTGGATGGCCGACGTCGACCCGGAGGACCTCGAAATCGGCAGCGGCGTCGGTCTCGATGGAGACCTTGGCTCACACATTGATCCGGGCGTTCGACACGATTCCGAACTTCACACCAACCAGGGAAGGAACCCGTCATGAACGCAGGAGCGCTCACGGTTGACGGACTGTCCAAACGCTATGGCGACGTCGTCGCACTCGACGACATGACCTTCGCCGTCGCCCCCGGCGAGATCTTCGGTTTCGTCGGCAGCAACGGGGCAGGTAAGTCGACGACGATGCGCATCATTCTCGGTGTGCTCGAACCGGATTCGGGACGGGTGACGCTCGGCGATGCTCCCATCGACCTCACCACGCGGCGTCGGATCGGATACATGCCCGAGGAGCGTGGTCTCTATCCGAAGATGAAGGTCGGTGAACAACTCGTCTTTCTCGCGCGCCTGCACGGAATGAGCGCCGACCAGGCAGGCGAGAGTGCACGACGCTGGACCCAGCGACTCGGCGTCGACGAACGTTACGACGACAATGTCGCCGACCTCTCGCTCGGCAATCAGCAACGTGTGCAACTCGCCGCGGCACTCGTCCACGATCCGGACGTACTCGTGCTCGACGAACCGTTCTCCGGACTCGACCCGGTGGCGGTCGATGTGATGAGTGATGTGTTGAAAGAAAAAGCAGCCGAGGGCATCCCGGTGATCTTCTCCTCACATCAGCTCGATCTGGTGCAGCGGCTGTGTGATCGCGTCGGGATCGTCGTGAAGGGAAAGATGCTTGCGCTGGGCGCTGTTGACGATCTGCGTACGCGGGCGGGGGTGATCCTCGAGGTCGACGGTCCGCAGTCGACGACCCGCTGGGCAGACGACTGTCCAGGGGTGCTGGAGGCCGACTATCAACCGAACGGTGCCCGGCTGCGCGTCGATCCTGCTGCGCTCGACGACCAGACGGTACTCGACCGCGCGTTGGCCAACGGCCCGGTACACCGATTCGCCCGAACCACCCCCAACCTGACCGAACTGTTCCGAGAGGTGGTGACGGCATGACCTCCCACGACCCCAACCACGCCACGGCCGTGCACGGTGCGAGCGCCATGCAGTCCATTCGCCTTGTGGCACAACGCGAAATAGTTACGCGCGCCAAGACAAGGTCATTCATTCTGAGCACTGTGGCCCTGATGCTGGTGATCGTCGTCGGATTGATCATCTGGAAAGCGATCTCCGGTGGCGGCACAGACCCGGAACGCGTGGGCCTCGCGGGCGACAGCTCACTGTCGACGACGATCACACAACTGGGCGACGCCAGTGGCACGCCGATCACCGTCGTATCGATCGATTCCGGCCCGGATGCGTTGTCGCAGGCGCGTAGCGGCGTCGAATCCGGTGATCTCGATGCGGCCGTGGTGCGCGGTTCCGGCGAGTCGTACGACATCGTCAGCAAGACCGGACTGTCCGACACGATGTCGGGTGTATTGCGCGGTTCGATCCAGCAGCACGAATTGTCGCAAGGCCTCGCGGCGCGTGGTGTCGACGCGGCATCGCTGCCGACCCCGACCATTACCAGTGTTCAGACAACCCCCGACAAGCCCGACAAGACTCAGCGCATCGTGATCGCGCTTGTCGGTGCCATTTTGCTTGTCACGGCCATCATGTTGGGCGGCAACATGATAGCCGTGGGCGTCGTCGAGGAGAAGACGTCGCGGATCGTCGAACTCCTACTCGCGACGGTCAAACCGCTGCACCTGATGTGGGGCAAGATCCTCGGGATCGGTGCGGTCGCGCTGGGCCAGGTGGTGATCCTCGGCCTGACCGCTCTGATCGCAGGCCTGGCCACCGGGATGCTGACAATCGCAGGCACCGCCGTCTGGATGTTCCTCGCGGTCCTGGTGTGGTTCCTGCTCGGCTACCTGTTCTTCGCAACTCTGTATGCCGCTGCAGGAGCGCTGGTCTCGCGTCAGGAAGAACTGGGTTCGACGATCATGCCGCTCACCGTGCTCTCGATGGCGGTGATGTACGCGGGCATCTTCGGGGTGCAATCATTGCAGTCGACGTTCATCGAGGTCCTGACGTGGATTCCCCCGTTTTCGGCGGTGCTGATGCCGATCCGTATCGCCACCGGCGACACCAACGCCATGCAGATCGTCATCACCCTGATCCTGATGCTGTTGGCCTGCGCCGCCGCGACCTGGTTTGCTGCGCGCATCTACCAGCAATCGATCCTGCGCACCGGCAGCCGCGTCAAGTGGTCCGAGGTGCTGTCGATGGCGCGGTAGGGGCGGGGCCGGCGGGGCCGGACCTGCTCCCGGCGGGGCCGCACCTGCTCCCGGCGCGGGGCGGGTCTCCGCGCGGGACAGGTCTGGGCGCGGCCCGGAGCTCTGAGCCTGGCGCCGAAACCCACGGAAGAGTGTCGCCAGGTCGCGGAACCGGCTGCGAAACCCGCGGAAGAGCGTCGCCAAGTCGTCGGGCGGCGCCGAAACCCGCGGAAGAACGTGGCCAGGTCGCGGAACCGGCTGCGAAAACCCGCGGAAAGAACCTTTCCCCGAGAATCTGGCCCTTCCCCGAGAAACAACACGGAGAAGAGCCAGAAACCCACGGAAACGATCCGCCCCTATATTTTTCGGGCAGAGCTGACTCCTCCCCTAGGAACAAACTCGCGGAAGAGTGCCGCGGGTCGCGGAGCCAGCGTAGGTGGGGCGAGGAATAGTACTGCGAGGCAGGAGCCGATGCGGGAAGTCGGGGAAAAGTACTGCGGGGCCTGAGGTCTGGTGCCAAAACCCGCGGAAGAGCGTCGCAGCTCGCGGCGTCGGGCCAAAGTCTGCGGAAGAGCGTCGCCAGGTCGCGGAGTCGGCCTCAAAATCTGCGGAAGAGCGTCGACACATCGCGGAACCGGCGCGAAACCCGCGGAAAGAATCCTTCCCCCAGAATCTGACTCTTTCCCGCAAAACAACACGGGGAAGAGTCAGGAACGCGCGGAAAGAATGTTTCCCCTACTTTTCGCAGCCGGGGTGCACCCTTCCCCGACTTTTGGCCGCGCGGACCCACCTTTCCCCGACTTGCACCCGCACGCGGCGGAGACGCCCAGCAGCCCGGACGACACACCGACCACACGAAACCTCACGCGACGGCCGGGGCACTCGCGCCCTCGCTCGACGAGTCACCTCGGGCGTCGGGGGTCGGTGCCGGGCCGTGCGGCACGAAGTCACGGCTGCGGATCAGCAGGAGTGCGGCCACACCTCCGAGCAGTGCGACCGCGCCGCTGATCCAGAACAGCGTGTTGAGGGCTTCGGCGTAGGCGGCGCGTGTGCCGCCGGCGGGGTTCTCGCGCATCGAGGAGCTCAGCTGCGAGCTGAACGCCGTGCCGTAGACCGCAATACCGACGGCGATGCCGATCTGCCGGAAGGTCGTGTTGATCCCCGACGCCATGCCGGAGCGATGGACGTCGACGACGCCGACCGCGGTTGCGGCCAGTGGCGGGTTGACCAGACCGCTTCCGATGCCCGCGACGATCAGACCTGGAATCAGATGCGTCCACGACGAATCCTTGTCGAGTCCGGCCATCACGAACAGGCCGACGCCGACGATGATCAGACCGGGGCCGATCAGCCAGCGCACAGGCATCTTCTCCGAGAGACGTCCGGCGAGCGTCGCACTGACCATGGTGCAACCCGACATCACGAGCAGACGCAGACCCGTCTGCAAGGCCGAGTACTGCAGACCGTCCTGCAGGTAGAGCACCACGTACAGCAGCATCGCGAACAATGAGCCGTTCATCGCGAACGCGGCGATCAGTCCACCGGTGAAGGTCGGAATGCGTAAGAGAGACAGGTCGAACATGGGCTCGTCGGCCCGCACCTCGATGACGACGAACACCACCAGCAATACCGCGGCGGCGATGAACGAACCGACCACGACACCGTCGCTCCACGACCGCTGTCCGGCTTCGGTGAAGCCGTACACCAGGGCGACCAGGCCCGCAGTGAACGAGATGACACCCGGCCAGTCGATCCGTCGCGCGTGGGGCGATCGCGACTCGTCGACCATCTTCCAGGTGATGAGCAGCGCGACGATACCGATGGGCAGGTTGACCAGAAAGATTGCGCGCCAACTGACCCCGGTGGTCAGTACACCGCCGAGGATGGGTCCGAGAGCGGTCGACACGCCCGTGACCGCTCCCCACGCACCGAACGCGACGCCGCGTTCCCGACCGTGGAAGGTCGACGCGAGCAGTGCGAGCGACGTCGAGAACAGCGCGGCGCCGCCGATGCCCTGCAGAGCGCGGGAGACGATCAGCATGACCGGGTCCTGAGCGACACCGCAGAGTAGCGAACCGAGTGTGAAGATCACCAGTCCGATCGAGAAGATCCGCCGTCTACCGAACTTGTCGGCGATCGACCCGGACGTCAGCAGCAACGACGCCAGCGCGAGTGCGTAGGCATCGGTGACCCACTGCAACTGGCTGAAGCTCGCACCGAGTGCTGTCTTGATGTCAGGAAGAGCGACGACGACGATCGTAACGTCGAGCAGCAGCATGAAGGTCGCCGCGCAGACGACGACAAGCGTCCACCATTTACGTTCCATGAGGTGAGTCCCTTTCGAGAAGTTAGCCCGAAATCCGTGCGTCAGCGCACGTCGAGCGGCGTGACCCAAGTGTGATCTCGACTCGGCAGTAAGTCGCCGGGACACCCTGATTCCGTAGGATCATGGATATGGGAGCCACAGCTTCGCCGGAATCCTCCATTCTGGACAGCCTGGACACGAGAATCGCTCGCGCGATACAACTGTCTCCGCGAGCGTCGTTTCGTGAGATCGCCGATGTCCTCGGAGTGGCGGAGCAGACAATCGCCCGTCGCTATCGGCGACTACGCCGCGACGGACTCCTGCGGGTCACCATGGCGACCGATCCGCGCGCGACAGGCAACTCGACGTGGCTCGTGCGGGTGCGGTGCCGACCAGAGGGAGCCGACGCGATCGCCACGGCGCTCGCAGCGCGCGACGACGTGTCGTGGGTCTCGATCTACGAGGCAGGCTGGGAGATTGTCTTCAATCTGCGCGCGGCAGAACCCTACGAAGGTATGGAACTGCTGACCCGCACCCTCCCCAAGGCAGCACCTGTCCTCGATGTGCGGCCCGCGGTCGTGTTGCACACGTATGTCGGTGGCGCACCCACGGATTGGGAGGGCTGGCACGATGCACTGACCCGTCCGGAAGCCACTGCGCTTGCCGCGACAAGGATTCGACGAGGACCCGAGGACGGGACGTCGTCGACGACCATCGATCGCACCGATCGCGCGATCATCGATGTCCTGAGCCGTGACGGCCGAACGTCGTACACCGACCTCGCACGAGCAGTCGGGTCGACGCCCGGAAAGGTGACCCGACGCGTCGAACAACTCGTCTTCTCGGGGATCGCCTACTTCGACGTCGACCTCGCCACCGCAGCGATGGGGCGAGATGCCATCGCGATCTGGCTGACGGTCCAACCCCGACATCTGGCTGCCGTGGGCGAAGCGTTGGCAGCACATCCCGATGTTCCGTTCGCGGTCGCTGTCACGGGGCAGGCCAACCTGTCTGCGAGCGTGATGGTGCGGGATACCGACGGACTGTACCAATTCGTCACCGACGTACTCGGATCACTCGACGGCATCACCGGATACGAGATGCTTCCACTACTGGCACGTGTGAAGAACGCCGGTTCGCTGGTCAGCGGGGATCGCCTTGCGCCGCCGAAGGTGTCAACGTCTCAGATCTCGCCGAAACGCCGGAGTGCCTCTTCGCGTTCGGCCTTGTGATCGACAATGGGGTCCGGGTAGTCGTCGGTGCCGAACTCGGGAATCCAGCGTCGGATGTAGTCACCGTCCGGATCGAACTTCTTGGCCTGAGTTTCCGGGTTGAACACTCGAAAGTACGGTGCCGCATCGGTTCCCGTGCCTGCCGCCCACTGCCACCCGTGCTGGTTCGATGCCATGTCGCCGTCGGTGAGCTGGTCGAGGAAATGCCGTGCACCCCACCACCACGGGAGGTGAAGATCTTTGACGAGAAACGACGCCGCGATCATGCGCACCCGGTTGTGCATGAATCCGGTTTCGCTCAGTTGACGCATCCCGGCGTCGACGAGCGGAAATCCGGTTCGACCCTCTCGCCAGGCATCGAAACGCTTCTCGGCGGCTTTGCCGGTGTCGAGCGAGATGTCGTCGAACTGATCATTCCAGTTGTGCCACAAGCTCTTCGGCCAGTGATAGAGCACGTCGGCGTAGAAATCACGGAATGCGAGCTCACGCAGATACGCCTGCGCCGACTTCGACTTGCCCAGATCGTCGGCCATCGTGCGCGGGTGGATGTTGCCGAACTTCAGGTACGCCGACATCCTGCTCGACGCGTCGAGGTCGGGGCGGTCGCGGTCGGAGTCGTATCCCGAGAGGTCGTCGTCGATGAACGCACGCCAGCGCTCGAGTGCCGCGTCTTCCCCCGCCGGAAGATCGAGGCGGACGGGAGCGGCCGGAATCCTGATGCGGCCCGACGGGCGAATGTCGCTGGGATTCAGCAGATTCGACGGCGCTCCCGTTGTCGCGGGCGACCGCCAACCGTGGTCGCCCCAGGCGCGGAAGAACGGTGTGAACACCTTGTACGGTGTGCCGTCGGTCTTGGTCACCCTGCCGGGCGAGACGAGATAGGGCGAGCCGACGGGTTGCCATTCGACGTCGTCGGACAAGGCCTCGGTGACTGCAGCGTCGCGGCGTCGACCGAACGGAGAGAAATCCTCGCTGACGTGCACAGAGCCTGCACCGACAGCGGCGGCCAGTCGCGGGATCTCCTCGTCTGGCCGTCCACGTACGACGAGGAGGTTGCCGTCGAGCTTGGCATCGAGCTCGCGCAGCGAATCGTAGAGGAAAGCGAGACGTCGTTCGCCCGATGACTTTTCGAGGCGAGGGTCGAGCACGAAACACACGAGCACCTGGCGCTTGTTGTCACCGATCGCCTCGCCGAGTGCTGGCAGGTCGTTGAGGCGGAGATCTCGCCTCAACCAGCACAACGCCGGTGCATCGGAATCCGATGCACCGGCATTGTCGCGTTGAGAGGCGATCTAACCCACACCCAGAAGGTCGATGACGAAGACCAGGGTCCGGCCGGACAGCCTGTGTCCGGCTCCCTCGGGGCCGTAGGCCAATCCGGGCGGGACGGTCAGCCGACGCCGGCCGCCGACCTTCATCCCGGGAATGCCCTGCTGCCAGCCCGGGATGAGCCGATCGAGCGGGAAGTTGGCCGACTGGCCGCGGTCCCAGGACGAATCGAACTCTTCACCCGACTCGAAGTCGACACCCACGTAATGCACGTCGACGACGTCGCTCGGCTTGGCCTCCTCGCCATCGCCGACGATGATGTCGGCGATCTCGAGCTCAGTGGGCGCAGGGCCCTCCTGGAACTCGACTTCAGGCTTCTCGGTGCTGGTCACGGGACTCTCCTTTGAGTCGTCGGGCGGTCAAGTCGATGCGACGAGCTCAGCGGTCGCCCATCGTGATGTAGTCGCGCTCGGGATACCCGGTGTAGAGCTGACGCGGGCGGCCGATCTTGGTTGCGGGATCGGTGTTCATCTCACGCCAGTGAGCGATCCAGCCCGGCAGACGTCCGAGTGCGAAGAGCACCGTGAACATGCGGGTCGGGAAGCCCATCGCCCGGTAGATGACGCCGGTGTAGAAGTCGACGTTCGGGTAGAGCTTGCGCGAGATGAAGTAGTCGTCGTTGAGGGCGACTTCTTCGAGTCCCTTGGCGATATCGAGCAGATCGTCCTGGACTCCGAGCGATTCGAGGATCGTGTCGGCAGTCTTCTTCACGATCGCGGCACGCGGGTCGTAGTTCTTGTAGACGCGGTGTCCGAAGCCCATGAGCTTCACACCGTCTTCCTTGTTCTTGACCTTGGTCATGAACGCCTTGGTGTCGCCGCCGGAAGCCTTGATGTCTTCGAGCATCTCGAGCACGGCCTGGTTGGCACCGCCGTGCAGCGGTCCCCACAGTGCGTTGATGCCACCCGAGATCGAGGTGAACAGGTTGGCCTGCGACGAACCGACCAGGCGCACCGTCGACGTCGAGCAGTTCTGCTCGTGATCGGCGTGCAGGATGAACAGCATGTCGAGGGCCTTGGCGACCTCCGGGTTGACCACGTAGGGCTCCGCGGGGAAGCCGAAGGTCATGCGCAGGAAGTTCTCCACCAATGACAGCGAATTGTCGGGGTACAGGAAGGGCTGCCCCGCCGACTTCTTGTATGCGTATGCGGCGATCGTCGGCAGCTTGGCCAGCAGACGAATCGTCGACAGCTCGACCTGCTCGGGATCCTTGGGATCGAGCGAGTCCTGGTAATACGCGCTCAGTGCATTGACCGCGCTCGACAGCACGGGCATGGGATGCGCGTTACGCGGGAAGCCGTCGAAGAAGCGCTTGAGATCCTCGTGCAGCAGGGTGTGCCGCTGGATCTTGTTGTTGAACTCCTCGAGCTGGCTCGGTGTCGGCAGTTCGCCGTAGATGAGCAGGTAGCTGACCTCGATGAAGGTCGACTTCTCCGCCAACTGGTCGATCGGGATACCCCGGTAGCGCAGGATTCCCGCTTCTCCGTCGATGTAGGTGATCGCGGACTTGCAGGCTGCGGTGTTGACAAAGCCGCCGTCGAACGTCGTGAGATCCGTTTCTGCGAGGAACTTGCCCAACGCAACCGAATCACTGCCCGCGGTGGCCTTGAGAATGGGAAGCTCGAGCTGCCCACCGGGGTAGATGAACGTCGACGAGGCGGTATCCGGTGCCGAGTCGGCGGGAGCTGTTTCAGCGGACACTCCAAAACCCCTTTACTCAGGTATGAGACCCACAGGTACATGTGACGCACTGTGAGTCGGACTCTCCGTTACTAAACGTAGTCGGTTATCGACAGGCGCGCCCACGGAGGGTCCGATGCCGAGGCGAAAGCGTGAGTTCAACGCCCGACTTCAGGCCGATCCGGCCGCTTTGAGATTCAGACGAAATGGTCCACCACCTGCGGGCGAGTTCCACCGTTTGCAGACGAGTGGCGAGGTGTCGGTGCGACTTTCCGGCTGCGCACAGGCGCATCAAGTCAGGGTCGGGTTAACTCGCTCGACCACGGCGGGTCGGCACCGGGACGCGACACCGTCACCGCAGCCACCCGTGCGGCGTACTCGGCGGCACGGGTCCAAAAGTCGGCGTCCTGTGAGCGAATAGCCGATGCGGTCAGGGCTCCCGAGTCGTCGAAGAAGTGGAGCAGACCGCCGAGGACACTGTCACCGGCTCCGATCGTGTCGACCACATCGGTCACAGGAGCTTGGGCCAGTATGCTGAATTCACTTGTGCGCACCGAGATTCCGTCACCACCGTGTGTGATCACGACGACCCCGGCACCCTCGTGCAGCCAGTCGTCGACCGATGACCCGTCTGCGCCTGCGCCGAGCCAGTCGACGTCCTCGTCGGACAGTTTGAGGACATCGATCATGGGTATCCAGTCGAGGAACCGCCTGCGGTAGAAGTCAGGATCGTCGATGACGGCCGAACGGATATTGGGATCCAGCGCGATGAGTCGTCCGGCGTCGTGAGCTCTGCGCATCACCCGCTCGTACACACTCGCCCCCGGTTCGAGGACCATCGACAGCGTTCCGAAGCAGACGGCGGAAACCGTCGACGCGAAGTCGCCGGGTTCGGACACCAGCCGGTCAGCGGTGCCCTCGACGTAGAACGAATAGTGTGCGGCCCCGTCGGAGCCGATCGTCGCCAGTGCGAGCGACGTCGGTTCGGCACGACGTTGGACCAGGGTCGTGCCGACTCCGCCTGCGGCAAGAGCGGCCATGATCGCGTCACCGTAGGTGTCGGTGGAGACCGCAGAGCAGAAGGAGACAGCGCTGCCGAGCCTGCCGAGGGTGATCGCAACGTTGAAGGGTCCGCCGCCCAGTGCTGGCTGCAGCGGCGGAAGACGTGAGGGATCCGCTCCGGGAGCGGTCGTCGAGACGACGTCGACAAGTGCCTCACCACAGACGACGATCTCTCTCATCGGGCCGATCCCATGCGTGTCACGCGCCCAGTCTGCCATCCGCAGCTCGTCGACGGCGGTAGATTCGATCGCTATGCAGGAGTTACCCGCGGGCCCCGATGCGGTGCTTCTCGATTTCACCGACGAGGCCGACCCCGCTCATACCGCGCTCGTGGCGACCGTCACGCTGCGCGGCGCCGTGAGCGACGGACTTCTGGCCGGCACCGAGGACCTGGTTCCGAGTGCGACGTCAATTCTGGTGCAGGGCAGTGCCGGTGGTGGCGTCGACGTACTCGGAATCCATCGCATCCTACGAGCAACAGCAGGTCGACCAATCCTCGACGACGGCGCCGCACGCCATGTCGAAATAGCGGTGCATTACGACGGCGAAGACCTCGACGACGTCGCCACAGCACTCGGCCTGAGCGTCGACGACGTGATCGCAGCACACCGCGGGATGCGCTGGCGCGTCGAATTCATGGGATTCGCGCCGGGTTTCGGTTATCTCGTGCCCGCCGACGACACCGCCAGTCCCCTGCTGTCCGTTGCGCGACGCCCCCATGCCAGGACACGGGTGCCGACAGGGTCGGTCGCGATCGCGGCCGGCTACAGTGCGATCTATCCCCGCGACAGTCCCGGAGGATGGAACCTGTTGGGACACACCGACGTCGAGCTCTGGAATGACTCCGCGGATCCTCCGGCACTTCTCGCACCCGGGACCGTTGTGCACTTCACCGACGCGGAGGTGGACGGGTCTTCGCACACCGACGACACCGACGACACCGAGGAGCGCCGATGACAGCCGTCACGATCGTGGCACCGGGCCCGTTGTCGACAATCCAGGATCTCGGCCGTCCGGGTTACCAGCATCTCGGTGTTCCGCGGTCGGGTGCCGCAGACCGTTCGGCGATGACACTCGCCAACAGACTCGTCGGTAACACCGAGGGCGCACCGACGATCGAGTCGACACTCGGCGGCCTCGTTTTCCGTTGCGACGCAGACACTCTGATCGCCATCACGGGCGCCCTCACCGACGTCACCGTCAACGGTGTCGCAGTAGGTGTGAATGTCGCCGTGGTGGCGGACGCGGGATCGAATGTCGCGCTGGGCACCCCACTACAGGGATGCCGCAACTACGTCGCGCTGCGAGGTGGAATCGCCGCTGATCCGACATTGGGTTCGTGCTCCACGGACACACTGTCGGGGATAGGACCCGACCCGCTGTCGCCAGGCGATGTGCTCGACCTGGACAACGAGTTCGGGTCGTGGCCCGCCACACTGGTGGCGCCCACCGACAATCGCCGACGCTCCGTCATCGAACTCGACACGTATCCGGGACCCCGCGCCACTCGCCTCAGCGCTCCCGACGACCTGTGTGCCGGGGTGTGGGAGGTGACCCCGGCGAGCAATCGGGTAGGCGTACGGCTTCGACGCCCCGCCGACGAGGTCGCGCCGACACTCCGACATCGCGAGGACCTTCCCGAACTCCTTTCCGAAGGTGTCGCCCACGGTTCAGTCCAGGTGCCACCGGCAGGAGAACCGGTGATCTTTCTCGCGGACCACCCCGTGACCGGCGGGTATCCCGTCGTTGCCGTGCTGTCGGCACCTGCACAGTCGTCGGCCACTCAGCTCGTCGCAGGCAGCCGGGTTCGCTTCCGAAGCGCCTGACGACCCAGAGGTGTCATTGACACGCCTGGTGAGACGAACCTAGGGTTTAGTCTCATGACGCACGTCACAGACAGTCCCTCCGCTCCTCGCGCCACCGCTGGCCAGGTCGACGTCGACACCGCACGCACTTCTGCCCAGCCTGCAGACGACGGCGATGCCACAGCACGAACACAGCCCCAGCAACAGGAGTATCCGCCCCTCGGGCCCGACTCCCTGACCTGGCAGGTGTGGGGAACGTGGACCGGAATGATCCAGGGATTGTGGGCGGGGTCGATGCAGAACATGCATCCCAAACTCGGCCAGGCCGTGTGGGACCACTCCGACTTCTTCGGCGAACGATGGCAGCGGTTGATGCGGTCGCTGTACCCCATCGGCGGCGTCGTCTATGACGAGTACTTCGGCTTCGAGACCGGCAAAGAGGTCCGCGATTACCATCGTCAGATCAAGGGCACGATGCCGGACGGATCCCGATACCACGCGCTCGACCCTGACGTCTTCTACTGGGCACATGCGACGTTCTGGTACGGAAACGTACGACTGTGCGAACGGTTCGGGCCCTGGCTCTCCGAAGACCAGAAGCGCCAGCTATTCGAGGAATCCAAGAACTGGTACGCCATGTACGGAGTGAGCATGCGCCCGGTGCCCGAGACGTACGAAGACTTCCTTGAATACTGGGACAACATGTGTCGCAACGTCTTACGTGATCACGAGTCGGTTCGGACCGTCCTCGACATCTCGACGCTACCTGCCCCGCCGGCCCTGTCCTTTGTGCCCGACCGCCTCTGGCGCACGGTGATTGCGCCTGTGGTGGCACGCAACTTCATCTGGCTCACCACCGGCTTCTACGACGAGGCGATCCGCGAGATGATGGGACTCCCCTGGAGCGATCGCGACGAGAAGCTGTTCCGCATCCTCGGCAAGGGCTACAACCTCGTCTTTCATCGGTTGATGCCCAAACGAATCTGGCGGCATCCGCGCGGACGGGACGCGTGGGACAGGGTCAATGGTCGCGTCCCGGTCGACGCCCCGCTGGTCGAAACGCCTGCACGCAACCTGCCCCCGGAATCCGAACGTGGGAAGTCCATGCACTACTGCCCCGTCCACGCCGCGAGGACCGCAACGTACCCAGGGCGGGTGACCCCCGCCGACTGAGCGCCGCGGGCGGGTACGCCTCGTCGGGCGGGGTCGAGGGGCCCTGGCCCGACGAGGCAGCTTCGGGCACTCACGCGGCCGCCGGCAGTTCACCGAGCGTCAGTGTCCGCCGGTGATACGACGGCACCGGCGTGCGCCTCGGATCGACAGCGACAGACGGGACAAGCCACGGGTGCTTGTCGCTACCGAGATAGATCTCCCACCCGCGGTGGTGCACGTCGTCGTGGCATCGTGGGCATAACAGCGCTCCGTTGCCGACGTCGGTGTCGCCACCGTCAGCCCAGTGCACGATGTGGTGCGCATGCGCCCACGACGCCGGCGCATTGCATTTCACACATCCCTTGTCGCGGTGGTTCAGTGCCCGACGCTGCGCCCGAGTGAAGAGCCGACGCTCTTTTCCGACCGCGAGCGGGACCTCCTCTCCGTCGACGATCATCACCGACACGCTCGCGTCACACGACAGTCGGCGTGCCGTCGACTCCGTGACTGCGCCGAGGAACCGCAGGGCGGAAAGCTCCGGTGTCGCAGCAGGAATGGCGAGCGTGATCTGCACGGGCGGCACCGTCAACGGCATGATCTCCGTGACCGTGCCGCCCCCGGAAGCCGCCGGGCCGCTGCCGAGCCCCTCGCCATGCCCGGCCAATATGATCAGTACCTCGAGCGCATCGGCCCGTATCCGTTCCGGCGAGCGAGGACCTGGACTTCCGTCGGGTTGAGGTCGCGGCTCCGACAACGCGTCGATCGCGGTGATCAACCGCTCGCCGGTCACTGCGTCCAGATCGCCACGGATGCGAACGCGGCCTTCATCGCGGTCGAGTGGCAGCGCATTGATGGAGCCGTCCTCGGCCGCCGGGAGGCCGTCGGTGTCGACTGCGATCTGGTTACCGAGGGTGCGTGCACGCTCGAAAATCTCAGCGGGTTTCAGACCGGAGAAACACTGTCCTGCCAGATCGGAGGCGAAAGCACGCCGGGCAGCATCATCCACCGGTTCGGCGCTGCGCTTCTCGATGTGGTCGAGACCGCGCACGATGGCGTCGACATGCTCGCCCGACATTGCGCCGTCGGCGGCATAGCCAGACACCGTGCCGACCGAATCGAGTGCCCCGGCGATGCGTCGAACCCGCTGCGCGGTGCCAGGCGCAAGTCCCATGTGCGTGAGCAGCTCGACCGTCGTGCGACCCTGCACTTTCGCGACACCCAGCCTTTCGGCTGCCGACACGTGCACCGCCATGAGGTGGTCGACGGCGTTGCGCATCGTGATGAGCACCCCCAACAGCGACTCGACGGTGGGGCCGTCGGCGTCGGCCGGGAGAGCGAACTCGGTGGGCTGTGCTAGGCGCCACTTTCGGCCATGTTCATCACCACGCGGCCCTCGATCTTCCCGTGCTCCATTTCGTCGAACACGTCGTTGATGTCGTCGAGCTTGCGGACCGAGTACGTCGGCGTGATCTTCCCCCGGGCGTAGAAGTCGAGGGCCTCGCTCATGTCCTTGCGGGTACCGACGATCGATCCGCGCACGGTGAGTCCCAGGAGCACCGTGCTGAAGATGTCGAGGGGGAACTGATCGGGTGGCAGGCCGACCAGAACCACGGTCCCGCCGCGCCGTAGCGATCCCACCGCCTGCGGAAACGCATGTCCGTTGACCGCGGTCACCAATGCGCCATGCACCCCTCCGCCCGTTGCCTCCTGCAATTCGGCTGCAGGGTCGGCGGCGGATGCGGCGTTCACGGTGATCTCGGCGCCGTGATGTCGGGCCAGTTCGAGTTTTTCGTCGTCGACGTCGACAGCTGCGACCCGACGACCCATTGCGATCGCGTACTGGACGGCGATGTGTCCGAGTCCGCCGATCCCGGAGATCAGCACCCACTCACCGGGTTTCGTGTCGGTGCATTTCAGGCCCTTGTAGACCGTGACGCCTGCGCAGAGAATGGGTCCGACGGCGGCCAGGTCGGCGCCCTCGGGAATGATCGGGCAGTAGCGGGAGTCGACCAGCATGTAGCGACCGAACGAACCGTCGACTGAATACCCGCCGTTCTTCTGGAACGGACACAGTGTCTCCCAGCCGGTCTCGCACCATTCGCACTCGCCGCACGCGCTCCACAGCCACGCGTTGCCGACCACGTCGCCGATCTTGATCCGCGTCACGTCGTCGCCGACGGCCACCACGGTACCGACGCCCTCGTGTCCCGGAACGAACGGAGGTTCAGGCTTCACCGGCCAATCACCATGGGCCGCATGCAAATCGGTATGGCAGACACCGGTGTAGTCGACGCGGACCAGCGCCTCATAACCGGTCGGACTCGGGACGTCGATCGAGTCGACGCACAGCGGTGTGCCGAACTCGTGGACGACAGCGGCCTGCATGGTGGTGGGTGTGGTCTCCGACGGTGCGTTCATGGGTTCTCCTGCGCAATCTCGCGTCAGCGTCCGGACGTGGTGGCGTCGCCGTATCGTCCTGATCTCCCGCCCCAGAGGCTGCGCGCCGACCGACGATCCGGATCGGCGACCACCGGCCGCCAACTCACCCCGACGCACGTGCACTCTTGGCTGTTATATCAGCCAGAGGCGCGAGGCGACGCCATTCGTTACGGTTCTGCTGCCGAGGCACGGGAATGGTTCGCTGTGCGTGTACTTCCTAACACGCGGGCCGCCCCTGCACGAGATCCGGACGAGCACACACCAGCAATCCACTACGGCGTGCTAACTTGTTCGCGCCATATGTCACAACTTTCAAAGCGTCGACGACGCCTCCAGCCAAGGATTGGTGAACACATGCCCGTTGCGGGGTTCAAGTTCCGGAAGAGTAGCCGTCTCGTGGCCGGATTGGCCGTCGCAGCCTCCGCCGCGTTGGGCATCGGACTCGGCGGAGGCGCCGCGGATGCGGCGCCGCAAGCCAAGCCGCTGCCGCACTATTCGGGCACCGGCGATGATTTCGGCTTTTTCGGAGACCATGATTTCTGCCGCGGAGCAGTACACGTCACTCTCACCTCACCCAGGCGGGGTGTTCTGAAAATGACAGTCACATCGCATGGGTTCACTGGTCAAGGTGCGGGCTGGGCGCGAAATCCGCACTGCGGAACGCTACTCGGTTTCACCAACGGCGCCTCTCTGGTCCCACAGGAGAAGTTCGTTCGCGCAAAGTTCGGACGCAAGCCAGGCGAGACGGTGTCAGCCGAGCTCCGTACGGGCTCGGGCCTTGTCCAGCCTCTCGTGACACCGTACGCCCTCAATAACCCGGTCCGTGTTGCCCAAGGGTACGGATTTAGCGGCTGGGTGATCGTTCCCTGAGCCTCCCCATAGCTCGTGTCCACCCACTGCATGTAGACCCGCAACCTCACCAATTGTTGTGAGTCGCGGCCACCAGCTCACTGCTGCCCGAGTCCCCGCTGCATTGCGCGCTGGACTCGGGCAGCTTCGCGTTTGGCGTACGGATTCGCCTGTCCTGCACGCGATCCCGCAAGCTTGGCCCCGATGTGCTCGCCGACGGTGATCGGTGAATATCGGCTACCGGCGCCGACACACGACGGCAGCGTGGAGATCGTCGCGTCGATGTTGCCGTCGTGGAAGTACGCGGCTGAGCGTCGTCGTTCGATTGTGCCGTCGACGATCGGCGGTTTCACACGGTGCAGCGTCGACATCCAGCGCTCATTTGTCCAGCGCGCCATGAGATCACCGAGATTGATCAGCAACGCCCCCTGTTCAGGTGCGACGTCGTGCCACTGTCCGGCGCTGTCGAGGACCTGCAATCCGCGAACCTGGTCAGCCCAGAGCACGGTCACGATGCCATAGTCGGTGTGCTCCCCCATGCCCGTCAACTCACCATCGATCTCCACCTCACCAGGCGGGAGCGCGTAGTTGTTCATCCGGAGTACGTCGAGTGAGTGATCGGTGTAGCCGTCGAAGAAGTCGGGCGGAAGGTCGAGCGCGTCGGCGAAGATCCTGGTCAGCGTGTGTGCAACCCTGCGCGCCTCGGCGAAGTAGGTCGATACGGCCGCCTGGAAGTGGTCAACCTGAGGCCACGTGTTGTCGGCGTATTGGTCGTCGGGAAGATCGAGTTCCGGATACTCCTTGGCTTCGACGCCGACGTTGTACGCCTCGAAGAAGTCGTTCATCCGATTCGCCGATTCGACGCCGAGTGACAACGACAGAGACTCCGATTTCGGCGGGGCGTAGCCACGGTTGATCTCGGGCGGCGTCCGATACGCCTTCTTCTCGTCGAGCGAAAGGGCGAAGAAGTCGTCGAGGACCTCTGTGAACTCATCGATCACCGCGGAGGGGATCTCGTGACCGACGATCTGCATGAACCCGACCGAACTGGCCGCATCATCGATCTGCGCGGCGACCGCAGCCCGTTCGGCTGCGGTCCCACCTGTGATGTAGGGCGTGATGTCGATGAGCGGAACCCGAAAGCCGCTCCGGGATTCCTCGACGGTGGCAGTCATGGCCTCCATCTTGACACCGAAACCCCGGGTGCGCTGATCAGCGCGCCGTCGCTGATATCGCGTCTACTCCTGCCCCGCAGCCTGCTCGGTGACGCTACGCGCGATGCGATACCTGACGAATGCCGGAACAGCGAGTGCGGCAAGGACTGTACCGATCACCACGAGGACGCCACCACCGGTCGTGGTGAGTGAGACGCCGATCGAGACAGCCACCGCGCCATGTACGACGTCGGCGATCCGTGGGCCTCCCGCGACGACGACGATGAACACGCCCTGCAGACGACCGCGCACGTCGTCGTTGGCCGCCGCCAAAAGGATCGACTGGCGAAACGCCGCCGACGCCATGTCGGCCGCACCACCGATCATCAGAAACACCAGGGCGACCGGAAGCCACGGCATCGCGCGACCATGAGCAAATCCCACCGCAATACCCGCACCGGCGATCGCGACACCCCAAATGATCACGCACACAATGACAGCCAAGCCCTGACGTTGGACACGGCTCACCCACCCCGAGAAAACGCCGCCGATCACGGCACCGGCCGGGATCGATGCGAACAACAGCGCAAAGGCCCATCCGCCGTCGATGGGCCCGCCGAAGTTCTCGTGCGCCATCTGCGGGAACAAGGCTCGGGGCATGCCGAAGATCATGGCGATGAGATCGACCACGAACGACACCATGAGGATCTTGTGCGCCCCCAGATACCGCAGACCGTCGACCACCGAACGCAGTCCGGGGACCTTGGGAGCGTCGCCACTGAGTGGTCGCAGCGCGGGCAACATGACAACAGCCGCGAGCGTCGGAACCAGAAAGATGGTGTCCAAGAGATATAGGAGCGGGTAGCCGAGTACCGGTATCAAGGCACCGCCGACGAGAGGGCCGGCAATCGCGCCCGCCTGCATAACCGTCATGTTCAACGACAGAGCCGCGGGAAGTTCAGCGTCGGACAGGAGCCTGGGCAGGACCGCCGTTCGGGTGGGTTGGTTCACCGCGAAGAAGGCCTGCTGAATGGCGAAGAGCGACAGGATTATCCAGACATTTCCGACACTGAGGGCCGACTGCGCCCAGAACGCAGCACTACAGGCGATCAGTCCGATCGTCGTGCAGATCAACAGGATTCGACGATCCAGGACGTCGGCAAGCGCACCGCCCCAGAGACCGAAGATGACGAGCGGTACCAGCCCGAAGACTCCGGTGAGTCCGACGTACGCGGAACTCCCTGTGATGGCGTAGATCTGGGCGGGGACCGCGACAATCGTCAGCTGTGCACCGATGACGGTGACGATGTTGGCCACCCACAGACGCCGAAAGTAGATGTTGCGCAGGGGCGCAGTATCGGCGAGCAGACGGGGCACCGAAGCAGTTTAGCGGTCCGTAAGACCAGAGCAGAATCGAGCGGGTGCCCTGACTACGGGCCAGGAGGTGCCTGGACCGCCTCCGCAAGCGAACGAATGGACACCCAGGTTGCCGGGAGGAACTTCTCCTGGGCCGGACGACCCAGCGCCAGCCCAGTGCCGAGCACCGGCTCGTAGTCGAATCCGATGACTGCGGCGACGCTCCCTCCCACGGTGTCGGTCACCAGTTTTCCCAGCGATCCCTGATCGGGGATAGGGAGAGGGTTGTTGAGGACTATCACGGCGCGCTCGAGTACGCCCGCCTTCCGCCACTCGCTGAGAAAAGGGCGCGCACGGTTGAGCAGATCGGGCCGGGGTCCGAGCACGATGACGGGAGTGACCATGTTCGTGGTGAAGACCTCGTCGGTGAGGTCGGCCAACGAGGTGAGCAGTCGCGCACCCGCGTCGACAATTGGTGACGCACCGTTACGCCACACGTCTTCGACGGTGTCGACCAGTGGCACACCCTCGGGCGCGAGATGGAGCCCGGTGCCGAGTTCGGTTCGCAGCAAAGCAGGATCGCCGCGACCCTGTAGGCGAAGTTCGATGTCGCAGTCGTTACCTGATGCGTCAACCCACCACGACGCTGCGCCGACCGTCGTCGCAGCACGGTACTCCGCGAGGAGCGCGGAGATCACCGATGTTCCGACGCCACCGGCAGAGCCCACCACGACGACCGCGTTGGGTGACGAAGCGGGTCGGGGTGTGACTGCCTGCGGGTTATCGGTCATGACATTCAGCGGTCGGCTGCGTGTCGTCCCACCTTGGTGACGGCGGGGTCGACGGCCGATGACGGTGCGTCTGCCTGGCGTGCGTCCGCCGGGACACCGACTGCGGCATCGGCCGGAGTCGACTGTGGCGCACTGGCTTCCGTGGCATCGTCGGGCAGCGCATGACGGCCCGCAGCCTCCTGCGGCCAGGCGACCTCAGCGCCGGGAACCTGCGCGTCGAGATCGCCGGTCATCTGCTTGGTCATCTCGCGGAAGTGCTGCTCCAACTGCGCCCCGAGCGGTCCGAGCGCCTTATACGGGGCTTGCGCCTGCTCCGCCGACCACTTCGCAGTCTGGCCACCGACATTGACGTTGACGTCGCCGCGGTAATTGACGACGTAGTCGACGGAGGGAAGCCCCTTCCTCGACGCTGCGTCTGCGGGCACGGAGAGCTCGAACTGATTGATGCTGGGATCGATGGGAGCCGGCTTGGCGTGCTTGGGCTGCCTGGGATTTCCGTTCTCGTCGAGCTTCCACGGTTCCTGCGGATGAGCACCGGGGTCGCCCGCTCCGAGGGTGTACGCGGCGATGCCACCGATCGTGCCACCGATCGTTGCGCCGAGTGCGGCTCCGCCAAGCGCGCCGGCCGCGGCTCCGCCGACTGCGCCGACACCGAGTCCGATAAGCGCGCCGCCAGCCGTGGAGGTCGCTGCGGTAGCTGGAGATATCAGACCACCACCGACGACAAAACCAATCCCTGCACCAGCACCCGCGCCCACGATCGCCCCGGGCAATACCCCGGCGATAGCACCCGGCACCGCGCCAACCGCGGCACCCGTGGCGCCACCGAGTGCAACACCGATGATCGTCGCAGCCGCCTGGCGGGAAGCCTTGTCCTTGGGCACGCCGAGCGCGATCAGGTTCTGTGCGATCTTCGCTTCGCCGTAGGCCGACCACGCATTGATGGAGTTGACGTCTTTGTTCGACATCCCCTTCGGAATGTCGGTGACGAAGTTGCCGACACGAATCTTGTTGGGCGGCGGCGCAATCGGACGCACCGGTGCAACAGGCTTCGGAGCCTGCAGCGGAGCGTCCGGAACGGGGCTGTAGTAAGTCGAATAGCCGGGGTCCGAGTAGCCGGACTCCTCGTACTGCGGCGCAGCGGTGTACGGCTGGTACGGGGCTTCCTGGGGAGGCGCGGGAATCGATCCCGGCCCGGGAACGTAGGCCGGTGCTGAAGGCTCCGGGGCGGGTGCGGGCGCGGTGCCGCCCTGCTGTGGCGCAGTGTCCGTCGGCGCGGTGCCACCCTGCTGTGGCGCAGAGTCGTTCGGGTTGGTGCCGCCTTGTTCGACAGCCGCCGCCGAGCCCGCACCCATCGCCGTTGCGATCGAGGCGACAAGAACCGCAGAGGTCACGGCCGCCTTCATCGACGGTCGCCGAGCGTCCACTGCCGTCTCACGAGCGCGGTTCTTTGCCGACCGTGTCATCGTCGCGTTGTCCCTTTCGTTCTGCTTACCGACCCCAAGACCGGAAGCCCCTGGTGGTGTTGACGATCAGTTCTCGGATTTGATCGAGGAGATCCAGTACTTTCCACCGGCCTGCACAGTACTGATGGTCTGTTGGTACACGATCGGTGCCCCGCCGTTGGGTGGCGATTCCGTGAGTGTCACACCGTAGGTGTTGTTTCCACGGTCGGCGATCGAGAGGCAGTGAGTGGTTCCCACCCCGCGCTGGTTGATGAACTTCTGCATCACGTCCTCGGTGGCGACCGCATTCGGTGTCGTGACCGCTTTCGCCTTCGCCGCAGACCTCTCGACGTAATACGCGTAGTTGAACGCCTTGATCACACCCGGGCCCGACGTCTGGCCGCCCGCATCCGCACCCGTCGTGACCGAGCCACTCACCGAAGAGGGACATTTCGCCGAGGCCGAACCGGTCTGTGTGGGCGCCACCGAGGACGGCTGCGCGCCGGCCGACTCGGACTGGTCCGACCCGGAAAGTGTGACAGCGAGGACCGTGGCAACGACGGCAACCGCGGCAATTGCTGCCGCCGCCGCAACGAGTGTTCCCCGCCTGGTGTGCCAAGCGGCCGAACCATCTGAGTCCTTCCGCTTCTGACGGGTCTTCTCGCGCCACACCTCGGCCTGGGAGTCGAGAAACGAGTCGAGATCATCAGAGGCCGACGGGGATGCTGCCGACGGCTGCGGAGTTGCCGCAGTAAGCCGGGTCGTCTGCGCGTCCGGCGCAACTTCGGCAGGCCACTCGGCTCGACCAGCGGCGTGTGATCCCACCAGCGCACGGGAGGACTCTCGGGCCAGATCATGCATGGGCGTGGTGCCCGGAGAAGGCCAGGGCGGGAGGTCGGCGAACCACTGCTCGACATCACTCTCGCTCAATCGGCCTCCTCTCCACCACGCGCGCCTGATTTGTCGGAGTGCCGTGATCCCCTCAGCCACGCCCATCAGAGTGCGTGGGATCGCCGAATTCTGACATCCCCGTCATGCTGACGGGAAGCTTAACGCACGCGAAGAACTTACTCATGCGGACACGGTTGGATTTGCCGACGCGGCTTCACTCTCGTCATACCATCGGCTAGGCTCCGCTTTCTGTGAAGAAGATCATCGCAGGCGTCCTCGTCGGTGGAGCCTCGCTCGTGGGCCTCGGACTCGGCGCCGGTCACGCCGAAGCCAAGATCGAGCCGGGTCACTACGTCATGCAGACAATTGTCTACGGCGCAGTTCCCTCCCCCGAATCCAATGTAAAAGTGGTGGGTAACAAGCTGTTTGCCGACTACTACGGCGTGGGGCCGGAAAACACGTACACCTACGGAATAGCCTCCACCAAGAATGGCGGCATAATTTCGTATGGCGACACCAATCCGGCGTCACAGTGGTTCACCCGCACAGAGTTTCGTAAGACTCGTAACGGTTACGTCGGACGCCAATTCGCGTATGGCGGCATCCCGACCGGCACCGTCTACCTCAAGAAGACAACGCGCCACGCAAATCAGCCGCGCTGATTAACCCACACTCCTTCGCCCGCACCGGAACCCGGTGCGGGCGAAGGAGTGTGCAGGCAGCAGTTCTCGCGATAACGCACCCGCCACAGCCTCAACAATCGCACCGCAGCCCAGACTTCAGGTTGCGATCCGCATCGATATATACAACAAATCGCAACCCAGACCAGCCCCCCGGCCCAACCGCTACGGCTGCAGCCGAACCACCCGCCAACAGCCGTCGATCATCGTCACGCGCACGCGATTGTGCAGACGATTCGCGCGGCCCTGCCAGAACTCCACGAAGACCGGCTCGATGCGGTATCCACCCCAATTCTCGGGCACCGGGACCGGATCGCCATCGTCGAGACCCCCGAACTGTTCGGCCACTTCCGCAGCCTTCGCTTCCAGGTCGGCGCGGCTGTCGATCTCACGTGACTGCGCCGACGCATAAGCGGACAGTTGCGATCCTCGCGGTCTGTTGTCCCAGTAAGCCTGCGTCTCGACGTCACTCACCTTGGTCACGGGCCCCCGGAAATGCACCTGCCGCTCCAGCGCGATCCACGGAAATGTCACGGCGGCGAAGGGGTTGGCGGCGAGATCATGGCCCTTATCTGACTCGTATCCGGTGAAGAACACGACGCCCTCGGCGTCGACTCCCTTGCACAGCACTGTCCGTGTGGCCGGGAGTCCGTTGACATCCACCGTGCCCACGACCATCGCGTTGGGTTCAGGGATGCGCGCCGCGACGGCCTCCCGCAGCCACACCATGAACAACTCCAGCCAGGGCGGGTCACCGTCGAGCCAGCTCGGATCAAGGTTGTCGCGCACACCGTCGGCGCCTGCCGCGCGGTCGCCGTCGCCGACGTTAGGTGGAATGCCGCCGCCGTAACCGACGCGCATTCCGGGCAGGTCGATGGGATCATTGTCCACCCTGCAGACGCTACTCCGGAGGCGATCGCATCTTCCGCCGCGTGCCACCGGACACGCGGGTACCCAGCGCACGTGGGTGTCCTAGAGTGCAGGTGGTGACGCCTGCGCTCGGCGTCGAACGATGTGGTGTGGAGAGAGAGGCTCAAGATGGCCAACAGAATCCCCGACGACTTCGTACCCGGCCTCGAAGGCGTCACAGCCTTCACGACCGACATCGCCGAACCCGACAAGAACGGCGGCAATCTGCGGTATCGCGGCGTCGACATCGAGGATCTCGTCGAGAACGGCGTCACCTTCGCCGACGTGTGGGCTCTCCTCGTCGACGGCCGGTTCGGTGATGGGCTACCGCCGGCCGAGCCCTTCCCGCTGCCGATTCACACCGGCGACGTTCGCGTCGATGTGCAGGCCGCACTCGCCATGCTCGCTCCGATCTGGGGCTACCAGCCGCTCCTCGACATCGACGACGTCACGGCTCGCGCCAACCTCGCGCGAGCATCGGTGATGGCGCTTTCGTACGTCGCGCAGTCGGCACGCGGTATTCACCAGCCAGCTGTCCCGCAACGGATCATCGACGAGTGCCCCACCGTCACAGCACGTTTCATGACCCGTTGGAAGGGCGAGCCCGACCCCAGACACATCGCTGCTATCGACGCCTACTGGGTGAGCGCTGCCGAGCACGGACTCAACGCGTCGACCTTCACCGCACGGGTGATCGCATCGACCGGAGCCGACGTCGCAGCCGCACTCTCGGGCGCGATCGGCGCGATGAGCGGACCGCTGCACGGCGGAGCGCCGGCACGGGTGCTGCCGATGATCGAAGAGGTCGAAAAGACCGGTGACGCAAGGGGTCTGGTCAAGGGCATCCTCGACCGCAGAGAGAAGCTCATGGGCTTCGGGCATCGCGTCTACCGCGCAGAAGATCCGCGCGCTCGCGTATTGCGGCGCACCGCAGCCGAACTCGATGTTCCCCGCTACGAGGTCGCTGCGGCACTCGAGCAGGCCGCGCTCACCGAACTGCGTGAGCGGCGTCCCGACCGCGCGATCGAGACCAACGTCGAATTTTGGGCTGCGGTCATCCTCGACTTCGCCGAGGTCCCGCCGCACATGATGCCCGCGATGTTCACCTGCGGCCGCACCGCCGGGTGGTGTGCGCACATCCTCGAGCAGAAACGCCTCGGCAAGCTGGTGCGACCCGCAGCGCTCTACACCGGAGCAGCCCCGCGTCGACCTGAGGACGTCGAGGGGTGGGGAGATGTGGTCAAGCCCGGGTTGTAGAGAGCCGAGGCTTCCACGACGCCGGGTCGACGCGCCGGGCGGCGGCACTACCAGGGGGCATACCAGGGGCGCGGCGTAGTGGCCGAGGCCACAACCCTAGAATTGCGCCCATGAGCGACGTCGCCATCGAATCCATCACCATCCCCGCAGATCTCCTGCCCTCCGACGGCCGGTTCGGCTGCGGGCCGTCGAAGGTGCGCCCCGAACAACTGCAGTCGCTGGTCGACATCGGAGCGTCGGTGATGGGTACCTCCCACCGCCAGGCACCGGTGAAGAACGTCGTGGGCTCGATCCGCGCGGGTCTCGCCGACCTGTTCTCCCTTCCCGAGGGCTACGAGGTGGTGCTCTCCAACGGCGGCACCACGGCCTTCTGGGATGCGGCAGCGTTCGGACTGATCAAGCAGCGTTCGCTGCACCTGACCTACGGCGAGTTCAGCTCGAAGTTCGCGACCGTCGCCAAGAAGGCCCCGTTCCTGGATTCCCCCGCAGTGATCTCCACCGATCCGGGCACCGCGCCTGATCCGGCGGCGCTGACCGTCGACGACTTCGGCGGCGTCGACCTCATCGGTTGGGCTCACAACGAGACGTCGACCGGTGTCGCTGTCCCCGTCGTCCGTCCCGCCGGCTCGGACGACGCCCTGATCGCCATCGACGCCACGTCGGGCGCGGGCGGCCTGCCGGTCACCATCACCGACACCGACGTCTACTACTTCGCGCCGCAGAAGTGCTTCGCGTCCGACGGCGGTCTGTGGATCGCGGTGATGAGTCCCGCTGCGCTCGAGCGCGTCGACCAGATCGCACACACCGATCGCTGGTGCCCGGAGTTCCTGTCGCTGCCCACGGCCGTCGACAACAGCGCGAAGAACCAGACCTACAACACCCCGGCACTCGCGACCCTGCTGCTCTTCGACAACCAGATCCAGTGGATGCTCGGCAACGGCGGCCTCGACTGGTGCGTCGCACGCACCGCCGACTCGAGCTCGCGCCTCTACTCGTGGGCCGAGGCCAGCGAGTTCGCTACACCGTTCGTCACCGATCCCGCGCTGCGCAGCCAGGTCGTCGGAACCATCGACTTCTCCGACGACGTCGACGCCGCAGCGGTCGCGAAGGTCCTGCGCGCCAACGGGATCGTCGACACCGAGCCGTACCGCAAGCTGGGCCGCAACCAGTTGCGCATCGGCATGTTCCCGGCGATCGAGCCCGACGATGTCAGCACACTGACCGCCGCGATCGACTACGTCGTCGGCAAGCTCTGACGTTCTCCGCGACAGACGCGGCTTGAGTCGGCAGACGCGGTTGGTACACCGGCCGCGTCTGCAGGTTCGGGCCGCGTCTGGCGCTTGCAGGGCCGTACGTTTGGGTACGACCTGCGGATTTGCCGCGTGTCCCGGCTGTCCCAGGTGTCTCGGTGGTCTAACCTGACGACGATGCCCGCACTCATGGCCACCAGAGGAGGAGCAGATGATGCGTGAACTTCGGGTCGTCGGCGTAGATGTCGACGGCGCGCATGTCATCTGCCAGGACACCGAATCCGGTGAGCGATTCAAGCTCGACGCCGACGAGCGGCTCCGCGCTGCCGCACGCGGTGACCTCTCCCGCCTCGGACAGATCGAGATCGAAATGGAATCGTCGCTGCGCCCCCGCGAAATCCAGTCCCGCATCCGTGCGGGAGCGAGCATCGAGGAGGTCGCGGCGGTCGCCGGAGTGCCGACCGACAAGATCGAACGCTTTGCCCACCCCGTCCTGCTGGAACGGCAGCGGGCGACCGAGCTCGGGGCGCTCGCACATCCGATACGCCACGACGGACCGTCGACCGAGACCCTCGGCGATACCGTCACCGAAGGACTCGCCGCCTACGGGCAGAACCCCAACGACGCCACCTGGGACGCCTGGAAGGGCGACGACGGGCAGTGGGTGGTGCAGGTGAACTGGCAGGTCGGCCACACCGAACACCATGCGCACTGGCGCTTCTCCCCCGGCTCACACGGCGGAACCGCCGACCCGCTCGACGATCTCGCCGAGGAGCTCATCCATCCGGAGACGATCGAACCGCGGCGTCGGCTCATCCCGGTCAGCACACCTGCGATGACGCGTGCCGACGACGATCACGAAGAAGTCACCTTCGATGCCGACGCGTTGATCGGCGCTCAGCGCTCGCGTCACGTCGAGGTGAAGGTGGAGCACGACACCTACACGCTCGACTTCGGGCTCGACGACGACAGGGCGACCGAGGCGACCGTCGTCGACGAGGCCCCGCCGGCATCGGGTGACCGCGGCGACCAGGAGGCCCCCGCGCGCGCGGACGACTCCTCGACAGTCGACAAGACGACCGAGCATCGTCGGCGCAAGTCGAAGAAGCCCACGGTGCCCGCCTGGGAAGACGTGCTGCTCGGCGTGCGCAGCAACGGGAACAGCTGAGCACCGGCCTCCATGTCCGCACGCGCAGTCACACTGTGGTTCATCGACACCGACACCCCGATGGACGTCCTCCGATCCGGTGTCACCAACGACGTCGACGCCGCCAAGAAGATCGCCTCGGCGATCTACGGCGACAGCGTCCTCGTCCCGTCCGTCGACACCAACCTCGCCACGGCGATGGACTCCGACGACTCACAGGTCTTCGCGGGCTCCTACGGCCCGCTGACGGTGGTGTCGTGCTCGCTGTTCGCGACGTCGAAGCCGTCGACGCTGACCCGGACCGTCGAGACGATCCGCACCGCGGCGTCGATACCCGAGCGCGCCGCAGCGGTGCTGCTGTACACCGAACCCGACTCGGCGACAGGCGTTTTCGCGCGCTGGGAGGGCGGAGCGCTGCGCCGGTCCTTCGCGGCGGATCCCGTCAGCATCATCGAGGACGAGGGGCTGCCGTACCCGTTCGAGAAGCCGTTCTGGGCGGGCGAGCACCCGTTGCGGTATGCGGCAGGCGTTGCCCCTGACCCGCTGGCCTTGCCGTTCCATCCGCAACAGCTCGCCGAGCAGAGCAACCGGGACTGGTTGGGATTCCGGTTCACCCGACCGCTGGCACCGAGCGATCTGGAACCGCTGACCATCCCGATCACCGGCTTCGCCATCAGGCCCGCCGACTACGAGCCGACCGAGGCCGACGCCGCACGCTATCGCGAGGCCAGCGCTGCCGCTGCTGCTGCCACGGCTGCCGCCACCGCAGCGGCGGCGAGTGCGCGCGAGCAGGCGCTCGCTGCCGATCGGGCACCTGCTCCCGTTACCCCGCCTGCTCCCGTTGCCCCGGACACTCCCGCCGTCGGCATCCCGATCGCCGAGCCGATCCCCGAACCATCCGCCGAGCCGACGATTCGCGAGCAGGCTGATTCCCTGATCACCGAGTCGCGAATGCCCGCCGGGGATGCGGAGACCGACGCGGCCGCGGTCGATGTCAGGGAAGCGGTGACGGCACCGGTTCCGCCGGTGTCGGCCGAGCGGGCCGAGGAGCCGGGGGACGTCGAGCCACAGGTAACCCCCGACGGCGAGTACGTCGAGGAGCCGAACGGGTGGGCACACCGCGTCGCACGCTATTTCGGCTTCGGCACCGGTAGATGACCCTCCGGTCCGAGGTCACGCGCTGAGTGTTCACCGCGCGAGAGTTCAGGCGCTAGCGGTTCAACGCGGCCAACGCGACCGACGACCCGACCCCGGCGAGGAACCCGATCAGTGAACCCCACACGATCCACCGCCAGACGGGCCGGTCACGCACCGCCCAGAGCGTCCAGCCGAGACCACAGGCGACGAGCATCGTGACCACGACCCCGATCCAGCGCGCGGCCGACCACGGCAGGATGTCGGCAACCAGCGTGGAGAGGCCGACCAGCAGCAGGGAGCAGTAGAGCGCGCACGTGGTTGCGACGAACAGCCCGGTCACCCACGGCGTGGGCTCACCGGTGCCGTAACCGACCGTGGGACCCGATACATGCGGACGGGCAGTTTCGACGACTCTCACCGGTCCATCGTGCCCGATCGGACACGCTCGTAGAAGGCGATCGCGGCAGCTGTGGCGACGTTGAGTGAATCGGTACCCCGGCTCATCGGGATACGCGCCGCCACATGCGAACCCCGGATGGCGGCCTCGCTGAGTCCCGGGCCCTCCGCGCCGACCAGGACCGCAACCTTCTCGGCCGAGACCGCATCGGCGAGTGGCACCGCGGATTCGCGCGGAGTGAGTGCGACCGTGGTGAAGCCGTGCTCGGCGAGGAGATCGAGCGCACCGCGCCAATCGTCGAACCGCGCGTGCGGGACGAGGAGTGCATGACCCATCGACACCCGGACGCAACGTCGATAGAGCGGGTCGGCGCACCCGGCCCCGAAAAGCACGGCGTCGACGCCGAGTCCTGCCGCGTTGCGGAAGATGCTGCCGATGTTCTCGTGGTCGTTGACACCCTCGAGTACGGCTATGGTCGTGGCGGTCGCGAGCACGTCGTCGACCTCACGTGCCGCGGGCCTGCGCGCGACGCCAAGCACTCCCCTGTTCAGGTGGAACCCCACCACCTCGGCCATCACCTCCGCCGAGGCGCGATAGAACGGCACGCCGGCCAACTGCGGGGCACGCAGGTCGTCGGAGAGTTCGGCAAGGCGTTTGTCGACGCCGAGGAAGGCGTGCGGAGCAAACCGGGAAGCGATCATGCGTTGCGCCACGAGCACACCCTCTGCGATCACGAGTCCCTTACCCGGGCGCCCGCCCGGCAGGACGGGAAGGTCGGGGCGGCGGTCGACAGAGTTCAGGTCGCGGAAGTCGTCGACGCGTGGGTCGTCGGGATCGTCGATGTCGATGACGTCGACGGACAGGGGCTCGGCTGACACGGTATCGGACACGCCGTTCAGTCTGCCGTAGCGACAAAACGTCCGTCCGAGTTGTTCCGTCTGCGTAGCGATGTGACACGGTTATGGGGTGACATCACCGGACACTCGCAGCAACTCGCTCGAACTGACACGGGCCACCGACGCCGACTGGGACGAGATCATCACCACCGATGCTCGCGCGTTTGCCATGCGGAACCCGATTTCCGACGACGAGCGCGCAGATCTCCGTGGCAAGGTCTCCGATTCGGATGTCGTACTGGTGCGCGATTCGTGGCATGACTCGCATCCCCTCGTCGGGGTGTCGATGTTCTATCGGATGCAGATGACCGTCCCGGGAGGCGAGCAGGTACCCGCTGCGGGTCTGTCGTGGGTGTCGGTCGCCTCGACGCATCGGCGCCGCGGCATCCTGCGTCGGATGATCACCGAACTGTTCACCCAGTGGGAGAGTGAGGGTTTCGCGTTCGCGATCCTCACCGCGTCGGAGGGCACCATCTACGAACGGTTCGGTTTCGGACCCGCGTGCTTCGCCGAGAGCGTCGAGGTCACACCCGGGCGGCCGACGCTGCGCGCCGAGGCACCCGACCACCCCGAGGTCTACTTCGCCACCCCAGAGCAGGTCGCGGCAACGATCCCCGACATTCACGCGCGGTGGACGCGCACCCGTCCCGGTGCCCTCACACGGACACGCCAGTGGTGGGCTCCGATCCTCGCCGACCGCCCGTCCGAGCGCCCTCCGGCCGCCAGCGGACTGCACTACCTGTTGCACCCCGACGGCTACGCGAGCTACCGCATCCACAAGAGTTCAGCGGGCCAGGTACGCGGCGAAGTGGAGGAGTTGTTCGCGATCACCGACACCGCACACACCGAACTGTGGCGGGTGCTGCTCGGACTCGACCTGATCCCCTCGTTGACCGCGTCGATTCCTGTCGACGATCCGCTGCGTGCCAAACTCACCGATCTGCGCGCTGCACCGGTCACCGGGCGCGCCGACAAGATGTGGGTGTCGATTCTCGACGTCCCCGCCGCGCTGGCCACCCGCCAGTACTCGGCCGACCTCGACATCGTTCTCGAGGTCACCGACGGCTACCGCCGGCGCGGGGGTGTCTACGATGTCTCGATCCGCAACGGCGGTGCCATCATTGCGCCCTCGACGTCGAAACCCACTGTGCGAATGGACATTTCGGTGCTCTCAAGCCTGTATCTCGGGGGTGTGACGCCGGCGCTCTTCGCTCGGGCCGATCGCCTGTGGACCGACTCGGAGGAGACGTTGCGCGCGCTGACGGCATCTTTCGCCGTCGAGCGAGCCCCCTTCTCCGGGACATTCTTCTGACCCAGACGTCGGCCCCGGAGCGGTCGATTACTTCGACTCGTCGGTTTCGCTGATCAGCTTGGCCAGCACGGGGATGGCCTGGCGCAACGTGGCACGCTCCTCCTCGGTCAGCGCGTCGATCTGGTCGGACAGCCAGGCCCGCCGGGCTGCATGCTCCACGACGATCACCTCTTCACCGGACGGTGCGAGCGTGACGATCGCCTGCCGCCCGTCCGTCGGATGCGGCGCCCGCTCGATCATGCCGAGATCCGAGAGCGAGGCCAGCACGCGGGTCATCGACGGCGGCTTCACACGTTCGGCCGCAGCGAGGGCGCCCGGCGTCATGGCGCCCTCGATGTGCAGGGTCGACAGCGCTGACAACTGGGTCAGTGAAACAAGCTGATTCTGACGACGCAGGCGTAGTCGACGGGCCAGGCGCACGATCGCCAGCGCCAGAGCTCCCGACAACCCGTCGTCATTCGGTGTACTCACGACGACAACAGTAGTTCGCCCGAGCCGGTTTGCTGCAGTTGACGGACGTTTTCGTGCCCGAACAGACGACATTCACAGCCCCACCGAGTGTTACTCGGCGGTAAGGCATTTCCTTACCATCCGGTCAGTTCAGACGGGAGGAACGTCGGCGAGCGCACCGTCAACCGATGAGGTTCGAAATCGGTTCCCGCGCGAAGTAGAGGGCGAAGACGATGGCGATAGCCCACATCAGCGGGTGCACCTTGCGCGCCTTGCCCGACGCCGCGGCCATGACCACCCAACTGATGAATCCGACGCCGATGCCGTTGGCGATCGAGTAGGTGAACGGCATGGTGACGATCGTGAGGAACACCGGAAGTGCGTACTCGAACTTGGTGAAGTCGATCCGCGTGACCTGACCCATCATCAGCGCACCGACGATGACCAGTGCGGGCGCGACGGCCTCGGACGGGATCACCTCGTAGAGCGGCGTCAGGAACATCGCGACGATGAACAGCCCGCCGGTCACGATGTTGGCCAGTCCCGTCCGTGCACCTTCGGCGATGCCAGACGCCGATTCGACGAAGACCGTGTTCGACGACGACGACGCCACACCACCGGCGATCGCGCCGGTTCCCTCGACGACGAGCGCCTTGCCGACGCCGGGCAGGTTGCCCTTGTCGTCGGCCAGACCGGCCTCACGGCCGAGTCCCGTCATCGTGCCCATGGCGTCGAAGAAGTTCGACAGGACGAGCGCGAACACCAGGACACACGCGGCGAGCACGCCGATACGGGTGAAGGCGCCGAACAGGTCGACATTGCCGACCAGACTCAGGTCGGGCAGCCCTCCGGCGGAGTCGGGGATCTTGGGCACCGACAGCGACCAGCCGCCCTGCTTCTGCGCGCCGGATCCCAGATGCAGCGTCGACTCGAGAATGATCGAGATGATCGTGGTGATGATGATGCCCAGGAGCAGACCGCCCGGCACCTTCATCACCATCAGGACGCCCATCAACAGGACGCCGATCACGAAGATCAGTGTGGGCACCGTGGTGATCGAGTTCCCGAAGCCCAGTTGTACGGGCGTGGTGGTGTTCGCGGCGTCGGGGATGCGGCGCACGAACCCGGCGTCGACGAAGCCGATGAATGCCACGAAGCAGCCGATGCCCGCCGCGATCGCCGCTTTCAGTTCTGCGGGGACGGCGTTGAACACCGCGGTCCGGAATCCGGTGATCGCCAGGATGACGATGATGATGCCGTCGACGACCACGAGCCCCATGGCCTCCGGCCAGGTGACCTCCGGGACGATGGTCACCGCCAGCAGGCTGTTGATCCCCAAACCCGTGGCGATCGCGAACGGATAGTTGGCGACGAGGCCGAAGATGATCGTCATGACACCCGCGACCAGCGCGGTGACCGCGGCGACCTGCGCAATGGGCAGCACGTTGCCGAGGACGTCGGCGTTCTTGGACTCGCCCGGGATGCCGCCGATGATGATGGGGTTCAGCACCACGATGTAGGCCATGGTGAAGAAGGTGACGAGACCGCCGCGGACCTCGCGGCTCAGCGTCGAGCCACGTTCACTGATCTTGAAGAAGCGGTCGACAGCACCCAACCGCCCCGTCGACCTGACGCTCGTGGGGGTCGAATGGGCGCTCGTCTGCGTCGACTGGGCGTCGGCAGGTGTCGACTGGGCGTCGGCATCCGATGTCTGTGGCGGCTCACTCGAGGGATCGCTTGGCACATGGGGGAAGTTACCCTGTCCTGCGTGGCCGATGAACCCGAGATCCCCCAATTGCCGCGCGCACTCCGCGCTCCCGAGCCGGTGATCGTCGTCGGCATGGTCGCGTGGCTCGTGGCGACGATTGTCGTGTGGGCGGCCGGCTGGGGCGGCGGCCGCACTCTGGCGGTCTGCCTTGTGGGCCTGGCGGTCGGGGTGCTGGGCACGGGCGTGTTCCTCATCCAGCGCGCCTCAGCTCGACGCGGCGATAGGACCGCGCAGCGCGGTTTGGATTGACACACCCGGTCGACGCCCCTTCCGCGTCGGCCGCACAGTTTTCTACGCATTCCACCCGCAATCACCAAGCACTTGCTAGGTTCGGTGTTCATGCGAAGTCGGGGATTCTCACTGCTGGCCACGGTTGTCACGGCACTCGCGTTGGCCGCAGGAACGATGACGGCGGGCTCCGCATCGGCACGTCCACTGCCCGTCACATTCAATTTCTTCTCGGGGATACCCGCTGAACTCGCACACCACGGTGGGTCGTTGCCCGGCTCCAACGACTTCTCCTGTCGCCCCACACCCGAGCACCCCTACCCGGTCGTGCTGGCGCACGGGACCGGCGGATCGCAGCAAACCAATTGGGGCACATATGTTCCGCTGTTGAAGAACGAGGGCTACTGCGTCTTCGCGCTCACCTACGGCGCACTCGACGACCTGCCATGGCCGGGTCCCGCAGTAGGCGGCATGGGCCTGATCGAAGACAGCGCAGCGCAGTTCGGGCGATTCGTCGACAAGGTGCTCGCCTCGACAGGGGCGTCGAAGGTCGACGTCGTCGGACACTCGCAGGGCACCGTGGTGCCCGCCTACTATGCGAAGGTCCTCGGCGGGCGCGGCAAGATCGACAAGCAGGTGTCCATCGCACCCGCCTGGCGCGGATCGAAAGTCGCCGGCGCAGACCAACTCCTGCCGACGGTGCGTCGCCTCGGAATCTCCGCAGCGCAGACCCCGATATGCCAGGGATGCGCCGAATTGGACCCCGAATCCGAGGTCATGCGCACCATCGCAACGGGCGGGTACTACTACCCCGAAATCAGCTACACCAACATCGCGACCCGCTACGACGAAGCCGTCGTCCCGTACACACTCGGCCTCCCGCCGGGCGGGTCCAACGTGCACAACATCGTCGTACAGGACGGTTGCCCGGCAGATCTCACCGAGCATGCCGGTATCGCGGGCTCGCGACGTGCGGCATCCTTCGTTCTCAACGCACTCGATCCCACACATCCACGGCCGGTTCCCTGCGACCGCGCTGCCCCGTTGAGCGGGAGCGCGTACTGATGCGCACCCCACGGGTTAGCTAGCAGCAGCCACTGCTGTTCCCTTCCGCCCACAGGTGAGGCATGGCCCATTTCGCCAGCAGCCTGACCAGCACGCTGCATATTGCGTACCGTTTTCAACGGGCTTGTTGTCCGCATCTATGTGAGGCGGATTTCAAACAGACCCATGACCTACAACCTCTACTCGCACGCAAACTCCTGCAAATGCGGGCGCCCTGCCCCCTTGGCACGCTTCTATTCGCGTGTGGAAAGGTCTAGAATGAGCCCTACGATCTACGATGGTCACGGCGACAATCGCAAATCTATTGCGGCACAATCGGTCGCGATCAAGAACCCGACGTATACGCTCACGTTCGCTAGTACAAGAGCACGGTCACCTGGCAAGTGCGATTAAGCCAGCTCTTCGCACTCAGCACCGCCAGCGCCCAGTAAACGGAGCAAGTGGCTACGCCGATAGTCTCGCGGTATAAATCGGGTGCTACTCATCTGTGCGCCAGCCGACGCGGACCGCCCAATTGTAGGTGATCACGCCGAAGACGAGAGCGCAGTGACGACGCCCGCCAACATGTTCGGGACATCACGCCGAGGTCGGACGATGCCGACCGTAACGGCGTCCTTGCCGGCCAGGAGCCGCGCAGATTAGCCGCATGAGTGCCGACTTTGTCCCCTCGGTGGGGCTGAAGATGAACTCCGCACCACCGGGTCGACGACGGCACCGCATGGCCGTCCTCGGTGACCGCGCCGGCAACTCCTTCCCGAGGCGGGTGACCTCGGTGCGATCGAGGCTACCAAAGCCCATGGCGCACAGATGCTGACGAACAACGAGGTGCTCGACTTCGCTGATCGATCTCGGCAAGGGCACCGGCATGCTGTTACTGACCGTGCTGTCCGGGCGCGGGTTCAAGTTCGCGCCGGTCTACGGTGGGTTCGCCGCCGACGTGATCGCCAGGAGGCCTAACCCGCACTACACCACCACGCTTCTCGTTCGCTAAACACCACCGCTGACGTTGCTTAGTCCTTGAGCAGCACCGACTCCGACGGATAGTCGGAGGCGAAGTTGGTGGGCAGGTCCGCAATGAAGACGTTCTCGGTGCGTGTGCGGGTGATGAGCCAGCGCCCGTTCTCTCTGCGGAAGGCGTTGTTCAGGCGACTTGACCGCAGCAGACTGCGGCCGTCGGAGAACAGCCACGGCTGCATGTGGATCCACTGCCCGGTGGCCTCGTCGCCGGTGACGTGGATCTGTTCTGAGGTGAGGTAATGGGCGTTCAACAGCAGTGCGGGGTCCTGCTTCTCACCCCAGAAGCCCTGGAAGTGCTGGCGGATGGCGTCTTTTCCCTCGGCGCGACCGAACTGTCCGGTGTAGTACTCCCCCACACCCTCCCAGACAGCGTCGTCGGTGTATAGATCGAGGATGAGGTCTATGCGGTGGGCGTCGTCGGTGACACCGTACTCGGGACACGGTGTGTCGCAAAGGAACATGTAGCGCGCCTGGATGCGGCGGATGTCGGCTTCGGCCTCGAGGACGTCGATGCGTGTCGACAGGGCAGCGATGGCGTCGACGGTCGTGGCCGCGGCGGTGATCGATGAACTCATCAGACGTTCTCCTTGGTAGGTGTGGTGTTTTCGAGTGCGGATACGACGAGTCGTGCCTGTCGAATCCATTCGTGGACTAAGGAACCGGTCGCGCGCTGGGGTAGTTGCGCCAGCCGCAAGGTCATGGTGTATCCGCCGTTCGGGTCGCGGATCGGTAGTACCAGAGAACCGATGTCATAGACCTCGTCGTCGTCGAGATCGCGGACGCGGTAGTCGACGGCACAGTTGGCGATGGATTCGCGGATGCTGCGTTCGTCGGCAGGGGTAAGTCGGCCGCTTTCGTACCGGCGGGTCGCGTCACGCATGTCACCGTAGGCGGCGTCGCCTTCGGGCGGCAGGAACGACATTGCGAACCCGTGACAGCGCATGAAGGTCAGCCGTTCCCGGTGGATCTGCTTGACGGTGTCGTCGGCGTTGCGTAACTTGCCGATCCAGCTCTCCTGGATGTCGGTGGATTGATCGAAGACGTAGCTGTCGCCGATCGGCGGAACCATCGGCACACGCCGGGCCAGACCGTGCTCGCGGTCGATGTCCTCGCCGGTTGCCGAAAGTGCCATGGCCATCTCGTCGCAACTGACCGCGGTCAGCACCGACACTTCACAGCCGATCCTCGTCGCCAACGCCTCGACCTGCGGGCGCGCGCCGTGCGCGGCGTGGATGGCCGGCAGGATCTCGTGATCCATCCGCGCCATCAACGACGTACACACGAAGCTGCCGTAGCCGCCCTGGAAGAAGATCAACGGCGACACCGGGTTGGTCACCGCCAGGTCGACGACTTCACACAGTACGATCCAGTGATCGCCGGCGTCGACGGTGCTCCACAGCCGGGTGTCGACCCAGGCCACCGAATCGGCGAGAATCGGGTCGCCGGAGGGTGATTCACGCCAGTCGAGTCCGTCGAGTTTGTTCTCCCACCGCCGGGCGATGGTCATCACGACGTCTTCCTGCTCGCCGCCGACGATGTTGATACACAACGACTCACACTGTTGCATCGCCTCAAAGGTGCGGGACGTCTTCATCGGCATGAACGACACCAGCGCCGGTTCCAGGGAGACCGAGTTGAAGGTGCCCACCACCATGGCGAGAACGTCGCCGGCAGGGTCACGGCCGGTGACCACGACGACACCGGTGGGATAGTGGCCCAGTACTTCCCGGAACAGTTGGGCGTCTATCGGGGTGGGGGTTGGGGTGGTCATGGGTAACTCCTAGGACGCCTTGATGAATCGTTGTTGGAGGGTGCGGCCGAGTCGTTCGGGGCGCAGGAATGCAATACACATCGCGCCGCCGATGAGGAGGACCAGACCGGTGATGGTGAATGCCTGGTGGACGCCGATCGCCATCCGGTCGGCCATTTCCGGACTCGGCTTAACATCCTTGGGCGGTGGAACATAGCCGGCGTGAGACATCAACCAGCCCACCAGGATCGGTGAGATCACCGCGCCAAAGGAGGCGAGGCCACCGAGGGTGGCCATCATGATCGGCCGTTGCCGTGCCCCGACCGCATAGCCGATGGCGGCAGCGGTCATCGGATAGGCCAGGCTGCATCCGGCGGCCAGGCACAGTAGCGCGACGGCGACGGTGCCCGAGGTCGCCTGGATGGCGACGAAGCAAATGCCGGCGACGACGGCCACGCAGCCGAACGGCACCGCGATCGCCCGGTGCGCGGTGTATCCGCGCTTGAGCAGACGATGGCCGAGTGCGCCGAGCGCGAGCAGGACGAGCGCGCCGATCACCCACGGGATGGTCGTGACCGAACCGACCGACGTGCGCGACAGACCGGCTACCGTGCCGAGGTACTGCGGCAACCAGGTGGTGAGAAATCCCTGTACGAAGAAGTTGGAGGCGCCGCCGATGAGTGCGGCGAGGAAGGTCAGACTCAGCAGTGCGCGCCAAATGGCCACGGGCTGCTGCGCGTCGACGGCCGAGGTCTCGATCTCGTCGCCGTCGGTATCCAGTTCCACCCGGGCCGCCGTGCGGTCCACGGCCTCGTCGCGTTTCGGGCGGAAGGGACCGTCGGCGCCGAGGAGGAACCACGCCGCCGTCCAGACGAGCCCGATGATGCCGAGCACGCCGAATGCCCAGCGCCACCCCCACGCGGCAATCACCCACACCAGCACCGGCGCGGCGATGACCGGGCCGAGCGCCGAGCCGGCCGCGATTAGATTCGACGGCAGGGCACGACGGACCGGGGAGAACCACGTATGCGCCGACGTCAACGACATCGCGGTGGCCGGACCCTCCGCGCCACCGAGCAGGATGCGCGTGACCAACAGGATCGCTGCGCCGCCGCCGAGCAGCATCGGGAACTGCAGGACGGCCCAGGTAATGCCCATCGCGAAGAGAATCCATTTGACCGAGAACTTCGACGCGAGCACTCCGGTGATAACAGAGACGATGGCATAGAGGAAGAAGAATGCGCTCCCGATGAAGCCGAACTCGACGGTGGTCAAGCCGAGTTCGGGGATGGCGTCGGCGGAGACGAGGCCGAGCACCGCCTTGTCGGCGAAGGCCACGATCTGGAAAAGCACCAACAGTCCGGTGACCAGCCAGGCGCGGCGCGACATGCGACCGAGATGCATGCCGGACCGGGTGGGTGGACCGTCGATGAGTGGTTCGGTTGTGCTAGCGGACATCGATTCTTCTTCCGTCGGGGGCTGCGGATCGTCGGATGCCAGTGAAGCTATGTCCGAATCTGGTTACAGCGGTAGGAGGGATTTCTTTACTGTTGCCGACGCGGGCGAGCAGGCAGACTGATGGCAACGAAATGAAGGAGGAACGGTGAGCTCGGCCTACTGGAACCAGCCCCTCAGTGACCAGGCAACCGCGGTACGGGAAGGTGCCGTGTCAGCGGAAACGCTTGTCGTACAAACACGTGCGGAGATCCTGCGCGCGGAAACGAACCTCGCGGCGTGGGTGCAGCTCTCCGACCGCATCATCGACGATGCTCGCCTCGAGGACGAGACCGGTGGTCGACGGCCATTGCGCGGCATCTCGATCGGTATCAAAGATCTGATCGATGTGGCGGGACTGCCGACCCGCGCCGGATCGGCGCTCACCTCGTCGGAGCCGGTCGCCAAGGACGCCGATTGCGTCGCACGGTTCCGGGAACTCGGCGCCGTGGTGCAGGGCAAGACCGTCACAACGGAATTCGGCTACTTCTCCCCCGGCCCGACCCGTAATCCGACCGCCACCGACCACACCCCGGGCGGTTCCTCGAGCGGATCCGCCGCCGCTGTGGGCGCCGGTGTCATCCCGATCGCTCTCGGCACGCAGACCGCCGGATCCCTCACCCGTCCTGCCTCCTACTGCGGCGCCGCCGGCATGGTGCTGGCGCACGGCACGACCAGCCTGGCCGGTGTCACCGGTCTGAGCCAATCGCTGGACTCTCTCGGCATTCTGACGCGCACGGTCGACGATCTCGCCTACGTCTACGCCGCATTCACCGGCCGCCCACGCCGCGAGACCTCCGCGCAGCGTGTGGCGTCGGCGCTGGTATGGCGTGGCAGTGGACTCGACACCGTGGAACCAGCGATGCAGCGGTTGCTGGATCTGCTTCCCGACGTCCTCGTCCAGGCGGGCCTCCGGGCCGACGACCTCGACTGGGACGACCACGTGCAGACCCTCGCCGACGACCACGTGACCGTCATGTCGTACGAGGCCGCAGGCTCACTCGACGAGATCGAGAAGTCGTCGCGCGACGCGCTGAGTCCGCAGTTGTGTGCGCTCATCGACAGCGGACGCGAGGTACCCGCGGCTGCGGTCGCCGGCGCTCTTACCCGCCGGGACCGCTCCCGAGACCTCCTGCGCGACATGATGGCCGACGCCACGGTCATCGTCGGTCCGGCTGCCCTTGGACCGGCCCCGAAAGGGTTGGACGCCACCGGGTCTCCTGTTCTCAGTCGACCGTGGCAGCTGCTCGGACTGCCCGTCGTGGTGGTGCCCGGTGCACGGACCACCGATGGACTTCCGTTGGGCCTGCAGGTCATCGGCATGCGCGGCGACGAAGCGAATCTGTTCGAGGCTGCGGGACGGCTCGAGCCGCTGTTACGCGACCTGCCGGCAGTCCCGGCATAAGGAAAGGCACGAGGTCATGGTCATCAAGCCACGCCCGACAACCCATCACCGGATGTTCCTCACCTGCTACGAGGACACCTTCAACTACGGATGGCATCACGTCGATCTGTTCGTGCACGACGAACTCGGACGCGAGGTGAACTGGGTGCACTGGACCGTAGAAGCCGACGGACCCGAGGCCGCCGACGCCTCGGTCCGTAGCGAGGAGCCGTGGCTCGAACGCACCTCGACATGGGAGCACAAGGTCAGCGCGGTCGGCATGAACTACTGGACCGCCGATGCCGCCTGGAACGACGAGGCGGACGATTAGAATCGAGTCGATGATGGCAGAACCGACCAGCGAGAGCACCGCGCCACCGGCGACGGTGTATGTCGTCGATGACGATCCCGAGTTGTGCGAATCGGTCGACTGGTTGTTGGGCAGCATCGGCATCAAACCGCAGATCTGTCTTAGCGCCGACGCTTTCCTGGCCGCGTACGACGGCAGTCATCCGGCGTGCATCGTGCTCGATGTTCGGATGCCGCAGATGAGCGGGACGCGACTGCAAGAGCGGATCAACGAGTTCGCGCCGCATGTTGCAATCATTTTCGTTTCCGCACACGGCGATATCCGCATGTCGGTGTCCACGTTGCAGGCCGGCGCGCTCGACTTTCTCGAGAAACCCTATGAGCCGCAACGGTTTCTCGATGCCGTGCAGGCCGCGATAGAGAAGGCGTCCGAACGCTTCCGGGCACATGAACTGCGTCAGTCCATCCAGGAGAAGGTGTCGTTACTGACGCCGCGGGAGCGGGAGATCCTGGCGCTGGTCGTCGAAGGACTGCCCAGTCAGAACATCGCCCGCAAGCTCGGGATGAGCGTGAAAACCGTTGATGTGCATCGTGCCCGGATCAAGAGCAAGACCGACGCCGACAGCATCAGCACCCTCGTCCGGGACGTACTGCGGTTCGACGTCGAGGTGCCGACGGAGGGATAGCGCCCGCCATGCCAGCGAGCGAGCGTCACCACTGATCCCTGAGGAGCCCGCGAGCGCCAGCGAGCGAGCGTCACGAAGGGCCGTCACCAGGCCCTTCGTGGCTCGGCTGGCGCCTCGCACCTCAGGGACCGGGTTGCGTTGGGCGGCTCGACTCAGTAGTAGTCCAGGACCAGCTTGGGACCTTTGGTTCGGGAGACGCACACGGCCATCACTTCACCGGCGTCGCGTTCCGCCTTGGTGAGCACGTTATCGCGGTGTTCGGGTTCGCCGTTCAGGACTTGCATGATGCAGGTGCCGCAGATGCCCTCCTGGCAGGAGGTGTCGACGTCGCAGCCGTTGGCTTCGAGGACCTCGACGATGCTCTTGTCGGCCGGCACCTCGTAGGTTTCGCCGTCGAGCTCGACCTCGAAGGCCGTGTTGGTGTCGGAGCTCGGCTGGTCGGAGGCGTGGAACGCCTCGAAGTGCACCGCCTCTGCGGATACGAGTTGTTCTGCCAGCGCAATCACTTTGGACATGAAACCGTCTGGGCCGCAAACGTAGACGTGGGTGCCCGCGGTTGCACCGGCAAGCGCGGACTGCAGCAGCGCGTCCTGCTCGTCGCGGGACACTCCCAAGTGCGCGTGCAGCTTCTCCGGGCAGCGGTCCTGCAGCATCGGCAGGAAAGCGGCCTCCTCGGCGGTGCGCGCGAAGTAGTGCAACTCGAAGCTGATGCCGTGCACGTCCATATAACGGGCCATGGACAGCATCGGCGTGATGCCGATACCAGCCGCCACCAGTACGTGATGCGTTGCATCCTCTGCAATCTGGAGCAGATTGCGAGGTTCACTGATTTGCAGCGAGTCCCCCACCTGCAGATCGTGTAGCGCCACCGACCCGCCGCGAGAGTTGGCCTCGCGCTTGACCGCAACCGCGAACGACTCTCGACCGTCGGGCCGACTGCACAACGAGTACTGGCGGGTCAGCGCCGTGGGACCGACGATATCGATGTGCGCCCCAGGGGAATACGACCCCATTGACGTGCCATCCGGCTTCGACAGGAAGATGGTCTTGATTGTCGGCGTCTCCTGGACTATATCCGACACGATCACATCGATGAGGGCCACGAAGTACTCCTGATTGGACTGGAAGAGGTTTCAGCGCACGTAGAGTCCGCCGTTGACGTCCCAGCAGGCGCCGGTGACGAAGAACGCGTTCTCTGCGGTGAGCAGGCCGACCATGTCGGCAATGAACGAAGGACTGCCGAGGCGACCCACCGGTATCCCGGCGATCACCGCGTCGAGGCGTTCCGGCGGAACGGTGGCCTTGACCACCGGAAGATCGTGCGGTCCGGGGGCGATCGCATTCACGGTCACACCGCTGCTAGCGAGTTCACGGGCGAAGATCTTGGTAGTCGTGAGAATTGCACCCTTGGAGGCCGCATAATGCGCGCCGGTTGCGGTGCCACCGTTCTGGCCAGCCAGCGACGCCATATTGACGATTCGACCGTAGCCTTGTGCGGCCATCGCGGCACCGAACACCTGGCACCCGAAGAAGATGCTGTTGACGTTGGTGTTCAGGACTGCGTCGAATTCGTCCTCGCCCAACGTCATCAGGTCGGCTGCCTGGGTGCGGGCTGCATTGTTGACGACGATGGCCGGTGTGCCCCAGAGCTGTTGGCACTGCTCCAGTGCCGCTTCGAAGTTGTTCTTGTGGGACACATCAAGTTCCAGCGCACGCGCGGTGGAGCCGTCCGCGGACAATTCCTTGGCGAGCGTGGTGGCGTCCTCGAGAGCGATGTCGGCAAGGATCACTCGATGCCCGCCGTCGTGCAGCCTGCGGGCGATGTGGCTGCCCATGCCGCCCGCGGCGCCGGTGACGACGGCGATACCCGGTGTGGTTACAGTGGTCATCGTCATCTCCTCAGAGGAGGAATCCCGAGGCGCTGACCGCGTCCTCGCTGTCGATGAGTCGAGCCACCTTCAGCGCGATCTTGTCGCCGGCCCCGTTATCGTCACTGCCGGTGAACTCGATACGATGGGTCATCTCCGCGCCGATGGTCGAAAAGCTGTTGCGTTTGAACGCATTCAGAATCTGCGCCGACTTGATCACCACGGCATCGTCGGAGATCTCCTCGACGGTGAACCGCGACACGATCCGCACGGTACGGGCGGCGGCCACCGCCGACGGCGCGTAGCCCTGCATCATCCTCTGCACACGTAGCTGTCGCATCCGCTTATCGTCATAAACCATGTTCAGCGACGCGGCGAAATCATCAGTGTCGGGGTCGATGGGGATCACGTACAGACCGTCGTCGGTGAACATCTCCTCCCACGCCGGATAGTCCTTGGCGTCGAGGACGGCAGCCTCTTTCCAGATCAACTGGATGGCGCGCATCACCCGGGTGTCGGTGAAGGTCAGCAGCTCAGTCATCGGTCATCATCTTCTTCCACATGTGGTAGGACTCGCGCATGCCGGACTCGTCGGTGACATGCGATGTGGGCCAGCCTTCGTCGGAGATGTACTCGCGGTTCTCGCCGCGGTTCACCAGGATCGGCATGTTCGGATTGCCGCCGGCGCCGATCTGCACTCGGTCCCAGCCCTCGGCATCGTCGGGGCTGCCGAAACCGAAGGGGCCCTGGAAGTGTTCGTGGATACGCAGGCGTTCGCGGTTGATGTTCTCCGGTCCGCCGTCCATGCCGATCGCCATGTGCCACACCTCGGTGACATCGACGCTGATCGGGATGAGGATCCGGAAGAACGACGACGACATCGCGACATTCGGGAACATGTTGAGGTTGAAACCGCAGCCGTGCATCGACCGCATGTAGCGGCGGATCCGTTCGGGGGTCTCACCTGCCTCGACGAGTTCGTCGACGAGATGCTGAAAGCGCGGTTGAACTTCCTCATGGCCGTCATCGATGTCGAGGTCGGCGTGGTCGGCTGCCATGATGGCGACGCTGTGCCCGTTGCCGAGCACATGGGTGACGGCGTTCGGGTCGTCCATGAACGACATCATCGTTGCGGTTTCGGCATCCACGGATGCCATCCACGACTTGTGCACCATCGGGAAGTGATAACCGTCGGTGGTGTTCTCCAACTGGATCTTCCAGTTGCCGTGGAACCGGAACTTGTGGACGCCCAGCACTTTGGTCGGAAACCCGTTGGACTGCTTGAGGAATCGATCCATCCAAATCTTCGCGTCGCCCAGGAAGTCCTCGAGTGGTTCGGCCTCGGAGTTGAAGGTGGCGAAGATCATCCCCAGATAACTCTCGGTGCGTAGGGTTTGCAGCGGGTAGTCGTTCTTGTCGACGACACCCTCATAACCGTCCGGGTACGGGATGCCCCGCAGGCGTCCGTCGAGCGTGTAGGACCAGTTGTGATACGGGCAGGTGAAGCCGTTGGCCTTGCCGTTGCGCTGATCGCAGACAGTGGCACCGCGGTGGCGGCACCGGTTGAGCAGCGTGTTGAAGTTGCCTTTGCGGTCGCGGGTGATGATGACCGGTTGGTCGCCGACCTGGGTGGTCTTGAAGGAGCCGGCTTCGGGGATCTCGCTCTCGTGTGCCACCCACACCCAGGTGCGGTAGAAGATCTTGCGCATTTCTTCGGCGTAGATCTCTGGGTCGGTGTAGAGCTGCCCGGCGACGCGGTCCTTTTCGGCTAGGGCGGCGAAACCGCGGGTGGGCTGTTCGGTCGGCCGTTCGATGGTGGTCATCGGTTGTCCTGCTTTCTCGACAGAATCAGACGTCGTCGCGGATGGTGAGTTCGCGGCCCATTCGGGCCTCGATGGTGAAGTAGCGCCAGAGGGCATATTCGCCGACCATAATGGTGCGCAACAGATTGCACGCGTCCTGCACGGTGGGCTGGTCGCGGACGTCGGCGAGGACGTAGAAGGTCCAGGGCCAGCCGGTCGAGGGGCCGACCATGTGGGCGTCGTCGTCGAAGGTGCCGATGATCTCGACGCCGTCCATGTGCTTGAGAGTCGTCAGGAACTCCATCGTGGCTTCCCAGACCGGTTTGATCTCGGATTTGGGCAGGTCGAAGAAGTTTTGGTTGTTGCCGACGCAGAACAGGGTGCGGAGGGGTCCTGTGGACATGCTTGTGCTCCTCGGATAGGGCGTGGGTCAGGGAAAGCTAGGGATGCCGGAGTCGAGGCCAAGTAGCAGCGAGCCCGCGGCCTCATAGGTGTTGGTTTGCAGCATCGCGTGCTGTGCGGGAACCAGGGCGTCCTGCAGAAACCGTTGCAGTGGGTGGGTCTCGTAGATTGCTCCGGTGCCAGCTAGGTCGAAGGCTGCCAGGACGACGTCACGGCCGACGTGGGCGGCGTGGGTGGCCGACAGCCTCAGGAGCGCCTGGTCCTCGATGGAGATCGACGTCCCGGCAACAGCTTTAGCCCACACCGCATCCGTGGCCTGGTAGAAGAAGGCGCGCGCAGATCGCAGCTCGGCTTCAGCGTGGGCGAGACCGGTTTTGTAGGCGGGTCGGTTGCCCTTGCTGGCGCCACCGGTGATGGAGGTGCGCGCCGCACCAACCTCCAGGACGTAGTCGAGCGCACCGCGTGCGGCGCCAAGGGTGACGACGGCGAGAACCTGTGCGGCATAGGCCAGAGACGGGTATCGGGTCAAGGGCTCGTCGATCTGAGGCGCGCCTCCGCGGACGAAGGTCATCTCCTCGGGAACGAACAGTTTGTCGGCCCTGACAGCGTGCGATCCGGTGCCCTTCATACCAGCGACGTCCCAGTTCTCGACGATCTCCACCTCTGCGGGGTCGACGAGGGCGGTGAGTGGTTTCCCATCGGTCTCGGGTCCACCGGCCAGTCCGATACCGATGATGTCGGCGCCGCGGCATCCGCTGGCAAACTGCCAGACTCCTGAGCACAGGTAGCCACCATCGACTTTCGCCGCTTCCTGCATGGGGAACAGTCCGCCCGCGTATGCAACGTCAGGGCCAGCCGCATAGATCTGGCGCTGCGTCTCTACCGGCAGCGCCGCGAAGTAGACGAGCGAGGAACCGAAGCTCGAAACCCAACCGGTGGCCGGATCGACTGCGGAGATACGTTCCACCATGGCCATGAAAGTCGACGGCGCCATGGGTTCACCGCCGAATTCAGCCGGGGTCGATGCCCGGTACATGCCGGTCTTCTTGAGCAGAGCAATGAAGTCGCGCGGCACGAAGCGCTGGGCGTTGAACTCGTCTCGACGATCGACGAGAACATCGAGGGCATGCTCGAGCGCCGCCTCGCGAGCCGGACCGGCAGGTTCGGCGACTACCCGATCGGTGATGGCATCGGTGCTCATCGGTGTCTCCGTTCAGATTCGGTTGTGGATCTGACGGCTACACTATGGACGGACGCGACCCGGCGGTATCGGGATTTCCTTGCGGCGCAACTAAGGCAATCCCCTACTTGTCTCGGGGCAATGTGGCGTCAAAGACGAGCGGCTGACGAAGGTAGGTGAGGCGAGTGTTTCCCACACGTCGCGACTTCGAGCAGATGTCGCTGCACGCCACCACCGGAATCCTGATCCACGAGGCGAGTTCGAAGAACATCTTGTGGGCCAATCCGTCTGCCTGCCGCACCTTCGGGTTCACCCTGGAGGAACTCATGCCTCTCAAGGCACATCACATGAGTGCGCAGGAGCGACAGTATCGCCGTGAGCTCGGGGTCGCGTGGTTGCAGGATGCGGTGGTCCATGGGGTGAGCGTCAAGCAGTGGAAGTATCGGGCCAAGGACGGTACCGAGTTCCTCGCCGATGCCCGTGCCACTCTGGTGCACTGCGATGACGGTCCCGTGGTGATGGTGGAGTTCCGGAATATCTCCGAAGAGGTCGAACTGAAGGAAGAACTCAGTTGGGTGTCGGACTCTCTGCAGCGCATCATGAATCACACGTCAGCCGGCATCGTTGTGCTCGACGATGACAACTGCATCGATGACATCTCACCGCTAGCCGCAAGGCTGTTCGGCCGCACCCCTGCCCAACTGATGGGTGTGCATCTGGAGGATCTCGGTCGGTGCGAACCCCGTCTGTCTAGTCCCCTTGTCGTCGAACGCCTCACCTCCGGTGTCGGTTCGGTGAAGATCCAGCTGGAGATCGCCAAGGACGAGGACACGACCGTGTGGTTGGCCGGTGAACTTGAGAGCGTGCACCACGACGGAATCCGGACGCGGGTGCTGATAGTGCGCGACGTCACCGAACGGGTCGTCTGGGAGCAGCGGAACGCTTATCAGGAAGCCAACCTTCAGTATCTGAGTCGCTATAACGCGATGGGTGACATGGCAATGATCCTCGCCCACGAACTCGGCCAACCACTGGCCGCGTCGACAAATTATCTCAGCGGCCTCAAGGCGCGTCTGGATGCGGAAACGGTAGATCCGCGGAGCCTGGCGTACGGGATCGATCAGATCGAGAAGCAGTTGCGCCGCGCCAACGACATCGTAGCGTCAGTCAAACGATATGTGAGACGCATCGAAAGCACTGCCACGCTAATGGATCTCGGCGAGTCCGTCGCGGAGAGTCTCTATTTCGTGCGGCTACGCGCGGCCGAGCGCGGTATTCGGGTGTTTGCTGACATTCCCGAACGCACGCTCTCGATTCAAGGGGAGAGCGTGCTCATCGGACAGGTCATCATCAATCTCTGCGTCAACGCGATCGACGAGATCGCGCGTTCTACAACCGAGGTGAAGGAGCTGGCCGTCGAAACGGGCTGCCGCGACGGGCGTGCGTATGTCGTGATCCGCGACCAGGGCCGCGGCATGCTCGAAGCGCCGGCGGATCGTCTCGCGTCCGGGGCATTTTCGGCGAAGCAGGACGGCTCGGGGATCGGACTCATCATCTCCGAGCACATCGTCGAACGGCACGGGGGCACCATCCAGTACCTGCCGAACGAGCCGAACGGGACTGCGGTGACGCTATCGTTTCCGCTCACGGAGCAGGCACCGGCCTCCTCCGGGTAAAGGTTTCCATACCTGTCCGTTGGCAAGCACCAGTAGCGCACGGCTTCTGCCACTCATACCGTTGCCAGCATCGGCTTCGCGGCCGTCGAACCGAGACCGACAGCGTGGTCCACGTCTCACCACAGGTATCAGAGACCAAGGGCCGTGGCGGTTTTCGTCGACTCGGCGACGCCGTCAGGCCCACGAAGGAGCTTTCATTGCGCACTCCCGATGTTCTCGTCTTGGGAGCCGGCACCGCCGGATCGATCATCACGCGTCGACTCCTCGACGCCGGGCTGGCTGTCACGCTCGTCGACGCCGGTGGGCTCGACACCAATCCCGCCATCCACGATCTGTCGCGTGTGGGCGAACTGTGGTTGGGCCCGGAGGACTGGGGCTACTTCAGCGCACCGCAGGCCCGTGCCGGCGGCCGACGACTGCACGTGCCGAGGGGCAAAGTGGTCGGGGGCTCGAACCAGCTCAACGGGACGATCTGGGTGCATGGCTCACCGTGGGACTATGACCAGTGGGCGGCCGCCGGCAACACGGGCTGGGACTGGGAATCGGTGTCACCGTTGTTCAAGCGGATCGAGGCCGCCGGCTCCGACGACGGTCTGCTCGACGTGATCGAAGCCGACCTCACGCCCATCCAGCAGGCGATTTTCGACGCCGCCGTCAGCTGGGGTCTCCCGGTCAACTCCGACTACAACTCCGGCGAGCTCGACGGCGTCTCCCGGATGAAGCTCAATCTCCGTGATGGACAACGACTCTCGACGTGGGCAGCCTACATGCGCCCCATCCTCGACCATCCGAACCTCACCCTCGAGCTCGGCGCGCTCGTCGACTCGCTGATCGTTCGAGACGACCAGGTGCGCGGGGTGCGGATCATCGACTCGACTGGCGCTGGACGCGAACTCAGCGCCGGTCTCGTCGTCCTCAGCGGCGGCGCAATCGGCTCCCCGACGGTCCTGATGCGCAGCGGCATCGGTCCCGAGGAACATCTACGATCCCTCGGGATCGAGACGATCGCCGACGTACCCGGCGTGGGGAGTAACCTCCAGGACCACTTCCTCGTCCCGGTCATCTTCGGCACCGACAAGCCCATCGACCCGCCCACGCCGTTCGGTCCGGTCACCCAGACCCACTGGTTCTGGCGCAGCGGACCCGGCCTACCGGTCCCCGACACCCAGCCGATCAACTTCAGCGTCCCGTTCTACTACGACGAGCAGATGACCGGCCCCGCATCAGGATTCACGCTGCACGCCGGACTCATCCGGCCGCACAGCACAGGAACGCTCCGGCTCGCCGACACCGATCCCTCCAGCACCCCAATCATCGACTTCAATCTCTTCGACGACGAGCGCGATCTGCAGGCGCTTGTCCGGTCAGTGCGCCAATGCCGCGAGGTCGGGATGCAATCCCCGTTGGCCGACGAGTGGGGAGCATACGAGGCGCTGCCCGGTCCAGACACCGACGACAGCGACGAGGCCATCGCCGGGTGGGTGCGTCGAGCCGTGAACACCTATCACCACCAGGCCGGCACCTGCCGCATGGGCGTCGACGACAATGCCGTGGTGACCCCTGACCTGCGGGCGACCGCAGTTGCCGATCTCGTGATCGCCGACGCATCTGTGATGCCGTCGGTGACCACCGGCAACACCAATGCGCCAACCGCGATGATCGCCGAACGCGCAGCCGAATTGATCATCGCGGGTTGATCGGCAACCCTCGGAACACCAAGGAGTACCTCTCATGATTGACATTTCCCACCTGCACACCGGCCTGTATATCGGTGGCGAGTGGCGCGACGCCCGCGACACCTTCACCACACTCAATCCGGCCACCGGAGCGCCTCTCGCCGAGCTCGGCGCCGCCGACGCCGACGACGTCGATGCCGCGGTAGATGCCGCCACCGCCGCCTTCCGCGGCGAGTGGGGTGCGCTGCAGCCGTCTCGCAAGGGCGCTCTGCTGAACAAGCTCGCCGACCTCGTCGAACGCGACATCGAGCGACTCGCCGCGCTGGAGTCGGTCGACATGGGCCGCCCGGTAGGTGCCAGCGCCGCGATGATGATTCCCAACCTCGTCGGCACCCTGCGCTACTACGCGGGCTGGGCCGACAAGATCAACGGCGACCTGATCACCACGGACGGCTACATGGGCAGCCCGCAGCCTGTGCATGCCTACACCCGCCGTGAGGCGCTCGGCGTGGTCGGCGCGATCATCCCGTGGAACGCGCCGCTGATGATCCTCGGCTGGAAAATCGGACCGGCTCTGGCATGTGGCAACACCGTGATCATCAAGCCCGCGGAGGATGCGTCACTGGCCATCCTGCGGTTTGCCGAGCTTGTCGAGGAGGCCGGTTTCCCGGCCGGCACGGTGAACGTGCTCACCGGCATCGGCAGGGTGGCAGGCGAGGCCATGTCTCTGCACGCTGGTATCAAGAAGATCTCGTTCACCGGCTCCACCGAAACGGGGCGCGCGATCCTGCGCAACTCGGCGACCAACTTCAAGCGCACGGCCCTCGAACTCGGCGGGAAAGCCCCGCAAATCATCTTCGATGACGCGAACATCGAAGCCGCCGTGCAGGGTTGCGCGATGGGCCTGTTCTTCAACCAAGGTGAGGTGTGTGCTGCCGGTACCCGGGTTCTCGCTCACCGCAGCGTCTACGACGCCGTTCTCGACGGACTCAAGGGTGCCGCGCAAGCTCAGGTGATCGGCGACCCGTTCGATCCCGCGACGACCATGGGCCCACTGGTCAACGCGCGGCAGCGGGATCGTGTCGTCGACTATATGAAGCAGGGCGCCAACGAAGGTGCCGAGGTGGTCGCCGGCGGATCCGCGCCGGACGGCCCCGGATTCTTCGTCGAGCCGACCGTGCTGGCCGGCCGCAACGACATGACCGTCGCCCGCGAAGAGATCTTCGGGCCGGTCGGCATCGTAATCCCGTTCGACTCCGATGATGAGGCGATCGCATTGGCCAACGACAACCAGTACGGGTTGTCGGCGACCTTGTGGACCTCGAATGTGTCGCGCGCGCATATGGTTTCCGCGCAGATCGAGGCCGGCGCGATCGCCGTCAACGGGTGGTCGCCACTGGCGCCGCAGCTGCCGTGGGGCGGAGTCAAGGCCAGCGGTGTCGGACGCGAGCTCGGCTCCGAGGGCATCCTCGCCTACACCGAACCCAAGACGGTTGCCGTCGTGTTGTGACTTCGGGCAGTCACGCGCCGATGATGGCGTCGATCAACGCGATCTGAGCCTGACGGGTCGTCGTCGTCGAGTCCAGCAACGCGGTGACCTGTAGGCCGATGATCGTGGTCATCAACAACTCCACACCAACATCCAGATCTCTGGGCGGAAGCTGTTGCATCGCAATGGCTTCCGCCCAAAGTTCGTGCATACGTCGTTTCCAGGCGGCAACCGCGACATTGTTGACCGACTCCATCACGGGGTCGGTCAGCGCCCGCTGCCACAGCGATACCGCGATCCGCGCCTCGAGTCGGGCCTCGTCGGTCAGCGGGATGAGTTCGAAACAGAGTTTGCGCAGCGCGGTGCTACCCCGTGCACGCCCGATCGACATGTCGACCCGTCGATTGGTTTCGACGATGACATGCTCGAACGCTGCGCGCAGGATCTCGTCCTTGCCTCGGAAATAATGACTGAGTGCGCCGTTGGTGTAACCCGCTTCGGCAGCCAGGTCACGCATGTTGATGCCATCAATGCCACGCGCGGCGATCAGCCGCCACGCGGCCTCGATGATCGCCCGTCGCCGTTCGTCGTGATCGACCAATCTGGGCATCGAGTGTCCCCTCTCCGCGGCGGTCCCAGCCAGCGTAAAGGTATCTCTCATAGCACCGACGACCAGTTCAACTGTAGCGTGCATCACACGCCATGGTTCTACATACGTTGAATCATAGTCGTTGGTCCACCAGCCCCAGATCGTGTGCGACGCCGGTTGCCGGTGCTCGAGAGAAGGCCCCTCATGATCGAATCGCCCACCACCTCCACCACCCCCGCCACGGGATCCGCACTGCGCGGGTCCATCGGCGTCGCGGGCATCGTCTTCCTGGTCATCGCCGCGGCCGCGCCGTTGACGGCGGCCGCCGGCTCCCTGCCGGTGATGATCGCCATCGGCAACGGTGCCGGCGCTCCGATGGCCTACATCATCGCCGCCGTCGTACTCTTGGTGTTCAGCGTCGGCTACGCCGCGATGAGCAGCTCAGTAACCGACACCGGAGCCTTCTACGCCTACGTCACCACCGGCCTGGGCCGACCGTCCGGGTTGGGTGCGGCCGGACTCGCACTACTCGCCTACACCGCTATCCAGGCCGCAATCTACGGACTGGCGGCGGCCACTCTCCAAGGTGTCGTCGTGAAATTCGGTGGGCCGGATCTGCCGTGGTGGTTCTGGGCCTTCGTTCTGATGGCCATCGTCGCGGTGCTCGGGTACCGCAGCATCGACCTCGGCGCGAAGGTGCTCGGAGTACTGCTGGTCGCCGAGATCGCGATCATCGTCGCGTTCTCGGCCGCCGTGTTCCTCAAGGGCGGCGCCCACGGCGTCGACGTCGTGTCCTTCACCCCATCGGCGTTCTTCTCGGGGTCTCCCGGCATCGCCCTGATGTTCGCCATCGCCTCCTTCGTCGGTTTCGAGGCCACCGCCATCTACGGTGAGGAGGCCAAGAACCCGAAGCGAACCGTGCCAATCGCCACCTATATCGCCGTCATTACCATCGGTGTGCTGTACGCGGTGGCCAGTTGGGCGGTCGTCCTGGCTTTTGGCAGCGACAACGTGCATGCCGCCTCGCAGGCCGACACCGCAAACCTCGTATTCAATGCCGCCGCAACGTTCCTCGGGTCAGCGGCGTCGGATGTGATGATGGTGATGCTGGTGACCAGTCTCTTCGCCGCGCTACTAGCATTCCACAACGCCATTGCCCGGTATACCTTCGCGCTGGCCCGAGCCGGTTTCGGCCCGCAACGCTTCATGTCCGTCCACGCGAAACACGGCTCTCCCCATGCCGGTTCCCTCCTGCAAACCATCACCGCTTTCCTTCTCGTGGGAGTGTTCGCGATCGCGGGGGCTGATCCCGTACTCCGACTCTTCACCTGGATGTCGGGTGTCGCGATCGTCGCGATCCTCGTTCTCATGGTGCTCACCAGCCTGGCCATCATCGCCTACTTCCGTCGCTACGACACCGACAACCGCGTCTGGCACAACAAGATCGCCCCCGTTCTGGGTGCGCTCGGACTCATCGCGATCACTGCGCTGGTAATTGCCAACTTCACGACACTCATCGGTGGGTCCAGCGTGCTGGCCAATGTCTTCCTAGTGGTGGTCGCGGCGGTGTTCCTCGGCGGGTTCGTGGCCGGGCGAGTGCTCAAGAACCGTGCTGTCTGACATACCGATCGCTTGACCTCAATTTGTACCGAAGAACAAGGAAATCAATCATGTCGACTCCCTCCGTCATCATCGTCGGCGCCGGCTTCTCCGGCCTCATCGCCGCCCGCGAACTCGAATCCGCCGGCTTCGACGTCCGCATCGTCGAAGCCCGCGACCGTATCGGCGGCCGCGCCTGGACCGACGAGCGACTCGGTGGCCATGCTTTGGAAATGGGTGCCACCTGGGTGCACTGGATGCAGCCGTTCGTCTGGACCGAGATCACCCGATACGGGCAGGAGATCTATCCCAGCCCCGACATCGACGACGCGTACTGGATCAGCGAGGGCGTCGTCCGGCACGGCAGCGAACATGACCTCGACACAGCACTGAGTCGCCTGCAGGACACCATCTTCGAGGGTTCCCGCGAGTTCTTCCCGTACCCACACGACCCGATGGCGATCCTCGACGACCCCACCAGCGACCCGGAACTCGTCAAGCGGTTCCTCCAGGCCGATGAGGGCAGCGTGCTGGATTGTCTCCGGACCGGCGAGTTCACGCAGGAACAGATCGATCTCGCCGACTCCTACTGGTCGGCCGGCTATCAGGGGCCGACGGCCACCGCCTCCCCGCTGATGGCCAAGCACTGGGCGGCGCTGAGCGATCACCGCAGTTCCCTGATGGACGAGCAGACCCTGCGCTTCAAGCTCACTCGCGGCATGCGTGGGCTGTACGAGTCGATTGCCGCCGACGTGCGCGGAGAGATCCGGCTGAACACCGCGGTGTCACGAATCGAGCACTCCCCCAAAGGGGTTGTGGTAACGCTCGTGGATGGAAGTGTTGAGCGAGCCGACGCGGTGGTGGTGACTGCACCGATCGGCGCGCTCGGCACCATCGATTTCTCGCCGGCGCTACCCACCGCGCAGCAGAATGTCATCGCCGACGGCACCAATTCGGTGGGCTTCAAGATCTGGATCAAGGTGCGTGGTCGCCATTCGATCATCGCCGGCGCACCGGGACAGTATCCAATCTCCTTGCTGCGCAGCGAGAAGTTCCTCGACGACGAGGACGCCACCATCCTGGTCGGCTTCGGTTCCGATCACACGGCCATCGATCTCGGGAGCGTCGAGTCCGCGCAGCAAGCCGTCGATGTGTGGGGCGGCGACCTCACCGTGACCGACTGCGGCGGTCACGACTGGGTGGCCGACAAGTGGTCTGGTCAAACATGGGCGACACTGAAGTCCGGCCAGTTCTTCAACGGTTGGAGCAACTTCCACATCACCGACACTCGTCTACGCTTCGCGGGCGCCGACTACGCCAAAGGCTGGAATGGGGTCGTCGTAGACGGCGCCATCGAGTCGGGGATCGTGACCGCGCGCAGGCTGATCGCGGAGCTGCGCCCCCGCCGGTGACGGACTCAGTGACATGGGACGATCGTCCGGTCGTACCGTAGATTCCCTCGACACTGTAACGCCCGTGTCGTGCATCAGTTCGAGTCGGACCGCGCGTCTGGGCTACACGCTCCTGATCGCCTGCAACGGAACTGCTGCACGGATAGGTGACTCTAATCTGGCTTGCTTTCGGGCAGTCGGAAAGGATGGAGCTGTGCCCGAGCCGTACCCCCAGGAGTTCCGAGTCGCGGTGTCAAATCTATTGAAGTGCAGGCGCACATGGCTCGACGAGTTTAATCTACTGATCGACCCGGGTGGGCTCGATGTAAACAAACAAGCGATCGCCAAACGCGTCAAACGGAGCGCCCTCATTGGCGGCCAATAGTCCCCAGTAAACTGGATGTCCCCACAATCAGCAGTTCACCGACACCGCATCAGTCAACCACCTCCCTCAACAGCGAGACCCCCGTCCGGTACATCATCGACTACGGCAACGACACCACGACGCGGGAACCGCCGCCGCGTGCTCCGACACAGCACGCTCAACGATTTGAACGGCCGCGATATAGCAACGCTGCATAAGCCTGGCTACCTGTTTGCGGTCCTTATCGGTGAGTCGAAGTCGGTACGCCGGGATGCGTTCTTCGACACGAAAATGCGGATCCAGGGTTGCCACTTTGATCTATTTGCCACTCTTACGCTGTTTACGACGATGCCGCACACGCAAAAGGCGCCAAATGAAGCGCCAATCGGCACTCCACCAAGGCCATCGCTCCGCCAGCGCCGCCACGCGGTAGGCAGCATCCCGCCCCGCCTAGGCGCGGAAAGTCTCATCTGCGTGCGGAAGGAGGAACAGCCAGCGCACACACCCCCAGTGTGACCCTTGACACGCGCTCTCGAGTGAATATACGTTCATTCACTATGAAGTTCCGGTCATCGGATCGGCAGAGTTCACCGCGAAGGAGCACCGACATGAGCCAGAGCACCGCAGCCTACGAGGACATCGAGTACGTCGTCGAAGGTCCGACCGCGATCATCACGATGAATCGGCCGCAGCGCTACAACGCATTTCGCGCCAAGACGGTTGAGGAGATGATCAATGCCTTCCGCCGCGCATGGGCCGACCGCAACGTGCAGGCCGTCATCCTCACCGGTGCGGGCGAGAAGGCGTTCTGCACCGGAGGCGACGTCAAGCAGCGCGCCGAGACCGGCGATTACGGACCGTCGGAGTCGGGCATGTTCGAGATCGGCAACCTGCACAAGGTCATCCGCGACATCCCCAAGCCGGTCATCGCAGCGGTCAACGGCCTGGCGATCGGCGGCGGTCACGTGCTGCACGTGCTCTGCGACCTGACCATCGCGGCAGACACCGCACGCTTCGGCCAGTCCGGGCCCAAGGTCGGCTCGTTCGACGCCGGATTCGGCTCCGCATATCTCGCGCGCGTCGTCGGCGAGAAGCGCGCCCGCGAGATCTGGTACCTCTGCCGTCAGTACGACGCCGCGACCGCCGAGCGCTGGGGCCTGGTGAACTGGGTGGTCCCCGCAGCCGACCTGCTCGACGAGGCCAAGAAGGTGGCAGCCGAGATCGCCGAGAAGTCGCCGACCACCCTGCGGTTCCTCAAGCAGAGCTTCAACGCCGACTCCGACCACCAGGCCGGGCTGTCCAACCTCGCGATGAGCGCACTCGACCTCTTCACCCACTCCCCCGAAGGGCTCGAAGGCGCACAGGCCTTCGCCGAGAAGCGCGCACCCGACTTCAACAAGTACGTCGGCGCCTGACCCCCGCACACCATCCAGCCAATCTCCAGGAGTCACACACCATGAGCACCAACATCGCTGTCGTCACCGGCGCCGGCTCGGGCATCGGCAAAGCCATCACCCTCGCATTCGCCGAACAGGGCACCACCGTCGTCGCCGCCGATCTCGACCTCGACGCCGCCAAGCGCACCGCGGAACAGAACTCCGCGATCGTGCCGATGGCCGTCGACGTGGCCGACCGCGCTGCGGTCGATGCGCTTCGCGATGCCGTCACCGCCGAAGTCGGCGTACCGGACATCCTCGTCAACGCGGCCGGTTGGGATCGCACCGACCAATTCCTGAATGCCAGCACCGAATTCGCTGAGAAGGTCGTCGCGATCAACTACCTCGGCCCGGTTCACATGGCGAGTGCGTTCCTGCCCGGGATGGTCGAAGCGTCGAAATCCGATGGCTGGCAGGGCGGTCGCGTGATCAACCTGGCGTCGGACGCGGGACGGGTCGGCAGCGCGGGCGAGTCGATCTACGCCGGCGCCAAGGGCGGGGTGATCGCACTCAGCAAGTCGTTGGCCCGCGAGATGGCGCGCTACCAGATCACCGTCAACGCCGTGTGCCCCGGTCCCACGGACACGCCGCTGTTCCAGGCGCAGCCCGACAAGCTCAAAGAGGCTCTCGTGAAAGCGATTCCGTTCCGACGCCTCGCCCGTCCCGACGAGGTCGCCGCGCCGGTCCTGTTCTTCGCCTCGCCCGCGGCGTCGTTCATCACCGGACAGGTGATCAGCGTCAGCGGCGGACTCACGATGGCCGGATAACGGAGATCACGATGAGCACCACCGACTTCACTGCCGAAGCGCCCTATGTCTACGACGCTCACCAGTACCGTGCCTTCTTCGAGAACGAGTTCACCTACCTCAACGGCTTCCGCCGCAACGTGTCCCGCTACGCCGGGGCCACGGCGCTGATCGATCCGACCACCGACACCGACTGGACCTACGCGGAGCTGGGCGCGGCAGTGGACTCGCTGGCCGCCGGTCTCGCCGCGCTCGGCGTCGCCGACGGCGACGTCGTCGGGTACCAGTTGTTCAACGGCGCCGAGTTCGCGCAGTTGTATCTGGCCACCCAGGCCGCCAACGCCGTCGGTTCACCGGTGAACTTCCGGTTGGCCGCAGGCGAGACGGCGGTCATCCTCGATGTCAGCCGGCCCAAGGTCTACGTTTACGACACCGAACTCACCGACATGGTCTCCGCAGCACTCGAGCGCGCCGAGCACACTCCTGAGGTCCTGATCGGCGTGGGCACAGGCGAACTCGTCGGGTCAGGCGACTCCGGACCCAGGTCGATCCGGTTCGCCGACCTAGCCGCCGACGGAACACCACCGCAGACGACGCGCCGAGTGTTCGACGAGACCACCCGCCTCTACACCTCGGGCACGACCGGCATGCCGAAAGCCGTACCGATGAACAGTGCCATCGAGATCTTCTCGGCGCACGACGTCATCATGGCGTTTCCGCTCTCTCCCGAAGACCGCACGCTCAACATGACGCCGTGGTTCCACCGCGGCGGACTCTATTGCGCGGGACCGAATCCCACGTTCTATCTCGGCTCGTCGTTGGTCCCGATGCGCACCTTCGACCCTGCGACCACCCTCGACTGGGTCGAACGCTATCGGTTGACCTTCCTCATCGGAGCACCGACGAATCTCGCCATGCTCGCAGCAGAACAGCAACGGCAGCCGCGAGATCTCTCCAGCCTCAACGGAATCGTCACCATGGGCGCACCGCTGGAACGCGACGCCGCCCTGCTCTATCAGAAGGTGCTCACCCCGCGGATCTTCAACGGCTACGGCAGCACCGAGGGATTCTGGAACACCTTCCTGCGTCCCACCGACCTTCCCGACCACGCGGGCACCGCGGGGCGTGCGTGTATCGACGACGACGTCCGGGTCGTGCAGGTTCGCGACGACGGCCGACTGGCCGACCCCGACGACGTCGTTGCGCGCGACGGCAACGAGGTCGGCGAGGTGATCATCCGCTCACCCAAATGCGCTGCCGCGTACTTCGATTCACCACAGCAGGAGAAGGCCAAGTACAACGGGAGCTGGCTGCACATCGGCGACCTCGCCACCTGGGATTCCGACGAGTTCGTCACCATCGTCGGCCGCAAGGACGACATGCTGATCTCCGGCGGAGAGAACGTGCATCCCGTGCAGGTGGAGGAGGCCCTCAATGGCCACCCCCTCGTCGCCGATTCGCTGGTCGTCGGGGTACCGGACGACCGATGGGGGCAACTCGTCGTCGCCTATGTGGTTCCCACCGAGGACGGAGCACCGACACCGGATGAACTCGACGAGTACTGCCGGAACCATCCGATGCTCTCGCAGTTCAAACGCCCACGTGCCTACCGCATCATCGATTCGCTGCCGGTGTCGGCAACGGGCAAGAAACTCCACTACCGGGCGACCGAATCCGCTGCCACCGATATGGCCGCGGGCGAATTCGACGCTCCTGCAACCCTTACCACCTCCACCCAGGGAGCCACGCGATGAGCACCACCGCCACGACGAAATTCACTGCCCTCGACCCACTGAACATCGACCTCGGATACTCCGACGACGAGTTGGCCGTGCGTGATTCGGTGCGCGGCTTCCTCGCCGAACATGTCACCCCGCACATCGCCGACTGGTTCGAAGAGGGTGGGATACCGATCGCCCGCGACCTGTTCAAGCAGTTCGGTCAGCTCGGAGTACTCGGGATGCACCTCGACGGCTACGGATGCGGCGGAGCGTCGTCGGTGCACTACGGATTGGCGAGCCTTGAATTGGAGGCCTGCGATTCGGGTATCCGGTCGATGGTGTCGGTGCAGGGTTCGCTCGCGATGTTCTCCATCTACAACAACGGCAGCGAGGAGCAGAAGAATCACTGGCTCCCGTCGATGGCCGAGGGCACGACCGTCGGATGTTTCGGTCTCACCGAGCCAGATGCCGGTTCCGACCCGGCGTCGATGAAGACCCGCGCCCGTCGCGACGGCGACGACTGGATTCTCGACGGCCGCAAGATGTGGATCACCAACGCGCCCATCGCCGACGTCGCCGTCGTGTGGGCGCAGACCGATCTCCCCGAGGGTGGCGTCGGGGTCCGCGGGTTCATCGTGCCGACCGACACCCCTGGTGTGTCGACCCCGGAGATCAAGCACAAGGCGTCGCTGCGGGCGTCGACGACGGGCGAGATCGTCCTCGACAACGTGCGCCTGCCGGCGGATGCCCTCATGCCCGGAAACGACGACCTACACAAAGGCCGAGGCATCAAGGCGCCGCTGTCGAGTCTGACCGAAGCCCGCTACGGCATCATCTGGGGATCGATCGGCGCGGCACGCACCGCCTGGCAGGCGGCGCTCGACTACGCCACGCAGCGAACGCAGTTCGGCAAACCGATCGCCGGATTCCAACTGACGCAGGCCAAACTGGCCGACATGGCCGTCGAACTACAGAAGGGCCAGTTGCTCGCGTATCACCTCGGCCGCCTCAAGGACTCGGTCGGGTTACGACCCGTCCAGGTCAGCTTCGGCAAACTCAACAACACCCGCGAGGCGATCGAGATCTGCCGCACCGCACGAACCATTCTGGGCGGCAACGGTATCTCGCTGGAGTACCCGGTGATCCGCCACATGGTGAACCTCGAATCGGTCCTCACCTACGAGGGCACCCCCGAAATGCACCAGCTCGTGCTGGGCCAGGCCTTCACCGGTCAGAACGCCTTCCGCTGACACCCCGACCAAGGAACCTCATGAGCGCACTCACGCATGACCTCGAACACAAGCAGTTCCGCGACACCGCAGCACGATTCGTCGCCGAGCAGATCACGCCGGCCCACGAGAACTGGGAGCAGGCAGGCCAGTGGGACCGGACCCTGTTCACCGAAGCAGGCAAGAACGGCCTGATCGGGTTCGAGGTCGGCGAAACCTACGGAGGTCCCGGCGTCGACGACTTCCGCTACAACGCGATCCTGATCGACGAGATCGCCCGGACCGGCGCGGCGGCCGAAGCGATCGCATTCTCGCTCCAGAACGACGTCGTACTCCCCTATCTCACCGAGTTGACCACCGACGAGCAGAAGGCCCGATGGCTCCCAGGGGTGGTCAGCGGTGAGACCGTACTCGGGATCGCGATGACCGAGCCCGGTGCGGGTAGCGACCTGACGGGCATCACGACGTCAGCCGTGCTCGACGGCGACCACTACGTGGTCAACGGGTCGAAGACGTTCATCTCCAACGGCCGCAACGGCGATCTGTTCGTCGTCGCCACCCGCACCAGTCCCGACAAGCACAAGGGATTGACGCTGCTCGTCGTCGACGCTGACACACCGGGTTTCGAGCGTGGCCGCAACCTCGACAAGATCGGGCTGCACGCGCAGGACACCAGCGAGCTCTCGTTCATCGACATGCGGGTACCCGTCGCCAACCGTCTCGGCGAGGAGGGGGAAGGCTTCTACCAGCTCGTCAGAAACCTTCCGCAGGAGCGCTTGTCGCTCTCGGTGGGCGCTGTGGCCGCAGCGGAGGGCACGTTCAACCGCACGCTCGACTACGTCAGGGAGCGCACCGCGTTCGGCTCGCCGATCTCGTCGTTCCAGAACACGCAGTTCGTACTGGCCGAGCTCGCCACCGAACTCGATATCGCACGGACATTCCTCGACGACTGCATCGCCGAACACACGTGCGGTGAACTGAGCGCCGCGCGCGCCGCCCGACTCAAGTGGTGGGCCACCGAGTTACAGGTTCGTACGGCAGACCGATGCCTGCAACTGCACGGTGGCTATGGCTACATGCGGGAGTATCCGGTCTCGCGCGCCTTCATCGACGCCCGCATCCAGACCATCTACGGCGGGACCAGCGAGATCATGAAAACGATCGTCGCCAAGGGCCTCGGCATCTGACCGGCTACAGTGATGAACGGTGATTCACCGTTCGATGAAGGAGGGCTCGTGGCGAAATCGGCAACGGTACGCTCGACGTCGGATCTGGCTGTCGAGGACGCCGTGCGTGCGGTCCGGGTCTCCTCGCGCAAGCGTCAGCTCCTCGACGCCGCGGTCGCGGTGATGGAACGCACAGGCTTCCACCAGATGTCGATGCAGGCGCTGGCCGACGAAGCCCAGGTCAGCGTCGGCCTGTTCTACAAGTACTTCGGCTCCAAGGAAGACATCCTGCTCGCCGCGATCGTCGACATCCTGGAGAAGTTCCGCGATCAGTTGCAGCCCGCGATGGACCTCGTGGGCGACGACCCCGTCGAGCAGCTCATCGCGGGCTTCCGGCAGTACACGCGGATCGTCGACGACAATCGCGATGCCGTCGTGCTGACGTACCGGGAGAGCCGAACCCTCGACGCGCAGGGGCGTGACCGCATCAAGCAGTTGGAGGTGGAGACGTCTGCGCCGATGCGCGAGGCGATCACCGCCGGGGTCGATGCGGGCGTGATGAACGCCGTCGACCCCGACCTCGCCGTCTTCGATCTGATGATGCTGGCACATGGATGGGCGCTCAAGCACTGGCATTTCGGCCCCGAGTTCGACCTCGAGAGCTACATCGACGCGCAGTTGCGGTTCGCCCTGCCGTCGCTGGTCGTCGCAAGCCGGCTACCGCGATACCTGGACGCGCTGTAGGCGCACAGTCGGCGGCATAGGGCGCACAGTCGGCGGCTACGCCCTGGACAACCACAGCTTCAGCACCCACGTGCAGATGCCCACCCAGGCCGCGCCGATCAGCCAACCGGCGAGGACGTCGGTGGTCCAGTGCACCCCGAGGTAGATGCGTGTGAGGCCGACCAGGATCGAGATCACCGGAGCGAGTGCCATCGACCAGGGGTGAGCGCGCACCCACGGGATCAGCCGGTACGCCGCTACCGCGAGCAGCCCGTAGACGACCATCGTCATCATCGAGTGCCCGGACGGGAATGAGTAGCTCTCGATGTGCAGCAGACGGTCGTCGCGCGGCGGACGAGCCCGCGCCACGATGTGCTTGAGGCTCACCATCAGCAGCGATCCGGTCAGCCCGCCCACCGCGACGTAGACGGCCTCGGTGACGTGCCTGCGCACAGCGAGTACGACCACCACGACGGTCGCGACCAACCACAGGGTGACGGTGTTGCCCAGCACCGTGACGACGTGCGCGATCGTCGTCAGCGGTTCGACGCGGTGGTCGACCACCCATTCGGTGATGTGCTGGTCGACGTCGGTGATCTGCACGATCATCCTGGCCACACTACCGACGCCGGGGGTGTTTCAGCCGTGAATGTGTGGCGTGTTGAACTCAGCGAGCGGGCGCCGCGAGTGCGCGGCTGATCACCAGGCGTTGAATCTGGTTGGTGCCCTCGAAGATCTGGGTGATCTTGGCCTCGCGCATGAACCGCTCGACGCGGAAATCACGCGTGTAGCCGTAACCACCGAAGACCTGGACGGCGTCGGTGGTCACCTTCATCGCCGCGTCCGTGGCGACGAGCTTGGCCGTTGCGGCGGCCCGGGAGTACTGCTGCCCCGCATCCCGGCGGCGCGCGGCGTCGAGGTAGGTGGCCCGGGCCGAATCGACGGCCGCGGCCATGTCGGCGAGCAGGAAGCCGAGCCCCTGATGGTCGATGATCCTGCGGCCGAACGTCGTTCGTTCCTGTGCATAGTCGACGGCCGCGTCGAGCGCCGCCTGCGCGAGTCCGGTCGCCACCGCAGCGATGCCCAGCCGTCCCGAATCGAGTGCGGAGAAGGCGATCTGAAGCCCCTGCCCCTCGGCGCCGAGTCGACGCCCCTCGTCGACGAACGCGTCGTCGTAGGTGGCCGATGTGGTCGGTACGGCCGCCAGTCCCATCTTCTCTTCGGGCTTGCCGAACTCGAGCCCCGCGGTGTCGCGGGGGACGAGGAAGCACGAGATGCCCTTGGACCCTTCGCCGGTGCGCGCGAAGAGGTTGTAGACGTCGGCGATGCCACCGTGGGTGATCCACGCCTTGGGCCCGGTGACGGTGTAGCCGCCGTCGGTCGACGACGCTTTGCAGTTCAGTGCCGCTGCATCGGAGCCGGCCTGCGGCTCGGAAAGGCTGTAGGCGCCGATGAGCTTGCCCTCCAGTAGATCCGGGAGCCACTGCTGCTTCTGCTCGTCGGTCCCGAAGGTGAACAGCGGGTGGCAGGCGAGCCCGTGAACACTCGTCGCGACCGCGACCGCCGCCCAGCGCGCACCGAGTTCTTCGAGAACCTGGAGGTAGACCTCGTACGGCTGGCCACCGCCGCCCCACTCCTCGGGATAGGGCAGTCCGAGCAAGCCCGCCTCACCCATCTCGGCGAACAGGCCGTCGGGATACCGCTCGGCCGTCTCGTACTCGTCGACGATGGGCAGAAACCGTTTGTCGGCGAAATCCCTGGTCAACGCGATGAGATCACGCGCCTCGTCAGTGGGCAGGAGTCGGTCGACGGGCATGGGTCCTCCGAGGTCGGCATGGGCTGATACCTGAACAGTACTCAGGTACTGTTCTTAGTACTACTCGTCCCCGAACGCAATCCCTTCTCCCCCGCGATACAGGAGGTGCCGGATGACACGGGCGCAGCTCGCCACGCAGCGTCGAACACAGCTGTTCGACGGACTGCTCGCGCTCATGCTCGCCGAGGGCTTCGCCCACCTGCAGATCGCCGATCTCGCAGCGCGCCTGCGGTGCTCACGCTCCACGCTCTACACGCTTGCGGACAGCAAGGAGCAACTGGTCACCAAAACGGTCACCCACTTCTTCCGGACCGCGACCGATCAGGTCGAGGCCCGGGTTGCCGACGCTCCGACCGGGCGTGCGGCCGTCGTCGAATACCTGATCGCCGTCGGAGACGCACTCTCTCCCGCGTCCGCGCAGTTCATGGCAGACCTCCACGCCTTCGCCCCGACACGTGACCTGTACGAGCAGAACACCGCCGCTGCCGCCGGACGCGTCCGTGAACTGATCGCTGTCGGTGTGGCGAGCGGCGAGTTCCGCGACGTGAATGCCGCGTTCGCCGGCGATCTGGCCGCAACCATGATGAGCCGCATCCAACGTCGCGAGGTCGCCGGTGCCACCGGCCTCGACGACGCACAGGCCTACCGACAGCTCGCGTCGATCCTCACCCGCGGGATCGACGCCGACCGGATCGCGCCCGACGTTGCAGGTGGGTGACGCCGCGCTCGTCGATCCACCAGTCGACCGAGAACTCCGCTGAGTGCTGATCGTCGCCGTCGCGGGTCACGGCGATGCGCAGGTCGTCGTGCACACGGACTTCCCCCGCTGCGATCGTGCGGCCGGTCGCCGCGGTGAAGAGCACCGCCTCGGTACCCGCCTCCGTCGACGCCACCCCCGCGTCTGCAACCTCCGTCGCGAGTACCTCTGACGAGGTCGGGAGATCGAGGATGTCGGCGAGCAGCGCGGCGTCGGCAGCGAGATCCTGGGTATCCGAGGGCAACACGACCATCGCGTCGACGTCGACGACCTGCACGTGCCACGGCCTGTCGATCACCACGGCGTCGTCGACAGCGCGTCCGGACACCGCGCGAACACGGTCGGGCACAGCGAGATCCATCGGTTCGACGATGCCGCGACGGCACGCGCGCACGACCGCGGCGTACGTGGTCGCCGCGACACCGGCGGAGATGTCGCGGGCAGGGTCGGCGAGGTTGTGCAGCAGGATGTCGGCATCGGCGGCCGATTCCGGCTCGCCGCCGCCAAGTGCAGCGCCGAGCGCGTCGGCATGCGGATGGTCGAGGACGTCACGCACGCCGGCCAGCACGGTGTCCGACGGCGCGCGGTACCACCCGAGCCGGTGCCCGCCGACCTGCGCGTGATGGCGCAGCCACCACGCCGTGTAGCCGTCGCGGTCGGCCAGCGCCGGTCTCAACGACTCGTCCTGCGCGAGCAAGGTGAGCGCATCCGGCCACCTGGCATCGTCGACGAGGTCGAGATCGCGCACAGCCGTGAGTATCTCGGGCACATCGTCGAGCCCGTCCCACCACGTCTCTTCGTCGGGGAGATCATGATCGGGTCCGGTCGGGAACTCATCGGAGATGATCGTGAACCCCCAGCCGACACCTATCCTGCGCAGCAGGTCGACGCCGACCCGCGCCACCAGATCGTCGTCGACGATGCCGAAGGGATGGTCGTCGACGAGCACCGACAGCAGCGGGGCGTCGGGCAGTAGCAGTTCGTCGGCCGCACGCCACTCGCCGCCGGAGGGCAGCGGCAGTCGGGATAGCCAGTCGGGAACCGCCGCATCGGGATCCGTCGCGAGAAGCTCGACGACCTCGTCGAGGAGCTCCGACGACGGTTCGTCGGCCGTGTCGTCGACGAGCGCAAGCAGCGCATCGTCTCTGAGCGCATCGGACACCGAGAGTCGCTGCGTACCAAGTCGTTCGAGAAGCGGGTGGTCGGCGTCCGGATCGACGGTGCGAATCCAGCTCAACGCGCGCGGCACCGCGACGACGAACAGGCCACGGGCACCGATGTTCATGCGTCCGTCGGCGCGCGGGACCGGCAGTGCCGAGAGCTCCTCGACCTCACGCGAGGTCGGTACCAGCGGCATGAGTGCCGCGTAGAGTCGACGCCACCAGGCAGCTGGCCGGTCGACACCGACGAGCCGATCGGCCAGCGCCGCAAGGCCGATCGACGTCACCCCGACCTGTTCGAGGGCGGCGAGCGATGTCGGCGTCGAGAGGTCGGGATGCACCAGATCGGCGAAAAGATCACCGAGTACCTCCGCGAGTTCGTCCGTCAGTCCCGGCAGCACAACGGCCCGCGATGGCACGAGGTCGGGCCCGTCCGCCGCCGGAAGCCATGACGCATCGCGGAGTTCGTCGAGGATCGCCTCGGTGAGTCGGGCGTCGTCGAGACTCGCCATCCGGTGCGAGGTGGGCAGCAACCCGAGACGGTCCGACGGTTCGACAACCCGCAGGAGATCGGCGTATCCCGCTGCCGCGGCAGCGATGTCGGCATCAGGGCTCAGGTGACGACGATCCGGGGTCGGCGGTAACGAGGTGATGATTCTCGCGGGAAGACCGAGCTTGATGTCGGTGGCCGTCGGCGCGTACAACACGCCGCGCCGCGGTTCGCGCACCACCGTCCCGGCGACCTCCGGTGCGAGCCAACGGTTCACAACGACACCATCGGTGTGGGTGACCTCGATCCACGACGCGTCGACCCGTTGCTCACCGACAGCGTCGACGACAACCCGCAGTCTCCGCACAGTACTGCCAGGACCTACGTCGCTGCTCTCGACTTCCTGGCGCTCGATGCGAAACTCTCTGTCCGCCACACGGATCGAGTCGAGCGATTCCAGTGACAGCAACAGATCGGCCGCCTGCTCCGCACTGTCGGCGAGCAACGCCGCGGCATCGACGTCCGGGGTCAACGCCATGACGACATCGGTGTCGAAGCCGTCGGGAGGCGGAGTGTCGATGGGCCACGCCAGCCGCAGCAGCGGCACCGACGAGTCGTCCCGGTGCGACACCCCCGCGTCACGCACCGCGGCCACTGTGGCAGCACGGTCGAAGCGGATGGCGCCGCTGGTCGAACGGATCTCGACGCTCTCGGCCACAGTGGCGGTTGCCGTGAAACCGACCCCGTACCGGCCGATCACGCCCGCGCCTGCGGCGTCGTCGGATTTCGCCGACGCCCGCAGCGCCACCAGCGAACGCACGCCGTCGACGCTCAGCGGAGCACCGGTGTTCGCGACGTGCAGTTGACGGTCGTCGAGCCATACGGCAACGCGTGCACGCGAACCGGCCGCCGCGGCTGCATCTGCGCCATTGACAGCGAGTTCGGTGAACAGCCGGTCGCGGTATCCGACGGTGACCAGATCGTCCTCGGCGTTGCTGTCCTCGATCAACCGTGTCGGCGACGAGCGCCAGGCATCGAGCGTCACTGCACGCAGGCCCGCGGTGTCGAACGGGTCGAGACCTCGCTGGTCAGTCGTCAGGGTCGGCCGTTCTCAGGAGCCGACGATTTCGAGGACACCGTCGTCGAATGCGTCGTAGGCGGGCGAGCCGTCTCCGCGGTGCGGTTCGACGTCGGAGTGCGCGCCGCAGCCATACTCTGCCGACACCACGCGGCCGTCGGCGGAGAGTTCGTTCGCGCACGCTCCGAACGCGGCCCGGAGCGCACCGGAGAGCGGGATGTAGAAGCCACAGGTCGCGCACGAGAACGGAGCGGCCTGCGCCATCTCCGAACCCGGCCCGAAGTCGCCGTCATACCAGCGCTGTGCGGCGTCGTCGCGGCCCTCGCGGCTGAGCACGCGACGCCGACCGAGTCCGAGTTCACCCGCAACCTGCGCGACGTCGTCGGAGTCGGTCGCGAACTCGTCGCCGGTGTCGATCTGGTTGGGCACCAGACGCGGGTCGTCGTCCTCGGCGGCGAGGACGTCGCCGGGGGTGAGGTCGCCGGACTCGACGCGCTGCGACCACGGCACCCAGTCAGGCGCGAGCAGAGCACCGTCGGCGGGAAGGAGCGCGGTCTCGCTGATCGTCACATCGTCGTTGGCCGGGGATCCTGCGACCACGACACACCACTGCCACCCCTGATAGCCAGGGATGTCGGAATCGAAATAGTGGGCGACGGCCCAGTCGCCCTCGGGAATGGCGGCGCGGTGGTCGCCCGGATGCTCCCCGTCGGCTTCGAGCGCTGCACGAGCAGACTCGACGGCGTCGAGCAAGAGCTGGTTTCCGGTCACTGCGATCACGTTTCCAGTGTGCAATATCGCTGCAGCGCCAGGCCAACCGCCCACCTCGAGACGCTGTAACGCTCCACACGACCGATGGTTCCACCACATAGTCAGACCGATGGGGGACAATGGGTCAGGTGATCCGATGGAGGCGGGCCGACGGGGGCCGATCGAACGACGACTCCCCGACGCAACAGGCGACCGGCGACGAGACCGCGCACCTCGACGAGTACAGCCGACGACGCCCGGCAGCGCACCCGGGCAGTGCGAACTATCCCGCAGGCGATGGTCGCTCGCGTTCACGTGCGCACGCAACCGTCGGTGACGCCTACCTCCCTCCCCGTACGCACAACCCGCATCTGCCGCCGCTCGACGAGTCGCCGACCGTCGAGGGAACACGGGCTATGCCCGATGCCACCGGGAGCGCAGGGTCGCCGCGCGGCCCGAAGAAGATCACGGTGATGCGGGTAGCCGCGATGCGTGGTCGGGAGTTGACCGGACGCGGCGTCGACAAGATCTATCAGGCCGCGACGGCCGACGGTGCCGACAAATCGGGGCTCACCGCGCTGACGCTTCCGGTGATCGCGAACTTCGCGGTTGATGCCGCGATGGCCGTCGCGCTGGCCAACACGCTGTTCTTCGCGGCGGCGACCGGTGAGTCGAAAACGAATGTCGCACTGTACCTCGCGCTCACCATCGCCCCGTTCGCCCTGATAGCGCCCATCATCGGCCCCATGCTCGACCGCCTCCAACACGGTCGACGGATCGCGATGGCCACGACGTTCGGCCTGCGGACCGTGCTCGCGCTGCTGATCATCAGCAACGTCGCATGGAATCCGGCGACCCAGCAACTGCAGTACGACCCGTGGGTGCTCTACCCGTGCGCGCTCGGGCTGTTGGTGCTGTCCAAGTCGTTCGGGGTGCTGAAGTCGGCGGTAACCCCGCGGGTCGTGCCACCGAGCATCGACCTCCCACGGGTCAACTCACGGCTGACGACGTTCGGTCTGATCGGCGGCACCATCATCGGTGGAGCGGTGGCGGCACTGTTCGAGATGGTGCTGGCCAAGGCGCTGCCGATCCACATCCCCGGCGCAATGGTGTGGCTGGCAATCATCTCGGCGCTCGGTGCGTACCTGTGCCTGCGCATCCCGTCGTGGGTCGAGGTCACCGAGGGCGAGGTCCCGACGACCCTCACCTACCACCAGCCGCAGCAGGCTGCCGAAACCAACGGGCAGCACGCTGCCGGGGCCGACGTCCCGCGCACCTCCCGGGCCCGACGCGGCGCACGTGAGATCGCCAAGACGATGCGCCAGCCGCTGGGTCGGACGGTGGTCGCCGGGCTGTGGGGCAACGGGACGATCCGCATCCTCACCGGATTCATGACGCTCTACATCGCGTTCTACGCCAAGGCCCAGGGCTCGCACAGCGGGTGGATGCAACTCGCCTTGCTCGGTGCGGTCGGCGCGGCCGCGGGAGTCGGCAACGCGATCGGCAACGGTGTCGGCACCCGCCTGGAACTGAAGAATCCGCCGAAGGTGATCGTGTGGGCGACAACGGCCTGCTTCGTCGTCGCGATTCTCGCCGCGATCTTCGGCAACGTACTGCTTGCTGTGGTCGCAGGCTTCGTGGCGTCGGGCACCAGTGCGATCGGCAAGGTGTGTCTGGACTCGTCGATCCAGGACGACCTGCCCGAACGCTCGCGGGCGTCGGCCTTCGGCCGCTCGGAGACGGTCCTACAGTTGTGCTGGGTGCTCGGTGCAGCCCTGGGCGTGCTGCTGCCACCCAAGCTCTGGATCGGCTTCACGGTCGTCGCCGTGCTGCTGGGTCTCGGGCTGGCACAGACCGTGATGACCACGCGTGGCTCAACCCTCGTGCCCGGACTCGGCGGCCATCGTCCCGATCAGGCCGCCCCGACCGTGTCCTTCGCCGCGGCGGACACGACCCCGTTCACCCACCCCACCAAACGCGCTGGTGAACGACCCGGAACCGCCTATCGCGGACCGTCGGAGGCACCCACCCGACCACAGTCGACCCGACCGCCACATGGACCTGTCCACCCGGGCGGTCACCGGACAAGCCATCATTGATCCGTGCGATTCAACAGTGGTGAGAAGAGGGCGGTCGCAATCATCGCGATCGTCGCGGTGGTGTTCGTGGCCGTGGTCAGCGGGACGGTCGGCGCTCTCGTCGCCGGCAATCATCACGACGACCGCGGCTATCTGCACGTCGCGATCGACGATGAGCTGATCACGGTGAAGCCGACCGAGTGGTGCGATGTGCTGATGCAGCGCTGCACGGCCGACCAGGACCAGGCGCTGCGCGGCCAGCATGTGCCACTGCCGGTCGGGCAGAGCGCCATGCTGTCGGTATCCGAGGACATCTCCGAACACCCGTGGTTGCTCTACCGGCTCTACGCCGACCGCAACGGTGTGATCGTCAACCCCAACCCGACGCCGGAGTACAAGACGAGCGGGTCGACCTACACCGTCGAACTCCCGTCACGACCCGATCGGGTGCTGGTGAACATCGAGGTGCAGCCGCTGTCCGCCGTCGTCGTCGATGGCCAGTATCAGGTGGCCCGCGGTGTGCTGTCGCTGAACACCACACCGGACGGCTTCCGGGTCAAGCAACCCTCGCCGCAGAATCCGACCCCGCCGAGCGGGCAGGTTCAAGAGCCGTCGGCGACGGGTTAGTCAGCGGTCGAGCTCGCGCGCCACGGCCCGTACGACCTCCGAAATACGTTGCGCGGTCTTGCGATCGGGGTAGCGACCCTTACGCAGATCGGGCTGCACCTTGCCCTCGAGCAGGGTGATGAGGTCGGCGACCATTCCGTGCAGTTCATCGGGACTGTGGCGCTTGGCCTGCTGTTCCTTGCGCGCGGCCTCACGGGTGTTCTTGGCAACACTCGGGGCGGGCTCGAGCACGGTCACGGTCAGCGCCTGCGGTCCGCGACGACCGGCGGCCATGCCGAACTCGACGCGCTGGCCGGGCTTGAGCGCCTCGACGCCATCGGGCAGCGCGGATGAGCGGACGTAGACGTCCTCCCCGCTCTCCTGAGCAAGGAAGCCGAAGCCCTTCTCCGCGTCGTACCACTTCACCTTGCCGGTCGGCACTGTGCTCACCCTCATCTTCGCTCGGTCTTGTCACCACGGTGTCGTCACGACGGTCTTGTCGCGACGACAGGTCTTGCCTCAGCATGCGACAACAGGTCTTGTCACAGCAAAAGACGCCCAACCCACGACAATCAGATGAGCAAGGCGCCTGGTTGTCCATAGTCTAGCCAATGGCCCACTGTGCAGTCACCTCAGATTCGGTCCGGAGCAACAGGGCTCGAATGTGATCTACCGTTGAGGTATGCAGAAGAAATCGTCCACGGCTCTCCTCGTGCTCGCGGGGTTCGTGTTCGGCGTCGGACTCCTCGCTCTGATCGCACTGTTCGTGATGCCGGTCCTCGACAACGGCGGTACCGCGCCGACGTGGGTCTATCTGCTGGCGATGTGCACTCCCATAGGGTTCCTCCTCGGCCTCGTCTACGCATTGCGCTCCGGGCGGCGCGTGCGATGACGGCATCGGGTGACGTGGGTCGTGGCTCGTCCCGCGAGTTGTCACCGGTGTCGGAACCCGGCGCGCTCAAGCGCGCATACAGCTGTTTTCCGACCGGAGTGGTGGCGGTGTGTTGTCTCGGCACCGACGACGCCCCGCTCGGCATGGCGGCGTCGGCGTTCACCACGGTCTCGCTCGAGCCGCCGCTGGTCTCGGTCTGCGTGCAGAACACCTCGACGACGTGGCCCCGATTGCGGGAGGCACCGGCGCTCGGCGTGAGCGTGTTCTCGCACACGCAGTCGGCGCTGTGCCGACAACTCGCCGGCCCCGCCGAGCACCGATTCGACGGCACCACGCCGCAGACCGGCGACGACGGCGCGGTGTTCCTCCCCGACTCGGCTGCCCAGCTCTCCTGCCACGTCCACAGCGAGGTGCCCGCGGGTGATCACACCGTGGTGCTACTGGAGATCGACGCTCTCGACTGCGACCCGGACGTCGAGCCACTCGTTTTCCACGCCAGCACCTTCCGTGCCCTCGAGGCTCGTCCGCGCCTGCACTCCGCTCCGGGGCCGACATGAGCGTCGACCTCGGACTTCCCGCCACGCCGCGGCCCGCGCACGGCGTCGACGCACCGACCTCGGGGCCGCTGGTCGACACCTTCGGTCGGGTCGCCACCGATCTGCGGGTGTCGGTGACCGACCGCTGCAATTTGCGGTGCACCTATTGCATGCCCGCCGACGGCCTCGACTGGTTGCCGTCCGACGATCTGCTCACCACTGACGAGTTCATCCGGGTACTGACCGTCGCCGTACGCGATCTCGGTATCCGCCGCATCCGGTTCACCGGTGGTGAGCCACTGCTGCGACGCGATCTGGAGGAACTCATCGCCGCGGCAGCGAGCCTGGCCGAAGCACCCGAACTCGCACTCACGACCAACGGCCTCGGACTTCGACATCGCGCCCGCGCCCTCGCCGACGCCGGGCTCGACCGCATCAACATCTCGCTCGACACCCTGGACCCCACACGCTTCGCGCAGATCACGCGCCGGGACCGGCTCGCCGACGTCCTCGACGGCCTCGCGGCGGCCCGCGACGCCGGATTGAGTCCGGTCAAGGTCAACGCGGTGGTCCCGCACCGCGACGATCTGGAGCGACTTCCCGATCTGCTGCAGTACTGCCTCGACGAGGGCTATCAGCTGCGCATCATCGAGCAGATGCCGCTCGACGCCGATCACCGATGGGACCGCGGCACGATGGTGACGGCAGACGAGATCCTCGCGACGCTGCGCCGCACCTTTGAGCTGCGACCCGACCCACGTCCCCGCGGCGGTGCGCCGGCAGCCACCTGGCTCGTCAACGGGCACACCGACCCGTCGGGGCAGGCGGCTCGCGTCGGCGTGATCGCGTCGGTGACGCGCCCGTTCTGCGGCGACTGCGACCGCACCCGGCTCACCGCCGACGGTGCGCTACGCAACTGCCTGTTCGCCGACGCCGAGACGTCGCTGATGCCCGCGCTGCGCGGCGGACTCACCCGAACCGAGGTCGACGCCGAGATCGCGCGGCGCTGGCGGGGTGACATGTGGCACAAAGCGGCCGGACATGCGGTGAACACCACCGACTTTCGCCAGCCTGATCGACCGATGTCGGCGATCGGCGGATGAGGCCGCGATGACACTGACCGTCCGGTTCTTCGCCGCCGCCCGCGCCGCCGCCGGAACCGACACGAGCGTGGTCGACGTGCCGAACGACGCCACTCTCGGTGACCTCGAACACACCCTCGCCGCCTCCCACCCAGAACTCGTTCAGGTACTCGCCCGCTGCTCGTATCTGCGTGATGCCGTCGCCCTGTGCGACCGCGCCGCGCCCCTCGGCGACTGCACGACGATCGACGTTCTCCCCCCGTTTGCGGGGGGCTGACGGCTCCACCGCCCTGTGACCTTAGTCACATAACGAGGCGATAACGGGATGGACACGAACCGACCATCGTCGGGTTGAGCAGCGATGACGGGAAAATCGGGCCCAAAGTCCTACGCGCAGCCCCGAAATCAGGTTGCGGACGAGGGTGATTCGACGGCGAAGACGTCGTACTGTACGAACAGTCTCCTCCAGGGAGATCACAGGACAGACAAAGGAACACAACATTCGACCGGGCGCGCCAAGCCTCGTTCCCCCGATTGAATGACGAACAACAAACTCAGGAACGAGGACGGGGGACCCAACATCTCTCGCGAGATAACGGACATCGGCACCGATGCCCTTGGGGTTAAGTCCACCGGCCGCCGCGGCGGCCACGGACCGAGCAACCTCTCGTTCGAACCCGACAGCTGACTTCGTAGGCGCGTGGAGAGAGGAAAGACAACTCATGGCCGGACGTCATCGCAAGTCGACGACCAACACGACCACCAAGACCTTCGCGAAGGTCGCCCTCACCGGCGCAGTGCTCGGCGGCGGAGCAGCACTGCTCGGCACCGGTTCGGCACACGCAGCCTCCGACTCCGAGTGGGACCAGGTCGCACAGTGCGAGTCGGGCGGTAACTGGGCCATCAACACCGGCAACGGGTACCAGGGCGGACTTCAGTTCAGCCCGAGCACCTGGGCCGCCAACGGTGGCACCGCGTATGCACCGAGCGCCGATCAGGCCTCCAAGGAGCAGCAGATCGCCGTCGCAGAGCGCGTTCTGGCGACACAGGGCAAGGGCGCATGGCCGGTGTGCGGCACCGGACTGTCGGGCTCGACCCCGCGGACCGCTCCCACCGACTCGCCCAAGCCGCTGCAGGCACCCAAGCCCGATCTGAAGCCCGAGGCGCAGCCGCAGACCCCGCTGGAGAAGACCCCCGAGGCCAAGAGCACCGACGACGTCAAGAGCCAGGTCGACGGCGCGCTCGACGGCGCCAAGGTCAGTCCCGAGGTCAAGAACCTGTGGAAGGCAGCCAAGGACAGCGGCTACCAGCTCACCCCGGATCAGCTGAAGATCTACAACGAGAACAAGGGCATGATCCCGCTCCCCTGAGCGATCTCGCCCGAGTCCCGGCGGCAGTGACCGCCGGACCCCGAGACGAAGGGCCCCGCACGACGCCACACGGCCGTGCGGGGCCCTTTTCCATCGCTGCCCACCCTCAGGCCGATCCGACCCACTCGTCCGAGCCGTCGGCGAACAGCTGGTGCTTCCACACGGGCAGACGCGCCTTCACCTCGTCGACGAGCCGGGCGCACAGTTCGAATGCGGGCGCCCGATGGTCGGCCGCGACGGCAACCGCGAACGCCACGTCGCCGATATCGAGATCACCGACCCTGTGCGAGACGGCCACCGCGCGTACCCCGTCCACCGTCCTCGTCACCTCATCGACCACTGCGGCGAGCACGGTGGGCGCGCTCGGGTGTGACGAGTAGGACAACTTCGTGACCGCCGACGGATGATCCCCGTCGTGATTGCGCACGGCACCCGCGAAACCGACGACGGCACCCGCGGCACCGCCCGCCGCGTCGGCCACGAGTTGTTCGTGAGACGAGAGTTCGATGGGTTCGGTGGCGAGGGAGGTCAGCACGACACGCGCACTCATTCGTCGCCCCGGGGATGATCGCCGCCGCGGATCTGGTCGAGGGCATGCGCCAGTACACCGTCGAGCACCTCGAGTCCGTCGCGGACGCCCCCGGTCGACCCGGGCAGGTTGATGACCAACGTGCGACCCGCGACCCCGGCGGTCCCCCGTGAGAGCACGGCGGTGGGCACCGCGGGCAACCCGGCGCTGCGGATCGCGTCGGCAAGCCCCGGGATCTCGACATCGAGCAACGCCCGCGTCTCCTCGGGGGTGCGGTCGGAGGGGCTCAGACCCGTTCCACCGGTGGTGATCACGAGATCGTCGGAGGCGTACACGCCGGCGCGGATCGCATCGCCGACCGGTGCGCCGTCAGCGACGACGTCGACCTCGTCGACGACGAATCCGCGCGTGCGCAGCCACTCCGCGATGATCGGGCCGCCCTTGTCGAGGTAGAGACCGCGGCTTGCGCGCGTCGACGCCACGACGACGCGGGCCGTGGGTGTCACATCAGCCATGCCCTCGACTCTGCCACGTCGAACGCTCAGAGATCGTCGTCGCGCTTCCAGGTCCCGGATCTGCCACCCGACTTCTCGAGGAGTCGGATATCGCCGGTGCTGGCACGTCGATCGACGGCCTTCGTCATGTCGTGCAGGGTGAGTCCTGCGATCGCGACTGCTGTCAGCGCCTCCATCTCGACGCCGGTCTTCCCCGCGGTCTCGACCGTGGCCAGGATGTCGATGTGATCGTCGGCGACGGTGAAGTCGACGTCGACGGAGGAGAGGGCCAGCTGGTGGCAGAGCGGGATCAGGGAGTCGGTGCGTTTCGCGGCCATGATCGCGGCGATCCGCGCGGTTGCCAGTACGTCACCTTTAGGCAGCGCGGAATCCCGCAAAAGGTCGATGACCTCGGTGGTCGTGTGGAAGGTAGCCGCAGCGACGGCGCGTCGTCGAGTCGTGTCCTTGTCGCCGACGTCGACCATCCGGGCTGTACCCGTCGCGTCAACGTGCGACAGGCGAGGCGGTGTCGCCGATGCTTCTCTCGACGACCCCTCGGAGCCGCTTGCGTGCCGCGGGGGCATCAGGCCGACTCCACGTCGTCAGCGGTTGACGACGGTCTTCGGTACGACGTAGTTGACCTTGTCGGCCGGCAGCGGGAACTCGACGTCACCGAACGGCGACAGCGCTCCGGGGATCTCCGCCGCGAACTCCGAGACAGCGTGGTCGGGGACGCTGCCGTCGTCATGACGGGGCCAGCCGTTGTCGACGTAGTGATTCTTCTTTTCCTTCTCAGCCACGCGGATATTGTGCCATGCCTGACTCTGTCGCACTGCGCGGTGTCGTGACCAGGCTACTGTTTTCCCACGACCACTAGACTTGATCGAATGAGCACGGACGACCAGCGGATCGGCCTGGCCGACGACCTGGCCGCGCGCACCGACGATGAGCTTCGCGAGTTGCTGTCACTCCGACCCGATCTGGCCTCTCCGCCACCACAGGGAACGTCTGTGCTCGCCCAGCGCGCACTGGCCGCGGCATCGATCGCACTCGTCGGTGAGGATCTCGATCTTCTCACCATGGCGGCGATCGAACAGTTCATCACGCTGTCGTCCGGACCCGACGTGGCGCGGGTGCCCGCGAGTGTCGACGCCGATGCACTGGTGAAGGCACTGTCGGACCGGGCCGAGCCCGCCGAGATCAGCCGACGCATCGAGGATCTGCGCCGCCGAGCGGTGCTGTGGGGCGAGCGCGACTCGCTCACCGCGGGTGCGCACCTCGCCTCAGCCCTGCCCTGGAAAGCACTGCACCTCACCGGCCCACTCGCGCGCCGCACACCAGACGACGTCGCGACACTCATCGACGGCGTCGACGATCGACAGCGTGACCTGCTCACCACGTTGTCGCGCGGGCCGGCCCTCGGACGCAGCCGAGATGCCGCCCCCGGCGCGGATCCCGACAGCCCGGTTGCCCGGCTGATCGCGCTCGGACTCCTCGCGCGCGTCGATGATCAGACCGTCGAGCTTCCTCCGATGGTCGGCGCGATCATCCGCGGCGAACCACCGCTGCGCACAGACGCACTCACTCCACCCGATCTCGCGGATCAGCAGGCCTCACTCCGGTTCGGCGCCAAAGCCGTCGACGCCGCTGCCGGCGGCGAGGCATTGGAGTTGATCCGCCACACCACGGCGCTACTCGACGTACTCGAGCGTGCGCCTGCGGCGGTGCTGCGCTCTGGCGCCCTCGGTGTGCGTGAGTTGCGCAGGCTCGCTAAGGCAACCGGCCTCGAGCAGAAGCGCGTCGCGTTCCTCGCCGAGATCCTCGGCCACGCGCGCCTCATCGACGTCGGGTTTCCCGATCCCCCGCCGGCGGGTGATCGCGGAGAACAAGCGTTCGCGCCGACGTCCTTGGCCGATACCTGGTTGCATTCCGCCCCCGAAAGGCAGTGGGCCACACTGCTCGACGCGTGGTTGTCGATGCCGCGCCGGGCGTGGCAGGTCGGTGAACCCGACCGAGACGGCAACGCGTACCCCGTGTTGTCCTCCGAACTCTACGACGCAGGCGCCCCGGTGCAGCGACACCTCATCCTCGACCTGCTGACCGAACTCGACAGCGCCACACCGTTTTCCACCGAGACCGTGACGGCATCGCTTGCGTGGCGCCATCCGCACCGGATCCGTCGACTCTCCCCGCGCGTGGTCGGCGAAACCCTTGCCGAGGCACAGAGTCTTGGTGTGACCGCCCACCAGTCGCTGACCTCTGTTGGCCGAGTCGCGTTGTCCGACACCGACCCGGAGGCCACCGACTCCCAGGTGCTGGCCGCCATGCGCAAGTCGCTACCGGAGCCCGTCGACCACTTCCTCACCCAGGCCGACCTGACGCTGACGGTTCCCGGCCCGATGACCGCGGAGCTCAGCGAACAGGTCGAGTTGGTCGCCGACCTCGAATCCGGCGGTGCCGCTTCGGTGTATCGCGTATCGGAATCCAGTGTTCGACGCGCCCTCGACGCCGGAAGGACCAGCAGCGAGCTGCTCACGATGTTCACTGCGCACTCGTCGACCCCGGTCCCCCAATCGCTGACGTACCTCATCGAGGACGTCGCCAGGAAGCACGGGTCACTCAGGGTCGGCATCGCGTCGTCGTTCATTCGCTGCGAGGATCCGACGATGCTCGCAGCGGTACTGCGCAGTGATGCCGCCGAGCAGCTGGCGCTGCGGGCACTGGCACCGACGGTTGCGGTCTCGCCATCGGAGGTCAGGACCGTGATCGACCGGCTTCGCGACGCGGGTTTCGCTCCCGCGGGCGAGGATTCGTCTGGGTCACTGGTCGATCTGCGTGAGCGCGGCAGCAGGGTGTCGTCGAGCCGAGGGCGTCGACGCCCGACGCCACGCCGCTCGACGCCGACCTCCGACCAGCTTCAGTCGGTGGTGAGTCGCATGCGTTCGCACGACAGGGCAACGCGCGCCACACCCTCTGCATCGGGAAAGGCCGACTCCGCCCCGGTGCGCGCCGTCGGCGGCGGCGAATCCACCACGGCACTCATCCAATTGGCGCTCCGTGCCAACCGTAGGCTGCTCGTCGGCTACGTCGACGCCCACGGCTCGGCGAGCAGACACGTCGTCACGCCGCGACTGCTCGGAGCCGGGCAACTCGTCGGCACCGAGGAGGGCTCCGACGACGAGCAGCACTTCACCCTGCACCGCGTGACCAGCGTCGAGCTGCTCGACAACTGAACCGGCTTGCGAGTCACCCCGCCAGCGCGGCCTCCGGCTCGGCGTCGTGTGCGTCGCCGATGGGTCGCTTGACGTTGATCAGCAGGCCCGTCAGAACCGCGACGCCCGCGAGGATGGCTGCGGCAACGTAGAACCCGATGCTCTGCCCGTGCACGAGCGCCTGCGCCTGCATCGCTTTCGCATCGGCAGGTCCGCGGACCGACGCCAGGTGAGCCGTCGCATACGACGCCGCCGCGGTGGCCGCGATCGTGTTGAGCAGCGCTGTACCGATGGCACCGCCCACCTGCTGTGACGTGTTGACCATGGCCGACGCCACGCCCGCGTCACGCGGTTCGACACCGTAGGTCGCCAGGTTCATCGACGTCATGAAGACGGTGCCCATTCCCATGCCGAGGAGGAACAGTGCAGGGAAGACAACACTCCAGTACCGCGTCGACTCGGCCGAGATCTGACTGAGCAGCAGCATCCCGCACGCCGCGAGCAGCGCGCCGGGCACGAGTAGGAACCGCGGCGGCACGCGCGTGATGAGCCGCACCGCGATCTGGGTGGACCCGACCAGCATGCCGCCGACCATCGGCAGGAACGCCACACCTGCCATCAGCGGCGAATAGTGATGCACCACTTGCATGTACAACGTCAGGAAGAGGAACGAGCCGAACATCGCGACCACCGACAATCCGACGGCGAGGTAGGCGCCGCCACGCGCACGGTTCGCAACGACACGCAGCGGGAGCAACGGATGACTGCTGCGCGCCTGCCATGCGACGAATGCCACCAGTAACAGCACCGCGGCGGTCAGACAGATGATGGTCCCCGTGTCGCCCCAGCCCTCTTCTGCTGCCCGGCTGAATCCGTAGACGACCAGTGCGAGTCCGCCTCCGCCGAGGATCACGCCGAGCACGTCCAAGCCCGGAGCGTGATTGTGTGCGCGCGGCGGCTCCTTGATCTCGACGATCGCGCCGAAGAGTGCGATCGCGGCGAACACAACGTTGATGTACATGGTCCAGCGCCAATCGAGGACCTGGGTGAGGAATCCGCCGAGCAGCAGACCGACCGCTGCACCGCCGCCTGCAATTGCGCCGAAGATGCCGAACGCCTTGGCGCGTTCCTTCGGTTCGGTGAACATGACGGTCAACAACGACAACGCTGCCGGAGCCAGCAGTGCGCCGAATGCGCCCTGCAGCGCGCGCGATCCGAACAGCATGCCCTGGTTGACCGCTGCTCCACCGAGCGCGGATGCCAGCGCGAAGCCGACGAGGCCGACCATCAGTGAGCGACGACGGCCCCACAGGTCGGCAATGCGGCCTCCGAACAGCAGCAGCCCGCCGAACGCCAGCGCATAGGCCGTGATGACCCACTGCTGGTTGGCGTCGCTGATACCAAGGTCGACCTTCGCATCGGGCAGCGCGATCTGGACGACGGTGCCGTCGAGCACCACCATCAGCTGCGCGATGCAGATGAAGACGAGCGCCTTCCAGCGCCGGGGATCGGGTTCGGCTGATCGGGCCGTCGCCGACATCTCTGTGGGCGATTCGGTGGTCGATGAAGACTCAGAAGTGGACATCTGCTGGTGACTCGCTTGTCTCGAGGTCCGTGGAACTATCCGGAGGTCCGTACTCCGGATAGCCTACGCCGGGGCCCTCACCTGCGACAGTCGCACATAGGGCGCATTACGGACATAGCGCCGGAGCGCGTGCGCCGACCACCGGACCCGCCACCGCCGACGGCCGCGCGCATACAATCGACCGGGTGACTGATGGACCCCTGATCGTGCAATCCGACAAGACGCTGCTCCTCGAGGTGGATCACCCCGATGCCGCGGCAGCGCGCGGTGCGATCGCCCCCTTTGCAGAACTCGAGCGTGCTCCCGAGCACGTGCACACCTACCGGGTGACGCCGCTGGCGCTGTGGAATGCACGCGCCGCGGGCCACGACGCCGAGCAGGTCGTCGACGCGCTCGTCTCCTACTCGCGCTACGCGGTGCCCCAGCCGTTGCTGATGGACATCGTCGACACGATGGGCCGCTTCGGAAGACTGCAACTCGTGAAGAGCCCGGTGCACGGCCTGACACTGGTGAGCTTCGACCGTGCGGTACTCGAGGAGATCCTGCGCAACAAGAAGGTCGCACCGATGCTGGGTGCGCGGATCGACGACGACACGGTCGTCGTGCATCCCTCCGAGCGCGGCCGTCTCAAGCAGGTGCTGCTCAAGGTCGGCTGGCCGGCTGAGGATCTCGCGGGGTATGTCGACGGCGAGGCACATCCGATCACCCTGGAACAGGACGAGTGGCATCTGCGTGACTATCAGGAGATGGCCGCCGACTCGTTCTGGGCGGGAGGTTCGGGCGTCGTCGTACTCCCGTGTGGCGCGGGTAAGACGATGGTCGGCGCCGCCGCGATGGCGAAGGCGCAGGCGACCACCTTGATTCTGGTGACGAACACCGTCGCGGGACGGCAGTGGAAACGTGAGCTGATCGCGCGCACGTCGCTCACCGAGGAGGAGATCGGGGAGTATTCGGGCGAGCGTAAGGAGATCCGTCCCGTCACCATCGCCACCTATCAGGTGATGACGCGAAAGTCGAAGGGCGAGTACAAGAATCTCGATCTCTTCGACTCGCGCGACTGGGGTCTCATCGTTTACGACGAGGTGCACCTGCTACCCGCACCGGTGTTCCGGATGACCGCCGACCTCCAGTCGCGGCGTCGGCTCGGCCTGACCGCGACGCTGGTCCGTGAGGACGGACGTGAGGGCGACGTGTTCAGCCTCATCGGACCCAAGCGATACGACGCCCCGTGGAAGGACATCGAGGCGCAGGGGTGGATCGCACCTGCCGACTGCATCGAGGTACGGGTGACCCTGACAGACGAGGAGCGCCTGCAGTACGCCGTCGCCGAGAACGAGGAGAAGTACAAGCTCTGCTCGACGGCACACACCAAGGTCAATGTCGTGAAATCGATCCTGGCCAAGCACGCGGGCTCCCAGACGCTGGTCATCGGCGCATATATCGATCAGCTCGAAGAACTAGGTCGGGAGCTCGACGCCCCGGTCATCCAGGGTTCGACCAAGAACAAGGAGCGCGAGGCGCTGTTCGACCGGTTCCGCTCCGGTGAGCTGCAGACGCTCGTCGTCTCGAAGGTCGCGAACTTCTCGATCGATCTGCCGGAGGCGTCGGTCGCTGTGCAGGTGTCGGGAACGTTCGGCTCCCGTCAGGAGGAGGCCCAGCGGCTCGGACGCCTGCTGCGCCCCAAGAAGGACGGCGGACAGGCACACTTCTACTCGGTGGTCTCGCGTGACACCCTCGACGCCGACTACGCAGCCCACCGGCAGCGTTTTCTCGCCGAGCAGGGCTACGCCTACCGCATCACCGACGCCGACGACCTGCTCGGCCCGGCCATCGGCGAGGAGTCCGCAGGCTGATCCTGCTCGTGCAGATCCGACTGCTCATGCCAGCGCCTCGAGGCAGTATCCGATCGAGCGCGGTTCGCTGAACTCCCACTTCGTGAGGCCGTCTGCGCATTCGACACCGCCGTCTGAGCGTTGCACCGTGCGCGCGACGACCGTAGCCGAGCGAGGTGTCGCGGCGCAGTCGACCTCACGGTAGTCGACGAGACGACCGCCCGGTGTCGGCACCTGGTAGCACTGTCCGGCAACGAAATTCGGTGTCATGCAAAGCTTCCGGTCACCCTTGTCGAATGTCAGGCCTGCGCTGTTCTTACTCGCGCACTCGGCGTCGGACGGGACCTTGGTCGCGACGTAGAACGTGAGATCGTTCCCGGAGCAGTCGCTGCGCGTCGCCTTCACGTTCCCCTGGTCGTCGGTCGACGCTCCGATCGCGACGCAGTGCCCGACGTCGACGTCCGCTGCATCGTCGACCATGTCGTCGCCGACCGTGACCCCGCACGCGGCGACGAGGGTGAGTCCCATGCAGGCGCCGACCGCGCCGAGGCGCCAGCCGATGCGCCAGAGCGGGCCGTGCAGGACGTGGGTCCTGGCGGGAGTGAACATCGCGAATCCTCTCGACGGTGACACCGACTGTCGGCGCCACGGCAACATTCACTCCGTGAGCTTGCGGGGTTCTTGTCATCGACTTGGTGTTCGCGGCGTGGACTCGGCGTTCGAGGCGCCGGCGGGTGCATCGAACATCCGACGTGTGACAGCCTGGGACCATGACCGTCGAGCGCCTGCGTCCGTTCTCCAGCACGATCTTCGCCGAGATGTCGGCTCTCGCCGTGCAACACGACGCCGTGAACCTCGGACAGGGATTCCCCGACACCGACGGCCCCGAGTCGATGCTGACCGCCGCGAAGGACGCGATCTCGGCGGGGAGAAACCAGTACCCGCCCGGCATCGGGGTGCCCGAACTGAGGGAAGCGGTCGCCCGGCACCAGCGCGAGCACTACGGGCTCGACTACGACGCCGACACCGAGGTGCTCATCACCGTCGGCGCGACCGAGGCCATCGCGGGTGCGATCGTCGGCCTGGTCGAGCCCGGCCGCGAGGTGGTGATGATCGAGCCGTACTACGACTGCTATGCGGCGACCGTGGCGATGGCGGGAGGCGTGCGTCGCGTCGTCCCGCTCGTCTCCGACGGAGACGGCTTCCGCCTCGACCGGGAACGACTCGCCGACGCCTTCGGTCCGAAAACCTCGGTGGCGCTGATCAATTCACCGCACAATCCCACCGGGACAGTACTCTCCGACGACGACCTCGCGGCGATCGCGAGCCTGTGCGTCGAACACGACGTCGTCGCGGTGACCGACGAGGTCTACGAACACCTCCTGTTCGACGGGCGCACCCACACGCCATTGGCCACACTGCCCGGTATGCGTGAGCGCACACTGCGGATCTCCAGCGCGGCAAAGACATTCAACTGCACCGGCTGGAAGGTCGGGTGGATCAGCGGGCCCTCCGAACTGGTCGCGGCGGCGCGTGCGGCGAAACAGTTCATGACCTACGTCGGCTCCGGCCCGTTCCAACCCGCCGTCGCCACCGCGCTCGACACGGAGATGGAATGGGTGCACAGGTCGGCAGCAGAACTCGAGGCCAAACGCGACCTGCTGACCCGGGCACTCGTCGACTCCGGATTCGACGTACACCGCAGCGAAGCAACGTATTTCGTCTGCGCCGACCCGCGGCCGCTCGGCTATTCCGACGGCTTCGAGTTCTGCTTCGCGTTGCCTGAGCGGATCGGCGTCGCCGCGGTCCCGGTCAGCGTGTTCGCCGACGACAAAGAGCCCTGGAACCACCTGGTGCGGTTCGCGTTCTCCAAGCGCGACGAGGTGATCGCGGAGGCCGCACGACGTCTGCGTCGACTGTGACGAGGCGTCAGATGCGCACGACCATTTTGCCGATATTCGCTCCGCGCATCATGTCGAGGAAGGCATCGACCGCGTGGTCGATCCCGTCGACGACCGTCTCGTCATAGACGACCTCCCCCGAGGCCAGCCAATCGGACATCTTCGCCGTGAACTCCGGCGCCTTGTCGAAATGGTGGCCCACGGTGAAACCGCGCAACGTCAACCCCCGCGTGATGATGTTGGACATGTTGTCGGGCCCGGGAATCCGCTCGGTGGAGTTGTAGGCGACGATCGCGCCACACAGCGCCGCACGGCCACCGTCGTTGAAGACGTCGAGGGCCGCCTCGAGGTGATCGCCGCCGACGTTGTCGAAGTAGACGTCGACGCCGTCGGTCGCCGCAGCGCGGAGTTGCTTGCGGATGGGTGCGTCCTTGTAGTTGAGCGCGGTGTCGAATCCGTAACGCCCGGTGAGTAACTCGACCTTCTCGGCGCTCCCCGCCGAGCCGATGACCGCCTTGGCGCCGAGTAGTCGGGCGATCTGGCCCGCCGCGGTTCCCACCGCGCCTGCCGCACCGGAGATGAACACAACGTCGCCCTGTTTCATCTTCGCGATCTCGGTCAAGCCCACGTAAGCAGTCAGCCCTGTCATGCCGAGCACGCCGAGGTAGACCGACGAGTCGAACGCCTTGTCGCCGTTGGCATCTGTGGGCGGATCCGGAAGGACGGTGAATGCCTTGGCAGGCCCCTGCGCCACGTCGCGCCAGCCCAGTTGATGTAAGACCAGTGCACCGACCGGCACGTCGTCGGAACGCGACTCGACGACCCGCCCGACCGCACCGCCGGTCATCGTCTCGTCGAGCGCGAACGGTGGAATGTAGCTGCGTGTGTCGATCATGCGTCCGCGCATGTACGGGTCGACGGAGACGAACTCGTTGGCCACGCGGACCTCACCCGGCGCGAGGTCGTCGAGCGTCACCTGCACCGTGCGGAAGTCGCTGTCCTTCGGCCAGCCGACCGGGCGATTCACCAATTGGATCTGCGTGCTCGTTGTGCTCATACGTCCACTCTCCTCGTATTTCGTATCGATGGGACTGCTCAATAGGTCTGGTACATGGGTCCAGGACCAGATGTTCGGATCATGCGATGAGTGCCACGGCCAGCAGAACGACCGCCACCAGCGGTGTCGCGAGTTGAGTCAGTGCCGCTCGGGCCTTCGTCGGCGACGACGCCAGCAGGACCAGGCCTGCTGCGACCATCGAGCCGCAGCCTGCGAAGATCAGCGCTGCACCGACGTCGCGATGAGTGAAGACGAGCACCGCCCCAACCGCGGCGATCACGGCGAGGAACAGGTTGTAGAAGCCCTGATTGAAAGCCATCTCGCGGGTGTTGGCCGCCTCGTCGGCCGAGAGCCCGAACGTACGTCGGGTGGCCGGCGCGGTCCACAGCAGCGACTCCATGACGAAGATGTAGCAGTGCAGCACGACGGCCACACCCACGAACACGACTGCGGCCACGATCATCCGACTCTCCCTGCCTCCGGTTCTGCACTGGTCGTTACACTATAAGCATAGTAGAATGGTCGTTGCAATAAATTCTCGAACGAGGAGATCACCATGGGCCGCACCGCCACCTTCGACAGAGCCGAGCTCGTCGGTGCCGCCCGTGACCTGTTCTGGCGCCGCGGCTTCGGCGAGGTGTCGGTGACCGACATCGAGAAGGCGACCGGCGTGGGACGGTCGAGTATCTACCACGCCTTCGGAAGCATGCGCGGACTATTCGACACCGCCGTCGAGGACTACCTGAACACAGTCGTCCGACCGCGCCTGGCCGGCCTCGTCGCCGACGAGGTCTCCCCCGATGCGCTCATCGACTACCTCGCGGGTCTCCGCGATGCCATTCTGACCATCGCCCAGACAGGCGCAGCTCCGGCGGGGTGCCTGATCCTGACCGCGTCTGCCACACCGATCGGCTCCGACGAGACCGTGCACGCCGTCATCGAGAGTTATCGCGCCGAACTCGCTTCGGCGGTTCTCCGCGGTGTGCAGGCCCTCCTACCGGATGCGACGCCGAGCGTCGTCGATCATCACACGCGGCTGACCGTGGCCGCGATCATCGCGGCACAGTGCTTGGCCCGTATCGACGCCGCCGAGGCGGCGCGCACGCTCGATGCTGCGGGCGAGGCACTCGGCGCCGCGGCAGCGCTAGAGGGGTAGTCCCGCTTCGAGGAGATCGACCGCCTCGAGAAGCGTGTCGAGCAGCTTGCCGTCGCGAGGGTTGTCGATTCCGTTGGCGATGTGGAACATCATTCCGCCCACCGCAGCGATGAACACACGCAACCGACTGCTGTCCCGATCGACGCCGAGGTAGTCGGCGATGAAGTCGGCTGCCTCGGAGATCGCTCGGTCGGATTCGACCTGGTTGACCACGAGTAGCGCGGGCTCGGACTGGATGAGCTTCATCCGCGCGGGATCCGACGCCCAGTCGTCGGCGAGGACGAGTCCGACGAGTCGGCGCACGATCTCACGCAGCAGGTCGAATCGTCCGAGCCCCGGCGGGATGGATGTCAGCGACTCCTGCCACACATCGTCGAGGTCGTCGTTGATGACGACCTGCTCCTTCGACTGGAAGTAACGGAAGAAGGTCGTGTGCGACACCTCGGCGGCCTCGGCGATCTGCGCGACGGTTGTCTGCGCGTACCCTTGCGCGTCGAACAGTTCCATCGCCGCTGTGCGGATCGCCGCACGCGTGCGTCGTTTGTGCTTCTCGCGCAGCCCGATGGGGCGCTCGACCTCGTCGCCGGCCGGACGCACGGCCGAAGCGGACCCGGAAGCCACCACCGCCGTGCTCACCGCCTCAGCCATCACGATCCCCTCGTCTCGTCCCAACCGTCAGCTCGACGCCGCGGCGACCTCGCGGGGTTCGTCGGCGCTTCCCTGCGGGATGCCGCGATCGCGCACCGTCTCCCCCTCGATGTCGAGGTTGGGCACCAACTTGTCCAGCCATCGTGGCAGACCCCAGGCCCGGTCGCCCAGCAAAGTGATCACAGCGGGCACCACGATCATCCGGATGATGAAGGCGTCGAACAATACCGCGATCGCCAGCGAGAAGCCGAGCATCTTAGCCGTCGTGTCAGGCGACAGCATGAACGCTGCGAACACACTGATCATGATGATCGCCGCCGAGGTCACCACACGGGCGCCATGGCGATATCCGGCGATAATCGCATCCTTGGCACTCATCCCGTGGATGTACTCCTCGCGGATACGGGTCACCAGGAACACCTGATAGTCCATGGCGAGGCCGAACACCACTCCGATCAGGAAGATCGGCAGGAACGACAGGATCGGCTTGGTGTTGTCGATCAGGCCGAACCATCCCTCCTGGAAGATCGCGACCGTCACGCCGAACGTCGCCAGCACCGAGAAGATGAATCCGATGGTGCCGATGAGCGGCACCCAGATCGAGCGGAACACCGCGATCATAATGAGGAATGCGAGCCCCACGACCACGATCAGGTACGGGATCAGCGCTTTGTCGAGCTTGGCCGACAGGTCGGACATGATGGCTGTCTGCCCACCGACGTGAAGTTCGGCTCCCGCTCGTTCGGCGTCGGGGCTGAAGTCGCGGATCTGTTCCATGAGATCGTGCGTCGCTTCGTCCGATGGAGCACTCTTCGGCGTCACCGAGATCAACGCGGAGTTCGCGCCGACGTTCGGCTGCGTCGTGCCGTTGCCGATCCAGGTGAGGGTCGATGCATTGGCGACGTCGGGCAGTGTCTTGATGTGCGCAACGGTCTCGGTGGCCGCGTTCTCCACCGTGCCGCTCTCGGAGTGCAACACGACGAGCAGCGGCCCGTTGATGCCCTCGCCGAATCCGCGCTGCAACAACGCCTGGGCCGGCGCTTCGTCGTCGCTCGAGAGTGACAATCCGAGTTGGAGCTTGCCGACCGGGATCGCGGCGAGGACCAGCACAGCGAGACCGGCGACGATGAACGGGATCGGTCGTCGAACCACCATGCGGCCGAACCGGACTCCGTTCGTGTCCGCGGTGTCGGACTCCTCGGCGTGCTTGATCCACGGAATGCGCGGGGTGAACGCGAACCGGCCGACGGCGCCTAGCAGCGCGGGGATCAGGGTCAGCGCCGCGAGGACCGCCATGAACACCGCGACCGCTGCACCGGCTCCCATCTGGGTGATCAGCGGGATACCGACGACCATCAGCGCGACGACGGCGATGATCACCGTCAGTCCGGCGAAGACCACCGCCGAGCCTGCCGTACCAACGGCGCGACCGGCGGCGTCGGCCCTGTCACCGCCGCGTTTCACCTCACCGCGGTAGCGGGACACGATGAACAGTGCGTAGTCGATCGACACGGCGATGCCGAGCATGGTGACGATGGCCGTCGCGGTCTCGTTGACCGTCATCACCTCGGCCGACAGCCGCAGGAGCATGATCGTGATCATCACACCCATCAGGCCGGTGATCAGCGGGATGAACGCGGCGACCAGCGCACCGAAGGCGACGATCATCACCACGAAGGCGATGGCGAAGCCGATCAGCTCGGCCTTGCCGCCTGCCTCCATCACGCTCATCAGCGAGCCGGTGGCCTCGATCTGCAGCCCATCACCGCGGTGCTTTTCGAGGATGTCGGTGAGCTGCTTCTTGTTGTCGACGGTGAGATCGGTGAGTTCGATGTTCTGCCGCACCTGTATCAACCCGACCCTGCCGCCGTCACCGACGACCGACGAGGCGAGCTCGGGTTTGGCCGCGGCGACCGTCACCGGGTTGACGACGGTGGCCTTGTCGGTCAGGTCGGGCAACGTGTGCAGGTCTGCCACGAGAGCGTCGATTTGCGCGGAATGCTTGGCCACACCGTCGTCGGCAGCAACCAGGACACTTGTCGACGCCTGCGATTGCTGCTTCATGACCTGCGGGAAGTACTCCTCGACCTGAGAGGTCGCGGTTCCCGAGTCGGTTCCGGGGAGGTCGAAGTCCTTGGCGAACTTGGGATTCAACGCACCTACGAGCCCGATGAGCAGGGCCGCGATGAGCACCCACGCACCGATCACCCACCATTTGTGGCGGAACGAGAATCGCCCCACCCGGAACAGCAACGACGCCATCAGCGAACTCCTAGGAACTGTTAGTGGCTAACACTTGTGCTCCGGTATACAGATCGATTCCAGCGTCGTGCCACCTTCGCGCCGCGATTGTGAGCGACGTCCCACCGCCATCCACACTCGTCAGTCTACGAACATGCGTTCGATAAGGGTGTAGGCTGTCGGCCATGAGCGCGGGAGTCCAGGGATCGATCTTCGATCTCGATGCCGAGTCACCCCGGTTAGGTGACCTCGGACGCCACGTCGAGCGGCGCACGCTGACCGACGGCGCATGGGTGGACCTGCGACCGGGATGGATCAGCGGCAGCGTCGACCTGTTCGACGCACTGCGCACCACGGTGCCGTGGCGAGCCGAGCGTCGTCGGATGTACGACAGGGTCGTCGACGTCCCGCGGCTGGTCTGCAACTACCGTGCGCACGACGAACTGCCCGACCCGCTCCTCGACGATGCCAGGTCGGCGTTGACCGCCCACTACCGCGACGAGCTACCCGAAGGCTTCGCGACGGCGGGGCTCTGTCTTTATCGCGACGGATCGGATTCGGTTGCGTGGCATGGTGATCGGTTCGGTCGCGGCGCCACACACGACACGATGGTCGCGATCGTGTCACTCGGCTCTCCACGTCCGTTGGCGCTACGCCCCCGCGGGGGCGGGACGTCGTTGAAGTTCACGCTGTCCGCCGGCGACCTGTTGGTGATGGGCGGAAGTTGCCAGCGCACATGGGAGCACGCGGTGCCCAAGGTCCGCGGCGTCGGTGCGCGGATGAGCGTGCAATTCCGGCCACCCGGCGTGTGGTGAATCCGGCGAGATCACCGGGAACCTTCGCGCCCACGCGCGCGTCAGAGTTTGTGCCGCCGGCGCCGGCCGGTGGAGTCATCTGACCCAGGGGGCCTCCATGAGTCCGAGCGATCTCGTGCCCGACTTCGTGACGAAGACGGCCGACAGCATCTACGGTGTACTGCGATTCGGTGTCGACCCCGACGAGATCACGTCGATGGCGACCTGCTGGCGCACTCAGGGCTCCGCCGTCGCCGACATCGAACTCGGCGCATTGTCGGCGGCCACCGGTTCGGAAAGCAGCGTCGTGGCCGCACTCCACAGCGCACACTCTGCGGCGTCCCCGACCCTCGCGTCCGTTGCGACGCGACTACGCACCCTCGGCAACCACCTACAGACGTTCAACGACTCGACCACCGCCGGCGACGCCTCCGCCGCAGCATCGTTGCGCAGCCTCGTGGAGCGGTGATGTCTCCGACCATCTCGCTACTGCGCTCGTGGAGCACCGATTCGATGACGGCCGCAGGCGACGCTGCGCAGTCCGCCGCCGCAACTCTCGACGCCGCACTCGATGCCACCATCCGCGCATTCGACGGCGCGGTGCTCTGGCGGGGCGCCGCGCACGATGCCGCCTGTGTCCGGGTGACGCAGGAGCGCGATCACGCCGACGAAGTGCGCAACGTGCTGAACCAGATCGCCGACGAGGCCAAGGACGCCGCAGCCGACATCGCGCATGCACGCGACTACGTCCTCCGCCAGGTTGCGAGCGCACTCGCCCAGGGCTTCACCGTCTCCGACACCGGAGAGGTGAGCCGCGTCGCGAACTCCGCGGACGATGACTCCGCGGACGACAACTCGGCCGACAACGACAAGGCCTCGAGCCTGCAGGCGCAGATTCAGCATGGACTGAACACGGTCGGCGTGTACGACACCGACTACGGGAACCGGATCGCCGACCTCGCCACCGATCTCGCCACGATGGTCAACGGACAACCCGATGTCCGGCTCCCCGACGGCACGTATGCCGACGCCGACGATCTGGTCAGGCGATTGTCGACGATGCGACCAACAGAGATACGCGCAACGCTCGAGGCCATGAGTCCTTCCGATGTGCGACGACTCATCGCGGCCGACCCGATCGCGATGGGCAGACTCGACGGCGTGCCATTCCCGTTGCGTGCCAACGCAAACGAGGTCAACATCCGCAACGCCCTTGCCGATGAACGGCAAGCCGGTCGCGGGAACGGCCCCCGCGCACGGAGACTGATCGAGTTCCTGCGTCAGGTTCCCGATCCGCATAAGGCCGAAGGCTTCGACGATCCGCGCGCAGGCGATGGCGCGGACGATCACCTGGTCGAGCGATCATTCATCGTCTTCGACAACACCGAGAACGGTCACTTCATCGAGATGATCGGCCAATTGGGGCCGGGCACGCCCAACGCTGCGGTGTATGTACCGGGCACGGGAACGAACATGAACGACAGCGCGTCGAACACGAAGTCGGCGTGGAACCTGTCGAAGCGCACCGGTGGCCCCGTCTTCGTCTACGCCGACGGCAACCTCCCGCAGAAGATGGGATACGAGGAGTGGCCCAAGGTGGCCTCCGATGCTCTTAAGGGCGGGGCGGCCGGTGCACGCGCACTGGGTCCGGCGGGAATCGTTCCCGGTGCGCTATTGGGCTCGGCGCCCGCGCTGGCCTCGTCGATCAACGACTCCGCTCTCGATCCGCAGCTGGCACGCGACATGGCACCAGGGTTGGTGAGTTTCGGTCACGCGCTCGACGCCGAGATCGAGGCAACATGCCCGGACGCGAAGACCACCTACATCGGTCACTCCTACGGCGGATCCGTCGTCGGGTCCGCCGAACAGCTTGGACTACGGGCAGACCGCGTGATCTATGCGTCGTCGGCGGGCACCGGGGTATTCGATACGCCGTGGAGCAACCGCGATGTCGAGCGCTATTCGCTGACGGCGCCGGGCGATCTCATCCAGGCGTCGCAGTCACTGCCCGGCAACCCGCATGGCGCCGATCCCGACACGGCCGAGGGCGTCATCCGCATGGACACCGGATACTACGGCGAGCACAACCCGGACAATCACGGCTTGGTGCAAGGGCTGAAGGGGCACGGCGAGTACTGGAACGATCCCGATTCCGACGCCTTCGAGAACATGGCCAAGGTGGTCCGCGGCGAGACGCCGACGCCCTACGTCGAGCGGGCCGCGGACATGCCCGGCAGCGACGCGGCACACGCCTATGCGCGGCGTGCCGCCGTTGGTGCCGCCGACGCCGCGGACACTGCCGAGGCGGTCATACCGCCACTGGTTGCGCTACTCGACGAACTTCGCAACGGCCAGCTCCACCTGCCACGTCTTCCCGACGTTCCGCTGCACCTACCGCGATGACGCGCGTCGGGTCACCTGTCGGAGTGTCTCGACGAGCCGGTCGCCATCCGGATCGCCGGGCCGAGCAAACCCGAGAGCAGGCCTCCGATCGACAACGGCGTGTGGCCGTCGAGTCCGATGGGTGCATACATCTCGGTGATCTCACTGCGTCCCCGCATGACCCGACGGTCCACCACGGCCCAGTGCTCGCTCTCCTGCTCCGACGCCTCGACGGCCGCTCCGCTGGCGAGGACGGGATAGCGCCCGCCGCGCGCGGCTTCCGAGAGTCGTGCACATTCGTTGACCGGGTCGCCGATGACGGTGTACTCGTAGCGCCGCTCTGCACCGATGTTCCCGGCGAAAACGGTTCCATACGAGACCCCGATCCCCCACCGGATCTCGAGTGCCTCGGTCAGCCCCCTGGCCAGATCGCGCGCGGCGGCCAACGCCGCGGCGGCCGGGTCGTCGAGTTCGACTGGAGCGCCGAACACGGCGAGCGCCGCGTCACCCTCGAACTTGTTGACGAAACCACCGTGCCGATCGACCACGTCGGCGACCACGGAGAAGAAGGAATTGAGCAGTGCCGCAGTGTCCTCCGGTGCCCGGTGCTCGGCCAGCGACGTCGAACCGACGATATCGACGAACAGCACGCCTACCTGGCAGTTGGAGCCGTGCATACCCGCGCCGCGTTCGATGGCCAGCTGCGCGACGGTGTCTCCGACATGACGAGCGAACAGTTCCCGCATCCGCTCGCGCTCGTCGAGCCCCTCGACCATCTCGTTGAACCCGTGTTGCAGTACCCCGAGTTCGGACGAGTCGTACACGTCGACGTGCGTGGCCAGGTCGCCGTTCTGAACACGCTGGACGGCGTGCCGCAGTTCGGTGAGCGGGTCGATGATGGCCTGTCCGACCAACATGATGACCCGGACCCCCGCCGCGAGACCGATGGCTGCGAGCACCACCGTCGTCCAATCGATGCGGCCGACGGCCGGCGGCAGGAGTCCCGAACCGCGCCCCGCATTGATGATCAGCAGTCCGATCATCGGGACAAAACAACTGATCGCCCATACCGCGGCCATGCGCGCTCGCACGCCCTGCACGGCATGGGTTGCCGGGTGATCCTGCAGGGCGATGATCAGCAGCGGACGTGCCGATCGTTCGGCAAAGAGATAGGTAAGGCAACCCAGCGACAGCCCGGCCAGCGCGAAGGCGACTGCGACACCGAGGAGGTCGTCGGCGCTGAGCTTGTCCAGCGAGAGCACGACGTAACTCAGCACGGCCAGCAACCAACCGACGATCGTCGCCATCGCCTGCGCGAAGGGGATTCGCTGAACCGAGCGCCTGCGAGCCCGGTCGGCCTGCTCTCCGCTGACGAACCACCGCAGCTGTGGTGCCATCACGGCGAGTACGAGCGCCACGTTGACCACGAGACCCACGACGATTGCCGCGACCACCGCCGGAAAGTTGGGCGCGCCCAACGTCGTGGCGAAGGTCATCTGGCCGCCGTTGTAGGCGAGTTGCACCAGCAGAAAGGTCTCGAGGCCGACGAGCACGTTACTGCCGACGATTGCCGAGCCGGCGATCAGACTCGCGCGGCGGGCGAGCCGGATGCGCTCCGCGCGGCCGATGTCACCCCATTCGCGCAATGTCGGCGGACGCTCGACTCCCCAGACGAACGTCGAATATCGACGCCTCGCGCGAGACCACCTGTCGTCGTGGTCGCCGGAGCGTTGCGGTTGCACCGAGACGCCTTTCTGCCTGTTCTGTCACAAAAGACTACTCATTGTGACAGCAGACAAAAGCCGACGCCGTTCCAAGGGGACGCAGGAACGGCGTCGGCTTCGAACTCGCACATCACGTCGCCGATCCGACGATGAGGGCGAGCGGTCTCGCGAGGGGTCAGGCCTGTGCCTTGACCGCCTCGATCTCGAGGTTGATGGTCACCTTGTCGCCGACGACGACACCGCCACCTTCGAGAGGCATCTCGATGTCGATGCCGAAATCCTTGCGGTTGAGCACGGTGCTGGCCTCGAAGCCCGCAACCTCACCCTGTCCCATACCGGCGTTCGAGCCGTTGAACTCGAGCGAGAGGTCGACCGACTTGGTCACGCCGTGCAGGGTGAAGTCACCGGTCAGCACGAAGTTGTCACCGTCGGGACGCACGCTCGTCGACACGAAGGTCGCCTTCGGGAACTTCTCCGCATCGAAGAAGTCAGCGGACTTGATGTGGCCGTCGCGCTGCGGGTTACCCGTGGTGATGGTGGTGACGTCGATTTCGGCCTGCACCGACGGGGTGCCGTCCTCAGCGACGGTGATGGTGCCGCTGAAGGTTTCGAACTTGCCGCGCACCTTGCTCACCATCAGGTGCTTGACGACGAAGCCCACGGTCGAGTGGGTGGGATCGATGTTCCAGACGCCTGCCTCGATGGGGGCCTTGACGGTGCTTGTGGTCATGGTGAAACTCCTCGACTTCTTGTCTGTTTCGGGTTGTGGTCCGTGGACCGTCTTCTCGGCCCATCGCTCATTCTAAACGGACCGTGGTCCGATTTCATTCCACTGGGTCAGATTTTTTACTTCCAAGCGAATACTGGCTGCTCATAGCCGTCGACTCGGGTGTCACGTCCGCGCAGGACGACCTCGACGAACTGATAGATCACCGCCGCTGTCGGCGCGTGAAGCAACGCCGACCGCCCGCTCGGCGAGTGGTCGTCGGGGTCTCGACGCAGGCCGGGGATGCGCAGTTGGATCACCGGGCGCGGCGATTCCGGGATGGTGATGAACCGCGGCTCGTCGAGCAGATCGTCGAGCGGCACGAAGAACAGTTCCGACACCTCCGCCGGGCTCGGCGTCGGAGGTGGCACCTCCTCGTCAGACCAACACACGACGGGCGTCATCAAGAAGCCCGACCGCGTGGGGTAGTCGTCGAGCAGTCCGAGTACGTCGTCGGGATGGAGCGTGACCCCGAGTTCTTCCTCGAGTTCACGTAGCGCGGCGTCGATGACCCCTTCTCCCGGATCGAGACGCCCGCCGGGCAGGGCGAACTGTGCGGCGTGTTTACGCATGGTCAGCGGGCGACGCAGAATCCAGATCCCCTGTCTGTCCGCCTGACTCGAGATCACGATGGCGACGGCAGCGGGTCGCGCAGCGGGATCGTCGACGACGCGGCGCTCGAGCGCCGCCAGGCGATCAGTGGCAATCGTGCGATCGATGGATGTCACACATCCAGTTGACCATGACCCGACACTCGCTCACGATGGGCGGCTCCGGGCGCTGACGATCACGCCGACGAGCGGTCGACGTCGTCGTTCGCACACGCGCGGCGTTCCTAGAATGAGGCGATGACCGATGTACGGACGGTTCGCGCGCGCAAGCTCGTCGATGCGGTCGCTGTGGCAGCAGGCGTCCTCCTCGCGCTCGTGGCCATGCCCCCGCTCGCGGGAACCAGCCGCGACTGGCTCGGCCTCCCGGAGCCGACCGCGGCCCCGCTGGATTACCCGCAGAGCAGACCGCTCATTGCCACGTACTGGCTGCCCTGGCTGGTCGCGTGGGTCGTGTTGATGATCCCTGCGATCGCGCTGATCGTCCCGGTACGCACCCGACGCTTCGGCGTGGGATACGCCATCGCATTCGCTGTTGCCGGCGGCACGGTTGGCCTCGTGGCGTGCTGGTTCACCTGGGGACTCGGATGAGACCGGACGCTCGGATCAGACCGACTCGAGTGCCTGCATACCGCAGACTCCGCTACCGAGGGCAGTGCGGGGTATGACCGACCTCGGCAACTGGATCGGCGCGTCAGTCACCTACGACGAGATCGGCGCTACTCGCGGAGTGCCCCCTTCAGATGCCCACGTACTTCAGGCAGAACGGGTCGTCGGCCGAGGCGAATCCGACTTCAGGACCATCGGGGACGCGATTCTTCGGTACGAAATGCACCGAGGTGCTGGACTAACCGTACGGGCGAGCACCCCGTCGGCCCAGGTGGGCACGGTAATGATGTGCTCCGCATGGTTTCTCGGACCCATCCGCGTCCCGTGCCGAGTGGTGTACGTCGTCGACGAACCCGATCGCTCCGGATTCGCCTACGGCACGCTACCCGGGCATCCCGAAAGCGGCGAAGAACTGTTCGCGGTGGAACGCCTCGGGGCGACGCGGTGACGCAGTGCCTGAATACAAGAAAACCACCTGTTGCCAGGTGGTTGTTCTCAGTGGCCAGGGCCGGGATCGAACCGGCGACCTTCCGCTTTTCAGATGGTTGATCATCTGAGCTAGAACGGTTTTCGCACGTCATAGGTGTTCTTACGCGTCGTACGAGACGGGTGAGAACTGTCTCGTTTCACTGGTTGGCCGACCTTTGGCCGACCCAGATTGATGGATAGCTCCCGAAATAGGAGCCCCCGCGCCAGCGGTAACTGGCCGGGGGTACGGGAGCCGAGATGCGGTCGATTCCGACTACCAGTGTATCTGCGCACGAGCCACGGAAGAACAATTCCAGTGGCAACCGATCCCCGGAGGGGTCGGGCGGCAGCGCAGGTTGTTTTGAGCCCGCCCTTCCTGGCATGGAGTTGGCCGGAGCGGGAGCCGGTGGAGGCCGGACGGCGGGAACGCAGGACCGGAGCCGGGAGGCCGGGAGCGGGAGCGCGGACGGTGGGGTGCCCGGAGGGTGGGGCCCCGACGGCCGCGCGGGAGCGGGAGGCCGGGAGGGGCAGGGCCGTAGTGGGAGCCGGGAGGCCGGAAGCGGCGGGAGCGCAGGCAATCGGAGCGTTCAGCGCAATGGCCGGGTGGACCTGGGTACTAAACGCGGACAACGTTTCCGCGGATCGGATCGCAACCACAACGGCAACGCGCGGAGTCGACGTCGGGCTCGTGCGGAGGCACGCGACGAGCGAGGTAAGGGGCGTGCGACAGCCCGCCGGATCACGACTCTGGACCGGGTGCGCAAATGCGGTACTCCGTTTCCGCATGGTGCGGCGTTCAAAGTGGGTTCGGCTGGGAATGTCTCTGTTGCGGGGTTATCGACGTGCGGCAGCGTGTGGGCGTGTCCGGTGTGCGCGCACAGGATTGCGGTGAAGCGCGCGATGGATCTCGGTCGCGGGATTGCGCGCTGGGTGTCTGCGGGGAACTCGGTCGTGATGGTGACTTTCACCGTTCGGCATGACCGGGACGACGCCCTGGAGGATGTCTGGAACGCGTTGATGACGGCGCAGCGACGAGTGGTGAGTGGTCGCGCATGGAAGAGGGATCAGGCGGACTTCGCTATCGCCGGATACCACAGGACCACGGAGTGCACACTGTCCTGGGAGAATGGTTGGCACGTGCACTTTCACGTCCTGTACTTCATTGAGCAGCGACTGCTCACGGCGATTGAGCGTGCCTCGCTGAAAGTTCGGCTGTTTGAGCGCTGGACGGCCGGTCTTCGTCGAGCTGGATTCGATGCGGGTTGGGAGCACGGCATTGATGTGCGCGCAATGAAGTTGGAGAACCTCGCCGCCCACGAAGGCGACATCGAGAAGGCCATGCTCGAAAATCCAAGTCTTGCAGACTATCTCGCCAAGAGTGGAGCGCGATCGGCAGCGCAGTTGGCCGATGGTCGGCGTCTCGCGTTGGAGGCGTTGGCTCATACGGGCAAGACGTCGCAAGGCGGCTACACGCCGTTCGCGCTCCTCGGGATGGTTCGTGAGCTGGAAGACATGATGAGTATGAACGCGAAGCTAGGTGTGGCGAGCAGCGCGAAGCTACGCAAGATGTGGGGCTGGGCCAAGGCTCATTGGGAGGAATGGGAGACGTTTAGCCTGAACCGGCGTCAGGTGACGATGAGTCGCGAGGACAAACGTACGGGCAAGAAGGGCCTAGTCAAGCTGTTGAAGCTGAAGGATGCGGATGTCGACGACGACGTTTTGGCTCAGGATGCCTCAGTCGACGATGCTGAGGTCGTTGCAGTCATGCCCGCGGAGTCGGTGCGAAAGCTGATCAGCGGCGGGAAGTGCGTAGAGAGTCTGGGTGCTGTGCTCGAAGCTCAGGGGATGTCGGCACTGCAGCTGACGTGCACAACGCTCGGCGTGGAGTTGTTGACCGACGACGCCGCTCTCGGACTTTGGGAGTTCGAGGAGCAGAGGATGCGGTACCTGGAGCGAAAGCCTTGAACAATCAATAGGCGGACTAACGGGCCACAGCTCAGATGGCTAGAGGAACCCGACTGCCGTCGGATCGTTTGACGGTCACCTCCAGTTCACCGCCGGTGGCTTCGACATATTTGCGGAGAGTCGCGATCCGCGCGGCGGCGATTTGCCCGTGCTCCATCTGCGAGACGTGCTTTTTTCCCACACCGATGAGCTTCGCCAGGGCGGTCTGTGTGTAACCTGCGTCCTTTCGCAGTTCACGGAGTCGGCACTCTGCGGCCTCTGGTTCCATGGCCTCGCGGTAGCCATCGACCTCGGCGCGGTCTGCGGTCAAGGACTTGGCCGGGCGATCGTTAGGTGCGGTAGCGTCTCTCTTCTTCGGCTTAGGAGTGCGCGGCTTCTCGTCACTCGCTGGAGCCGGTCTCCGAGCCTCACACGGCGGCATCAGACGCTCCAGATTGCCGCCCGTCAACCCGCTGGTGACACTGACGTACGTTACCCACGGCATATCTGCCTTGCGATCCGTCTTCGCCAACGCCGCCTCGACCTGCTCTTGAAGGAGGGCGGTCACCTGGTGAGAGACCGCCCTACTCGCGGCCACCCGGCGTGAAGCTTCAGCGAGCTTACTCACATCGTCATCGCCAGACGGTCGCTCGGTGTCCATATCCCCTTGCATCGGCACAGGTTACCAGTTGAAACTGGTACTACAAACGATCAGACCAATCCAACTCCGAGTTCAAGGAATGAACGCAACTTGGCTGAATTCGGCGTTAAGGCCCTCACGAATTAATCAACGTTACTTTGCACCGTCGTAGTTTTTAAATCTCGCCAGGAGCTCGTCGGCCGCGGAGGCAACGCTCTCTGACTTCTGCAGACCACCACGCCAGTCAGCATTCTTGATGTAATGTTTGATTTCGGGCAAGCGGTCGGAAATATATTCGAGAAGTTCTTCCTCAGAAAAGCTCTTCCAGCGATCTGGATCTGACATCGTGTTACGCCACTCCGTTCGACTTGCGATCGACCCATGACTCGCGGTGGGCCGATCCATGAACCTCGTCATCAACATGGGTTTCTCGCGGACGCACGCCCACTGTGGGTCCACGATATCGTCTTGTGTGACCCGGCCTGACCTTATCTGCACTCGATTTTCAACCTTGACGGACTAGGGGCGTGCGCATCGCTGGCGGTGACTGAGTCGCAAGAGGATTAGCTGGCGAATCAGCCACCCTCCCGCGACCAGCATGACGTGAACTCAAGGTTGTAGTGCCTGTCATCGCTGTGGTGCGAATATCTACCCGGTAGTGAATCCGAGTTCGGAGCTAATTGGTGCTGCCGCCAGGATCTGTGCGGCGATCTGATCGGTTTGCTCCACCGAGAGTTCGGGAACGTCATCGAAGTCAGTGCCACCGCCGGGCAGAGTGCCGGCGATGTGAAAGTGGAGGTGTGGAATCGCTTGGTGGGCTGCCGTGCCATTGTTCTGCCAAACCGCGATTCCCGGACGCTCGAACGCAGCATCGATTGCCGCGGCCGCCCAAGCAAGGGTGTCCATCATCGCGTGGCGTTCGTCAGGTTCAGACTCAAGCAGAGTCGGGTAGTGGCGCACCGGAAGTACGAGCAGGTGCCCGATGCCGCGCTGCTCTCTTGTGACAAGCACGGCAATCAGGTTGTTGCGGCATAGGATGGTGAATGGCCTTGCCCCACTGAGGTAGTCACAGAACGCGCAGGGTTTCTGATCTGGGATGTCGAGACTGCTGTCGGTGTCGTTCATCCGGCGACCAACGAGCGTAGGAACGCCTGAAACTCGGTACGGTCGATCTTGCCGATCTCATTGGGATGTACGACGATACGCAACTCTTTGGAGAATCGCGACCGACGAGTGCGAAGCAGGAAAGAGAAGGCAATGAGTCTGACAGCAACTTCTGCCGTGAGTTCGGGTATTCGGGACTGGCCTTGACCGAGCAGCGGCACGCAGATCGGTTCGCCGTTTCCGCAGCGGTCGGCAGCGTCCCACACGCTGTCGAGGCTGTCCAGAATTCCCCGGATCGTCCCCTTGGCTCGGTTGTGTTCGTCCATGGTTGTGTAGGCAACACAGTAGTAGTGCGATGTACCCTGGCCCCGAAGGACCGCGACGGTGCCGACCGGATAGACGTCCTTCTTGCCCGGCTTCGTAATCGTTCCAACGGTCGCTGTCCCTGCCAGCGCAGATGCTAGCTCGGCATCGAGTCGCGATTGCGAATCGCCGTAGATCACCCGAAGCATGTTGCCCTGGACACTCCCCCTATCGATGATGCCCGGTTCGGTGTCGAAAGTTGTGGTCATCCCGATCAGCGATGACTCCTTCTGGTCGAACAAGTCGCCCGTGATAAGCCTGATGACGATGTTCTCTGCAGGAAACCGCTGCTCGGGGTCCTTCTGCCGCAGGAAGATCAGCGCCCACGCGGCGGCGATCGCTCCGGCAACGATAAGAAGCCACCATTGGCCCTTGATCAGATCTGGAGCGAAAAGAGCGACCGCCCCGGCCAGAACAGCCAACGCGCCCAATGCTTCGAGGAATCGCCGGGCCAGTCCTTCGGCGTACCGTCTCACCGACCGTTTGTATCGCACTAGTTATTCAATCCCAGGCTCTCGTATACCGACTCTTTGTAGTGATAGGAGCCGGTCTTGTCCGAACTGGCGAAGTCGGGAACATAGTGGTCCAGTGCATATTTAATGATTGTGGGGCCGAACGAGACCGACATCGTGAAGTAGTCGTTCGCGGAGAACGGGGCAGGAATGTTGCCGCTGACACCTACTCGGGATCCGTTCAGGTTCGCAACGACCACGGGCAGGTTCAGAGCGAGGATCGCTCCCACTTCATAGGCAAGAAATGACGTCCCGTTCCCGCCTTTACGCCGGGCGTCTGAGCTTCCGAGTAGCACGACTTGTTTTGTGTTATTCAACCGCTCACGCAGGCGGCGCTTGATGGTGTCAGGCGTGCTGGTGTCACGCGCAGTGTAGATGTCGTGTGCATTGACGAAGTCGAAATCAATTGACTTGTTTTCCCTCCAAGCCGTCATCAATCGGTAATAGTGGATGTCTTCACTTGCGAAGGCCACATAAGTCTTGTTGCGGTAGCTCATCTTTAGGCTC
>NZ_BANR01000008.1 GCF_000332975.1 Gordonia aichiensis NBRC 108223 | reverse complement strand
GGTCTTCTTCGCCGGAGTCGACTTCTTGGCAGCGGTCGTCTTCTTCGCCGCCGTGGTCGACGTCGCACCACTGCCGCGCTTCACGGCCGGACCCGAGGCGGCAAGCTTCTGCTTGCCGGAGACAACGGCTTTGAACTGTGCACCGGGACGGAACGCGGGCACCGATGTCGCGCGAACCTTGACGGTCTCGCCGGTCCGGGGGTTGCGTGCGACGCGCGGTGCGCGACGACGCTTCTCGAAGACACCGAACCCGGTGATCGTGACGCTCTCGCCCTTGTTGACCGCGCGCACGATCGAGTCGACCAACTGCTCGACCGCCTGGGTCGCCGTCTTCCGATCCGTGTCGAGCTTTGCTGTCAGCTCATCGATGAGCTCTGCCTTGTTCATTGGATACCTCCGCAAGCCGATCTGGCCCTCTTTGCAGGCCAGCTACCACCACACGGTAAACGTCGACGTCGAAAACTTCCATCTTCCACGCCAATTAGCGTGACGTGTCACCAATTCGTCACGCTCGAGGGCACTTCCGTCGAGGTATCGCGGAAAGGGTTAAGTAGCGCCTTGAATCACTGCGGCAGTGTGGTCGGCTTCCACGACGGGCGGCGCCGCTCGTACTCAGAAATCGCCTCTACCTGCCGTAATGTCAATCCGATGTCGTCGAGCCCCTCCATCAGACGCCAGCGTGTGTAGTCATCAATTGTCAACGGCACCACGAGGTCTCCCGCGGTGACGGTCCTGTCCTCGAGGCTCACGGTCAGTTCGAGGCCGGGCTGCTCCTCGAGTCGCTTCCAGAGCAGTTCGACGTCGGATTGCTCGACCTGTGCTGCGACGAGACCGGCCTTCCCTGCGTTGCCGCGGAATATGTCTGCGAACCGGGAGGAGATGACGACCCGAAAGCCGAAGTCCGACAGCGCCCAGACCGCGTGCTCGCGTGACGACCCGGTACCGAAGTCGGGTCCCGCGACCAGAACCGAGCCACGCTTCCAGGGTTCAGCGTTGAGAATGAAATCGGGATCGGTCCGCCATCCGGCAAACAATCCGTCTTCAAAACCCGTGCGGGTCACACGCTTCAGGTAGACGGCCGGGATGATCTGGTCGGTGTCGACATTGCTGCGCCGCAGCGGGACGCCGATTCCTGTGTGAGTGATGAACGGTTCCATGATGTGTGCCTCTTGCGATCTGGGGTATGACTTCGGTGATGCGGTGGTCTGGCTGCGCGTTGCGCGCCGTTCAGAGATCCGCGGGCGACGACAGGGTGCCGCGCACCGCGGTGGCCGCGGCGACGGCCGGTGACACGAGATGGGTACGGCCGCCCTTGCCTTGCCGCCCTTCGAAGTTGCGGTTGGAGGTCGACGCGCAACGCTCACCGGGCGCGAGCTGATCGGGATTCATCCCAAGACACATCGAGCAACCCGCCTGCCGCCACTCCGCGCCGGCAGCGGTGAAGATCTCGCCGAGCCCCTCGTCGTCGGCCTGTGCACGCACCCGCATCGAGCCGGGGACCACAAGCATCCGAACGCCTTCGGCGACCCTGCGGCCGTCGAGGATCTCGGCGACAGCACGCAGGTCCTCGATCCGGCCATTGGTGCACGACCCCACGAACACGGTGTCGACGCTGATGTCGCGCAGCGGGGTTCCCGGGGTGAGGTCCATGTATTCAAGGGCTTTCGACGCCGCTCCGGCCGCGTTCTCGTCGCCGAAGTCGGCCGGATCGGGCACCGACGCCGACAACGGCGCGCCCTGACCCGGATTCGTGCCCCAGGTGACGAACGGACTCAACGACGCCGCGTCGATGTGGACCTCGGCGTCGAAGTACGCGTCCGCGTCAGTGCGCAGCGACGTCCAGTACTCGACTGCCGCATCCCAATCCGCGCCCGTCGGAGCATTGGGACGGCCCTTGAGGAAGTCGAAGGTGGTCTCGTCGGGGGCGATCATGCCCGCGCGGGCACCCGCCTCGATCGACATGTTGCAGATCGTCATCCGCGCTTCCATCGAGAGTTTCTCGATGGCGCTACCGCGGTACTCGAGCACATAACCCTGCCCGCCACCGGTTCCGATCTCGGCGATCACGGCGAGGATCAGATCCTTACTCGTGACACCGGGCGGCAGTTCGCCGTCGACCGTGATGGCCATCGTCCGGAATGGCCGCAACGACAGCGTCTGCGTCGCCAGCACGTGCTCGACCTCCGAGGTGCCGATACCCATCGCGAGCGCCCCGAAGGCACCATGTGTCGAGGTATGACTGTCACCGCACACGACCGTCATACCGGGCTGGGTCAGGCCGAGTTGCGGTCCGACGACATGGACGATCCCCTGCTCCCTGTCGCCCATGGGGTGCAGGCGGATTCCGAACTCTTTGCAGTTGCTGCGCAGTGTGTCGACCTGAGTCCGTGACACCGGATCAGCAATGGGCGCTGTGGTATCGACGGTCGGCACATTGTGATCCTCGGTGGCGATCGTCAGATCGGGCCGATGCACGGGCCGACCCGCGAGCCGAAGCCCTTCGAAGGCCTGCGGGCTGGTGACCTCGTGGACGAGATGGAGATCGATGAAGATCAGATCGGGGTCGTTTCCGCCGTTCGCGTCTCCGCGCACGACGACGTGATCGTCCCACACCTTCTCGGCGAGAGTACGGGGCTTGCTTGCGCTGTTCGTCATCACTGCACTCATTCTGGCTGTAGCACTTGTGGTTTCGCGTGGGGTGCCGCGCGTCCCGACGGGCTGCGTCGGATCGCGCGTGCATCTCACGATGTGGACCGCTAGTATCGTCCTATGGGAAAGGATAGCGCACCGGATCCGCAGAGCGGAATCGGTGTCCTCGACAAGTCCGTGATCGTGTTGCGGGCCATCGCCGAGGCTCCGGCCAATCTGACGGAGCTCTGCGAGCGCACCAACCTGCCACGCGCGACAGCGCACCGTCTGGCCGTCGGGCTGGAAACGCATCGCCTCCTCGCCCGCAACGCGGCGGGACGGTGGTATCCGGGTCCCGCGTTGAGCGAATTGGCGTCCAGCGCTCATGATCCCATCCAAGAGGCCGCGCTCATGGTCCTCCCCCGACTGCGCGAGATCACCGGAGAGTCGGTTCAGGTCTACCGTCGGGAGGGCTCCGAGCGGGTGTGCATCGCTGCCATGGAACCGCCCACCGGGTTACGTGACACGGTACCGGTCGGCACCCGTTTCCCGATGAGTGCGGGCTCGGCCGCAAAGGTCCTGCTCGCATGGGCCGAACCGTCGACACAACGGGCGCTTCTGCATGACAGCGTCTTCAGTGACAGGGCACTGTATGAGATTCGACGTCGCGGCTGGGCCCAGAGCGCCGGCGAACGCGCCGCAGGCGTCGCGAGCGTCTCCGCCCCGGTCCGCGACGCCAACGGCGATGTGGTCGCGGCGATCTCGGTCTCAGGACCCATCGACCGCATGGGTCGACGACCCGGCGCACGATGGGCGGCCGATCTCCTCGCCGCCGCCGAGGCCATCCAGAAACGGTTACTGCCAACCGCACGAGGCTGATTCGGTTAGCGTCAGGGCATGGGAACAAACCAACGACAACAGATCGTGATGTCCGACGCCGAGATCGCAGCTTTCGTCGACCGCAGTCGCACAGCGACACTCGCGACCTACGGCGCCGACGGCGGTATCCATCTCGTCGCCATGTGGTACGGGGTCATCGATGGTGAGATCTGGTTCGAGACAAAGGCGAAGTCACAGAAGGCGGTCAATCTCGGTCGGGATGCCCGCTGTTCTGTCCTCATCGAGGACGGCGACACCTACGACACGTTGCGGGGCGTCGCGTTCGAGGGCCTGGCCGAGATCTACAACGACCCCGACAACTGCCACCGGGTCGGAGTGAGTGTCTGGGAACGCTACACCGGCCCCTACTCCGACGAGATGAAACCGTTCGTCGACCAGATGATGCACAAGCGCGTCGCCGTGCGCGTCGTTCCGTCGCGAATCCGCTCGTGGGATCACCGCAAGCTCGGCCTCGACCCGATGCCGGTCGCCGGGTCGACGGCCCCCGCCGTCGACCATTAGCCCCGACGCGAAGAACGCACCTCTCCGCAGAGAGGTGCGTTCTTCGTTGTAGCCCCGACGGGATTCGAACCCGCGCTACCGCCTTGAGAGGGCGGCGTCCTAGGCCGCTAGACGACGGGGCCAGGACTCATATTCAGTTGGAAAGACCGGGATGTGGTGTCCCGGCTTTCGCTGGGGTACCAGGACTCGAACCTAGAATGGCGGTACCAGAAACCGCTGTGTTGCCAATTACACCATACCCCAAAGGTCTTGTTCTCCGTGAGGAAAACAACCTGCGATAGCCTAGCAGAGCCCAACCCCGTAACTACAAATCGGCTGGTCAGAAGGCTAATTGGTGACCTGGTCGGCCGCCGAGCGCAGTCGCGCGAGGCTCTTGTCACGCCCCAACAACTCCAACGACTCGAACAGCGGCGGGCTGATGTGGGAACCGGTGACCGCGACGCGGACCGGACCGAAGGCCTTGCGCGGTTTGAGTTCGAGTCGCTCGACGAGTGCGGTCGTGAGTGCGTCCTGGATGGCCTCGGTGTTCCATTCGCCGAGCTCCGAGAGAGTGGTGATCGCTGCGTCGAGAACCGGGGCAGCATCGGCCCCGAGGTTCTTCGACGCCGACTTCTCGTCGATCGCGAACTCGTCGTCGTCGATGTAGAGGAACGAGATGAGCGGCCACGCGTCGCCGAGTACCTGGATGCGGGTCTGGACCAACTCGGCGATCGTGGTGAACTTCTCGTCATCGACGGGCTCGGTGAGCAGCCCCTGGGTGACGAGATAGGTCTTGAGTCGAGACGCGAAGTCGTCGAGTCCGAGCATGCGGATGTGCTCGGCATTGATGGCATCGGCCTTCTTCTGATCGAACCGCGCCGGGTTGGAGTTCACGTCGCGAACGTCGAACCTGTCGATCATCTCGTCGAGCGTGAAGACGTCGGTCTCGTGTGAGTAACCCCAGCCGAGCAGCGCGAGGTAATTCAGCAGACCTTCGGGCAGGAATCCCCGGTCGCGATGGTGGAAGAGGTTCGACTGCGGGTCGCGCTTGGAGAGCTTCTTGTTTCCCTCCCCCATCACGAACGGCAGGTGGCCGAACTCCGGAACACGCTCGGCGATGCCGAGCCGAATGAGTGCCTCGTACAGCGCGATCTGACGTGGCGTCGACGAGAACAGGTCTTCGCCGCGCAGGACGTGGGTGATCTTCATCATCGCGTCGTCGACTGGATTGACGAGCGTGTAGAGCGGGTCGCCGGTGGCGCGGGTGAGCGCGAAGTCGGGAACGGTGCCTGCCTTGATCGTCGTCGAGCCGCGCACCAGGTCGTCCCATGAGATGTCGTGGTCGGGCATCCTCAGCCGCACAACAGGTTTGCGTCCCTCGGCGCGATAGGCCTCGCGCTGTTCGTCGGTCAGGTCGCGGTCGAAGTTGTCGTAGCCGAGTTTGGGGTCGCGACCTGCCGCACGGTGGCGGGCCTCTACCTCCTCGGGCGTCGAGAACGCCTCGTAGGCCTCGCCCGCCTCGAGCAGTTGCTTCACGACATCATTGTGGATACCCCGACGCTCCGACTGCCGGTAGGGCGCGTAGGGGCCGCCGACCTCGGGGCCCTCATCCCAGTCGAGACCGAGCCAGCGCAGCGACTCGAGGATCGCGTCGTAGGATTCCTGGCTGTCGCGGGCGGCGTCGGTGTCTTCGATACGGAAGACGAAGGTGCCCTTGTCATGCCGCGCCTGAGCGAAGTTGAACAGTGCGGTACGCACCATTCCGACGTGTGGCGTGCCCGTCGGCGACGGGCAGAAACGGACACGGATTGGCTGCGCGCTGCTCATGGTGGTCAGCGTATCGAATGGCGACCGACCACCGACCGCCTGCTCAGGCGCGGTGTCTGCCGAGGAAGTCGATCAGCAGACGATTGACCTCTGCGGGCTGCTCGAGGTATCCGAAGTGACCGGCCTTCTCGACCTGTGCGTACTCGGCGGCCGGAATGGCGTCCGCCACCTCGCGGGCGAGCTCGACCGGCAGCCGTCGGTCGTCGCCGAACCCTACGACCAGTGACGGAACCGCGATGCGTCGGTACGCCTCGAGACGGTTGGGCTCGTCCGTGTGAACTCCGAGCTGGGCTCGCATTCCCGGCGTCATCTTCTGCTGCGAGAACGTCATGATGTCGAGCCAGTCGCGGGTCGCCCGGTCGTCGGAAAGGGTGTGTGCGGAGAGATTCAACTCGGCTGTGATCGCAGCCTCGTACTCGGCAGGCAGATCGACCTTGTTGTCGTAGAGCGCGCGCTCGCCCGCCGAGAAGGTCTCCTGCAGGACAGTGGTGCGGCCGTAGGTCGCCATCATCACGGCACCGCGAACGAGGTCGGGCCGCGCGAGCGCCAGCTCCTGGGTGATACGTGCGCCGAGCGAGGTTCCGACGACGAATGCCGGTGTGACGCCGAGTGATTCGATCAGGGCAGCGGTATCGGCGACCATGTCGTCGAGGGTGAACCCCTCGGCACATTCCGATGACGGCGCGATGCCCCGGTTGTCGAACGTGATGACCTCGTATCCCGCTTTCACAAGCGCGGGAACCTGGTTGGCCTTCCACACCCTGCCGGGACTACCGCTGCCCATCACCATCACGACCGCGGGGCCGGCACCCGTGCGGTCGTACGCGATATCGATTCCGTTGACGCGTGCGACACCCGATCCGCTCACGGCTTGTCGACCACCGGGTTGCTCAGCGTGCCGATGCCTTCGACCGACACCGACACCCGCTGTCCGGCGAGCATGGGGCCCACACCCTCCGGCGTTCCCGTGAGGATGACATCGCCCGGGAGAAGCGTCATCACGCGCGACACCCACTCCACGATCGTTGGCACGTCGTTCAGCATCAGCGATGTGCGGCTGCGCTGACGAACCTCGCCATCGAGCTCGGTGGTGATGGCGGCGTCGGTCGGGTCGAAGGATGTCTCGATCCACGGGCCAAGCGGACAGAACGTGTCGTAGCCCTTGGCACGCGTCCACTGACCGTCGATCTTCTGCTGATCCCGCGCGGTCACATCGTTCGCGACGGTGTAGCCGAGGATGGCGCTCGCGGCATCGGCGGCCTTGACGTCCTTACACGGACGGCCGATCACCACCGCGAGCTCGCCCTCGAAGTCGACGCGCTCGGATGACGGAGGGCGCACGATGGGCACCTCGGGCCCGACGATCGACGTATTGGGCTTGAGAAAGATCACAGGATTCTCGGGGGTTTCCGAACCCAGCTCCGCGATATGGGCCGCATAGTTCCGCCCGACGCAGATCACCTTGGACGCGAGGATCGGCGCCAGCAACCGGACGTCGGCCAGCGGCCATGACCGCCCCGTGAACGTCGGTGTGCCGAAGGGGTGTTCGGCAATCTCCTTGGCTGTCGTGGAGCCCTCCGTCTCTTCGATCGAGACGAATGCCACACCATCGGGACTCGCGATTCGGCCTAGACGCATAGCAAGAACCCTAGCGCACCGGATCGGTCCACTCTGTGGGACGTGAAATTGAGCCAACTCGACGTCGGTCTTAAAATATGAACAATGTCTCTCATATTGTGAGATTCGACGCCGCGCATCGTCGCCCCCAGGGCGTTGGCCGCCACAACGTAGGCAGAGGAGGTCGCCACATGACTGCCGTGTCCACGATCAGCAACCCGAGACGCTGGACCATGCTCGCATGCTCGCTCGTCGCCGCGATGACGACGGCGGTCGTCGTCGGCGGCGTGGCCTATCTGATTCCGGCGCTGCACACACAACAGGGCATGTCACTGGCTCAGGCATCGGTGCTGGCAACGATTCCGACGATCGGACTCATGATGGCGATCGTGGGATGGGGCACGTTGCTCGACCGATATGGCGAGCGGACGATCCTGATGATCTCGATCTCGATCACCCTGGTCGGCACGTCCGCTGCCGCTCTCAGCGCAGCCGCCCACGCCTCGTACGTCGCGATCGCTGCCTGTCTCTTCGTCGCAGGGCTCGGTTCCGGCGCAGCAAATGGGGCGAGCGGACGCATCGTCGTCGGGTGGTTTCCCCCCGAATTACGCGGTACTGCAATGGGGATACGGCAGATGGCGCAACCGCTGGGGATCGGGGTCTGCGCACTGACCATGCCCGTGATCGCCGCTGCACACTCGGTCGCCGCAGCACTCGCGGTTCCGGCCGTGGTGACCGCGATCGGTTTGGCGGCCGTCGCCTTCGGCGTGATCGATCCGCCGCTGCCGTCCGCAGCACAGCAGGCCACCTCGGCTCGCCGTCGAAATCCTTACCGGGAGAGTTGGTTTCTGGCACGCGTACACGCGGTGAGCGTGTTGTTGGTGATACCGCAGCAGATGTTGTGGACGTTCGTCCCGACGTGGCTGATCGTCGCGCGGCACTGGTCGCCTGCCGCAGCTGGAATCCTGGTGACGATCACCCAGGTGATCGGCGCTCTGGGCAGGATTGCCGCCGGCCGGTGGTCGGATGCCTGGCTCTCGCGGATGAGACCGATACGCCTGATCGCCGTTGGCGCGGCTGCGGCGATGGCATTGCTTGCCGTCACCGATTGGCTGCACACTCCCCTCGCCCCCGCGCTGATGATGATCGCGTCGGTGATCACCGTTGCCGACAACGGCTTGGCGTTCACCGCGATCGCCGAATACGCGGGGCCCCGATGGAGTGGCCGCGGACTCGCAATCCAGAACACTGCCCAATACCTTGCGACAGCAGCAACCACACCACTGTTCGGACTACTCATCGGCGCCGCCGGTTTCCCACTCGCGTTCCTGGTCAGCGCCGCCGCTCCGGTGGTTGCGACGCCACTCATTCCGAAAGACCCGGTCGTGCACGAGGAAGTGGTGAGTTGATCCAGCGCCGATAGTGTCCGTCGACGATCAGCGGTGCGAATGCGCTTGTGCGACCGAAGCATTCACCAGTCCCGCCGCCACGTCGGCGTCGGGGACGACCACGAGATCGCGGCTACCGTCGGATCGTGTGATCACCAGTGCGGGACCAGATCTCAGGACTATCCCGCGCGCCCCACGTAACCGTCCGTGCACACAGATCCGTTGACCGTACCCGCCGAAGTCACGCAGCGCGGAGACGTTGGTGACCTCCGCACGGACCACATCCTCCATCGGGATACCCAACCGGGGCCAGCCGATGATGCCGCGCACCGAGATCCGCTCGCGGTCGACACTCACCCGGGCCGACCAGACCATCACCACAGCCACGGCGACCACGATCCCAGGCGCCACCAACCACGGGTCGCTCAAAAGCACCGAGATCACCACGACCGCGAGGAGCACCAGTCCGAGAACAACCATCGAGCCGGTCGACGCCGAGACCCGACGTTGCCACAGAAAGCGTTCTCCCTCTGCGAGTTGCGCCATCGGCTGCTCTCCGAGCGGTGCGGGCGTCGGCGCATTCCGCGGTCGAATGAGCGCGACCGTGACAATCGCGACGATCACCCCGAGCACACCCGCGAGCGCGAGGGCGACAACCGGTGCATCCACGTCATCGACCGCGGTCGCACGTCGCTGGGTGCCGAGGATTGCCACGATGCCGGTCACGACGAACACCGCCCCTCCGTTGATGAGCGCGAGCACGAGACGCAGCAACCGCGTCTCGTCGACGTACCAGCCCGCCAGACCTCCCACGAGGGCGGCGATGGCAGCGGTGAGCACCACCGCGACGACGACACCGGGAATACTCGTCGTGCCGTCGACTCCGTCTGAGCCCCAATGGGTGGCAACCCGAGCCGGTAGCTCATCACGCCACAGCCACAGGAGCACCAGCGCTACCACCAGCGCGACGACCGACGGTAGAACTCCGAGTAGCGCGGTCACCACCCGGCTCTGACGACGCGACAGGTCATTCATGACATCCTCCTGGTGATTTCAAGCGAGAGTTCTTCAGGACCTACCCCGAACCTGCGGGCCGCGTCGACGAGTCGCTCCAGTGCATCAGCGAGCTCGGCGTTGCGTGGTGCATCTACCGAGACCACCGCTCCCCGGCCACGTCGGAGCTCGACGAGCCCTTCGTCACGGAGCTCCTGATAGGCGCGCAACACGGTGTGGATGTTGACATCGAGCGACGCCGCGAGGTCACGTGCCGCAGGCAGGCGCTCACCCCTGCCCAGTTCGCCGCGTGCGATGCCACCACGAACCGACGCGGCGATCTGAGCGAAGATCGGCGCGCGATCGGCGGGATCGATACGGATCAGCACACCGCAATCATATAGTTCTAGTTCAAATAGAACAATAGGAGGCAGGAGCACCAGGGGGAGTCGAGGTTGGACTCGAAGACGCGCAGACAGGTCCACATACGACGTCGGACCGGAACCCGAGGGGGTTCCGGTCCGACGCCTTGTCTTTGTGTTACTCGCAGATCCTGTTGTCTGAAGGTGCTGTTGTCTAGAGCCGCCCGAGGATCCGCTTGCCGATCTCACCGGTCGACAACGTTGCTCCGTCACGATCGAGCAGATCGTTCGCGACTGCTTTCTCGACACGGCGCGCTTCGTCGACGTATCCGAGGTGATCGAGCAGCAGTGCCACCGACAGGATCGCCGCGGTCGGGTCGGCCTTCTGCTGCCCGGCGATGTCGGGTGCGCTGCCGTGCACCGGTTCGAACATCGATGGATTGGTGCCCGTGGCATCGATGTTGCCCGACGCCGCCAGTCCGATCCCGCCACTGACCGCAGCGGCGATGTCGGTGATGATGTCGCCGAAGAGGTTATCTGTGACGATCACGTCGAACCGGCCCGGATCGGTCACGAGGTAGATCGTGGCCGCGTCAACGTGGCAGTAGTCGACGCTGACGTCCGGGTACTCCGCAGCAACGGCGTCAACGGTGCGACTCCACAGCGAGCCGGCGAACGTCAACACGTTGGTCTTGTGCACCAGGGTGAGGTGCTTGCGCCGGGCGGTCGCGCGCTCGAACGCATTACGCACCACGCGTTCGACGCCGAAGCGGGTGTTGACGCTGACCTCGGTGGCGACCTCATGCGGGGTGTCGACGCGGATGGCTCCACCGTTTCCGGTGTAGGGCCCCTCCGTGCCTTCGCGCACGACGACGAAATCGATGTCGGGATCGCCGGCCAACGGCGACGTCACGCCGGGGAAACGGTGCGACGGCCGCAGATTGATGTGGTGATCGAGCGCGAAACGCATCTTCAGCAGAAGACCACGCTCGAGAACACCGGACGGCACCGAGGGGTCGCCGATGGCGCCGAGGAGTATCGCGTCGTGCTCACGCAGTGAAGCGAGATCGTCGTCGGTGAGAAGTTCACCGTTGCGGTGGTAGCGACGTGCGCCGAGGTCGTATTCGGTGACGGCGACGTCGGATACCAGGGTCGTCAACACCTGCAGCGCCTCCGAGATGACCTCGGGGCCGATGCCGTCTCCCGCGATGACAGCGAGCTTCATGACAGATCCACCTGTTCGATCAGGGTGGAGTCGACCGCGTCGGAGATGGCCGACACCACAGCGTCGTCGACCTTCTTGCTCACACGCAGCATCATGGTCGCTCCGCCGCCCTCGGCGTCCTGCGAGAGTGCAGCGGCGAGGATGTCGATGCCTGCGTTGCCGAGCAGTGTGCCGATCTTGCCCAGTGAACCGGGCTGGTCGACGTAGCTGACGAGGAGGTTGAGTCCCTCGGCGCGGAGATCGAAGTTGCGGCCGTTGATGTTGACGATCTTTTCGACCTGCCGCGGCTCGGTGATCGCACCCGAGACGTTCTGCACCGAGCCGTCGGCGTAGACAGCCTTGACGTCGACGACGCTGCGGTGACTGGGACTCTCGGTATTCGTCAGAACCTCGCTCGTCACGCCTCGCTCGGCGGCGACCGTCGGCGCGTTGACGAAGGTCACCGGTTCGTCGAGCGCGGCGGAGAACAGCCCGCGCAGCGCCGACAACCCGAGCACATCGACGTTGCTCGATGCCAACTCACCGCGGACATCGACGACGATCGACGACGGTAGCTCGCTGCTGAGCGCACCGATCATCACACCGAGCTTGCGGGCCATCTCCAGCCACGGCGAGACCTCTTCATCGACTGCCCCGCCGGTGATGTTGACCGCGTCGGGTACGAAGTGTCCGGCAAGTGCCAGACGCACGCTCTTCGCAACGTCGGTACCTGCTCGGTCCTGTGCCTCGCTGGTCGACGCACCGAGATGCGGTGTCACGACGACCTGCGGCAGCTCGAACAGCGGCGAATCCGTGCACGGCTCGGTGGCGAACACGTCGAGACCCGCCGCACGGACCTGGCCGGAGGTGATGGCGTCGGCCAGCGCCTGCTCGTCGACAAGCCCGCCGCGGGCCGCGTTGACGATGATCACACCCTTCTTGGTCCGGGCGAGCTGGTCGGCACCGATCAGGCCGAGAGTCTCCGGAGTCTTCGGCAGGTGCACGGTCACGAAGTCGGCACGCTCGAGCAGTTCGTCGAGGCTGACCAGTTCGATGCCGAGCTGAGCGGCACGCGCCGGCGAGACATAGGGGTCGTAGGCGATGACATGGGTCTCGAACGCGGCCAGGCGTGCGGCGACGAGTTGTCCGATACGCCCGAGGCCGACGACGCCGACCGTCTTGTCGAAGATCTCGACGCCGTTGAACGACGACCGTTTCCATGTGTGCTCGCGCAGGGTGGCGTCTGCTGCGGGGATCTGACGTGCAGCGGCGAGCAGGAGCGTGACAGCGTGCTCGGCAGCTGTGTGGATGTTGGAGGTCGGTGCGTTGACCACCATCACGCCGCGCGCGGTTGCCGCGGGTACGTCGACGTTGTCGAGCCCCACGCCTGCCCGGGCAATGATCTTGAGCTTCTTGCCCGCCTCGAGGACATCCGCGTCGACAGTTGTCGCCGATCGCACGAGCAGCGCGTCCGCGTCCACCACTGCTTCGAGGAGTTTGGGGCGATCGGGGCCGTCGACCCACCGCACCTCGACGCCGTCGCCGAGCGCTTCCACCGTCGAGGGGGCCAGTTTGTCGGCGATCAGGACGACCGGACTGCCAGCTGAGGTCACAGTGAATTCTCCGTAGATCGGTTGCACAGGAATCGGGACGCCGGAGGCGCGCCGAACGTCGAACACGTATCGAAGCGCCGGGGACGTACGGCACTCAGCTTAGAGGTGCGCCCTACGCGCCTGAACAGCCGGTCTGCGTCGTCGACGAGCTCCCTCAGGAAATACCTGTACATTGTGATCGTCATTACGCGACCGCCCCGTCATCCCGTCTCGTCATCACAGAGAGGTTGCAAAGCAACCGCATCTGGATTCCATGTGGAGATCGAGTAGGTCGCCGACCGTTACGGTGTGCATGACCTGCCGAACAGGCGGGACCGGTGTTAACAAGAGTGGAGCATGTGAATGATGAGGAAGCTGACAGCAATGCTGGCTGTTCTCGCCGCGGTATTGCTGGCCGGCTGGGGTGCCGGTAGCGCCACTGCTGCCCCGGCAAAAATCTATCTCGGCGGTGGTTCGGGAATCCTGGTTCTCAAGGGCGGCAACAGCGCTTCGGCCTGTACCCTCACCACGATCGGCCGAGCGAAGACCGGCCAGATGATCGGTATCACCGCGGGCCACTGCGGCAAACCCGGCCAGAAGGTCATTTCCGAAACCTTCCAGAGCCGTGGCCAGGCGGGCGTCATCACCTACTCGGATCCCAAAGAGGACGTCGCACTGATCGAGTTCGACCAGAGTCGCGTCGTACCGTTGCGGAACGTCCACGGCGTGACGATCAACCGCATCGACACACGTCCGCTGGGCTTCCCCACCGTCGCATGCAAGCAGGGCCGCACCACCGGCAACACCTGCGGCATCTCGTGGTTCTCCGACGGCGACGTCCACTTCTCCCAGATCTGCGTCATCGAAGGTGATTCGGGCAGCCCGGTCGTCGTGGGCGACCGCCTCGTCGGCATGGTCAACGCCTACTACTTCGTCGGCTGCATCGGGCCGGAGACCGGCACCAACATCGGTCCTGTTCTCAACTACGTGAAGTCCACCAAGTACAAGGGCTTCTCACTGATCTGATCGACTGACCCCACTGTCGACGACAACGCCCCGAGGCAACCGTTTCGCCTCGGGGCGTTGTCATGTCGTGTGTGCCGGGGCCGGGCGTCGGCGCGAACCGCCCCTCACTCGACACCGAGTGCCACCGTCGATGCACGCCAACGGATCTCGTAACCGATGTCCACACCGTCCGAGGCGTCTCGATACTCGAGAGGACCTTCATAACTCACCCCGAAGACACCTGGATGCCTTGTGGCATGGCGAATAGAACGCTGAATGAGGCTGCCGCGCCGTGTCATTCGCACCTGGCCTCATGTCCGACGTCACCCACAGCGTCGTCGGCGTGCAGACACCGCTGCCTTCGGGTACGTCCGGGAAGTATTCGAGATCCTCCAACATCCAGAGTTCATCCACGTGTGCAGTGTGGCAGACGATCAGTCGGCCGATGCGTGAAAACGCCACCGGAGCGCTCCCCTCGACGGGGATCGGGCCGGTGGCGTTTCAGTGCTTGTGTATCAGGCGGTTTCGGTGATCGGGCGATCAACCCAGCTCATCAGGTCGCGCAGCTTCTTGCCGGTGACCTCGATCGGGTGCTCGGCGTTCTTCTTGCGCAGATCCTCGAGCTCCTTGTTGCCGCCCTCGACGTTCGCGACGAGGCGCTTCACAAAGGTGCCGTCCTGGATGTCGGACAGGATGGCGCGCATACGCTCCTTGGTGTCGGCGTCGATGACGCGCGGCCCCGACAGGTATCCGCCGAACTCGGCGGTGTCGGACACCGAGTAGTTCATCCGGGCGATACCGCCCTCGTACATGAGGTCGACGATGAGCTTCAGCTCGTGCAGCACCTCGAAGTAGGCCATCTCGGGGGCATAGCCGGCCTCGACCATGACCTCGAAGCCTGTCTTGACCAGTTCCTCGGTGCCACCGCAGAGCACAGCCTGCTCACCGAAGAGGTCGGTCTCGGTCTCTTCCTTGAAGGTGGTCTTGATGATGCCGGCACGACCACCACCGATGGCCGACGCGTAGCTCAACGCGAGCGCCTGGCCCTCTCCCTTGGGGTCCTGGTCGACAGCGATCAGGCAGGGCACTCCCTTGCCATCGACGAACTGACGACGAACCAGGTGCCCAGGGCCCTTCGGCGCCACCATCGCGACGGTGACGTTCTCGGGTGCCTTGATCAGGTCGAAGTGGATGTTGAGGCCGTGTCCGAAGAACAGCGCGTCACCGTCCTTCAGGTTCGGCTCGATGTCCTCGGTGAAGATCTTGGCCTGGCTCGTGTCGGGCGCGAGCAGCATGATCACGTCGGCCCACTCGGCGGCCTCGGCGTTGGACATGACCTTGAGGCCCTGCTCTTGCGCTTTCTCGCGCGACTTGGAGCCCTCACGCAGGCCGATCGCCACGTCGACGCCGGAGTCGCGCAGCGACAGCGAGTGCGCGTGTCCCTGGCTGCCGTAACCGATCACCGCGACCTTGCGGCCCTGGATGATCGACAGATCGGCATCGTCGTCATAGAACAATTCGATCGCCACAGTTGGATTCCCTTCACTATCTACTTGTGCCCCAGTCGAAGTGGTCTCGCGGCCGGGGCTCGTACGTTGTCGTTGCGACAGGTTGTGTTGCGAGAACGTCAGCGGTTGGCCGACATACTCTTGGGTCCTCGACCCAGTGTGACCGCACCGGACTGGGCGATCTCGCGGATGCCGTACGGATCGAGCATCCGCAGCAGTGCTTCCAGTTTCTCCGCCGTTCCGGTCGCCTCGACGGTCAACGACTCGGGTGAGACGTCGATCACCTTGGCGCGGAACAGATTCACGACCTCGATGACCTCGCTGCGCACCGAAGAATCGGAGCGCACCTTGACCATCATCAGCTCGCGGGACACCGACGACGCCGGGTCCTGCTCGACGATCTTGATCACGTTGATCAGTTTGTTGAGTTGCTTGGTGACCTGCTCGAGCGGGAAGTCCTCGACCGAGACCATGATGGTCATCCGCGAGACACCCTTCATCTCGGTCGGGCCGACAGCGAGTGACTCGATGTTGAATCCGCGCCGCGAGAACAGCGACGAGACACGCGCGAGGACACCGGGAAGGTCCTCGACCAGAACGCTCAGGGTATGAGTACTCACTTCCGACCCTCCTGGCCGAGATTGGTCTGCTGGTTGACGATTTCGTGGATATCGGCGACGTCCTCCGCCGCCGACTCGTCGTCGTCGAAGAGCGGCCGGATGTCGCGGGCCGCCATGATCTCGTCGTTGCCCGTCCCCGCTGCGACCATCGGCCAGACCTGCGCGTCGGCACCGACGATGAAGTCGATGACCACCGGCCGGTCGTTGATCTCACGGGCCTTGGCTATCACCTCGTCGACGTCGGCTTCGTTCTCCACGCGGAATGCCACGCAGCCCAACGCCTCTGCCAGCTTGACGAAGTCGGGGATGCGTCGGGAATGGGTCGACAGATCGGTATTGGAGTAGCGCTCCTCGTAGAACAGCGTCTGCCACTGGCGAACCATGCCCAGGTTGCCGTTGTTGATCAGTGCCACCTTGATCGGGATGCCCTCGATCGCGCACGTGGCCAGCTCCTGATTGGTCATCTGGAAGCAGCCGTCGCCGTCGATCGCCCACACCTCGGCGTCGGGGTCGGCCATCTTGGCCCCCATGGCTGCGGGAACCGCGTAGCCCATCGTGCCGAGGCCGCCGGAGTTCAGCCACGTACGCGGCTTCTCGTAGGAGATGAACTGCGCAGCCCACATCTGGTGCTGACCGACGCCCGCGCAGTACACGGCGTCGGGGCCCGCGAGTTGTCCCACGCGTGAGATGACGAACTCGGGTGACATCGACCCGTCGGCGGGACGGTCGTAGCTGAGCGGGTAGGTCCGCCGGATGCGGTCGAGGTACTCCCACCACGCCGTGAGATCCTGCGATGAATCGCTGGTGGCACGCTCGTTGCGCAGCGTCTCGATGAGATCGGAGATGACTGCCTTGCAGTCACCGACGATCGGCACGTCGGCAACACGGTTCTTACCGATCTCGGCCGGATCGATGTCTGCGTGAATCACCTTCGCGTCGGGTGCAAACGACGACAGCTGTCCGGTGACGCGGTCGTCGAAGCGTGCGCCGAGTGTGATCAGCAGGTCCGAACGCTGAAGTGCGGCAACGGCTCCCACGGTGCCGTGCATCCCGGGCATGCCGAGGTGCTGCGGATGCGAATCCGGGAACGCGCCGCGGGCCATGAGAGTGGTGACGACGGGGATGCCGGTCAGCTCTGCGAGTTCGAGCAGTTCCGGCGACGCGTTGGCCTTGATCACACCGCCGCCGACGTAGAGCACGGGGTTCTTGGCAGCGTTGATGAGGCGTGCAGCCTCACGGACCTGCTTGCCATGCGGCTTGGTCACCGGGCGGTAGCCGGGCAGATCGATCTGGGGCGGCCACGAGAAGGTGGTCTGTGCCTGCAGGATGTCCTTGGGGATGTCGACGAGGACAGCGCCCGGCCGCCCGCTCTCGGCGATGTGGAACGCCTCCGCGATGATCCGGGGGATGTCGATGGCGTTGCTCACCAGGAAGTTGTGCTTGGTGACCGGCATCGTGATGCCGGAGATGTCGGCCTCCTGGAACGCGTCGGTACCGATCAGCGCCCGCCCGACCTGTCCGGTGATCGCCACGACGGGAACCGAGTCCATCTGCGCGTCGGCCAGCGGCGTGACGAGGTTGGTCGCACCGGGACCCGAGGTCGCCATCATGACACCGGCACGACCGGTGACCTGCGCGTAGCCGGTTGCGGCGTGACCCGCACCCTGCTCGTGACGAACGAGGACGTGACGCACCTTCTGCGAGTCCAGTAGCGGATCATAGACCGGCAGGACAGCGCCCCCCGGAATCCCGAAGACGACCTCGACGCCGAGTTCCTCGAGCGACCTGACCACCGACTGCGCGCCGCTGACGCGTTCGGGTGCAACGGTGTTCTGCTGCACGGCGCGGAGAGTGCCCGCCGCCGGCGACTGTTCGCGCAGCACAGAGGCTGCGGTGCCATTACTCTTGGCTGCGGGCTCGGTCCTGGCGTCGGCCCCGCCGGCGGCGCGGGCTGTTGGTGCGCTCACTGCACGGTCCTCACATCTTCTGCTCGGTGTCCTGTGACGGACTGGGATTCAATTGGCTTGTGATGGCGTATGGAGATCGGGTCACCATGCCGTTGACAACAAAAAACCCCCGACAGCAAGGCTGTTCGAGGGTGGCGCGTCGATGCTGGCTGGGTCTACGAAGTGACCGGTCAGGCGACGACGCGCCGGCCGATTACTACGAGAAGATCCTTGTGCATCACGTTGTTCACGGTAGGACCGCGCCCATCACAGAGTCAAACTACGGACACTTCAGTCCCACATCGTGAGAAAGTACTGCGTGACCGGGCGGTATCGTCCGGATGTCACAATGGGAGGGTGTCCTCCCCCTCCGACCACACGACGCACGACTCCGCCGTAGACGACTCCGCACGGCACAGCAGCCACGCGACCGCACGGGTCGACGCCACTGCGGGCGACGCTCACGCACATGTCGACGCCGAGGCTGTGCACGACGAGACGAGCGCTCCCGAGGTGGTCGAGCTCCCGCAGGTGTTCCGGGTCCAGAAGCTGGCCTACTTCACCATTCCGGCAGCGTTCATCGTGGTCATCATCCTCGCAGGCGCCTCGCTGGTGTGGCTCGGATGGACCCTGATCCTCCCTGTCGTCCTCGCGCTGTGGATCGCGCGCGTGCGAACCATCGTGACCGAGGACGGGATCACCGCGGTCGGGACGTTCCGAACGAGACGAATCCCGTGGTCTGACATCGCCGGTCTGCAGTTCTCCAAGTGGGGGCCTGTCCGCGCCGTGCTGACCGATGATTCGACGGTGCGCCTGCCCGCACTGATGTTCCGCGATCTCCCCCGCTTGTCGGCTGCGAGCCGCGGTCGGATACCCGACCCGTACGCCGCAGCCGCAGCCGCCGAGGACTGACTTCGCGAACGCCATGGCCGGCGTCCGGCGGGACCGCACGCGTGTCGTCGGTTCGCCACCCGGTGCCGGCGTAGCAACGCGTTTAGGGTCGGATCGTGCACACGCCGACGATCACGCCCCACGCCGTGAAAGAGCTCATCGACGACGGCGACCTCGCGACGCTGACGCGACTCATGCGCGACCTGCCGCCCACCGAGATCGCCTCGATCGGCAACCACCTTCCCCGCAAACAGGCGAGCATCGCCTTCCGCATGCTGCCCAAGTCGACTGCCCTCGACGTGTTCGAGCATCTCTCGCCACGGGTGCAACAGGGATTGATCGACGAGTTGGGCACCACCGAGGTCGGCGAATACTTCGCGAGTCTCGATCCCGACGACCGTGCCGAACTTCTCGACGAACTACCCACCCCCATCGCCCACGAACTGGTCGCGACGCTGCGCCGCGACGAGCGCGAGGCCACCGCCGTGGTGCTCGGATTCCCGCGCGGATCCGTCGGCAGGCGAATGAGTCCGGAGATCGTGCACGCCGTCGTCGACGACACCGCCGAGTCCGTCCTCGAGCAGGTCAAAGCCGTAGGCGACCGTGTCGAGACCATCTACACCATCCCAGTCACCGAGCCCGACCGAGAACTCGCGGGCGTGGTGAGTCTGCGCGATCTGCTACTCGCCGATCCGGGCACCACGATGACCGAGCTCATGCGGAGCCCCGTGTCCGCCCGGGCAGACGACGACGCGGAACAGACCGCCCAACGCTGCGTCGAGCGGGGCATCCTCGCCACTCCCGTCGTCGACAGCGACAACAAGGTCGTCGGCGTCCTCACGCTCGACGACGCGATCGAGGTCATCGAGCAGGCCAGGGACGAGGACCAGGCGCGAGCGGGCGCCAGCGAGCCCCTCGAGGAGCCCTACCTACTGGCGTCGGTCTGGCGCATCACCCGATCACGGGTCGTGTGGCTGTTCGTCCTCGCGGTGTCGGCGATCCTCACGGTCAACGTGCTCGAGATCTTCGAGGCGACGCTCGATCAGATGGTGGCCCTCGCACTATTCATTCCACTGCTGACCGGTATCGGCGGCAACACCGGTTCGCAGGCCGCGGTCACGGTGACCCGCGCATTGGCCGTCGACGACGTACGCACCCGCGACGTAGCACGTGTGGTCTCCAAGGAATTCCGGGTGGGACTCACCCTCGGCGCGTGCCTGGGTGTGGTCGGCTTCGCCGTCGCCTCGCTGGCGTATGACACCAGCATCGGCACGGTCATCGGCTTGACCATCGTCGCCATCTGCACCATGGCAGCAACCGTCGGCGGACTGATGCCACTGGCGGCGAAGTCCATCCACGTCGACCCCGCCGTCTTCTCGACCCCGTTCATCTCCACATTCTGCGACGCGACGGGACTCATCATCTACTTCACCATCGCCAAGGCGGTGCTCAAGATCTGAGCCCGACCGCACAGCGGTCGGTTTTGTTGCCGCATGTCAGCGGGGAGTACCGTGAATTGTCGAGCCCGAATCGTCGCGTCTATCGGCGTCGACGACCGGTTGCTCACAGCCCAGACGAACCCCGGCGCGGACCCGCCGCGGTGTCAGGCGCAGATGTCTGCGACGAATATTTGTGCCGGGCGCGACGTTGTCACGCACAACGACGCGCAACGAGTCCACACGCTCCGCCCTGTGCGGACACCGAACTGATCGAGGAATCTCCATGCCAGCCTTGAGGTCACGAACCACCACTGTCGGTCGCGAAGCGTCCGGCGCTCGCGCACTGTGGCGCGCAACCGGAATGTCCGAAGACGATTTCGGCAAGCCGATCGTCGCCATTGCCAACTCGTACACGCAGTTCGTGCCCGGTCACGTGCACCTCAAGAACGTCGGAGAGATCGTCGCGGAGGCCGTGGCGGCCGCAGGCGGGGTGTCCAAAGAGTTCAACACGATCGCCGTCGACGACGGAATCGCGATGGGCCATGGCGGCATGCTCTACTCGCTGCCGAGCCGCGAGATCATCGCCGACTCCGTCGAGTACATGGTGAACGCGCACACCGCCGATGCTCTCGTCTGTATCTCCAACTGCGACAAGATCACTCCGGGAATGCTCAACGCGGCGATGCGCCTGAACATACCGACGGTGTTCGTCTCCGGCGGTCCGATGGAGGCCGGGACCTCCGTCGTGATCAACGGCGTCGTTCATCCGGGCACCGACCTCATCGACGCGATCAGCGCCTCGGCCGACAGCAACGTCAACGACGACGAACTGCTCACCGTCGAGCGCTCGGCATGCCCGACGTGCGGCTCGTGCTCGGGCATGTTCACCGCCAACTCGATGAACTGTCTGACCGAGGCACTCGGCCTGTCGCTGCCCGGCAACGGATCGACATTGGCGACCCAGGTCGCCCGACGCGACCTGTTCACCAAGGCAGGCACGCTGGTCGTCGACATCGCCAAGCGCTACTACCACGACGACGACGAGTCAGTGCTGCCGCGCAGCGTCGCCACTCGCGAGGCCTTCGAGAACGCGATGGCGCTCGACGTCGCCATGGGTGGCTCCACCAACACAGTCCTGCACATCCTCGCGGCCGCCCAGGAGGGCGAGGTCGACTTCACCCTCACCGACATCGACCGCATCTCGCGCAACGTCCCCTGTGTCTGCAAGGTCGCACCGAACTCTCCGAAGTACTACATGGAGCACGTGCACCGCGCCGGCGGCATCCCCGCGATCCTGGGCGAGCTGAATCGCGGTGGGCTGCTCAACACCGATGTCCGTCCGGTCCACGCCCCGTCGCTCGAGGCGTACCTGGCCGACTGGGACATTCGTAGCGGCACCGCGATCCCCGAGGCGATCGAGCTCTTCCACGCAGCGCCGGGTGGCGTTCGCACCACCGAACCGTTCTCGACGTCGAATCGCTGGGAGTCGTTGGACACCGACGCCGCCGACGGCTGCATCCGCGATATCGAGCACGCCTACACCGTCGAAGGTGGCCTGTGTGTCCTGCACGGCAACCTCGCCGAGAACGGTGCGGTCCTCAAGACCGCGGGTGTCGACGAGTCGCTGTGGCACTTCCAAGGACCCGCGCGCGTCGTCGAGAGCCAGGAGGACGCGGTTCACGCCATCCTGTCCAAAGAACTGCAGGCGGGCGAAGTCCTGGTGATCCGCTACGAGGGACCGGCGGGCGGACCGGGTATGCAGGAGATGCTGCACCCGACGGCCTTCATGAAGGGCACAGGCATGGGCAAGAAGTGCGGTCTGGTCACCGACGGGCGGTTCTCCGGCGGATCATCGGGGCTCGTGATCGGTCACGCCTCCCCCGAGGCCGCCGCAGGCGGCGACATCGGCCTGGTCGAAAACGGTGACGAGATCCTCATCGACGTCGCGACCCGCACGCTGAAGATGTTGGTCGACGACGACGTGCTCGCCGAGCGCCGCGCGAAGATGGAGGCCTCCGAGCGTCCGTGGCAGCCCAAGGATCGCGATCGCAAGGTCTCGACTGCGCTGCGCGCTTACGCCAAGCTTGCGACGTCAGCCGATCAGGGCGCAGTTCGCAAGGTCGACTGAGAGATCACGCGCCGATCACCCGTCCGCCCGTTCACCTCACCGGGGATTCCCCGGTGAGGTGAACGGATCGGTGCCGTTGCAGAAGATCCAGATCACGCAGGCGACGGCGACGGCGACGACCAGCCACAACACCGACCCGACGAACGGGCGCCGTGCCCATCCGCGTGGGTAGTCGAGCGAGTACAGACCCGGCCCGGTGAGAACCAGAGCCGCGGCCGCCGCGGCCATCATCAGTTCGAACTCAACACCGTTCGCGGTCGCGAAGAACTCGAATCCGCCGCTCGTCGTGATTCTGAACGCGGCAGCCAACAGCATCACCGCCACGATCGCCGACGCTCCGATCGGCGTGAGTAGCCCAACGATCACCATGAGACCGCCGATCGTCTCAGCGAGTGCGATGCCCGCGGCCAGCGGTTTGGCGGCATCGGCTGCGAACCCGATCGCGGGGTTGGCGGTGTTGAGCAGCTCGTTCGCGAATCCGTCGAGACCGGCGCCGTTCCACCAGCCGAACAGGTGCGACAAGCCGTGAGCCATGACGACGACGCCGACGGCCACCCGCAGCAGCAGAAGTCCGAGGTCGAGTGTGCCGCGCCGCGCGCGCGGCACCGCTGCGGTGTCCGAGTCACCGTGGCCGGTGTGCTCGTGCGACGGCCCCGCGTCGCCGTGCCCGTCACCTATGGCGGCGGTCTCGGTGAGATCGGGATGGGCGAGAGCGGGATGGGCGAGAGCGGGGTCGGAAGCTGCGGCGTCGATGACCGCGGTGTCGTGGCGTTCAGTGACAGGCTCGGCGACCCCATATACCTCGTCGTATCCCGCATCGCGGTACTCGGGCGCGGGATCGGGCGTTGCAGGCTCGGATGCGCGTTGAGCACTCACAAACCGTTCGGTGTCGGTGTCGTCGGCGCGCTGCGGCGCGGGCCTGCGACGCGTCCGGCCCGCCGACGGTGACGAGGGTCGGCCCGCCGACGGTGACGAGGGTCGGCCCGCCGACGGTGACGAGGGTCGGCCCGCCGACGGTGGCGTCGCGGAGAACGGACGCGTGTGCACATCGTCCGGATCCAGATCGTCGAGTCCCTCGACGCGAGTCATTCGTCCGCGAGAGTGCCTGTCGTAGAAGGAATCGCGGTCGTCGACATCACGTTGCTGGACGGGGATGCGTCCGGTGGTCTCGTCGTATGGGCTGGCCGAATCGCCAACCGGAGGCTGCTCTCCCGTCGAACCCCCACCGTTCGAGCTGTCGTAGGGTTCGTCGGTTCCGGTTTCAGCGTTACCTGTCGCGACCTTCCCGGTACCGTTCCCGGCGACCTCGGCGCGCTGACCGCGATCGTCGGAGCCGAATTCTGCTCCGGAGACGTCGTCGGCTGTAGTCCGGTCGTCTCGTTCAGTCACACAGTCGACTGTAGATCGTTGCCCGACGCCCGCCGCCCAACAGCGCGCGGTGAGTCGTCGGCCATCGCCTACTGTGGTGTTCATGCGTGAGGGGCGGAAGAAGCGGCATGCAGCCGCCGGATACCGACGGCTGCGCTTCTGGGCGCTGCTGACGGGCATGATCATGCTGCTCGTGGCCACGCTCGCCGGATGTGCCGACTTCTCCGGGCAGGATCGTGACAGGTCTGCGGGCCAATTCTCTGCCAACAACGAATCCCTGCAGCAGAAGCAACAGACGCCCACTCCTGCGCCGAGCACGCCCGAGAATCCCGGGCCGCCGCCGACCGGGCCGTGCGTCGATCCCGACCCGCAGGTGATCGCCACCTGCCTCGCGTCCACCGGAGGCGTGATGGCGGGCGACGACCAGGCGACCACAACGGTCGTCGCCGAACGGACGACGGGCAAGCTGATCACCGCCAAGAGATACGGCCCGCAACGGGCGATCGCCTCGTTCGACGTCGACGGTTCGGGCGATGGCGGCCTCATCGACTTCGCGTTGTCGCCCTCCTACAGCCAGGACCGCCTCATCTACGCGCTGATCACCACGGCGTCGGACAATCGGGTGGTCCGCATTGCACCGGGTGACGTCGCCAAGCCCATTCTGACCGGGATTCCCAAGGGCGCCACCGGAAACATGGGTGCACTGTACTTCCGCTCTCCCACCGAACTCCTCGTCGCCACAGGCGATGCGGGCGATCCGGCGGCGGCCGCCAACCCCTCGTCACTGGCGGGCAAATTGCTGTCCGTCACATCCTTCGGATCGGGCGCCAACCCCGCACCGAAAGTCCTCGCGTCGGGTTTCGCCTCGAATGTGGCGCTCTGCCACAACGACACCGGAGCGCTCTACGTGTCCGACCGCACGTCGACCGAGGACCGCTTACAGATCGTCGAATCCGCGGGCCCCAAGGTGCTGTGGACCTGGCCGGACCGGCCCGAGGTCGCCGGGTGCGCGGTCTCGGCGGGCCAGATCTTCGTCACGACCACTCGCACCCAGCAGATCCTCTCCCTTACCGAACCGACTCGCGACAAACCGACGATCACCCCGCCGGTGGTGGTTCTCGAGAAGCGCTACGGCGCTCTCGGCAGGATCGTCAGTTCCACCAGCGGCGCCATGCTTTTCGCGACCGTGAACAAGGCTTCAGGAAATCCTGTCGGCACCGACGACCGCGTCGTGCGTTTCATTCCACCTGCATCGTCGGAGAACAGGACCTGACTGCGGAGAACGCTCTCCGAGTCGTGTGCTGTCGACCGATGCTCGGGCAGATTCCGCGACAAGTGCGAGGATCGGGGGGCAGCTGCCTCTAGGCTGCCATCACCACCAATCATCTGCGAAAGGCACGGCCGATGCGTCGTCGCGTTCTTGTTCTCGCACTCTCGTTCATCGTCACCCTCGCTTTCGGTTCTGTCGGTGTGGCGACAGCAGCTCCGTGGCCCGCCTGGCCCGATCTCGGCAGTCTCGGTCAGGGACCGGGTACTTCGGCGGGCTGCTCCGCAGACCTGTACAGCCCGGGCGACTGGCGCCTCGGCCCGAAGGAACTCTCTACCGAAGCACCAGTCGGGCCCGAGCTGATCGGCTACAAGAGGCTGGGGAACTTCACCGATCCCCAGGACTTCTTGACCAAGTGGTGGGATCCGAATGCAGTCCCCCAGCCGAGCTGGCGCTACCCCGAACAACAGGGATATGTGATCAGGAACGGCAAGCCGGTCAAGCGTCGCGCCACGCTGGCAGTCGGCAAGAGCATCGACCGCTACGGCGGCGAGGGCGGCAACTTCTTCGCACCCACGGGCACGAGATATGCGAAACGCTCTCTGCCACCGTCGAATCTCGTCAACAGCGCGAGTCCCCGATACTGCAACTACCACGTCTACCAAGTGGTCAAACAGCTCCCGCTCTACAGCGGCCCGATCGCGCCCGCCTTCGAACAGCCCGGCCTCGGCACACAATACGAAGTGGTGCAACAGCTCCTGCCGAGTAATCCGCAGTGCGGAACCACCGTCAACGTCGGATGGCTGCTGTGTGCCGGGTACCTGTTGCAGACCTTTCCGCCGGTGACCGCGGGATGACTGTCGTCGATGGCGGGCTCGATGAATCGATGAAGTCACGCATCGTCGAACTCGGTCGTCGGATGGGCGCCATCGACGAGGATCTGCCCGAACTGTCGCACCTTCGTGATGACGGCGTCCCGTCATGCTGGCAGAAGCACGGCGTGTGGCACCTGACTGTCAGGGAACGGGCCAACATCGTCTCCGACCGTCAGACCACCTCAGCCGACGAATTCCTCTTCTTCGTGGCGGAATCGATCGCTGAGAGGATGTCCCGGCGACTGCATCCACCAGGCACACCCGATTTCCGTCGGGTGTCGTGGCAAGCGCAGTTCGACATCCTGCGCACAATCAACCCGGCATGGGCCGACACCTGGTTGCGCCAGACGCGGTCACAACTCGTCGATGCGGGTGTCGACGACGACGTGATCGCGTTGCTTCCAACGGGGTGAGCGACCAGCGCCGTGAGTCCGCAGGGGTCAGCTCGACGGTGCACACCCTGGCGCCTCAGATGCTCAGGAACAGGCAGCGATGACCAGTTCCTTCACCCTGGCCGGATCGGCCTGGCCGCGCGTCGCCTTCATGACGTCGCCGACGATCTTTCCGGCGGCGGCCACCTTGCCGCCCCGGATCTTGTCGGCGATGTCGGGGTTGGCCGCGAGCGCCTCGTCAACCGCCTTCTGCAGCGCAGAGTCGTCGCGGACAACCTCGAGTCCGCGGTCGGCGACGATCTGCTCGGGCTCACCCTCGCCGTCGAGCACCGCGACCGCGACCTGTTGCGCGAGCTTGGTCGTCAGCTTGCCCTCATCGACGAGTCCGATGATCGTGGCAACCTGAGCGGGTGTGATGGCCAGGTCGGCGAGTTCGACCTCGCGGGAATTGGCCTGTTGCGCCAGGAACGACACCCACCAGCCACGTGCGGCCTCGGGAGAGGCACCGGCATCGACCGTCGCGATGATGAGGTCGACTGCGCCGACATTCACCAGATCACGCATCACCTCGTCGGAGACACCCCATTCGGTCTGTATCCGCGCGCGACGTACCCACGGTAGTTCGGGAAGCGCCGCGGCGATCTCTGCCACCCACGCCGAATCCGGTTGCACGGGAGGAAGATCGGGCTCCGGGAAGTACCGGTAGTCTTCTGCGGTCTCTTTCCGACGCCCAGCCGACGTGGTGCCGTCGGCCTCGTGGAAGTGCCGGGTCTCCTGGATGACCTCGCCGCCCGACTCGAGAACCGCTGCCTGCCTGCGCATCTCGTACGCCACAGCGACCTCGACACTCTTGAGTGAGTTGACGTTCTTGGTCTCGGTGCGGGTGCCGAACTCGGTGGCGCCCTTGCGCATCAGCGAGACATTGGCGTCGCAGCGCAGTGAGCCCTGGTCCATCCGAACGTCGGAGACGTCGAGAGACTTGAGCAGGTCGCGCAATGCCGATACGTAGGCGCGCGCTACCTCCGGTGCTCGCGCACCCGCGCCGGTGACCGGCTTCGTCACGATCTCGACGAGCGGTACACCCGCGCGGTTGTAGTCGAGGAGCGAGTGGTCGGCACCGTGGATTCGGCCGTCACCACCGACGTGCAGCGACTTGCCCGTGTCCTCCTCCATGTGTGCACGCTCGATCTCCACCCGCCAGGTCGTTCCGTCGGAGAGCACCACGTCGAGATGACCGTCGTAGGCGATCGGATCGTCGTACTGGGAGATCTGATAGTTCTTGGGCTGGTCCGGATAGAAGTAGTTCTTGCGTGCGAACGTGCTCGACGGTCGGATCGAGCAGTTCAACGCCAGGCCGATACGGATCGCGTACTCGATGGCCTTTGCATTGGCCACCGGCAACGACCCCGGCAGCCCGATACACACCGAGCACACCTGGGTGTTGGGATCTGCACCGAAGGTGGTCGGGCACGCACAGAACATCTTGGTGTCGGTGCCGAGCTCGACGTGCACCTCGAGCCCCAGAACGGGATCGAACTCATCGATGACCTGGTCGTAGTCCATCAGTTCGGCGGTCGCGGCAGTCATGGCACCCAGTTTATGCGTGCGCGCATCGCCGGGTCGGTCGGGTCGTCAGCCGAAGATGACCCGCATCTCCTGATACTGGGCCGCGGGCACCTGCTTGTGGTTGGCGAGCGCCTCGTCGAACGTGGTGCGCTCGATCTCCGTCCCACGCAGCACGACCATCTGCCCCCAGCCCTTGTCGGCGACGAGGTCGGTGGTGGCCATACCGAGTCTGGTGGCCAGTACCCGGTCAAAAGCGGTCGGAACACCGCCGCGTTGCACGTGGCCGAGGACGGTCGCGCGAGTCTCGATCCCGGTGCGTTCCTCGATCATCGGTGCGAGAACCTCGGCGATGCCGCCGAGTCGGGGACGGTTGAATCCGTCGAGTCCCTTGGTCGAGTGCGCGGTCTCCATGTCGGGCAACGTGAAACCCTCGGCGACGACGACCATCGGCGAGCGGCCACGATTCTTGACGCTCGTGACCCACGCGCAGATCTGGTTCAGGCTTTCCGGATGCTCGGGAATCAGGATCGCATGCGCACCACCCGCAATGCCCGAATGCAACGCGATCCACCCCGCGTGACGGCCCATCACCTCGAGCACCATGCAGCGTTTGTGAGAGTTGCCCGTGGTGCGCAGACGATCGATTGATTCGGTGGCGATCTCGACAGCGGTGTTGAAGCCGAACGTGTAATCGGTGGCGGCGATGTCGTTGTCGATGGTCTTGGGAACACCGACGATGTTGATGCCGTCCTCGTAGAGCCGCTGCGAGGCGGCAGCGGTGCCGTCTCCACCGATTGCGATCACACCGTCGATCTCGAGGTTCTTGAGTACCTTCTTGATGTTCTCGGCGCCGCCGTCGGGTTCGGAATACGGACCGAAACGGCTGGTACCGAGGATCGTTCCGCCCTCGTGGCTCAGGCCGCGGACGCGTGTGCGAGAGAGCTCGATGATGTCGCCGTACACCAGCCCGTACCAACCGTCACGGAAGCCGACGAACTCCTGTCCGTAGACAGTCTCGCCCTTGAGGACCGCGCCACGGATCACCGCATTGAGACCCGGGCAATCGCCTCCGGAGGTGAGGATGCCGTATCTCTTCGCCATGTGTCTTCTTGCCTTCCGCCGTCCGGGTTGACGCTGTCCAATCTAGTGGGCTGCGGTGCACCGCGCCGGACGACGACGAATGCCGGCACCTCTGACAACCCGCGTCACTTCACGCCGTTCTCGTAGGCGTAGACGACGGCTTGAGCGCGATCACGCAACCCCAGTTTTCCGAGCAGTCCGCTGACGTGCGTCTTGACCGTCTGCTCGGTGACGAACAGCTCGCCCGCGATCTCGGCGTTGGACTTTCCCTCCGCCACGAGCTCGAGCACCTCACGCTCGCGTGGTGTGAGCGAGCCGAGCTCGGGCGACCGGGTGCGGCGCTCACGCCGTGCCGTCACCTCGGCGATGAATCTGCGGGTGATCGACGGCGCCAGCAACGCCTCGCCCGCTGCTACCACACGTACGGCGCGCACGAGTTCGTCAGCGGGCGCGTCCTTGAGCAGGAAGCCGGACGCGCCGATGCGGAGCGCCTCGTACACGTAGTCGTCGATGTCGAAGGTCGTCAGCATCAGCACGCGTGTGTTGCCCGCAGCGCCGTTCGCCGGGCTTCCCCCATCCGTGGCGGATTCGACGGTCGGCTGGCCGGACCGCTGCCCGGCCAGGATGCGCTGTGCCGCCCACAGTCCGTCGCGCCTGGGCATCCGCACATCCATGAGTACGACGTCAGGCCTCACCCTGGCGCACAACTCGACGGCCTCGACACCGTCGGCGGCGTCGCCGAGAACCGAGAAGTCGGGCTGGGCGGCGAGCAGCGCCGAGAATCCCTGTCGGACCATTGCCTGGTCGTCGACGATGACAAGCGTGATCGGCACCGGACGCACGCTACCCTTCCGCGTCCGACGAACCACTCGTGCGTCGGCCGCTGATCGAATGCTCTGCGATCGCGACGCGACCGGCGGACCCATCGGTGACGGCTCGCTCACCGCGCTCGGACGAGGCGGGAAGCCAGGCACGCACCGCGAACCCGTGATCGGGGGTCACCGCGGTGACGAGCGATCCGCCGACACTGCGCGCCCGGTCGATCATCCCGGGGATACCCGCCCCGTTGCCCGCCAGGTCAAGCGACGGATCGGTGCCCGGCCCGTTGACGATGGCGAGCTCAACCTGATCGGCCGTGCCCTCACGAAGCCAGATGTCGATCCGAGCACCGGGCGCATGCCGGGTCGCATTGGCCAACGACTCCTGCACGATCCGGTACACCGCGAGTCCCGAGGCTTCGCCGACGTCCGCCAGTGGCGTTGCGAGGTGCAACTGCACATCGGCGCCTGCACGACGTGTCGCCGCAACCAAGGACTCGACCTGTTCGAGGCCGGGGTTCGGCGCGGTGCGCGCGCCCGAACCGGTCGGGGTCTCGTCGGACTCCCGCAGAACGCCGAGCAATTGCCGCACCTCCTCGAGTGAGGTGCGCGCAGCCGTGGCGATCGCGTCGAACTCGGCGGCCGCGTCGTCGCTGACATCGGGCAATCGATACCGGGCCGTCTGGGCCATCACCACCACCATCGACATCCGATGCGCGACGATGTCATGCAGGTCACGGGCAATTCGTGCCCGCTCCTGCAGGACAGCGGCCTCCGACTCTGCGGCCCTGGTCTCCCGAGTGCGCTCGGCGAGTTGTCGACGGGAAGCAAACAGTCCACGCAGGAGCGCGATCACGACGGCGCTGGAGGTCAGACCGAAGATCCATCCCGGACGCTGCTCATCGGGAGCCGCGTTCACCAGGACCAACGTCGAGGCCAACCAGATGACGGGCAACCACCGCAACGGGCACCGCAGTGCTGCCATGAACGACAGCACGAGCATCGCGATGATGTGCGTGACCTGAATCGACCAGGGCCACCCGCCAACCGTGGGTACGACAGACCCGATGATCATCGCCGCGAGCAACGAAACAGCCCATCCGACAACGGGTGCCGACCACGACAGGGCGACCGGCCACGCGATCGCGGCAGCAGTCACCGGCATCGCGTACGCGGGGACGTCGTGGGTCAGACTCGCCGTCGGCCACGCCACGGCGAACAGCGTGAGGGCGACGACGAGGAAGAACACGTTCATGCGCGACGAGAAGTACCGTCGCACATCGGGATCCGACAGCGCAGGAATGGCACGCACCTCGTCGACGAGGGCCGAACCGCCCTTACGGATTCCGGCCCTCATGTGTTTCATCATCAGATCACCTCGCCCTTCACCGTAGGCGAGCCGATCCACGATGTCCTCATACCTGAGAGTGAGATCGGGATCGGTCTGCGGTAGCAGAGGGCGGTCCACGGGCACCGCGAAAGGGCTGTGCGAGAACCCGACTCGCGTCCGATGTGGGGCGGTGACCTGCACTTCTAGCGTCCATGACATGCCTGCGAAACACCGACTACCTCGCTTTGTTCACCGGCGTCGACGCTGGGCGGCGGGGTTGCTGCTCATCGGACTGATCCTCGAGGGCACCTTCGTCCCCGACGCGTCGGTCAGCGCGCGCCCGACGACATCAACAGACCAGCGCGTCGCGTCCCGGCCAACCGCCGATCCGACGTCGGATCTGCGAACGCGAGATCCGCGCCTCCCCACCGAAGACCCCGCTGCCGCCGAGGTCATCAAGCTGATGCTCGCCGGTGATGGTGCGCGCGCGATCGCCGCGGTACCAGCGGATTTCGCAACGAGGATGGGATATCAACCGATTCTCGAAGGCGCCGAGGCGAGTAACCCCGACGGCGGCTGCTCGTCGCCGGTGCCGATGCCTGACGAATTTGAACCACTGTGCCGCACACACGATCTCGGGTACGACACATTGCGCTATGCCGATCGGATCGGACATCCTCTCGGGGCGTGGGCGCGGCTGGGGCTCGACACGATGCTTGTCTCCCGAATGCGCGAGACCTGTCACGATCCTTTGTGCGCGGGAGCCGCAGAATTGGCGCGGGTCGGACTCGCGATGAACACCTGGAATGAGGGCGACGGCCCCCCGAAGGACCGTGCGAATCTGCTGTCGATCGCCGCGTCGGCGATCAGCCATCTCGTGCACAGTGGTTCCGAGGACCACGACGGTGCCCGCGCATCGTCGGAAATGACGCGATGACCGCCTCACGCGGCAGCCGGAACCCCGCGACGCCGGCACCTCCGCAGCCGGCGATCGCAGCCGCGGTGATCCTCGCAGCCGTGATCGGACTCTGGCCGTCTCCGCTTCCGCGGACGCCGTGGCTCGCAGGACTGGTGATGGCACTCTGCGCGGGCGTCACCGTCGGGTGCACGATGCTCGGCCTGAGACTGTGCCGCCGGCCCCGACACACCACCCACTGGTGGCCGACCGTGGTCGTCGCAGCCGTTCTCATCCTGGCGTCGATAGTGAATATGGCGTGGCAGAACACGATTCGCAGTGAGCTCGGCTATGGGTCCGTCGGTCCGGAGTGGGTGGTGTTCCTTGTCTGCCCGACACTCGCGGTGGTCGCGGCCATGGTCTGGCTGCCACGTGCGAGTGCACTGGCCATCGCTGCCGCGATCTCACTGGCGGCCGGCCTGCTCGCGCCAAGTACCGGAACTGCCTCGGCGTCGACGCTGAGTGCGCGGGTCACGACCGACGCCGACGCAAAAGCTCTTGTCCGGCAGTGGGTCGAGCGGGGCGGCCCGGACGACGATGCCGTGCTGATCGCGGTACCCACCGGGTCGGGATGGATCGACCCCGGGGCGCTCGCAGCAATCGGTGACCGTGTCGGCCGGATGCACACCATCGCACCTCGCTACGCGTCGACTCAGTCGTGGCGTGCCTTCGTCACAGATCGCGGAGCAGCAGGCCGCGCATCGGTCGCAGTGCTGTCGGCTCTGACCGCCGAACTCGACGCCGTTCCACCGCAACGGCGTCCGCTCGTCATTCTCTACGGACAAAGTCTCGGCGCACTCGGAGCCGAGACCGCCCGGGTATGGGCAGACGAGCACCGGCCCGGCGCACTGTGGACCACGGTCCTCTCCGGGGTTCCCGCCGACACGATCGATACACACGCGCACGGATCACCGCGGCGGGTGATCGCGAACGCAACCGACCCGGTGACCGCCTGGTCGCCTGCGGTCGTTTGGCGTCCGCCGAGCCGACCCTCCGACACGGTGACGGTCGGCAGGCCGACCAGACACGTCCCGTGGATACCACTGGCGACGTTCGTGCAGACCTCCGCCGACCTGCTCGGGTCGCTCGACGGTCCCGCGGGGGTCGGCCACCGCTACCGTGGCACCGATCAGGTTCCGCGGTGATCCCGGTGTGCCGTCGCGATCAGACGATCGGGCCGCGCGCCGCCTCGTACGCCGCGCCCACGCGATAGAGCCGGTCATCGGCGAGTGCCGGAGCCATGATCTGCAACCCGACCGGCAGACCGTCGTCACCCGACAGCCCGGACGGCACCGACATCGCGCCGACACCCGCGAGGTTGACCGGGAGTGTGCACAGGTCGAACAGGTACATGCTCAGCGGGTCGTCGACCTTGTCGCCGATGGGGAATGCCGTGGTCGGCGTGGTGGGCGACACGAGGACGTCGACGTTCTCGAAGGCGGCGGTGAAGTCGCGGGCGATCAGCGTGCGCACCTTCTGTGCCTGACCGTAGTAGGCGTCGTAGTAACCCGACGACAGTGCGTAGGTACCGATCATGATGCGACGCTTGACTTCTGGACCGAATCCGGCCTCGCGCGTCAACGCCATCACTTCTTCTGCACTGTGCTTGCCGTCGTCACCGACGCGCAGCCCGTACCGCATGCCGTCGAAACGGGCGAGGTTCGACGACACCTCGCTCGGCAGGATCAGGTAGTACGCGCCGAGCGCGTAGGTGAAGTGTGGACACGACACCTCCACCACTTCGGCGCCGCGGTCGGTCAGAGTTGCGACGGCTCGCTCGAATGACTCCAGGACGCCCGGCTGGTAGCCCTCCCCCTGCAGTTCGGTCACGACGCCGACGCGCACACCGGACAGGTCTCCGGACGCTCCCGCACGGGCAGCGCCGACGACGTCGGGTACCGCGACGTCGATCGAGGTGGAATCGCGTGGATCGTGGCCGGCGATCACCTCGTGCAGAAGCGCCGTGTCGAGGACGGTGCGACCGCACGGGCCGCCCTGGTCCAACGACGATGCGCAGGCGACGAGTCCGTAGCGCGACACCGTACCGTAGGTGGGCTTGACGCCGACTGTCGCGGTGACCGCAGCCGGCTGACGGATCGAGCCGCCGGTGTCGGTGCCGATGGCAAGGGGCGCCTGGTACGACGCGAGCGCCGCAGCGCTGCCGCCGCCCGATCCACCGGGGATACGCGTGGTATCCCACGGGTTGCGCGTCACCTGATAGGCGGAGTTCTCGGTGGAACTGCCCATCGCGAACTCGTCCATGTTGGTCTTGCCGAGAATCGGAATGCCCGCCGCACGAAGCCGTGTGGTGACCGTCGAATCGTACGGCGGCACCCAGCCTTCGAGGATCTTGGAACCGCACGTGGTCGGCGCATCCGTCGTGGTGAACACATCTTTGAGCGCCAACGGGACACCGGTCAACGGTGACGACGCCTCGCCCGCGGCAATCGCGTCGTCGGCGGCTTTCGCGGCGACGAGCGCCTCGGACCCGCTGACGTGGAGAAATGCGCCGAGCTGAGCGTCGATCTCGGCGATACGGTCGAGGTACGCCTGGGTGACCTCGACGGAGGAGAGTTCACGGGACGCGATCTTCTCGCCCAACTCAGCGGCCGAGAGCCCCGTGATGTCCCCCGCGGCACGGGTGGCAGGCGTCTGGGTGCTCACTGTTCCTCCCCGAGGATCTGCGGGACCGCGAACCGGTCCTGTTCGACGGACGGCGCACCGGAGAGCGCCTGTTCGGTGGTCAGGCCGGGCGCGACGACATCCTCACGCAGGACGTTGGCCAACTCGGCGGGGTGCGCGGTCGGTGGCACGTCGTCGGCCGCGACCTCGGAGACCTGCGCGACGTGCGTCAGAATCGAATCGAGCTGCTGCGCATAGAGATCGAGTTCGTCGTCGTCGAGCGCGAGTCGCGATAGCCGTGCCAGGTGCGCCACCTGGTCGCGCGAGATCGCCGACCCTGCGTCCTGTGACCCAGATTTGTCAGACATTTGAAGAGATCACGTCCTTCCTCACCTGCGGGCGCGGCTGCTCGTCCGAGCGCGCACCGGCAACCCCATCAAGACTAGGCGACTGCCCCTCGACGTTCCTCAGTGGAGCCACCGCGCGAGTCGTTTTGTGATCCACGGCAGTACGAGATACACCATGAGCGGGGTGTTGATGAGTGTCGCGATGAGGGTCTTCACCACCAGCGGCATCGCACCGAGATGCGGGATCACCAGAAAGTTGATCAGCAACGACATGGGGAAGAATCCGAGCCAGATGGTGATCGCCTGCTTCCACCGCGGCGGCGGCGCACCCATCACACGTACCGCGTTGGTCAGCGTCGACTGTGGTTCGAACCACCCCTCGATGCCGGAGAGACGGTGCGTCGCATAGTCGACGGCGACACCCTCACCGCGCGACAGCCACGCCCGCCGCACCGGCGAGGAGTTCCAGTCGTCGAGCGCGTCGTCGTCGACAAACCGATAGACGACGTAGTACTCGTCGGGTTTGCTGCTCGACCGCAGCCATCCACCGCCGAGGAACCCGGGGAATGTGCGAGCCAACGCGATTCCCGCGTCGGTCCAGGTCACGAAGTCATGCTCGCGTCCGGATTCGATGCGCCGGGCCACCGATGTGGTCACATGGGTGACGGGCTCGCCATCGTGGGTGTGATCAGGAGCGGAAACCATGACTCCATCGTGGATCCAGCGCGCCGACGATGCCATCCGAGCACGCGCGTGGCCACGGTGCGACAATGTCGCACGTGTCATACCTGCTACGCGTGTACCTCGAGGATCGCCCCGGCAGCCTTGGACTGCTCGCCGTGCAACTCGGGTCCGTGGGCGCCGACATACTGTCCCTCGAGGTCGTCGAACGCGGGGATGGTTATGCGGTCGACGACCTCGTCGTCGACACCGCACCCGGATCGCTTCCCGACGCGCTCATCACCGCTGCCGAGAAGGTCGCCGGTGTACGTGTCGACTCCATCCGCCCCTACAGCGGGCTGCTCGACACCCACCGGGAACTCGAGTTGGTCGATCACGTGGCCACTGCCGATCGAGACCGGCTCCAGGTCCTCGTCGACGACGCCCCGCGCGTCCTGCGAGTGTCGTGGGCGATGGTCGTCACCAGAGCGGCGAGCGGCGTGTTGCAGCTCTACCACAGCTCCGGCGCCCCGGAGACGCCACTGACCAACGCCGACTGGTTACCCCTGCACGAGGCCGCTCAATTCGATCCGGATGCCGACTGGGTACCCGGAGCATGGCAGGAGATGGACACCCGACTGGCCGCCGCGCCGCTCGGCGATGGCGGCAAGGCCGTACTCCTCGGCAGGGTCGGCGGGCCGGATTTCCGGCCGTCGGAGATCGCGCGCCTGGGCTATCTCTCCGGCATCGTCAGCACCGTGCTGCGCGCCGAAACGTAACCGACAGCTGAAACCCGTTGCGCAAGGAGTGATTCTGCAGCATTGTGTGCTTGCCTGATGTGGCCGGCGTAGCGTGCAGAGATGGCCTCGATCGAGCTCGTCCACGGCGACATCACCGCGCAACGCGTCGACGCCATCGTGAATGCGGCGAACTCGTCGCTACTCGGTGGCGGTGGAGTCGATGGCGCGATCCACCGTCGAGGTGGCCCGGCGATCCTCGCCGAATGCCGGGAACTGCGAGAGAGCCGATACCCGCAAGGACTGCCCACCGGCGCAGCTGTGGCGACCACCGCGGGCGACCTCGACGCGCGATGGGTGATACACACCGTCGGACCGGTGTACTCGGCCTCAGCCGACCGCTCGGGACTCCTCGCGTCCTGTTACCGCGAATCCCTGTGTGTCGCAGCCGGGCTGGGCGCGCGGACCGTGGCTTTTCCCGCAATCTCGACAGGCATCTACGGCTGGCCAATGGACGACGGCGCCCGTATCGCGGTGACAACGGTCCGCGCCACGGACACCACCGTCAGTGCCGTGCGTTTCGTGCTGTTCGACGCTGCCGCGATGGCCGCCTTCGAGACGGCCATCGCGAACTGATCGAGGACTTACTCGCGAATCATCATGCGCGACAGTTTATCTCCGCTGACAGTGTAGGTAAACGTGGACGGCCCGTTGAAGCCGTCGCCGCCGACCGTTGCAATGACGACCGTGTCGGCGCCGGTCGTCGTCACCTCGGTGACCTCGAGAGTCACATTCTTACCGATGAACTCGTTGTCACTCCAGCCGGCAATCTCCGTCGGTCCCGTGAAGACGCGGCCCCAGTCGTCGACGGCACCGTCGGGCGTGAAGGCATCGAGAAAAGCCTGCAGGTCACCGGCATTCGTCGCGTCGATGGCGGTTGCGACAGGATCGGGCAGTGCAGTGGTCATGTGAACTCCTCAAGTCATTCGTGCCGGAAATCTGACCGTTGTACGACAGATCAGCGTGTGGTGTACCCGCCGTTGGCGAAGATGGTCTGACCGGTGATCCAATGTCCATCTGTCGCAAGGAAAGTCACGATGGGCGCGATGTCGTTGATGTCGGTCAGCCGGTTTCCCATCGCCTGCGACTTGTGGAACTCGACGCGCTCCGGGGTCTCCTGCGGGTAGAAGAACGGGGTGTCCATCGGCCCCGGCCCGATGGAGTTCACCGAGATACCACGATCGGCGAACTCCTTGGACGCCGCCCGCGTGAAGTGCTCGACCGGCGCTTTCCCGCCCGCGTACGTCGAGTAGCCGTCGGTGTACGCCGCGAGCAGTGAGGTCACGATGCTGATGACCGTGCCGTTGTCGTTCACCCGCTTGCCGGCCTCCTGCAAGAAGAAGTAGGCGGCTTTCGCGTTGATGTCGAACATCGAATCGTATTCGGCTTCGGTGGTTTCCGCGATCGGCTTGCGCAGCACCTTCCCCACGGTGTTGACCGCGATGTCGACACCGCCGAAGGCGCCGACCGCGGCGTCGAACAACGCGGTCACCGTCGCCGGTACCGTGAGGTCGCCCTGTACGACGACGGCCTTACCACCCTGTTCCTCCACGGCGGCCGCGGTCTTCTCGGCATCGGTCCGGCTCGAGTCGCTGTTGTAGTGGACCGCAACATTCGCACCGAGAGCGGCGAGTTGGCGCGAGACGAGACCACCGAGGTTCTTTGCCCCGGCCGCGACAACGGCGGTCTTCCCCTCGAGCTTGCGTGTGGTCGCTGACAGATCCTGTGTCTGAGTCATGTATTCGTCGTGTCCTTTTCGTATCGCTGCCTGCGTGTGTTGCCCGAGGCCCCAACGGTTTTCATTCACCGCCCCGTCTCGGAGGAACATCATCAACGCTAGAAAGCTCGACAATCAAGTTCAATCGAATCAATATGAACCTTTCTCAAGTAGGATTTGTATATGAAGGAAGCCGGTGACTCCCCCGCACTCGACACCCGCCGTCTGGAGCAGTTTGTCGCGGTCGCCCAGGCTGGCACGCTGGCGGCGGCCGCAGAGCAGATGTTCCTCACGCAGCAGGCGCTATCGACCGCGCTGCGGCAACTAGAACGCGAGGTCGGCGTGCCGCTCTTCGACCGCTCGGGCCGACGACTGGTGCTGACCAGCGCGGGCGAAGCACTCCTCGAAGGAGCGCTTCCACTCCTCGCAGGCGCGCGCGAACTCGCGCGTTCGGTTCAACGCCGGGCAGCGGGCACCGCCGACGCATTCACGATCGGGCACTCACCTGCGCTCTCGAATGACGAGGCGTTCACGCTCGTCGAACCGGCGCTGCGCAGGCACCCCGACGTCTCGGTGACGTTCGTCCAGACGTTTCCCCGACTCTTCGCCGAACGCCTGCTCTCCGGTGAACTCGACCTCGTACTCCGGCGCGGTGTGGAACCACCACCGCAACTGACGTCGTCGGTCGTCACCTATCACCCGTTACGGCTGGCCATCCCCGCCGGTCATCGCCTCGCCGAGCGTGATCCCATCCGGGTTCGCGACCTCGCCGACGTGCCGATCGTCGTCTGGGCACCCGAACGACGCTCGTTCTACACGGACTTCCTGGTCGCCCACCTGCGACGCGGCGGCGTGGAGCCGCGCCTGCGGGTGTGCCGTATCCAGGGCGCACCACCAGCCACCGCGGTACTCGTCGACGACGATGCCGTCGCTTTCGTCACCGACCCGGCAGGGACGACGCATGGCGGTCGGATCGTCGTGCGAGACTTCGACAATCCGCCGCTGACCCCGGTGCAAGCGCTCTGGTTGCCGCACACGGTCTCCGAGTTCCGCGACGCCCTGCTGAGCTCGATCCCGCAGCACGCTGCGGACGCTATTCCGCAGCCGCCTGAGGTGGCTCCCCCGTTTCCAACAGACGCTTGAACTCGTCCTCGTCAAGCACGGGCACACCGAGTTGCTCGGCCTTCGCGGCCTTGGATCCGGGCGAGTCGCCGACCACCACATAGTCGGTCTTCTTCGATACCGAACCAGACGCCTTGCCACCGCGCTCCAGGATCGCTTCTTTGGCCCCGTCGCGCGAGAAGTCCTGCAGCGAACCGGTCACGACGACGGTCTTGCCCTCGAGGGTGCGAACGATCGATTCGTCGCGCTCGTCCTCCATGGACACCCCTGCGGCACGCCACTTCTCGATGATCTCGCGATGCCAGTCGACGGTGAACCAGTCGTGAATGCTCTGTGCCAGCGTTCCGCCGACCCCCTCGACGTCGGCGAGCTGCTCCGGGGTTGCATCCTCGATCGCCTGTAGTGAGCCGAATTCGGTTGCGAGAGAACGAGCGGTTGGTGGACCGACATGTCGGATCGACAACCCGACCAGAACCCGCCACAGCGGTGCGTGCTTCGCGTTCTCGAGATTGGCGAGCAAGGCCCTCCCGTTCTGCGACAGCTGGCCGTCCTGGGTGGTGAACAGATCCGTCTTGCGAAGGTCGTCCTCGTCGAGAGAGAACAGGTCGCCCTCATTGGTGATGACTCCGGCGGCCAGCAGGGAGGACGCACCCTTGTAACCGAGAGCCTCGATGTCCAGTGCGCTGCGCCCCGCCAGGTGGAACAGCCGCTCGCGCAGCTGCGCCGGGCAGCTTTCGGCGTTGGGACAGCGGATGTCGGCATCACTGTCCTTCTCCGGACGCAGCGGTGTGCCGCACTCCGGACAGCGATCGGGCATGACGAATGCACGTTCGCTGCCGTCGCGCATCTCGACCACGGGGCCGAGCACCTCGGGAATGACGTCTCCCGCCTTACGAATCGTGACTGTGTCGCCGATCAGCACGCCTTTACGCCGTACCTCCGACTCGTTGTGCAGCGTTGCGCGCGACACCGTCGAACCAGCGACAAGTACCGGCTCCATGAACGCGAACGGTGTGACACGCCCGGTCCTGCCGACGCCGACCTTGATGTCGAGCAACTTTGTGGTCGCTTCTTCCGGAGGGTACTTGTAGGCGATAGCCCAGCGCGGCGCCCTCGAGGTGGAACCCAGGCGGCGTTGCTTGGCGAAATCGTCGACTTTGACGACGATCCCGTCGATTTCGTGCTCGACGTCGTGGCGGTGTTCTCCCCAGTAGGCGATGCGGTCGAGAATGGCGTCGGCACCAGTCACCTTGGTGGTGTGGGTGGATACCGGCAGACCCCATGCCCCGATCGCGAGATAGGCGTCGTGTAGCGACGCGGGCTTCCATCCCTCGGTGTAGCCGAGTCCATGGCAGATCATCCGCAGGCGGCGCTGTTTGGTGATCTGCGGATTCTTCTGCCGCAACGACCCGGCCGCCGAGTTGCGCGGGTTGGCGAACGGGGCCTTGCCGTCCTCGACGAGCGCGGCGTTGAGGGCCTCGAAATCCTCGACCCGGAAGAACACCTCGCCGCGGACCTCGAGCACGCGCGGGATCGGATAGTCGTCGGTGGACGTCAGGCGCCCCGGCACGTCTTCGATGGTGCGCGCGTTGAGAGTGACATCCTCACCGGTCCGCCCGTCACCGCGCGTCACCGCATGGTCGAGGAGTCCGTCGATGTAGACGAGCGCGAGCGCCACACCATCGATCTTGAGTTCGCACAGGTACTCGGTGCCCACCCCGACCTCTTCCTCGACGCGCGACACCCATGTCCGCATCTCGTCGGCGTCGAAGACGTTGTCGAGCGAGAGCATTCGTTCGAGGTGGTCGACGGGGGTGAAGGCTGTCGAGAAGCCGCCGCCGACGAGTTTCGTCGGCGAATCGGGCGTGGCGAGTTCGGGGTGGTCGTCCTCGAGTTCTTGCAACTGACGCAGCAGGCGGTCGAACTCTCCGTCGGAGATGATCGGCGCGTCTTTGACGTAGTAGCGGAACTGGTGGTCGCGGATCTCCTCGGCGAGCTTCGACCACTGCTCACGCACGTCAGCGCTGGGATCGGTGGTGGGGTCCGCAGTGCTGGGATCCGTGCTGGGATCGGCAGTGCTGGGGTCCGTGGATCCGACGTCTTGTGCCACTCTCAAAGCCTAGCGAAGCCCACCGACACGCCCGCCCGGTCGGTGCCGGTGCCCTATCGTCACCCATATGCCGCACCCGATCGTTTTCGACGACGCCGACCCGGTCCTCATCCGGGTACGTTCGATCGCGCTCGCACTCCCCGACACCAGCGAGGTCGTCGCCCACGGGCGTCCGACATTCCGCTGCGGAAAGATGTTCGGTAACTACGGGGGCAGCGTCAAGGGCGGTGAGCGCCACGATCAGTCACTGTTGTTCATCCCCGACGCGTCCGAGCGGGAGGCTCTGCTCGACGATCCCCGCTTCTTCCTCCCCGCCTATCTCGGCCCCTACGGCTGGGTCGGCATACTTCTCCACGACTGGTCCGACTGGGACGAGGTGACCGAACTCCTCGACGCCAGTTACCGCCAGGTGGCGCCGAAACGGTCGCTCGCGAAGCTGCGGTCGATCGGCGACGCCCCCGCCGACGGCTGAGCGCGACCGCTGATCCGGAACTCTCGGACAAACTGGACTTCCGTTGGGTAGCACTCCTTTTCGCATGGCGAAAGGTCTAGCGTGAGGTCATGCGCGCACCGTCGACCGCTCGTCGCGAACCGCTGACCGCCGATCAACGCAACTCCTTCGCGGCCGCCTATCTCGGCTGGGCGATGGACGCCTTCGACTACTTCCTCGTCGTGCTGATCTACGCCGACATCGCCAAGGATTTCGACGTACCGCTGACGCGGATGGCGCTGATCACCACGATGACCCTGATCATGCGTCCGGTCGGCGCCTTCCTGTTCGGGTATTGGGCAGACAAACGCGGTCGGCGCATACCGCTGATGACCAATGTCGCGTTCTACAGCCTCATCGGATTCCTGTGCGCATTCGCGCCCAACTTCTGGGTGCTCATGGTGCTGCGCATGCTCTACGGGATCGGGATGGGCGGCGAGTGGGGCCTCGGCGCAGCACTGGCCATGGAGAAGATCCCCGAATCGCGCCGCGGATTCTTCTCCGGTTTCCTGCAGAGCGGTTACTCGATGGGATACCTCTGCGCTGCTCTGGCATTCCTTCTGTTGAACACCTGGTGGGGGCTGAACTGGCGCTGGATGTTCGCGCTCTCCATCATCCCGGCACTCATCACCCTGCTCATCAGGGCACGGGTCAAGGAGTCGGCGGCGTGGGAGGCATCGCGCGAGCGGATCAAGCTCACGCAGACCACCGCGCGGCAGATCTGGTCGAATCCGGCGATCTGGCGTCGCTTCATCTACCTGATCGCCCTGATGACGGCCTTCAACTGGATGAGCCACGGCACTCAGGACGTCTACCCGACCTTCCTCAAGGCGACCGACGACGACGGCGCCGGACTTGCGGCGAGTGAGGCAACCTGGATCGCGGTGATCTACAACGTCGGGGCGATCATCGGAGGATTGATCGCCGGCGCGCTGTCGGAGCGGTACGGCCGCAAGGTCATCATCATCGCGTGCGCGCTCCTGGCGTTGCCGATCGTGCCGCTGTTCGCGTATTCGACGACGGCGGGCAGCCTGGCTCTCGGGTCTTTCCTCATGCAGATGATGGTGCAGGGCGCGTGGGGTGTCATCCCCGCACATCTGACCGAACTCTCACCCGACGAGATACGTGGTTTCTATCCGGGGGTGACCTATCAGCTCGGGAACTGTCTTGCCGCGTTCAATCTCCCGATCCAGGAGACGCTCGCCGCATCGCACGGCTATCCCTTCGCACTGACCGTCACCATCGTCCCGGTGCTGATCGTGGTGATCGTGTTGACCGCGCTCGGTTCCGAACGGAAAGGCGTCACCTTCGGCAGCGGTCAGGCGAGCGCGGTTGCGCAGCGCCCGGCCTGATCGCCGTCAGAGCGCTTCGGGATCCTCGGCGAGCAGTTCGCCCGCGCGTGCACACACGCCGAGCGCTGTGCGCGCCCACGTCGGCGTCGCACCGGCAAGTGCGCACGTCGGCGTGACGATCACGTTCTCGGACAATACTTTTCGAGCCAACCCGATCCGATCCGTCAGCGCGGCCAATGCGGTGGCGACCGTCTCCGCCCGGGCTCGCCGATCCTCCCGTTGCGCCGAGACCACTCCTGCGACGAGGACATCGCCGCGCTCGATCAGATCGCCGATCCCGTCGAGCGCCGCGGTGTCGAGTGCATCCGGACCATCCGCGACCGCTCGGTCGAGCACGACCGAATGGGCTACTCCGCGCAACCTTGCGATGAGATCCCAGCGCGGCGCTCCGCAGTTGTGCACGATGGCAGGCCTACCGACCTGCTCGACGATGCTCCCCAGCGCGTTCGCGACCTCGGGCAGGGGGATCGCACGGATCGGGTCGAGCCGCGTCAGCGGGGTCACGGTGCCGTCGAGGACGGCACCGATCAGCGGTTCGTCGAGTTGCACGGTCACGTCCGCACCAAGACGTCGGCTCACCTCGGAAACGTGCTGGCTGAGGCCTTCGGCGGTCGACGCGACGACATCGCGCCACGCCCCGGTGTCGCGTAACACCTTGTGCCCGTTCGGTAGCTCTACCGATGCCGAGAAGGTGAACGGCCCGCACACCGCGACCTTGACCGGACGTCCGGTGCCGATGAAACCTGCTGCGTCCCAGAGTTCCTCGATGGCATCGAGGTCGAATCTCAGGTAGTCCGACGCCGCACGCGTGACTCCGGACGGGCGCGCCGACAGCCGGTAACCCCACGGCCCGGCGTCGATGGGCAGGTCGACGAGAAGTGTGCCCATCCGCCCGACCATGTCGGCACCGATACCGCGGGCGGGCAACTCCGCGAGGTGCGTGAAATCGAGCTCTCCGTTCACGACGGCGGCGGCTTCACGGGCGTCGGTTCCCGGCATGGAGCCGACGCCGGTACCGGTGCCGGTCGGCAGCGAGGTCATCGTCTCACCGGCGATCAGTGTGAGCCGGACGGTGCGCCCGCCGCGACCTCATCGCCACGGCGCACATGCGAGGTTCCCACGATGCGTCCCGAGCCGACGACGAGGTCACCCCGCTCGGCATCGGGTAGATAGAGCACCGCAGCCTGCCCACGGGCGACGCCGGTCAGCGGTTCGCGTAGTTCGATGTCGATACCGGGCTGACCGTCGCGCGTCGTCGGGGTCGCAACCGCCTGCGCGAGTCCCCCGTGTGCGCGCACCTGCACGACACACTCGAGCGGACCGCTCGGCTGCTGCCCGGACGTCCACACCGCCTTGGTGGCGCTGATCGAGGAGACCTGCAGATTCTCCGCAGAGCCGACGGTCACGGTGCCCGACTCGGGGTCGATGTCTGTGACGTAGCGAGGGCGACCGTCGGCCGCGGGTGCGTCGATGCCGAGTCCCTTGCGCTGTCCGATGGTGAAGCCGTGGACGCCCTCGTGGTCGGCGAGGCGCTCCCCCGAGTCGGCGTCGACCACTGCTCCGGGACGCACCCCGATACGCGCGCCGAGGAAGGCTCGGGTATCGCCGGTGGGGATGAAGCAGATGTCGTGCGAGTCGGGTTTCGCGGCGACGGACAGGCCGCGACGCGCGGCCTCCTCGCGGATCTGGGGCTTGGAGGTGTCACCGACCGGGAACATCGCACGCGACAGTTGCTCGCGGGTGAGCACCGCAAGCACATACGACTGATCCTTGTCGTCATCGACGGCGCGGCGCAGTTCGCCGTCGGCGAGACGCGCATAGTGGCCCGTGGCGAGCGCGTCGAATCCCAGCGCAAGTGCCTTCTCTGCAAGCGCCGAGAACTTGATCTTCTCGTTACAGGTCAGGCACGGGTTCGGCGTCTGTCCGGCCGCGTACGCCTCGACGAACTCGTCGATGACGTCGTCCTTGAACTTGTCCGCGAAATCCCAGATGTAGAACGGTATACCGAGCACGTCGGCGGCGCGTCGCGCGTCGTCGGCGTCCTCCCGTGAGCAACACCCACGCGATCCGGTGCGCAAAGCCCCCGGAGCCGTCGAGAGTGCAAGATGCACCCCGACCACCTCATGGCCTGCATCGACGGCGCGCGCCGCTGCGACCGCGGAATCGACACCGCCACTCATGGCTGCCAGTACGCGCATCAGTTCCCCCTCCCTGCAGGAGCGGAGACCAGACCGGCGACGCGAGCACGATCGACGACCTCGCCGATGATCTCCGCGACCGCATCGATGTCGGCCTCGGTGGTGGAATGGGCGAGCGAGAAGCGCAGCGATCCCCGAGCGTCGGCCATACTCACCCCCATCGCCAGCAACACGTGGCTGGCCTGCGCGACTCCGGCGGTACACGCCGAGCCCGTCGAACACTCCACACCGTTGGCGTCGAGCAACATCAGGAGCGAATCGCCTTCGCAGCCTGCGAAGGAAACGTGCACGTTGCCGGGTAGCCGGCGATGATCGCGCGGCCCGTTGGCGCCGGCACCGTCGATGGACAGCAAGACGTCGAACAGTCGATCGCGCATCGCCGCGACGTGCGGCATGGTCACGTCGAGTGTGTCGACCGAGGCGCGCAGCGCGGCGGCCATCCCGACGATCCCGGGCACGTCCTGGGTCCCCGAGCGCAGATCCCGCTCGTGACCGCCGCCGTGAAGGAGCGGGACACAGTCGACGTCACGTCCGAGAAGCAGCGCACCGCACCCGTACGGTCCGCCGAACTTGTGTCCCGCGATACTCATCGCGGAGAGCCCGCTGCCGGTGAAGTCGACCGGTACGTGACCGGCGGCCTGCACCGCGTCAGAGTGGACCGGAACATCGAACTCGGCGCCGAGTGCCGCGATCTCGTCGATCGGCTGGATCGTTCCGACTTCGTTGTTGGCCCACATGACCGAGATCAGCGCGGTCTGCGCGGCGTGCTGCTCGAGTTCTGCGCGAATGTGCGCCACGGAGACCGTCCCGTCGGCGTCGACCGGGATCACCACGAGTTCCGCACCGTCGTGGTCGGCGAGCCACTGCGCGGCATCGAGCACCGCGTGATGCTCCACAGCCGACACCAGGACTCGTCGACGCTCGGCGTCGTCTCGTCGCCGCGCTCGGTAAATGCCCTTGACGGCCAGGTTGTCGGCCTCGGTTCCGCCGCTGGTGAAGATCACCTCCGACGGACGCGCTCCGAGTGCCGCGGCGACGGTCTCGCGGGCTTCCTCGAGGTGGCGCCGGGCGCGGCGACCCGAGCCGTGTAGCGACGACGCATTACCCGGCTGCAGATAGCAGGCGGTCATCGCCTCGAGAGCCTCCGGCAGCAGAGCTGTCGTCGCGGCGTTGTCGAGGTAGATCGGGGCGCGGGATGACATGGACATACGCACCCCAGGATAAACGCGTGAGCACCCGCGACCAATTCCGTGACGAAGCAATTCGACGCTCAACCGAGCTGCGCTCGCTCCCGGGCCGGTGTCAGCGGACCACCTGACCGACCGCGAGCGCCCCGCAGGGGTCGTGCTGGCGGGCCAGCGCTGCCAGCCAGGCCGTCGTCTCCTCGTCGTAGCAGGAGCGAACGATCTGCGGATCGGCGCTGGCGGTGAAGTTGGGTAACCGCCCGCCCGTTGCCCACGCCGACATCTCGCCGACGAGCCGCGTCGCATGCTCGGGCACGATGTCGGCGATCGGGTCGACCAGGGCACCGACGATGTGCAGGTTGACGGCGGCATCGCGGTGACAGACCGCGCTGTCGGGTCCGCGCTGCTCGGCGAACGCACCTCCGAGTAGCCGGAGTTCGACGACGAGCAGCGGCGAGGCGGCGTCGGGCCCCACGTGGCGGAGCAATGTGGTCACCGCCTCGTCGGTCAGGTCCGACAGCAAGATGCCGTCCTCGTGCGTCGGCAGCGGGTCGGTCGGGTCGGCGTGGATCATGCCGACGGCGGTGTACGGCATCGTGTCCACCATGTCCAGGATGGGCGTCGCGACAGCGCGCATCGGCGCGAACGTGGTCGCTGCGGTGTCGACGTCGGCGACGCTGGCATAGCGCACGGCCACGGTCAGTTTTCCGGCAAGCATCGGCGGGATCCCCGGCATGTCGGGCAGTCGGAGGAAAGCGACCGACGTCGACGCCTCACGCGGGAGCTCCTGGCACCAGCGCTTCCATTGCGCAAGAACAGCCGGTGCGTCCGCACCGTCGAAATAGACTGCACCACCGTAGAACTGGGCGATCGGCAGCAACTCCACCTCCACCTCGGTGATGATGCCCAGCGTCGCTTTTCCTCCGCGCAGACCCCAGAACAGGTCTGGGTCCACGTCCGCGGTGACCCGTCGGAGGTGTCCGTCTCCGGTGACCACCTCGACAGCACGCACATAATCCGACGACACCCCGACCGTGCGGACGAGGGGTCCGATACCACCGCCGGAAAGAAATCCGGCAACCCCTACACCAGGTGCAGAACCACACAGTGGCGCAAGCCCGAACGGGGCGGCGGCGTCGATGACCCGCTGCCACCGGATGCCCGCGCCGATCCGTGCAGTGTGGGTGTCGGGATCGATATCACAGGTGTCGAGGCCCGCGGTTCGAACCAGCAGCGACGTGCCGTCGACCGGCGTCGCCCCGTGCCCGGTCGCGTGAACCGCGACGGTCATGGCGTTCTCTGCCGCGAAGGACACCGCAGCGGCCACGTCGTGAGCGTCGGCGGCGTCGACGACCGCCCACGGGCGCCTCGACACCGCGGGATTGAAACCAACGGTCGCGTATCCCTCCTCGCTCGGGCGGAGAACGTCTCCGCGGATTCTGGCGCGCAGATCGGCGATGTCGGCCTGGTCGATGGGGGTCTGGGTCATCACGAAGCTCCTCGAGGTGTGCGAACTGGTGGCGGCTCGGGCCGGTTTTGCGTCCGGTCTGTGTCGTGCCGTCGGGCCGTGTTCTCACCTTGTCCGCACACCCTTGTGATGATCTTGCTGTCTTCTTGGAGCCGACGCCACTGCGGTGTCAGTCGATCGACTGGTGCTGGTCGGGGGTCAGCGGGTGCGCGCCGCGGTGGCAGCCGACGCCAGTGCCGTCATGTTCGCCACGGTGGCCAAGGCCGCGATGTCGGCGAGTTCACGGTCGCGTCGCGGTCCCGCGGGCGCGCGCGACGCCGCGGCCATCCGGCACCGCAACACCCCCGGAAGACTCCGCGCCGACTCCGACAGCTCGCGCGCGCGATCGAGGGCTTCGATGGCCGCATCATCTTGGCCGAGAAGGAAATACAGTTCGGCCAGTGCGAGATCGACCGGTCCGATGCAGCCGACCTGACCTACGGTCGCTATGCAGTGCTCGAACGGTTCGAGGTAGTCGATGAACTGTTGTGCGCGATCGGTCAATTCGAGTTCGGTGACGACCCCCGCGAGGATGACCGCCTGCGCGAGAGACGTCCACATCATCGGCTCGCGATCGGCCAGCCACGCGTCGACCATCGTGACGGAGAGTTCGACGTCACCGTGAACGCCTGCGACGGTCGCGACGCCCGAAGCCAACAGCGTCGCAACCGAACTACCGGATGCACCGGATGCCATCGCGCGCACCCACTGCAGCCTGTCGTCACGGTCGATGCCGAGGACGTCGTCGACGAAGTCGTCGAACATCCCTTCCTGTGTGGCCATCGCCATCATCGCGAGCGCACCACTGCCCGCGACGTAGAGTTGCGTCTGCTGATGGACGGCGAATGCAGTCTCGAAATGTTCTCGCGCCCGGTCGAATTCACCGTGCCACACGGCGACAGCGGCCTCCATCCAGCGTAGCTGTGCGCGTAGGATCGGCAGACGCATCCGCTCACTGCCCACGATGCCGCGACGGAGGTGACGATGCGTCGCGTCGAGGTCGCCGAGCGTCATCGTCGCCATCGTCAGCACCGAGTCGACGATCACCTCGTCGAAAGCCGATGACGTGTGCGCGATGTCGCGGATGGCGTTGCCCAGAGCGACGGATTCGGCTGCCCGCTCGGCAACACCGGAGTAGGTGATCAGTCGTGCGAGCATGACGTCGGCGAGCACCTCTGGGTCTCCGAGTCGCTGCGCGCACGCCTCCGCGCGGGCGAGCAGCATCGCGGGAACCGCAGCGTCGCGGTTGTAGCAGGAACCGACAGCCAACGCGCCCAACACCCGAGCACTACTGGGGGCGTCGCCGTCGGTGAACTCACTCACCGTCTCCAAGATCTCCTGCAGGGGGCCGTACTCGACACCGGGAGGGACCCAGGGCCACCCGCCTCCGGAACGGATCAGCGTTGCGGCGAGACGTCCTGCGGTCTGCTCACTCCCCGACCGCAGGACATCGGTCAGGCGCTCTGCGACGGTCTCGAGCACGGTGGCGACGTTGCCCGCACGCAGGTGCGCATCGAGGAGGTCGACGAGCAGTTCGTCGCGCACGGCCACGTCGATCGCATCAGAACCCAGCGACTCGTAGGTGCGCAGCCCGGCGTCGAGCCAGTAGGCGGCATTGACCGAATCCCACCGTGCTGTCGCGTCCTCGGCGACTCGACGACACGCTGCGATCACCTCGGGGACTTCGGCCAACGGCAGGGCGCGCAGGAGATGAGCAGCGCGTCGTACCGAGGAATCGGCAGTTGTTGCCGTTGCCAGGATTTCGGCTGTACGCAGATGAATCCGACACCGGCGCAACGTCTTGATACCCTCCATCGCCTCCTCTCGAAGGAGCGCGTGGGCGAAGACCGTACGGCCGTCGGCTCCCCCGGTCACCACGATGTGTTCGTCCACGGCGTCGTCGATGCAGTCGGCGATCTCGTCGACGTCGCGCCCCATCACCGAAGCCAGCAGCGCGACGTCGATCTCGTCGGAAATGACCGCCGCATGCCCGAGAACCTCGCGGGTAGCGGGGTCGAGCGAGGCGAGTCGGCGATCGAGCACAGACCGCACCGCAGCCGGAATGACCTCCCTGCGCTGCTCATCCGGAAGTCGCGCGTACTCGGCGACGAACAACGGGTTACCGCCGGTGCGCTCGAACAGCCCGTCGAGCTCGGTTGGCGTCAGGTCGCCGTCGGAGGTCTGCCGTGCCAGCGTCGTCGTCTCCTGACGTGTCAGTGCGGGAACGTCGACGACACGACCGCCGGCACGCACCAGTGCGCCGCGCAGACGAGCGATCCGCGAGTCGGTCTCCTCTTCGCGGATCGTGATGATCACTCGCACGGGCACACGCTGTAGCGATGAGGTCAGGTACACCAACAAATCGATCGACATCGGATCAGCCCATTGCGCATCGTCGACGATGATCGTGACCGGTCCTGCGGCAGCGCGTGTTTCGATGAGTTCCTGCAGGCGCTCGTATACCGCGAAACGCGCCGCGTCGGCGTCGACTCCCGGCGGCACCGACAATACGGCCTCGGCATCGGCCTCCAGGCCACGACACAGCTGGCGCATCGGCCACCATGCAGGAACACCCTGCGCGTCCGGGCATCTGACCCAGACGACGTCGTCGCCGATGCGTGTGGCGACACGCGCGGCCTCTTCGGCCAGTCTCGTCTTGCCGATTCCGGCGACTCCGGACAACGCGAGCCAGCGTACCGCCGGCCCCGCGGCATCGTCGAAAAGTCCACTCAGAGTTCGCATCTGCGCCTCACGTCCGACGAGGGCGCCGGACGTCGGTTGCGGGGCGTCGACAGGAGGTTGATCGACGTCGAGATCGGGAACCGGAACCCGAGCGGGCGAGAGTATCGGACCGGCCCCCGACCAGTGCGGGGAGCGCGGCCACGCCGCGATCACCGGGTCGTGCCGGAGTATGGCCCCCTGCAACTCGCGTAGTTCGTTACCCGGGTCCAGGCCGAGTTCGTCGTCTAATCGTCGGGTGTGCTCGGTGTAGGTCGCGAGGGCATCGGCACCACGACCGGCACGGTAGAGCGCCACCATGTGCAACCACGCTGCGCGATCACGCAGCGGGTCGAGCGCGCGCAGCGCTGCTGCCTCCGTCGCCGCCTGCGCGGTGTCGCCGTGGGCGAGCAGCGTCGTGATGTACGCCTCTGTCACAGCGATGCGGGTCTCGGTTGCCGCAACGGAATCCGGGCCCACCCACTTCTCGTCCGCCATGTCGGCCAACAGCGCTCCGCGCCACAGCCCGCGGGCACGCTCGCAGGCGTCCAGTGCGTCTTGCCACCGAGCCGCGTCGACGTGGTCACGGATCTCCCGCGACAGCGCGGAATACTCGACGAGGTCGACGGCGTCGTCGGCGACATTCAGCCGGTATCCGGGGCTGACCCGCTCGATGGGCGAGGACTCGCCGGACTCCCCGCGCAGTGCACGACGCAGATTGGAGATGTAGGCCTGCAGGCTGGTCATCGCGGCGGGCGGTGGATGCGGACCCCACACCGAATCGATCAACCGGTCGACCGACACCACCGCACCGCGTGCGAGCACGAGGGCAGCGAGTACGGCCCGCTGTTTGGGCGACCCGAGGTCGACGACCTCACCATCACGCCTGACCTCGAGCGGACCGAGTACCCGATACTCCCGCATCACTTCCTCACTGGTGTGGCCCGGTATGCCGGAAATCCGACGATCCTGAGTCTACGACCGGCACAGGGACTCCGCGTTGTGTCTGCACCGCATGGTCGCTGACGATCTGGGGTCCGCCTTCACAACCAAAGACAGTCGCCGTGCTGGTCGGGTCGGCGCTGGCGCGAGCGCGACGCATCGCGATGACAACGACGACCGCCCCGGCCAGTGCGATGGCTACACTGATCCACAGCGCACGATGCAGCGAGTCGACATAGGGACCGGCATCACCGCCGTGCAGAACCGATGCCGCCGGGAACACTGCGCCAAGCGCGGCCACACCGAGCGCGATCCCCGACTGACGGAAGACGTCGTTGACCCCGGCGGCCAGACCGGCGTCGTCGTATTCGGCCTCGGCCAGCACGACGCCGCTCATCACCGGGTTGAACACGCCTGCACCGATGCATGAGACGAGGAAACCGGGCACCATGACCCAGCCACTGCTGTGCTCGCCCGCGATGGTCATCCAGGCCAATCCCGCGGCCACCGCCACAAGTGCGGCCGACAGCAGCACCCACGCGGGTACCCGGCCGACCACCTTGTCTGTCAGACCTGCGACCACGAGCATGATCATCGTTCCCGGCAGATAGACCAGGCCCGCGGCGATGGGCGACATACCGAGTACACCCTGCAGGTAGATGGTCACGTACACGAACACCGCGAACATCGACGCACTGATCGCGAACGTCGCGACCTGCGCACCGGCGAATGCAGGGTTGGCGAACATCTGAAGTGGCAGCATCGGTTGTGCGACAACACTTTCCACAGCTATGAACACGCCGAATGCGACGACCGCGACACCAAAGGCGGTCAGGGTGGCCGGGTCCGACCAGCCGCTCGCATTGGCCTCGAAGAATCCGTAGGTCAACGCGCCGAGAGCAACGACCGCACTGAACTGACCCCAGATGTCACCTCGCCGCGGACTACTGCTCGCCGATTCCTCGATCCAGCGGGTCGCGTAGAGCATCGCGACTCCCAGCGGGATGTTGATGACGAAGATGGCCCGCCAGGAGATCTGGTCGGTCAGCACGCCGCCGAGCAGCGGTCCGAGGGCGAACGAGGCACCGATGGTCGCACCGTAGGCGGCCAGCGCTCTGGTCCTGTGATCTCGACCCGGGAATGCGTGCGCCAGCAGCGCCAGCGAGGATGCGAACAGCAACGCAGCACCCAATCCCTGCACCACCCGAGCGGCATTCAATGTGGCGATGTCCGGGGCGACGGTGCACAGCACCGAGGCTGCGGTGAACCCGAGGGCGCCGACGACGAAGACGCGTCGTCGACCGATGCGATCGGCCCAGGCGCCCGCACTCAGCACGACGGTCGCCAGCGCGAGTGTGTATCCGTCGATCACCCACTTCAGCGAACTCATGCTCGCGCCGAACTCGCGTGCCATGGACGGCAGCGCCGTATTGACCACTGCGATGTCGAGCATGAGCATCGCGGTGGCCACACAGACCACCGCGAGCGTGATGCGTTGGACCGCACTGAATGGTCCCGCGCCGTCGGTGACCGGCACTGTCGGGATCGCCGGTGGATGCGTCGGTGTCGGCCGCTCGCTCGGTGTCGGCCGCTCGCTCGGAGTCGGCCGCTCGCTCGTTGTCGGCCGCGTATGGGGTGCGGGGTCGGTATGCGCCATGGGCGTCTGCCTTCGTGTCGTTCCTTCAGGGACGACGACAGAGTGCGGTGACACGCTTGGCGATCGCTTGCCAACGGCTTGCCGATGGCATCCAGGCAGATCGTGCGGCCGGGACGGTTCAGCGCCGCGAAGGGCTCAGTTCAGCGCCGCAGAGGGCTCAGGAATCCCGGTCGAGGTAGAAGTAGAAGTGGCGTCCGCCGATGAGTCCGCCGGTGCCATTCATGATGCCCATGACGGTGGTGTCGTCGACGCGCTTGAAGTGGTCGATCACCGGCTGACCGTCGTACACCATCGATGCGGTGACCTCGCCGCGGAACTCGATGGCCCACAACGACGCCTCACCCTTGCCGACCTCGGTGTTGGAATAGAGGTCGCCCGCGTCGTTGCGACAGACCAGCGGCTGCACCTCGTTGGTCGAGATGAAGTTCTTGCCATACCAACCGATCTTGGTGAGCAATCCGTTCATCGCGTGACCGGTCACGAACTCGCCGCCGCGCCAGCGCCCGAGCATCTCGGTGGGTCGGATCGTGTCCAGGTCCGCCCACACCGCGTCGAGATCTGCGTCGGCGACGGGTGTGCGGGCGGTGCGCAGTTCGGCAAAGCGCGCTCGGGCGGTCTCACGAACTGTGTCGACATCGCTCTCTATCGGTGCCTGCGAACTCGCGGTCATCAAAGCCTCCCCGACGGTCGTGCGCACCACTGCGGCCGGTGCGCGTTTTCTCACCGTATCCGATCGATCCGCAGGGTGTGTCGGCGCTCACCCCGCATCGACGGCGCCGGCTCACCCATGCCGCCGCTTCGTGTGAGATGCGGGCTCACCGATGAGGGTGGCAGACCGAGCCCCCGACGAGGCCGGCACATCGGTCGGCGAGCTCCCGACGATCCGAGCCGGGGAGCTGAGACTCATGCACCCGGATGTGCACCCCGAGTCCGCGAGTGCGCAGCACCCGGCGCAGAGTATCGGCGGGAGAATCGTCGCCGATGAATCCCGCCGCGGCGGTGACCGTTCCGGCGACGGTGAACTCCATGTGCAGGGGGATGACGGGCACACCCGCGTCGATGGCGGCTTGGAAGAAGGCCGGCCGGAACTCACCGCCGGCGCGGCCGCACCAGGTGGTTCCCTCGGGGAAAACCGCGACCGAGTTGTCGGCCTGCAGTTCGGTGACAGCCCTGTGCACCGTGGCGGGCAGGGCGCGCAACGAACCCCGGTCGATCGATATGATTCCGAGTCGCCGCGCGAGAGTCGACACCACCGGCATCGCCATCACATCGCACTTCGCCACGAACCGGGCCGGGTTGACCACCGCCACCGCGAGGATGTCGAGGTACGAGATGTGGTTGGCAACCACGAGTCCGCGGGTGTTCGCGGCGAATGGCCGACGATCGTCGACGATCACCCGAACTCCCATGGACCACAACATGGTTCGGGCACTGGTGCGGATGTAGGCACGACGAAGGAGTCGGGGAAGAAGCGCGACAAGCGAGCCTGTCAGGAGAAAGAACGTGGTCGACGCCGCGAGCAACATGATGCGAGTGGCGACGATGAGCATGTTCGCCGGCGCATACGGGTTGTCGGCGTGGCACTCATCGCCGCATGGACTGACCGGGTACCACGGGTGACGCACGCCGTCGGCGGTCGAAGCGCTGTCCGCAGCACTCGAACGCCGAGACTCGGCGGGCGGTACGGCCCGCGCGGCCGCCGGTCGCGACGACGGGGCGCTCGGGAACGGGGCAACGGGGATGATCGTGGCGGCCGTCATCGGGTCCTCACTCTCGGGTGGATACTGCGAGTCGCGCGCCGGTTGCGCGAAGTCTGTCGAGGTAGCGGACGTTGGCATGATCGCGATCGAGAATCGTGACGAAGTCTCCGACGTCGAAACTCTCGTCGATCGCGGGCTCTCCGCACACTGTTGCACCCAGGCGGAGGTAGGCACGAAGAAGCGGTGGAAGCGCGAGCGTCGACGGCGGGGCGATCTCCTCGAGGGCGCTTCCGTCGACGAGCGTCTCGCACAGCGGGACCGCCCGCCATGGCGCGCGGTGGCGGGCGAGCACATGGTCGCGGACGCCGCGCAGCGTCGAACCCCGCCAGGCGCCGGCCGGCCCGCTCAGCGGGACCGAGACGCAACCCATCACGTAGCGGTAGTCCGCGTCGTCGACATAACGGAGCAGCGCTGCCCACAGCAATGCAGTGATCGCGCCATGCCGGTGGCCGGGGGCAACACATGCGCGGCCCATCTCGACGAGCGAATCGCCGATGGCGTCGAGCTCGCCGAGGTCGAACTCGCTCGCCGAGTACCAGCCGCCCGCGGCGATCGCGCGTGGCGGGGCGAGCAGGCGAGCACAGCCCAGTACGCCGTACTCGTCATCGACGGCGACAAGATGCTCGGCGAACTCATCGACATGGTCGGCGTCGCGGCGGGTGGCGTGGTCACCGATCTGATCAGAAAAGCCCGGTTCCGCGGCGAAGACCTCGTAGCGGAGTCGCTGCACCGCGTCGATCAGCTCCGACGATTCGGTGAGAAGGATCCGCAGCCGACCGGCGTCGACGAGTGTGCGGGTCTCGCCTCGCCTCAACTTCGAGGCGGAGCCGAGGGTCAACTCCGAGGCGGAGCCGAGGGTCACCGCGACGGAATCCAGTACGTCTGTCATGCCCCAGATGAAAGCCAGTCGCAACGACCGGCCTGCTACGTCCGCGTGACGTGTCGGGAGGCGCTCGGTGAACAGAAAGCAGCGATCCCCGGCCACTGGGGCCAGGGATCGCCGAGGTGGTGTCGAGTGGCTCGATCAGCGTGCTAGTCGCGGAGCGACCGTGTGCTGCCGATCGAACTCATCGAGATCACTTGCGCTTCTTGACCTCTTCGGTCAGCTGCGGTGCGACGTTGAACAGGTCGCCGACGACTCCGTAATCGGAGATCTCGAAGATCGGCGCTTCCTCGTCCTTGTTGACGGCGACGATGGTCTTCGAGGTCTGCATACCCGCGCGGTGCTGGATGGCACCGGAGATGCCCAGCGCGACGTAGAGCTGCGGCGACACGGTCTTGCCGGTCTGACCGACCTGGAACTGGCCCGGGTAGTAGCCCGAGTCGACTGCGGCACGCGAAGCGCCCACCGCTGCACCGAGCGAGTCGGCGAGCTCCTCGACGACCGAGAACTTGTCGGCGCTACCGACACCGCGACCACCGGAGACGACGATCGATGCCTCGGTGAGCTCCGGGCGGTCGCCACCGACGTTCGGCTCGACCTTGGTGATCTTCACGCCGCCTTCCTGGGCCGGGACCTCGACGTCGACGCGCTCACCCGCGCCTGCCTGCGGGGCGGCCTCGACGCCGCCGGGGCGCACCGAGAAGATCGGCGTGTCGCCCTTGGCCTGCGCATCGACGGTGAACGCGCCACCGAAGATGGAGTGGACGCCCACGGCGCCCTCCTTGACGTCGACGACGTCGGCGAGCACGCCCGACCCGAGGCGAACCGCGAGACGTCCCGCGATCTCTTTGCCGTCGGCGTTGGCCGCGACGAGGATGCCCGCGGGCGATGCCTGCTCGGCAACCGACGACAACACGTCGACCTTGGGGCTGATCAGGTAGTTCGCGGCGTCGTCCGACTCGGCGACGTAGATCTTCTCGGCGCCTGCGGCCTTGAGGTCGTCGATGATGCCGTCGGCACCACCCGGTGCGCCGACCACGACGGCCGACGGCGTGCCGAGTGCACGGGCGGCGGTGATCAGTTCGTTGGTCACCTTCTTCAGGGCGCCCTCGGCGTCCTGCTCGACCAGAACGAGTACTTCTGCCATTGTTTTTGCTCCTGGATGTCTGGTGGCCTGCGGCGAGCTACGTGGCTGCGCGGGCCGGTGAGGTGGTCTGGTTACGCAGCGGCGCCTAGATGATCTTCTGGCTGACCAGGTACTCGGCAACCTTCACGCCGCCGTCGCCCTCGTCGGTGACACGCTCACCCGCGGTCTTCGGAGGCTTCGGGGTCGAGCTGGTGACGGTGGTACCGGCGTTCTCCAGACCCACGTCCGACGGCTCGACGTCGATCTCGGCGAGGCCAACGACCTGAACTTCCTTCTTCTTGGCGGCCATGATGCCCTTGAAGGACGGGAAGCGCGGCTCGTTGATCTTCTCGTTCACGCTGACGATTGCGGGAAGCTCTGCCTCGATGTGGTAGATGCCGTCGTCGGTCTCGCGCTCACCCTTGAGCGACTCGCCCTCGACGGTCAGCTTGCGCAGGTGCGTGAGGTGCGGCAGTTCGAGGTACTCGGCGATCATCGCGGGGATGGCACCCACGCGACCGTCGGTGGCCTCGTTACCAGCGATGACCAGCTCGACGCCCTCGACGGTGCCGAGCGCGCGCGCAAGCACGTAGGCGGTCTGCACCGCGTCGGAGCCGTGGAGCGCATCGTCCTGGATGTGGATGGCCTTGTCGGCACCCATCGACAGCGCCTTACGGATCGCTTCGGTCGCACGCTCAGGACCTGCGGTGAGGATCGTAACCTCGCCCCCGTTGGCCTCCTTGATCTGCAGCGCTTCCTCGACAGCGCGCTCGTTGATCTCGTCGAGCACGGCGTCTGCGGCCTCACGATCGAGCGTGAAGTCGGTCTCGGAGAGCTTTCGCTCGGACCACGTGTCCGGAACCTGCTTGATCAGAACGACAATGTTTGTCATGGGTCTTCGTCGACCTCCTGCGTCGGGTTCGGCAACTTACCGGCGGGTAAGGCCATCGGTCTCCACCCACTTTAGCGTCTCCTATTTTGCCGCAGAACATCGCCTACCTCACACTATGGCTGCGATCGGACGGACGCGGCCGCACGGCGGAACCGCCGGCGGACCGCGGCGGGTCCCCGAGACGGCGCCGGGTACTAGTCTCGTGGGGATGATCGACGCACAGGGCTCGACAACAGACCGTCGGCCGCCGGTGAGCAGCGCGCCCGAGGCCACGCGACCCGCAGCGGGGACGGACGCATTGGACACCGACACCCGGCTCGCACTGACCGGCGAGCGGACGGTCCCGGGTATCCCGGCAGAGAACTACTGGTTCCGTCGCCACGAGGTCGCCTACCGCTTCATCAGCGAGTCATGCCGCGGGAAGCAGGTACTCGAGGCCGGCTCCGGCGAAGGTTATGGCGGCGCAATGCTCGCCGCCGCGGGGGCAATCGTCACCTGCGTCGACTACGACGCGTCGGCCGTCGAGCACACGCGCAGGCGCTATCCGGAAGTGACGGTCCTCCGGGGCAACCTGGTGGATCTCCCGCTCCCTGACCAGTCGGTCGACGTTGTCGTCAACTTCCAGGTCATCGAGCATCTGTGGGACCAGGCGGCGTTCATCGCCGAATGCCATCGGGTGCTTCGTCCCGGCGGACGCCTCCTGATCTCGACGCCCAACCGCATCACCTTCTCACCCGGCCGCGACACTCCGTTGAATCCGTTCCACACCCGTGAGCTCGACGCGGCCGAGCTCACCGGTCTACTGATCGAGGGCGGACTGGAATCGGTTGTGATGCACGGCGTTTACCACGGAGACGGCCTCACGGCACTGGACTCCAAATGGGGCGGATCGTTGATCGACGCGCAGATAGAACGCGCACTGGCCGGAGAGGACTGGCCAGGCGACCTCGTCACCGACGTCGCCGCGATCTCTGTCGATGACTTCGTCATTCTCGACGCATCGGCCGACGGCGTCGACATCGACGCGTCGCTGGACCTGTTCGCCGTCGCGGTCCGACCCTGAGGCCGGGAACACCGATGATTCCCGCCCCACCCCGAGCCTCGACGTGCCCTCCAGGATCTTCGTTGCCGGTCCCCGGCCAGTTCACGCTGGTACTGCATTCCCACCTGCCATGGCTGGCCAATCACGGACGCTGGCCCGTCGGCGAGGAATGGCTATACCAATCGTGGGCGGCATCGTATCTGCCGGTCTACGCCATGCTCGGCCGGCTGGCCGCCGATGGCTTCACCAACCAGCTCTCGCTGGGTATCACCCCCGTGCTGGCCGCCCAACTCGACGATCCACATTGCCTGCGCTCCATGCACGAGTGGCTCGCGGACTGGCAGCTGCGGGCGGTCGCAGCTGCCGATACCGACGACACGATTCGCCGCGACCTGGCCGGATACGAATTCCGTTCCGCGGCAAGCGCCCTGACCGATTTCGAGAATTTCTGGCAGCACGGGGCGAGTCCTCTGATCAGAGGACTCGCCGACAGCGGCGTCCTGGAGATTCTCGGTGGTCCGTTGGCCCACCCGTTCGCGCCGTTGCTCGATCCGCGACTGCGTCGATTCTCGCTCGACGAAGGGCTCACCGACGCACGGTCGAGATGGGGCACCACACCGCAGGGGATCTGGGCTCCCGAGTGCGCATTCACCCCGGGGATGGAGTCCGAGTACGCGACGGCAGGTGTGCGGCACTTCATGGTCGACGGCCCGGCTCTGCACGGCGACACGTCTCTGGCACGGCCCGTCGGAGACTCCGACGTCCTCGCGTTCGGGCGGGATCTGACCGTGAGCTACCAGGTGTGGTCACCGAAGTCGGGATATCCGGGCCACCCCGCCTATCGCGACTTTCACACCTACGACCATGCGTCTGGGTTCAAGATGTCACGGGTGACCGCCAAAACCGTTGCAGCGCACAACAAGAAGCCCTACGAGCCCGACCGCGTCGACGCAGTGATCGCTCGCCACGTCGACGATTTCGTCGAGCACGTCCGCGCGCGCCTTGTCTCGGAATCGGAGCGGATCGGCCGACCGGCACTCGTCGTGGCGGCCTTCGACACCGAATTGTTCGGCCATTGGTGGCACGAGGGACCGCGGTGGCTCGAAGGGGTGCTCCGGCGCCTTCCCGAAGCCGGTGTCCGCGTCGGAACCATGGCGTCGGCGACCGCCAACGGTCTTGTGGGACAACCGGTGTCGCTGACCGACAGCTCGTGGGGATCGGGCAAGGACTGGCGGGTCTGGAACGGCCCCCAGGTCCAGCACCTGGTCGATCTCAACGCCGAGGTCGTCGAGACCGCCCTCGACACCGTCGACAAACTACTCGATGCCGGGTCCGCACGTGATCGGGTCGCCGACCAGATCATCAGGGAAACGCTGTTGACTGTGTCGTCGGACTGGCCCTTCATGGTGTCCAAGGACACCGCGGCCGAGTATGCAGTGCGCCGAGCCCATACCCACGCACACGCCACCCGGGAGATCTCCGACGCTACGTTGCGCGGCCGCACCGAGCAGGCGACCCGACTGGCCGCGAACTGGAATCTCGCCGACGGCCTGTTCCCTGACCTCGACGCCCGGCGACTGCGCGGGAGTGTGCGCGCATGAGGACTCTTCTTGTGTCGTGGGAGTATCCGCCAGTGGTGGTCGGCGGCCTCGGCAGGCATGTCCACCACCTCGCCACCGAACTCGCCGCCACCGGGCACGATGTCACGGTACTGACCCGCAGGCCGTCGGGCACCGACGCGCTGACGCACCCGACGACCGACACGGTCACCGAAGGCGTCCGGGTCATCGCTGTCGCCGAGGATCCGCCCGAGTTCGAGTTCGGTCAGGACATGATGGCGTGGACACTCGCCATGGGGCACGCGTTCGTCCGCGCCGGACTACGCATTCTCGCCTCGGACTCCGAGACCCGCTGGACCCCGGACGTGGTGCACGCCCACGACTGGCTCGTCGCGCACCCGGCAATCACGCTCGCCGAACTGTTCGATGTTCCGCTGGTCTCGACGATCCACGCCACCGAGGCGGGTAGGCACAGCGGCTGGGTCAGCGGACGGACCAACCGCCAGGTCCACTCGGTCGAGTGGTGGCTGGCCAACGAGTCCGACGCGTTGATCACGTGCTCGGCGTCGATGCGCGACGAGGTCACCAGACTCTTCGGACCCGGGTTGCCTGACGTGCAGGTCATCCACAACGGCATCGACGTCGACACGTGGCCGTATGCCGAACGGGCACCAGCACACGGACCCGCCGAGCTCTTGTTCGCCGGACGGCTCGAGTACGAGAAGGGCGTGCAGGATCTCCTCGCGGCACTCCCCCGCATTCGACGCACCCACCCGGGCACCACACTGACCATCGCGGGCGACGGCACGCAGTACGACTGGCTCGTCGACACCGCTCGGCGGCACCGGGTTTCGCGTGCCGTGCGGTTCCTCGGCGGCGTCGGCCACGACGAGCTCGTCGATCTCATGCACCGGTGCGACGCGATCGTGCTGCCGTCGCGGTATGAACCGTTCGGCATCGTCGCGCTCGAGGCCGCGGCAACCGGTGCGCCGCTTGTCGTCTCAACGGCGGGCGGGCTCGGCGAGGCGGTAGCGCCACCGGAGACCGGGCTGTCCTTCACCCCCGGTGACATTGCAGGACTGACCGCTGCCGTCCGATCGTGTCTGTCGGATCCGGTACAGACGGCAGCTCGTGCTCGGCGCGCCCGCCAACGAGTGACCGCGGAATTCTCGTGGCGGGAGGTGGCCGAGAGAACCAGTGGCGTCTACCTTGCCGCGAAACGTCGGGTCCGCCATCCGGTGGGGCGCCCATTCATCCCTGAAAGGCCACTTCCCGAACGCGATCCCGGCCAACCCTGACGCTGGAGCGCCACCGACGCTGCGCGCCACAGTCGAGTGCGACGATTCGATCAGGCGTCTGGTGCGTGCCGAAGCTGCGCCTTCTTGCGCTCGATGTCGGCGAGTGCCCGTTCGAGTTCTGCACGCTCGGCCGCGCTGGCGGCCCAGTCGTCCTTGCGGTTCTTGACCACGCGTGCGGGCGCGCCGACGGCAATCGCGTAGTCGGGGATCACGCCCTTGACCACGGCGTGCGATCCCAACACGCATCCGCGACCGACGATCGTGTTGCGCAACACCGAGACCTTGGCGGCCACCCAGGTGTCGGCGCCGATCCGCACCGGCCCCTTCACGATGCCCTGGTCCTTGATGGGCAGCGTGATGTCGTCGGTCTTGTGGTCGAAGTCGCAGAGGTAGCACCAGTCGGCGATCAGGACCGATCCGCCTATCTCGAGATCGAGGTAGGAGTTGACCACGTTGTTGCAGCCGAAGACCGTCTTGTCGCCGATACGCATGCTGCCCTCGTGGCAGCGGATCGAGTTGCCGTCGCCGATGTGCACCCAGCGTCCGATCTCCATTCGACTCAGCTCGGGCGTCGCATGGATCTCCACGTTGCGTCCGAGGAACAGCATGCCCCGCAACACGATGTGCGGATTGGCCATCCTGAACCGTGCCAGTCGGTAGTACCGGACGAGGTACCAGGGCGTGTACGCCTTGTTGCGCAGCACCCAGCGCAACGAGTCGAGGGTGAGGAATCGGGCCTGTCGCGGGTCGCGGCGTCGACCTGCTCGCCACCGGGAGCGATAGGAGGCGTTCCACATCGTCGTCATGACGACTCACCCTAATCGACGCCGCGGCCCGGATCGGCGGCGGAGCGTCGCACGATAGGCTCTACTGCTGGCGTCCCGGTGCAGTGCCGGAGACCGAAGACGACGGGAGCAGGATGGCTGTGGTTGGCCCCCGGATTCGGGCACCGCGACGAGTTCTGGCGCCGCTGATGCTCCTGCTCAGCGCTGTGGTGGCGATCAGTGCCTGTTCCGACGGGCACATCGATGTGCGATCGGTGGCAAGTCCCGGCTGGGCGAGCTACGGCGGTAACGGTGCGAACTCGAACTACACCTATCCGTCGATCCCCGATGATCTCGCACTGAGCTGGAGCCGACCAACCGGCGGGCCAGTGACCGCACCGCTCACGATCTCCAACCACTCCAACGTCAACGTCACCGCGAGCACGGCGAACGGATGCAACCTGCTCACCCTCGATCCCAATTCGGGGCGCATGAACTTCTGCAAGCGCATGCGCCCGGGCATCGAGGGGAACTCGACGCTGATCGATCAGTTCGACCAGCCCTATGCCGGCGAGGAGGCGACCTTCCTCGCCTTCAGTGCCGGCGGTGCGATCCGCTGGCGGATGCCGGTCATCGGGGTGCCCCTGTCCGCGAAGTTCGCCGCTCCTGGCGAGGTCCTGGTCGTGACCACCCAGGGCCAGATCCTGATGCTCAACACGCAGACGAGCGACTTCACAGCCCCCGAGGTGCGGCTTCGGCCCGAGGCCGACCCCGGCGACCCGCTCTGGGGATACGGCGACTGCGTGAGCAACGGCCCCCGGTGCGCTGTACCCGCGCCCCCCGCGGTGGACGAACAACACAGTCGCTTCTTCCTGAACTTCTGGCCGACCGGCGCGATCGCCTCACAGATCCGTGGCTTCTCGTACGCGAAGCAGGGCGACGGGCGAACGATCCGCGAGACCTGGCATGCCGATGTGCCCGGCGGTGTGATCGGCGCGCCGACGCTGTCGGCAGACGGCACCACCGTGTACACGTTCAGCCGTCTCGGCCAGATCGTCGCGCTCGACGCCGCGAACGGTAAGACCAAGTGGACCTACGACAACGGCGGCTATGGGTTCGCGTCGATGACCGTGTCACCCGATGGGTTGATCATCCCGACCGGAGTGCTCGGCGCACCGCTGACACTGCTGCGCGATCGCGGCGATCGCGCAGAGCAGGTGTGGCAGCGCAAGGATCTCGCCGCTGTCAGCCTGTCGACCCTGACTTCGTCCGCGACCGCCTGGACGGTCGTGCGCAGCGACGATCAGAAATCGCTGTCGCTGGTCGAGGTCGACACCGCCAACGGCAACACCAAACGCACTCTGGCGATGCCCGGCGCCACCGGCTTCGCAACAGGCGTCGCGGTCTCGGCCTCGGGGCAGATCGCGACGGCCACCAACATCGGCGAGGTGTTCTTCTTCGACTCGAAGAAGAACATCGACTAGCCGCACCGCCCACGCACTAGAGTGGGCGCGATGACGACAACCCCGCCCGGCTGGGCCGCAACGTCGATCTGGTGGCACGTGTATCCCCTCGGCGCTCTCGGCGCCGACACCACCGGGGCCGATCGGGACTGTCGTCGGCCGCTGTCGGCCCTGATCGACTGGCTCGATCACGCAGTCGCGTTGGGTGTCAACGGGATCGCTCTCGGACCGATCTTCACCTCGGCGACCCACGGCTACGACACCCTCGACTACTTCACGATCGACGAACGGCTGGGCGACAGAGGCGATTTCGACGCGCTCGTCGCAGCATGCCGATCTCGCGGCCTCCGACTGATGCTCGACGGGGTATTCAATCATGTGTCACGAGAGCACGATCGGGTTGCCGACACTGACGCCGCTCGGGGCGTGGCACGCCGCCACCGTGACGGGACAGTGGCAACCTTCGAGGGCCACGACGGTCTGGTCGAACTCGACCATCGGGCTCCCGAGGTCGCAGACCTCGTCGTCGACGTGATGTGCCACTGGCTCGATGCGGGCGTCGATGCGTGGCGACTCGACGCGGCCTACGCGGTTCCACCCGCCTTCTGGCGCGCCGTCCTACCCCGCGTGCGCCAACGATTCCCCGAGGTCTATGTACTCGCCGAGGTAATCCACGGCGACTACCCCGCATTCGTCGCCGACAGCGGCGTCGACTCGGTCACCCAGTACGAACTGTGGAAAGCGTTCTGGAGCAGCATCGTCGACGGCAACATGCACGAATTGCAGTGGGCGTTGACCCGTCACGAACAGATGCTGACGACGTTCGTGCCGTGGACGTTCGTCGGCAATCACGACGTGACCCGGATCGCCACGCGTCTTCTCGAGTGGTCAGTCGACCTGTCCATCGTCCTGCTGGCAACACTGCCGGGCACCCCGGCCATCTATTACGGCGACGAGTTGGGGTGGACCGGCACCAAGGAAGAACGCGTCGGCGGCGACGATGCCGTCCGGCCGGTGCTGCCCGAGACGCCGCCCGCCGATGACGTCCTTCCGCCTGTCTATCGACTTCACCAGCGGCTGTTGGGAATTCGACGCCGTCTTCCCGACATCGAGCGCGCACGCGTACAGACGCTCGTCGTCGACCAGGGACTACTGGTCTATCGCGTGCACACCGGACAACCGATCACGGTGGCGCTCAACGCCAACCGATCGTCGACCGACGTCACGGTCGAACTCGGGACCACCGGTCATCTCGACTCGGAGAGATCACATCGCGAGGGCGACATGATCCACCTCGATCCGGGTGGTTGGTACATCGCGGGCACCGAGTCCTGACCGGTCGAACCCTGTTGACCGATGTCACGCCAGATCACTTGCCCACGAAGACCTTTCGATATGCACTCGGTGCCATTCCCAGGTGTCGACGCAGGTGATGCCGCAGATTGTCGGCCGATCCGAGACCGGATCTCGCCGCGATGACGTCGACGGACAATTCACCGGCCTCGAGTAATTCACGAGCAAAGTCGAGACGTCGATCCCGCACCCAGACACCCGGCGACACGCCGGTCTCCTCCTGGAATCGGCGACTGAAGGTCCGCTGGCTCATGTGCGCGCGACACGCGAGCGCGCTGACCGAGAGGTTCTCATCGAGATGATGGATCGCCCACTCGCGGACCGCAGCAGTGGTCGGACCGCCGACGCCGGGGACCTGGCGTTCGATGAACTGCGCCTGGCCCCCTTCGCGCCATGGTGGCACCACGCAATGCTTGGCCACCGCGTTCGCCACCGCGGTGCCGTGGTCGTTGCGGATGATGTGCAGGCACAGGTCGATCCCGGCGGCCAGGCCTGCGGAGCTCAGAACGTCGCCGTCGTCGACGAAGAGGACTGATTCGTCGAGCGCCACGTGCGGATAGAGCCGCCGGAAGTCGTCGGCGTAGCGCCAGTGCGTCGTTGCCCTGCGGCCATCGAGATAGCCGGCTGCGGCCAGCACGAATGCCCCCGTACAGATCGACACGATGCGGGCTTGCGGCCGGATCAGTGCGAGCGCCTCACGCACGTCGTCGGGGATGGTCCCGTCCATACGGCTCGATGAGAGCTTGGTGCCCGGCACGATCACGGTGTCGGCGGTGGCCAGCGCCGAGACGTCGGCGCCCGGTGTGATCCGGTAGGCCGTCGTCGTCATCAACGGCGCCGATCGGAGTCCGACGGTCTCGACCTCGTAGAGCGAGCGACCGGCGTCGTCGACGGCCTGCCCGAAGAGCAGCGGCGGGATGGTCGCGTCGAACCCGACCACCGGCTCGAGCAACAGAACGGCGATCCGGTGTCTGGCAGATTCTTCCGACATATTGGCGATTATGCCACTGGCGCACCGGGCGAGTGCGCCCGATTCTTGACTGGTGACCGTGACACCAGAACGCGACCCGCTGAAAACGCCACTGCGTCAACGCCTGCGCGATCGTCGCCCGCACTGGGCGTGGCTTGTGGCGGGAGCGAGCTTCATCGCGATCCTCGGTGCAGCGGGATTCCGAGCCGTACCGAGCGTGATGATGGATCCCCTCCACATGGAATTCGGGTGGTCGCATGCCACGATCGGCGCCGCCATGTCGATCAACATGGTGCTGTTCGGGGTCACAGCACCGTTCGCCGCTGCTCTCATGGACCGGTTCGGCGTGCGTCCGATTTTGGCCGTCGCAATCGGATTGATCGCTGCAGGAACGGGCCTCGGTATCTTCATGACGTCGAGCTGGCAGTTGCTCGTACTCTGGGGTGTGCTCGTCGGCCTGGGCACGGGCTCGATCTCGATGGGCTTCGTCGCAACGGTGTCGACCCGGTGGTTCGTGGCCAGACGCGGCATCGTCACCGGCGTGCTCACGGCTGCGAGCGCCACGGGACAACTGATCTTTCTGCCGATCGTCGCTCAGATCACCGACGCCTACGGGTGGCGGTGGGCCTCGATCGTGGTCACGGCGGCCGCAGTGGCCGTGATCCCGGTCGTACTGCTGTTCATCAGGGACAGACCCGCTGATATGGCGACCACCGCCTACGGGGCGACTGCGGTTGATTCTCCCGACCCACTCCCAACCGGCAGCTTCGGCGCCGCTGCCGCGGGGCTGATCCGAGGAGTACGCACTCGCGCGTTCTGGCTTCTGGCAACGAGTTTCGCGATCTGCGGCATGACGACGAACGGACTGATCGGCACCCATTTCATTCCGGCGGCACACGACCACGGCATGCCGACGACCGTTGCGGCCTCGCTGCTGGCAACAATCGGGATCTTCGATGTCGCGGGCACGGTGTTCTCCGGGTGGCTCACCGACCGTGTGGACCCGCGGGTACTGCTGGTGATCTACTACCTCGGTCGCGGGGTGTCTCTCCTACTCCTACCGCTACTTCTGTCACCCCACGCGGAACCGAGCACGTGGGTGTTCATCATCTTCTACGGACTCGACTGGGTGGCAACGGTGCCGCCGACGATCGCGATCTGTCGCCACTACTTCGGCGCCGATACCCCGGTGGTCTTCGGCTGGGTGTTCGCGTCCCATCAGATCGGGGCCGCCATCGCGGCATTCGGCGCGGGCTACATCCGCGACGCGCAGGGCAGCTACGACAACGCCTTCCACATCGCGGCAGCGCTGTGCGTGATCGCCGCGCTGTGCTGCGGCGCGATCAGGTTATCCACCCCTGACACCGGGCTCGCACAGAAATCCGACCCCCTTGCGGCCGATGCGGGTGAGCACCAGAGCCAATGATCGAGACCCCTTGAGCCGCAAACGCTTGCGCAACACATCTGGGTCGACGTCGAGTCCGCGGACGAGAATCTCCAACGTGCCGCAGTCGTAGGCGCCGAGAATCTTCCGCAATGCCTTGTCCGACGTCGGGACCTCCTCGATCACCTCGAAGCCGCGCTCGGTTGCCGGTAGATGATCACCGGTGAGGTACGCGATCTGCGGATCGAGCTGGCGGAGTCCGTGACGCGCGGCGTACTGACGCACCAGGCCGGCACGGACGACCGCACCGTCGGGGTCGACGATCCACCTGCCCACCGGGCCATGTTGATCGACGTCGTCCGGTTCGTCGTCGGTGATCTCGAAACCGCCGACGGTACCGCCGGCTCCGGTACGCAGGACTGTTGCGCGCATTCGGTCGTCGACGCCCGGCCCGCTCCACAGACAGACTTCACGCACTCTGCCGTCCAGTGAGGTCACCTGGACCTCACCGCTGAAGCCGAAGCGAGTGCGCAACGTCCGATAGTCAAGTCCGGGCGCGCATTTGACGACTACCACGCGGTCCGCATAGGTCATCAGCACGTCCGGAAGCGGTGGCGTGAGTTGGTCGAGACGAAACACTCGGCCGGTGCCGGAGCGGCGCGCCGGGTCGGCGATCACGACATCGGCAGTCGACGTCGGGGTCAGCGCATCGGCGACGAGAAATGCCGTCGGAGTGGACAGTTCCCCGAGCACGCGTCGATTGCGTTGTGCCATCGTTAGTCTCACCAGGTCGACGTCGCTGCCGATCACTCCGCCGATGCCGACGTGGGACGCGAGTTCAACGACGTCACCGCCGACCGAACACGTGATGTCGTGGACCACAGCACCGGGATAGCGCGCGGCGATCTCCGATGCCCGGTGCGCGGCGACCGCACTCGGCGTCGCCTGCTGGACAGCGTCGTCGGTGAGCAACCACTGCTCGGCATCGCGTAGCTTCCGGACCGCTCGGCGTCGAGCACGCACCGTCTCGATCAGTGCGGCGTCGTGGCCGGGGTATCGACGTCGAACCTCTCCGACATCGGCGATCATCGACGACGACGTCAGCGTCATACCTGACACCACGTCGAGCGCCTTCTCCCCGTAGCGGCCACGCAGGAACGCGACATCCTCGAGCGTGAACTGATAACCCACAGTGGCAACTCCCCTGGCGCGTGCCGGTCCACAGACACCATGGCACACAGGCTGCGCACACAACGGCAGGCGTCTCGATATCGCGTCTGTCGGGAGGTTGCCGCCGCACCGCGCCGCGAAGCGATCACGTGCGCGGTCGCGGATGCGGGCTCGGCCGACCCCCGTTAGTTTAGTATTCTAAATCTATGAGTTACGACTTCGTATTCTGGGCCGGTGGCGACGCGCTCGATCCCCGCGGTGTCTACCCGCGGCTGATCGCCGATCAGCCCGTGACCGGAATCGACGCCGTGGATCGCGAACTGATCGTGGCGACCTTCGCTGATGCCCTGCCCGGCTGGCGTTGGGACGGGCAGATCCTCCAGCCCCCGAAGCCGAAGCCGACGGCGTACCGGCTTTCGACGTGTGGATCGGAGACCAACTGGTCCAGTACACCGGCTACGGCTGGGAGGACGAGCACGCGAACGCGATCATCGACGTGATGCACCGACTCGGTTACCGACTGTATGACCCACAGATCGACACGCGATTCGCGTAACCTGTCGCACGCGGTTGGGTGGTGCCCCCAGCGATCACACGGGCTTGTAGCCGCTTACTACGACGTTGTAGAAGTATTTCGGCGGCACGACCTTACGCAGCACATTCTCGTCGAGCCAGGTCATGCGCTTCCATCCGCCGAAGGCGAATCCAGCCCACCCCCAACCGAGCTTCTCCGACGGCACGGCAGCCTCGAAGGTACGTACCGGCCAGCCGAGCATCGCGGCGGCCAACTCCTCGGTCGCGGTCTCGACCCGGGCGGCCCCCGCCGAGCGCGCGATGTCGGCCAACTCGTCGGGATCGAAAGTGTGGATGTCGACGACGGCCTCGAGTGCTGCCGCGCGCGACGACTCGTCGAGTTCCTCCTGCGGTCGACGCCACGCCTTGAGCGGACCCAGCTTGGTGATGTTGGTGGTGGCCCACCAGGTGGCGCGACTCATCCAGCGCGCGTAGAAATCGCCGATCGTCGACGGCTCGCCGGCGAACACAAAACGGCCGCCCGGCTTGAGCACACGGAGCACTTCACTCAACGCCTGCTCGACGTCGGGGATGTGATGCAGCACGGCGTGACCGACGACGAGGTCGAAGGTGTTGTCGTCGTAGGGAATCCGTTCGGCATCGGCGACGCGGCCGTCGACGTCGAGTCCGAGATTCTCGGCGTTGCGCAGCGCCACCTTGACCATGCCCGGCGACAGATCGGTGACCGATCCTTTCTTCGCGACACCCGACTGCATCAGATTGAGCAGGAAGAATCCTGTGCCACAGCCGAGCTCCATCGCCCGCTGATAGGGCAGCGTCTCGTCGGCGGCCACGGCGTCGAACCTGCCGCGCGCGTAGTCGATGCACCGTTCGTCGAAGCTGATCGACCACTTCTCGTCGTAGGTCTCGGCCTCCCAGTCGTGGTAGAGCACCTGCGCGAGCTTGGTGTCGGCGAGCGCGGCCTTGACCTGCTCCTCCGTCGCGTGCGGATTGGGTGCCGGGTCGACGTGATCGGCTGCCGACTCGTTTTCCGTGGTGGTCATGGATCTCCTAATTTCACGCTGTGCTGTGTCGTCACGACAGCCTCGTCCTGTGTCGTCACGACAGCCTCGTCCTGTGTCGTCACGACAGCGGGGCCTTACCCGCCGGTAACGTCACGTTGCCGTTGAACCCTACCCGGCGTCAACGGGAGGTCCCCGATCACTTCCCAGTGAACTGAGCCTTGCCCGGGCCGTTCGCGATGAAGGAATCCATACCGATCTTGCGGTCCTCGGTGGCGAAGAGAGCCGCGAACTGCTGCTCCTCGATCTTCAATCCCGTCGCGAGGTCGACACCCAGGCCCTGGTCCACGGACTTCTTGGCTGCTGCAAGCGCCACGGTCGCCGCGTTGCGGAACTGTCCGGCCCACGCGAGCGCAGCGTTGTAGACCTCGTCGGGAGCGACGACCTCATCGACCAGACCGATCGCCAGCGCTTCCTCGGCCCCCACGAACCTGCCGGTGAAGATCATGTCCTTGGCCTTGGCCGGGCCGACGAGCCGCGCCAGCCGCTGGGTTCCGCCGCCTCCGGGAATCACGCCGAGCAGCGCCTCGGGCACGCCGAGCTTGGCGTTGTCGCCCGCGATGCGACGGTCGGCTCCGAGCGCCACCTCGAGCCCGCCACCGAGCGCGTAGCCGGTGATCGCAGCAACTGTCGGCTTGGGGATCTCGGAGATCGAACCGAGTGCGCGCTGCAGACGACCCGCCACCTTCGACATCTCGGCGAAGGTCATGTCGGTCATCTCCTTGATGTCCGCCCCCGCGGCCAGCACCTTGGGCCCGCCGTAGACGACGACTGCCTTGATGTCGGAGCGGTCGGTCGCCTCGCGTGCTGCGGCCTCCAGTTCTGTCTGGACCTGGCGGTTCAAGGCATTCATCGGGGGCCGGTTGAGCAGGATGGTTCCCACTCCCGGATGGGCGTCAGAGGTCTCGAGGGTCACGAACTCAGGCATGTGTCGAAGGCTACCGTCCGAGGATGACCGCGCGTGATGTGGGACACCGCACTCAACACCGACCTACAGTTGGTGCATGGCACCCTCGCCGCCCTCCGGCTCCTCGGCGGGTGAATCCGTCGAACTCACGGTCGGGACACGTACGATTCGCCTGTCAAGTCCTGATCGCACTTACTTCCCCGACCGTGGCGAGACCAAACTCGATCTCGCGGAGTACTACATGTCCGTCGGCGAGGGTATCGTCCGCGCGCTGCGTTATCGGCCGTGCATGCTGCACAGGTTTCCCAAGGGTGTCGATGGCAAGAAGGTGCACCAGAAGCGGGTGCCTGCGGGCGCCCCGGACTGGTTGCAGACCACCGAGATCTACTTCCCGCGGTACGGCCGCACCGCCGACGAATTGTGTGTGACCGAACTGGGCAGCGTCATCTGGGCGGTGCAGATGTCGACCGTCGAGTTCCACCCCTGGAACTCACGGTGCTCGGACCCCGAACTGCCCGACGAGTGGCGCATCGACCTCGACCCCATGCCCGAGTGCACCTTTGAGCGCGTGCAGCGGGTCGCGCACATCGCGCACGAGGTTCTCGACGAACTCGGCGTTCGCGGTTTCCCCAAGACATCCGGCGGGCGGGGCATGCACATCTATGTGCGAATCGAACCGGAGTGGAGCTTCACTCAATTGCGCCGCGCCGCACAGGCTTTCGCACGCGAAGTGGAGCGCCGCGCACCCACCGAGGCCACCACGACGTGGTGGCGTAAGGACCGCGACCCCGCCGCACTGTTCATCGATTACAACCAGAACACCCGCGACCACACCATGGCCGCGGCATACTCCGTGCGCGGCAATCCACGTGCAACGGTCTCGGCCCCCATCGGGTGGTCGGAGATCGACGACGTCTCGCCCGACGACTTCACCATCGCAACGATGCCCGCGCGATTCGCCGAGATCGGCGACCTCCATGCGGAGATCGACGACGTCGCCTACCGGATCGACACACTCCTCGAATGGGCAGACCGGGACGAGATCGACCAGTCTGACGCCACCCGCGACTCCGGCGACCCGGACGTCGTCGACCTCGACCGCTGAGGGAAGTTCTGGGTATCGCGCCGAGGTCGCTGCCTCAGAGTTTGATGTCGGGCACAGCGTGGTCGGAGAGGCTCGCGAAGTAGCGCTCCGACCCAGCAAAGCTCAATCCCCGCAGCCCCTGCTGCCCTGCACTGACGTCGGGTTCGATCGGCTCGATGGTCCGCGGCGCCGCCAGCAGGTCGTCGACGGCGTCGAAGCGTGCGACCTCCGTGAGCTGCGTCCACGTGGGCGGCAGCAGAAAGTGCTTGCCGTCCGACCATGCCGTGAGTGCATCGGCGGCACCCACCCAGCGCGCCACGTCGGCCTCCGATGTCGCGTCGTCGGCGATCTGCCCCTCCGGCATGGCCGCGAGGAAGAAGCGAGTGTCGTAGCGTCTCTTCTCGTTCTTCGGCGTGATCCAGTGAGCGAGAGGACGCAAAAGGTCGGCGCGCAGCGTGAGATCGTGGGCGCGGAGGAATTCGGCGAACGAGATCGTCTTGTCGACCAACTTTCGGCGCTCGTCGCGCAGGGTCGTCGGGTCGGCGAACGAGCCGTCCGATCGTGAGGCCAGCAGCACGCCACACTCCTCGAAGGTTTCACGCACCGCAGCGCAGACGAGGGCCTGAGCCAGTTCGTCGGTTGTTCCCAACTGCTGCGCCCACCACGTCGGGTCCGGTCCGCTCCATGCGAGATCGGCGTCGGCATCCCGTGTGTCGACGCCCCCGCCGGGAAAGACGGTCACGCCACCGGCGAAAGCCATTTGTTTGACGCGACGCTGGAGGAAGACCTCGATTCCACCGCTGCCGGTGTCACCGCCGTCGCGGACCAGCACCACCGTTGCGGCATCACGCAACGGCGCAACCGACTCCGCTCCGGTTGTCGCGCTATCCGTACCGGTCATGTCGACCTCCTGCTCTCGTGCCAACCCACCTCGCCGCCACAGCGGCGCGAACAGTGACATCCCGACCTGTGGTCCGCGTCACCGGATCGACACTATCGGTGCTACCCGGCGGCACGTCGGTGGGATCCGGCTCGCCGCGAACGACGCGCGAAGAACCGTGAACCGTCCCTGGTGAGGGTGATCTGTTGACGAAAGGTGTCGGAGAGGTTCTTGCTCGTCAGCACATCCCCGAGCAGACCTTGTGCGACGACACCGCCCTCCGACAGCAACATCGCGTGGGTGAAGCCCGGCGGGATCTCCTCCACGTGATGGGTGATCAGCACCGTGGCGGGCGCGTCGGGATCCTGCGCGAGGATCGACAAACGGTCGACGAGTTCCTCGCGGCCACCGAGGTCGAGGCCCGCGGCGGGCTCGTCGAGGAGTAGGAGTTCAGGGTCGGTCATCAGCGCGCGGGCAATCAGCACCCGCTTGCGCTCCCCCTCCGAGAGCGTGCCGAATCTCCGGTCGGCGAGATGCTCGGCGCCCATGGACTCCAGGGATTCAACGGCCTGTGCACGGTCGACGTCGTCGTAGTCCTCGCGCCACCGGCCGATCACCGAATAGCCCGCCGAGATCACGACGTCGCTGACGACCTCGTCGTCGGGAACGCGGTCGGCGAGACCCGGACTGCTCACGCCGATCCTTGTGGACAGTTCTCGAACCTCCACACGACCCAATTCCTCGTTGAGTAGGTAAGCGGTTCCCGACGTCGGGTGGAGTTCGGCCGCGGCCATCCGCAGCAACGACGTCTTACCCGCCCCGTTCGGCCCGATGATGACCCAGCGTTCGTCGAGCTCCACCTGCCAGTCGATGGGCCCGACGAGCGTCTTGCCGCCACGTACGAGGGTCACATCGCGAAAATCGATGAGCAGGTCCGGGTCCGAGGATGCAGTATCACTCACCCGTCCCATCGTGCCCTACTCGGCGACCTCCCGGATGCCGGACACAGACTTCGCACGCACCGGGACGCCGACGTGTTCGCTCGTACCGAAATGCGGTCATCCGGGGAATACCTTCGACGTCGCGCTCCTTGCCCTAAGTATGTCCGTTGATCTGTCCATACTCGACCTTGCCCAGGTCGGCCGCGACGAAACCGTCGCCCAATCCCTGGCTGCCTCAACAGAAATGGCCACCAGGGCCGAACAGTGGGGCTACCGCAGGATCTGGTACGCCGAGCACCACAACATGCGCTCGATCGCGTCGTCGGCGCCCGCCGTTCTCATTGCACACATCGCTGCCCACACCTCGACGATCCGGCTTGGCGCCGGCGGGGTGATGCTCCCCAATCACGCGCCGCTGACGATCGCCGAGCAGTACGGCACCCTGGCCGAACTCCATCCCGGCCGCATCGATCTCGGTCTCGGGCGCGCCCCCGGCACCGACCAGCAGACCTTCACGGCGCTACGTCGCGACATCGCATCGGCCGACCGGTTCCCGTCCGACGTCCTTGAGCTGCAGGGGTACCTACGCGGCGAGTCGCGCATACCCGGAATCCAGGCGACCCCGGGCGCCGGCACCGATGTGCCGCTGTACATTCTCGGTTCCTCGTTGTTCGGAGCGCAGCTCGCCGCCGCGCTGGGTTTGCCCTACGCGTTCGCGTCGCACTTCGCGCCGCAGGCCCTCACCGAGGCCGTTGCGCTCTACCGTGACCAGTTCCAGCCGTCGGAGTCGCTCGCCGAGCCGTACGTCATCGCAGGCGTCTGCGCGATCGCCGACGACGACCCCGATGTCGCAGCGGCGCAGCTCCGGCAGGCCAAGCGCCAACGGGTCACCGCTCTACTCGGACGTGGTGGCCGACAGTTCACCGACGACGAGGCCGACACGATCCTCGAAATGCCTCAGGGCAGACAGATCGATTCGATGCTGACCTACGCGGGCGTCGGTACCCCCGCCGAGGTGCGCGACTACCTCGACTGGTTTGCCGGCCACGCGAGTGCCGATGAGCTCATCGTGGCGTCGATTGCTCCCGACCGGGACGTGTGGCTGAGCACTCTTGGCCATCTCGCGCCCGCGCTGAGGCCGTCAGAAACGGCGGTCTGAGCACACTCCCTTTCTCCGCTCGGCGCAGCTTGGTCATACACACAAGAGTTTTGTGTATGATCAAGCTGGTGCGTGATCGTGATGACGAACACATCGTCGTATGCCACGTACCGGCCGTGGAGAGGAGCGCCGATGTCCGACCTCAAGGTGCGCAGAGTCAGGTTCGATCTCGCCGGGGATGACATCCCCTTCAACTGGCATCCCCAGCGTCCCGCTTTCGCGATGCAATGCAACGTCGTGTCGTTCTTCGCGCCCGGATTCGAGAAGCTGATCGTCGCGTCGACGCGAGAAGCGCTGCCGCTCATACGCGATCCGGAGATGGTCGACGAAGCAACCGACTACATCAAGCAGGAGGGGCAGCACACGGCTGCCCATCTCGCCCACCTGCGTGCTCTCATCCGACGGTGGCCGGGTCTCAAGGAGACGATGGACGAGGTCACCGCCTCCTACGATCGGCTGCTCGAAACCAAACCTCTGGCCTGGCGATTGGCTTACGCGGCCGTGGTCGAAGCAACGTTCACACCCTACTTCCGAGTGTTCCTCGACCACGACGACAAACTGTTCGAGCCCGGCGACGAGCGGGTGTCATCGTTGTTCATCTGGCATTTCGTCGAGGAGATGGAGCACCGCAGCTCCGCACTGAACGTGTACGACGCCGTTCACGACAGTTACCTCTACCGGCTCAGGACCATCGCCGGGGTGGTCAAGCACATGAACGAGGTGCTCAGAATCGTCGGCGAAGGGTTCCGGGCACACGTGCCCGTCGGCGAAGGCGGCGAGTTCGCAGAACTCATCCCTGCGGGCGTCACTCTCAGGTCGATCGCGGCGGTCAGACGCTTCAACCGCACACACGACGAGTACGACACCACCTACGCCGACGTCCCGCTACGAGACATGATCGAGATGGTCGTCGGACTCGTCCGGTCACAGGCGCCCAACCATGACCCCTTCTACGAGCGGCTGCCCGCCTTCGCGGCGCGCTGGTACCGGCGCTACGACGAGGACCCGCGCGCCGCGGCCCGCTGGTACTCCATCGGCGTGGGTGAGATCGCCAAGCGAGTCCCCCACGACAGCAGTGACGCCGAGCGCGTGACGTCGAAAGCGTGACGTCGAGAGCGTGATCCGCGCGTCTACGGTCGTGGCTCGAGGAGCGCGAAGTCAGCGAAGTCGAAGCCAGGTGCGACAACACAACTGACGAGCGACGCGTGGTCGCCGACGGCCCGTGCACGCTGCCAGTGCCCCGGCGGTACGAGTGCCTGTGGACGATGCCCCGACTCGATGTCGGGACCCACGGTGATCGTGTCGACCTCGCGAGGCTCGTCTTCGCCGCCTCCGAGGTCGAGTTCCAGCGGAGCGCCACGATGAAACAGCCAGACCTCGGCGCCGCGCACCGTGTGCCACGCCGACTGCTCACCGGGCAGCAGCAGGAAGTAGATCGCCGTCGCGGCTGCCCGGCCGTCGCCGTAGGCAGCAGGCAGCGCGGCTGCGGGGATCTCGACGTCGCTGCGCCACGTCTCGCGGTACCAGCCGCCCTCGGGGTGAGGCGTCAGGTCGAGCGACGCTGCCCAATCCGGGAGTCGGGACGCGTCGCTCATGTACCGACCACATCCGCGATCACGGTGACCGATCCGGGCGCTATCTCGGTGAAACCGGCGTCACGGACCGCGATGGCTCGCGCATGCACGTCGGCGACGAGCAGTTCACTCCACCGATCGCGATCGGCGAGACAGACCTGCAGGGGGCATCCCGCGTCGCGCCACCGGTGCGCCGACGCCTCGTCGAGAAGCTTGACGGCCAGCATCGACCCGTGGCCCACCTGCGCTGCGAGCTTGCCGACCGTCATCTCCAGCTCGGGGTTCACCCACAATCGCACGCCGGACCCGACGGGCGCCGATGGCAACGTACCGTCGACCTCCGTGCCACCGATCTGCAGGCGTGAGATCCGGCGGTCGACGTCGCCGACCCTGCCCGGGACAAATGCCCGCGCCTGCGCAGTTCCCTCGGTCGCCGTAACCCCTGAGACCTCTTGTGCCGCAAGCCAATGTGCGCCACGTGCTCGTCGGGCGATCTTGCGGATGCGCGCGTCACACCAGGCGGTCATCGGCTCTGCCCACGGACCGTCGCCGCCGGCTCGGTCGTCGAGGCACAGCAGCGCGACGGCTCGGGCGGCGGCGGTCAACAATTCGGTTCGCTCGGGCGGGTCGGATTTCTCGATCCGCAACACCATCTGCATGGCGAGCACGTCGGCGGGATCGGCCGGATCCTCGGCGCCGCCCACATACTCGACGAGACGGCGATACGAGTCCTCGAAGCGGACCTCACCACCATCGTCTCCGATGCCCGACCGGTCTGCCGGGGAGAATGACGCGTCGGGCTCTTCGGAGGTCATGGCAACGGAACGCGCCGCAGAACCCCGTCCGCGGCGTCGGCGGCTTCGATCTCGTCGCGGGTCACGCCGAGGATGAACAGCACCGCGTCGAGAAACGGACGGCTGAGCGCTGCGTCGGCCACCTCGCGGAGCGCGGGTTTGGCGTTGAAGGCGATCCCGAGCCCTGCGACCGAGAGCATGTCGATGTCGTTGGCGCCGTCGCCGACTGCGATGGTCTGCTCCATCGGCACGCCCACCTGGTCGGCGAACGCGCGCAGCGCTCGTGCTTTGCCGGGCCGATCGATGATCTCGCCGATCACGCGCCCGGTCAGCTTGCCGTCGACCACCTCGAGAGTGTTGGCCCGGACGAAATCGAGTTCGAGGTCGTGGGCGAGACCGTCGATCACCTGGCGGAATCCGCCCGAGACGACGCCGCATCGGTAACCCATGCGGTGCAGCGTGCGAATGGTGGTGCGTGCGCCGGGGGTGAGCTGCAGCGAGGCCGCGACGTCGTCGAGAACCCGTGCGTCGAGGCCTTCGAGCGCAGCAACGCGTTCACGAAGGGACTCGGCGAAGTCGAGCTCGCCGCGCATCGCCGCCTCGGTTACCGCGGCGACTTCGGCCTCGCGGCCGGCGTGCGCCGCGAGCATCTCGATGACCTCGCCCTGGATGAGCGTCGAGTCGACGTCGAAGACGACGAGACGCTTGGCGCGGCGCGCCAAGCCGCCTCGCTCGACAGCGATGTCGACACCGTGGCGGGCGGCAACGCTCGCCAATCCCTTCCGCAGGTCGGCGTCGGCAGCCACGCTGTTGCGCCCACCGACACTGACCATCAGTTCGAGTCCGGTCACCGGATAGTCGGCGACGCCCCGGATGGAGTCGATGTTGCCGCCCTGCCCTGCGAGTTCGGCGGCGACCGCGCGAAACGCCTTGGCCGTCACCGGACTTCCGAGCAACACCACAGCGTGCGTCGACGGTCGGTGTCCGGCAGGCGTTCCACCGACCTCGACGATGACGTCCATGCCGATCGATCCCATGGCCTGCTCGACGACGTCCTGCACTCCTTCGGGATCGGTGTCGGTGGACACCATGACCCCGAGGGTCAGGCGGTCGTTGATGACCACCTGTTCGACGTCGAGCAGGCTCACCTGCTGCGCCGCCAGCGCGCCCATCAGGACGGAGGTGACGCCAGGTTTGTCCGGACCGGTGACCGTGATGAGGACCGGTGTGGGTTTCACCATCGAAGCGATGTGAGGTGGGCGATCAGCGGTCGCGGTCCCCGGATGCCTCGTGGCTGCCGGTGGTCAGCGGCTCGCGTCGGATATCCTCGGCCACCCTGCTCTCGTGGCCGTGGCCGCCGCCGACGTGTGCTTCCGCACGCATGCGTTCGACCATGTGCGGATAGTGCAGCTCGAACGCCGGACGCTCCGACCGGATGCGGGGCAGCTCGGTGAAGTTGTGACGCGGCGGCGGGCAACTGGTCGCCCACTCGAGCGAGTTGCCGAAGCCCCACGGGTCGTCGACGGTCACGACCTCGCCGTAGCGGTAGCTCTTGAAGACGTTCCACAGGAACGGCAGCGTCGAGAGTCCGAGGATGAACGCGCCGACGGTCGAGATCTCGTTCAGGCGGGTGAACCCGTCGGACGGGAGGTAATCGGCGTAGCGACGCGGCATGCCCTCGTTACCCAGCCAGTGCTGCACCAGGAACGTGGTGTGGAAACCGATGAACGTCAGCCAGAAGTGCCACTTGCCGAGTCGCTCGTCGAGCATGCGTCCGGTCATCTTCGGGAACCAGAAGTAGATGCCGGCGTAGGTGGCGAACACGATGGTGCCGAAGAGCACGTAGTGGAAGTGCGCGACGACGAAGTAGCTGTCGGAGAGGTGGAAGTCGAGAGGCGGGCTGGCCAGCAGCACACCGGTGAGGCCACCGAAGAGGAAGGTCACGATGAAGCCGACGGAGAACAGCATCGGCGTCTCGAACGTGATGTTTCCCTTCCACATCGTGCCTATCCAGTTGAAGAACTTCACACCTGTCGGCACGGCGATGAGGAATGTCATGAACGAGAAGAAGGGCAGGAGCACCGCACCGGTCACGTACATGTGGTGGGCCCAGACGGCCACCGACAGCGCCGCGATCGCAAGCGTTGCATAGACCAGTCCGGAGTAACCGAAGATCGGCTTACGACTGAAGACCGGGAAGACCTCGGACACGATGCCGAAGAATGGCAGAGCGATGACGTACACCTCGGGGTGTCCGAAGAACCAGAACAGATGCTGCCAGAGGATCACGCCCCCGTTGGCGGGGTCGTAGAGGTGTGCACCGAACTGACGGTCGACCTCGAGGCCGAGCAGAGCAGCGGTCAGCAACGGGAAGATCAGCAGGATCAGGACGCTGGTCACCAGGATGTTCCAGGTGAAGATCGGCATGCGGAACATGGTCATGCCGGGAGCACGCAGACAGACGACGGTCGTGACCATGTTGACCGCGCCCAGGATGGTGCCCAGACCGGACACACCGAGACCCATGATCCACAGGTCCGCACCGACACCGGGCGAGTGCACGGCGTCGGTCAGCGGGGTGTAGGCGGTCCAGCCGAAGTCGGCGGCACCGCCGGGGGTGAGGAAGCCGCCGATCGCGACGGTCGACCCGAACACGAACAGCCAGAAGCCGAACGCATTCAGACGCGGGAACGCGACGTCGGGCGAACCGATCTGCAGCGGTAGGACGAAGTTGGCGAAGCCGATGACGATCGGTGTCGCGTACATCAGGAGCATCACGGTGCCGTGCATCGTGAAGAGCTGGTTGAACTGCTCCGTCGACAGGAACTGCATGCCCGGGTGAGCCAACTCGGCGCGCATGAGCAGCGCCATCAGGCCACCGATCAGGAAGAACGCGAAGCAGGCGGTGATGTACATCATGCCGATCAACTTGTGATCGGTTGTGGTGATCAGCTTGTAGATGAATGAACCCTTGGGCTGGTAGCGCGCAGGGTACGGGCGCGCAGGAGCCACATGGGTTGTGGGCTGGTCTACCGCGGTCACAGATCCTCCTCTAACCGACCGTGAGCTCGGGACGGCAACGAACGAAAAACTACCGCTGGCAATGAACACACCGAGCGCTGGTTACCAATCGTAGACCCTTGGACCCGGCTGGGCCGAGTGGGTCCTACGATCTGTCGTACAAATTCTGCGAGGTACCCGAAAACCTCACGTCAGGGGCCGTATTTCAGTCTCGACACGACGTGTCGTACGGCGTCTTGAGGCCCCTGCGCCGACGTCCGGTGGCCGTCGGCGGTCTGCCACCGGGGACACCCGTTCGGCGGTGCTAGGTTGATCTGCGTGTCAGGCGGGAAGCAGAGTCCACACGGCAGGGGTCGTACGCGCGGAGTTGGCGGGTACCTCGGCGCCATCGTCGTGGCGGGTGCGCTCGCGATCGGGATGTCGGGGTGCTCCGACGACAACACGGCGTTGACGACACCGGATGGAAAGACGATCAGCACGTCGACGACGCGCATCGCCGACGTCAACGTGGTCTCCCCCGATCGTGATTACAGCAAGACATGCCTTGCACCGACGCCGTCCGACGATCCGCAGGGCGACGTCAATCGAATCGTCGTCACCGACCCTGCGTTGCTCGACGCCATCTGTGCCCTCGGCGTCGGTTCCAAGGTCGTTGCCGTGACCAGCGGGCCGGGCAGCATTCCCGCCTACCTGGGTCCGCAGTTGACCGCTGTGCCGACAATCGGCGATTCGCCCGACGCCACAGCCGTCAGCGCCGCAGCACCCGACGTCATACTGACGACCCCCGAGACCGCGGCCGCGGCGAAGGCATTCGGAGCCGCGAGGGTGGCCACCGTCGAACCGGGTGACTGGCGCACGCAGTTCACCGCGGTCGCCGACGCGCTGGGACGGAAGTCCCAGGGCCCACGACTGCTCGACGAGTTCGACACCGAAGCCCGCAAGACAGGCACGCGCATGGACGCCGCGCACTCGCAGGTCTCGCTCGTCCGTTTCGGAAGCGACTCAGAAGTCCTCGCGGGTACCGACAGCTTCGCAGGCCAGATCCTGTCGACCGTGGGGGTTCAGCGTCCTGCAGCGCAGCGCACTCCCGGCACCACGGTCCTGACCGACAAGAATTTCAAAGACGCCGATGCCGACCTGATCTATGTGTCGTTCGAGGGTTCTGCGGGACTTGCTCACGGCAAAGAGGTTCTGCTCAGTGATCGCTGGCTGGACATGGGAGCACCCACCTGGAAGCGGGTCCTCATCGTCGATGACGACGTCTGGTACCGCACTTCGGGGCTGGCTGCCGCGTGGCTCGTGCTGAATGACATCAAGGGCTCACTGAACGGCAACTCGGGCAGCTACTGACTGCCCGATCTGCCCAGGCTGATCGCAAGGGTTACTGATGCCGCCCACATCGGCGACTCTCGGTCCATGACCGTCACCGACGACCAGTTCACGCATGACATCCAGCGCGAGATCGGGCAGAAGCCCGAATGGGCACCGGAATCGTTCGCCGACGTAGAGGATGACGTGCGACAGTCGCTCGCGCGCATCCGCAACAGCCCGTTCGTCACCAAGACGAGTTCGCTGCGCGGATTCGTGTTCGACGTCGCTACCGGACGACTCACCGAGGTGAGGTGACAGCCACCTGACATGGCGGCCGGTGAGCCCGGGGCAGAGACAGGGGTAGGGCCCGATCCGCTCACGGCCAACCCGGAGCAGACTCGACGCTCCCGTCGCCGATCGCAGCAACGAGCTGGGCGTGATCGCGTTCGGTCTGATCGGCGTAAGCCCGCGCGAACCCGACCACCGCTTCCTCGGGCTTGTCGGACTTGCCGAAGTACTCGTCGATGGCACGGGCGTCGCCACTGCGCGCATGGGCGCGGGCGAGAACGTGGCCGCATGCCGTGCCGAAGACCGCCAGTCGGGGTGCGATCGACTTGCCGTCGGGAATGACCTTCCCGTCGCGGAACTGCCGAACATAGAAGTCCCAGTCCCGAATCGACGACCAACCGAGGAAAGCATCCGATGCGCTCTGGATCAGCCGCTGGCCGTCGACGACACGCTGACCGTGATTGGGATACACGCTGGGCCCCAGGAACTTCTCGTACACCGATGGCGCCGCCTGCTTGATCTGGAAGAAGAGCGGGTCACCGGTCTGGTGCTCCTCGGTGAGCGCGAGGTAGACCCGCATACCCACACTGCCGACGCCGACGACCTGCTGCACCACGTCGACGAAATCGAACCGGCGTAGCAATGCGGCGATGTTCTCCTGGACCGACCCGTAATAGCTCACGAGAACGTCATTGAGGACGTCGTCGAAGTCGGACAGCGCATGCACCCGATACGGGGGGTCCTCGATGATCACGCGCCGGCCGTCGACGAGGTGCGTGAACTTCTTCGACGCTCCCCTGTTGCTCCGCTTCTCCGCGCGCTTGGTGATGTACTTGTCGAGCTGCGCACCCTCCTCGGGAGCGAGATAGCCGGCGAGATCATCGGCCGATACCGTCGCCGACCACACGTCGAGGATCGGCGATCGCGCATATGTGGCGATGGATTCCCGGTATCCGGTGAACCCGGCTCGCACCGCCTCGACTGCCGTCTGCTCGTCGACACCGTTGTCGCGCGCGAGGACGACGAGGCTCGTGAGGAAGCGCAGCAGATCCCATTCGAAGGGCCCCGGCAGTGTCTCGTCGAAGTCGCGGAGGTCGAAGGCGAGAGTCCGCTCGGGCGTATTCCACATGCCGAAGTTCAGTACGTGGGCGTCGCCGCACATCTGGACGTGGATACCGGTGTTGGGTCGCGAGGCGAGGTCGGCCGCCATCACCGCTGCGGCACCGCGGTAATAGGTCCAGGGCGACGCCGACATCCTCCCGTGCCGCATCGGAACGAGCCGCTGGTCGCGAATCGCGTTCTGCGACAGCACGGTCTCCAGCGCATCGTGTCCCCGCCGCGACGGATCCCAGTCGCCCAGCGATGTCCGCGGAACTCTCTTGCGCGCCGCCTTGCCCAGCGATCCCTCGGTGGTGTCGTATCTCGTGGGCCCCGCGGCCAGCGCCTCCGATTGTGTGGCCGGGCCCTCCGAGGTGGTCGGAATCGATGGAAAATGAGCAGACCCCGATCCGAACTGCGACGTAGTCATGCGACCAGTGTGGCGCGTGTGGCGCCACCGTGCGCGGCATCTGTCACTCCGGCCCGGTCGTGTCGGGACCGGTCGTTAATCTCGAGGGATGACAGCCGTGCGTGAAGTCCGCTCCGCACCGGGGTGGCACACGCTCTGGCGGCCCGGGGTCGGCATGGCCATCTGGCTCGACGCGGCCGCGTCGCTACCGGAGGGTGTCGCCCCGTTGTTGGCGGGCAAGCGTTTTCGCCGCGACATCGGCGTCATCGGAGGCGGCGGGCGGCGCGACTTCGTCGCTGCGATCACGCTCGGCACGTCGTCTGCCGTCGCCGTGCTCGACGCATCCCGATCGACAGCGGTCGCCGGCGACGTGCGGTGGTACCGGATGATGCTCGACGGCGTGCGCCGGTTCGTTGCGGCGGGATCGGTGGCACCCGTCATCACAGATCTCGCCGGTGAGACCCTCGTCCGCTGGACGCCGATCCCCACGACGGGGTGGCGGACATGGATGACGGTGGTCACTTCCGGCGCACCCGATGCCCTGACGCATAACGGCGGAGCCGAGTCGCTCGCCGACTTCGCGGGCGAGCTCGTCGACCACGAATGTCGCGCTCGCCTGGCCGATTCGGCGGTGCGTCTGGGTCCTGCACGACCGTCGACACCGGTGATCGCTGCTCTGATCGGCGACGCCGCCGCGCCCGAAGCCGCGCGCAGGCCCGCGGCGCACACCGCTTGGAGCCAGTGGGCGGGCAGTGCCCCGCAGGACGAATCGCTGCTGTTATTCCGACTCTTCGAACCTGATGACCTGCCCGAGTCCGACGACGCCTTCGGAGCCTGGACCGACGACCCTCCCCCCGAACCTCGCTGGCGACTCCAGGTGTGCCGCCGAGCGCCCGACGGTCACACCGAACCCGTTGTGCCGCATCGTCTCGACTCTCATGATCTCGACCAGGTGACCACCGAACTCGCTGCTGCGGTGCGTGCTTTCGGCGAACTCGCCAAGGCCGACCCCGACCGCACCACCCTCGATTTCCTGTTGTCGACAGACAGCGTCGAACGGCTACTCGAGTCCGGCACCGCCCTGCTCGCCGACGCCGGTTTCCCCGTGCTCCTGCCGCGCACGATCGCCGATGTGCGGCCATCCCTGGGCCTGCGCGCCGCTCCGGTACCGGGCGGTGGCGCACCCGCACGCATGGTCGGCCTGCGAGAGATGCGCGAGTTCGAGTGGCGCCTCGCTCTCGGCGACGGCCCTGACGCGATCACCCTGACCGACTCCGACCTCGATGAGTTATCGAGGCAAAAAGGCGATCTCGTGCGTGTGCGCGGCGTGTGGATGCGCGCGGAGGGTTCTGCACTGACGCGTGCCGCCACGTTCATCCGAACCCAGCGGGCCCTGCGCGGATCCGGCGAGCCGGCCGACATGGGCGAACTGTTCGGCCTGGTGACCGACACCGCAGGCACACTGCCCGTCCCCGTCACCTCCGTCCGCGGACTCGGCTGGCTCGACGACGTCGCCGACGGCTCACCACTGCGACCGACGCCCGTGGCCGCACCGTCGGGGCTGTTGGCCGAGTTGCGCCCCTATCAGCAACGCGGTCTCGAGTGGTTGGTCTACCTGAGCACCCTGGGCATCGGGGGCGTACTCGCCGACGACATGGGCCTCGGCAAGACCGTCCAGGTGATCGCGCTGCTGTGCACCGAGCGAGAGACCACACAGTCGACAAACCAGGTGACGACGTTGGTGGTGTGTCCGATGTCGTTGGTGGGCAACTGGTCTCGCGAGCTGCACCGTTTCGCACCACACCTTCGTGTCCATGTCCACCACGGTGCTGACCGGGCGCGCAGTGCCGCGTTCGCCTCCGCGGTCTCCGACGCCGACGTCGTGATCACCACCTTCGCGATCGCCACCCGCGACCGAGATCTACTGGCTGCCCGCTCGTGGCAGCGTCTCGTCGTCGATGAGGCCCAGCACGTGAAGAACGTCCGCACCGCGGCCGCCCGAGCGCTGCGCGCCATCCCCGCACACCATCGACTCGCATTGACCGGTACGCCCGTCGAGAACCGCCTCGAGGATCTTCGCGCGGTGATCGATCTCGTCAACCCCGGGCTGCTCGGCTCGGCGTCGACGTTCCGAGCCCGTTTCGCCGAGCCCATCGAACGAGATCGGGATCCCGACGCAGTCAGACGACTCAACCGCGCCACCAGGCCGTTCATTCTGCGCAGAGAGAAAACCGACCCGTCCATCATCAGCGACCTCCCCGAGAAGACCGAGATCACGGTGCGCGCCAATCTCACCGTCGAGCAGGCCGCGCTGTACCGGGCGATCATCGACGAACTCATGGTCGCGCTGCGCGACAAGCAGCGGCGTGCACTACGCAGACGCACTGTCCTCGCCGCGCTGACGCGACTCAAACAGGTGTGTAACCATCCCGCGCACTACCTCGCCGACGGCTCACCGATGATGCGGCGGGATCGACACCGCTCCGGCAAGATCGAGTTGCTCGGCGACATCGCGACCACGCTTGTCGCCGACGGCGACAAGGCGCTCGTATTCACTCAGTTCGCAGCTTTCGGCGAGATGGTGGCCGGGTGGCTGTCCGAACAGCTCGAGACCCCGATCCCGTTGCTGCACGGAGGGATCGGACGCAGCGAACGCGACCGTATGGTCGCCCGTTTTCAGGGCGACGCACAACACAGCACCGACACCGGCCCCCGGTCCCTCGACCACGCGGCACCGGATGGGCCCCCGATCCTCGTCGCCACCCTCAAGGCGGGCGGTACCGGGCTCAATCTCACCGCCGCCACACACGTGATCCACGTCGACCGCTGGTGGAATCCCGCCGTCGAGGACCAGGCCACCGATCGCGCCTACCGCATCGGACAGCATCAGCGGGTCCACGTCCGACGATTCGTCTGCGTTGGCACGTTGGAGGAACGCATCGACGACATGGTCGCCAAGAAGCGTGAACTGTCGCGCCTGACGGTCTCGGCCGGAGAGAACTGGATCGGCGACCTCGCCGACGACGAATTGTTCGACCTCTTCCGACTCCGCGATGAGGCGGTCAGCGAATGACCTCGGACGCGGAAGCGGTACGGGCAGCGAGGCTCGGACGATGAGTCGGGGCACCGTCCCGGTGCGGGGATATGCGGTCACCCGCTGGTCGCGCGCCTTCGTCGACGTGGTCGAGGGTCGCACCGACATCACCGACAGCAACGGCGGACCACGCACCGGCTCGGTCACCGAGTCGGCCGACAGCCGCCGAATCAGCAAGGCACGGCGATACTTTCGCGACCGCCACGTTCATCGCCTGTCGATCCGGCCCGGTCAGGTGACCGCCTCGGTGGAGGGCAGCCAACTCGAACCATTCGACGTGATCCTCTCGATGCGCACGGTCGACGTCGCCACCGTCGCCGCCCTGCTCCGAGATCGCGACGGTGTCGCAGAGGTGATGTCTGTGGCGCGGGGCGAGCAACCTCCGATCGTCGGCGAGTTGCTCGGCCCCACAGAGTCGGCCGACGTCGCCTCCGAGTGCACCTGCCCGGACGAGGCCGTCCGGTGCATTCATGTGCTCGCCGTCGCCTACGAAGTGGCCGCCGAGATCGACCGCTCCCCCGTCACCTTGTTCACGATCATGGGAACCGATCTGCCGTCGCTGCTCGACGCCCTCGGCGACGGCACACCAGCGCTCAGTGAGGCAGGCCCCGGCGACGCGGCCGGCGGCGACCACGACACATTCAGTAGCGTCGATTTCTTCGGAACACGCGCGCAACTCCCGCCGCTCCCGCGGCCACCGCGAACCAACCCGCTCATCGACCTCGACGGGACGGCGTTGCGGGCGGCATTGCGGGCGTCAGGTGTGGCGCCCGGCGACATCGCCGAGGCCGTCGACGAACTGGGCGACCTCTACGACCGACTCATTCAGGAGTGACCACCGGGTCAGAAGTCCCAGTCCTCGTCTTCTGTGTTGACGGCCTTGCCGATGACATACGAGCTGCCCGACCCGGAGAAGAAGTCATGGTTCTCGTCGGCGTTCGGTGACAGGGCCGACAGGATCGCCGGATTCACGTCGATGTCGTCGCGGGGGAACATGGCCTCGTAGCCGAGATTCATCAGAGCCTTGTTCGCGTTGTATCGCAGGAACTTCTTGACGTCCTCGGTGAGGCCGACCTCGTCGTAGAGGGCTTCGGTGTAGTCGGATTCGTTGTCGTACAGGTCGAACAGCAACTCGAAGGTGTAGTCCTTGAGTTCCTGTCGACGCTCGGGCGTTTGGGTCTCCAACCCGCGCTGGTACTTGTACCCGATGTAGTAGCCGTGTACGGCCTCATCGCGGATGATCAACCGGATGAGGTCCGCGGTGTTGGTCAGCTTCGCCCGACTCGACCAGTACATCGGAAGGTAGAAGCCGGAGTAGAAGAGGAACGATTCGAGCAGCGTCGAGGCCACCTTGCGCTTGAGCGGGTCGTCGCCACGGTAGTAGTCCATGACGATCTGCGCCTTGCGCTGCAGTTGCTCGTTCTCCTCCGACCACCTGAACGCCTCGTCGATCTCCTTGGTGGAACACAACGTGGAGAAGATCGAGCTGTAACTCTTGGCATGTACCGACTCCATGAACGCGATGTTGGTCAGTACCGCCTCCTCGTGCGGCGTCGTGGCGTCGGGGATCAACGACACGGCGCCGACGGTGCCCTGGATGGTGTCGAGCAGGGTGAGACCGGTGAACACACGCATCGTGAGTTGCTTCTCGTAGGCGGTCAATGTGTTCCATGACGGAATGTCGTTGGAGACGGGCACTTTCTCGGGCAGCCAGAAGTTGCCGGTCAGGCGGTCCCACACCTCCGCGTCCTTCTCGTCGGGCACTCGGTTCCAGTTGATGGCCGAGACCCGGCTCACCAACTTGATGGGTGCGCCGTCGGCGGGGCTGTGGCTTTCGGTGGAGGTCATGGGGTCTCCTCGGGAGAAGGTTGTGCCAGGGATTCGGAACTGAAGACGACTGTCACAGCATGCAGCTGACGCAGCCCTCCACCTCGGTGCCCTCGAGAGCGATCTGGCGCAGGCGGATGTAGTACAGCGTCTTGATTCCCTTGCGCCAGGCGTAGATCTGCGCCTTGTTGACGTCACGCGTGGTCGCGGTGTCCTTGAAGAACAAGGTGAGGCTCAGCCCCTGGTCGACGTGCTGGGTCGCCGCGGCGTAGGTGTCGATGATCTTCTCGTAGCCGATCTCGTACGCATCCTGGTAATAGTCCAGGTTGTCGTTGGTCATGTACGGCGCCGGGTAGTAGACGCGGCCGATCTTGCCTTCCTTGCGGATCTCGATCTTCGCCGCGACCGGGTGGATCGAGCTCGTCGAATGATTGATGTAGCTGATCGATCCCGTTGGAGGAACCGCTTGCAGGTTCTGGTTGTAGAGACCATCGCGCTGCACGGCAGCCTTCAGCTCACGCCAGTCGTCCTGCGTGGGGATGTCGATTTCGGCGTCAGCGAACAGTTCTCGTACCCGCTCGGTCGCGGGCTCCCACACCTGATCGGTGTACTTGTCGAAGAACTCGCCGCTGGCATACTTCGACTTCTCGAAGCCCGCGAACGACCGTCCGCGTTCACGTGCGATGGCGTTCGACGCCCGCAGCGCGTGGAACAGCACCGTATAGAAGTAGATATTGGTGAAATCGATGCCTTCGTCGCTGCCGTAGAAGATCCTTTCCCGCGCCAGATATCCGTGCAGGTTCATCTGGCCGAGACCGATCGCGTGAGAGTCGTTGTTGCCCTTCTCGATCGACGGCACCGACGAGATCGCGGTCTGGTCGCTCACTGCGGTGAGTCCACGGATCGCCGTGTCGATGGTTTGCCCGATATCGGGCGAGTCCATCGTCTTGGCGATGTTCAGCGAACCCAGATTGCACGAGATGTCTTTGCCGACACTGGAATACGAGAGATCATCGTTGTACGTCGACGGTGTCGAGACCTGCAGGATCTCCGAGCAGAGGTTCGAGTGCGTGATCTTCCCGTCGATCGGATTGGCCCGATTCACCGTGTCCTCGAACATGATGTAGGGATAGCCCGACTCGAACTGCAGCTCGGCAAGGGTCTGGAAGAACTCGCGCGCCTTGATCTTGGTCTTACGAATCCGACGGTCCTCGACCATCTCGTGATACTTGTCGGTCACGTTGATGTCGGCGAACGGCACCCCGTAGACGCGCTCGACATCGTACGGACTGAACAGATACATGTCGTCGTTGTTCTTGGCGAGCTGGAAGGTGATGTCGGGGATGACCACGCCGAGGCTCAACGTCTTGATGCGGATCTTCTCGTCGGCGTTCTCACGCTTGGTGTCGAGGAAGCGGTAGATGTCGGGATGATGGGCGTGCAGGTAGACCGCTCCGGCACCCTGACGCGCACCGAGCTGATTGGCGTAGGAGAACGAGTCCTCGAGGAGCTTCATGATCGGGATGACGCCCGAACTCTGGTTCTCGATCTTCTTGATGGGTGCGCCGTGCTCGCGGATGTTGCTCAGCAGAAGCGCAACACCGCCGCCGCGCTTGGACAGCTGCAACGCCGAATTGATCGCGCGCCCAATGGATTCCATGTTGTCTTCGATGCGCAGCAAGAAGCAGCTCACCGGCTCGCCCCGCTGCTTCTTGCCCGAGTTGAGGAAGGTGGGTGTCGCCGGCTGGAAGCGCCCCTCGATGATCTCGTCCACCAGCGCGCGCGCCAACGACGTGTCGCCGTCGGCGAGCGTCAGCGCGACCATGCACACGCGATCCTCGAAACGTTCGAGGTAGCGCTTGCCGTCGAAGGTCTTGAGCGTGTAGCTCGTGTAGTACTTGAACGCGCCGAGGAACGTCGGGAAGCGGAACTTCTTACCGTACGCATGCCCGAAGAGCAGTTTTACGAACTCGCGATCGTACTTCGCGAGTACCTCCGGCTCGTAGTAGTTCTCCTCGAGCAGGTAGTCGAGCTTCTCGTCGAGATCGTGGAAGAACACCGTGTTCTGGTTGACGTGCTGCAGGAAGTACTGATGCGCAGCCTCGCGGTCCTTCTCGAACTGGATGTTCCCGTCGACGTCGTACAGGTTGAGCATCGCGTTGAGCGCGTGATAGTCGAGCTCGCCCGGGTCGTGGCCCGCAGGCCCGTTGTGCACACCCGACACGCTCGCCGACGTTGTGCTGTCTGGGACGGTGGTTTCCGAGACGGATGCGGTAGGCGACACGGTGTAACTCCTCGGAGTGTGGGATGCGTGTGGAGGTGATGGAAAGGTTGCCGGATGGTCGAGACGATAGCGGGCGGTACCGACACTCAGGCTCGGACGTTGGCTGCCGTCTCGGGATCGACGAAGGCGTCGCTGCGCGAGAAGTCGGCCAGACCGCTGCGGACGCGGTCGACGTCGTCAGAAGTGCCCATGAGCTCGAATCGGTAGAGATACGGAACCGAGCACTTACGCGAGATGATGTCGCCGGCGAGACAGTACTCCTCGCCGAAGTTCGTATTCCCCGCGGCAATGACGCCACGGATCAGCGAACGATTGTGTGTGTTGTTCAGGAACTTGATGACCTGCTTCGGCACGAAACCGTTGCCTCCCGTCGACGACGGTTTGCCGCCGCCGTAGGTAGGACAGATCAGGACGTAGGGTTCGTCGACCTCGAATACCGCACCTCCGGACCGCTCGCCGTCGAGAACCGGGATACGCGCCGCGCGCATTCCCAGCTTCTCGACGAACCGATGAGTGTTCTCCGACACCGATGAGAAATAGACGATCAGCGGTGACTCGAGAGACGGAGACGTTCGAGACGGCTGTGACGTGAGAGATGGTGATTCAAGAGACGATGATTCAAAAGACGATGTTGTGAGAGACATTCGATCCGGCTTCCCCTTCGGATCGTGATGCGAAGGCTTCAGGCTGCGCGTGTTGCCAACGCTTTGATGCGGTCGAGACGGAAGCCCGACCAGTGCTCGTCGTCGGCGACGACGACGGGCGCCTGCAGGTACCCGAGAGCCATGACGTAGTCACGAGCGTCTGCATCCTGGGTGATGTCGACGACCTCGTACTCGATGCCCTGCTTGTCGAGAGCCTTGTAGGTGGCATTGCACTGCACGCAGGCCGGCTTGGTGTAGACGGTGATGGCCATCAGATTGCTCCTCGGTCGTGGTGACGTCGTACTGCCTCAAGTGATTCTCCAGAGTGAAGATAGTGATCTAGGTCACCGACCTCACCGCCGTCTCGGAGGGTTGCAAGCGATCCTCGTCGTCGGCCTTGCTGGTGTTCCAAACACTACACCTTGTGTCTGACATTTGGTTGCACCACTAGAACTTGTAATGACATCGATGAAAGTCGCAGGTCGCGGGCCTACGCGATCGTGAACTCCGGCGTGTCGCCTTGCGAAACGCGACGGCCGCCCGGCTCGGAACTCACACTTTTGTGATTCTTCCGACACAGGCGGCCGCAACAGACCCTCACCGATCACTACCTCATACCGATACCGCGACCTCGGATCCCAGTACGCGCACGGCGTCGACGGCACCGCCGATGACCTCGGCGGGAAGTCGGCCCGAGTCGTCGAGCTGGCTTCCGGACACTCCGAACTCCACCTCCTCGACGACCTGTCCACCCGCGATCTTCACCGACTTGCGGATGTCCTCACGCGACCACGTCCCTCCGAAACGGCCAAGCGCGACCCCGATGACACCGACCGGCTTGCCGGTCAGCGCGCCGGTTCCGTACGGGCGGGACAACCAGTCGATGGCGTTCTTCAACACCGCAGGGGCCGAGCCGTTGTACTCGGGCGTGACGATCAACACGGCATCAGCCGCGGCGACCCGCTCCCGAAGCGCGACGACCTCGGGATCGAGTACGCCGTCCGTCGAACCCGGCGCGTAGTCGACGTCTTCGTTGTAGAACGGCACACGGCCGATGTTCTCGACCACCGAGAATTCAACACCGGCGGGGGCATTACGAACCACGGATTCGGCGAGCTGCTTGTTGATCGATGCCGACCTCAGGCTGCCGACCAACACGGCGACGGTGACCTTGGCGTTCTGTGCTGTGATGTCGTGATCTGGCACGAGACTTCTCCTTTTCATGGCGCTACACTTGTTGGGTAAAACCGGACCGTGGTCCGATTTGTTCCACCGAGATTCGCTCCGCAGCGCGGATCCGTCAACCGTTAGGCTCATCACATGCGTAAAGAGGTCGAGGGAGGACCACGGTCACTGCAGTTGACCCAACCCGACAGCGTCGAACGCGCTGACGCGGCACGTAATCGGCGATTGCTGCTGGCCGCAGCGAAAAACCTGATCGACAATCACGGCGCCGCCGCGGTCACCATGGATGCGGTCGCGCGCGAGGCAGGCGTCGGTAAGGGCACCGTGTTCCGACGGTTCGGTAGCCGAACCGGGTTGATGTTCGCCCTCCTCGACCACTCCGAATCGGAGCTACAGCAGTCCTATCTCTCTGGCCCCGCGCCACTCGGACCGGGCGCCGACCCCCTCGAACGACTCCTCGCCTACGGCGCCGCGCGGTTGAAGATGAACGCGGCGCACCTCGACATCCTGCTCGAGGCAGACCTACCGGGCACCGAGTTCTGGAGCCATCCCGTGTCCCGCGCATCGAGTATGCATATCCAGATCCTGCTGCGGCAGTTGGGTTTCCCGGATCCAGTCGAGGTGACGGCGATCGCACTGCTCACGCCGCTCGGCGCCACCGCCGTCAAGCACCTGACCGAGGTCGTCGGTCTCGACCTCGAGACGATCATCACGCAATGGCGCACCATGGTGACCTCGATGGTCGACGGCCTGCCACGCAGCTGAGGATGCACCGTTCTGAGAAGTACGGCGCCGCATGACCATCCGCTCATAACTCAGGACGGTGCGGACGGCGGGTGTCGTCGGAGCATGGCGGCTTCGAGTGTTCCGGACTGAGGGTCGATCACGAGATTCCAAAGCCCGCCGTGGATTTGGACAAACCCGGAATGGCAGAGGCCATCGCGCGCGGTTGCAGCCAGATAATCGG